>CABJBM010000027.1 GCA_902363835.1 Lachnospiraceae bacterium
TTACCTACACAGAAAGAGGGTGTCACTCCATCACTTCATTTTGGTGATTTTGCGACACCCCCTTTCTGTTAAGGTGGTGTGATATGAAGGATACCGAATATATGCTTATGGCTTTACAACTTGCCAAAAAAGGGTGCGGCTTTGTAAATCCCAACCCAATGGTTGGCGCTGTGCTCGTAAAGGATGGCCGGATTATCGGGCAGGGATTCCATCAGCGGTATGGCGCTCCCCATGGGGAACGGAATGCTTTGGCAAGCTGCAGGGAATCGCCGGAGGGCGCGACCCTGTATGTGACGCTGGAACCCTGCTGCCATTATGGAAAAACACCTCCCTGTGTTGAGGCAATCCTGCAAAGCAAAATCCGTAAGGTGGTCATCGGCAGCCATGATCCCAATCCTCTGGTTGCAGGAAAAGGGATCAGGCAGCTTCGCCAACAAGGCATTGAAGTTGTGGAAGGCGTGCTCAAAGAGGAGTGTGACAAGCTCAACGAAGTGTTTTTCCACTTTATCCAAACAGGAACACCGTATGTGGTCATGAAATACGCTATGACAATGGATGGAAAAACCGCAGCGTATACAGGTGCTTCCAAGTGGATTACCGGTGAGGCCGCACGCCGCAAAGTGCATGAGGACCGCCACCGGTACAGCGCTGTGATGGCCGGAATTGGCACGGTGCTTGCAGATGACCCGCTTCTCACCTGCCGCATGGAAGGCGGCAGAAATCCACTTCGTATCATCTGTGATACACAATTGCGCACACCGCTTTCCTCCCAAATTGTTTCGACTGCCGGAGAGGTTCCCACTGTCATTGCCACCGCCTGCACAAAACCAGAAGCGCATCTGCCTTACATCAAAGCCGGCTGCCGTATCCTGCCGCTTCCCCAAAAAGATGGCCATTTGGACTTAAAGGAGCTGATGATAAAACTGGGCGAAGAAAAGATTGACAGTATTCTGCTGGAGGGCGGCGGTATTCTGAACTGGTCAGCATTACAGGCGGGAATTGTCAACAAGGTGCATGCCTACATTGCCCCAAAGCTGTTTGGCGGAGCCAACGGGAAAACACCTGTGGCCGGAATGGGCGTCCCCTTTCCAAAGGATGCATTTTTCCTTACAAACAGCACGGTTAATCATCTGGGAGAGGACATTTTTATTGAAAGCGAGGTAAAGCCTTATGTTCACAGGAATTATTGAAGAAATCGGGGTGCTCAAGGGGGTTCGAAAAGGAGTGCAATCCTCCACACTGACCATACAGGGCAGCGTGATTTTTGAGGACCTTTGTGTGGGGGACAGCGTAGCGGTAAACGGAGTATGTCTGACAGCCTCAGGCCTTTCCTCTCATACGTTTCAGGCAGATGTAATGCACGAAACCTTAAACCGCTCCTCTCTGGGCAAGCTGCGCCCAGGAGATTCCGTTAATTTAGAGCGGGCCATGCCTGCAAACGGACGTTTTGGCGGGCATATTGTTTCCGGGCATATTGACGGCGTTGGCACAGTAAAAGCCATACAAAAGGATGACAATGCAATTTGGTACACCATTGCTGCTGAAAAAAACATACTGCGTTACATTGTGGAAAAGGGCTCTGTTGCAGTGGATGGGATCAGCCTGACCGTAGCGGCGGTTACTGCTTCGGATTTCAGTCTGTCCGCCATTCCCCATACGGTAAAATCCACGATTCTCTCTCTCAAAAAAGCAGGGGATCCTGTAAATCTGGAAAACGACCTTGTGGGAAAATACATTGAAAAGTTTTTGTATTCCGCCCCCGGGCAGAATCGGTCTGAGGGCATTACAAAAGAGTTTTTAACAAAATCTGGCTATTAGGAGGAATACGATGTTCCAGTACAATACCATTGAAGAAGCACTGAAAGCGCTTCAGCAAGGAAAAATCATTCTTGTAACAGACAATGAGGGGCGGGAAAATGAAGGTGATTTTATCTGTGCCGCCGAATTTGCCACCACAGAGAATATTAATTTCATGGCAACCCACGGCAAAGGGCTGATCTGTATGCCCATGAACGAGGAACTTTGCAGGAACTTACACTTTCCGCAGATGGTTTCCGAAAATACGGACAACCATGCCACCGCATTCACCGTTTCGGTGGATCATATGGACACCACCACCGGAATCTCCGCGGCGGAGCGCTCCCTTACTGCGATGAAATGCGTGGAGGACGGGGCAAAACCCGAGGATTTCCGCCGCCCGGGGCATATGTTTCCTCTGCTTGCAAAGCGAAACGGTGTTTTGGAGCGGGGCGGACATACGGAAGCCACGGTGGATTTGATGCGTCTGGCAGGACTGAAGCAATGCGGGCTTTGCTGTGAAATCATGAGGGAAGACGGTACCATGATGCGTACACCGGAGCTGATGGAACTGGCTCAGAAATGGGGGATTCCCTTTGTTACCATCGCTGCATTGCAGGACTACCGAAAAAAGCACGACCAACTGGTGGAACAAACCTCTGTCAATGAAATGCCTACAAAATATGGTAACTTTAAAGCGTATTGCTATGTAAATAAGCTTAACGGTGAGCATCATGTGGCACTGGTAAAAGGCGAAATCAGCGATGGGGAAAATATCCTGTGCCGTGTGCATTCCGAATGCCTGACCGGGGATGCCTTTGGCTCCATGCGCTGCGACTGCGGTCAGCAGCTTGCCGCCGCCATGACACAGATTGAGCAGGAGGGACGGGGAATTCTTCTCTACATGCGTCAGGAGGGACGGGGAATCGGGCTTGTTAATAAGCTGCGGGCATATGCCTTGCAGGACAAGGGCATGGATACCCTGGAAGCCAACCTTGCTCTTGGCTTTGAGGGGGATGAGCGTGAGTATTACATCGGAGCTCAAATCCTGCGGGATCTGGGAGCCAAAACCCTGCGGCTCATCACCAACAATCCTGATAAGGTCTATGGACTGTCCGGTTTCGGTATGGAAATTATTGAAAGAGTTCCCATTCAAATGCCTGCCAATGACCATGACCTGTTTTACCTGCAGACCAAGCAAAACAAAATGGGCCACATTTTACAGTATTAAATCATAAAGGAGAATTTATCATGAAAGTTTTTGAAGGAAAGCTTGTATCAAAGGAAGTTAAAATCGGCATTGTTGCTTCACGGTTTAATGAGTTTATTACAGCAAAGCTGCTTGGTGGTGCGCTGGACTGCCTTAAGCGCCACGACGTCAGTGAGGAAAACATCGAAGTTGCATGGGTGCCCGGTGCCTTTGAAATCCCCTTGATCGCTTCTAAAATGGCAGGCTGCGGCAAATACGATGCAGTGATTTGCCTGGGTGCAGTGATCCGCGGAAGCACCAGCCATTATGATTATGTTTGCAGCGAGGTATCCAAGGGGATTGCCCATGTATCGTTAAACAGCGGCATTCCGGTCATGTTCGGAGTGCTGACCACGGAAAACATTGAGCAGGCCATTGAACGCGCCGGAACAAAGGCAGGCAACAAAGGCTTTGACTGTGCGGCAGGAGCGATTGAAATGGTCAATCTGATTCGGGAAATACAGGCTTAATATACACAGCCTCATCTCTGATTAGGATGACACACTGCATGGGAGCATCAAACCATGCACCGGTTTTCAGGCAGGCGCATCATTGAAGAGGCATGTCATCGGATAAACCATACTAGTACAGATACGCGAGGGTAATGCATGGCTTTACCCTCGCTCATTTTTATCATAGAGAGTGTAAAACCTCTCAAAGGAATCCTTCTTATAACATCACTCTATTTATTCAAGAATTGTAACTCCATCAATTAATTCCTTTTCAAATTCCACCCTGTGGTGTTTCGTGTATAATCCCGGCGCCCCGCCTGTATGAATCATGATTATCTTCTCATTCTTTTTGATTTTCCCTTCTTTCACCATATCAATGATTGCCGCAAAACATTTTCCTGTGTAACAGGGATCAAGGAGAATGGCTTCTTTTTCTGCCATCAGACAAACCGCCTCCCTTACCTCCTTAGAAGGAAGATTATATCCGCCGCGAACATAATCCTTTTCAATATTAAAATCTTTTAACCCGGCGCTTATTTTCAATCCATATTTTTCTTTTACACTGTCAAACAGTTCAACCATGCAACGCTCTTTGCAATCATCAAACGGCAAAATCGCTACACCGGTTAATTTCAGGCTGGAGCCTTCATTACTGAATCCGCAATACAGGCCCATATAGGTGCCAAGGCTGCCCACTGCGGAAATCACCCGCGCATCACCCAGCCCCATGGCAGCTGCCTGCTTTGTAAGCTCCATCCCGCATTCATAGTATCCCAGGATACCGGTGTCATCGGAACCTCCAAGGGGTATAGGGTAAACGGTTTCTCCCTGAGCCTCATATTTTTTGATTGTATCCTTAACCAACTCCTTATACTGTTCAGGAGACGGACGGCCATCATCTTTTTTTATTATTACTTCAGCACCCATTAACCGGTCCAACAGTAAATTTGCCGACAGTTCCCCCGGATAATCCCCTATGGCAACAATCGCACATCTCATATTGTGTTTAGCGGCCACAGCAGCCGTTAACCGGCCGTGATTTGTCTGCACTCCGCCCTCAGTAATAAGCATGGTTGCCCCTTTGTTCTGTGCGTCCTTTAAAATATATTCCAGCTTTCGAAGCTTATTGCCTCCCAGGCCCAGACCAGTCATATCATCACGTTTAAGATACAATTGGATCCCCAACTCTTCCGAGACATTTTTAAGATACTCCAAAGGAGTGGGTAAATTCAATAATGAGACCTTTTCTTGGCCTAAAACCATAATAATACCTCCTTATGCAGATGCTGTTGTTACAGCATGGTTTCCGTAAGAAGCCAGCCAGGTGCTTCCCTTCAGGATCCATTCATCCTTTATGTATATTACAGCTTTTCTAATACCTCATCCAGGTTTAAGGTTCTGGTTCCGTCTTCCAGAATAAAGAACGGGATTCCAATACCACCGTTGTTCTTAACAGCTTCAAATGCCGGTTCCGTTTCACGCACAGCAAGATATGCTTTTAAGTCCTTTAAATCCGCTGATAAATTTTTAAAATCCACGCTGGCTTTCCTATCAATCAGCTCATGCAGTGCATACAATGTGTCCGGGCATAAATGGCTTCCAATAATCGTTATTTTCATAATTTTCCTTCTTTTCTTATGCAGTAATATCTCTCTTTTCGGTTAATTCTTCGTTGTTACCTGTTAAGCGGTCATGAATCCACTCTTTTCCTTCCACCATTCTGGCTACCATCATGGAAGCAATGGCATCACCAGATGAATTTAAACAGGTGGCCGCCGGATCAAACAGGAAACCTAATGTTGCAATTAATGGAAATGCCTCCGGTGGAAAACCAAAAAGACCAACGATCAGCATTTCACCTACCAAACCGCCCCCTGGCGCTCCTGACAATACAAACGCAGACAAAATCGCTACAACAATTGACATGGCATAAGTTCCAACACCGGTAAACGGCTGATTAAACACCCCATACAAAAATGCAATCTTAACAATCGCGGATAATACCGAGCCATCCATGTGCATGGTCGCTCCCATTGGAAGAACGATTTCTCTAATATCCTTGGGAACTCCCATTTTATCGCAGGCATCTAAATTTACCGGCAGAGTTGCCATGGAACTTTGAGTTGCAAAAGCGGTCAGTGCCGGAGTCGGAACAAATTTCAGCATGCGGCGAATCGCTTCTTTTCCGCCTGCTATATAGGAATACAATGGAAAAAATATTACCACATAAACGAAACAGAGCGGATAATACAAGATCATGGAACGGCCGTAATCACCAATCAAACTCGGTCCAAATTCACCCACTAAGTTGGCAAAATATGCGCCCAGACCAATGGGAGCAAACTTCATGATTAAATTGACCATCTTCATGATGATATCATTTAAGTTTATAAGCATTTTTCCAACAGGACTCTCATCACCGCCGCATGCACTTACGCAGAATCCAAACATGACAGAAAAAATAATCAATGGGAGCATGTTCTGGCGGCTTAAAAGATCCGGAAAATCAGAAACAGTAAGTGCTCCGACAATCATATCCCCAACCGAAGCTGTTTCTCCAACATCTGCTGCACTCATGGCAATTGTAGTGCTTGCAGCAGGAGGAAAAATGTTCACTGCAAAAAGAACAAGTACAGCTGCCACCGCACCGGTACCGATAAAAACAATAATAAGATTTACTAAAATGCTTCCAAGACGCTTCATATTTACCATGCTTCCCACTGCGCTGGAAATAGAAACCAGGACCATTGGCACAACAATTGTAAACATCAAATTAAGGAAAATATCACCAAGGGGTTTCACAATCGTGGCCTTCTCTCCCGCAACCAATCCAAAACCCGACCCGATTAAGATTCCTAACACCAAAAGAATTGGGAATCGATAGCTTTTCCAGATATCTTTTTTATTCATATGTGCACTTCTCCTTTTCACCCCATAATTTTGACTTCAAGTGACTTTCATAACTTCTTTAATTTCACAGACGGTTTACCGCATCCTCCAGCTGTTTCATTGCCTTTGCAAGGATACACCGGGGGCATGCTGCATTCAGTCTCATAAACCCTGAAAGGCTCCGGCCAAAAGTATAACCTTCGTTTAATCCCAGCTTTGCATCTTCAATCATAAATTTTCTTAATGTTTCATTGTCCATTCCCAATTCCCTGCAATCCAGCCATACCAGATAGGTGGCATCCGGTATATTGGGTTTGATTTTAGGAATGTGCTTCTCACAATAATCTTTGATAAAATCAAAGTTTTCAGATAGATATGGAAGCAATTGCTCCAACCACTCTTCCCCCTCATTAAACGCTGCTTCCATAGCCACTGAACTAAATGCATTATTCCTGTGAATATCTAAATTCATCCAGAACTTATCAAAAGCAGCCTTCATTTCCAGGTTGGGAAAAACATTTGTTGATGCCTGCAAGCCTGCAAGATTAAATGTCTTTGTGCCGGAAATGCAGCTTATGACATAATCCCTGGCCTTGTCAGATATCATAGCCGTTGGAATATGCTTCTTCCCATGAAACACCAGATCAGAATGTATTTCGTCAGAAACCACCAGCACGTCATTGGCATAACAAATCTCAAACATCCTCTGCAGCTGCTCTTTTGTCCAGACAATCCCAAGAGGATTATGGGGACTGCACAAAAGAAAGATTTTTACCTTTGGATCTTTTGCCTTTTCCTGGAAATCCGCAAAATCAATGGTCCATTTTCCGTCCTGTTCAGCCAGTTGGTTTTCAACTACCTTTCTTTCCCATGCTTCCGTAATATCATAAAATTCAGAATACACAGGAGTCTGAATCATAACAGAGTCCCCTTTACTGGTAAACACTTTAATAATTGCAGACAGCGCAGGTACAACTCCCAAGCTCCAACTCACTTTTTCTTTGTCAATCTTCCAGCCATGTCTGCGAAACTGCCAGCCAAGTATTGCATCAAAATAGGAGTCGGGCCGATAGGTATATCCCCAGATCCCTTCCTTTGCTTTCTCCACACATGCATCAATGATTGGCTGAGCCGTTTGGAAATCCATATCTGCAACCCAAAGGGGAATCACATCCGTGGTACCAAACTTCTTTTGCCTCTCATCGTATTTTCCTGCCCGGTTTTTGCTTCGGTCAGCTACGATGTCAAAATTATACTTCATATATAGCTCCTTTCAGTTTTATATTTATATATAAAGCAATATACGTGCCAACTTTTTATTATAGGGAAAAAATATTAATAAAACGCAGAAAAAGCCTGTAAATGCCGCCTTTTCTACGTTTATCTTTTTACTACGTTTTGTAGAATTTTGCCGGGAAATAAAAACCCTTTCTTTCTGGTTATTAATTGGCTGTTAACTGGTCATTAATGGATTTAAAACAAACTGTTATCTGGTTACTTGTTGGGTTATCTCAGCCGATTAATCACATATCCAATGAACTCCCTTTTTTGTAATACTGCTTCCGCCTCTGCCCTTTGTAACAATTACGTAGCCGCTTTCCTCTAACCTGCCTAATATTTTACGCACCTGAGGCTGAGTTAACTTTATCTTACGTATTTGGGCCTCCAACAGAATTTTTTCCCGTCCAATGGATTGTCCTGTGCGTTCTGCGTTGTAAAGAATTTCCAGAATCACCCGTTCCTGTTGGGTCGGCATATGGGTTACTTTTGAACACTGAGGCAGCTTATCCGTGATGTGCATATCAATCTGCACATCTTTTATTCCATTGGCCTCTTCTTTATATTTGCCTATGGGAAAAACAGGAGGCAAATCATCAATTGTTATTACCCTATGACCTGTAAAGCACAAATAATCTACCACATTGCGCAGTTCCCGTATATTCCCCGGCCACTCATATTTGCGAAACAATTCCTTGATATCATCATTTAACTGGAATGTTCCCCCAAGTTCTTTTTGAAAACTGTCCAAAATTAAAAATACATCTTCCTCCCGTTTCCGAAGGGGCGGGATTAATACCGGCAAGGCATTCAGTCTGTAATAAAGGTCCTGGCGGAAAGTGCCTTCCGCCACTTTTTGCTCAAGTTCTTCATTGGTTGCTGCAACGATCCGTACATCAACAGGAATGATCTGATTTCCGCCAACCCGCATGATTTCATGTTCCTGTAAAACACGCAGCAGCTTTACCTGCAGTGCAGGGCTCATGCCTTCCACTTCATCTAAAAATAAAGTCCCCTGATGGGCGAATTCAAAAAGACCCGGCCTGCCTCCCTTTTTCGCGCCGGTAAAGGCACCTTCTTCATAACCAAACAGCTCGCTTTCCAATAAATTCTCCGGCATAGCCGCACAGTTAATTGCCACAAAAGGCTGATCCCTGCGCTTTGACGCGTTATGGACGGAATGTGCAAACAGCTCTTTACCGGTTCCTGTTTCTCCAATTAACAAAACCGGAGATTCCGTGCAAGCCATTTTATTCAGGATAAATTTAGTCTTTACTATTGGTTCGGACTCCCCGATCACATCATCAAAGCAATATTTGGCTCTGTGCCCCTGGCCTTTTTTCATCAATTGAACCCGCAGTTCATTTTGACGGCGCTCCATCTCATTGAACTTCTGCAAAATAGCAAATGCACCTACACAAACATCCCGCCTTAACACCGGACGCACATAAAGGCTTACCAGATTTCCTGCAACCCTCACAACTTGCGGATTCGTC
This sequence comes from Lachnospiraceae bacterium, assembly GCA_902363835.1. GTDB lineage: Bacteria > Bacillota > Clostridia > Lachnospirales > Lachnospiraceae > Lacrimispora. The sequence continues at coordinate 9,162 of CABJBM010000027.1, forward strand.
TCCTTTTTCTCCTCTAAACATGTTCGGAATGGTATATAAGGAAATATTTCTTCCCCCATGTTTTTAAGGCCAAGATTTTCAGGAACCCGGGTGATATCAACAGCATTTTTGTTAACTGCATATATTTCTCCGTGTTCATTTACCGCGATTACGCCCTGGTCAAGCACTTCCATAAGAATATCAAACTGACTTTCCAATCTTCTGGAACGATTGAACATCTGATCAAAATAATAGGTATTGGTGCATACTGACTCCTGATACTGTTTAAACGTGGCTTCTTCAAGCAAGTCGTCAAAACCAAGCCGAAACGCTGCTTCAATCATGGTATCAGAAGAGCAGGTTCTCTGTCCCAGATTGATAATTGTGGGAATTCCGCCGGGCACATAGCGCTCTTCATCCGGAGTGACGGCAATCTCTGCCATATCAGTCAGCTTGCTTCCCGGCGCATATAATATAAACTTTAAATGCGTAATCCCCAGCTGTTCCAGCTGAGTCACTGCTTCCCTTGCCATAACCTCAGTGATATTGACGTAAATGACTTTTGTGCCCTTTGGGATCTCTTCCAAACGGCGCACAGCTTCCTTTAAATAAGTAACCTGAATTTCCATCCGTTGTGCATCAGCCGGAATATACCGTTTGGGATCTCCCATGGCATCAAACGCATCCGTTGAGCCCATATACAAATCGCAAGGCTCCATATTTGCTGCCGTTCCATCCATCATGCTGTAATTACGGACAACAACCCGTTCCCCAAACACCGACCGGACCTGCTGGGCATATGCTTTTCCTGCAAACGGATCCAATGCAATAACCGCTATACTTTTTTTCATGCTTTACCTTCCTGTAACGCCAAAAGACTGCAGCATCAGCTTACGCTGCGCTGTTCCTGTTGTCTCAAGTATAACACAGCAAAAAAAACTGGTAAAGATATGAGACACTCACTTCTCTAAAACAGAAAAGTTTTTATATATTACAGAAAACTAATTTTTGTTATTTATATTCATTTTGTGAAATACCATTTTCACAATTACTGTGGAACTCAATATAAGGAATACATAAACACATTTAAATATATCCAATGAAAATAAATAAATAGTAGAAATTCTGTTGTGCCCCGCAAAATTTATAATGATTCCAAGCACATTCGTAGATACAAAAGCAGCAGCATAATATCGCCTGCCAGTGTATTTGTAATTATCTGGTTAAAAGAGTTGAAGATAATCGCTTGTTTCTGGCAATACCTTTTCTCACTATTAACATCAATACTTTCCATACTTCCCCTTTCTATTACCGTTTCTCTTATTCTCATTTTCGCCGCCAAACATCTTTCATTCTTTTTACCCTTGTGTTTCACACAATACACGTTTATTGACAAATCATTTGAAACTATTATAATAATATTAATGTAAAAAAAATATCCGCATATTGATTGTTTTTATCAGTAAATTGAGGTGCCTATGCAAATATCAGTTGATCATCAACATAGAGAGTTAAAAATGCATGGTTCTGAAGAATATCCCATTTTAATCAGCAAAGAAGTGCTGTCCAGATATGACAAAGGCTATTTTTTGGATCACTGGCATTCAGAAGTAGAATTTACCTACATTATAGAAGGTGAAATTCTATATACAATAAATGGTTTTGAGCATTTATTAAAAGAAGGACAGGGAATCTTTTGTAATCAGAATATGATGCACAGCGGAAAAATGCACAACAGGCAAGATTGCAAGTATTTATCCATTACATTCCTGCCTAAGCTCATTTACGGCTTTGAACTAAGTCGTATTAAGACAAAATATATAGATGAAATCGTTAGAAACCCATCACTTTCTCACCTTTTACTGCTAAACAGCGATCAAAATACAAAAAATATTTTAGAAATCTTATCAGAGATTTATACTTTGCAATTAAACAATAAGGAAATCAATGAATTAAAACTGCTGACATTCTTAACCTCCATATGGATGAATTTATATGATTGTTCTAAAAAATTTAAAGGTGAATTCTCAGTATGCTCCTACAATGAAAAGGAACTGAATCGCCTAAAGAAAATCTTAGAATATATACATATTAATTATGAAAGAAGGATCTCATTGGAAGAAATCGCCGGTACTATAAACATTTGTACAAATGAATGCTGCCGGTTCTTTAGGAAACATATGAACACAACCATAAGTGCCTATATCATAGACTATAGAATTGAAAAAAGCCTCTACCTATTAGATAATACAGATTTAAGTATAACAGAATTATCACATCGTATAGGCTTTCCCAGTGCAAGCTATTATGCACAGGCCTTCCGTAAAAAAATCGGGTTTACTCCCTTTCAATATAGAAATAGAAATAGTAATCCATTATAAAAAGGCAATTCTCCGTGACTTTAATTATCATTGCAGAATTGCTTTTTCTTTTACTTTTATTTTTGCTGCTTCTTTTAACAGGCAATTTTCATTGATTTTAACATAATAATTAGATACAAAATCCGGAATCATATAAATGGGTATTTCAATAGGCCGAATTCTACTATCATTAAAACAGAAACTCCAGCCTTATTTTATATTTTAAAGGGATAATAATAAGACTTCCCCTTTTCCGTCAGCTGCCGGATATCCACCTTAAAGATATCACTGATACAACTATGAACCCTGTGATCAGCTGCTTCCTCATAAGCAACCACCCTCCCCTTTTCCATTACAGCCAGACGGTCGGAATAATTGAGGGCCAGATTAAGATCATGCAAAACCAAAACAATGGTTTTTCCAAGCTTTCTGTTTAAACTGCTTATAAGCTCCATGATTTCATAGGAAACATTAATATCCAGATAAGTGGTGGGTTCATCCAGAAAAATAACCGGCGTATCCTGGGCCAGCACCATGGCAAGAAAGACACGCTGGCGCTCTCCTCCTGAAAGCCGGCGCATATTTTTACTTTGAAAAGACTCACAGCAGGTGATTTTCATGGCATATTCTGCCAGCCGTTTATCCTCGGCGGACGAGAGACTGACCGGTGACTGATGGGGATATCTTCCCGACATCACCGCATCTTCCACCGCCATATCCGGTACATAGCTGCTTTGAAGGAGCACGGATACGTTTCTGGCAAATTCCTTTCTTTTCATGCCGCCTATGTCTTGATTCTCCAAATACACTTTCCCCTTATTTGGCTGCAAAAGCCGGGAAGCAAGCTTTAACACCGTGCTTTTTCCGCATCCGTTAGGTCCCACGATGGTGGTGATCTTTCCTTTTTCAAAGCTTAGGTCCATCTCCCGGATTAAAGGCTGTCTGTTATAAGAATAAGTCACATCCTCAAGCCTGATCATAGTTTCCATCATCCTTTCCGTCTGTTTTTAACAATCAGATAAAGAAAAAACGGACCTCCCATAAGGGACATTAAAATTCCCACCGGAAGCTCATATGGCAGAAATAAGGTTCTGGCCAGCAAATCACACAAAATAACAAACATGCCTCCAGTCAAAGCGCTGGCAGGAAGGACAAACCGGTTGTCCTGTCCGATGATTAATTTTACCCCATGGGGTACTAAAAGGCCCACAAAGCCGATCATTCCTGCAAAGCTGACTGCCGCTCCTGCAAGAATGGCCGCAATGGTCAGGTAAATGCACCGGCAGGCATTTACATTCATGCCAAGGGTTTTTGCACTGTCTGCCCCAAGATTTAAAATGTTAAGTCCTTTGGAACAAAGCAGTGCCAGAATAAAGCCTGCAGCAATAAAAACCGAAGGATAGACAAGAACATTTGAAGTAACCGAGGAAAGCCCTCCCACCAGAAAATTCCCTGCGCCCACATAGGCATCCGGATATAAAATCATAACCGTATTCATCCCTGCGCTGAAAATGCTGTTAACCGCAAACCCTGTTAAAACCAGCAGGACCCTGGACATCCTGCCCAGCATGGTAATTGCCAGAACCAGCATACAGGCAAGAAGCGCGCCCATAAATGCCGACAAAGGCAGGAAAAACGGATTTGCAGGAAGAAAGGCAGATGCCAGCAGAACCAGCAGCCCTGCCCCTGCATTTACTCCAATGATATTAGGGCTTGCCAGAGGATTGTTTAACACGGACTGAATGATGGCACCGGATACTGCAAGAGCGCTTCCTGCAAGCAGGGCGCCTGCTACTCTTGGCAGGCGCACAGTGAGAAGTATCCGGTATAAGAAATCATCGGATTCCCCTGCAGACAGTGTTGCAATAAGTACAGATGGCCGGATATTGCTGGTTCCCAGGCACAATCCCAGCAAAACCGAAACTGACAGTCCTGCTGCTGACAAAAGGATAAACAACCGCGCCTTGTTATTTCTTTCCATAAAGAATCTCCCAAAGGTATTGATAGCTTTCTCCCCATTTTCCGTTGGGCTTATAAAGGAACTTTTCCTTTGGCAGAAGGATATACCGGTCATTCTTAACGGCAGTAAGGCCATTCCATGCCGGATTTTTTTCAATGCTTTCTTTTAAATTTTTCACGGCAAGCTCATTGTCGTTTCCCATGGGAATCACGAAAATATAATCCGGGTCTTCTTTTACGATACTTTCCATGTTAAATTCCTTAAGCAGGCTCTGGTTCTCATCAGCTATGTTTTTACACCCAAGATCATTTAACATTTTTCCTGTCATGGTCTTTGAATTCTGTGCCACCGCTCCGCCGGAATAGGTAATGAGAAGTAAAACAGAGGGCGGCTCCTGAGTCTTTGGCCTGGAAAGGATTTCCTCAATCTCTTCCTTTACGGCCAGCCCATGTTCCTGATACAGTTCATTCCTTCCGGTTATTTCCGTGCAGATTTTAAGCATGGACAAGTAGTCCTCAAAATATGTCACTTTAAAATAGGCCGTTGTAATACCTGCCTGTTTCAGAACCTCTTTCAGGGCAGTATGTTCCCTGGTTTCTGATGACAATATGACCAGATCCGGGTTTAAGGCTATGATTTTCTCTGCATTTGGACTGTTGTATTTTCCCACGGAAACAATTTCCTCTGAAAGGTCCAGCCCTCTTTCTTCAAATGCATCATCAGTGACCCCTGTCAGCCTGCCTCCGGCTTCCAGCCAGATTTCTGCAAAACTCCCCATTAAAGCGACCGCATTTTCCGGATTTTTAACCGCCACTTCCTGGCCAAGCGCGTCGGTAAAGCAGCAGCCCTCTGCCGCTGTGGCAGCGGGTTTTGATGTCCTGACGCCGCACCCGGAAAGTATATTTAAAATTACAAGAAGCATTCCTGCATATACCATGGTTTTCATCTTCAATTGATCAACGCACCTTCTTCGCATAATTGTTTTCCATAAGCGCAATAGCTGTCTTCCGCCATATAATCGCCGTTATTATAATATCCCGCCCGTGCGCGGCAGCCCCCGCACTCTTTTCCGTAAAGGCAGTCACTGCATGTCCCCTTGTATTTCTGAGTGCGCAGGGTTTTAAACAAACTGCTGTTTTTCCATATCTGTCCGAACGGTTCTTTGCGGATATCCCCTGCTTCCTCAACCATATAGGCGCAGGGACGGACCTTTCCCACAGGGCTTACCACACAATAGGAAAGTCCCGCAAGACAGCCTCTGGTAAAGCGGGTATCCACATTCATCTGCTTTGCCACTCTTGTAAACTGAGGGGCACAGGTAGGTTTTATATCAATGGGAACTTCCTTCTGCTTTGCCATAATGGTTTGCAGAAGCTTTTCGTACTCCATGACTTTTAAGGAGGTTTCTTCCAGATATCTCCCCCTGCCAACGGGAATCAGGAAAAACAGGTAATTGGCCATTGCACCGGATTTTACACTGAAATCAATGATGTCCTCCACTTCATCCTGGTTCCAGTCCATGATCGTTGTATGTATCTGAAAGGGCAAACCGGCCTTTTTACAGTTCTCAATCCCCTCTAAGGTCAACCGGTATGCGTTTTCATTTCCCCTGAACCTGTTATGTTTTTGTTCATCCAGGCTGTCAAGGCTGATCCCCATGGCCGCGGCCTTGCACTCCTTCAGCCGTTTGGCTGCCTCTTCCGTAATCAACATACCGTTGGTGCCAAAAACAGGCCGAAGGCCCGCACCGGCTGCATAGGATACCAGAGTATAAATATCCGGGCGCATCAGCGGTTCCCCTCCGCTGAATATCATAATGCGGAAACCCGCTCCGGCGATTTCATCAATTAGCTTTTTGGCTTCCTCTGTTGTCAGTTCGTCTGCCTTTTTACTGCCGGCATCCTGGTAACAATGCTTGCACTTAAGATTACACTGGTTTGTCGTCATCCATGAAACAATCATATGCTTTCTCCTTGTACTATACTATAAACCATTTTATTTCATCATAATTGCAACAACCCCTTTTCATTCCATAAACTTTTAATTTTTATCAGTATCTTAAAAATAAAAACTCATGTAAGCCTCTTTTACCGGGAAGCCCAGATCTGCGATTCTTAAGCCACCCTTTGAAAACTGGTGTAATTTTATGGGTTTTAATAAATAATATCAATAACGTTCTCACATATGTTGTAATTACAACAACCAAATTGGAAAGGATATGGTATGATAAGCATATCAAATTACCCTGACTGTTATCACATGTAGAAAGGAAGAAAAATGGCACACTATATAAAAGCTACCGACACCATTTACGATATAACTGAAAAATATCCCGAAACAATGGGATTGTTTGTTACAAACGGGTTTGAGCATTTAAACAATCCTGTTATGCGCAACACTCTTGCAAAGACCGTTACTCTTGAAATGGCTTTATCCATGCGAAAGCTCAATCAGGAGCTTTTCATAGAAAAGCTGGAAGAAATCATTAAGCAAAACCTTCCTGACCTCACTTCCGGGCTTACACCTACGAAAAAAGAAGAAGGCGGCGATATCCGCATTGAAGGCGTACTGCCCTGCCCCATCCGCCTTCCCCTTTTGGAAAAATTTGAAGCTTGGATGATTTCCCAAAAGGATTCCATGGATTATAAGGTGGACTACAATTTAAAATCCGCCAACCTTGGACTGGATGATGTAAAGGAACGGATCATTGCTGCAGACGGCAATGCAGACGCCCTGTCTGACCTTTATCTGTCAGCAGGCTTTGACTTATTCTTTGATAAAAACCTCATGGGGCGTTACCGGGATTCCGGCACTTTTGAAGATATTTCAGATATTAAACAAATAAATCCTGATTTTGACAATGACGCCATTTCCTTAAAGGACCCTAAAAACCAATATGCCATCATTGGCATTGTTCCGGCTGTTATCATGGTAAATACCGCCGTTTTAGGGGACCGTCCTTTTCCTGAAAGCTGGGCGGACTTAATGAAGCCTGAATTTGAAAACAGTGTCAGCATGCCCATGAAGGACTTGGACATGTTCAACGCATTTTTGCTGCACATTCACCGGTATTACGGGGATGAGGGCATTGAAAAAATGGGAAAAGCCCTTTTGCGCAGCATGCATCCGGCCCAGATGGTGAAATCCCACATTGCAAAGGACGGAAATAAGGTTCCGGCTGTTACGATCTCTCCCTACTTTTTTGCCAGCATGGCAGATGAGAAAAGCCCCCTGCGTCCCGTATGGCCAAAGGATGGGGCAATCATAAGCCCGATTTTCCTTTTGGCAAGATCAAAGAACAGAGAAAAGGTCAAGCCATTTGTGGACTTCCTCTATTCCAAAGAAATAGGCGAAATCCTTTCCTCTAACGGAAAGTTCCCCTCCACAAACCCGCTGGTAGATAACCACTTAAAACCAGATCAAAAGTTCATGTGGCTTGGCTGGGACTATATTCACAGCCATGATATCGGAGATCTGATCAAGACCACTGAACAGCTGTTTTATCAGGCAGCAGAAAAGGAGGTTTTATGAATCTGATTATTGTTTCAGGCCCTCCTTCCTCAGGGAAGACGTCTGTGATCTTAAAAACCATTGCTTCTTTTCAGAACAGAAACATAAAGGTTGGTGTTGTTAAATTTGACTGCCTCTATACGGATGACGATGCTGCCTATGAAAAAGCCGGTATACCGGTAAAAAAGGGACTTTCCGGCGCCTTATGCCCTGACCATTTTTTTGCTTCCAATATTGAAGAGGTGGTAAATTGGGGCAATGAGGAAAAGCTGGACTTACTCATCACCGAATCCGCCGGTCTTTGCAACCGCTGTTCCCCTTATTTAAAGGAAATTAAGGGAGTTTGCGTCATTGACAACCTTTCCGGCATCAATACTCCCAAAAAAATCGGTCCCATGTTAAAATCAGCTGATTTTGTGGTCATTACAAAGGGGGATATTGTATCCCAGGCAGAGCGGGAGGTTTTTGCCTCCTGTGTAAGCTCCGTAAATCCCCGTGCTGTTACCATGCATGTAAATGGGCTGACCGGACAAGGGGCTTATGAGCTGGGAAGCCTTCTCTATGACGAGAACCAGAACATCGAATCTGTCCAGGGCATGCAGCTGCGCTTCCCCATGCCTTCCGCCCTCTGCTCCTATTGCCTTGGAGAAACAAGAATCGGGGAAGCATTTCAGATGGGAAACGTTAAAAAAATCAATTTGGGGGCAGATAAGACATGAAGGAATTAAGCTTAGACCAGCTTCTTAAGGAATATCCCTTTGTAAGCGCATATTTTGAACAGAATAAACTGGATATTGCCGGGTACGGGGATAAGACCTTTGAGGAGTACTTAGAACATTTTACAGAGGAAGAGGTGGAGGACCAGGCCATTGACAAGGAAAAGCTCCTGTCCAATCTTCCCGTTTACCTGGAGCAGATGAGTGCGTTTCTGGGCCTTGAAAAGAGCAACCGGGTCCTTTCCATGACAATTCTGCCTGGACACGACAAATCCGGTAATCCGGAGGGATTTTCAGAACTTACGGCGGAAACCTCCCAGATTATTTCTATTGTAGGACCTACCGGTTCCGGAAAAAGCCGGCTTTTGGCAGATATTGAATGGGCAGCCCAAAACGATACGCCTACCGGCCGCAGCATTTTGATCAATGGACAGAAACCAGATAATAAATGGCGTTTCTCCTCCAACAACCGGCTGGTGGCGCAGTTGTCCCAGAACATGAACTTTGTCATGGACCTTACGGTAGAGGACTTTTTAAGGATGCACGCCGTAAGCCGGCTGGTGGAAAACCCTCAGACCGTTATTGAACAGATCATCCTTGCCGCCAATAATCTGGCGGGAGAAAAATTTGACTTAACCACTCCTGTCACCAGCTTAAGCGGAGGACAATCCAGAGCCCTGATGATCGCAGATACTGCTATTTTAAGCTCTTCTCCTATCGTTCTCATTGATGAAATCGAAAACGCCGGAATTGACCGTAAAAAAGCCCTTGAGCTTTTGGTTTCCTCGGACAAGATCGTCTTAATGGCAACTCATGACCCTCTTCTGGCTCTTATGGCAGACAAGAGGATCATTATTAAAAACGGCGGGATCAGCAAGGTACTGGACACCAGCCAGGAAGAAAAGCTCTTGTTGGAAGGGCTTGAAAAAATGGATTCCCTGATACAGGCGGCACGCCAGGAGCTGCGCAAGGGAAGCACCTTGTCTGCGAGCATCCTGGACATGGAATAATCATTATAATTTAACCGGTATCATTTCAGGCGGCGGACAGGTTCAGACATCCGCCGCCAAATCAGGCAGGAAATTATTTTTTTCCTTTAAATGAAGCATAAAACCTTTGCCCCCAGAGACTCCGGAATGGAGTAAAGCTGCTGATAGGTAGGCATACTTTTGTACAGCCTGGAAACACCCTGACGAAAGGACAGGGCACCCTCAATATCCCCATAGGTCATTCTGCGCCTACAGAATTCATCCAGAAACAAAGACTTATTCACTCCGGTTAATGCAAACAAATCGTTTAAGGAAATGGAATCCACCCAGGTTTCTGCAATATTATACTTTGCTTCAGCCTCATAAGCATTCATCCATTCTTCTACTTGAAATGGCTTGATATTCATATAATTCCTCCTGACTTTTCACCCAAAAACAAAAGACGCTCAAAACCCCGCCTTATAACATACCTGTTGGTATGCCGTACCTGCGGCAAGGTTCTGAACGCCTTTTAAGTTTCTGCCCGGTGGCAGAAACAGGTGAACATATGTATTTTTTGAGATTCTACCACAAAGGGGACAAACAGTCAACCGTTGTTTTTAAATCAGATCATTTATTTACCACATTCCCTGGCTGTCCTTCTATGTAAGACTTCAGATTATTAACCGCAATATCCATCAGCCTCTGTCTCGTTTCTTTTGGCGCCCAGGCAATATGTGGGGTTATGATGCAGTTTTTTGCCCTCAGCAGAGGATTATCCGCCTTCATGGGTTCCACAGAAATAACATCAACCGCCGCACCGCCGACTTTACCGCTGTTTAATGCTTCCATTAAATCCTCTTCCACAATAAGAGGCCCCCTGGAGCTGTTGAGGATCATAACATTGTCTTTCATTTTAGCTATGTTGTCTTTGTTGATGATTCCCCGGGTTTCAGGGAGAAGCGGGCAATGGAGGGAGATTACATCTGAATTCATCAGAAGACAGTCAAGGTCCGCATAACGGCAGGTCTCCGATTCCAGGCTATTATCTTTACTTCTGGAGCAGGCCAGAATGTTCATTCCCAAAGCCTGGGCAATTTTAGCCGTAGCCTGCCCGATTCTTCCAAATCCGATAATTCCCATAGTCTTTCCTGCCAGTTCTGTCAAAGGATAATTCCAAAAGCAGAAATCCTCGCTTCTGGTCCAAGCCCCCTGCATAACACATTGGGAATGGTCACCAATATGGTGACACAGCTCCAATAAAAGTGCAATGGTGAACTGGGCTACAGCTTCTGTCCCATAGGAAGGGATATTTGACACCAAGACACCTTTTTCTTTTGCAGCTTCTACATCCACAACATTGTAACCGGTTGCCAGCACGCCAATGTATTTTATTGCAGGGCATGCTTCCAATGTGGATCTACTGACAGGCGTCTTGTTGGTATAAATCACCTCCGCATCACCGATCCTTTCCACGATCAGCTCCGCCGGAGTTCTGTCATATACCGTGACTTCTCCCAATTGTTCCATTCCGCTCCAGGATAAATCTCCCGGATTTTCTGTATACCCGTCTAATACTACAATTTTCATTTTGACTGCCTCCTGTCCTGCTGCCGTTAATCATATTTTAATCATCTGACAAAGCCTTCCGTTCATCCGCTGAATTGTTCCCGCCTTGAGGCACGCTGACGCCGGCATATGCTTTCTGGTAAAATAGAATGCTTGTTATTTTACCTTATTTTACCATATAGTGACAGGAGCGGCAACTGCCAGACACATTGTCAGTAGAATCCTTTCTTTTTTGCCCGTTTGCAAAGCCCTCCCTGCCATCGCTCCATCATGTTTTATAAGCTGATACAGGCATTGATTGCAGCAATATCTTATTTCGTTTCAGGCTCCATTCCGTTTATAGGATGCCTTTAATTATTTTCAAAGATATCAAATTTATTTGACAAATTATTATAAAATGATACGATATAACACAAAAACACCATTTTCCTACGGAGGATTCAATGATTGAGAATTATCATTTAGAAATTACCAAATCTGCATTTTCCCATGAGGAAATGCAGTTGCTGCAATTTGTCCCGGATGAAAGAAAAGAAAAAATACTAAAATATCATTTTATACCAGACCGTCTGCTGTCTCTGTACGCTGCGCTGCTGATGCGTATGGCAGTGAGCAAACGAACCGGAATTCCAGCAGACAGACTGGAAATAGCTTATGAAGCATACGGAAAACCTTATCTGGCAAACACAGAAAATTTGTACTTTAATTTATCCCATACTCGTAATTGTATTTTGCTTTGTATATCTGATCATCAGCCGGTGGGGGCAGATATTGAAAAACTAAATCCCCCTCCATTTGAAATTATGAAAACGGCCTTTCATCCGGATGAAATATCTTATATTGAGTCTGCTTCAACACACAAAAAGGTCCTGAAGTTTTTCGAGATATGGACAAAAAAAGAAGCTTATCTAAAAAAGACCGGCACCGGTTTTATGCATGATCCCAGTCTTATTAATACACTGATACTTCCAGTGGATTACTCCACCTACCGGACCGGTGATTACCTTTGCACAGTATGCTGTGATACCATCAGTAAGGTCATAAAGCATAAAATAACGGAAACAGATATTTTAAACTTTTTTCAGCCCTAGCTGAATGCGGGCGGAATCAATTATGCTGAGAACTTTGAGCCATTTATCTGCAGCAATAAGTTGGGATGCCGATTATCCGGAGTATTTATGAAAAATTGATTCGGCAGAACCATTAATTGACTCGCCTCCACTGACATGCTCGCTGTTAAAGTTAAAGCGGATTCCCCCTGTAAAAGCTGATCCCCTTGGTTTAAGACTCAGAAAAATCAAAAAACACCCATGCAGCGAATTGCTGATACATGGGCGTTTTTGCTGGTTCCCATTGCAAACTGCTCCCTGAGAATAAGGTCCACAGCATTAAGGAACTTGTAAAAGGACCAGCGTGTTTAATGGAGCCGGGAATAAATTCTCACTTCAAAAATCCCTGCTTCCCTGCTTCCATATGTAGAAACAGTCCTGATCCGGACAGCATCTCCTTCCGTTGTGTCAAGGAATAAGCGCTGAAGCCTCTGGCCATTGGAATGAGCTGCAATGTGCGCCACAACCTCCCCTTCCAAAAGGATATCCACTTCATATTCCTTTAACAGCTCCGGCGGCGGCCCGGACTTCTGTCTGGACAGCACGCTCTGGTTTATGGAAGGGGTGATCTCTCTGCTTAAATTGGAGTCCAGTACCAGGCGTATTTCCCGGATACAAATCTTCCCTGGCAGGGACAGTATCAGGGCAGGACTGTCCTCTATGGCGGCACGCCAGCAGTTTGGCTCTCCCTCCACCGTTCTTGCCACTCCGTTTATGACCTTTTCCGGCTCACAGCCCCGAATATGGCAGGTGGCTGTCACCACAGCCTGCCTGGCGTAATCCTCCGGGTCCTGGTTGACAACAAAGGGGATATAGCAGTCATCCTTTAAAAGCTCCTGCTGAAGCTCTCCCACATAATCAAGAAGCTCTCTTGGCCCCAGATTCTTCTTTATTGCCATGGCAGCGGCCGTACCTGCTGCCTGGCCTGCAACCCCACAGGTTCCCATAACTCTTGTGGAGGAAAATGCCACATGGGAACAGCTAATGGCCCTGCCTCCTAAAAACAGGTTTCTAATGTTTTTTGAATACAGGCACCGGTAGGGAATGGAATATATGCCGTTTACCTGGTTCCAGACCGTGGGAACATCACTTTCATTTAAAAACCCTTCCACTGTATGGATATCCATGGGCCATCCCCCATAAGCTACCGCATCATCAAACCGGGTGCTCTCCAGACAATCCTTTTCCGTCAGCACATAATCGCCTATGAGCCGGCGGCTTTCCCTTTTTCCAGGCAGAAAGCCCACCCATTCCAGTTCCATACACTCCGCTCCGTGTTCTCCGCCGTTTTTGATATGATCCCATACACCGAATACAGCCTTCAGCAGCTCATCCCGAAGCTCTTCTCCATGGGAAATCACATCTTGTTCTCCGCCTCCCAGCTCGATCCACCAGTACCCGGAAGTAATGTCGCTGTGGTCCCGCAGCCTAAGCTGGTCCTCGGTATAGGTATTGGCCCAGAAAGGCTTGATAAAGGGCACCTCATGTCCCATATCCCTGGCCTTGAACATGAGGGAATTTCCCATGGTATAAGGGTCCTCTGTTTTCGGAGCAAGGGACTCTCCATATTGGGAGCTGCTCTCTCTTCCCATCCGGTATTCAGCTCCCGCCTTGGCTCCCAGCACGCCGTCACCTGTGGCATCCAAGAACAGAGAACCGAAAATGCAGAAGGTTTTTTCCGTTGTCATCTGCAGGGCACATATTGCCTCAATCCTGTCACCATCGCATAAGACTTCCGTCATATGAGTATTTAAATAAAGGGTCAGATTTTCCTGATAGTGAACCTTTTCCCATAAAACGGAATCAAAAATCGGATACACCATCTCCGGGTTTCTCCGTTTGTTTTCCAGAAGTATTTCTTCTAAAATTCCGGTTTCCCTTGCATTGGGAACCGACATGTGATGATCTGCCCCGCAGATGTGCATCCGGATTTCGGAGCTGGCATTGCCTCCTAAAACCGGCCGGTTATGGATCAGGGCTGTTTTCGCCCCTCTTCTGGCGGCGGCAATGGCTGCGCAGACGCCGGACATACCGCCTCCCACCACCACAAAGTCATAATGGCATGTTTTCACGGACTCACCCCCAATTCCATAAGACGGCTCTGAACCTTTTTCACTTCAAGGGCTCTGGGCACTGTTCCGGAAGCGGCACATATGGCAGCAGCAATGCCTGCCGCCTGCCCCATATTGGCGCAAATGGGCATGACACGGTAATTGGAATGGGCCATATGGGTTCCTGAAATATTTCTTCCCGCCAGATACAGATTGTCAATTTCCAAAGGCACCAAACAGCCGTAGGGGATGGTATATCCTTTTGTCTGCGGGAAATGTTTTTGGCAGCCGCTTTCATCAAGACCATTGCCGGTTAAATTGTGCACGTCAAAATTAAAGCTGGCCTTTGTCACCACCCATTTATCAAATACCCGGGCCTCCAGAATATCCTGCTCTGTAATGGTTTCTTCTCCCTTAAAATGCCTGGTTTCCCGGATTCCCACCAGGGAGGCGGAGCTGATGATATAACAGTTTTCAAAGCCGGGAACATATTTTCTAAGAAAAGCAACGATGTCATCCATCTGCTCTCTGCAGGTTAAGGTTGCCTTTGTAAGGTCCTCGGCTCTTGTGCCGTCCACTCCGGTGCAGTTGGTCATGTTACAGGTGACCACTCCGGGAAGGGTTGTTTTGTACAGGAGCACATGCCCGGCAGGGTCCGGCAGATGCTCTTTCCCCAGTTCCTGTAAATCCCCCTCAGGAAGGGCAAAGCTTTCTTCAAAACCGCCGGGAAAAACACCTCTTTCCTCGTCCACTCCTGCCACCTTAAACATGATTGTAGCCGGCTGCATGAGCCCGTCGCCTTCCCTGCCCTTAAAATAAGGAGCGCCGGCCTTTGCTGCTATGTCCCCGTCTCCTGTGGAATCAATGACGATCTTCGCAAGAATGGCCTCTCTGCCTGACTTGCTTTCCAGGATCACTCCCCTGATCACATTTCCCTCCATAATGACGTCACTTGCAAAGGAATACAGCCTGAGACTGACCCCTGCCTCCATAAGCATGCGGAGGAAAACCGTTTTTAAGCGCTCCGGGTTGATGATCTGCCGTCCTTTCCCGGAAACCTCTGATGAACGGTTGAGGATTTCCTCGTAAAATCCCCCTTCCGTTCTGCCCGTCCAGTGGCTCATAAGCCCCGCCGTAGCGATTCCTCCCACATCCCCTGTCTGTTCCACCAGCATGGTCACAGCACCTTCTCTTGCTGCTGAAACCGCTGCCCCGATTCCTGCCGGACCTGCACCCAGCACCAGCACATCCACCTCATGTATTACGGGTATTTCCCTCTTATTTTCTGCGATATATTTCATATTTTCAACCTTATCCTTTCACAGCACCGGCCACCAGGCCCTTGACAAGAAATTTCTGCCCCAGCAAAAATACGAGAAAAGCCGGAACCAGGGCAGAGGCCGCCGCCGCCATGACCAGGTTGTATTCCGTCACGCTTTCCTCTATAAAATTCGTAAGGGCAATGGGGATTGTATACAATCTCCAGTCGCTTAAAAATACCAGAGGCTCCAGGTAGCTGTTCCAGTTCCATAAGAACACCACCATTGCAAGAGACGCCATATTAGGCTTTGCAATGGGCACCATAATTCTTAACCATATGAGGAACTCGTGAGCTCCATCCACCCTTGCCGACTCTCTCAGCTCATCGGGAATCTGCATAAAATACTGGCGCATGAGAAATGTGCCTGTAATGGTAATAAGTCCCGGAAGGATCAGGGTTAAGTGAGTGCCGGTAAGTCCCATTTTATTAAACATGACAAACTTGGGAATCAGCGTCACCTGGCTGGGGATCATCATGGTGGCCAGGTAGATCAGGAACAGGATATTTCTTCCCCTGAACTTTATTTTGGCAAAAGCATACCCTGCCAGAGTGCTGGTAAGCACTGATCCCATCAGATTGATGGCCGCGATCTTTATGGAGTTCCAGTATGCCAGGCCAAAATGGTAATTTCTCGCCGCTAAGCCTCCCACATTCCACACTTTCTTGTAATTATCAGGGTAAAAATATTTTGGTATCCATTCTATCGGCAGTTTCATGACATCCAGGGGAAGCTTCATTGATGCCGAAAGCATCCATAAAAACGGGGTAACCATGGAGACAGCCAGGGCCCCTATGACTACAGTAAACAGGACCCTAAGGATGGTCCGTTGATGTTTCTTCATTCCGGGTGCCTCCTTTCTTCTTTATTGCCCATATCCTTTGGGCATATAAGTATACCCGCAGGGTGTTTCTTCTTTATTGCCCATGCCCTTTGGGCATATAGGTATACCCGCAGGGTGTTTCTTTAATAACTGACCCATTTTTTCTGCCCCGCCCATTGGAACATGGTTATACCAAAGAGAATCAAAAATAATATCCATGATATGGCGGAGGCATAACCCATCTTGTAGAAGGTAAAGGCTGAGGTGTAAATATAGTAAACCAGCACATTGGTAGCTGTTCCCGGGCCGCCTCTTGTCATGATCTGTATGGGTGCAAACACCTGAAATGAGGTGATGAACGTCGTGATAATCAGGAAAAAGGTTGTGGGTGACAAAAATGGGATCGTAAGCTTAAAAAACTTCTGGACCTCTCCTGCCCCGTCAATGTCCGCAGCCTCATAAACATCCTGGGGAAGCCCCTGAAGTGCTGACGTATAGATCATATTGGCATATCCAACTCCCGACCATACGGTCATGAGCATCAGCGCCGGCAATGCCCATTTTGTATCTCCAAGCCATTGGGGAGGATTTTCCACTCCAAAAAGCTTTACCATCTGGGTAAAAGGCCCCCAGGGGGAATACATCATCACCCATACAATGGCAACCGCCACAATATTGGATATGTAGGGCATAAAAAGCGCCAGCCTTATGGGAAGTCTGGCAACACAGTATTTATCGATGATGACCGCCATCACCAGAGCCAGAAAAACTGTCACCGGCACCACTCCCACCGCAAAAATTATGGTGTTGATCAGGGAACTGGTAAACCATTCATCCTGCCATATTTCAACAAAATTTTTAAGGCCGATAAAATTCCAATTGCCGATTCCTTTGGTATAATCCCAGTCCGTAAAGCTGATAATCAGGGAAAATATCATGGGAAATAAGGTAAAAAGGCACACACCGATGATATTGGGCAGAATGAAAGCATAGCCTGTCAAATCTATTTTTAACTGTTTGCTAAGCCTGATTTTTTTCATGTTCAGCAATCCCTCCTTTCTTCTTTTTTTGCTCACGTATTTTGAGCATCCAGGTACACCCAAAGGGTGTCTCTTTTACTGTTCCGGGGCTGCCCCTTCCTTTGCGGCAGCCCCGGGTATTTTTTCTCTGATTATTTCTGTAGGAGTTCATCCGCTCTGGCTTTGGCTTTTTTCATGCCATCCTCCACCGTCTGCTTACCAATAAAGATTCCTTCCAGCTCTTCCACCACGATTTTCTTAACCTCTGCAATGTGGTTGGTAATGGAAGGAACTGCATAATTGTCAGCCGGTGTTATGAGTATCTTCTGAGTGGTTTCCCCATCCAGGTAATCCTCAGCTCCCATAACAAAGGCCTCCGTTACTTCCAGGGCATTATAAGTATTGGAAGCCGGCACACGGCCTCCTTCCACCACGGGAAGCATTCCCTCAGTGGCGTACCATTTTGCAAATTCCCATGCAGCGTCAATGTTCTGGGATTTTGGATTGATGCACAGATGATCTCCGTAACCTCCCTGGGTGTAGTTTCTCTGACCTTTTTCCACCACCGGATAAGGAGCAAAGGCTGTCTTAAAATCATGGGGATAATTGGCCTGATCCTTAACGCTTCTTACAATCCACGGGCCCACCGTCATGGCGGATCTTCCCGTTAAGAACATGCTTTCCTGGGACAGCTTCTGGGTCACGGAATCCGTATGGGTAGGAGATGTTTTATCCACGTTCATCATGTTATTGATCAGTTCAACGGATTTAAGCACCACCGGATCGTCAAAATTGGTTTCCTTTTCACTTTTATACAGGGGGTCTCCGCCGTTGGTCTGGGCCACCAGGTAGCCGAAAAGATAGGTCAGATCCTGCTGGGAATTCCAGAACATGCCGTAAACCTTATCCTGACCATCCCCATGAGTAAGCTTTTTGGCGATCTCCCGGAATTCTTCAAAGGTCCATTCCGTTGGGACCTGGATCCCTGCTGCTTCAAACATGTCTTGATTTAATACAATTCCGTACTGATCCAGCTTTGTGGGAATGGAATAAGGCTTTCCGTTAATGTAATATGCCTCTGCAAGGGTGCCGAAGTATTTTGTCATCTGGAAATCATCCCTGGCAATCAGCTCTGAAAGATCCAGCGCCATGTTTCCTTCCGCCCGCTTTGTTAAGGCATCGGTGCTGTAGGTCATATAAAGATCCACCCCGTCTCCTGAGAGAAGATTTGTTTCCAGCTTTAAGTTTCCGGTGTCATCATTTACAAACCGTTCGTACTCTACCTGGATTCCTTTGTCCTTGTAGAGTTGGTTAAAATTATCACAAACTGCCTGGGGACCGGCTTCCGCTGGAACGCCTCCCCACATCCGCAAAACTACAGGCTCTCCATTTCCTGCCTTTTGCGCCTCTGTTTTTGATTCCCCTGTCTTTGCTTCCTCTGTTTTTGCCGTCTCAGCCGACGTGTTCACCTGTTCCGTCTTCTGACCGCTCTGACAGCCGGCCAGCACTGACATTGCCATTAAAGACGCCATGCCAAGAGCCCCTAACTTTTTCCACTTTCTCATTGTACCTTCCTCCAATAATTTTGATTGCAGTCCAGCCCTATGAGCCTGATTATAAACGGCATGGCTGAACTGTAATTCCTGTCTATACTATAGCAAAAACAGCAGACAAGGGATATCCCCCTGCCTGCTGTCTTTCTTCCAATTTTTTCGATTTCCGTCTTTCCTTGTTTCCTTTTTTAACCAGTCCTTTAAAATCCTGCTTATTTTCTTTCATATCCTGCTATTTTCCTCCGCCTTTTTTAACCATGCCTGGCGGTATTCCAAAGGGGACTGTCCCACGCTCTTTTTAAATTGGGTGCTGAAATAATTGGGATTAACGATTCCAACTTCGTCTGCAATCTCATTTACTTTTAAATCGCTGCATTCCAGCAGGTATCTGGCATGCTCCATTCTCACCCGGTACACATATTCCACAAAGCTGATCCCTTCCTCCTTTTTAAATACATGGGAAAAATAACTGCCGCTCATGTTCACCATGGCCGCAATGTCTGCAACCTGCAGTTCTTCCTTCATATGGTTTCGGACAAAGCTCTTTGCCTGGGCAACCTCTTTCCTTAAGATTCTGCCGCTGTTTGACTCATATTCCTTTTTATACTGTTCCACCAGCTCCAAAACTGATTGCCTGATTTTTTCCAGACAGGTGTAATCATTAATGGAACCTTCCATGTTCATGCCGTTTTTATCCAGGAACAGATCGATATCAGCTCTGCTGCGGGCAAAAGAAGCGGCCAGGGCTCCATATGCCTTTCTTAAGAGATAGCGGATTTCCTCCGGCTCCCATTGGTTCTTTTCTTTCAGAAACTGAAAAAAATCCTCCAGAAACTTCCTGATCCCGTAAAAGTCGTGCTCCGCTGCCAGACGTTCTAAAACAGAGCCATGAAACCCGGGCGGCAGAGCAGCCCTTTCCCTGACAATCCGCTGGTATGGATGAAGCCTTCCAGGTTCTGAAAAAAACCGCATTTTCAGGGTTTCCCTGTTCTGGGCAATGGCCTCCTTTAATCCTTTGATGCCCGTGCATTCCATGCTCAATGCCCCGCTTACCTCCAGGCCGTAATATTGCCTGGCGCAATTGGCAAAAATGCCGAACTCCTTTTCCATTGCAATAAAAAAGGCCTTATGGTCCTGATGCTCTTCCCGGTTTACTGCCACGGCAAAATCATATTCCCCATATTGGAACACCTCTGCCTGATGATGGCGGCCAAACAGCTCACTAAGAATATTTTCCATGGTAAATATTAAAAGCTCAAGATCCATAAAATCTCCTTTTTTTCTTACCACCTTAAAATCGTCAATGGTAATGGAGAGAATGCAGAAAGGTCGGTCAAAGCTTATGGCAAGAGGCAGCTTTGTCAGTTCTTCTAAATATTTGTTCAAAAAAGTTTCCGAGTTTAAGATCTTTTTAAACAAGCCCTTTTTTATGACTTCCAGATTCCTTTCCGTCAGTGCGGAAGCTTCCTGAACTGTTTCAGTCCCTTTTCCAAAGGAGGCGGCCTCATCCATGATTTTCAGCAGCTCCTCCGGCTTTACCGTCAATTTAAAAACATAATCAAAGGCCCCAATTTTCATGGCACTTCTTACGTTGTCAAAATCATTGTAGCTGCTTAAGACAATAAACTGGATGTGGGGATATTTTTCCCTGCACTTTGAGATCAGCTCAAAGCCATCCACCGGGCTCATCTTTAAGTCAGTAAGAACAATATCCGGACGGTACTGCCTGATTTTTTGAAGCGCCTCTCCCCCATCCGATGCATCACAGACGATCTGGTATCCATGGTTTTCCCATTTGATCAATGACTGGATTCCCAGGCGCACCAAAACCTCATCATCCACAATCATTACCCTTTTCATCCCCTGTACTCTCCTCTCTGATTACCGGAAGCGTAAACAATACCACTGTTCCCCTGGTTTTAAGGCTTTCTATGGCCAGCCCATACTCATTGCCAAAGGTAATCCGGATATACTCATCCACATTCTTGATTCCGATTCCTGTCAGCTTGCTCTCCTTTACCCGGCCCTTTCTAAAAGCCTCAAACTGCCTGATAACATTGGGGGAAATGCCCACTCCGTCATCCTCCACATATATGTTAAGGCTGCCCTCCTCCGCAAAACCGTAAATCCGGATCAGAATTTCCTCCCTGTCCTTGTCATATCCATGGATAATGGCATTTTCCACAATGGGCTGAAGGATAAATTTGGCTGTTTTTAAATTCATGATTTCTTCTTCAAGATCGATTTCCAGCCTGCAATGATTTCCATAACGGCAGTTCTGGATATAAAGATAATTCCTGATGTTATCCACTTCTTCTGCCACCGTTACCAGGCAGCTTTCCCTGCTCATGCTGTATTTTAATATATGGGCCAGAGCGTCTATGCCCTCCACGATATTATCCGCTCCCCTTATGATTGCCATCCAGCGGATGGTTGACAGGGTATTGAAGAGAAAATGAGGATTTAATTGGGCCCGCAGGGATTCATACCGGTATTTTTCCTTTACCTCATGTTCGTTTTCCAGCTCCTCAAACAAGCGGCGGATGTTCATGGACATTTGCCGGAAGGAGCGGTTTAACTGGCCGATCTCATCAGACCGCTCCATATCAATATCATTTAAATCCATGTCCAGCGTATAGTTTTCCATCTGTCCGCTGAGTTTCACAATGGGCTTTACCAGCATTTTAATGGAAAGATACAGGATTAAGATCAGTGCACATATGACGATCAGAAGGATCAGATTCAACCTGTGACCGATCATTTCCACCTGATTGGTCACTTCCTGATAATTGGTAAAATGAAAAACTTTCATTTGCTGTCCGTCAAATAACCACGGCTTTGGTATGGTATAATAGCTTATGAGATAATTTCCTCCTCCGGTATGATACCGCAGGCTGCCGCTCTTTTTCTCCTCTGTCTCCTGGTATAAGTTTCTTAAATCCGCCTCATGAATGAGTCCCTGAATGTCATTTTGCAACAGCACGGTTCCTTCCCCCACACAGACATAGGCCATGTCACCGGCATAGGCGTATTCCATCAAAAGATCACTGAACTTTTTCTGATCAATGCTGATAATAAGAGTTCCTATGATCTCTCCCGTTGTATAATCTTTTAGAAGGGATTTTGCCAGGGATATATAAGTCTGATCTTTTTGTTCCCCAATAATATAAGCCGGATTAAACATGGCCCAAACAATATGTCCATTATTCTCCCTGCTCTTCTTCACCCAGTCCTGATCCAGGAGAAACTGATAATTCTGATAGTCCATGCTCCAGTTAGAGTAAATTCTGCCGTAATCATCAAACAGGAGGATCTTCATATCCTGAACAAAATCAAATCCGCTGCCAATGCTGAGCTTATGTATCATCTGGTCAAAGTATTTTGTATTGTCATATTCGGACGTATGGGGATCTGTTATGCGCTTTTGCAGTTCCTCATCATATACAAAAAGATTGGTCAGGGCGGCTATGTTCTGTAAATTATCGCAGATATTCCGTTCTCCTCTTGAAATGTTCTGAATGACTTTTTCGCTCAGCTTTTCCTGGATAAACTGTTCCATGCTGACTCTTACGTAAATGCAGACCCCTGCCAGAGGCATGACCACGCACAGAAGCAGCAGCAAAAACATCCGAACTGATAATTTTGAAGGCTTTTTCATCCCTTTTCCTCTTTCTGGTTTCATATTATAATCAGCTTCCTATATCCGGCAGCAATGAGCCTTGGAGACATGGCAATTTTTATTATATCAAATATTTTATCCCCTGAAAAGATGGGTATTTTTTTCAATATGATGACCTTTCTCAATTTATCCATGGTGCTTTTGCCACATATCCAATGCAGCTTCATGGATTTTATTTCGGTTTTATATAAGAGCAGCAACAAAAACAACACAAGTCAAATGCCCATTTCGTAAAAGGCAGTTTTTCGCAAATCATGCAGCTGACATTCCGGAATATTGAAAAAGCCCGTGTTTTTCAATATGTGAAAAACACAGGCCTGTTCTTTAGGCTTTCAAACACAGTTAATAATGATCTCTTCTTAAAATATGTTTGCACCCGATATAAGTCAATTCAAAATAAACACTATAAATAACAATAATAAATAATGCCGGGATAAGAACGCTATCCATCACGTTCACATGCTCAAAAGCCATCATTACATCATTTACAGCCTTAAGCCCAACAATGGAATGAGCGATTCCAAGCATCAGAGGCAGTAAAAAGTAACAGAGTATTTGTATAAACAATGCTCTGTCCAGCATTTTCTTTTCAGCACCCAGCTTCCTTAACAGTGCATAACGTTCCTTGTTGTCCGCTGCCTGGGCAAGCTGCTGGATCGCAAGAATTGCCGCGCAGGCAACCATAAACACAATGCCAAGATATATGGCTAAAAAGGATATAATGGCTTTCATGGCAATTGATGAGGCATAGATATCTTCTCTGCTTGAATAGTACCAAAAGCCCTTTTCCTGATACTCCTGGCTTTTACTGTATTGATTCAGCTTTGCCTGAAGTTCCTTTGACCCTTCCCCTGTCTTGCTTATCATGTTAAGCACATGATCCGGCGATTTGTCAAGGTTTTTGGAAAACGCGTCATTGACAACAAATGTAATACCGGAATCACTGTTGGATAGCTTTATGTTTTGCACTTTCCCCTTTGGCTGGAGAACTTTATCCCCAAGGGGAATTGTTACATTTTTATCAAGAAACTGCTGTGCAATATGCTGGTAGACATCACCCGTAGCAATGATGAAATACTCATTTCCAGAAAGATCGTTTTTTTCTTTTCCCTGCATTTCCAAAAACTTTTGGTAATCAGAAAACATAACAAAATCCAGAACACGCTTACCAATATCAAAGGACAGGGAAGAATAATCAACCGGAAAATCCTTGTAACAAAGGTTCCCGCGGTAAACACTGTATTCATGACTAATCACATCAATACTTCTGATTGTCAAGGGCAGGCTTTCATATATGGTTTCATGGCTCCTTTCCTCATTGCTGCCATAAAAACTGACATCATAGGGAGCAGTCTCCTTTAAATCAGCTGACAGAATATTTTTCATGCTGTAACCCGTTGAAAAAATACCGATTACCAGAAGCAATACAATGCTGACCACGGATATGGATATAAAATTTGTGTTGATTTTACTGGTGAGCTGCCGGGTTACAAACATGGTCAGGTTTTTATAATACAGCTTCTTATTTGATTGTACCAGCTTTGTAAGGATTCCTGAAAGGGAAAAGAAAAACAGCAGCGAACCAACCGTTCCTAAAATAATGGACCAAAGAAAGGTGCCATTTATATTAATAATTCCATTTTTCAAAACCAAGGCATATGCAGTTCCTAAGGAAACAATGGATGCCAGGAAAACCAGCAGCGATAATCCGGTACTTCTGATTTTTAAGCTTTCATTTTTCCGGCCGCCGTAAATCAAGTCAATCAGTTTATATTTACTCACTGCAATTGTATTGAAAATGATTACGGTTAAAAAAATAACTGCAAAATAAAGGATACTTTTCACCGCTGCATCCGGTGAAAATATGAATTTATAGGCGGTCATATCCGCCTCAAATATTTTAGCGGTAAACACAGACATAAACTGTGAGCCAAAGACACCGGTTACCAGTCCTGCAATTAAAGCAAGGAGTCCCATAAGAAATGTTTCAAGTACAAAAATGGCAGAAATTTTACTTTTGCTCATACCCAAAGTCATGTAAATGCCCATTTCTTTTTTACGGCGCCTGATGAAAAAACTATTGGCATAGACGATCAAAAAACCCAGGATCACCGCAACGAATACGGATATAACCGATAATATCTTTCTGAGTGCAATCATGGAATCAGTCAGTATTTCCGTTACTACCATGATCTCCTGCTGTGCATAGATGGAGTTAAACATATAAAAGATGGAAACCCCAAATACAAGAGTGAAAAAATATACCGTGTAATCCTGCATACTTTTTCCGACATTTTTAAAAACAAGCTTAGTCAGCACTTAAATCACCTCCAAGAAGGGCTATAACCTCCATGATCCGGTCAAAAAATTCCTTACGTGATTCCTTTCCCCTGATAAGCTCATTAAACAGCTTACCGTCTTTGATGAACAAAATGCGTCTGCAATAGCTGGCGGTAAAAGCATCATGGGTTACCATTAAAATGGCAGCGTTTATCTGTTCATTGAGATTTTTAAAGCTTTCCAAAAGCATCTTTGCAGACTTGGAGTCAAGGGCCCCGGTAGGCTCATCGGCAAGAATCAGACTTGGCTTCGTAATAATAGCCCTTGCAGCGGCTACACGCTGTTTTTGGCCGCCTGACATCTGATACGGATACTTATTCAGTACCTCCGTGATGTTTAAAAGAGATGCAGCCTGGTGGATCCGCTCATCCATTTCTCCTGCAGGAGCTTTCATAATTGCCAGGGCAAGGGCAATATTTTCATGGGCAGTCAAGGTATCTAAAAGATTAAAGTCCTGAAAAATAAAGCCAAGTTTTTCTCGTCTGAACTTTGATAAGGCCTCTGCTTTCATCTCAGTGACATCAGTTCCGTCAATATAAATATGACCTGAAGTCGCATCATCAATGGTGGAAACACAATTAAGAATGGTGGTTTTACCGCTTCCCGATGCCCCCATGATTCCGATATATTCTCCTTCCGAAACGTTAAAGCTGATATTGTCAACAGCCTTTGTGACATTCCCTTTGTTGCCGTAATATTTCTGAAGGTTCTGAACCTTTAAGATTGTATTCATAGTGTCTCTCCTCTCCTTAGTATTTAGAAATAATATTGGCTAAAATTGTAAAAATATAAATATGGGCCGGATAAAAGGCATAAAAGAAATATTTCATTCCACGGCCCTTCTGTTTATTGTAAAACAGCATAAATGGTAAAGCAAATACCATGTACCACTGAATGTTATCCAAAAACAGGCTTTTCACACCGGTCTCGGGGTTATAACCCATTGCAAAGATCAGAAGGCTGAGGAGAAAATAAAAGATACCAATTTTCTTTTTATCCTGGTTGCATAAATATAATCCAAGACCTAAAGCAACCAGCACAATACCGCCTTCACAGAATAAGAGGGAGGGAACAAAGAGCATTATCCCTCTTGCTATAAAGAATAAGCCGGGATTAGACATGGTCATAAAAATAATGATACTGCTGAAAACAGGAACGAGCATTAATAATATATATTGCAGAAATGGACGATTCTCTTTCCTGCATATAGAAATCCGTTGAATACTGAATATGATCAGGCAGATTACAAACAGCGTGGAAAAAATATTATTTATAATAATTCCCCCATTAGGCAGCGGGAAATACTGATTAATCAGATCATTGCCAAAGTTCATAAATACAAATCCAAACCATAAACGCATTAAATATTTTACCGGGTTTCTTGTGTATCTCATGCCATTGGCTGTAGCAAAGATGAATAAAGGTGCTGATAATCTGCCCAGCATGTTAAACCACAGCGGAACCTGGAAAACACCTGTAAAAATATAGTGAATATGATCGAATACCATGAGCACCAAAGCAATTATTTTAATCTGAAAACTATTTAATCCTTTTTGTAACATTTATGATCTCCTTTTCTATTTCTAACTTATGTCTATTATAATTCTATCTGTCCCTGCATAGCCATTGATTTTGCTTACAGGAAACGAACATTTTTGTCACTTTTTATTATGCCGGGAAAACAGCTTGCGTCTATTATACAGGAATCGCTTTGTAAACATTGGGATTGTACTTATTTGGACTTTTAATTGTCCATACAAGCGCCTTGATCTGCGTGTTTGTCAGGTCTAAAGGCTCAACACCGTAATAATGATTCGCCGCCTGTTTCAGTCCATAGCATCCTTCCCCGTAGTAAGCAATATTACAATAAAGCTCCAGTATTTCATCCTTTGTAAGATCTTTTTCAAGCTGAAAAACAACAAATAATTCTGCCACTTTCCGTTCATATTTCTTTTCAAAAGAAAAATACATATTTTTTGCCAGCTGCTGGGTGATGGTGCTCCCCCCTTGCACAAAGCTTCCTGCGATCAGATTGTTTGCCATAGCCCTTGCCATTGCAATGGGATCAAAGCCAAAATGATAGTAAAAACGTTTGTCTTCTGACTGCAACACCTGTTCTT
This sequence comes from Lachnospiraceae bacterium, assembly GCA_902363835.1. Taxonomy (GTDB): domain Bacteria; phylum Bacillota; class Clostridia; order Lachnospirales; family Lachnospiraceae; genus Lacrimispora. The sequence continues at coordinate 36,237 of CABJBM010000027.1, forward strand.
TATATCCATCCGGTATCTCATCAAATGCAATATAACTGTTTTGCTGTTTAAGCTCCTCTACTTTATCCGGTACACTTATGGCTTCCGTCGCATTCCTATACATTTCATATCCGGCAGAAACTACAGGAGATATTTTTAAACTACCCATAAGGAAGCTGATGACAGCAAGTAACAATATACTGATACTAATTATTTTATTTTTCATCAAAATCACTCCTTTCGTGGTTTGCTTCCTCAGTATAACAGGAGAAGAATCATGGAACCATAGATTTTACTTACGATAAACGAACAAATTTGTAAGATAAAAGGCTGTATACTCCCGCAAAGGGAACATACAGCCTTTTTTGTTGATGCACAACTTCGCTTGCAACGCATCGTGTATTATACGCTCTGTCAGCATTTCCGTGACACAACGATAAATTGAATTTAACGCCTCATTTTTTAGATCTGATTTATCTGTCTCCAGCTTTGCAGTTCCAGAATATTGCCTTCAGGGTCCCGTACATAAACAAATACCGCTTCTTTTCCGTTTGGGTATGCCGCAGTAACCAACTCTCCGACATTACTTCCTCCCTCCCTAATGGCTTCTGCTAAGGTTGCTTCCACATCATCCACTTCAAAAGCCATATGTGCAATTCCCGGGCGATTAATCTCCCAAAATATGGTTCCTTCCAGCACGTCGTATGAAAATATTTCCAGCGTTGGGTGATCTTGTGCGTATCCGGGCAAAAGAAGATGCTCTCCTGTAATATGCGCATTATTCAGTCCTGTTAACCTGTCTAACCATACCCCTTGCAGGTCACGTGTTTCATTGATGCTTTTGCAGTGAAACACCTTTTTATAAAAATCAATCAGTTTTTTTGCATCTTTAGCAATAATATTTGTGTGTACATAGCGAAACATGGCCATTAATCCCCCTCTTGCGTTTTATAATTAATAATTTTCTGTATATCTCTGCTTTAAATTCAATTATACAGTACATGTTTCAAATCCACAATTTTTTCCTGTGCTTCGAAATTTTTTTCGGTTTTTGTTAAAAAGTTCACAGAGAAACAACCTTGTGACTAAAGATAAAACAACAAGCAGGACAAGTGTATTGCCGCTTAAATCTTTTGTCTAAAGAAGAAAAGGCTCCGCTTATTTTAGAGAGGAACCCTTTACTGTAAGAATGACTGTCTGTCTTTTGGAAATGTTATTTTAATTGTTGTACCGTTACCCGCAGATGACTGAACCTCTAAACCAAGATACATCTTATTACAAAGTTCTTTGCAAAGGTACAGGCCGATCCCCGTAGATTTGGCGAAAGCTCTTCCGTTTTCTCCCGTAAATCCCTTTTCAAACACTCTTCCAAGGTCGCCTTCTGAAATTCCAATTCCGTTATCCCGGATAAAAAGAATAATATTCTCCTGGTTTTCTGAAGCCGAAAACCATAAGGTCAAAGCATCCTTTTTATATTTGATACTATTTGCAATAATCTGCCCAATAATGAAATCAAGCCACTTTTCATCGGCATAAACCCTGTGATCAAGATTGTCCAGTTTCACCTGTGCACCGCAGCCTATGAGCTGTTTTGAATGTTTCTTTACGGCAGCCTTTACTAAACTGTCAAGAGAAAGCCTTCTGATGCTGTAGTCAGACGCTACGTTTTTGCTCCGGGCATAATAAAGGGCCTGTTCGATATAAGAATCCACCCGTACAGTTTCTTCGGATATTTTCTTTGTTATGTCATTGCGGTTATTTTGGCAGATTAAATCGATGCAGGAAATAGGGATCTTTATCTCGTGAATCCATGTTTCAATATATTCCCGGTATTCATCCTGGGATATTTTATAGGAAGCAATTTCATCGTTCATTGCTTTTGTAACATGTTTCAGAATTTCACATAGAACTTCAGCTTCGGCAAAATTAGGCTCTTCTAACAGGGAAGCGATATACTGCTTTTGCTCCATTGACTCCAGCGTTTTATATAATCTGTTATAATATCTGCTGCGTACCAGGTATTCGTAAGCCAGTGCAATGAAAGAGGTTATGACAATGGTGGTACAAATAAGTATTATAGCATAACGGCTGATATGGTAGACATCTAACAGCAAAGCCACAAAAACAATGATAAAGCTTTGCGCCAATAAAAACATAATCTTATCTTTTAAAAAGCTTGAAACCTTCATATCATATACCCCTGGCCGCGCTTCGTCTTTATAAAATCTGCCGCACCGATTTCTTCCAGTTTTTTACGCAGACGGTTGACATTCACTGTCAGTGTATTATCATCAACGAATTCGTCCGACTGCCAAAGCTCATCCATCAATTCATCCCGTGAAATGATGCTGTTTGCATTCTGCATTAAAACAGAGAGGATACGCAGTTCATTTTTAGTGAGCTCGGCCTCCTTGTTTTCGTAATATACTGTGCTTTTTGCCATTGATAATGTTAAGCCTTTATATTCTGCTTCTGATGAAAAACTTTTCTGATTGGTGCGTTTGAGTATGGCTCCGATCCTGGCAAGCAAGATCTGAATATTATAGGGTTTTGTTATGAAATCGTCTGCGCCCAGGTTCATGCTCATCAGTTCATCCATATCATTGTTTCGGCTCGTCACAACCATAATTGGCACATCTGATCTCTTGCGGATTTCCCGGCATACGTGATATCCATCATAATAAGGCAGATTGATATCAAGTAAAATCAAATCTGCATTTGAATCCGTTGCTTTCGATATTATATTTTTAAAGTCATCACTTGTTTCACAAGAATAATTATAGCTTTCAAGCAGCGAAATCAATTCTGTTCTCAAAACCACATCGTCTTCAATGATAAACAGTTTCAAATTGAATTTACCTCCCAAATTCCTATTGCCGTATTACAGTTAATAATAAAGCCTGAAAGATATCATCTTGATATCTTTCAGGCTTTTATCCTTCCACACCGCAATTATAAAGCTGTGAGTTCTCTCTTAGTCATAAACCGGTTAAAAATGCGGAATCCTAGAAAACCTTATTGTTTGCTTATTATAAGACAATATTCTTTTAAACTGGTTATTATTATACATTTTATTGATCCATTCGTCAATATTCTTTGTTTGGATTCTGACAAAGAACTCTTCCAGGCTTTAAAATGGTCCCATAGGGATATCAGACTATGATCCGACGCTTAATATCCTATAATTCCAGTCATCAAAAGCTGATTTCATGGAAAAACCAACTTTTCCTTCTGTCTTCTTCAAGGATTAATTCCACCTAATATAAGTACAAGTTATGTTATATATAAAAAGCATTAAGTTTACCAATATCAATTATCATGCTATAATAAATTGAATTAAAAAACACCCCATCAGCATTTGTCATGGGTTTAAAGGAGAATAATGCATATGGAGAGATTAATAGGTACTGTTTCAAGAGGTGTACGTGCCCCGATTATCCGACAGGGAGACGATATTGTAGAAATAGTTATCTCAAGTGTACTTGATGCAGCAAAAAATGAAAATTTTGAATTAAATGACCGGGACGTTATCGCTGCTACCGAGGCCATTGTTGCCCGCGCTCAGGGAAATTATGCTACTGTTGACCAAATTGCCGCTGATATAAAAAACAAATTCGGTAATGAGACCATTGGTATTGTATTCCCTATTTTAAGCCGCAACCGTTTTTCCATTTGTCTTAAGGGCATTGCAAGAGGCGCTAAAAAGATCGTATTAATGTTAAGCTATCCTTCTGATGAAGTAGGCAATCACTTAATCGATCTTGATGCTTTGGACGAAAAGGGCATTAATCCCTGGACTGATATTTTAACAGAGGCACAATACCGTGAGCTTTTTGGCTACCGTAAGCACACATTTACCGGAGTTGACTATATTGAATATTACAAGGAACTTATCCAGAAAGAAGGCTGCGAAGTAGAAGTTATTCTTGCAAATGACTGCCGTACAATTTTAAATTATACAAAGCATGTTCTCAGCTGCGATATTCATACCCGTTTTAGAACGAAACGTTTATTAAAGGCTGCCGGTGCAGAGGCTGTGTATGGTCTGGACAACATCTTGGCTGCTTCCGTTAATGAAAGCGGATATAATGAAAATTACGGTTTGCTTGGCAGCAATAAAGCTACCGAAGACACGGTCAAGCTATTCCCCCGGAATTGCGAGCCAATTGTTAAAAACATTCAGGATGGCATTCTTGAAAAGACCGGAAAACATGTTGAAGTCATGATTTATGGTGACGGCGCTTTCAAAGATCCTATGGGTAAAATTTGGGAATTGGCAGATCCGGTGGTTTCTCCTGCATACACAGAAGGTCTGGAAGGCCAGCCAAATGAAGTGAAATTAAAGTATCTTGCTGATAATAATTTTGCCGATTTAAAAGGGGCGGAACTAAAAGCTGCTATTTCCAATTATATTCAAAGTAAAGAGAACAATTTAGTCGGAAGCATGGTATCCCAGGGAACTACTCCCCGGCGATTAACTGACTTGATCGGCTCCCTCTGCGACCTTACTTCAGGCAGCGGTGATAAAGGAACACCTATTGTTTTAGTACAAGGCTATTTCGATAATTACACAAAGTAAATTCATATGCATGATTGATTCGAGAGCAAAACGGCAATGGCTTAAAGCCACTGCCGTTTTTATTATAAGCCTCTTTTGTAAAGAATCATTGTTGTTTTGCTTTGATAAATTCTATTGATTCCTTACCGGTTATGTGTTCAACATCAATTGCAGCTATGTAAGCCTGTGTGCATCTGGCGATTTCCCTGTGCCTTTCATCTTCAGGCTGATCTCCTGAATACTTTTCTACCATGGCCTCAAATGCTTCCAGCCGTTCATCACCCTCCACAATTCTGGCTTTACCAAAAGCGATCACACTGCGAAAGTGAGAAGTATATTCCTCACTTACAATGGTATCTTCATCAACTACGGAAAAAGATACTTTTGGATATTTGGTGATGGCATCAATTTTATGTCCGGATTTTGCTGAATGAAAATAGATTTTCCCATTGAAATATACATAACTCAGGGGAACAGCATAGGGGTAATCTTCATCTCCCAAACATGCCAAAATTCCATTTGTGCATCTGTCCATTACGGCTTTTGTCTCTTCAGGGGATAATAATTGTTTATTTCTTCTCATTTCTCTAAACATTTCGTACTCCTCTCTTTCCTTGAAACACATTGCTGCAAACTAGCATAATTTAATTATACCAAAAGCAGTCAATAGTCTGATCGGTCTGCATATCACTTAATTTGGGATCTTATCGCGGCAAAATAATCAGCGGCTTCTATAAAAAGAGCTTTATTGCAATACAGCAGCCATTAACTCTCAATCCACGAAAAAACGTACTGCATTTGTTCCGGACTTTGGATTTCGGGGTTTACAAGCTTTTTAAAGGTTCCCGGCAATCCCTTTTCCAATGCGGCCAAATGGAAATGGCAGGTTGCTATGCCCAGATCAACCCTTTGAAGATCCGTTTTTGCATTGTCACTTTTTAGGCTTCTTGCCAGATAAAAATGATACGCGTCTTTATCCTTCACAATTCTCCACGGCTGCTTATTGACAGCAGAAGGAGCCAGCCGCAGCATTTCCAGGGGAAAGGCAAACTCCCCTGCTTCGGCCTTTGTCAAAGGTTGGGAGAAATCCTCTTTGAAAAACAGTTCGCTCCATTCTTTTCTCTGGTCTGACTTTGACGCCCACCTCATTACCGATTCCAGGGTTCTCTTTTTGCCTGTAGGATAGCCTATAGGGGAAATACAGGGGAAAAGGTCTCCCTCTTTCAGATTCATGGCGGCGGCAAAACCGCTGCGGTTAAAGGTCCCTCCAAGCCAGCAGGTACCAAGCCCAAGAGATGTTGCGTACAGAACCAGTTTTTCAAAGGAATATCCCAGCGCTTCCAAGGCCAATTCACCGTCAGACACCGATGCGCCAATATAATTCCCGGCGCCTTTGATGACCCCATAAGTTCCCAGCTTTTCTCCATCGGATGATGCAGCCTTTTCCAAAAGACGAAAGGTAACGTCTATGGAAAAAGGATTAGACAGGTTTGCAATGTAGGTGTTGATTCGATCCTTTTCATTTTTTGAAAGACCACGGTTCTCATAAGTCCGGATACTGCTGCGAGCCTTAACTGTTTTTTCCACAGGGAAATCCATTTTCATATTTTACTGCTCCTTTCCTCAGGCTAATGTCTTATAAAGATTGATTTTACCGGGTTTTTCCACCAGGTCTGCAAACAAAGCGACAGCTTCCTTAAAATGCTTTGCCTCCATATGTTTGTTCAGGGATTCCTGATCTTCCCACTCCTCAAGCATTGTCAACAGCCGGGGGGTTTTTACATCCTGCAGCAGCTCATAACGGAGGCAGCCAAGGTCCTTCTGCCGGGTATCCTGTACAAGCTGCTGTGCTGCTGAAATAAATTCATCTAACTTTTCTTCTTTAACGAAATTCATTGCAACGACTTTTATCATTGTTTATAAACTCTCCTTTGCTGTTTATTTCCAGTTTTCGTAATGTACCCGATCTGCCTTATAGCGGTCAACAAATTCATTTTGCTGTTCATCAGGATAACCTATGGAAATCAATGCAAAAGGTCTGATATGAGCCGGAAGCTCAAACAAGCGGCTTACATTTTCTGCAACAGCATTGGATGTGGCAACACCAAGCCATACGCCTCCAAGCCCTAAATGAACCGCTTCCAGCAATATATTTTGTGTTGCGGCACTCATGTCCTGTTCCCATGCGGTGGGCACTTTCAGTTCTTTATCATTGGCCAGCAAAACAAAGGTTACAGCAGAATTTGCAGCCAGTTTTGCATAAGGAGAGGTTTCAGCAATTTGAGCCAATTTTTCTTTATCCTGTACCACAATGAATTCCCAAGGCTGCTGATTGGCAGCCGATGGAGCCTGCATGGCCGCCCGGAGCAGCTTATCAATTTTTTCAGGTTCCACATTCTGAGCTTTAAACTTTCTAATGCTTCTTCTGGTGAAAATTTCGTTCATAGACATGACCTCCTAAATCATAATTTCTTATTTCATTTTTCATCGTCCAGACTTTTAAGAAGCTTGCTGCTGATTTCTATAAATCTGGCGGTTTCTTCTTCTGTCAATACATCCTTGTACTTACCTTGAAGCTGATTCCATGCGGCTATAATTTCGCCCTGCATTGCCAGGCCTTCCGGTGTGGTACAAAGATATACGTTCTTTCCTTCTGATTGTTTTGCAATAAGCTCTTTTCGTTCAAGCCGCTCAAGCAGGCGGGTTATGGTTGACGGTGTCAAATGCAGCATTTCACCAATTTCCTTCTGCCGTATGCCGCCCCTGAGATTTAAAATAAATAAGAGAATTGCATGGCTGGGTGACAGCCCTGTTCTGCTGAAGGCCTCATCCGCAATTCTTCCCAATTCCCGGGCCAGTTTTGTTGAAGCAAAAAACAGGCAGCCATTAAGCTTACATTCTTCATCCTTTGATTCGTAATTGCAATCCAAAACATTACCTCCTTTGTTTGTACATACAAATATATCATTTTTTTGTGTTGCCGTCAAGTGAGTTTTGGGAGACTATTTTCTGCCTTTCGTACTACATGGCAAAATATAATATCATTCTTCCATTTTATTTATAACATCCTCTATATCATAAGTCTTGGCAGGTAAAATCATTGAATATCCTCCCATTATTTCTTTAATTATTCTTAATTCCAGGTCCATACGTATTTTAAAATGCGCAATCATATCTGATATATCCACAAACTCAAACTTCTTTCCATAAGGCGAGTCATTTAAATATCTCATCATAAGAGGATACCACATCTCCACACCATTTTCATCGGAACGCTCTTCTTTAATCTTCAAAACATTACCTTCTATATCATCAGAGCATACATAGAGCAATATAAAGTTTTTTTGCTTAATAACTTCAAATATTTCTCTATAAAAACTAATGACTTCTTCCTCCGGCTTACAATAGAACAATAATAATTCCTCTATTATGTTTTGAAATAAAGAACATTCAAACAAATTTCCTGTTCCATGAAAGCTTTTTAACCGACTAAGAATTAAGTCTTTAAAGTCATCAAATGATCGCCTTCCATTATATATCTCATACTGCTCCATATAATGGTAAAACGCTCTTCTATCAGCCATGATTCGTGTATATTCTACTATAAAATGATTTTCTTCTTTTACTGCATGTTTTTCGATCTCCGACACTAAATCAGGAAATTCCACAAGAGTCCGCTGATATTCTTCCTCTGTCATATAACTGCACCATGCCAGTTCAACTGGAGAAATATCCCCCTCAAAATACATATGATATCCATCAAGTTTTTCATATAGTGATCTCATTAATGTTGTTTTGCCAGATCCCTGTATTCCTTCTATAAATATATTTTTCATCTGATCCTCCAATTCCTGATGACTTCCTGCTTTATTTCTCATCTCAGCAATTCGCTATTTCTCTGTTAAGTATGGCAGACTCAGCCTTATTATTGACATATATACAGCACTATCATATAATTTAGGGAGCAGAAAATAGAAATGTTGATTCTTATCAGATGCATATTGTATGCAATCAGAAGTAAATATTAATACGATGTTGATTTCGTCAAACAGCAATTATGAGCCATGATCATAAAAGAATTTGGCGAATTTCATATACTCAGAAAGGTGGTCAGATCACATGTGCGGCAGATACTATATTGAAATTGATGACGCTGAGCTGCGTTCCATTTTTGATGAAATTATTGCTGAAGCAGAGATAAAAGCAGCAGTAAAAACCGGCGAGATATACCCAACAGACCTTGCCCCTGTTTTATCGCCTTCCGGAAACATAACAGCAATGCGCTGGGGATTTCCCATGTATAGCGGCAAGGGCCATGTTATTAACGCCCGAAGCGAAACGGCAGCGGAAAAAAACATGTTTCGACGCCCTCTCTTTGAAGGGCGATGTCTGGTACCGGCCAGTTGGTATTTTGAATGGGAAAAGCGCGGCTCCCAAAAGGTAAAACATGCACTGATGACTCCGGATAACAGTCCGTTGTGGATGGCCGGATTATCAAGAACAGATCCGCAAACCGGAGATTCCCTTTTTGTTATTCTGACACGCCCGGCCTGGTCTGGTATTTCATTTATTCATGATCGAATGCCTGTAATACTTCCCCAAAAGATTCATGACGAATGGCTTTACGGCCGTGATCCAATAGGTGTAATGAATCGGGCGGTGAATGAAGTTCGCTATAAGGCGGTGTAAGAGACCGGGCAGGTATTACTTGCCCGGTTAATCTCTGTAAGATGCACTTTTTATGCAAATATACTGTTAATCCTATCTCTGTCATAATCTAATATCCAATCACCAAATTGTTCAAAAACAGGATAAAGGGTGTCTTTCCTTGCAGCTACTAAGTCCGCTCCCCTATCATCGTAAAGATGAAACAAAACAGAGTTCTTTGTATCCGCAAAATAAACACTGGAAGCAAAACCGGAATAACCACCAATATCCGCTTTTATAATCTCCCGCAGCAATATTTCCGAGCGAAAACTCGCTTTTCTCAAATCCCAATACAATTGCAATTGAGTAATAACATCCTCCTCACACTGCAAAAACATTGATACCTGTTCATGTGGCTGCGGCAAGCCGGCTGCATTACAGATATCGAAAATCAGCTCTTGCGCTGATACTTCTTCGTCAGGATACCCGTCAATCCGCAGTATATGGGGACTGCATGGCAGATTTGTGTAAATGGTCTCAGCTCTCTTCAAAGCCGCCAAAACATAATCCGGAGCATATGTATATTCATTGGAAGAATTCTCCTTCATGTACACGTCTTCTTCTCCACCGATTTTAAATCGAATACCTATAGGTGCATTATAAAAAACAGGATGTTTCAAGCTCTCCATACCTATTGAATAAAGTGTACTATAAAAATGTTCAAACAGTCTTTCCATACCTCATCTCCGCGAAATATAAAATATAAGCAACTCTGATTTCCTGACTTCAAAGAGAAAATTGATTGTATGTATCATAATATTCCTTTTCTATTCATTACCGGCTACTACTCCGGTCTGCGCTCAGCAAGATAAATCCCTTGTTCCTTAAGCTCATCAATCATTTCATAAATATCAATTCTGCTTTTCTTAACACACTTTCTTTGTCCAGGATTATCTTGAGTAAAATTATTCCATACGGTCTTCATACTTTCTGCCATCTCAAAGCCTGCTTTATGGAGTATCCCCTGGTATTTATCCGGTGTATCCGTAAAGATGGTAAATATTTTATAAGCCCCCACATAAACCTCATCGGTTCCATCATGGGAACCAAGACCAAAGCATATCTCTCCATCGTGAACCAGCAGTTCCTGATACCGGCTATAAATAGACTCAAACCGTTTATAATCAAGGCCGTCTATATAAAAGATATCTTTATGATATGGATCCTGGTCAGAGGATCGCAGTTGCTCCTCTTCTCTTTGATTCGTTCCATGTTCAAACAGCAGAAAGGAGGGTTGTCTTACTTGAGAACATAACTGCCGGAACAATTCATCAATATGCTCGGCACTTACATTGATTTGAATGCACCAATGGGTATTGGCAAACTGTTTCGTATATTCCTCCTGTATCCCTTGCAGGTTTTGAACATAATTTCCTTCTACGATCTGAAACATCTCACACCTCTTCTTAACAATTTCAGGCTCATTTTCCGCTCTGTTTCAACGAGTCTCCACCATTCCAGCTTGTTCTTCAATCCAGCCTGCAAGGGCATGAAGCCGCTTATATTCTTGCAGTATTATTCTGCCTTTTCTATCTTTCTGCCGGCAAATTGGAATGAAATATATAACCAACCCATTCTGACGCCTTCCTTTTCGTATCAAACGCCTTGTATCCTTTGTGGTTGTAAATATAATCGATTTCCCAATTATCTTTGTCAAAAGCCTTGTGGTTAATCAATTCTTTCAACGGTTTAGTCCGGGAGTCACCCCAAAGGTTTGTTTTTCCTGCAATATACACTAAATCAGTAAGAGAAAGCATATATGCCTGGGGAAACACAATGTCCGTAATGTGCGCGCTGATAGGCGTGTGATTTGACAATCGCTGGTACATATTGTGCCGCAGCATATATTCAGTGCCCTTTTTAATTAAGGCTTCTACCGTCTCATGGGAATGATTTGTAAATTCGGCATATGTAATCAACGCCCGCACTGTTTTCCCAATGCCAATATAACAAGGAGCTGCCTTCATACAGCCACCATGCTTACAAATCCCATCATACTTCCATGAAGTTGATTGGTTACGCTCAAACACTTGATACTGTTTAATCCAGGAGAGTGCATTTTGTACCTCTTGTGAAGCTGCCTTTCCCAATCGTGTATATGCTTCCAACAGCATTGCATTATAACATGGGACAATATAATTTACACTGCCGGTATAAGAAAATCCCTCTGGCAAGGCCAAGCGATTGGAAATAAAAGCTATGATGTTTTCCGTATATGGCAACCGTTCAGCATATGGGATTTCAGACAAGCACATTAGGCGAAAAAGATTGAAAAAAGCATTTTCTTCATAATCACTGGTAAGCTTTTGAACTACTTTTGATTGATCCAGCAAAGATTCAATATCGTTCTCCTCAACTAACTTGTTGGCATCAAATTTTGCTCTTAATTGGAGAGCCGAATCCATATCTGTACCTCACTTTCATGATTCCCCGGCATTGTTCATAATGTCAAAAGGTATTTTACTATCACAAACCACTTGCCATAATTGAATTTTACCATTCTCAACAACAACTTTCCATGCGGCTGGAAGTTTCCAATAATTCTTGTTGTCCGATGTTTTTATTCCCTGAAAAGTAGCACTTGCGTATCCTATGATAACTACTGTTTTATCTTTTACTAATATATCCGTTGCTTCTATAAGGTAATCTGGAAACCATTCAAAATAACCGATCCACCCATTCTTCATAGCATCTTTTCCGTGAACCTTTGAAGCATAAGTATCTATAAACATATAATCATCAGCCATAAGCGCATATATTTTCTCAATGTTATGTTCATTGATGGCCTTAACATAATCTAAAACCGTATCTTTAACCATTTTTCCCCTTCCACATGCAGGATGCCATATCAACGCGGCCATCCGGGAGGAATGGTACTCCTTCGGTTTCCAACATGGCTTTTCGGATTTCTGGAGAACCGCCGCCTGCAATGGAACCATCGGCCATTACCACCCGCTGCCACGGCAAATATTCCGGGCAGAAACGCATTGCCCGCCCAACCTCCCGTGCAGCACGGGGCCTTCCAAGCATATATGCTATTTGTCCGTATGAAACCACCTTACCGCGGGGAATTCGCTCTACAACATCATATACCTGAGTAAAAAATTGATTCATAACCTCATCTTCTCTTTCCGCCATTGTAATTACTTCTCATTATACACTATTATTAATAAAGTTTACAACTTAAATGAAATCAACCCGATTAGACAAGATGATGCTGTAAAGCGGCCGCCTTTGACGCTTGCGTTCTCTTTGCCATAAAACTTATCATTACCCTAAGACTTTATTCAGACAATCCTGAAAGATCTTACATAACTATCTACATTTCGTGACGAATAGGAATGGCACTCCCCTGTGAAAAGTCAATCATAAATCCCTCACCTGACTGTAACAAAATAAAGGCAGCATAAACGGGAGTTACTTTTATCAGGCGCATGATGGAATTGTCCGTATAACGTGCGAATTGTTGCGGAAGTTTTGCTTCTATATGATGAACTATTTCGCTATTTGATTTATAATTATTATCATTAGCATTCCGCTTATTGACCGCTTATCAGGCTCCGAATTTGAACTAGGGTGGGTAATAAACAGATTTTTGTCGAAAGAAAAAAAGCCAGCACTTTGCTTATGGCAAAATACTGACTTCTTTCGATTTATAACAAGAACATTTAGTTATAATAAATACCTTTTAAGTATTATTAAGACAGCCCTGATTCCATTTATTCTGTCAAATTAATGGTGATTGCCTTTGGCCTTGTCATGGCTTCTATGGAGTACTTTACACCCTGTGTACCCATACCAGAGGCTTTTACTCCCAAAAATGGAAAATGGTCCGGGCCTCTTTCTGTTTTGTTATTAATCTGTACGGTTCCTACTTCTAATTTTTCGGCAATGTGAAAGGCTTTGTTGATATCCTTGGTAAATACGGAAGACTGTAAGCCATATTCTGAGCGGTTAGCTATCTCTATCCCTTCCTCCATATCTTTTACCCGGATAATAGGAAGAATTGGTGAAAATGGCTCTTTCCATGCAATCTCCATATCCACTGTTACTTTATCCAGCAAGGTTGGATAGATTAAATTACCCTCTCTCTTATTTCCAACAATAAGCTCTGCACCTTTATCTATGGCATCATGAATTAAAAAGTCGGCAAAATCAGCAGCTTTCTGATCGATCAATGGAGTGACTACTACATTATCTCTTGGATCTCCCACAGATAATTTTTCGATTCTCTTTCTCAGCATATCTACTAACTGGTCCGCTACTTTATCTGTGGTAATAATACGCTTCACCGCCGTACAACGCTGTCCGGAATAGGAAAACGCACCTTCTACAATGTTGTTTGCCGCATATTCTAAATCAGCATCTTCCAGTACAAGTGCTGCATCCTTGCCGCCCAGTTCCAGTAATAAGGGGGTCATACAGGATATCTGGGATAAATGCCTGCCTATCTCCGTGCTGCCCGTAAAATTAATAAAGTCAATGCTTTCATGTGTTACAATATAGTCGCCAATCTCACTGCCTTTACCGGTAACGGTCTGCAGCACTCCTTTCGGCAATCCGGCATCCTGTAACGCGTTTACAAGGTGAAGGGCGCTGATAGCTCCCTGTGTTGCGGGTTTTAATATTACCGTATTACCTCCGATCAGCGCCGGTGCTATCTTAGAAGCCGATAAATTAATCGGGTAATTAAAGGGTGATATGGCTAATACCGTGCCAAGAGGGATTCTTTTTACGTAGGATATCTTATTTCGGGAACCACCTGGGAAATTCTCCCCGCTCACTGCTCTTCCTTCCAGGCTTTTTCCTGCATCTGCAGTAAACCGGAGAAAATCTGCGGTTCTCTTTACTTCTGATAGGGAAGATTTTTTATCTTTTGCAATCTCCATCATCAGGATATCCGATATTTCTTCTGCCCTTTCCTCTAAAAGCTCTGCTGCTTTGTACAATATCTGTGCCTTTTCATAGATTGGAACACTGGCCCACAATGAGAGACTTTCCTTAGAATGCCGGATAATCTCATTGACCTCTTCTTTGCTGATTGCCTGTATCTCACCAACAAGAGAACCATCAACAGGGGATGTTATGGTAATAACATTACCCGATGCTGATTCCACCCACTGTCCATTGATTAAATTTCCATAAACAAGTTTTTTATTGTATAATCGAGACATAGTATTTTCTCCTTTCAATGCCTGCATGATTTTCATCTGTTTATAATATATCATAGATATAATAATCAAATACCAACTTCATTGCAATATAATTTTCCAGATGGGGTGTAATCATTAAAAAGCTTTGAGGAGTACAGATGCTGTTTTTTTGCAATAAATCTTTCTTAGAATGAGAAGTTATGGTTGGTTCGCCATGAACAGCGCCGTGGTTCTTGTACAGGTTTCACTGATTTTTCAAAATGAACCTGGTGTTGGTACTGGTGTTGTCAATATCTACCAAACAATATCGGCATGGGGTATTAATGAGAAAAAACACGTTTCTTTGATGATACATCCCTGAATACTCCCTCTCTGTTGCTTAATGAGCCAGACACACAGTTCGCTCTAAAAACGTTTGGAAATCCATAAAAAGACGGACCGGGTCAGGAGTATCACCATTTGTTTTCCCATCAATTACAGCCTTTGTCATGAGCATAAAATTCTTTATCCCGTCCGCTGAAAAACCCACTTGCTCTAACGCGTGTTCCCATTTATCAGGCGGAATCTGCTGTAATGCAACATTCTTATTAAGTACTTTCCCAAATATCCTTGCTATATCCAGGGAACTATAATCACAAGGGCCGCAGATTTCGTATATTCGTTCTTGGGACGTTTCCTGAACCATTACATCAGCTAAAAACTCTGCAACATCACTTGGAGAAATCATTGATACTTTCATTTCTGATGGAAAAAAGGTTGGTAAGGTAGCCTGTGTCCTTATTAATTCCATATATCCGATCCAATTGCTATAGTAATATGCAGGTCTGACAAAAACCTGTTCAATATCAATTCCATCAAATGCGTGTTCCAGTAAGTAAGATGCAACCAGATTTCCTGTACCCGATTCATGCTGAGCTCCCATAGAAGACAGGCCAACGATTTTACTGATGCCAGATGCCTTTACAGCCTCCCGATAATTGTCAAGCACCAGACGGGCTTCATCCAGTTGATTTTCAGCGGTTGGATTTTCAGGGGTTAATAAAAAAGCGGTTTTGCCATTATGAAAAGCCTTTGTTAATGCTTCTTTATCCAGATAATCCGCCACAAAAACCTCAATTCCCATCTTTTTTAATTCATGGGCCTTAGTCTCGTCCCTGACAACAGCCCGTACTGGCTGGCCTTTCTTGAAAAGGCTTTTTGCCAGCATAAATCCTATCTGCCCTGTAGCTCCTAAAACAATATTCATATACTGCCTCCTGTCACATATAAATAATCTGCATCATAAGATTGATTTCTTACAAATATTAATATACAATAAAAACATGCCATATATTGTCATGTTTTATTTTTGTATTATTAAAATGAAAGGAGGCTGCTGATGTCAAAAACTAAATTGCTGTTTGATTTAATCATGTATGTAAACACGAAACGAAGCTTTACGGCCCAGGATGTTGCTTATGAGTTTAATGTATCACTTAGAACAGCTCACCGCTACTTAATGGAGTTAAGTGAAATGGGCATTCCAATTTATACAGAACAGGGACGAAATGGAGGCTATCGGACTCTGAAAAGCAGAACTCTCCCGCCTATTCTATTTGATGAAGAGGAGGCATTTGCCATATTCTTTGCATTCCAGTCACTCAAATACTTTCGATCATTACCTTTCAGCATTAACATAGATTCAGTATCAAGAAAACTTTACTCAAGCCTTCCGGATGATGTCAAAAGTAAAATTGACCGATTGGAATCTGTATTATTATTTTGGAGTAAAAAAAGAAGTGTCCCTTCTCCATACTTAAAAGAGATTATTGAAGCATCAATAAAAGACCATATGGTAATGATTGAATACTATTCCAAAACAGAGAATAAAATAAAGGAAGTCAAGCCCATTGGCACATATGCGGCTGATGGATTTTGGTACATGCCCGCCTTTGATATGGAGCATAAAACAATACGGTTATTTAGGGTGGACAGAATCTTATCCTTTGAAGATACAAAAAGAGTATTTAATGTTATGACAGATTTAGAAAATTGGCTGACCAATCATGTTGTTAAGACACCTGTCAGGCTCCATGCGAAGTTGACAAGGGAAGGAATACGGCAATGTCAGAGCGAACCTTGGCTTGAGTCCAATATTATTTCCTCTGAAAACGGAAATGGATATGTTGATATGGAAGTAGACCAAAGTGAGATACCATTTATATCAGAGTACTTTTTCCGTTTAGGCATAAATGCAAAAGTAATAGAGCCTAATGAGGTAATTGATTACATTAAACATCAGACGCTGCAATTGCTTAACCATTACCTGTAACCTCACAGGCACTTTTGGACAGCCAGAATGACAGATATCCGAAAAAAATCATTCTGCTTAATGATTACACCAAATGGACTTTTTTAGTATGATTATTTCAAGTTTTCTTCACATTTGAGCATCCGCTCTTCATAGCCGTCCAGTTTCCGGTCCAGCCTTTCCAGAACTGCATTCAGTTCTTCAATTTTTGTAACAATTTGTTCCCTTTGTTCCTGAAGGAGCTTTTTCCGAGCAGCAATCGTCTCCCTGCCCTGATGAAAAAGGGTAACGTATTCCACAAGCGTTTCCACAGAAACTCCTGCCAGGCGCATGCATTTGATATACTCTACCCATCGGCAATCTTCCTCAGAATAGTCCCGAATACCGCCTGCAGTTCGTACAACTTTAGGCAGCAGACCGATACGCTCATAATAGCGCAGCGTATCCGGGGTAAGTCCATACTTTTTTGTAACTTCTGCAATAGTCATTGATTCTCACATCCCTGTTTATTTATATTTATTATACTCTTTGTTGGTAACGGCTTTCAGCCATTGATTGGAGCAGCGCTTTCGGCGGAAACTTCCACTGATAAATAAGGGAGAAACTATCCTTCTACGCGCCGCACCAATGTTTGACCTTGAAATGTTTTTGACCTTGGCAGGAATCTCAACCACAAGACCGGGATACAGCTCCCCTCCGGTTCGCCCACGCCTGATACCTGCCGCGGCCAAAGAGATTTCTCTCCTCAAATTCTGTGTTTCCTATTTTTCTGCATTTACATTCCTTAAAGCTCTGCAGTTTTTTAAATGCTCCCTGGCGAAAATTTCTTTTAAATGCTTTCCGCCTGTGGTAAAAATCACCTTATAAACACTTTTTAAAAATATTTTCAATATCCTGTTGATTCAGTGGTTTAAAGCCGGGCAGAGTCCCGCCGCTGCAAGCTTTTTTTGCCATAATCCCAAAGTTTTTATCGTCTATGCCGATTTCGTGGAGACTGCTTTTCAGTCCCAGCGTTTGAAAAAAGAAATCACTTAAAAGCTCAATGCTTTTCTTTGCCACCTCCATATGCGGCTGAGAAGCATCAATGCCAAACACGTTGACCCCGAACTGATAAAATTTCGATGCAGTAGTTTCATCCAGAGTGTATTCTATCCAGCGGGGTGTGAGAATGGCCAGACCCAGACCATGAGTGATATCGTAAATAGCAGAAAGCTCATGCTCCATGGGATGGCAGCTCCATGCCTGGCGCTTGCCGCCGTTCACAAAGCCATTGATCGCCCAGGAACTCGCCCACATCAGATTGGCACGGGCCTCGTAATTGTCAGGCTGCTCCATGGCGGCAGGTGCATATTTGATGATGGTTTTCATCAATACTTCCATAATACCATCTAACATCTGCAGATCCTGATCCATATTAAAGTAGACTTCCATAATATGGGACATCATATCAGCCGCTCCACAGGCCGTCTGATATGAGTTGACCGTATAGGTGTTGGTGGGGTCCAGGAAAGACACTTTTGGGAGCATGGGAAATTCCATCCGGCCGATTTTGTCCTGGGTTTCCGGGTTGCTGATGACTCCGCCGCAGTCCATTTCCGATCCAGTGGCTGAAAGTGTGAGGATGGTAACAACCGGCAATGCTTTTTCAATGGGCGCCCATTCACTGAAAAATTTCCATGGGTCGAAATCTGCATAAGCGCCTGCCGCCATGAATTTTGTCGCATCCAATGTAGAGCCTCCGCCCACAGCAAGTAAGACATCAATCTTTTCTCTTTTACAGATTTCCGCACCTTTTCGCACGGAATCAATGTGCGGGTTGGGGGCAATACCACCCAGCTCAAACAGTTCAAGACCCGCAGCCCTGATTTCTGCTGTTACTTTATCGTACAGCCCTGTCTTTTTAATGGAACCACCGCCATAGGTCAGCAACACGCGTTTGCCGAAACGGGAAAGTTCCGGTCCAAGATGAGAAAGCTGATTTTCTCCAAAATAGACTTTTGTTGGTATATCATAAACAAAACTGTTCATTCTGTTTTCTCCTTTAAATTTTTATTTTTATATCAGTCAGCAAAAACCACTGCCTGAGATGAATTTGTTCTCTTATGCTCATTCCTTTCATTTTAATCAGAGCGCTCCAACAACTTTATGCGGAACGTACAGTTCCTCAAGATAGGATATATCATCATCTGCCAGCCTGATATTTAGGGCACCAACCGCATCGTCAAAATATTTTGCCTTGGTGGCACCGATAATGGGCGCCGCAACGCCCTTAGCAAATTGCCAGGCAAGGGCAACCTGGGTCATGGTAACGTTATGTTTCTCTGCAATTTCATTGACACGAAGCACAATTTTATAATCCCTCTCCTGTGTCCCATCATATTTGGATATGGCCGTCTTATCGGTCCTGCTGCGGTTTGTGTTGGTATTCCATTCAAGCCTGGAAAGTCTGCCCGCCGCAAGAGGACTGTAAGGCGTACATGCTACATTCTGCTGACTGCATATGGGAATCAGCTCACGCTCATCCTCGCGATAGAGCAGATTGTAGTGGTTCTGCATGGATACAAAGGGTGTCCAGCCGTTTCTTTCAGCCGCAAGCTGCATGTTGTAGAATTGATATCCGTACATAGCCGAAGCGCCCAGCGCTCTCACCTTGCCCACCCTGACCAGGCTGTTAAGCGCCTCCATGGTTTCTTCCATAGGCGTTCCATAATCAAAACGGTGAATGATATAAAGATCCAGGTAATCGGTGCCCAGCCGTTTGAGCGTACCGTCAATTTCCCGCATAATCGCTTCTTTAGAAAGATGTCCTTCGTTGAAATAGACCTTTGAGGCCAGCACCACTTTGTCACGGGCCACAT
This sequence comes from Lachnospiraceae bacterium, assembly GCA_902363835.1. Classification (GTDB taxonomy): domain Bacteria; phylum Bacillota; class Clostridia; order Lachnospirales; family Lachnospiraceae; genus Lacrimispora. The sequence goes on from CABJBM010000027.1 coordinate 55,782, forward strand.
TGTTCCGTATGGCACGGCCAAGGTATTCCTCACTGGTGCCCGCCGAATAAGTGTTGGCAGTGTCAAAGAAATTTATGCCCAGATCAAGAGCATGCTTTATAATCGTTTCGCTTTCCTCCGGATTCAGTGTCCAATCGTGCATTTTGCTGGCGGGATCACCGAAGCTCATACAGCCAACACAGAAGCGGGAAACCTGAATGTCCGAACTTCCGAGTTTTACATATTCCATATTTCAGCCTCCTTATTGATTTTTTAATGTGTTCTGCAGCTCTCCTCCCCTATATGTTCTGCACATATCCTATCACTTGGAGCTAACTCCAAGTCAAGTGGAATCAGAAATATTTCTGTAAAATGCAGCAGTATGAGTTAAATGCTAAGTTAAATTCTACTTTGCAAGACTAAATAAGAAACAGCCTGAACGGCTGCAATCCATTCAGGCTGTCTCATACTTTTTAATAATAAGCTGCATAAACATCTCCATATAAAACAAATTCCCTAAGATGAAGTAACTCTGCGGCCAAAGCTATTGAAATAAAATTCAAATAACCAGCCGGATCTGCCGCCCTGAATTAGCTTCCCGGACAACATCATTACGCGTTTCTTTCCAAAAACCGTTTTGGTCTCCCATACAAGAAAGTGAATCGGTTCCAGATTGATTTCCCAGTGGATACCATACCTGCTGAACCCCGCAAAAATATCCATGCTCACAGATTTGCTGTCACAGCGGAATACACCTGCAAATCCATCCCCAAATGGCACTGCAGCGCTATTAAAAACACTGTTTGCCCTGGGAATGTTTGATAATGAAATTCCTTTTACCTTAGCCATAATTACCTTTTCTCATTCATTATGATTTCATATTCCTTACGGAATCTCTATAAATAATTGCCGCATTTACAAAGGTTACTCCTTTGCTTCGGGCCTGATCCTGTTCTATTTTTTCACAAATCAATTCAACGGATTTACCGGCCATCTGATTAATATCCACCTCTGCTGTGGTAAGCTTGGGAACACAAAGCTCCGCATAAATATCATTATCAAAGCTTACAATGGAAATGTCCTCAGGCACCCGGTACCCCTTCTCATTTAACATACGGATAAACTGGTACGCTGTATCATCACAGTTGCAGACAAAAGCAGTGGGCATATGCTCTGGCAGCATAAATTCCACATTTTCATCCTCCATATTCCGGTCTCCGATGATCCATTCGTCGCGAATAGGAAGCCCTGCTTTCAAATGTGCACGGCAATAACCAAGGTACCGGTCCATAATACTGTTTGTGGCAGTGATTGTTCCGACAAATCCAATGCTTTTATGACCGCACTTCATCAGATATGTTGTCAATTCACACATGCTGTACACGCTTTCTGTAATCACGCAGTCTATATTAAAATCATTATCATACGTATCTGCCAAAACACAGGGAAGCTGTGTCTGCTTCACCTCAGCCAGAAACGTTTTTTCAATATCACCCAGAAAAATAACCCCGGCTATGTCATACTTTTCCAAAAGCGGAAGCAGCTTTCCCTTCCTGTCATCTTTGGGGGTAAGGGGAAACAAATGAGCCAGATAACCTCGTTCGTTTAATTCCATGGTGATCCTCTGATAAAACTTTAAATAAAACCCGGCTTCTCCATGGGCAAACTTTTCCTTCATAAAAATGGCAATATTTTTTGAAGTTCCAGGGCATGCCTTTGAACTTTCCGGAAGTTTATAATTTAACTCTTTGCTGACTGCTATGATTTTTTCCTTTAACTCCCTGCCAACTCCGTCTTTTCCATTTAAGGCCTTGGATACGGTTACTTTACTGATTGACAAATAATCTGCAATATCCTGCATTGTTACGTTTTTTTTTCTTTTCACCTTCTCTACCTCTGCGCTATTATTACTTGTTCATTTCACTCATTATAATATATATTTCCAGATTATTCTACGGTTTTCAGGAGTTATTCACCAATTCCCACATGATGACCGGCCCGCGTAAATCCTGCGGTTTCAGCCTTGGTTACAGCAGCGGGAGAAAGCCGTTTGTCATGGTTTTCAATGGCACCAAACAGATGAAAAGGTTCCTTTTTATATTGTCCGGCTCTCAGGTATGGAGAGGGGATTTTCTGTCACCTTTTCATCCAGCCAGACCTTTCCGTCATGAAACAAAATAATTTCATGAAGGCCGTTAAAGCTTTCACAGCGAATTTCAAAGCTGTGTGTGGTTGTCTCAATTTCCAAGCCGGATATTGCCAAAGTTTCGCATTCCAGCTGCTCCACATTTTTTGCAAAGACTTTATGCTTATCAAAATATGCATGTTGTGCATAATATAATTTGCGAAGCTTCCATTTAATCAGTTCATTCTCAGGAACCCTGCACAGCTCCCCATTCTCCGTAAAAAACACAAATCCCCATAATTCCGGATAGTGGATGTTAACCAGCCCGGTGGGCGCCCAGACCCAATTGCTTTCCGGATTTGGCAGCTTTACATACGTTTTGTCCTGTACTCTGACATCCCATTGCACTCTGGAAAAATTGATCCGGTAATAATCTCCTGTTTTTGGAGATTTCCCTCCATTCCCCTCCTTCAATGCACCAAACGGTATTACCACTTCTGCCATCCAGCGGCGGTTATTGGCATGGGGATTATTCAGTTCTCCATCAATAAATACGGCGGATTGCAAGCCGTGTATATCCCAGCCATTTACAGCACTGCCTCCAAAATCCCGATAAGGCTTTGTCAGCATCAGATCCCATACAGTTCCCAATGCATTCATTTCAAATTCAAAATACTGGTGGGTGTCGGAATCAGGATCAATGAAAATCTCAAAATCATTATCATAAAAGATGACACAATCACGTTCCGTCAAAGTTGCCCATATTTCATCGCCCTCTAATATCGCTCCAACATAGAGATTTTCATCATCCCAAAATGGCTTTTCTACGTTTCCATCCAGTACAAACGGCTTTTTTGCCCGTATGCAGGAATATACAGGGGGATGAAAGTCAATATCAGGTGCAGGTATTCGAACCTCTGCCATTGTTTGATCCATTCCTTTCCTTAAACCGCCTCTGCTTCGTACTTATTTCGTTTTTATCATTTTATCAGACTTCATTATGAGTCACTGCTTCCCCGGAGCCGCCATACATCTTAAGTTCTCCTTCCAGCTGAACTTTCACCACAGTCACCTGATCGTGGCAGTCATCTGCGTTCATCCTGATCCATGTGGTTCCCGGAATCTGAAACCAGGGAACTCCGCCATGGATTTCATGGTGAAGCTCTTTGCCGGAATGCAGAACCGTAATTTTCTTTATAGGATTGCACAACCCTTTTAAACAGATGCATTCCTTTGGACGATCATACACAAATAAATATAGAGTTTCCCTGTCCAAAGATATGGTACTTCCGCCAAGATAATAGCAGGTCCCAATCCCTTCCACTGTATGATAAACAGCCTCCTCATGATCCCGTATCCAGGAGCCAAGCCCTGATAAAATTGCCTCCTGGCGGGAATCAATGGTCCCGTCCTGGCGTGGGCCGATATCAAGCAGCATATTTCCGCCCATAGAAATACAATCGCAGAACATGCGGATAATTTGGTTTAGGGATTTATATTGATTGTCCTTTGGCTGGTATCCCCAGGAACTGTTAATCGTAGTACAAAATTCCCAGTCTCCCTCAGGCCTTGTAATGGGGATTCCCTGTTCCGGCGTCTTATAATCCCCATAGCCCTGCAGTCTGGAGTTAATGATCAGATCCGGATTCAATGATTTTAAATAATCCTTAAACCCCGGCAGTCCCCATTGGCAAGCACTGCGTTCCCAGTCTCCGTCAAACCACAGTAAATCCACCTTTCCGTAATTGGTAAGCAGCTCCCTTAACTGATTGTTATTAAAGTCCAAAAAACGCTGCCATTTTTCCGGATCTTCTTTCCCGTCGGCAGGAGACGTAAAAGGATTGATCTCCTTTGGATTATCAGGAATTTTCCCATCTTTATATACGCTGGCGTAGTCTTTATGGGACCAGTCAATCAGGGAATAATAAATCCCAGGATGAATGCCCCGCTTTCTCATTTCTTCTGCATATTCTTTTACAATATCCCGTTTTGCAGGTGTCTTTTTTACCACGCTTAAATCACTGTACCCGGTATCAAACAATGCCACACCATCATGATGTTTTGCAGTCAGGACAGCGTACTTTGCTCCTGAGCGCTCAATCAAATCTGCCCAGGCAGACGCATCAAATTTATCAGCATAAAATCCATCCAGCTGTTTCATATAGTCTTCATAGCTGATGGTTCCATTGTAAAAAGACCAGGATTCCGCAATTCCGTTGACTGCATAAATCCCGTAGTGTATAAATATTCCAAGCTTTGCCTTACGAAACCAACAATTATTCATGATCATCCGCCTTTAATTTCTCAGCTATCAGTGGAATCAATGTATGGGTACCGTCCTGACTGTATTCCCAGAACATGATACCCGCCAGTTTCCGGTCTTTGATATAATTAATTTTACACTGGATAGACTCCTTATCATCGTAGCTGATAAAGTTGCGGCCGTTAAATAAATAAGGTGCCTTTGCTTCCTCATCCCAGTACCTTGTGTATCCGTTTTTATCAATATAATCTGTTACCAGTACGCCATAATCCGGCCCATACTCTCCGGTTGTTTCTGCCATCTGTACAAGTCCCCTGTTCCTGCCGGGAACTCCTTTCCAAATCCTGGAATAAAAGGCGGCTCCAATAACAAGCTTTTCTTTCTCAACTCCTGCCTGTTCAAATATGCTTACCGCATAATCCGTACTGGCTATGGATAAATCCGCACTGTTCGTATATAAATTCGTATGATGTCCTGTCTGGACGGAGAAGCCGCCTCTTAAATCATAGGTCATCAGCATTACATAATCCAGATACGGTACAATCTGATCCATCTGCGTACAGCGGAGATAATAAGACTCTCCGCCTGCCGCAATGGATAGTGTATAATCTCTGTCTGTAATGGCGTCAAGTTCCTCCCTCAGCTTTTTTATAAGCAGGGTAAAGTTTTCCTTGTCATTTTTAGAACAGTTAATCCCTGCAATTCCCACACAGGGATATTCCCAGTCAATGTCAAGCCCGTCTAAGTTGTATTCTTTCATAAGAGAAACCGCTGAGGCAGCAAATATCTCTCTGCCCTCTTTTGTGGAGGCCGCTTCGGAAAAACCACCACAGCCCCACCCCCCTATTGACAATACAATCTTTAAGTTCGGATTCAGAGTCTTTGCCCGTCTCAGTATGTCTGAGTGCCCCATGGGATTCCATGATACCGCGTGATCTTTGACCGCAGCAAAGGCCAGATTTATAACATCCAGACAATGAATGTCCCTGTCTCTTAACAGGAAAAGATTTTGAGTTTCTATATATCCAATCACCAGGTTTTTCTGTTTCATTTGTTTTCTCCAACAACTGATTATTAATTGTTTAAATACCGTGCTAAGGCTGCGTTATAAATTTCCATGTACTTTTCCAGGCCCACATTATTTAAAGACTCCAGGTAGCTATCCCAATCCTTGTCAATGTCAGACTGGTTGGTGGTCCATCTGGCCTTATTCTCATCTACAATCTTTTGAATGTCCACAAACAGGGAGGAAATCTGCTTTGATTCTTCTATTGTTAAATTAATTAACGGAACCGGAGGAGCCAGATACTTAGAATAAAGCTCTATTCTTTCTTTTTTCTCTTTTATGCTTTTCGTTTCAACAATATATGTATCCATAATTTCAGAACTTAAATTTGCCGCCACATAGGATTCCGGCGCTTCGGAATTCTTTCCAGGAATGGATGGCATCAGCTCATATTGATCTCCAGCCGGCTTTAAATAGTTTCCAAATCTTAAGCGCAGCGAATTTTCTGTCTCAAAAAAGGAGTCCATATATCTCATGGTAGCTTCCGGATATGGGTTGGAAGTGGTGATCACTCCTCTGTTTTTATCAATGCTAAAATCAAGAGAACCCCAGAACTGATCTCCATTGGGCCCTTTTAATGGTTCAATGGCAACATATTCTGCCCCCTCTGTTTCCAATGGCCCGTTGGTAAGGTACACACCCACACGGTTGGAACCGATTTTCGACATGTACTGGTTATGGTCCTGAGTAAATAGTTCCACGTCAATCAATCCCTCTTCATAAAGCCTTGCCGTCCACTTAATATATTCCTTATAACCTTCCTGAATGGGGGTAAATAAAAATTCATCTCCTGATCTCATTAAATAGAAAGAACTGTCTGTAATGCCAAAGCATCCGGAAAATCCTGCGTCACCATTCCAGATGTTATAAGGCGTCTTTGGCTCATAGGTAAAGGGAATTATGTTATTTTTTCCGTCTCCGTCAGGAGCCATAGTCTTAAATGCACGAAGCACTTCTTCAAATTCAGCCGTTGTTTTTGGAATCTCCAGCCCCAGCTGATCCAGCCAGCTCTTGTTAATATTTAAGGTGGTGGACTGCACAGGCTTCTGGTCTTCATTGATTGACGGAATTGCATAAATATGGCCATCCGGGAACGTAATTGCTTTTCGTATCTCCGGGTTTTTATCCAGCACAGCCTTAATATTTGGCGCATAATCTTCAATCAGGTCCTCCAGCGGACGAATGATTCCTTTTTCCGCATAAGAAAGAATCTTTTGGGAAGACAAGCCGGAGAAAACTGCATCCGGCAAATTTTTTGACGCCAGCGCCAGATTAAGCTTTTCATCCGCTCCTTCGCCGCTTATGGTCTGGTAATCTACAAATACATTTGTTTGTCTGGAAATATCCTGGAAAATGGGATAATCGTTCCACTCTCCGTTGCCGGGTTTTCCAAAACCAATTGCTTTGATGTGAATTGGTTCATCCACAACGGGATACCCTGTTTTCTTCACTTCTGCTGTTGTTGCGTTTGTTTCCTCCGCCTGTTTCCCGCACCCTGACACTGCAAGAGATGCCATAGCAGCAACTAACGCTGAGGCAATGAGTCTGCTTTTTTTCATTTTTTTCCTTCCTTTCATCATTTTAATTTAAATTCCTCACTTATCCCTTTACAGCCCCTATCATCATTCCTTTGACAAAATGCTTCTGAACAAAGGGATACATACACAACGCCGGTAAAGAAGCCACTACAATCACACCATACTTTATCATCTCCGCCAGATGACGCTGCTGCTCCAATGCTTCAAAAGTCATGGCGCTGTTCCCTGCCACCTGCTGTTGTTGAATTAATATTTCACGGAGAATCACCTGCAAAGGAAACTTGCTTCTGTCCACCAGGTAAATCAGTGCGCTGAAATAGGAATTCCAGTGTCCCACAGCATAAATCAGTATCATTACTGCAATAATGGGTTTGGAAATCGGAAGCACAATGCAAAAGAAGTATTTAAAATAATCACATCCATCCACAACGGAAGCCTCATACAGTTCTTCCGGAATGCTCTGTTCAAAGAAGGTTCTGGCCACAATCAGGTTATATACCCCCACAGCCCCCGGAAGCACCAGAGCCCATATGGTATTGTCCATATGAAGGGCCTGCACCAAAAGATAAGTAGGAATCAAACCTCCCCCAAAGAACATGGTAAATACAAATAGCAGCATGAGCGGTTTGATTCCCGGCAAGTCCTTTCTGGAGAAAGCAAATGCGGCAGGAATTGTAGAAATCAGGTTTATGAATGTACCTATTGCCGTGTAAATAATGGAATTGCGGTACCCTGTCCAAATGTCTTTATATTTAAAAATCTCCTTATATCCCTCCATATTAAAACCTTTGGGAAGCAGAATCACTTCGCCTCCGGCAACGGCAACCGGTGAACTAAAAGAGGCAATTACGATAAAATACAGGGGATACAGGACAACCATCATCAGAGTAAATAATATGATGTGGTTTACAATATCAAACACCTTATTTGCCGGGCCTTGATTTACAAATTGTTTTCCAAATACTTTTTCGATCATCTCTTCCCCCTACCATAACGACGTTTTTGACATATGTTTTGCAGCCTGGTTCACCGTAAGCAGTACAATGCAATTTATCACGGAATTAAAAAGACCAACTGCCGTGGAAAATCCATACTCACTGTTTACCAGACCGATCTTATAGATATAGGTAGATATAATTTCTGATACTCCCAGATTCAATGGATTCTGCATCAGATAAGCTTTCTCAAATCCAATTCCCATTATGGAACCGCAGCTTAAAATTAAAGTAATTACTATAGTAGGTAAAATCATAGGCAAATCGATTCTGAAAACTCTCTGAAACTTCGTTGCACCGTCTATGGTTGCAGCTTCATGCATCTCAGCGCTTACCCCGGCCAGTGTTGCGATATAAATAACTGCATTCCATCCCATGCTCTGCCAGACACCGGACCAGACATAAATATGACGCCAGAACCTTGACTGCCCCATAAATAGTATAGGTTCACGGCCAAAGAGTTTTACCAGCTGATTGATCAAACCGCCATCAGTGGAAAGAAAAATATTTAAAATACCGACTAAAACTACGGTGGAAATAAAATACGGTGCATATGTAATTGATTGTACTGCCTTTTTAAATCTCAAGTTCGCCACATAATTTAATCCCAATGCCAGGATAATAGGAATGGGAAACCCCACAATCAAAGAATAAAAGCTGATGGCCAGTGTGTTAATTAAAAGGCTTTGAAACTGCGGTGAATGAAAAAATCTGGTGAAGTTTTCAAAGCCCACCCATGGACTCCCCATAATTCCTCTTAAAGGGTTATAGTCCCGAAATGCAAGCTGAATTCCATACATGGGAACATAGGAAAATAAAATTAATCCAGCCAATGCAGGCAGCAGAAATATATATAGCTGCCAATTCTTTTTCAATCTCTTCCCCATGCTCATGGTGTGTCCGTTTTCTTTTGTCTGCTTTTTTTGTCCCTTTTTCACATAATACCTCCTCTCAACGATTGCCCTCCCTTTTATTTGTTAGCTTTTGTTACTTAATTTATATTTAATTTATGTTTAATATATTACCTTATTTTTAACTTAATATCAAGCTTTATCTAAGCGTTTTGTTAGCTTTCTCTTAACCACTCCTGACATGGCTTCTGATTTTTCTATAATTTTCAAGACATATCCCCAATTTATTTAAACAATATGTACATTTTAATTACTTTAAGGCAAAAAGGCGGTATGCCCCTTTACGGGAACATACCGCCTCAAATTTCTGTAAATGATATTTATGCCATAAACCTCGTTATTACAGCAAGATACTCCATATAGTGGACAAGACTGAATTCACCATGCCTCATTCCATCAGCTATGCACACCTGGGAATCAGGAATCATATCCATTAATTTACGAAGAGACTGATCCATCTTCCGCACTTCTTTTGAACCGATTATGATCAGCGTTTTCGCCTTTGTATTTTTAAGCGCATCGGGAGCAATATAGCTGCAATTACTCACAATCATATGAATCAGTGATTCTTTTGACATGTTTAAACTGTCACTGTAATACTGCTCAAACATATCCTTCTGAATGCAAAGCGATCTTGCCTGCAGCTTTGAAAACCATCGTTTGCTGATTAACCCATAGGACAGCCTGCAAAGCGGAGCCATGAACCATGTTACATTTTTAACAGGACAGACTAACGCACTTTCAATAATGGCGTATTGGGCTATATCCTCTCTTTTTGAAAGAACTTCAACTGCAATTTGCGCTCCAAGGGACAGGCCGCCTAATGCAAATACTTTCCCGTTATAATTCTCATCAATATAATGAATCAGATTTACCGAAGAGTCGTGAATGCTGATAAAGGCCGTTGCGCCATCTTCACCATGCCCATCTATAATAGGTGTAACAACATGGTAATCCCTCTGCAAATAGCCGGTGATATTCTGTAAGGACCACCAGGAAAGGCCTCCCCCATGCAGCAAAATAATGGTTGGCCGCGTTTTGTCTCCAAATTCTTTGTATTTCATTTTGCCTGCGCCCCCTTCCCACAAACCTCATCCGCCCCACATTATTATGATTTAATAAAAGGCAGCTTTTTACAGGCCAGCCCCTAAAATATCCTCCAGACTTTGAAGCTGGTCGAAATGAGTAATGGCTATGACCTTGTCGTTAGCCATGAGCAGCGTATCCCCGCGGGGAATCAGCAATTTAGAATCCCGGATTACCGCAACCAGCACACACTCTAAAGGCAGCTTAATTTCACGCAGGGATTTCCCGATGATCAGTGAAGTTGGTTCGACCATGCGTTCCACTAAGGAATATTTGCCGCCATGGAGCTTAAGCAGGGTCATCATATCACCCATGGACATTTCTTCCGCAACCAGCCTCGCCATCAAATCAGCCTGATTCAAAGCGGCATCAACGCCCATCACAGGCGTAAATAACCAGGCGTTTTTAGGATTGTTCACGCGCCCCACCACACGAGGAACGCCATACTCCAGCCTGGCCAGCGTTGCTATTACCAGGTTCGTTTCATCTGCACCGGTAACGGCTGCCACAACATCAGTATTGCGTATTCCTGCGGACTCCAACACCTCAGGAGCGGCTCCATTTCCATGTATGACAGCATCTTCAGGAAGGCTTTTCTTTAAAATATTGATTCTCAATTCCTTTGCTTCAATCACTTGAACCTTATGACCACGCTCCATTAGAAGGGAAGCCAGGTAGGCCCCCACCTGACCCCCGCCGACAATAATCACTTTCATCATTACATTCCCCTTCCGTCGTTTAAGCCTAACAGTTTCTTAAGCTGATCGCCAGAGACCGTGGCCGCAGCAATATACAACATATCTCTGTGCTTGAAAACGGTTCCTGCCGTTGGAAGAATGGTTTTATTGTTCCGCTCAATGGCAACAACATGAATATCTCCTACAACCGTTAAGTCATTGACCCTGTGTCCGACCATTAACGGAGGAACCTCTATTTTCGTAAGCTCCGCATCACCGTTTCCAAAGCTGAAAACTGCATTCAGGGGTGAATAAGAAAGAATATCCACTGCCCGCTTGATTGCCCAGGTAGTAGAAGACAAGGTCTGTACACCCAGCCGTTTGTAGATTTCAGCCTTTCTCCGGTCATAAAGCCTTGCCACCACCTTAGGTACATGATAGATTTCCCGGGCAATCCGGGCAATGACCGCGTTGGATTCGTCGCTGGACGTAAAGACAGCCAGCGCATCAGTCCGGTCAATTTCCGCTTTCAGTAAAACATCCCGGTCAAAGCCGATACCTTCAACGGTTTTCCCTTGAAAATTCTTCCCAAGCTGCGCAAACGCAGCAGCATCCGAATCAATCACAGTAATGGAATGCCCGGCCTTGCTCAGTTCCTGTGCAAGGCCCGAACCATTACGGCCGCAGCCGACAATAATTATTTTCATCATACCAAATCTCCCTCTGTTTTATTTTCCATGCTTATTCTTCCCCGGCCGCAGCAGCGAAGAAATGCCTTACGCAGTTCATCTAAGAGCAGCATCACCGGCGGTATTACAATTAAGAATGCCCATTCCTTCCATCCTAATGGAGCCGTATTGAACAAGTCATGCAGGAAAGGAAGCGGCAGATAAACCAGCAGTGCCAGGAGCCCAAACTCAACCATAATACCAATCAAAATCAGCTTATTGCTGAACAACCCGATTTTAAATACGGAGATCCGCTCCGTACGGCAGGCAAATACCGCACCAACCTGAGCCATCACAATGGCGGCAAATGTCATAGCAGTTGCCATTTGATAGACAGTGCCTGAAACAGCAAGAGGACTCATGGGCCAGCCATGGAGATAATTTAAGAAAAAGTATGCCGCAGTTCCAAACGCTGCTTCAAGCAGTCCATACCAACAGAAAGCCTTAAGTATCAGCGGCCGGTTCAAAAGGGACTCTTTCTGGGATCGGGGCGGGATATTCATAATTCCGGCTTCAGGCACTTCCGCACCAAGTCCCATGGCAGGTACCATATCTGTGCCAAGATCAATGGCTAATACCTGCATAATCGTAAGGGGCAGAGGAATTGCTCCGCGGGAAAACAAATACAGCACCATTGGCACAGCAGCCGCCATATTGCTGTTGAAAATATACAGCACAAACTTCCGGATGTTGTTATAAACAGCTCTGCCTTCCTCAATCGCATTCACAATCGATGCAAAGTTATCGTCTGTCAGGATCATATCAGCAGCTTCCTTTGCCACATCTGTGCCCGAAATACCCATGGCAACACCGATATCAGCCTTTTTCAGGGCGGGCGAATCATTCACCCCATCACCGGTAACGGCAACAATCTGTTTCATATCCTGCAGGGCGCTGACCACCTGAAGCTTTTGCTCTGGCGCAACACGGGCGAAAACCACCTCATCCATCAGAGCCTTTTCCAGTTCCTTTGGTTTCATTTTTTCAAGCTCCACTCCCGTAATAATCCTGGGATGGTCACCTTCTATAATACCGATCCGGCGTGCAATACTTTCCGCTGTCAATCCATAGTCACCGGTTATCATGATGATGCGGATTCCGGCATTATGGCATTTCTTCACCGCCTCCGATACCTGGGGACGCGGCGGGTCTACCATGGCAATAAGCCCTAAAAAGGTCAGGTCCTGTTCAATCAGCTCGGGCGTATACGCGCTTAAGCTGACAGGGAGCGCTATATCTCCAGTTAAGCTGCGGGTTGCTACCGCCAGCACACGCAGGCCGCTTCTTGCATATCTGTCGTTGACGGCCATAATCTCTTCCCGGTCCCGTTCACTCATGGGAAGGATTTCTCCCCCATGCTTTCTGTGTGTACAAAGCTCCAGCACCTCCTTTGGTGCGCCTTTCACATAGGCAAGCCGGGTTTTGCCTGCGGGCTGATGGATGGTGCTCATACGTTTGCGTCCTGAATCAAAGGGAAGCTCACGCAGCCGTGGAATGCGGGAGCTCATTTCCTCCAGATTCAGCCCGTGTTTCTGTGCCAGCACAAGCAGTGCGGCTTCGGTGGGATCACCAAGCACAGTAAAGCGAGGTGATTCTCCATTGGGCGCAAGCAGCCGGGCATTGCAGCATAACCCGGCGGCAGTCAGCAGCTCTGAAAGCCCTTTATTGCTGCCGGATACCGGACTTTTGCCCTCCAGTATTTTTCCGTCTGAAGCGTCATAGCCTACTCCTGTTACTTCCATATGATGACCGTCCATCCAGAGGTTGCTGACAGTCATTTCATTTTGGGTCAGGGTACCGGTTTTGTCGGTACAGATAACAGTGGTACAACCAAGGGTCTCCACAGCTGATAACCGTTTGATCAGGGCATTCCGTTTGGCCATGCGCTGAACGCCCATAGCCAAAGACAGCGTAACCGTGGGTAACAGTCCCTCAGGGATGAAAGCAACAATCATACCCAGAGCAAAAATAAAAGCTTCTACCGGCTCTGTCTTTGCCAGAAAAATAGCCAGAATAAAGAAAACTACGCCAATGCTGACGGAAATGGCAGAAACCTTTTTTGTAAGCTTTCCCATCTCTTTTTGTAAAGGACTGGACTCCTCCTTAAGACTTTGGGTAAGGCTGGCTATTTTTCCGAATTCCGTGTGCATTCCGGTGGCGTAAACTACGGCCCTGCCGGTTCCCGATGAAACAGTTGTCCCCGCAAATACCATATTGGGCTGCTCTGCCCTGGACAGGTCATCCCGCAGCACTCCGTCGCTGCTTTTATGGACAGGATTTGACTCACCGGTCAGTGTGGATTGATTGACCCGTAAATCATTGTCCTCCACAAGGCGGGCATCTGCCGAAATGCGGTCACCTTCAGACAGCAGCATGACATCGCCGGGAACCAGTTCCTCTGCAAGCAGACGCTGCTCCCTGCCCTCCCGTAAGACCCGAACATAATCAGGCAGCAGCTTTTTAAGCGCTTCTGTAGCTTTTCCCGCACGAAATTCCTGCCAAAAGCTGAAAGTGCCGTTGATGACGTTCACCATCCAGATTGCAACTGCAAGCTCGGGAATTTTTGCAATCAATGCCACAAGCCCTGCTCCCCATAAAAGGATTGCCATCAGATGAGTGAAATTAGAAAGGAACTTCCAAATAAGGGGTTTGCCCTTTTTTTCTTTTAAAGTGTTTTTTCCAAATTGTTTCAATCGGCGCTCTGCTTCCGGTTTGGATAAGCCCTCTGTTTTTGATTCCAGGATTTTGTAAACTTCTTGTACGCGGGACTTTTGTATGTTTTTAATATCATCCAGTTTCGTATTCATCTCTATTACCCATTCTCTCCTTTAACACGATCTTTCTGTCCTTTGATGTCCTCTTACACCCCCTTTACTCTGCAAGAGCAAAGCTGACTTTACAGACTCCATGGAAAAACCATCTGCAGCAAAGCAAGAGGGAAGATTCGTGTTTCAGTATATATCCTTTTTAATTAAGGAGGTGTTTGGATAAAATCCATAACATAAAGATTGCATTAAGGCGAAGACTGCAGTCTCCCGCCGCAAAATACTGCAGGTGTTTCAAAGGCTTTGGATAATTTCTTGACTTTTGCATATTTTTATGTCTTAATGTAATCTTAATACTACGGCAAATATTATAATGCAGCGTTGATTTTTTCTATGCTACAATTAAATAAAATGAATTTTCATACCAGGGGGGTGTATGTACGGATATCCATCAAACAGATTCAAGTTCACTTCTTAAACAACTTTCAGATACTCCTGCAGGAAAAAGTCAGGGAAAGCTTAGAATTTATTTTGGTTATGCGGCTGGCGTCGGAAAAACCTGTGCCATGCTAAGCGATGCCCATGAAGCAAAAACCGATGGGGTTGATGTAGTAGCCGGCTATATAGAGCCCCACTTCCGTCCGGAAACCATTGCTCTTTTGGATGGGCTGGAATGCCTGCCGCCTCTGGAAATACTGTATAATGGAATTGTTTTGAAAGAATTCGATTTAGACCGGGTCATTAAGAGAAAGCCGCAGCTTGTTTTAGTGGATGAACTGGCTCACACCAATGCACCTGGGTGCCGTCATAAAAAGCGGTATCAGGATGTGGAAGAACTGCTTCATGCCGGTATTGATGTTTATACAACCGTAAACGTACAGCATATTGAAAGCCTGAACGATGTTGTCGCTTCCATTACCGGCATTACCGTTGGGGAGCGGATCCCTGACAGCGTGTTTGACAGTGCCGATCAGGTGGAGCTGGTGGATATTGAACCCAACGATTTAATTGACCGGCTTAATAAGGGAAAGATCTACCGCGAAGAACAGGCGCAGAAAGCGCTCATAAATTTCTTCACAAAAGAAAACCTGGTGGCCTTGCGGGAAATCGCGCTGCGCCGGACGGCGGATCAGGTGAACCGGGTTGCAGTGCAAAACATTGAACCGTCCAATAACAGCGGTACTTATGCCAACGAACATATTTTAGTCTGCCTGTCCTCCGCCCCCTCCAACTCTAAAGTCATCCGGACTGCGGCAAGAATGGCGGATGTCTTTCACGGAACGTTTACAGCGCTTTTTGTAGAAACGCCCCAAACCCAGGAATTAAGCGGGAAAAATAAGGATTTGCTTCGGGAAAATCTGCGTCTGGCTGAACAGCTGGGCGCACAGATTGCAACGGTGTATGGTGAGGATATTCCCGGACAGATTGCGGAATATGCCACTGCAAGCCGTGTTTCAAAAATTGTGATGGGGCGCTCCATCCACGGGAAGAAATGGTTTTCCAGGACTAATTTTGTTGATAAGTTAACCACACTGGCACCAAATCTGGACATCTATATTATCCCGGATACACAGTCGTCCGCTTATAAAAGCGCGCAAAAATTTACAAATCCGCCGGAGCTGTCCCTGGCCGATATTGGAAAATCCATTGGTATTTTGATTCTCAGCACCTTAATTGGTCTGTGGTTTGATTCCCTTGGCTTTAGTGAAGCGAATATTATCACGGTGTATATTCTGGGCGTACTGCTCAATGCAATGATTACAAAGGGGAAATTTTGCAGCGCTGCGGCGTCAATATTCAGCGTGCTGGTATTCAATTATTTCTTTACGGATCCTCACTTTTCCCTGCATGCCTATAATTCCGGATATCCGGTCACCTTTTTGGTCATGCTTTCGGCCTCATTTATCACCAGCACCCTGACAAAACAGGCAAAGGAGCAGGCCCGCCAGTCCGCACAAAAAGCCTACCGCACCGAGGTTCTGTTGGAAACCAGCCGGAAACTGCAGCAGGCAAAAAACCAGACGGAAATTCTGAGGGAAACAGCACATCAAATGGTGAAACTGCTGGACAGAACCGTTATTTTTTATTCAGCGCACCAGAATACACTGTCTGAACCTCTTGTTTTTTCAAAGGACGGGGCAAATGATGACCCAAACACTTATCTGGGTATCGAGGAGCGTGCGGTTGCGGAATGGGTATATAAAAACAACAAGCGCGCCGGAGCTGCTACCAATACCCTGTCCGCCGCAAAATGCATGTATCTTGCGGTGCGCAGCGGCAGTACGGTATTTGCTGTTGTAGGGGTTGTCATGCACGGGGAACCTCCACTGGAGGCCTTTGAAAAGAGCCTGATGATTGCCATGCTAAGCGATTACGCCCTGGCACTGGAGAAAGAAGCAATGAATGAATCACAAAAACAGATTTCAATACAAATACAGCAGGAACAACTACGGGCAAATTTACTCCGGGCAATCTCCCATGATTTGCGGACACCCTTAACCAGCATCTCCGGAAATGCCGGAATTCTCATGGGAAACTCCTCAGTATTAGATGAAACACAAAAGAAAAACCTTTACACAGATATTTATGACGATTCCATGTGGCTGATCAATTTAGTGGAAAATCTGCTTTCCATTACCCGCATTGAGGATGGTAAAATCAATTTAAATTTACAGTCAGAGCTTTTGGAAGAGATTATTACAGAAGCGCTGCTTCATATTAACAGGTGCAGTGTGGAACATCATATTGAAACTGTATTAAGCGATGAGCTTCTCATGGCCAAAATGGACTCCCGGCTGATCATTCAGGTTTTGATCAATATTGTGGATAACGCCATCAAATATACTCCGCCCGGATCTCATATCACCCTCTCAGCAAGACGGGAAAAGCAGATGGTGCTTGTGGAAATATCCGATGACGGTCCGGGCATATCAGAGGAAGCAAAGGCCAGGCTGTTTGACATGTTTTACACGGCGGACAACATCCGCGGGGATGGGCGCCGGGGATTAGGTTTGGGGCTTTCCTTATGCAAATCCATTATCCTGGCCCATGGCGGAACAATTTATGTGAAAGATAATCTCCCTCAGGGTACAACGTTTTGCTTTACCCTGCAGGCAGAGGAGGTAAATGTTAATGAATAAACCTTTAATTCTTGTGGTTGAGGACGATAAGCCGATCCGCAATTTAATTACAACAACACTGGAAACACAGGGATATCAGTATCATACCGCGCAAACCGGAGAAGCATCCATTCTGGAGGCAGTTTCAAAGCAGCCGGATATCATGATTTTGGACTTGGGTTTGCCGGATATAGACGGGATCAGCGTCATTAAAAGGGTGCGCACATGGTCAAATATTCCGATCATTGTAGTCAGTGCCCGCAGTGAGGACAGGGATAAAATCGACGCCCTTGATGCCGGCGCAGATGATTATCTGACTAAGCCTTTCAGCGTTGAAGAGCTTCTGGCAAGACTTCGTGTCAGTCTGCGGCGCATCCGCTATGACAGTGATAAGCTGCTAAAGGATTCCACCGTTTTCATAAACGGCAGTCTTAAAATAGACTATGCCGCAGGCTGCGTCTGGCTGGACGAAGAAGAAATCCATTTAACCCCAATTGAATATAAGCTGATCTGTCTGCTTGCTAAGAATGTGGGTAAGGTTCTGACCCATAATTATATTTTACATGAGATTTGGGGGAACTACACCAACGACATTCCAGCTCTGCGGGTTTTTATGGCAACCCTGCGGAAGAAAATTGAAAAAAAATCTTCACAGCCCAAATATATTCAAACCCATATCGGCGTTGGTTACCGCATGCTGCGGGTGGCCGATGACAGTAAGCCGCTTAATATTGATTGATAAAGCTGGAATGATATAAGCTTTCAATAAACTGGCCTTGACAATCATGTCAAGGCCAGTTTGCTGTTGTGTTTCTATTCCATGCCCTCAGATTTATCTGAAGAATGACGTTTCTCCATATTCTTTTTTATATAGGCCAGAAGCATCAGAAAAAGCAAGAGTCCAACAAAGACTTTACCTATATAAAACAGCATCCCCGTTGTCACGGCGGAAATTTCAAACAACTGCGGCAGTATCCACAGTGCACCAAACACCCCAAGCACCATTGTTACGCAAATAAATACACGCAGCTTTGTAAATGGAATACAGCTTTTAATAACCGACAGAATGGATACCAGAATCAAAAGAATGAACATCACCGTCTGCCTTTGCTGTGTATCAAACGGTGAGGTAAGGCTGATAAAAATGATTCCAGCTGTAATTGTCAAAGCAAACGGTGCTGCATTTGCCAATGCTGTCCTTAAGAAAGAACCGTGGATTCTCTTTGTATCCGATTCAAAAATCGTCAGAAACGATGGATATGCTTCAATAAAGGCATCAACCAGGGTTATCTGAATTGGAATAAAGGGAAAAGGCATATTCAGCAGCAGA
This sequence comes from Lachnospiraceae bacterium, assembly GCA_902363835.1. GTDB lineage: Bacteria > Bacillota > Clostridia > Lachnospirales > Lachnospiraceae > Lacrimispora. The sequence continues at coordinate 74,364 of CABJBM010000027.1, forward strand.
AAGAAAAGAGACAGGAGCAAAGAATAGATCGTCTTAATAAAGAATACCCCTGCTGTTCTGGTCACATTATGAATCACTTTTCTTCCTTCCAACAGCACTTGGGGCAAATTTGCAAAATCTGATTCCAACAAAACAATCTGTGAAATCTGGCGGCTGGCATCACTGCCTTCAGCTATGGCAATAGAACAATCTGCTTCTTTAAGGGCCAAAAGATCATTCACACCGTCACCGGTCATCGCCACCTGATGTCCTGCACGCTTCATTGCCATCACAAGCAACTGCTTTTGTTTCGGTGTTACCCGGGCAAACACGGTATAGTTCCTGCATATGCTGTCATAATCCGCATTCTCTCCAAAGGAGGACAAATCAACCGCGTTTTCCCATTTCTCTAATCCCGCTTTCTGCGCGACCATTGACACGGTTTTGACATGATCACCAGAAATAATTTTTACCTCAACGCCTTCTTTGCGGAAATACTCCAGTGTTTCCGCAGTGTTTTTCCGGATATTATCTGACAGAATCACGGTGCACAGCGGTTCAATCTCATCCGGCAGTTCCTTTTCATTTTCCCATTTATCATTGTAAAAGCCTATTACAACAGCGCGGTAGCCCTTTTCAATCTGCTGTTCTGCAGATGCAGGCAAGACCTTCATAATCCGCTCCGCCGCACCGATGAATACGGTTCCTGCAGAGTTAAAGCTGACCGCTCCCCATTTCCGAAGTGAGGAAAATGGAATTTTATATGCCTGCTGGTACACGGGATTTGTTCCGAAATACTCTTGAAGAGCCTGAAAAGTTGCGTTATTATCATCGCTGGCAGCAAGATAAGACTGAACCAGCGGCGACAGTTTTTCTTGCGGGAAATCCGTTAACGGAATCACTTCCTTAACTTTCATCTTACCGTCTGTGATGGTTCCCGTTTTATCAAGGCACAGAATATCCACATGGGCCAGTGTTTCCAGGGAATAGATATTCTGAACCAGAATCTTCATCTTGGCAAGGCGGATAACACCGTTTGCAAGAGAAACGGCAATCAGGAGCACCAATCCTTTGGGAAGCATCCCCAAAAGTGCCGCCGAGGAGGATACAACAGCCTCCGAAACCAATACCTGCCTGAGCATGATCGCCTCAAGAAACAACAGAACCCCCAACGGTACAATAAGAAAGCTTGTTAAGCGGGTCACCTTTTTCATGGAACCCAGAAGTTCAGATGTTATCCTCTTTGATTTTTTCGCTTCCTCCGTGAGTTTCATAGCATAATTCTCACTGCCAACGTGAGTTGTTTTTGCAAAACATTTTCCTGTAACGACAAAGCTTCCGGAATAAAGCTCGCTGCCCTCTGTTTTTAAAATAGTATCGCTTTCGCCGGTTAGCAGTGATTCATTGACTTCTGCCATACCCTCGAGCACAATGCCATCATTGCAAATTTGATGTCCGCTTTCCAGCACCATCACATCATCTATAACAATGTCTTCAATTTCAATGACAATCTCCCTGCTGTCTCTTACCACTTTTGCCTTTGGCCGGTTTAGGATCGACAGCTCATCTATAAGCTTTTTTGCTTTTAGTTCCTGTATAATCCCGATCCCGATATTGAGCATGATAATCACAATAAAAAACATATTGGAATAAGCTCCCACAGCAAAAAGCAATGCTGCAATTATAAAATTGAGCAAATTGAATAATGTAAAAAAGTTTTCTTTAAATATTTGTGCTTTGGTTTTTGTAATGGGACTTGGCTTATTTCCAAAATCTCCGCGCGCTTTTCGTTCCATTACATCCTGTGTAGATAGACCCTGTATTGGTGCCTGCATATTTTTCCTCCATTTATAATCCGGCTTATCTTCCGATTATTAACCATAACATCTTAACATAAACTTCCATCAAATTGAAGTAAACTATTCATATATGAAATAAAAACGGTTTTACAACTTTGATAAAACTGCTTTTTTATGCAATATAATAAGATGGAAATATGAAAATTTTTTATTACAAAGTTTATTCTATTTCAAATGCCCGCTCAAAGCTCTGCAATATCAATTCCGGGATGGATTCTTAACTTTTTTCCTTTTCAAAATAAAAAGGCCATGCTTTTCATTTTGAAAAACATAACCCCATACTATCCCAATATAAAATCACCCTTATCTTTTTAATTACAAATACCCCCTCATAAATTGCTGAGGATTTCTTCTATCCTGCTATTCTTCACTTACAATACAGTTCCGATTTGCTTTTGCCCGGTACAGGTATTCATCTGCTTTTGATATAAAAGCATCCGTATCCGTGCCCATTTCTAACTTATATTGAGCAACTCCAATGCTAATTGTAATCCTTATCAAAGTAGAATTATAGTAGATCTTTAACTCCTCCACAGCCATTCTCAGCTGTTCGGCAATTCCTGCTGCCTCTGATAACACCGTATTAGTAAGGCATACTACAAACTCATCGCCCCCAAGCCTTCCTAAAAAATCATGGAAACGCAGCCTGGACTGTGCACACTCTGTAAAATGCTTTAGGATAATATCTCCTCCAAGATGACCATGCTGGTCATTGATCTGCTTAAAGAAATCTATATCAATTAAAAGCAATGACATTTTGGTCTTTCCGAAATGCGTTCTTTCTATCTCTGCTTTTAACTTCTGAATAAAGCTGCCCCGGTTAAAAGCCCCCGTCAGATAATCAAACGTTGCAAGAAAAATAATTTCTTCATTGCTTCTTATAAGATTTTCCACGCTGTTTTTATAGGAAGTGATATCCCGGAAAGTCATTGCCATAAGAGTAACTCCTTCTTCATCTTTAAAGATTGACGACGTACATTCTGCCAGGAACTTACTTCCATTGCGTTTTATGAATGTCAGCTCCACTCTTGTTGATCCTAACTTGTTTTTTTCTCTCATTGCAAACGCTGCCTTGGGGTCGCCCAAATCAACAATAGCAGCACGGCCACCCATGCACAATTCTTCTTCGGTTTTTTCAAATAGTTTGCAGGCTTCCGGGTTTGCCCGGCAGATTTCACCCGACGCTGTGGTAATTAATATGGCATCCATGCTGTTTTCAAACAACAATCTGTAATGATTCTCTTTAAATATAAAATTCGTATCCATCACCTCCTTTCTTTAAAAACTGAAAGGAGCCTGCTCCCCTTTGAAAGAGGGCAAGCTCCTTTGCTTCCCTTATGTCGTTTTCCTTACACCGTTTTCATCTACCTCATATCCGTCAACCCTGGTACCTTTTTCAAGACTGCCATCGGCATTGAAGTAATACCATTTGCCGCCGATCTGAAGCCACTTCCCGCCGGCCATGATGCCGTCTTCTGCAAAATAATAGGTCTTGTTGTTCCCATTCGTACCAAGCTCCCAAAAACCGGTGAGGGCTTTGCCAGCCTTATAGTACAAATACTGCCCGGCATCATTCAGCGCCCAGCCCTGGGCAGTTGCAGGATTAATGGTCAGCTTGATATACCGGTGCAGCATGGCGGAAAACTCTGCACGGGTAGCACTGGACTTGGGATTAAATTTATTGTCCTTGCCTCCCATCATAACACCTTCCTGCTGCATGGCCGTAACTGCAGAACTATAGCTGGTTCCAATGGCGGAGGCATCCCCATAAACCACTGCTTCACGGATTGCCGGCAGAGTATAGCCGGCTGCTTTTGCATAGTTTGCAAGAATCGCTGCGGTTTCTTCACGAGTTACTGCCCTGTCAGGTGCAAACTTGCTGTTGCCCATGCCTTGAATGATTCCCTTACTATACGCCCATTCAATATAAGGACGATAGGTATTGTCCACCTTCACATCCGTGAAGCTGTTGGTTTTGTAATTCTTTTCCTCCACACCGGCCAATCTTCCGAGAGCTGTTACCAGCATCCCCCGTGTCATGGCGGCGTCAGGAGAAAACGTATTTTTTGAAGTTTCGGTCAGTAATCCGCGTCCCGCCACATAGTCAATACTCCCCTTTGCCCAATGGGAGGAAACGTCAGTAAACTGGGCGGCAGGGCCGGTGTAGCTGACACCATACACGGAAAAGTGGTTGGTAGCAAAAATAATACTTTGGCTGTTAACATCATAGGCCGAACCAGGAACACGGCTGACATTTCCCTTATTGTCCACATATACTGCGTACAAGTACCCAATCTCCTCGTTTTGGGCAGGGATATACGGAATGCTCACATAAACGGTGCCTTTGCCAAAGTCCGTCACACTTCCCATGCCGCTTTGATAACTTGCTTTAAGATCAAAGGCAGGACGGCTGCCGATGGCGTTCTTTGCCGCTGTACCCAGCTCTGCATTGTCTATTTTTGTGGCGGTCAGCTGTACGTCCGCATTGGCCTGTTTGTTCATTTCGGCAATTGCGGCATTATTCAGTCCCATGACAATATCCGGGCGGTCAATGGTCAGCTCTACAGCAGCAATTTTATTGCTTATGATCTGCTGCTGGGTGGTTTGGGGCAGGTTCACAGTAACAGTGTTCGCGTCCTTTCCTCCCATGGAAACGTTAATGGAAACCGTGATCTCCCCAACGTTCCTGCCTTGCTTTGCAGCGTTTACTGCGGCAGCTGCAATGGCCTCCGTGATGTTTTTATCTGTCAGAGTTGTACTGGCATTGCCATTGTTGTCCACGGCGGCTTTATTTTCTGCAGTACCGGTAACCGGTGCCGTGGGCTTTAGGGATGATGTTGAAGCGGAACTTCCATTGGAATCACTTCCATCAGAACCATTATCGTGAGACCTTTCTCCGGAGCTGCTCTGACGTGTGATGGTGAGAATATAAATCTGCACCGTACCGTCCTGAGCCGTCACTTCCACATAAGCAGTATTTGCGCCTGTGCTCAGGGCCATGGTTTTATTTAAGATTTCATTCCGGCAGCCGGCATCACTGTACAGCTTCCATGTCGCACCTGCACCTACCGTAAGATTGATTGTCTGGCTGGTTATGCTGTTTGCAACAGTAGCGGTGATGGTTGTACCGGTGATCGTGGCGTTATCTGGAACCGTTATGCCTGCCACATCTTTGGCGCTGCTCTGCCGGGCAGCCTGTTCAATTATGATCTCCGTTGAATCCGGACTTGCATTGTACAGATCATTTTCCGTGAAACGCACTGCATAGGAACCTGCACTCAGTCCGGTGATTTCACCGGAAGCATTGGAAGCTACTTCGCAATAGGAACCGCCGTTCCTTTTGTACTCATAATTCGTGTTGGCGGCCAGACCGGTGATTTTTCCGTCGCTTCCTCCATAAATCGCTGCATCTGCCTTACCAAGTCCAGAAGGGGCACTCTGCACTCCTTTGGCCACAGTAAGTGCGGCAATTACCATGAAACCGGCCTGATGTGTATCAGTCTCCGCTGTTTCCAGACCGATTCTGATCGTTCCGGCCCTGGTGACAGTGAGGCTGCTTCCAGAAATTGTTCCTGTACCGGTACCGCCGGATTCAACGGTATAAGTTCTTGCACCGGCGTTAGAATCTACAAGGAACAAACCGGATACTGAGGTAAGGTCTATGAGGGTGCCGTTGTAGGTCACACTGCCCGTACCGGATGTGTTGCTCACTGCCGTCTTCAGCTCAAAAATCAAATGCTCGTATATAGCAAGGTTGGGAATGGCTTTATAGGCGTCCCCACTGCCTGCCGGTACGTAAATCACTTCAAGATTGCTGCAGCCGTAAAAAATTTGAGTGCCTGCCGCTGGAGGCGTTTCACCTTCAAATGTTACCGTTTGCAAGGCTTTGCATGTAGCAAACACATACTCATCAATGGTTTCCACACCCCTTGGTATTTCAATTGATGTCAATGAGCTGCAGTTATAAAAAGCATTAACTCCAATGCTTTCTACACTGTCGGGAATTTCAATCTCAATTAGTGAACTGCAATTGTAAAATGCAAGATCACCAATGCTTTTTACACCACTCTGAATGTCAACTGTTTTTACAGCACTTCTGACTTCATCAGACAGGTAGATGGAACTCCAGTTTGCCATGCCTGCATCGCTTTTAATCGTCAGTTTTCCAGCATCATCCAGCATCCAGCCGGTATCAATGACAATCGGATTAATCTTACTGGCGTAGCTTGACATATTTGCTGCCGTCTTATATGCATCCGTACTGTCAGCCGGCACATAAATTGCTTTAAGTTTGCTGCAGCCATTAAAGATATTAGCCCCTATTGTGGGTGGTACTGCATTTTCAAAAGTAACCTCAGTCAGCCCGGTGCAGGCATTAAAGGCTGCCACATTAACATTTTCCACAGAATCCGGAATGGTGATCTGTGTCAGGGAAGAACAGCCGTCAAAGGCATAATTGCCAATACGCGTTACAGATTCGGGAATGGTAATACTGCTGAGAGAACTGCACCCCTGAAACATCTGCACTTCAATCGTTGTCAGCGCCGGAGGAAGCGTGACGCTTTCCAGAGAGGTACAGTCTCTAAAGGCCTGCTGCCCAATGCTTGTCACCGAATCGGGGATTGTTATTTGTGTCATATTTGTACAGCCATAAAATGCAGAGATATTTGTTACGCGGTTCTCAATCATAACTTCTTTTACCCGTGCTGCATCATCCTTATGTGAGAATAAGTATCCACTGCAGGCCGACATACCCATATTGCTTAAAATAGTAAGCGTACCTTCCTCATCCAGCGACCAGTCGGTTCCGCTTGCCAGTGTCATTATTGTCCCTACAGTCCTGGCTGATATTGCGGAATTCTTTACTGTCACGGTAATTACCGGAATCTCTGCGTCCCTTGACAGGGTGTATTCCGACGTCAGTTCAGGTGCAAAGACATAGCTGCCCGGTGTCTCGCCGTCAAATTCCGGTTCAGCTTCCCATGTCACGGGTATGGAAACAGTGGTTTCAACAATTTCTATCCCTTTCGGATCTTCCTGTGTCTTACATATTTGAAGCGCCGAACTGGAAGTTGCCTCGGCAGGGGCCTGCTCTTTCGAATCCTCTCCTATGTTTTCTTCCTGCCCCGATTCTCCTGAGGGGGTGTCGCAAAATCACCAAAATGAAGTGATGGAGTGACACCCTCTTTCTGTGTAGGTAAA
>CABJBM010000028.1 GCA_902363835.1 Lachnospiraceae bacterium
TTTACACAGAAAGGGAGCCATTGCTCCATAAGTGATAGTTCACTTATTTTGCAACAGCCCCTTTAATGCATCAATCTACACGGTCGCCAATAAAAAAACTCTGAAATGATGATTCATTTCAGAGTGGAAATATCAGCTGGCGTGTGAAAAGACACGGATACTGTACATCTTCTTTTTATCCAGACTTTACTGTCGGCCTCGGAGTTTCACCGAATCATGCCTTGCGGCTCGTGGGCTTTACCACCGGTAGGGAATTTCGCCCTGCCCTGAAGATTGTTATTCAATTAATATTAATAGTACTACCGGATTAGAAAAATGTCAATACAATAACGGTATTCCCTGCTTCTGCAAACTCGTTGATTATGGGGCAGGGGTAATCCGCTTATTGTTTCAGATACACAGGGAATATTAAAGTTGATATGGATTTTGCTTTATAGTATACTCAGATAATATAGTATTTGCAATGCAATGGCAATAAGTAAATACACCGGATAAACAGGGAGGTTGCCATGAAACAGAAATTAACTGTTGAACAACGGCAGTTACTGTCTCAAAACCAGATATCTTCTTTGGAATTACTTGGATTATGCAATTGTGAGCTAAGCCGGTACATGGAAAATGAATATATGGAAAATCCTCTGCTGGAACAAACAAATGCCGGAACGGAATCTTATACACAGGAAGAGTATCAGGCGTGGTATCATTCAAATTACTTCAGCCCCTTAAAGAATACCCAGGAGTTTTATGAAGAAGACAGTGGGAGAAGGGATCAGGCGTTGGATACTTCAGATACGAAAAGTATTTATACCTGTATTTATGAGCAGCTGGAGTTAGACCGTTACTCAGATAAACAATTAAAAATCATAGACTTTTTAATTCAGAGCCTGGACAGCAATGGGTTTATGGATCTGGAGGTTCCGGAGATTGCCCGGCTGACCGGTGTAAATGGGCAGATCATCCAACGCTGTTTACGGGATCTGAAAAGGCTGGAGCCAAAGGGTATCTTTTCTAAGAATCTGGCGGAATGCTTATTAATTCAGACTGAAATACTGGGGCTGGATGATGAAAATCTGAATTATATTATTTCCCATCATTTAGCGGACATATCTCAGGGAAAGATAAGTTCCATCACCCGTGCATTGAATATCTCATCCGCGCAGGCAAGGAGATATGCCGCCCTCATCAGTACCTTAAATCCAAGACCCTTACAAGGGTTTGGAGAGAGCAAAAAGCAATACATCATTCCTGATGTTATGGTTACTATGGACCCGGATGGGAAATGGAATATAGAAATCAATGATAATTGGTGCGGGAACTATCAGTTAAATGATTATTACCTCCGGATGATGGCGGAAGCAAAAGAGCCGGAGCTGTTTGAATACTTTAAGAAAAAGCTGGAGCGGGCAAGGTTTCTGATTCATGCAGTTGAACAGAGGCGTAAGACTATTATTCAAATAACAAATGCAATACTGGAAGAACAGGATGAGTTTTTCCGGTATTCAGGTAAACTTAACCCATGCACCATGACACAGATGTCAGAAAAGCTGTCGGTTAGTATTTCCACCATAAGCCGCGCTGTCAAGGACAAATATCTTCAGTTTCCGGCAGGCTGTATTCTGATGAAAAACCTGTTTTCCGCACCGGTTCCCACAAGTGAAGGCAGTTTGATTAATTCGGATGGCATAAAACAATTGATACGCCAACTTGTGGATGAAGAGAATAAAGAAAAACCATATAGTGATTCAAAGCTTGCAGAATTACTCAGGGAAAAGGGGTATGGTCTTTCACGGAGAGTGATATCCAAATATCGTGAAGAGATAGGGATCTCCGGCAGTTTTGAACGGAAAATAAAAAACGATATTAATAAAGGGGCCAGCTAAAATAATAGTTTTAGCTGGCTCTTTTTTTATGATTTTACGGACTTATAATACTTCCGGCATGATTTTCTTTATTCCATTGGCAGTCTCCACTTGACTGGGAACGGATTTGCGAAAAAGTTTATTCAATCATAAAGCTTTCAGAACTGAAATTGGAATAGAACCTCCCTTTTTGGGCAGTAAACTTCAGAACACAATAGTCCGGATCAGTAACACCTTGAGGATAATACATGGTATCGCGCTTTTGCCAGATCATTTCCTTGCTGGCTGCATCTTCTAAAACTTCCATTGTCCCCCTTAGCATAACTCCCCGAAAAAACCGCTTATCGCAAAAGTAGATACATGCTTTTGGGTTCTCCTGGAATTGTTTGACCCGCATGGAAGATGTATTTGTAGAAAAATAAAAGGTCTTAATTCCAACCCGCTTTCTGGGCGGCAGCATTGCTTTTGTGTTGGGAAATCCCTCATCATCCAATGAACTTATAAACGAAACGCCCTGCTTGTCAATTAAATTGCCGATGGTTTTCTCTGCATCCCTCATCATTTCAGATTCCTCCTGGTTTATTTATGGGAAAATTATAGCACATAAGAACCAGACAGTAAATTACACACATTTTTGTGGGTATGGTCAGTGGATAAAACCGTTTTCTTTTAAAAAATCAGTCATATTATTTTCTTTCATAATGTCAATGCCTATGCTTTGCATGATTGTAACAGCATCCAATAATCGTTCGCCCCGTTGGGTCAAATAATATTCAACTTTTAGCGGATATCCTTCAAAAGAATGCTTGTCTATCATTCCATAATCCAACAGCTCTTTTAACTGTTCAAGAAGCATTTTTTGACTGATGCCTTTAATATCTTTTTCAAGCTGAGACAAGGACATAACGCCCTTGCCCAGCTGCCATAAGATGATTGGTTTCCATTTGCCTTTTGTAATATCATGGGTCAATTCCAAAGGACAAGTGTATTCATCACGTATTTTCATATCTTCACCTGCAAAATTTTCATTTTTCCGTATCCCGGTGTTTCCTTAATTCAATTTTATCTGTAACAAGAACAGTCTCATCTGTGAAGTTAAACACTATTTTATAAGTGGACTGAGCTTCATCTGACACGGCTTATACAAATTCCAATTACTTATAATTCCAAACATCTTAATTCTTCCCATAGCTTTTGTCAACGATGAAGCAAGTATAAGCGATATTGCAAAAGAAAAGCGATGCTTTGTGCAAAAATTAACTAATAATCGTAAGGATCAGGCAGTATAAGCAGCCTGATCCTAAGGGGAGCATATTGCTGGTGATCTTTGAAATAAGGATAGAACTCTTGAGTTCCCGGGGAAATTATATCTCCGTGGATTCGATTATTCTTTAGATGGGAGAATTGCCTTGGCAGTTTGTTTCTGACGCTAATATCGTTTATCCGACCATAATAGTTTAAGAAATCCGCGGCAGAATTCTAAAATAACACTTGAGAATCAGGACATGGAAAAGCGTTGAAAATTATAAATAAAATATTTTAGCATATAGTATTTTATAAAAAATAAAATCAATGCGTAACATTTCATAGGCGTTGAGCGTCTTTATGTATGTACGTATAGTAATCCGGATTACAATAGCTATTGAACATATAGGATGCCATGTTGCAGCAGTATGGAGGCAGGAATGAGGAATAAACAGGACAACAGTGAAATGATTGAAAAACTTTGCGCGGATACCTGGCGGGAGCTGTACAGCTTCATTTATTATAAAGTCCAAAACCGGGAAGAAGCAGAGGATATAACACAGGAAACCTATGTGAAAGCGATTTCTTTTCTCAACAGGAATGATGTGAATATCCTTGAATGCAGAAAATATTTAAAGTTTATAGCAATGAATGTTATTCGCGATCAATGGAGGGCGAAAAAGCGGCAGAGCAGCAGCGTCAACATAGAGGATGTGAATCCTGAGGAAATGGCCCTGGAGGATTTTACAGATTCGCTGACTGAGAAGAACCGGATAGAAGAGGCCATGAGCTGTCTGACCAGAGAACAGCAGACGGTTATTGAATTAAGGATTATAAAAGGTTATACAGTGGCTGAAACTGCCAGGCTGATGCAGAAGAAAGAAGGAGCTGTTCGTGTTTTGCAGCTGCGCGCGGTGAAAGCCCTGGCCAGGATACTGGAAACAGTACAGGGTAAGGAGGAAAGATAAGAATGGATGAAAGGAAGCTGTCTCAATATATTGATAATCTGAATGCCGGTAAAAGGCCGGGAGAACATAAAAACAGATTTCAGGAGGAAGAAAGAGAGGATGAGATCCTGCTTGCAACCGTAAGAAAAGTAAGGCTTCTCAAGGAAGTGGAATATCCGGATGATTTGTTCCAGCAGCGTCTTGTGAATTCCCTGACGGGAAGAGAAAAACCCAAAAGGAACCGGATCAGAAGATATGCGCTGATTTGCACGTCAGCTGCAGCTGCCATACTGCTTTTCCTCACCGCATATTATTTTCTTCCCAATAGGGATGCAGGGATTGTATATGCAATGGAACATGCAATGAAAAAAATCCAGGCCTATCATGGAATCATAGAAGTGAGCGAGACCAATGGATTAGGAGAAACCATAACCCAGTCAAAAAGGGAGGTATGGGCGGATAAGAAAGGAAATTACTATATCGCAGATCTTGAGGGGACTTCAAAAGGAACCATAACTGCCAACAACGGGGAACAGAAGTGGCAGCTCCGGCCCGAGGAAAAAGCCGCTTACCTTTTGCCGGCATTTCCAGATGCTTCCCGCTTTACCTTTGAACTTGGCAATGAAATCAATAATGTTACAAAGGCGCAGACGGTCAAAGAAGTGGGCATAGAAACCGTTAATGGAAGAACAGCAACAAAGCTTCAAATTACTCCGGATGGTGGAGATCCATATTTTCTGTGGGTTGATGCTGAGACAGACCTGCCTTTGCAAAGAGTCTCAGCAATGCAGAATGGGATCCAGATCAAGGCGGAATATGCCTCAATGGAATTTATGGATGAAATTCCCCAGAACCTTCTTGCCTATCATGTGCCGGAAGGGTACGAAGAAGTTGATGCCAATACGGAGCAGGAAGTGGCTTCCCTTGAAGAAGCAGAAAGGATGGCCGGTTTTGTGCCCAAGCTTCCTGAGCAGGCAGCGGCAGGGTATACACTGGATCGGATCACGGTTGAAAAAGACCGTGCAGCCGTAAAGCTATATTATTCAGCCGGAGATTCGGCGGATACCATTCTCCTGACCCAGACAAAAACATCAGAAAAGCTTGTGCCGTCCTCCATGGCAATTCTTGGATCTGTGAATGATAACGAAGCTGAAATCATAACCGCAGAACCAACCAGATCTATCCGCTGGCAGGAGGATGGTATGGAATACTGTATACTTGGAGATTTATCACTGGAAAAATTATCTGTCTTTGCTGAGGGCCTGTCCAAAGGAAAGGTGGTAGTTCCGGTAAGCACTGAGGATGCAGGAGAGCCGCAGATCAAGGTTTCAGTAGACCGGTCAGCGGAAGAAAATGAACAAAAGAGCGTTGATGCAGGCCATTCTCCGTGGAAACTGGATCCGGTTTTTGTATCCCAGGTATTTGCAAGCCTGCTGTTGTCACCGGATGGCATTGTGGGAGATTATCCCATTGCTTATGAGAATATCAAAATCATTTCAAATAATGGGATTGATGCCATTGCAGAAATTGAGGATGACAAATCCATTGCCAGGTATGTTTATTTAAAGCGCCTTGTCCGCCAGGACGATACCGGAATCTGGACTGTGGTGGGATATGATCCGGCGGGATCATAAACTAAAAAGTAAACAGCAATACTCCCTGTATTGAGCGCATGCATTATTCTGAATGTAAAGGTGATTGCCAATACAACCTACGGTACAATGTAAATATCAAAGGGATACGTATGTAATATTTATAGAAAACGGAGAAAAAGATTGCAAAAATTCTACAAAATTGTATAATAAAGGATGAAAGATACGCTCAAATGATCCTATGTTGAATACAGTGCCGGTGGTGTGGGATATATTGATGGTATATCTTACAGCTCCGGCTTGTGTTTGAAACCGGCTGCCGGTTTTGAAGCGGCAGGGATATAAAACCGGTGATCAATGAGCATGTTTGAAGCTTTCAAATAAAATTTTATGAATGAATTTGCAACAGCCAAGCTTTAAATTGCGTCCTTACAAGCGTTTTTGGTACTGTATGATGATTGTCTTGATCCTATTTTTAAAATATCATGAGTCAGACAGAGAATGACTGAATAAAATAATAGCAGCAGATAAGGGTGGATTTTCTATACCATGGCTGTAAGCGGATGAAAAGGAGAAAGATTATGCCAACACCTCATAACATAGCTGAAAAAAATCAAATTGCCGGTACTGTATTGATGCCGGGAGACCCTTTAAGAGCAAAGTTCATTGCCGATGAATATTTAGAGGATGTCCTCTTAGTAAACAACATCCGCAATATGCTTGCCTATACGGGAACTTATCAGGGAAAAAGAATAACCGTAATGGGCAGCGGAATGGGCATGCCCAGCATGGGGATTTATTCCTATGAACTATTTAAGTTTTATGATGTGGATTCCATTATCCGGGTAGGCTCTTCTGTCAGCTATTCCAGGGAAATAGGCCTTCAGGAAATCGTCGTCGGAAGCGGAGCCTGTACTAAGAGCACCTTTGCCAGGGAACAGAGCGGTTTTACAGGAGATTTTATTAAACCCAGTCAGGAGCTGATAGAAAAAATAAAAGCCAGCGCAGACAGGCAGCAGATAAAAGTGCATGAAGGAGTGATCCATTCCAGCGATGTATTTTATTATGAGGCAGGGGTAAACTCCAATGAGGAACTGCATAAAAAGTATCACGTGATTTGTGGAGAAATGGAGAGCTTTGCCCTGTTCCACAATGCAAATATAACCGGAAAACAAGCTGCAACTATTTTGACGATTTCCGATACGGTCTTTTCCAAGGAAGAAGTCTCTGCCCAGGACAGGCAGACAAGCTTTCATAACATGATCAGGATTGCCCTGGGAGCGTGTATATAATGGAACGGTAACCGTTTGCGGCTGTAAGGAACTGACTGATGCAATCAATCTGCAGGGAGGGAATATGAAACGATTTAAACGTATTTTTGTAATTGTAATTGATTCTTTAGGAATAGGAGCTATGGATAATGCCGCTGAGTACGGTGATGAAGGCAGCAATACCCTGGGGCATATTGATGCCAGTGTGGAGCATCTTAACCTGCCTAATCTGGAAAAGCTTGGTTTGGGGAATCTGTGCTCCTTAAACCATGTAAAGCCGGTGACAAAACCCAGAGCATACTATGGAAAGCTGAATGAAGCCAGTGTGGGAAAAGACACCATGACAGGCCATTGGGAAATGATGGGGCTTTACATTACAAAGCCTTTCCAGACATTTACGGAAACAGGCTTTCCAAAGGAATTGTTAGATGAACTGGAAAAACGCACCGGACATAAGATCGTAGGAAATAAATCTGCCAGCGGTACGGAAATCATGGATGAACTGGGTGAGCATCAGATTGCCACCGGTGACATGATTGTTTATACTTCTGCTGACTCGGTTTTACAGATTTGTGCCAATGAGGATACCTTTGGCCTGCAGGAGCTTTACCGCTGCTGTGAGATTGCAAGGGAGCTTACCTTAAGGGATGAGTGGAAGGTGGGCAGAGTCATTGCAAGGCCTTATGTTGGTATGAAAAAGGGCGAGTTTAAAAGAACCCCCAACCGTCATGATTATGCGTTAAAACCCTTTGGCGCCACTGCCCTTAATATATTAAAGGACGCAGGCCTGGATGTGATCAGCGTAGGAAAGATCTTTGATATCTTTGACGGCGAAGGGCTTACGGAAGGCAACAAGTCCCAAAGCAGTGTTCATGGTATGGAGCAGACCATAGAAATCGCTGAGAAGGATTTTAACGGATTGTGCTTTGTGAATCTGGTGGATTTTGACGCTCTCTGGGGACACCGCCGGGATCCCTTAGGTTATGGTGCGGAGCTGGAACGGTTTGATGAAAAGCTGGGAGAGCTTCTTCCGCTCTTAAAGGAAGACGATCTGCTGCTGATTACGGCAGATCATGGCAATGATCCTACCTTTAAGGGAAGCGACCATACAAAGGAAAAGGTGCCGTTCCTGGCTTATTCGCCGTCTTATGACAGTTGTGGAGAATTAAAGGAACAGAACACCTTTGCAGTGATTGGAGCGACTGTGTTGGATAATTTCGGCTTGCATAAAGCTGGGGATATGATCGGAGAGCCTATAGAGGAATTGCTCTAGGGATTTAGAAAGCACCTGACTTTGTCTGTGATGAATTTTTACATCATTCATCATAAATAAGGTCAGGTGCTTTTTTATTTTCCCGTCAGGGAATCTTCCCGCTTCATTTTTCCTACACAAAATAATCCCCATAATTCTCCTTCAAATAAGCCTCCATCTCAGGCTCACTTTTTCCTCCTATTTCCGATACAAAGCTGGCGGTCAGGAAGCGGTGCTTCCGTGTGGAGAAACCATGTGTTAAAAGGGTTTTCATGTCGCTGCTGTCCACAAAGAAATTCATGCGGATGACAGGAAGATTTTGACTGTGGAGAATATTAAAGATCCGGGATGAAAAGCAAAAGATGTAGTCATAATCCATATCCTTCAGCTTATGGATCTCATTAATATTCAGGGTGCCCATCCATTGAAGCTCCACATACTCTTTGGTCTGTTCCAGAAAAAAACTCACCCGTTCAAAGTTAATGCTGGTCATCACCACAACTTTTTTATAATGACGGTTTACGGTTCGGTTTCGAAGGATGTGCTTTTGTACCAGCAGGGTCAGGGTGGAAAGGTGTTCGTCCAGAAAGGAAAAATTATAGGAGGCCTTAAAGTACACTTCATATTTTCCAATGGTTTCATACAGGTCTGAAAACTGTTCCCTTGTATTTTCTACGGTCTTGTCCACAAAGGTACAATGAAAATGGTTCAGCGTGATTTCACGGAAGAAATAACTGTAAAGCTCATTGATGAATTCCTCCTGAACAGTAAAGGGGGTTTTTAAATGGTTCACCACCTGTTCTGTAAACTGTTCAGTGGTATACCACAGGCGCTTGTCAAAGGGAAAATCCAGGCTCCGGGAAAAATTCATCATGCTGAAAGCAACATTGTACAGCTTGTTTTCCCGGATGCCGTCAACGAAGCTCATATTAAGAGGAGCCAGGGGCAGCCGGTAACAAAAATTTATGGATTCGTCAACAGGCCGGATTTCCATGATACAGATAAACAGCAGAAGAAATTTCTTGGATGGATAGTTCAAAGATAAGTTGTATTCTGTTAAAAAGAAATTCAGTTGCTCCACTGCCTGGCTGGACACAGGCTGTAAATAAGCGCTTGCCAGGTCATAGCTTTGTTTTTCCAGGGGTGTATTTGCGTAACGGGCTTCAATCCGGTTTTCCGCCGTAAACTCCAGCAGAGGATGAAGGATGTCGATCACAAGAAACCTTAACTGCAGCTCATCCCCTTCAATTGTAAGGCCTTTTTTCTTTAAGGTCACAAGGGACAGGCCGTGTCTGGATAAAAGCTGGCGGAGATGGGCTGTGTCCTGTTTTTTCGTAGTCAGGGAAAGTCCCCAATATTCATACAAGGAAGAAGCATTGACATAGCCGCCAAAAAAAACGGTCACAATCATGATGCGGATCCGCTCAATGTAAGAGCTGCTATAGTCGTTCATTGTGATCTGCTGGATAAAATCCACAAATTCCTTGTAGGTTAAGCGGCTTAAGCAGAAGCCTTTTTGTATTTCCACCAGGGGCTTAGGGGAAAAGAGGTTGATCCGTTCAATGGTACGCCGTATGGATATTTCATCCTTTTGAAACTGCAGGGCAACCTTTGATAAGGAAATGCGCTGCCTTTTTTGCAGAAAACGAAGCAGGCTTAAATCGCTGTAGCTTAATCCCATAATGGATTCCTCCTGTACTGTTGTAATAATAATGGTTTTATTATAAATTTAAGGGCAACTAAACGCAACAATAAAATGTAATTTTTTTGCCTTGAAGCAACTAATGGAATCTGCCATAATGAACACAGTTTTAAAGGCGCCTAAAACCACAATGTCATAACAAAGGAAGGGAAAAAAATATGAGCAATAAAAAGTCTAGCTGGAAAGACAGCATCCAAACATTTGGGCGGTCTCTCCTTCTGCCAATCGCGCTTCTCGCACCTATTGGTATGGTTATGGGTATTTGCAGCGCGCTGGGGCAATCTTACATGATAGAGAAATTCCCGTTTTTGGGAAATCAGGTTTTAAAGCTTGTTTTATCCAGCTTACAGACCATTACAAGCATTGTTTTTAACAATATTCCATTGCTGTTTGCCATGGGTGTGGCCCAGGGCATGGCAAAAAATGAAAAAGGAATTGCAGTCTTTTCCTCAGTCGTCGGGTATTTGACCCTGAATGTAGTAATGGGCGTTTATTTAAAGCAGACAGGGACCCTGGCTGACCCGGAAGTTGCGGCCCAGGTGGGGCAGGGTATGGTTCTTGGCATTCAGACATTAAAGATCGAGGCGCTGGGGGGCTTAATCGCAGGTTTAGTGGCTGCCAAGGTGGCTGACCGGTTTTACCGTCTGGAACTTCCTCTTGCATTTGCATTCTTTGGAGGAAAGAAATCCATTCCCATCATCACCTTTGGATTAATGATTCCAATCGGTCTGATCATTCCGGTGTTCTGGAATCTGCTGACCAATTTCCTTATCAGCATTTCCTTTATCTTTACCACACCGTACATAGGAAACGCCGTTTATTATGCCTTAAACCGTGCATTGATTCCTTTTGGCTTACATCACGTTCTCTCCTCAATGGTCCGGTTTACCGAAGCAGGGGGAACCTATATGATCAACGGAACCGAATATGTGGGAATCTTAAATGCAACCAATGAAGTCCTGTTCAACTTAGGGCCCGGCAGCGAATACTGGGGGCAGCTCATGCCCACCCTTACCAGCTATTTAGGAGGTGCGCAGATGCTGACAACCTTGTTCCGTGTACCGGCTGTGGGCCTGGCCATGTACCAAACCTCTTATCTGAAAAACAGAAAAATTGCAAAGGGTGTTATCCTCACCTGCTGTCTGACCGCATTTTTAGGAAATATCACAGAGCCCCTGGAATTTTCATTCCTGTTTATTTCGCCGCCTCTGTTCATTCTGTACTGTGTTATGAGCGGCATTGGTTCCATTCCTTATCAGATGCTTCACATTTCCATCGGATATATCCGCGGTACGATTTTTGACTTTGGAATTTTTGGACTTTTATACGAAAATACCCATTGGCTTAATCTCATTCTTTTAGGAATCGGAAACTTTGTTGTGTTCTACTTTGTGTTTAAATGGTTTATTGTAAAATTTAATTTAGAAACGCCGGGGCGGGAAGGATTTGAGATTGAAGAATCCGCAAGCCTTCTGCTGAAGGAAAAGAACTGGCCGGCAATTGCTGAAATTGTCATTAAAGGCCTGGGAGGCAGGGACAATATCCTTACTGTGGAAAACTGCATTTCCCGTCTGCGGGTTGACTTAAAGGATCCTTCCAAGGTAGATCAGATCAAAATCAAGGATTCCGGCTGTGCGGGTATTTTCTTCCCGTCAACGGATCATATTCACGTTGTATTTGGGCCTCATGTGGAATTTGTCCGTCATGCGGTAGACGATGCTATGAAAAAATAAGAGGTGTACGATGAGAGCTTTCTATGATTCTAAGAGTAAACTGGATGACAGGGGGATTAAAAACCTGTTAAGCGAAACAGCCAGATATGAGACGTGGCTGAAGGTGGAGGCTGCCCTGGCTCTTTCCCAGGCAGAGGAAGGCTTTATCCCCATGGAGGCTGCAAAGGACATTGGAGCTGTCCGGTTTGAGGACTTAGACCTTGAGGAAATGGAGCGGATTAAAGCAAGGGTTGGCCATGGGTTTGTCCCCTTTGTAAAAGTGCTGGTAAAGGCCTGTAAGGAAGATGGCGGAAAATATGTCCACTATGGGGTCACCACCCAGAATATCCAGCAGACCTCACAGCTTTATATGGTAAAGCAGGTAAACTCTGTTTTCAAAAGCTTTCTTGCGGATATTCTGGAGAATTTAGGGAAGCTGGCCAATGAGCATAAGGATACGGTCATGGCAGGGCGTACCCATGGCAGGCATGCCATCCCCATCACCTATGGCTATAAGGTCTCCGTCTGGATCAGCGAGCTGATCACCTCCTTAGAACGGCTGGAGGAATGCGAGAAGCGGGTGTTTGTAGCCATGATGGGAGGGGCTGCAGGAGGCTTTCACGCCTCAGGCCTTACAGGCCGCAGAATTCAGGAGAGGGTTGCAGGGAAGCTGGGCATGGGTTCCATGGAGGTACCCAGCCGGAACATGAGCCAGATGAAGCTGGAATATTTAATGAACCTGGCCCTCCTGTGCAATACCTTTCACAAAATGGCAGAAGAGGTTTATTATACCGGAATTGAAGAGTTTTCAGAGGTCAGCGAATCCTTTACGCCCGGAACCATCGGCAGCTCTACTATGCCTCAGAAGATCAATCCAAAGCTGTCCAAGGGGATCATCGCCAATTCACAAAAGCTTTACTCCCTTCCCGCTGTTGGACTTTACTCTGCAGTGCGGATGTTTGAGGGAGACAGCAGCTCTTATATGTTGTTTGACGGCATCATGGAGGAAGGGCTTCAGCTGACTGCCGAAGTACTGATCCGGGCGGAAGAGTTGAGCCGCACCTTACAGGTCAATAAGGACCAGATGCTTAAAAATGTAAACTTAAATCAGGGCCTTGATAACAGCGAGCTGGTGATGATGCATGTAGCTGAAAAGATCGGCAAGGACAGGGCCCATGAGCTCATGTACGAAAAAGCAATGAAGGCGGAGCTGGAAGGAAAGGATTATTACCATGTGCTGACTGAGGATGAAACACTGGCTTCCATGTTTACTGCAGATGAATTAAAATCCATGATCAATCCTGCAAATTATACGGGACTTTGCAGCGTGCTTGCAGAGGAAATGGCTCAGAAGGCATTGAAAAGAGCGGAAAAATTAAGAAAAACATTGGAGCCGGAAGACAAGGGCGGCCATAGGAAAGCTGCAGCTGACGAATAAAGGGGCAGTATTTATTCAAATAAGGGGATGTGGCAGTATTTGCGGCATTCCCTTTCATTATTAAGAATACAAGGAGAATAACATGAGAAAGCAACATGTGATTACGATTTCCGGAGCGGGAAGCTCCCGGGTTCCTGCACTTGTGGGTACGCTGGTAAATTATAAGGAGCGTTTTCCCCTTTCAAAAATCATCTTCTATGATATAGATCAGGAACGGATGGGATTGATGGAGGATTATGACCGTTTGGTGCTGAAATGCCGCTATCCGGAATGTCAGGTGGTGTTCACCACGGACGAGGATGAAGCATACAGGGATACTGATTTTATTTTCTGCCAGATGCGGGTGGGAAAGACGGAAATGCGTTCCCTGGATGAAAAGATCCCCCTGCGCCATGGGCTGGTTGGTCAGGAAACCTGCGGCCCGGGCGGATTTGCTTACGGGATGCGATCCCTGGGGGCCATGAAACAAATGGTGGAAAAGGTTCGTTCCTATTCTAAGGATACCTGGATCTTAAACTATACCAATCCTGCGGCCATTGTAGCCCTGGGGCTTGATAAGATGTTCCCGGATGATAAGCGCATTTTAAACCTCTGCGACCAGCCCTTTTCCCTGATGAAGAGTTATTCTAAAATTCTGGATGTGCCCCAGGAAAGGCTTCGGGCCCGTTATTTTGGCCTGAATCATTTCGGGTGGTTTACTGAGCTTAAGGATACGGAGGGAAATGATTACTTTGGTGCGCTGCGGTCTTATTTAATGAATCATGACTTTAAGCCCTTTAATGCGGAGCAGCGTTCAAAGTCCTGGCTGGATACGTATGTAAGGGTGAACAAATACATGAAGCTGATTGATGAATACATCCCCACCACCTATATGCAGTATTACATGTTCCCCGGGGAAATTGTGGAAGAAAGCGACCCTCATTACACCCGTGCCGATGAATCCCGGGATTCCAGGGAAAAGGAGGTTTTTGAACTGTGCGCAAGGGCTGTGGGAAGAAATCATATGGATGGTCTGGAGATGCTTACCAACAGCGTGTTTGGAAGTCTGATGGTGGAGGTTGCAGAATCCATTGCCTACGATTTAAACAAGGAATTTATTGTGATGGTGAAAAACCGGGGAATCATTGGCAACTTTGAACCGGAGGCAATTGTAGAGGTTGCGGGAACCATTGGAAAGGATGGGGCAAAGGGTTATCCCTTTGGGACAATCAAGCCTTATTACAAAGGTCTGATGGAAGGGCAGTATGCCTATGAGCTGCTGACAGCGGAAGCGTTTATGGAAGAAGATTATACAAAGGCTTTGATGGCACTGACATTAAACCGCACAGTGGTAGACCCCTCCAAGGCAAAAGCGGTGCTGGATGACCTGATGGCTGCAAACAAAGATTACTGGACATTAAGGTAGGTGGATTATGGTACTTTACTCAAAACATATTATACTTGAACATGAGGAATTTAACGGATTTTTAGAGCTGGAACAGGGGAAAATAAAGGCCCTTCACAAGGATTTTACAGGGCAGTATAAGGATTTTTCCGACTTCATCATCCTGCCTGGATTTATTGACATCCATATCCACGGCTGGGCAACAGGCTCCTTTTGGTTTGAAAAGAGTGAAGGAGCCTTAAAGGAGATGTGCCGCACCCTTCCCTATGCTGGGGTCACCTCTTATCTTGCAACTTCAGGAGCGGATACCATATCAGAGATTAAACGCTGCATCAATGCGGCAGACAACGCTTTTGAAGCAGATTATCCGGGAGCTGAAATGCTGGGGGTTCATTTGGAAGGGCCTTTCATCAATCCCAAGTACCGGGGGATGCAGCGGGAGGAATGCTGTATTTTGCCAAGGCTTGAAGTGATGGAAGAGATTTACAACACCTTCCGGAATAAGGAACTTTGCCGGCACATGACCATTGCCGTGGAACAGGAGGGGGCAAGAAAGGTGCTGGAGTTCTGCAAAAGCCATGGAATCCAGACAGCCATTGGCCACAGCGGAGCCACCTTTTCCCAGATAAAGGAAATAAAAGATGCCGGTGCAGGCGGATTCACCCATACCTTCAGCGGGATGCGGGGATTCCACCACCGGGAGCCTGGAGTGGCGGGTGCTGCCTTGTATTTTGACGATATGATGTGCGAATTTGCCAAGCAGACAGGTCTGACCGTGTCCCATGAGGCCTTTGACATCGCCTACAGGATTAAAGGCAGCAAAGGGATCATCATGACTACCGATTGCAGCGGCCTTGCTCAGACACAGACGGAATTTGACCACTATGTGCGGAAAATGAAATTCATAAAGGATGGAGACAGAGTCAGAATCGCCCATTATGACGGCAGGCAAGAATGGCTGGATCCAAAGGATTATCAGGAGGTAAAGGAGATTGAGCTAAGCTACATCGGCTCCATTCAGAATATGGCAAAACATACCCATGTGGACTGGTTTGACATCATGAGGATGACCAGCTTAAACCCTGCCCGGTATATCCATGTGGAAGATCGGAAAGGCAGCATAGCGCCAGGCAAAGATGGAGATCTTACGGTGGTGGATTCAAACTTGAACCTGGTCAGCGTATTTTGCCGGGGAAAGGAGATTCGGGAAAGGGATGAAATGTGCTGTAAGTGACTTTGACAGAACGCAATGAATTTTCTGTCCGCGTGTTTTTGGAGAAGTATTTTTATGAGAGTTTTTATATAAAATAGTAAAAAGGGGGAAACGGTACCCTGCCGGTCAGAAACAGACTTTTGCTGTATCTGGCTTGCAGCTGCCGTTTCCCCTTTTTTGCCGTGCAGTTGGCTATGAAAGAATAGAGGGTGATAAAAAAATAACCAGTGAATTATCTTAAGAATGAGTGGAACCTGGATAAGTTTTATTGTCAATATTTCTTTTTAATTTAATACCATTTCATAGGAAAGAAGGCGGAATAATAGGTAGAATAGTGAGAAAACGTCTTAAATGTGACATAAAACAACAAATAGCACAACGAAATACAATATAAAACAAAATAAATAAATAAAATCAAATGAAAATGTTGAAAAAACGGTTATAATATGCTACAATTTCTACAGCAAGGACAGGCTGGGTGTGTCCGAAATACAAAACCATATATTATATTTTAATAACAGATAATATTTTTACTATAAAAGGCGAAAAGGAGATCCATTTGAATCCAGTATATGAAAAACTTCAGAAATGTTATAAGAGCGTTCGGGAAAAAAGTGATTTTGAACCGGAGGTTGCTTTAATTCTTGGCTCCGGGTTAGGGGATTATGCGGATAGCATTCATGTTCATTCAGTTCTTGACTACAAAGATATTGAAGGCTTTCCTGTTTCAACAGTAAAAGGTCATAAGGGAAGATTTGTATTTGGTTATATAGATGATATTCCGGTGGTTATTATGCAGGGCAGAGTTCATTATTATGAAGGCTATCCGATTACAGATGTTGTTCTGCCGACCAGACTTATGAAGATGCTGGGGGCAAAGGTCTTACTGCTTACCAATGCAGCCGGTGGTGTAAATCATAATTTTAAGAGCGGTGATTTTATGATGATCACTGACCATATCTCCAATTTTGTACCGTCTCCTTTAATTGGTGAAAACATAGAGGAATTAGGAGTTCGTTTTCCTGATATGAGCCATGTATATGACTTGGACTTGCAGGAAGTCATTCGTAAAACAGCGAAAGAATCGAATATTCCCATCCAGGAAGGCGTATACATTCAGTTTACTGGTCCAAACTTTGAGACCCCCCATGAAGTTAAGATGGGCAGAATTCTTGGAGCGGATGCAGTAGGTATGAGTACCGCCTGTGAAGCTATGGCTGCAAAGCACATGGGAATGAAAGTCTGCGGTATTTCCTGTATATCAAACCTTTGCGCCGGAATGACGGACCAGCCTTTAACTCATGAAGAAGTACAAGAAACGGCGGACAGAGTCGCTCCTTTATTTAAGCAGCTGATTACAGACTCTATTAAGAATATTGCTAAGATGTGATGAGGGACATCAGGCAGGCTGAAAGGTGATTGTTCTGTTATTTTGAACTGAGTCAAGGTTGAACTGGTGAAAAATCTCAGAAGGACAACGGAGGAAGGAGGGCTTATGAAGGCGTTATATTATAAAGTTAAGGCGCAGTACCTGGAAGATTATCCTGTGCCCGTTCCGGGACCCAATGAAAGTTTGGTGAAAATATTAATAAGTGCCATATGTAATACGGATAAGGAAGTATTAAAGGGATACAAGCCTGATTTTTCAGGAGTATTAGGACATGAATTTGTAGGAGAAGTGGTAGAATCCAACAAAGAAGAACTGATTGGTAAAAGAGTAGTAGGTGAACTCAATGAAGGCTGCGGACAATGTATTTATTGCAGGACAGGCAGGGAAAAGCATTGTTTAAACCGTAAAGTTATTGGCATATCAGGGAAAGATGGCTGCTTTGCAGAATATATGACCATACATTCCGATTTGCTCCATGTTGTTCCGGAGGGAATACCTACAGAAGTGGCCATATTTACGGAACCTTTAGCGGCAGCTTTAGAGATTATGGAACAGGCACATATACAGCCATCCAAAAGTGCCGCAGTAATCGGAGACGGAAGGCTGGCTTTTATGATCGCGCAGGTGGTTTCTTTATCCGGTGTGGATTTAACCGTAATAGGCAGGCATGAAGATAAATTAAAACAGTTTTCTTCTTTTGCTAAAACTGCCACAGAAACAGATGAGACTTATGAAATTGTTATAGATGCAACCGGCTCTCCGGCCGGAATTTTATCAGCTCAAAAACTGGTGCGTAATAAAGGACTTATTGTAATAAAGAGTACTTATGCCGGAAAAGTTGAAATTGACATGAGTTCTTTTGTTGTAAATGAAGTTACAATCAAGGGAAGCAGATGCGGTCCTTTTGAGCCGGCCATGCAGTTGTTGCAAAGAGGGCTTGTTACTCTGCCTTCCATTGAATTATATGATTTGAAAGATTATGAAATGGCATTGCAATCCAAGAGTTTTAAGGCGGGATTTAAGTTTTAAAGAATTCAATTTTGCAAATATAAAATTATAATTCGCCTAACAGATATTTAAATCTTTAAACAAACAAATGGAGGTCATTTATGAAAAAAGGAAAATTATTAGCAGTAGTTTGTATTATGAGCCTTACGGCTGCCTTATTTACCGGCTGCAGTAAAAAAGGGAATAATACGGAGGACAGTAAAGGAAGCCAGACAGAAACCACAGACGGAAAACAGGCTGAGACAGAAAGCAAAGGTACGGAAGCCGGCAAAGGGCTTAAAATTGCAATTGTAACCAGCCCATCCGGTGTAGATGATGGTTCTTTCAACCAGGATAATTATAACGGTATATTAAATTTTATAAAAAATAATCCTGATGCTACTGTAAAAACAGTTAAGGAACCAACCGGTGACCCAACTGCTGCAGTACAAGCCGTTGCAGATATTGTTGCCGGCTATGATGTAATTGTAACCCCAGGCTTTCAGTTTGCAGGAATTTCGACAATTGCCGGAGATAACCCGGGAAGTAAATTCATATTAATCGACTCTAACCCACAGGAACTTGATGGTGTTGCAGAATTTGATAATATTTATGCTATGACATTTGCAGAGGAAGAAAGTGGATTCTTTGCAGGAATGGCAGCGGCTTTAGAAACAAAAACAGGTAAAGTTGCAGTTGTAAACGGTGTGGCTTATCCTTCCAACGTTAACTACCAATATGGTTTTGAATCTGGTGTCAACTATGTGAATGCTAAGTATGACAAGAAAGTGGAGTTTGTAGAACTTCCGGCTTATGCAGGAACAGATGTAACCGGCGCAAATGTGGGCGGTAACTATGTTGGAAGCTTTGCAGATGAGCCAACAGGTAAAGTTGTAGGTAATGCTTTAATTAATGAAGGTGTTGATATTATGTTTGTTGCAGCAGGCGGTTCTGGTAACGGTGTATTCACGGCTGCAAAAGAAGCAAAGGGAGTTAAAGTAATCGGCTGCGACGTTGATCAATATGATGATGGTAAAAACGGATCTGAAAATGTAATATTAACTTCAGTATTAAAAGTTATGAATCTAAACGTAGAGAGAGCTTTAGAGGCTGTAAAAGATGGTACATTTAAGGGACAGAATGTTCTTCTGAAAGCGGATACAGATTCTACAGGATTCGTAAGTGCAGAAGGACGTCAGCAGTTATCTGCAGACAGTATCGCTAAAATGGATGAAGCCTATAAATTATTACAGGCTGGAAAAATCGTACCTGCGGCTAACTTTAATGGAATATCATCTGACTCTTTCCCTGGTCTTTCGGAATAATTATTAAGAATATTCCACTTTGCCTTTCGCTAAGGTTGGGAAAACAGAGAAAGTTTATCACTTTATATTGAGAGAATCAGTAATAAGTGATAAACTTTTTTTATTAAAATGAAGACAAGGAGAATAAAAATGTCTGAATATATTGTGGAAATGAAACATATTACAAAGAAATTCCCTGGTATTGTTGCCAATGATGATGTGACATTGCAGATTAAAAAGGGAGAAATCTTTGCATTATTAGGTGAAAATGGTGCAGGAAAGTCCACATTAATGAGTATGCTCTTTGGCATGTATGAACCAGATGAAGGCGAAATATTCATTCGAGGTGAAAAAGTTCATATTCATTCTCCCAACCATGCGACAAAATTGAATATAGGTATGGTGCATCAGCATTTTAAACTGGTTCAAAATTATACGATTACAGAAAATATTATTCTTGGTATTGAACCTGTCAAGAAAATGGCAGGCGTAATACCATATGTAGATATTAAAGACGCCAATAAAAAAATAAGCCAATTATCAAAAGAGTATGGATTAGAAGTGGATCCAACGAAAAAGATTGAAGATATCAATGTTTCATTGCAGCAGCGGGTTGAAATCTTGAAAATGTTATACCGTGAAGCGGAGATTCTGATATTTGACGAACCTACAGCAGTTTTAACACCCCAGGAAATTGATTTTTTACTGAGTATTATTGAGGGCTTACGTGCCGGCGGAAAGACCATTATATTAATTACTCATAAATTGGAAGAAATAAAAAGAGTTGCTGACCGTTGTGCAATATTGTGCCGTGGAAAACTGGTGGATGTGTTGGAGGTAAAGGAAACCTCCACACAAAAGATGGCCAATTTAATGGTGGGCAGAGAGGTATCCTTTGAAATGGAAAAGAAACCGGCAGGTTTTAAAGATGTGGTATTAGAAGTACATAATTTAACCGTAAAAAACCAGGATAATTTTGATGTGGTAAAAGATGTGTCCTTCACTATAAAAGGCGGCGAAGTATTTGCCATTGCCGGAGTATCCGGCAATGGTCAGGTGGAAGTTGCAGACGCAATCGCAGGGCTTGCAAAGGTCAGCAGCGGTTCGATTAAGCTTAATAATACGGATATTACCAATTACAGCATTAGAAAGCGTACGTTAGAAGGCATTTCTTATATCCCTGAGGACAGGCAGGCTTATGGACTGGTATTGGATTTTACCCTGGCGGAGAATATTGCTCTGAAAGATTACTATAAAGAACCCTTTTGTAAGAATGAGGTATTGGATAAAGATGAAATTGTAAAATACGGAGATTTACTTATAGATAAATACGATATTAGAAGTGGACAAGGCTCTAAAACCATAGTTCGCTCCATGAGCGGCGGTAATCAGCAAAAAGTTATCATTGCCAGAGAAATAGAGCTGCAGTCTCCTTTGATGATCTTTGTACAACCTACCAGAGGACTTGATATTGGAGCCATTGAAAATATTCATAATATGATTTTGCGGGAACGTGATAATGGTAAGGCAATCCTTCTCATATCTTTGGAACTGGATGAAATTATGAATATTGCTGATACCATAGGTGTTATTTACAATGGCCAGCTTCAAAAGATAGCAGATGCAAAAACACTGACCGCCAAAGGAGTCGGAGAATTTATGATGGGGGTAAAGCATGAGTAAAACAAATCCAAAAAGTCCAAAGAATGCAAATGTCATATACAGAACTTTTCTAAAATGTATGGGAAATGAAAAATGGCAGCCTGTTTCCATACCTTTATTCTCCATTCTGTTAAGTTTAATTGCTGCTTCCATTGTAATCTTACTTATTGGTAAGAATCCTCTCAGTGCATTTTATAATCTGCTGCAGGGTGCCGGTGTACTGCCAAAGCCGGTTTACGCAGGATATAAAAGCATGCTTACGGATTTACTGACCATGCTGAATTCCATGGCACCTATGCTTTTTGCTGCTTTAGCGGTAGCGGTGGCTCTTAAGGCAGGCCTTTTTAACATTGGTGTATCAGGACAGATGTTACTGGCCGGATATGCGGCTACTGTGCTGATCGGTTATAGTGAGCTGAACGGAATCGTTGCAAAGCCTCTTGTGCTGTTGATCGGTATAGGGGTTGGCGCTGTTTACGGCGGTATCGTGGGATGGTTAAAATATAAATTTAACATTAATGAAGTGGTATCCACTATTATGTTTAATTATATCGTGCAGTATGTTTTAAGTTTCTTCATTAATTCCTATTATATTGATCCTGTTTCAAGACAGTCAAAATATATAAACAGTTCAGCGCGGTTGACTTTTGTGAATGTAGAAATTGCAGGTCTTAAGATGGACTTGTCCATAGGCATTATTTTAGCTGTCATTACTGCATTTATTATAAAATTCATTGTTGACAAGACAAGAATCGGATATGAAATAAAAGCGGTAGGTGCAAACCCCAAAGCCGCAAAATATGCCGGTATCAATGTTGGCGGAAACATTGTTTTAGCCATGGTTATTTCTGGAGCTTTAGCAGGGCTTGCCGGAGTTACTTATTATCTTGGTTATTTTTCATCCATACAACCAAAAGTATTAGCAAGTACAGGTTACGATGCCATTGCGGTTTCTTTACTGGGCAGCGGAAACCCCATGGGAATTATCTTTTCCTCCTTCCTGATTTCGGTTATTGATAAAGGCAGCACTTACATGAGTTCTACGGCCGGAGTCAGACAGGAAATTGCTTCTGTTATTACCGGATTAATTCTTTTGTTCAGCGCTTGTGGTACTTTTATTAAGTATAAGATTCAAAAAGGAAAGGACAGTGTATTGGAGGAATCGGATGAGAATGGAAGAAAGGAGGGGGAAGAATAATGGATACGATAATTATTGATGGCTTATCCTTTGCTTTGCCTCTCTTTATTATGGCAATTGGAGGCATTTATTGTGAAAAGAGCGGAATTACCAATCTGGCGATTGAAGGCCTGCAAGGCTTTGGGGCCTTTGTTGGGGCGTTAGCAGTTGTTTTGTTTTCCAAGTTTGCCAATGTGGAAGTACAATCGTTATTCTATGTAGCCTTAATCTTTTCTGTGTTAGGAGGAATGGTTTATTCCATGCTTCATGCACTTTTATGCATTAACTTTAAGGCGAACCAGGTGATCAGCGGCGTTGTTATAAATATACTTGCGGCTGCGCTGACGGTGTTCTTGACCACTCAGGTAAATAGTTTGATGTTAGGAGCTGTATCGGATAAATTCCAATTAGGAGTATCCAATCGATTTACGATTCCTGTTTTATCAAATATACCTGTTATAGGAGCTGTGTTTAAATCAATCTATCCCTTTGAGATCGTGATTGTAGTAATTGCATGTATTGCATGGTATGTACTGTATAAAACCAGATATGGTCTGCGGCTGAGAGCCTGCGGAGATAATCCCCATTCCGTAGATGCTGCCGGTGTGGAGGTGTCCAGGATAAGATTTAAGGCGGTAATGGTATCCGGTGCTTTATCAGGGCTTGGGGGCATGTGTTTTGCTTACTCCATCTCTGCGAACTTCTCGCCAAGTATTTATATGGGATATGGCTATCTTGCCATAGCAGCATTGATATTCGGGAACTGGAAGATACCTTCTACCTTAGGTGCCTGCTTACTGTTTGGTTTTGCAAAATCCGGCGGATATAAATTAGGACAGGTATTGGAATTGCCAAGTACATTTTCTGACTTGATTATGATACTGCCATATGTTTTAACTTTATTACTGCTTATTTTCTTCTCCAAATCCAACCGTTCGCCCAGAGCGCTTGGTGAGATCTATGATAAAGGTAAGAGATGATATTAATACATTGATATGGAAAGGGAGAAAATTATGAATACGAGGTTTTTCAATGCTAAAATTTTAACCATGACAGGTGATTCTTCTATTATAGAGGGAGAGCTCTGGGTGGAAGAAAATCGTATCACATATATAGGTGATCCCAAAAAGGGAAATGAAATTAATAAGACGGCAATGCCTTCCTTTGACAGAGAAATAGATGTAAAAGGAAATCTGATTATGCCGGGGTTTAAAAATGCGCATACCCATTCGGCTATGACATTTCTAAGATCTTATGCAGATGATCTGCCTCTCCTTGACTGGCTGCATAAACAGATATTTCCTATGGAAGCAAAGCTTAACGGAGAAGATATTTATCACCTTTCCAAGCTGGCTATACTGGAATATTTAACAAGCGGCATTACGGCTAATTTTGATATGTACTTTAGTCCGGAAAATATTACACAAGCTTCTATTGACATGGGATTTCGATCCGTATTATGTGCAGGAATCAGTGAATTCACAGGAAGTACCGAAGAAAATTTAGAAAATCTGGAGAATTGGTATCATAAATACAATCATCACAATGACCTGATCAGCTACTGCATTGGTTTTCATGGAGAATATACGGCAGAAAGACCTTTGCTGGAAGGAATTGCGGCTCTTTCCAGAAAATATAAGGCGCCGGTATACTCTCATAATTCTGAGACGAAAGCTGAAGTGGAGCAGTGTTTGAAGAAGAATGGGACAACACCTGTTGTCTATCTGGATCAATTAGGTATGTTTGAGCATGGCGGCGGCGGATATCATTGCGTGCATGTGACAGAGGAGGATTTGGCTGTATTTCAAAAACGCGGCTTAACTGTTGTAACGAATCCCGGATCTAATTCCAAGCTTGCCAGCGGAATTGCTCCAATAGCAAAAATGCTGAATATGGGTATTAATATTGCAATCGGCACCGATGGACCTGCCAGCAATAATGCTTTGGATATGTTCCGTGAGATGTATCTGGTTACTGTACTGCAAAAATTAAAAGAGAATGATGCGGCTTCGGTACCGGCGAATCAAGTGTTGCATATGGCTACCGTAGGAGGTGCAAAAGCCATGGGATTGAAAGAAATGGATACCTTAGAGGCAGGCAAAATAGCCGATTTAGTTATTCTTGATCTTTATCAGCCCAATATGCAACCTATAAATAATATTATCAAAAATATAGTTTATAGTGGAAACAAGCAGAATGTGAAACTAACTATGGTAAATGGTAAGGTACTATATGAAGATAATCAATTCTATGTTGGAGAAGATGTAGAAAACATTTATAAAAAAGCAAATGAAATCATAAATCGAATGAGATAAAGAATATGTAAAACATATGAATTAAGATGGTTTTTGGCATGCTCGCTTTCAGGCGGACAAATGAGATAATAAAACTTGTTTGCCTGGAAGGGGGCATTTTCCATGTCATTTAATTACGAGTTATCACACGAAGAGAAAGTGTGATAAAAAAATAACCAAGACATTATTTCAAACATAAGTAGAACATGGATATATTTGATTGCAAACATTTTTTATTGATTTAATACTGTTTCATGTGGAAGAAAATGGAAGAACTTATATAATAGCGAAAATCAAATATGAAATAGGACACAAAACAACAAAAATCACAATGAAATACACTATAAAACAAAATAAGTAAATAAAATCAAATAAAAATATTGCAAAACCGGATACAATATGCTACAATTTCTACAGGAAGGACATGATGGGTGTGTCCGGAATAGAAAACTATATTTTATATTTTTAAAGGAGGTTTACTTTATGAAAAAGAAGTTAGCAATGGTGCTTGCAGCGGCAATGGTATTGTCAATGACTGCATGCGGCAGCAGCGGCACAGCCGCAACAACAGCCGCTCCGGCGGCTACAGAAGCAAAAACGGAAGCTCCTAAGACTGATCAGACGACTGCAGCGGAGAAGGTAGAAAATGCACAGTCAACAGGCTCCCTGGCAGGAAAGAAGATTGCCGTTGTGCGGAACCTGGCAGCAGGAGATCATACCCAGCAGTTTTTAGACGGCTGTGTATCTGAAGGAAAGAAGTTTGGCTGGACCGTAGACACCTTTGTAACGGATGGCGATGATGCAAAAGCTCAGGAAACGGTAGCTCAGGTCATTGCAAAGGATTATCAGGGAATTATCGTATCTCACGGACAGTTATCTTACTCCTATGATATGTTAAAACCTGCCAGAGACAAAGGCATGGAGGTTGTTACCTTTGATACCATGCCATTTAAGGGCGGCGATGCAAGCGGCGAACTTCTTGCCGGAGTAACCTCTACCGCTCAGAACGATCAGGCGCTGGCCGAGCTTTCTCTTGGCTACATGATGAAAGAGTTTGAAGCAAAAGGCGGAAAATACCCGATGAAAGTCTTAAAGACCTTTATGGGCCCTGGAATCCCGCCGCTGGACAGACGGAATGAAATCTATACCAAGCTGGAAGCAGAAGGCAAGATCCAGACTCTGGAAGTGATTGCACCATCTGATTCAGCCAATGCCCGCGGTGATATGACCAACAAAACAGCCGCTATTCTTCCAAAATATCCGGAAGGTTCCGTAGATGCCATCTGGGGCTGCTACGATGAGCTGGCAAAGGGTGTATTACAGGCATTAAACGATGCAGGCCGTACTGATATCCCGATGTACACCATTGACGTATCCAATGATGACATTCAGTTAATGGTTAAGAATCCTGACGTGTGGAAATCTACTGCAGCTGTTGATCCTAAACTGATCGGCATTGTAGATGCCCGTCTTCTGGCTCTGAAATTTATGGGAGAAGAGACACCGGATTACTTTAACTTAAATGCATGCAACATTGAAACAACCCAGCTCACAGCTCAAACTACCATGAGCGATTTGGGAAGCATCATTGACGGCTGGGGCGATGCCGAAGATCCCAAGGGAGCTTTGTACACTGATACCATTAAGAACAACTATGTAAATTAAGGAAAACGCTCTGTATTCATTACATAATTAAGGAAGAGATGCCATGACCGAATTAAAACTTGAAATGAAGGATATATCCATCGAATTCCCTGGGGTTAAGGCTTTGGATGGAGTTGATTTTAGTCTGGAAAGTGGTACGATTCATGCGCTCGTAGGTGCAAATGGCGCAGGTAAGTCCACCTTGATGAAAGTGCTTGCCGGTGTCAATACGCATTATACAGGACAAATTTACGTTGGAGGGGAGCCGGTGGAAATCCGGTGCCCCAAAGACGCAAAAAATCTTGGAATAGAAATCGTATTTCAGGAGGTCGACACCGCGTTGATCCCCTATCTGTCCGTGGCTGAGAATGTAATGTTCAACACGCTGGTCAATAAAATGGGACGGAAACAGATCGTACACTGGAAAGAGATCAGGCAGGCAGCAGAAACGGTATTAAAGAAATTAAATGTAGATGTGGATATTAACAAACAGGTATCAGGTCTTACGCTGGCACAAAAGCAGATGGTTCTCATTGCCAGATGCGTGGCGGAAAAGTGCCGGTTCCTTATTTTGGATGAGCCGACGGCCCCTCTTTCCAATTCCGAGACTCTGGAATTGTTCCGGGTGGTGCGTGAACTGGCAAAAGAGAATGTAGGAGTAGTCTTTATTTCGCACCGCTTAAGTGAGCTTTACGAAATCTGTGAAACGATTACCATTATGAGAGACGGCAAACTGGTGACTAATCTGCCGCTTTCTAGGGAACTGGAAGTGAATACTCTTGTCGAATATATGTTAGGCCGCAGCTATGAGGATAATTACATCAGGAAGAAATGCGAGATCGGCGGGCCATTGCTTGAGATAGAAAACCTTACGGAAAAGGAAGGAAAAGTAAAAGATATCAACATGACCGTCTGCAAAGGAGAAATTATCGGTGTGGCAGGACTGGTGGGTGCAGGAAAGACAGAGCTTTGCAAGACTTTGTTTTCTGCTTACCAGCAGGCAGGCGGTACCATGAAGCTCCACGGGAAATTAATCAGACCAAAAGGGCCTACCCAGGCCGTAAAACACGGGCTGGCACTGGTTCCTGAGGAACGGAGAAAAGAAGGTGTCCTGATCACGGATCCGGTCGTATCCAACATTTCCGTTGCGGCCATGGAAAAGTATACCAACCGGCTTTCAATGGTAAACAGGAGGCGGGAAAAAGAAGACGCCAGAAATATGATACGGGGACTTGGAATCAAGACTCCATCGGAGAATCAGATCGTTGCCCTGCTGTCCGGCGGAAACCAGCAGAAGGTGGTCGTTGGAAAATGGCTGAATAAGGATTCGGAAGTCTATATTTTCGATGAGCCCACCAAGGGGATTGATGTGGGTGCCAAGCAGGATATGTATGAACTGATTGAAGGCCTGGCAGCCAAGGGAAAAGGTATAATCTATGCCACCTGCGAATTCCAGGAAATATTAAGTATCTGCGACCGCATCTATGTAATGTATGACGGAGAGATCATCAAAGAATTAAACGCAGCGGATACGAACGAAAAAGAACTGCTTTACTATTCGACAGGAGGTAAATGATATGTCTGGGGCAGAGAAGGTAAAAAAGAAAAGGAATGTTGGGGATTTTGTGACAAAATGGGGTACCATTGCAACGATGCTCATCATGTTCATCCTGTTTACATTTGGAAACTGGAGTAAGGATACGGGATCGAGCATGTTTCTGACCCAGTCCAATATGATCACCATTCTTCGCGCGGTATCCATTACCACCATCATTGCAATTGGTCTTACGTTTGCCCTGGCGGTAAACGGTATGGATCTTTCCATTGGAGCTACGGCCCAGTTTGCAAATGTTTTTGTTATGACGTGCTTTGTATGGCACAATATCAACATAGGTGTTTCCATCATCCTTACGGTGCTCATTTGCTTAAGCGTTGCGGTGATCAACAGCATTTTGATCGTTAAATTTAAGATACCGGATATGGTTGCGGCACTTTCCGTTATGTTCATGTATCAGGGTGTTTCCATGACCTATTCCAAGGGCGGCGCCATTACGGAGCGTATGACCCGTGCAGATGGGACCCAGGCTCCCGGCCTTGTTCCGGAAGCTTTCCGGGCATTGGGAAAGGAACCTTGGCTGATCATTATCATGATCTGTGTGGTGCTGTTTGCATACTTTTTCTTAAACTATACAAAACACGGAAGATACATGTATGCGGTAGGCGGAAATCCTGAGGCAGCTGAGCTTTCCGGAATTCCAGTAGCAAAGTATAAGATACTCGCATACTTTCTGTCAGCCACCTTTGCGGCCATCGGCGGAATCTGTCTGGCGGCCCGTGTGGGAACGGCGCAGATTTCAGCAGGCGACGCATACTTGATGCCATCCGTATGTGCGGCGTATATCGGATTTTCCGTATTGGGCTCCGGAAAAGCCAATGCGTTCGGTACTTTTGCGGGAGCAGTGCTTGTAGGTATGCTGGAAAACGGTCTTATTATGATGTCAGTGCCCTATTATGCAATGAACATCATCAAGGGAGCAGTCCTTGCCATCGCACTTGCCATGACCTATGCAAGCGGCAAGGCAAAAAATGTAAACTAAAAACAGAAGCATTATAATGATCAGGGGAAGGTGACAGGAATGTCTAAATACGACAGTTATTTTTTGATGAAAGCGGAAGAGGTACCGGGTTATGTTCAGGAGAAGCTCTCCTATTTTGATGAGGATGCCAGTCTGGAATGCAAGGAAATCGGAGACGGAAACTTAAACTACGTGTTCCGTGTAAAGGATCCTGCAAGCGGGAAATCCATTATTGTCAAACAGGCGGGAGAAGCGCTTCGTATTTCAGCAGAAATGCATGTTTCCACGGACAGGGGTAGAATTGAAGCAAAGATTCTGGGGATTCAGGATTCTTATGCACCGGGCCTTGTTCCAAAGGTTTATTTATATGACGGAACCATGTGTGCCATGGCAATGGAGGATATGACCGGCCATACCATGATGCGCACCGGTTTGTTAAAACATGAGACCTATCCGAAATTTGCAGACCATGTGACCACTTTTATGGTAAATTCCCTTCTGCGGACAACGGATGTTGTCATGGGACACAAGGATAAGAAAGAGCTGGTGAAAAGCTTTATCAACCCGGACTTATGTGAAATTTCAGAGGACCTGGTATACAGCGAGCCCTTTATTGATTACAACCACAGGAACAATGTATTTCCTCCCAACGCAGATTTTGTGAAAAAGGAATTGTATGAGGACCAGGCCCTGCATCTGGAGGCTGCAAAGCTGAAATTTGAGTTTATGAACAATGCCCAGGCCCTGATTCACGGAGATTTACATACTGGCTCTGTGTTTATCAACAAGGAGCATACTTATATTTTTGACCCGGAATTCGCCTTTTTCGGACCTATGGGCTATGATATCGGCAATGTCATTGCAAACATGTTTTTTGCATGGTGCAACGGTGATGCCACCATAGAGGATGAAAAGGAAAAAGAGGAGTTCTGCGGCTGGTGCTTAAACACCATTTCTGATATCGTGGACCTGTTCATTGAAAAATACAACAAGGTGTTTGATGAATACGTGACAGAAACCATGGCAAAGGTTCCTGGATTTAAGGAATGGTATCTGGAAGGCATTCTTTCCGACACTGCCGGTGTGGCAGGACTTGAATCCATCCGCCGGACCGTTGGAATGGCCAATGTAATTGACATTACCACAATTCCTGATGAGGAGAAGCGGGCAAGAGCTGAAAGGATCATCATTACTCTGGCAAAGAATTATATACAAAACCGCCGCAGCTTCCGTTGCGGGGCGGATTATTTAAATGCAATAAAAGAGGCAGTAAGCAAGTTTCAGGCCGGCAATTAGGATTGAAAGCCGGCAGATAAAAAGGGATGAGGTTGAAAAAACGTTTTTCAACCTTGAATGAGTAAGCGGCGAGCACCGCTTGATCGGGCGTCAACGGGATATGCAGGCATATCCTCTTGATTCATTAGGAGGCAAAAATGAGCGAAGAAACAAAAAAATCCATTATGGACTATGATACCGTGGCACTTGATGAGGAGAACAATGCCCTGGTGATCATAGACCAGACACAGCTTCCGTATCATACGGAAATTCTTTCCCTGACAAAACAGGAGGATATCTGGAACGCAATCTATCTTCTCCAGGTAAGAGGGGCACCTGCTATCGGTGTGGCGGCGGCTATCGGCATCTATCTGGCGGCAAGGGAGATCAAGGCGGATGGCTTTGATGAGTTTTATGCAGAATTTCAAAAGGCAAAGGATTATCTTGACTCCGCACGTCCAACTGCCGTTAATTTGTCATGGGCGCTGAAGCGGATGGAACAGGTGGTTTTGAAAAACAAAGAGAAAACCATCCCTGAGATCGTAGAGCTTCTTCATAAAGAAGCTGTGGAGATCCGGGAAGAGGATATCTGGGTTTGCAGGATGATCGGGGAATACGGTCTGTCTCTTGTAAAGCCTGGGGATGGCCTTTTGACCCACTGCAATGCAGGGCAGCTGGCAACGGTAAAGTACG
Organism: Lachnospiraceae bacterium; assembly: GCA_902363835.1. Taxonomy (GTDB): domain Bacteria; phylum Bacillota; class Clostridia; order Lachnospirales; family Lachnospiraceae; genus Lacrimispora. The sequence continues at coordinate 30,618 of CABJBM010000028.1, forward strand.
GAACAGCAACAGCTCCCATGTACTTGGGCCATGAAAAAGGCTATGGCTTCCGCATCTTTTCTGATGAGACCAGACCCCTTCTTCAGGGGGCCAGACTGACTTCTTTTGAGTTAAAGGAATCAGGCCTTGATGTTACCGTGATCTGTGACAACATGTCAGCCACAGTTATGAGAAACGGCTGGGTCAATGCCGTATTTGTAGGCTGTGACCGGGTGGCAGCCAACGGGGATACTGCAAACAAAATCGGCACCTCCATGGTGGCCCTTGCGGCCAAACGTTATGGTGTGCCCATGTATATCTGCGCCCCCACATCCACCATTGATATGAACACTCCTACGGGCAGGGAAATCCACATTGAGGAGCGTCCGGCAGAGGAAGTGGTGGAAATGTGGTATAAAAAGCGGATGGCACCGGAAGGCGTGAAGGTATTTAATCCCGCATTTGATGTGACAGACAATGATCTGATCGCAGGGATCGTGACAGAGTACGGGATTGCCAAAGCGCCCTATACCGAATCCTTAAAGGAAATATTTAAGAAAAAGGAAGAGGCCTTAAAAGCAAAGGAAATGTGAACCTGGCATATGAAAAAAGAGGATGTCTCATAGGAACTGGGACATCCTCTTGCCAAATCAGACTATGCTTCTGCTGCTTCGTAAAGCTCTACATTATTTTTGTAAAGATATTCTCTCCACTGGTCGTCCATCTGTTTGTCGGTAACCAGCCCTGTAATGGTTTCAAAACCGGATATCCGGATAAATGAGGTCTTATCGAACTTGGAGTGGTCTGCAACAAGATAAACGTGATTGCTCCTGGTCATCAGGGTCTGGCGTATAGCTGCAATGGCTTCGTTGGAATCCGTGATTCCATGTTCCATGGAAATGCTCCTGCAGGACATAAAGGTTTTGTCCAGGTAAAAGGATTCTAAATTCTTAATGGCGGTATTTCCCACAAAGGCTTTGTCCCTTGGAGTATAGGAACCTCCGATGGAAATGAGGCGGATATCCTCCTTATCATATAACTCATTGATGATCAGGAGGGAGTTTGTTACTACGGTAAGGCGCATTCCCTGCAAGGCCTTTGCCAGCTGAAGGGCCGTGGTAGAAGCATCCAGGAAAATGGAATCTCCGTTATGGATAATTGACAGGCACTTTTTTGCAATGGACTGCTTGCTTTCCATATATGCGGTTTCCCGGATCGTTAAATCTACGTTGTTCTCAACCCCGTCTTGTATGAATGCACCACCGTATGTTCTGGTCAGGAACCCATCATCCTCTAATTGTTTTAAATCCCGCCGGATGGTTTCCTCGGTCACGGAGAAGATTTTGGAAAGTTCGGTCACCGTAACACTTTTCTTTTCTAGAATAATATCTTTGATCTTGGCTTTCCTCGTTACTGCTAACATAGGTATGTTCCTTTCTTTATGGCAATAAATGTTAATTAAAAAATAAAATGCAATATAAAACCATATAAACCAGGTGGTATATAAGTATATTGTATAATTATTTTGATTAAATGTAAAGAAGAAATGGATGAAATAAAAATAAAACAGTAAAAACAGAAATAAAACAACATAAAACATTGACAAACAAACATAAAAGTGGTAAAAATACAGTATAAAAGATGAGAGTTCGGACAGATAGAACACGTAGTTGTTTGGACTTTGGAGGTAAAGATATGATGACAGTTCAAGGCGTAAAGTACATGTCTGATTTTGAAGCCAAAAAGGCAATTTTAGACATCGGCAGGCGTATGTACGACAAAGGCTTTGTGGCCTCAAATGATGGAAACATCAGCTGTAAGGTAGGGCCGAACACCATCTGGACGACGCCGACCGGGGTATCAAAGGGATTTATGACACAGGATATGCTGGTGAAAATGGATTTAAACGGAAAAGTTCTGATGGGAAGATGTAAGCCCTCCTCGGAAGTAAAAATGCATTTAAGAGTTTACAAGGAAAATCCGGATGTACAGGCAGTCACCCACGCTCATCCACTGGTTGCCACCAGCTTTGCCATTGCAGGGATCAGCTTAGATGCAGCGGTCCTTACGGAAGCTGTGCTGGGGCTTGGATCCATCCCAGTAGCAAAATATGCAACGCCGGGTACGGATGAAGTTCCTGATTCCATTGCTCCCTTTGTGAACAGCCACAATGGCGTACTTCTTGCAAACCATGGGGCCCTGACCTGGGGAAAAGATATTTACCAGGCATTTTACAGACTGGAATCCATTGAATATTATGCGACTATATTGATGTATACGGGTAATATCATCGGACGCCAGAATCTCCTTTCCTGTGACCAGGTAAATAAGCTGCTTGATATCCGGCATAAGCTTGGCATTACAGCAGGAGGGATCCCGCCCTGTTCCATAGAGGAGACAAATATGAGGGATGTGGTTTCCGCCGCAGATGTCCGTCCGGCAGAACCGGCGGTGCCTGCGCCTGTATTAAAGGGAGTCACCTCCATCGTAAGACCGGGAGAGAGCCTGGAACCATCGGGCTGCGGCTGCACCGGTGTGACGCTGCAGCCCATATCCTCACAGGAACAGAAGCCTGTACAGGCGGAGGCCTTAAGCAAGGCAAAGGAGGAAATCATAGCTGAAGTGGTGAGAAGAGTGACAGAGCAGTTAAACTAGGAGGCAGATTATGGATATTGGGGCAAAAGAGATAGAACAGATTGTAAGGGAAGTGCTTGCAAGCATAGAAAGCAGAAGCCCAAAGCTTTCTTATATTCCTGCTCAAAGTGATAACGGGGTATTTGAGCGGGTAGAGGATGCCATCCGGGCAGCTCATGCGGCCCAGCGTCAATGGGTAGAGCATTACAAGGTAGAAGACAGGCGGAGGATTATTGAGGCGATCCGGGTAACTGCAAAAAGCCACGCAGAAACCCTGGCAAAGATGGTCTGGGAAGAAACCGGAATGGGGCGGTATGAGGATAAGATCCAGAAGCATATGGCTGTTATTGAAAAGACGCCGGGCGTGGAGTGTCTGACAACGGAGGCCATTTCCGGTGATGAAGGGCTGATGATAGAGGAATATGCTCCTTTTGGGGTGATCGGAGCAATTACGCCGTCCACCAATCCCACGGAAACCATTATCAATAATACCATCAGCATGATAGCCGGAGGAAATTCCGTTGTATTCAATGTCCATCCGGGAGCGAAAAGGTGCTGCGCCCACTGCCTGAGGCTTCTTCATCAGGCCATTGTGGAAAACGGAGGCCCGGCCAATTTAATCACCATGCAGAAAGAGCCTACCATGGAGGCAGTGAGCAAAATGACGGCTGATCCCAGGATCCGCCTTATGGTGGGGACAGGAGGAATGCCCATGGTAAATGCGCTGCTTCGTTCCGGGAAAAAGACCATTGGAGCAGGTGCGGGAAACCCGCCGGTCATTGTGGACGATACGGCAGATATAGACCTTGCGGCAAGAGAGATTTACCAGGGGGCTTCCTTTGACAATAATATCCTGTGTCTGGCGGAGAAGGAAGTTTTTGTCATGGAGAAGGTTGCAGACGAACTGATAAATAAGCTGGTAAAAGAAGGTGCATACCTGCTTAATCCCGGGGAGCTGAATCAGATCCTTTCCTTTGCAATGGTTGAAAAAAACGGCAGCTATGAAGCGAATAAAAAGTGGGTAGGAAAGGATGCGGCCCAGTTTTTAGAGGCCATAGGGGTTTCCGGCCATAAGGATGTCCGCCTTCTGATCTGTGAGACAGACAGAAACCATCCGTTTGTCATGGTAGAACAGTTGATGCCGGTGCTTCCTATTGTACGGTTAAGGACTTTTGAGGAATGTGTGGAGAGTGCGGTGGCGGCAGAGTCAGGCAACCGGCACACTGCTTCCATGTTTTCCAGAAATGTTGAGAACATGACAAAGTTTGGAAAAATCATTGAAACCACCATTTTTACGAAAAACGGTTCAACCTTAAAAGGGGTAGGGATCGGAGGAGAGGGCCATACGACCATGACCATTGCAGGGCCTACCGGAGAGGGACTTACCTGTGCAAGAAGCTTTACAAGAAGACGCAGATGCATGCTGGCAGAAGGAGGCTTGCGGATTATTTAGAAAGGGGAAGGTACATATGGCCATAGGCTTTTTGGAATGTGCGGGATATGGGGCTGTTCTCTACGCCATGGATAAGGCCTGTAAGGCGGCAAATGTGAGGATCATTGGCATTGATACCATCAATCCAAAGGATGCCACCGCATTTATTCCCCTTACGGCTCAGGTGAAGTTTGAAGGCGGGATCGATGATGTAAAAGAAGCCTGCGAAGTGGCAAAAAGGGCAGCTCTTAAGATCAACAGGCCGGAAGAGGTCCTGGTAGAGATGATTGAAAAACCATATGAGGGAACAAGGGCATTGTCCCATATAACAAAGGTAGATCTTGAGGAAGAAAACATTGAAAATTTCAGGAGGTAGCAAAAATGGCATCTACATCAATTGGTTTAATTGAAACAAGAGGTTTGACCGCATCCATCGAAGCCGCAGATGCAATGTTAAAAGCAGCGGACGTTGAGCTTTTGGGAACGGAAAAGATTGGCTCCGGCCTTGTAACTGTGATTGTAACAGGAGAGGTAGGCGCGGTAAAAGCGGCCACAGAGGCAGGCAGTGAAGCTGCTTCCAGAGTTGGAGAGCTGGTGGCAGTCCATGTGATTCCAAGGCCGCACCAGGACATAGCCAAAATATTGCCGAAAATAAAATAAAAACAGGCATCAGCGAAGGTGGGCGTCATGAAAACAAACCGAAACGCCATAGGGGTTTTAGAAGTTAATTATTATGCAAATACCGTTGTGGTGGTGGATCAGGCTTTAAAGGCGGCTGAAGTGGAAATCGTAAGCTGCCACAAGAAGCTGGGAGGCAGGATGTGCCACACGGTATTAGCGGGTGAGACCTCGGCGGTCCGTGCCGCCGTGGAAGCGGCCAGAGGGGCAGGGAACATGGTGGGAGACGAGAACATAAAGGTGTCCGTGTCCATTGAAAACCCTCATCCCGAGGTATTAAAGCTTTTAAATATGATAGACAGGCATGAAAACGAAAAAGATTCTGCAAAAGCAGAGGAAGAAGAACGTGTGAATAAGGAGGAAAATTAAATGGCAGAGGCAGTAGTAAAAAAAGGAATGTTGGCATTGGGAATGATTGAAACAAGAGGGCTTACAGCATCCATCGAGGCAGCAGACGCCATGTTAAAGGCAGCAGACGTTGAAATGGTCGGAACTGAGAAAATCGGTTCAGGACTGGTATCTGTCATGGTTCAGGGAGATGTGGGAGCTGTCAAGGCGGCAGTGGAAGCAGGAGAGGAAGCAGCCTCCAGAGTGGGAGAGGTAGTAGCGGTTCATGTGATTCCAAGACCTCATAATTCCATTGGCGGAATCCTTCCGTTTCTTAAATAGAAAGAACAGGAAATTGCTTAAGGGCGGAGGCTTACAATGGAAAACAGGGAAGAACTGATTCAAAAGGTAACCGCACTGGTGGTGGAAAACTGGAAGAGGCTGAGCACACAGCCTTACCAGGTCCCTGTGGGAATCTCGGCAAGGCATGTGCATCTGTCCGGAGAACATGTGGAAATGCTTTTTGGAACCGGTTACCGGCTGACTCCGATTAAGGCTTTAAGCCAGCCGGGACAGTTTGCCTGTGAGGAACAGGTGGCTGTCTGCGGTCCGGCAGGAACACTTCCCAAGGTGAGGATTCTTGGGCCGGAAAGAAGGCAAAGCCAGGTGGAAATGGCCTTTAGTGACTGCAGAGTCCTGGGAGTACAGCCTCCTGTAAGAACGTCAGGAGATTTAAAAGGAACTCCGGGAATCGTGCTGAAGGGACCAAAGGGAGAGGTTGTGCTGTCAGAGGGTGTCATCATTGCGGACCGCCATATCCATATGACGCCGGAAGATGCCCTGTGGTTCGGAGTGTCGGATCAGGACCGGGTAAGGGTTATGGCAGACGGGCCAAAGGGCGGCGTCCTGGATCAGGTACTTATCCGAGTTACCCGTGAAAGCAGGCTGGATTTTCATCTGGATACGGATGATGCCAATGCATTCCAGTTAAAACAGGGACAGTGGGTAACCATTAGAAAGGAAGTGGTCCGGTGATATTAGGTACAATTATGGGAACTGTAGTTTCCACGAGGAAATGCAGAAATCTGGTTGGGTTCAAGCTTCTTTTGGTAGAACCTTATTATGGAGATAAAACGGATACTTTTGTGGCTGCCGATACCATGGGTGCAGGAATTGGGGAGCTGGTACTGGTAACCACTGATAATACCACCCAGTATGCGCTGGACCGTTCGGCGCCTGTGGATGCCTATATTGTAGGCATTGTTGATGGGCCGCCTCAGCCGGGAAGGTAAGAAGGAGAGGTAGAGCTTATGGAACAGGAAACTCTTAAGGTTTTGGCAGTGGCAGACCCGGCTGTGGAAGGTTATCTGGATGAGAAGCTGGGAATTTTAGACGGATATGAAGGAAACGTGGATTTTCATATCGTGCCCTGGGCGGATTACTATCCCATGATGATGAAAGCATTTGCCGGGGAAGCAGATTATGACATTGTTATGGTTGCAGGCCATTTGTGGCTTTGTGATTTCGTGGAAAAGGGATATCTTTCAGAGATTGAGCTTGAAGAAGAGGACATTCTTCCGGTCATTGCAGAGGAAATGAAGTATAAAGGAAAGACATATTTATCTCCCTCCTTCTGTGACGGCCATATGATTCTTTACCGCAAGAGCCTGCTTTATCAGGCATTGGGAAAAGAACTTGAAAGTGTCATCACTCCCCAGGAATACATAGAGACGGCAAAGGCCTACAAGGCCGTATGTGGGAAACCGGCAGTGGCAATGAAGGCTGACCGGTCTGAAATCTTCACTGATGCCCTTCCTTTCCTGCGGATGTACGGAGGAGATGCCTATGATCCTCATGGGGCTGCGGCCTGCGCAAAGGAAGAAACGGTAAAAGGATTTCAGTCCTATGTGGAACTGAAAGCCTGTGCAGTGGAAGGCACGGAAGCTTTTGGAAACGGGGAAATTGCGGCAGCTGTCAGGGAAAAAAGAGCGGCAATGGCGGTGACCTGGAGCGGACAGATGGGAGAGATTTTTAAGGAAGGCTGTCTGGAACAGGAAGATCTGGGATTTTCCACTTTTTCCACGGCCTGGAACGTGACCTGGTCCTTTGGAATTTGCTCAGGATCCGGGAAAAAGGAAGCTGCGGAGGAATTTCTTAAGTACCTCCGGTCGCCTGAGGTGGATCAAAAGGTGGGAAGAAAGAGCGGCGCTCCTGTAAGAATGGCAAGCTATCTGGAAGGAGCCCATGCCTGTCCCTGGTTTCCGGTACAGCAAAGGATGACGGAGCTTGCAAAGCCCCTTCCCCATCTGTCAAAGGCCGGGGAGAAAAACGGTGTTCTTTATGAAAAGATCTTTGAGGCATTTTCCGGAAAGAAGACGGCGGAAGAAGCCATGAGAGAAGCCGGGGAAGAGATTGACTTTATAATATGATCAGGGAGAAAACATGAAAATTATTATAATTGGAGGAGTGGCGGCAGGAATGAGCGCCGCTTCCAAGATCCGCAGGATGGACCCGGGCATTGAAGTAACGGTTTATGAAAAGGGAGGTTTTCTTTCTTATGGGGCCTGCGGGCTTCCCTACTATGTGGGAGATTTTAACGATGATTACCGTAAAATGATTGCCCGCACCCGGGAGACCTTTACTAAAATGGGAATAAAGACCTTTCTCCGCCACGAAGCAGTGTCCGTTGATGCGGAAAGGAAAACAGTTCTTGTAAAGAATCTTGAAAATGGCCAGGAGTTTACAGATACATATGACAGACTGATGATAGCCGTGGGAGCGTCAGCAGTGATCCCTCCCTTTCCTGGCAAAGACCTTATGGGAGTTCATGTATTAAAGTCCATGGAAGACGGGATCTTTTTAAAGGAATACGCCAAAATGCCGGAAATCCAAAACGTGGTCATTGTGGGAGGCGGATACATTGGAGTGGAATGTGCGGAAGCATTTTTAAATCTTGGAAAAAAGGTCCGCATCCTGGAAGCGGCCCCCAGGATTTTGACGCCTTTTGATGAAGAGATGGCTGCACTGGCCCGGGAAGAGCTGGTAAGATCAGGGGTAGAGCTTAATACCGGGGAAAAGGTAGAAGGGTTTTACGGAGACGGCCTTTATGTGAAGCATGTCAAAACCGACAGAGGAACTTATGAGGCAGACTTAGTGATAGTTGCAGTAGGTGTCCGCCCCTGTACGGAGTTTTTAAAAGACACAGGAATCTCCATGGCTAAGAACGGAGCACTGATCGTGGACCGGGAAATGAGAACCTCTTTGCCGGATGTATATGCGGCGGGAGACTGTATTCTTGTTTATAACGAGGTCCTGGAGGAAGACAGTTTTTTGGCTCTTGGAACAGTGGCAAACAAATGCGGAAGGATCGCAGGCACCAATCTGGCAGGAGGCCATGAGCAGTTTATAGGAGCTCTCGGCTCTGCTGCGATTAAGGTGTGCGGCTTAGAGCTTGGGCGCACAGGAATGGGTGAAGGAGATGCCATACGGCTTGGAAGAAATTACAAGACCTTGATCATCCAGGCCAATGACCATCCGGCGTATTATCCCAATCCCACACCAATCACCATTAAGCTGATTTATGAAAAAGGGACAAAAAGGCTTTTGGGTGCACAGACCTGCGGGCAAAAAGGGGCAGTTTTGCGGGCGGATGTGTTTGCAGTGGCGATTCATTGCAGGATGACCACGGCAGAGCTGGGAATGACGGATCTCATTTACGCACCTCCTTTTTCCGGCGTATGGGATGCCATTCAGATTGCCTGCAATGCGGCAAAAGGCTGAAACAAGGGCTTCGGGCAGATAATGAAGTGAAGGATAGAAAGTGAGGTCAGACCATGAGCAAAGTCATGTCTTTGCAGGAGGCGGCGGCCCGGATCCATGACGGGGATATCCTTGGCCTTGGGGGCAATGTGCTCCACCGGGCGCCCATGGCAATGGTGCGGGAGCTGGTGCGTCAGAATAAAAGGAATTTAAGACTGGTAAAGACCGCAGGAGCCATGGATGTGGACATGCTCTGTTTTGGAGGCTGTGTTTCCAGCGTTGATGCCGGCTTTATCAGCTATGAAAGCGAATATTCCCTTGCAGGGCATTACCGCAGGGCGGTTGAAAGCGGAGCTGTAAAAGGAAATGAACATGCCTGTTATACGGTGATCTCCGCCCTCCGGGCTGCCAGCTACGGGGTGGGCTTTATGCCTGTAAAGGGACTTGTGATCAGCGACTTAATCGATGCAAATGACTATTTTGTGCGGGTGGAGGATCCGTTTACAAAGGAGCCGGTCACAGTGGTAAGGGCCATCAGGCCGGATGTTGCGGTCATACATGTCCAGGAGGCGGATGAAGAGGGAAACGCCAGGATCACGGGGCCTCTGTTTGAGGATGTCTTATTTTCCAGGGCATCCAAAAGAGTCATTCTGACAACAGAAAATATTGTTCATGGATCCGCGTTTAAGGGCAGCTTAAAAAAGGCGGATATTCCCCATTTTCTGGTGGAAGCGGTGGTCAGAGTTCCTAAGGGGGCTGCCCCCTGTTCCTGTCCGGGATCCTATGACATTGACGGAAAGAATATAAAAGAATTCAAAAGTTTAAAGGATTTGGACGGCCTTAAGGCTTATGTAAGGGCATTTGAAAAGTCCGATTATAAAGGATAAGGGGGCATGGCATAATGGAAGAAAAATACAGAGTCTGCGATATTATGGTCTGCGCCATGGCCCGCCTTATACCTGACGGCAGCAAGGTGTTTCACGGTGTGTCCTCTCATATGCCAATGATCGCTCTGCTGCTGGCAAAGGCGCTTCATGCGCCGGGGGCTGTGCATTTAAACATTCCGGGAGGAACGGATCCGGATCCTGTGAGACTTAAACGGTATACCAGTGCAGGCCCGGAGCTTTTGGAACGTGCCGCTTCATATTTTCCTTTGATGGAGGTATTTGACCTGGCAATGAGAGGGGATCTGGATATGGCATTCTTAAGCGGAATCCAGTTTGATTCTCACGGCAATGTCAATGCATCGGTCATTGGAGATTATAAAAAACCAAAGGTAAGGATGCCGGGAGGAGCAGGCAGCGCCGTCCTCATTCCAACGGCAAAGAGAGCAATTCTCTGGAGGACAAAGCATGATAAGCGCACCTTTGTGAACCAGGTGGATTTTGTAACTGCCAGGGGAAATGTGGACCGGATCGTCACACCCTTGTGCATCTTTAAAATGGAAAACGGGGAAATGGTTCTGGAAACCATTCATCCCACTTCCAGCCTGGAAGAGGTACAGGAAAATACCGGATTTCCCATAAAATTCTCCCATATCGCCTATACGCCCCTTCCTACGAGGGAAGAGTTAAATGCGCTGAAGCGGATCGATCCGGGAGATTTCAGAAATATAGAATTCTAAGGAGGCCATTTATGGCGCTTGAGAGAATCAATGCAGTAGGAACCAGCTTTTTTGGCCGCGGCTCCATTGGACTGCTGCCGGATGAGCTTAAGAAACGGGGATTTAAGCGGGGGCTCATTGTTACGGACCCGTTCCTGTATGAAAACGGTACGGGAGACAAGGTGGGGGCCTGTCTTTTAAAAGCCGGAGTGGAATATGCCATTTATTACCTGGTTGAACCAAATCCCTCCACATCCGTTGTCAATGACTGCCTGGAAGCGGCAAGGACTCTGGGAGTGGATCTTCTGGTGGCTGTGGGCGGCGGTTCTGCCATTGACACGGCAAAGGCTGTCAGCATTGTAATGGCAAACGGCGGCAGGGTAGAGGATTATGAGGGACTGAACCGTTCCCGCAATCCCGGGATTCCAATTGTTGCGGTGAACACAACCGCAGGGACCGGTTCTGAGGTCACCTCGTTCTATATTGTGACTGATCCGGAAAGACATTCCAAGATGTGTATGGTGGATCCCAATTCCATGGTAACCATTGCAGTCAATGATGTTGATTTGATGATGAGCATGCCAAAATCTCTTACGGCTTCCACTGGAATGGATGCCATGACACATGCCATTGAGGCGGCTGTGTCAAAGAGAGCGACCCCTTTTACAGATAAAGATGCCCTTTGGGCAATGGGGGTGGTCCGGACCTATCTTCCGGAAGCAGTGGCTGACGGAAGCAATGTAAAAGCCAGGGAGATGATGGCTTATGGGGAATACAGCGCGGGCATGGCGTTTTCCAATGCAGGTCTTGGCATGGTCCATGCCATGGCTCATCCTCTGGGAGGACTTAGAAATCTGCCTCACGGCATCTGCAACGCGGTTTTGCTGCCTGTTGTTATGGAATTTAACGGAAGCAGGCCGGAAACTGCAGAACGGTATAAAAAGGTGGCAGAAGGGCTTAAGCTTCCCGGGGCGGCTGCCATGACAGGGCAGCAGGCTGTGAAGGAATCGGTGGCATGCATCAGGCGGCTGTTAAAAGAGGTGGGGATCACACAGAACTTAAGGGATCTTAAAGTAGCCCCTGAGGATTTTAAGGCTCTGTCAGAAGCTGCCATGCTGGATCCATGCATGGAAGACAATCCTTTTAAACCAACGGTCCAACAGGTCATAGCGGTATATGGAAAAGCATATGGAATATAGTGAAGCCATGCATCTGCCTTTCAGAAACACAGAATATCTGCCAGATGATAGTGGGATGGCGAAGCTGTAACAAATTGTGAGAAGGAGAGGGAAATAAATGAAGAAACTGATTAATGTGCCGGAAAACTATGTAAATGAAATGCTGGAGGGAATTTATCTTGCCCATCCGGATTATGTCACTTATACGGCAGGCGACCTGCGCTGCCTGGTAACCTCCAATAAGGTAGAGGGAAAGGTGGGAATTGCCACAGGAGGCGGTTCCGGGCATCTCCCCTTGTTTTTGGGCTATGTTGGGAAGGGAATGCTGGATGGCTGTTCCGTTGGGGACGTTTTCCAGTCCCCCAGCGCAGATCAGATGTTCCAGGTGACGAAAAGCATTGATTCCGGAGCGGGGGTTCTTTACATTTACGGCAATTATAACGGGGACATCTTTAATTTTGACATGGCTGCTGAGATGGCGGATATGGAAGAGGACATCTGTGTGGAAAGCGTTGTTGCAGGGGAAGATGTGGCATCTCCAAAGGCAGCTCCCGGAGAGAAGAATACCAGAAGAGGGGTTGCCGGTATTTTCTTTGTATTTAAGTGCGCCGGCGCTGCTGCTGTGGCCCGAAGGGATCTGCAGGAAGTAAAACGGATTGCGGAAAAAGCCGCTGCCAATGTAAGGACCATGGGAGTGGCCCTGACCCCATGCACGGTTCCAAGAGTGGGCCATCCCGGATTTGAGATCGGAGAGGATGAGATGGAGATCGGCATGGGAATCCACGGAGAGTCCGGAATCCGCCGGGGAAAGCTGGAAACCGCAGATGAGATCACATTGGAAATGATGGAAAAGATCCTTGAGGATATTCCTTATGTTGCCGGAGATGAGGTTGCGGTCCTTGTAAACGGACTGGGAGCCACTCCTCTTGATGAACAGTACATTGTGGCGAGAAAGGTCAATCAGATTCTGGAAGAAAAAGGGATCAGGGTACACCGTTATTATGTGGGTGAGTATGTTACTTCCATTGAGATGGCCGGCCTATCCATTTCCCTTTTGAAAATGGATGAGGAATTGAAGGGCTATTTGGATGCTCCGGCTGATACGCCGTTTTTTAAGCAGGGAACTTTTTAAAGCTCATGCCGCTCATGCGGCGGCAGAATGGAGGCTGATATGAACCAGCAGGAACTGATTGCAATGCTTGACAGAATAAGTAAGATCATGAATCAAAACAGAAACTACTTAATAGAACTGGACAGTGTTGTGGGTGACAGTGATCTGGGGCTGACCATGGGGGATGGATTCCAGGCGGCTTACGAAGCGGTTTCCCATGGGGAGGAGCCGGATCTGGGCAAGCTTTTGTACAAGGCCGGAAAAACCATGGGAAATAAGGTTCCTTCCACCATGGGGACGTTAATGGCAGCAGGGCTGATGCGTGCCGGAAAGATCTTAAAAGGAAAGACAGAATTGTCCGATGAAGATGTTGTTGTGCTGTTTGAAGCTTATGAAGCAGGCGTTGCTGATTTAGGTAAGGCAAAAATAGGGGATAAGACCTTTTTAGACGGTTTTCATCCCGGAGTGCAGGCCCTTAAGGCTAAAGTGGAAGCAGGTGCCACCCTTGAGGAAGGTTTTAAGGAAGCCGCTGAAGCCGCATTGGAAGGCTTTGAACATACTGCTGCAATGATTGCCGTTCACGGGAGAGCGGCAACCAGAGGAGAGGCATCCCGCACCTTAAAGGATCCGGGGGCCGCTGTGGCAGCTCTTATTATGAAAGCCGTTGCAGACAGATAAAACCATTGACCGGAGCAGACAGAAATGTTTTGCTCCGGTTTTTTTCTGTAAACTTTTAGTGTTGGCTGCAAAAGGCAAAATGCATATAAAATTAAACCTTGTTATTTTACTGGTTCTTCTTTATAATTTAGTAATAGTAAGGGGGCTGAAATATGAATTTTCAACAGCGTATTTTGTCACATGAATTCCAACTCAATGACACAGATGATTTGATTGTAGACTATATCAATCTGCACAGGAAAGAGATCATGAACCTTTCTATAAGAAAGATCGCAGAAGATATTTTCGTTGCGCCCAACGCTGTCATGAGATTTTCAAAGAAGATCGGTTACAGCGGTTTTTCTGAACTGAAATATGCCTTAAGCAATGAAGATAAACCAGAAGATGGAGGCAAGACACTGGTTCATCAGCTTATGGAGCATTTGCCGCAGAATATTGTGAAAACATTGGACACCATTGACGAAAGTGTCATTAAAAAGGTATCGAAAACATTAAAAGAGGCAGATTGCTGTATATTTGCCGGACTCGGTGATTCCTATCCCTTTTGTGAAATGATGAAAAATAATCTTCGGTGTTATGCCAAAAAGGTAGAATGTGAAATCCATATTCATGATATGTTTTATTGCGTGGAGCATGGCAGCAGCAAGGATGTACTGGTTATCATAAGCGCCCGGGGAGAAAATGAACGGCTTTTAAAGCTGACGCAAAAGGCCAGGGATAAGGGAATGAAAACCATCAGCATTACTCATTTCATCAAGAATCCATTGGCTGATATGACTGATCTGCAGTTGTTTTTCTGGGGAGAATACCGGGTTGTAAATGATTATAATGTAACGGACCGGTGTGGTTTAATGGTATTGCTGCGGTTACTGAGTGAAGAGTTTTGGAATACTTATTATGAGGAATAGTTTCTTTGCGTTTGACAGGTATTGTATTGATTACAATACCTGTTTTTGTGTATTTGTGTCAAACTCATGGAAAAATCTGTGTGCAAATTACCAAAATACAGTTTTCAAAAAAATAAGTGGTATAGTGTACTTAAAAAGAAATAAGGAGGCAGGGTTATGAATCTTCAAGGGGTAACAAGTGAAAAATTGATTGCTTTGAACTGCAGCTATAAAAGCAAGGATGAAGCAATCCGTGATTTGATTGAAAAACTTTATGAAGAAAAAAAGATCCAATCAAAAGAAGAATTTTATCAGGCAGTAAAAGAGAGAGAAAGTTTATCAGCTACGGGAATCGATAAGGGGATCGCAATTCCTCATGGGAAGAGCAAGACAGTCAATACTGCTGCATTTGCATTTGCTTCCGTTAAGGAGCCTATAGAAGACTGGGAGAGCCTGGCTCCGGATAACCGGGTGCGCTATGTGTTTTTACTGGCCATTCCTGAGGCAGAAGCAGGAAGCACTCACTTAGAGCTGCTGGCAGAATTAATGACAAAGATATCAGATAACTGTTATCTGGAACATCTTCTGTCATCTAAAACCAGTCAGGAGTTTTACAAAAATCTTTCTTATGAACCTGTAAAAGCGGCTGGGGAAAAAACATATAAAAAGTCAATTGTAGCAGTCACTGCCTGTCCGGCAGGAATTGCCCATACCTATATGGCAGCGGAAGCCCTGGTTCAGGCCGGTGAAGAAATGGGAGTCAAGGTTTATGTGGAAAAACAGGGGGCCAATGGCGTGGAAGACCGCCATACCGCAGAACACTTAAAGAAAGCTGATGCTGCAGTCTTTGCGGTTGATGTGGCAGTAAAGGATTCCCAGCGTTTTGACCACCTTCCGGTTTACAAAACCAAAGTATCCGCTCCTCTTAAAGATGCAAAGAGTATTATCAGAGCGGCGCTGGACAAAGCAAAGACCCAGGGAAAACGGGAATATGCAGGAGGCAGGGAAGAAGAAAAGCAGAGCTTTGGAAGTGAAGTCAAACAGGCGGTGCTCACAGGAGTTTCCTACATCATCCCCATCATTGTTGCAGGCGGTATGATTAATGCGTTTGCAGTATTAATAGCTCAGGGATTTGGCTTGCAGGAGCTTTATAATCTGGATAACAGCTGGCTGTGGCTTTTCAGAAAAATGGGGGGAAATACTCTTGGCACCCTGATGATTCCCATGCTTTCCGCTTACATGGCTTACTCTCTTGGGGATAAGACAGCGCTTGCACCGGGATTTGCAGCCGGAATTGCTGCGAACCTGATTAACGGCGGCTTTTTATGTGGTATGCTGGGAGGTTTGGTTGCAGGTTATACTGTGAGAGCCTTAAGAAAGTACATTCCGGCAAAAGGTGTTTTTTCAGGATTTGTTTCATTTTGGGTTTATCCCGTATTCAGTACATTAATCGTTGGGATCGTCATCATTTTCATCCTTGGAAAGCCTGTTGCATGGCTGAATCAGTCGTTGATTCAGGTGCTGGGAACCATGAGCGGCTCCAATGCCGGCCTTCTTGGCGCTATTATTGGAATCATGGTATCCTTTGATCTTGGCGGTCCGGTAAACAAGGCGGCATACACCTTCTGCGTCGGCGCCATGTCAGAGGGGATCCTGATGCCCTACGCAGCATTTGCTTCTATCAAAATGGTATCTGCATTTGCAGTAACCTTTGCAACCGTTGGTTTTAAGCAGTATTTTACAGAAGAAGAGAGAGAGGCTGGAATGTCCACCTGGATTCTGGGACTTGCCGGTATTACCGAGGGTGCTATCCCCTTAATGATGGCAGATCCTATCCGCGTGATCTTTTCCTTATGCGCCGGTTCTGCAGTGACAGGGGCATTGGTTGCCATATGCAATATTGGCCTGGATGTGCCTGGAGCGGGAATTTTCTCCCTGTTTTTGTTAAAGGATGGATTTGGCGGATTGGCAAATGCAATGGTATGGTTCTTTGCGGCTGTACTGGGAGCGGTTATTTCTACAATTCTTCTGGTATTATTAAAGAAAATGAAATTTAAGAAACAACAGAAATCATAGAAAAGAAAGGCGGAGAAACGTTTGGCAGATCATATACACATAGTTCCACATTTTCATTGGGATAGGGAGTGGTACTTTACTGCGGAAGAATCTAAGATTTTACTGGTGCGGGATATGGAAGAAATTCTCACCATGCTGGAAACCAGAAGTGAATATCCCTGCTTTGTCTTAGATGGACAGACCTCAGTTCTGGAAGATTATTTTTCTGTGAAGCCGGAAAATTATGAGCGTGTAAAACGTCTGGTACAACAGGGAAAATTGATCATAGGCCCGTGGTATACCCAGACCGATGAAATGGTAGTGGGAGGGGAATCCATAATTCGTAACCTGCTTTATGGTATGATGGACTGTGAGAAGCTGGGGCCGCGTATGGATATTGGATATCTGCCGGATTCTTTTGGGCAGACAGCCCGGCTGCCGCAGATTTTAAATGGATTCGGAATCAGACGGTGTATGTTTTGGCGGGGGACTTCGGAGAGAATGGGCACGGACAAAACAGAATTTTACTGGGAAGGGCCGGATGGATCAAAGGTTCTGGTTCAGCTCCTGCCTCTGGGATATGCAATCGGAAAATATCTGCCAACAGAGCCGGAAGCTCTGAAAGAGAGGCTGGATAAATACCTTCCCGTACTGGATAAGGGAGCTGCAGGAGATGATATACTTCTTCCCAACGGCCATGACCAGATGCCCATTCAAAAAAATATTTTTCAGGTGATGGAACAGATTGAAAGGCTGTACCCGGGAAGAAAGGTTTCCATAGGGCGTTATGAAGAAGTTTTTGACCGCACCGGGGAATTGGAAGGCCTGGATACCCTTAAGGGAGAATTTCTGGATGGAAAATACATGCGTGTCCACAGAAGTATCTATTCCTCCAGAGCTGATTTAAAATCTGCAAATACCAGGATTGAAAACAAAATAACGAATTTACTGGAACCTTTGATGAGCATTGCCTATAGTCTGGGGATTCCATATGAACATGGCCTGATGGAACAGATATGGAAAGAGCTTTTAAAAAACCATGCTCACGATTCCATTGGCTGCTGCTGCAGTGATAAGGTTCACAGGGCAATCAATGACCGTTTCTTTCTTGCGGAAGAACGGACCGATCAGCTGATGGATTTTTATATGCGCCAGATTGCCGACAGCATGGACAGCACCATATCTGTGGATAAACTTACTGCCTTTAATCTGCTGGCTTATGAAAGATCCCAGGTGATAACAGGGGAGGTTATAACCAGGATCCCTGATTTTGAGCTGGAAGATGAAACAGGCAGGAAGATCTCCTTTGAAATATGCACAAGGGAAACAATGGATCCTGGATTGATTGACAGGCAGATCGTACATTATGGAAATTACGAACCGTTTGTAAAGTATGAAATTGTTTTTCAGGATACCCTGCCGGCTATGGGATACCGGACATACTTTTTAAAGGAATCACAAGGGGAAAACCAAAGTACTTCTCAGAAAGTTTCAGCAGATGTAATTGAAAACAGATATTATAAGATTGAAGTATCCGGAAACGGTACCTTATGCATTATTGACAAGGAGAGCGGGAATACCTATCCAAAAGTCCTTTTATTAGAGGATGGCAGTGACGATGGGGATGGATACGATTATTCTCCTCTTGAAAAGGATTTTACAGTTACCAGCAGGGATGTTGACGCTGATGTGAAAATACGCCGCTTAAATCATATGACAAAAGCTGCGATCCGGTATTCCATGCAGGTTCCAAAGGATTTGGAGAGCAGAAAAAAAGGAAAATGTGACGCTTCGCTGGAGGTGTTCTGGGATATTACCCTGAGAAAAGACTCCAGAGTGATCGAGATTGCATCAGAAATCCATAATCAGGCAAAGGATCACCGCCTCAGGGTGTTGATACCCAACACAAGGAGTACCAGGTATTCTGTCAGTGATAATCAATTTGGAGTCATACGGCGGCCTGTGGAAGACAGTGCAATGAAAGTCTGGGAAAAAGAAAAATGGTCAGAGCGCCCGGATTCTATCTATCCTTTCCTTTCTTATGTATCTCCGGAGGGAGATACCGGAATAGCAGTACTGACTAATTCTGTGCGGGAATATGAGATGACGGGGCAGGGGTATGATACCACGGCAATTACGCTGTTTCGCTGCGTGGGAGTGCTGGGAAAGGAAGAACTGTATCGCCGTCCGGGAAGACCTTCGGGAATTAAGATGGAAACACCGGATTCCCAGATGCAGGGCGTGCAAAGATTTGAATTTGCCCTGACAACCTGGATTCCCTGTGCGGCACAGCTGGCAAAAGAGTATATAACACCGGTTATCACATACAATCAGATGCCATATCATGCCATGAAATTGAACCCTGCTGAAATCAAAGTGCCATACCAGTACAGTCTTCTTAAGATAGAAGAAAAAGGACTGATCCTCAGTGCGCTGAAAAAAGCGGAAAAAACAGAGGAACTGATTCTCCGCTGTTATAATCCGTCTGACTGCAGGCTTCTGCTCCATGGGCATACCCATTGGACGGTTTGGAGCGAGTGCGGCCTGGATGAAAAGGAAAATGGGGAAAATGCGGACTGCAAAAGCATTGCCATTGAGCCTGGCCAGATCAGAACCTTTGCAGTTAAGCCGGAAAAATAGAGAGAGGTTTTCAGGAAACCGGAGCAGACAAAAAAGCGTCTGCTCTGGTTTGCTCTCATGGATGTTTGACAGGGGAATCTTGCATTTTTGTAGAAAACATACAATTTTTTGTTGAAAAATTGGAACAAATGCAGAAAATCTTAAAAACAGTTGCATCACTTTGCAAACAGTGTTATATTGTGTCTAGTTGAGTACAACTGAATAGCAAAACAGGAAGACGTGTTACTGGTAATGCAGGCAAGATCGGATTGAGCAAGGAGTTATAAGACCTATTATTTTCTATGGTCTTATGATTCACATGGCTTGGTCGGGTCTTTTTTATTTTGTCATTCCGGCCGGATGACAAAATACTAAAATACTTGAAAGAGGTTTGGAAAATGAATTATAATCAAATAGCCAAAGACATTATAACAAATGTGGGCGGCTCTGAAAACATAAGAGGACTTACCCATTGTTTTACCAGATTAAGATGGGCAAGGGAATTGGATTTAATAAGTCCATTGGGCATCATTTAAAAAGTGAAGACATTGAAAAGGTATTTGTCTTAAAGGACCGGTCTGTTTCCAAGAATATTATCCGGCTTGCATCCGAAATCGACAGTACCTACTTTGAGCTGGCAAAACAGGTGATTGATTATGCCATTGACACTTATGGAATGGTATTGATGGAGCATATTTATCTGGGGCTTACGGACCATTTATCTTTTGCCGTAAAAAGAAACAATGAGGGGATTTTAATACAGAATTTTTACACGCAGACTTTAAAACGTTTCAATCCAAAGGAATTTCAGGTGGGCTTATATGCCCTGCAGCTTGTGAGGGAGGGGCTGCAGGTGGAGCTGCCTGAAGATGAGGCCGGAAATATTGCTTTTCATTTTATCAATGCCCAGACAAACAGCTCCAACAGCATTGATAACCAGAAAATATTTGAAACAGTCAAAGGAATTTTGGATATTGTAAAATACAATTTCTCCATTCTCTACGATGAGGACGGCATTGGCTACACCCGCTTTGTGACTCATCTGCGCCTTTTTGCACAGCGGCTTGTAAACGGCAGCCAGGATTTATATGATTATGAAGATTCTTTTTACACCCGTGTGCTGGAAAGCTGCCCAAGGGAGTATGAATGTGTGAAAAAAATCGGCATATTTATTAAGGAAAAGTTTGATTCCAAACTGTCCAGGCAGGAAGAAATGTATCTTGCCGTCCACATTCACAGAATTTTAGAGGAATACGCTCAAAGGAAGAAAACATGAAAGAACAGATTTTAAAGGAACATACATTTACCCGTAAACAGGAAATCCATTATCTTGCCATGGTATCCCTGTTCTGGTTTGCGCAATATGTATACATTCCGTATCAGACGCCTTTTTTAACTGCTGCCGGAGCCGGAAGCGCATTTACCGGAATGGTTGTGGGAGCCTATGGAATTTCCCAATTGATCTTACGGTTCCCCATAGGGCTTTGTGCGGATTCCGTTGGCAGGCATAAATATTTTATTATGGCAGGGGCCCTTGCCTCAGGAACTGCATCTGTTTTCCGGGTCGTCTGGTGCAATGGCCCCGGTTTTCTGGTCGCCAATCTTTTTTCCGGGCTGGCTTCCGCCATGTGGATCTCTTTTATGGTATTTTATACCAGCCATTTTTCCGTTCAGGACCAACAGTCTGCCACCAGCCGGATCGTACTGTTCAACAATTTTGGAATGCTCCTGGGTTTCCTGTGCAGTGCGGCCAGTTATCGCCGGCTTGGCATGGCAGGGATCTGTGTATTAAGCGTCTGCGCAGGCCTGATAGCTTTTCTTTTTTCTGCAGGGATTAAAGAAACGGCTGTTCAGCCCGGCATACATAAGACCAGGGAGCTGCTTTCTGTTTGTAAAAATAAACGCCTGTTAATGTTCTCTTTTATAGCCCTGATCCAGCAGGGAATCCAGCTGACCACTGCCATGTCATTTACAAACCAGATATTAAAATCACTGGGCGCGTCTGATGGGATGGTGGGGATATCCTCAGTTATCTATATGATGTCATCCGTAGGGTTTGCGGCTTTTGCGGCGTCCGGCATCTGCAGAGGCAAAGGTCCGAGGTTCTGGATTCCTCTGGTATTTGCAGTTGTGGCCCTGTATTGCGTGCTGGTTCCGGCCGCAGGAAGTATTCCTGTGCTTTTGCTGCTGCAAATTTTACCTGGGATGTCCACCGGAATTTTATTTTCTTTTGCAACCTCAGAGGCAATGGAAGAAATACCGGCACAGAGCAGATCCACTGCAATGGGACTGTTTCAGGCCGTATATGCGGTGGGAATGACAACGTTCCCTGTTTTTACCGGGGCGCTGGCCACTGGGAGGGGAATAAGGGCCGGTTATCTGCTGTTGGCAGGAATTGCCTGCCTGGGCGGTATTGGGGCAGTGATATTTTATAAAAGAAAAGCTGCCGGTCATGGAGCCGGCAGCTAAAGGAGTTTTTGTCCATTAAATTTCAGAGATTCTCTGAAACAGTTTGTATACGTCTATCTGGCCATAGCCCCAGATATTATTGGGATAAGTATAGCCGCTGTTTCTGTTTGCTCCCCGCATCATCATATGATTGATCTGGACTCCTGTGATAGTGGTGTGATTGCCTTTGCAGAACCCCCATTCCATGACTATGGCAGCAACTCCCGCAGCGTGGGCAGCAGCAGCTCCTGTACCTGTAATACTGCCATATAGCCCTCCGGGGATGGCGCAGGGGATGTGGTAGCCGGGAGCAGCCACATCAGGAACGATCTCACCAAACCTGGAATAACCTCTTCCTGATTCTTTTAGAATGCTGTCGTCAAACTGGTTATAGGCGGCAACTGTCAGAGGATATCTGGCATTTCCAGGGGCAGTAATGGTGGTGTCCGGGCTGGAATGATAAAAATATGTTTCGTTTGAGATTAAATTTCCTGACGGCAGCCAGGAATGAAAAGAAAAAGGCTCGTTTTCAACACTCGAGACCTGAAAATACCATATTCCGTGTGTGGGATTGTCAAAGCGCACTAAGATGAGCTGATCTCCTGTAGATCCTTCCAAAAGGATATTATTGATCCAAATGGTAGTTTGGCCAAAGGAAAGACTGAATTTTTGGCAGTCCCCGGCAGAGGGGGATATGCTTTGAATGACTTCCCGGTTAGGTGTGAAGATTTCAATGCTCACTTTTCCGGGAGGAAAGGGCCAGATTTCCATTGTGAATTTTTTGTCATTTTTTCCTATTTTTAAATTAAAGCCGCTGCAGTAAGGTGCTGCCGTTGAATGATAGAAATAGTGTCTGCGATTGCTTCCTTCATTCCCGGCGGCCACTGTCACGTTGGTTTTAGGCAGATGTACAATATCGTCCAGATAGGCACTGATAACCCCCAGCCCGTCATGGCCTCCCTGGCTGCTTCCCAAGGCAATGCATATGATAATGGGGTGATCTGCTTTTTTAGAAACGGCGAGAAGATAACGGATTCCCAGCATAATATCTGATTCCTGATAGCACAGGCTGTTTTCCGGAACAAAAAATAAGTTTTTCAGATTTTGCTTTGCTTCTTTCAGCTTTACCACCACAAGTTCTGTCTGGGGAACAACGCCGGTAAAAGAATTTTTTTCATCAGGAGTACCGGAGATAACGCTGGCGATTGCCGTACCATGTCCATTGGTGTCGGAAGTAGGAACAATGGACAGAGGATCAGTTGATTTTAATGCGGTGTTTATATGGTTTTTGCCGTATTCTGAGCCAAAACTGAAATTTTCAGGAGGTTTGCCGCTTTGATCAGTCTGATCCCATATGGATAGAATGCGGGTAGTACCGTCATTGTTTTTAAATGCAGGATGCTGGTAGTCGATGCCCGTATCTACAATGCCGATGAGCACTCCCATTCCCATCAGGCTTAAATGGGGATGCTTACGGACATTGGTGATGCCGGATTTTTCAATGCTCACTTTAGAGGCAAGTGTAAAAAGAGAGGGAAAATTGTCATAAGGAAACAGACCTAAATCGCAGGCATTCATGTTATTTTTCTGTATATGCATCAAAGAATATTCGTCATTCAGAACCGTAATATTATCCCCGGCATTAAATTTGGGAATCAAAGCGTTACTGATGATCAAATCATAATATTCATTATCAAATATTTTATTCATGAGAAAGCCCCCGCCCTGCTGTGTTGAATGCAGTATATATTTATCTTATGCGCGGGGCTGGGGGTTCATGAAAGGTTATCAGCCTCTGGGATGCCGGCCCCCGTTAAATGAGTGAAAGAAAACCGTATGTTCCATATCATACCGCTTTTCGTGATGGGGACTTGGAATGCAGTCTTCCCTTGGATAGCCCATGGGAAGCAGGACCACTGGAACCAGATGTTCCGGGATATCAAAGGCCGTCCTAAGGGCTGCAGGGTCAAAATGACCGACCCAGGTACTGCCTAATCCTAATTCAGCTGCTTCAAGCATCATCTGCGTGGCCACAATGGCGGCGTCAATGTCTCCCATATCCTTATTATCATAAGATCTTTTCCAGCTGACCGTGGAATCATAACACACCAGAAGAGTCAGAGGAGCATGAAAATGATAAGGAGTGCAGGATTCTAATTTGGTGAGATTTTCCCCGGTGTCAATGACAAGGATCCGCTGAGGCTGAAAATTCACTGCAGTAGGAGCAACTCTTCCGGCTTCCAGGATTAAATCCAACGTTTCCTTTTCTACTTTCCGGTCGCTGAATTTTCTGACGGAGTAACGTTTTTTTGCCAATTGTAAAAATTCCATAACAACATCTCCTTCTGTTTTTATATCATTACTATAGCACAAAAAGGAAACAGAGCAAAGAGTCCGGCTATTTTTCGGTGATTTTCCATGGACAGAGATTTTTCAGGCGTTGCAAGATATAGTTGTAAGATATAGGAAAAGACGGACCGGTCCATAGGACTGCCCGTCTTGTTATGGTATGCAATCAGTTGAGAGGGGTTGTTTTTCCCGTCGTTTCATCATACTGAAAGGCTACGCTGCCGGTATCATAGTCAAATAAATAGGAGGCAACATAGATCAGAGTATCATCGGTCTGGCGCTTGTATGTCCTGACCGCATAGTAATTTTCCCCTTCTATCTTAGATATCCCGGGTGATGGGATATATTCATAAGAATCGGCAGTTTCCGGCAGTCCAAGCTTTTCCTGGCCCTGGGCGCGGACAGTTTCCGCCGCCTGTTCAATGGTAGTGGAAGCTTTCGGCTGCTTTTCAAATTCTGCGATTATTTTTTTCTGCTGGTCCCACTGGTTCTTATAATAGGTGTTCCAGGGCTGACTTTCCTTACAGACAGTTACAGTATAGCTGTCAGTTTCAGATTCCAGGATAATGTAAAGGTAGGAAGAGGTATCTTTCGAGGGACCGGCAAGGTGGTAAATTTCTGATCCGGTCTCTGAGGTTTCTTCTGTTGAACTCTGTCCTGTTTGCCGGGATTTGTCCGTTACATCAATGAAATGTTTTTCTCCCTCCAGATAATCCTTGTATTTTTTTAAATCAGCAGAAATATCTTCCGCATGAAGGTATTTGTACCGTTCCTCCTGGCGGTTGTCCGCCTGAGTGGGAGCATCG
This sequence comes from Lachnospiraceae bacterium, assembly GCA_902363835.1. Taxonomy (GTDB): domain Bacteria; phylum Bacillota; class Clostridia; order Lachnospirales; family Lachnospiraceae; genus Lacrimispora. The sequence continues at coordinate 55,161 of CABJBM010000028.1, forward strand.
GCAGAAGACTCCTTGTTTTCTTGTGTTTTGTCATGGGGGTTGCTTGTTTCTTTTTCCTGGCCGTCGTCAGAAACCGGAGGCTTTTTAAAATCGCGTTCTCCTACAATTTCCGTTACAGAGGAAATCTCTTCGTCTTTTGAAAAGTAGTAGGATGGCGCCTGCTGCATCTTTTCTGCAGGTCCGTTCTTCTTTTTCACGGAGAGCACAATAAGAGCCTGGGCAGATCCTATGATCATGATTATCACAGCTGCTGCCAGTAAAACCAGGACCCTTTTATTTTTAGGCAATAAGTTTTTTCCTTTGGCTTTTGGGACTTTGGCTGGTTTTTCTTTTCCTTTTTTGGCTTTTGCGGCTTTTGTTTTTTTTGGTTTTGTCTTGGGTATATTCTCTTTCTTGGCGTTTATAAACTTTGGCATAAAGATCATCCTTGTGTATTTTCTGATGCGGAATACAGAACAAATGGCTGTTTGACATCATCCATATATCGGTTGATTCTTTGAGAAAAATAAGGATTTGGGATAAAAATGATTGTGTTTACATTGCAAGGAGTTTTTTTGCTGTTCCCATGATCATTTTGTCAACAAATTCGGCCACCTCTTCCTTGGGTTGCTGCATATCCGTATCAAGCCATGACTTTAGGACGCCGGTGAGCCCATAGGTGATGAATTCAAGATAATAATTCAGGGTCACTTCTTTTGCATCCGGATACTGTTCCCTGATGATCACCGTGCCGTTTTTTAAGACAAGAGTATGGAAGCGGTTTACGAAATCATTGGAAGAACTGTTCTCAAAAAGAATTTTACATATCTTTTTGTTTTCCTCAATATAGTGAATGATTGGGATGACAACAGGCAGGAGCGAGTCCTTTTTAAAGGCATAGCGGCAGTTGCTTACCATATCCTGAAAATCATTTAATACTTCGGACTCCATTTCCTGCAGCAGGCAGTAGGTATCGGCATAGTGCAGATAAAAGGTGCCGCGGTTTAAATCAGCCAGTTCTGTGATGTCTTTCACGGAAATATTCTTAAAGTCCTTCTTTTCCATGAGTTCCAGAAGGCTTTCTTTTAACAGTTTCTGAGTTTTTCGGATGCGGCGATCCTGTTTTTGCATTTTCATATGATTCCTCCAATAGTGTTTCCGTGTTTACTTCTCATTTTCAGACTCTGATTCTTCTGAAATTATGAACACCATGTCAAAAAGTGTTGAGTAATGCATAGAAAAATAAATTGTGATTGTTAATAGAATTATTGTCAATGATTGATTATTGAAACTTATTTACAAGAGTATTATAATAAACACGTGTTCAAAAGTCAATGATATATCTATTAGTAGAATAAAGATGGATAATGGAGGAAGATATGAAAAAAGACAAAAGTTTATTTAATAAAATCGTCCATATTATTGTGTTTCGGGGAAGAGAGATAGAGATTTTTTTCTTTCTTACGGCCATCATCTGTGCAATCTGCTTTCCTTTTGTTAAGGTTAATTACGATTTAAGCAAATATCTGCCCCAGTTTGCCCAGACAAAACAGGCTTTGGATGTGATGGAGGATGAGTTCGGGTACCCTGGCATGGCCCGGATCATGGTAAAGGATGTAAGCCTTCCGGAAGCAAAAAGAATCAGACAGCAGATATCGGATCTGGAAGGCGTGGACCTGGTTCTGGGGCCTGACCTGACCACGGAGGTCTATATGGGAGCCTCCTTTGTGAACCAGGGAATCACCGACATAATGTCAATGGATATCTTTTCCATGGAGGATTATTACCATGACGGGTACGCCCTGATGGATGTAATATTTGAAAATGGTGATGACAATCATCTGACAAGGGAAGCGGTAGACGGAATTTACCGCATTGTGGGAGAGGACAGAGGCTTTTTTGCCGGAAGTGCCGTATCCAGTAAGGAGCGGGAAGAGTCCATAACAAGGGAGATCACCATGGCAATCGGAATGGCGCTGGTGATTATCTGGATTATATTAACCCTTACCACCACATCCTGGATGGAGCCGTTTTTGTTTATTTTCATCATGATCGTGGCCATTGTCATGAATATGGGCTCTAACCTGATGTTCGGCACCATATCGTTTTTTACGTTTTCCACGGCAGCCATTTTACAACTGGCAGTTTCCATGGATTACTCCATTTTCCTTTTACATACTTTTACAGCGATCAAAAATACCGGAATTGAAATACACGAGGCAATGGAATTGGCCATAAAGGAATCCTGCAGTTCCATTCTGGCAAGCGGGGCCACTACCATTGTCGGGTTTATTGTGATTGCATTCATGCGTTTTACCATTGGAAGGGATGTGGGATTTGTACTGACCAAGGGAATTATCTGCAGTCTTGCCACCGTGCTGTTTCTTATGCCCACCTTGATCCTGCACTTTAATGACAAGATTGAAAAAACAGCCCACAGGCCTTTCCTTCCTTCTTTTGACCGGTTTGCAAAATTGATGAACCGGATTCGGAAGCCTGTTTTCGCAGTTTCCATTTTCCTGGCAGTCCCCTGTTATTTTGGTCAGAATATGAACGTTTTTTACTACGGGGATGATGCCATTGGAGCAGGACCGGGAACCAGGGTTTATGAGGATACCAGGGCCATCAATGAGGAATTTGGAAAGTCTAACATGATCATCGGGATTGTTCCCAATGGTGATCTGGTGACGGAACGGCATCTGACGGATGCTTTGGAGGATCTGGACTTTGTAAATTATGCCATATCCATGGCAGGGACAATACCAAAGGGAATCCCGGAAAGCTTTCTTCCGGAAAAGGTGAGTGAACAGCTTCGCAGTGAGCGGTATGCCAGACTTTTAATTTCCTTAAATACGGTTCAGGAGAGTCCCTATGCCTTTGACTGCAGCCAAAAGCTGGAACGTGTGATCAGGGAATATTATCCGGAAGATGCTTATGTCATAGGAATGACACCGACAACCATTGATATCCGCGATATTTTGACCGATGATTACAATAAGGTTTCCCTGTTGTCCTTGGCAGGAGTGGCTCTGGTGGTATTTACCACCTTTCAGTCTGTCCTGGTTCCCATCCTTGTTATCATACCCATTGAGGTAGCCATTTACTTAAACATGACACTGCCCTATGTAATGGGAGACAGCATGGTATACATTGGATATATCATTGTAAGCTGTCTGCAGCTGGGAGCCACCATTGATTATTCCATCCTGATGACCAATAATTATCTGGGTTTCCGTAAGACCATGAATAACACGGATTCTGCCATGGCTGCCATCTCAAAAAGCACCCTTTCCATCCTCACGTCAGGGGGGATCCTTACGGTGGTGGGTTATCTTTTGTATTTTACGTCGTCCATACAGGCAATTTCCCAGGTAGGACGCCTGGTGGGAAGGGGAGCTGTCTTAAGCATGGTTTTGGTGCTTTCCCTTCTTCCGGCCCTGCTGAGTACCTTTGACAAGCAGATCCAGAAGCAGCAGTTAAGCGCGGCAAAGAGAAAGGAAAAACGGCGTTTAAGATATGGAAAAGTGAAAATAAAAGGAGAGAATGACCATGAAAAAGTATAATAGAATCCTGAGTATGGGCCTGGCTGCCATATTCTCCCTTCAGTCAGTGCTTTCGGCCTTCGCCTTGCCGGAAACGCCCCAGTGTGATGAAACTCTTTATGTGACCCTGGATCCATATGGGGAGATAAAGGAAAGCAGCATTGTAAAAAATTACCAGATGAATGGAAACAGCAGGGTGGTGGATTACGGTGTTTACCATAAGGTGATGAACTTAACGGATCATTCGGAACCTGTTATGGGGGAAGATGGCTCCATCACTTTTTCTCCGGAAGAGACGGGAAGCCGTTTTTATTTTGAGGGCCGGACCCAAACAGAGAAATCACAGCTTCCCTGGGATATTAAGGTCAGCTACCGCTTAAACGGGGTGGAAAAAAAGGCGGAAGAACTGGCAGGGGAAAAGGGGCTGATTGAGGTCAATGTGGATCTGATCCCCAATAAAGGGCTTTCCGATTACTACCAGAACAACATGGCACTAATGGCCAGCACGGTGGTGGACATGGATAAAAACTTAAGCCTGGAAGCTGAGGGAGCCCAGGTGCAGGCAGTGGGAAATTTGAATATGGTTGTTTTTTTTGAACTGCCGGGAGAAGAAGGCCATTATTCCATCCGAATCGGTTCGGAAGATTTTAAATTCCCCGGCATTGTCTTTGCCATGGTGCCTTTGACTGTGAGCCAGCTTGAGAAGGTGGCGGATTTAAGGGAGGCAAAGGAAACTGTGGAGGACTCAGCGGATGCGGCCAGCGACAGCCTGGATGTGGTTTTGGACACCATGGGAAACATGCAGAAAAGCATTGAGAATACGGCGGATGGCATCAGGGGACTGGATAAAACCAGGCAGATATTTGCCGACTCAAAGGGTAAGGTGTATCAGAATGCAGACGAAGCCCTGGCAGCTCTTGACGACTTGTCCCAGACCCTGCGGCCTTTTTACAACCACACCAAGAATGCTGGAAATGCTTTAAATGAGATCAGGACCCAGACAAATCATACGGTGGAAATTCTTGATGATTTATCGCCGGATCTGGGAGATTTACAGCACAGTGTCCGCCATTTGAGGAATGAGGTGGAAGAACTGCGGAAAATGGCCAAGGACTCTCAGACGGATATGAAATCCCAGGCCTTTCTCGGGCAGGTTAAAAAAGTAGAAGAAGACTTAAATACTCTGACCAATGAGCAGAAAAAGCTGGCGGAGGAGCTTGCTTTCCTTGGGCAGGTCCTTCCTGATCTGGGAGCACTGAACAATACACTCGGCAAATCCGCGGCAGGAATTGAGGCTGAGGAATTACAGGACTTAATCCAGGAAATTCAGGATGAAGGGCTTATGGACAAAGATGAGATATCTTCCTATCTGTTTAACGAAAAAGACTATTCCCTGCCCGAGATCAATGCTCTTACCGGCTATCTGTCCTCTGCACTGGAAACCGGTCATACTGCTACCTCCAGCAATGGGTCCAGGGCAATAGCAAAAGCGGCCGCTCCTTTGGCAGGCATTCTTCCCCAGCTTGTGGAGAGCGGCGCAGGTCTGACGGGAGATTTAGGTAAAATGCTTGGTATGACCCAGGTGCTGGTGGCGGATTTGTATTCCTTAAGAGGCCCTTTAAGCGGGGCTTTTGACGGAGCCATGGGCATTGCTACTGCCGCAGGGAACATCTGTAATACTGCCGATGATCTGATCAATTCCGCCGATGAATTAAATGGTATTTTAAACCGTCACCACGATGAAATGATCGCCACATTGAATGATGTGGGAAAAATGACGGACAGCGCATCCAGGGGCATTGATTCCATGAATGTATTTTTCCGTTCCCTGGAAAACCAGATGAAGACAGTGGGGGATTCCTTAAACGGAAGTACGGAAAAAACTTTAAACGGCCTGGCCGGTACCTTAGATGAGGCGGGAAATGGACTGAATCAGACGGATGTATTGAGAAATGCCAAAGATACCATTAAAGGAATGATTGATGATAAATGGGATGAATATACCATAGATAAGACGACCATTTTAAACATTGACTTAGAGGCGTCTCCGGTGTCCATAACATCGGCAAAAAACCCTTCTCCCAGAAGCATTCAAATGATTTTGCGTACTGAGGAAATAAAGGATAAAAAGGTCAATGATGATGTGAATGTGGATGAGGATTTTTATCCGGATGGAAATATTTTCCACAGAATAGGAAATATCTTTAAATATATCTGGAGATCCATAACCTCTGTTTTTAAATAAGAATGAGATTGGAGCTTTGGCATTTGTTTTTAAATAAAGGTATGACAGGAATTTTGGCATTTTCCGGTATGATGGTATAATGGGGGATCATGGGAAAACATTATATCCGGTTTCTCTGTGGTTTTGGTAAAATCGGCCGCCTGGTAAAATCAGGCGGCTGTTTGCCGGAATCATCGGAAGGATCCTCTGGATTGAGCAAGTCTTTTTTATTGCGGATTTCTCAAAATAAGAACATACATTCGAAAACACTTGAAAAAGCAGTTCACCTGTGCTACAATAAAGAAAAGAACGTGTGTTCGAGGTGAGAAAATGCTGATTCAGGAAGAAATAAGTGTTCAGGAAAAGCTTGAAATATTATCAGATGCTGCAAAATATGACGTTGCCTGTACTTCCAGCGGAGTGGACCGGAAGGGGAAGGCAGGGACTCTTGGGAATACTACGGCACCCGGGATCTGCCATAGCTTTTCTGCAGACGGCAGGTGTATTTCCCTTTTAAAAATATTATTTACCAACCAGTGTATCCATGACTGCAAGTACTGTATTAACCGCTGCTCCAACGATGTGGTCAGGACTGCATTTACTCCGGAGGAGGTGTGCCGTCTTACCATTCAGTTTTACCGCCGCAATTACATTGAAGGGCTGTTCCTCAGCTCCGGAGTTCTTTACAGTGCCGATTATACCATGGATCTGATTTACCAGACCCTTAAAAAACTTCGGGAAGAATATCATTTCCGCGGTTATATCCATGTAAAGGCCATTCCCGGCGCAGATCCTGTCCTCATTGAAAAGACGGGGTTTCTGGCAGACCGTATGAGCATTAACCTGGAGCTTCCCACGGCCGACGGTCTCAAGAAGCTGGCTCCAGGTAAGAGCAGAAGCAAGATCCTTACGCCCATGAAGCAGATCCAGAATGGAATTAAGGCCAACCGTTATGAGTTGATGGAATACGGAAAGGTTCCCTCCTTTGTGCCTGCAGGGCAGAGCACCCAGATGATCGTGGGGGCTACCGGGGAAAATGACTTTCAGATGATGATGGTAGCAGAGGCTCTTTATCAGAATTATGATCTAAAAAGGGTTTTTTATTCGGCGTTTGTTCCTGTTAACAAGGATAACAGCCTGCCTGCCCTTCCCGGAGGCCCGCCCCTTTTGCGGGAACACAGGCTGTATCAGGCGGATTGGCTCATGCGTTATTATGGATTTCAAGCGGGGGAATTGCTGTCCGAGGAACGTCCTAATTTTAATGTGCTTCTGGATCCTAAATGTGACTGGGCCCTGCGCCATCTGGAACTATTTCCGGTGGAAGTAAACAAGGCAGATTATTATACCCTTTTGAGGGTTCCCGGAATGGGTGTGAAGTCGGTAAAACGTATTATTGCGGCCAGACGGAATGGGCCTCTTGATTTTGATGCTTTAAAAAAGATTGGTGTGGTATTAAAACGGGCAATTTATTTCATTACATGTTCCGGCAGGATGATGTATCCGGTTAAGATCGAGGAGGATTTTATTTCCAACCACCTGATCGGTGAGGAACAGAAAAAAGTATGGGATATCGGTTCAACAGGAACGTTTCGCCAGCTTTCTTTGTTTGATGACATGAATTTACCGGCATTGTCAGATTTTGGAGGGATTCGGATATGAAGACCGTCTATTTGTGCGAAGACAGCGTGGAAGGCATTCTCAGCGGCGTATATGCAGCCTGGACCAGCAGGAAAGGGCATGAGAATGTGAAGCTGGGACTTATGGGGAATGAGGATACCATGGAGCTGTTCTGCCAGTATGAGGAGGTTCCTGTCAGTGCCGAAAATGCGGATAAGGTGGTACAGGCTATCAGGAAGAAAATATCTGAGGAAGCTTATGCCTCCGTATACAAAGCCGCTTTAAGCAAGGAAAAGGACCGGGGAGATAAAATTTACCGTTTTTTGATTTACGGCTTCCATTTTGGAGCAAGAATCGTCCATATGCTGCAGGTTCAGGAGGTATACGACATTTTTCAAATGTGCCGTCATATTGATCATGAGACCCATATGCTCACGGGCTTTGTGCGCTTTGTGGAGATGGAGGGGAACCTTCTGGTAAGCCGGATCGGTCCAAAGAATGATGTGCTTGTTCTTCTTGCTCCTCATTTTATGGACCGCATGTCAGGGGAAAATTGGGTTTTATACGATGAAAACAGGAAAAAAGCGGTTTTGCATCCTGCCCTGCGGCCATGGTTTTTGGTGGATCTGATTTCATCGGAATGGGAAAAACGAATGAGAAAAGCGTCGGATGAAGATGAATATGAAGTACTTTTTCAGCGATTTAGAAAAAGTGTTTCCATAAAAGAAAGGACAAATCCGACTTGTCAGCGCAATCACATGCCTCTCCGTTACAGGGCCTATATGCCTGAATTTTCTCATGGCTTAGAAGACTCCTGATTTTAAGGCGGCCTTATTTTTTCAGGCAAAAGGATGATATCAGAAAGAAAAGCATTGCCTTTTTCCCTTTTTTCGGTTATCATAAAAGCAGGTTCCGGTTCAGGAACATTCCAGATGCGTTTCTGCATATTTTCCAGGTTTATTGTATATGAAACAGAAGAATGAAATACCCTGGGCATACCTTTACGCCCAAAAACCATGGACAGGAAGAATGAAATACCCTGGGGATATACCTTTATGCCAAAAAAGCATGGCAGGCATAAGGAAGTACTCAGCAGGTATACCTTCATGCCAAAAAAGCATGGGCAGATATATGGAAAGGAGAGGCGGTTTTGTACAGTAAAGTTCATAGTGTGGGTATTAAGGGGGTGGAAGGGGTCCCGATTCTGGTGGAGGCAGATGTCAGTGACGGGCTTCCTGGCTTTTCCATGGTGGGCTATCTCTCTTCTGAGGTGAGAGAAGCCCAGGACCGGGTGAGAACGGCATTAAGAAATTCCGGCTTCCGGCTGCCTGCAAAAAAGGTTACTATTAATTTATCCCCTGCTGATATCCGCAAGGAGGGGACTGCTTTTGATTTGCCCATTGCAGTGGCGATTCTTACAGCTTCCAGCATGATAAAACCCGCTGCTTTAGAGGATTGTGTGATTTCCGGTGAATTGGGTCTGAATGGGGAGATTAAGCCCGTGCGAGGTGCCCTTTCCATTACTGCGGCTGCAAAAAGGGACGGAAAGCGTCGATGTTTTCTCCCCAGTGAAAACGCCGGAGAGGGTCTGGTAATTGAAGGAATAGAAATTATTGGAGAGGATCATCTGAAAGATCTGATTGATCATCTTAATTTTCCGGAAAAACAAAAAGCAGGATGCTGTGGCAAAGGCGGACTGATTCAGGAGGAGGAGGCTTATGGCGTCGATTTTTCAGAAATTGGAGGCCAGGCGCTTCTAAGGAGGGCCACAGAGGTGGCTGTGGCAGGCATGCATAACATTCTTTATATCGGTCCTGCAGGTACAGGTAAGACCATGCTGGCCAAAAGGATTCCAACGATCATGCCTTCCCTGTCAATGGAGGAGGCCGTGAGAATATCAAAGATATACAGCGTATGCGGACTGCTTTCCAAGGAAAAGCCACTGATGACAAAACGGCCCTTTCGCAGCCCTCATCACACCATCAGCCCCACGGCTTTGGCCGGGGGAGGACGAATACCAAAACCAGGCGAGATCTCCCTGGCATCCGGAGGCGTTCTGTTTCTGGATGAACTACCCGAATTTCAAAAAAATACAATAGAAATTTTGAGGCAGCCTCTTGAAGAGAGGAAAATAACTGTTTCCAGGATGTTCGGCGCATACGAATTTCCAGCAGATTTTATGATGGCTGCCGCATTAAACCCTTGTCCCTGCGGTTTTTTCCCCGACCAGACAAGATGCAGATGTTCTGATCAGCAGGTGCGAAAGTATTTAAGCAGAATATCAAAGCCTTTGCTGGACCGGATCGATATCTGCGCAGAATCAGGGGCGGTTACCTATGAAGACCTGCAGGCGAAAAAAGGCGGTGAATCCTCCGCCTCCATACGAAAACGGGTGGAGGAAGCCAGAAAAATTCAAAAAAGTCGGTTTAAAAGCCTGGGGATATACTTTAACAGTTCCATGAACAAAGCCCTAATTGAGGAATTTTGCAGCCTTGGAAAGAGAGAACAGGAATTTTTAAAGAAGGTTTATGAAAATCTGGGTCTCAGTGTGAGAGGTTACGGAAAAATACTGAAGGTATCCAGGACAATAGCGGATTTGGAAGGCTCTGAAACCATAAGAAAAAACCATCTGGCAGAAGCGGTGGGATTGCGCAGCCTGGAAGGAAAATATTGGGGTGGAATTTATGGACGGTAAGGAAGAACGGGAGTACTTATACTGGCTCTGCCATGTTCCGGCTATGGGAGCAGTAAAAATAAAAAAGCTGTATGATTACATTGGAAGCTATAAAAGAATATATAATATAGAAGGAAAAGAACTGGAGCATTTAGGGCTTTTAAAACAGGCAGAAGCTTCATTTTTTGAAAAAATGAAAGGAAAGAAGGATGCCTGTAAATCAGAGCTGGCGGAGTTGGAAAACAGAGGAATTCACTTTGTCACTCCCTATGACAGGGAATATCCCAAACGGCTTCTGGAAATCTATGGATATCCCATGGGAATCTTTTTTAAAGGAAAGCTGCCTGAAGATGAAAGGCCTGCTGCCGCCATAATAGGAGCCAGAAACTGCACCAATTACGGAAAACAAATGGCCTCTTATCTGGCCAGGGAGCTTTCAAAGGCAGGGATTCAGATCATCAGCGGCCTGGCCTGGGGAATTGACGGAGCAGGACACCAGGGAGCGCTGGATGCAGGAGGAGACACTTATGGGGTTTTAGGCTGTGGGATCAATATCTGCTATCCAAAGGAAAATTATGGATTATATGAACGGATGGCGGATCAGGGAGGAATCATTACGGAATTCATGCCGGATGAAGCGCCAAGACCCTGTAATTTTCCCATGAGAAACCGGATCATCAGCGGGCTGTCAGATGGGATTTTAGTGATTGAGGCCAGAGAAAAGAGCGGTTCCCTGATTACGGTGAACTTGGGACTTGAACAGGGAAAAGAAATTTTTGCCCTTCCCGGAAGGGTAACAGATCCCTTAAGCGCGGGCTGTAACCGGCTTATTTTTGAAGGTGCCGGAATTTTGTTAAACCCTGATTCTGTGCTGGAATATTTCAAATTACAGTGTGGTAATATATTAAGAGTTCATGAAAAAGATAAGAACGGACTTGTCAAAAAAGAAAAAATGGTGTATAGTTGCCTAGATTTGCAACCGAAGAATCTGGAAGAGATTATATCTTTAAGCGGATTGTCTGTCAGCGATTGTATGAGCGTCCTTTTGGAATTGGAACTGAAAGGCTGGGTTGTGCAGACATCCCATCAATATTATGGTAAGAAACTATAGGCGAGGAGTTTGGTATGGCTAACTGTTTAGTAATTGTGGAATCACCGGCAAAGGTAAAGACGATAAAGAAGTTCCTTGGAGCGAATTATGAAGTGGATGCTTCTAACGGACATGTGAGGGATCTTCCGAAAAGTCAGATGGGAATCGATGTGGAGAATGACTTTGACCCTAAATATATTACAATCAGAGGAAAAGGCGATATCCTGGCCAAACTCAGGAAAGAAGTAAAGAAGGCTGATAAGATTTACCTTGCCACTGACCCTGACCGGGAGGGGGAGGCGATTTCCTGGCATCTGATGAAAGCTTTGAAGCTGGATGAACTGAAGGATAAGCAGGTATATCGGATCAGTTTTAATGAGATTACCAAGAATGCGGTAAAAACTTCCTTAAAAACCCCAAGAGTGATTGACATGAATCTGGTGGATGCCCAGCAGGCCAGAAGGGTTTTGGACCGTATGGTGGGATATATGATCAGTCCTCTTCTTTGGGCAAAGGTAAAGAGAGGCTTAAGTGCCGGTCGTGTCCAGTCAGTGGCACTGCGGCTGATCAGTGACCGGGAGGAAGAGATCAATGCATTCATTCCCGAGGAATACTGGAACCTGGAAGCTGTTTTAAAGCAGGAAGGAAGCAAAAAGCCTCTTACAGCAAAATTTTATGGTGACAAAGACGGTAAAATTGCCATCCATAAAAAGGAAGAGCTGGATGTGATTTTAAAAGGGCTTAAAGATCAGACCTACCAGGTGGAGGAAGTGAAAAATGGGGAAAGGGTTAAGAAAGCCCCCATACCATTTACGACCAGTACGCTTCAGCAGGAAGCGTCCAAGGTGCTTAATTTTTCAACTCAGAAAACCATGCGTCTGGCCCAGCAGTTATATGAAGGCGTGGAAATTGCAGGGCGTGGAACTGTGGGACTTATCACCTATTTAAGAACCGACTCCACCAGGATCGCAGAAGAAGCGGATACAGCGGCAAGGGAATACATTGGAAAGCAGTACGGCGGCCAGTATGTGGCAAATGGAGAACAGGCGAAAAAAAGCAATGCCAAGATCCAGGATGCCCACGAGGCGATCCGCCCCACAGATATTTCCCTGACGCCGGTTATGGTGAAGGAATCTCTGCAGCGGGATTTATTCCGGCTTTACCAGCTGATCTGGAAACGCTTTACGGCCAGCAGAATGCAGTCCGCCGTTTATGCAACCACCTCAGTCAGAGTGGGAGCAGGAAACTATGTATTCACACTTTCCGCATCCAAACTGTCCTTTGACGGTTTTATGTCCGTATATGTGCAGGAAGATGAAAAGGAAGAAGCCAATGTATTGCTGGGTAATCTGGAAAAAGGCAGTCTCCTTAAGCTGGATAAACTTGAGAGCGGGCAGCATTTTACTCAGCCGCCGGCTCACTTCACCGAGGCCTCCCTTGTAAAAGCAATGGAAGAGCAGGGGATCGGACGTCCGAGTACTTATGCACCCACGATTACGACCATCATAGCCAGACGTTACGTTGCAAAGGAGAATAAGAACCTTTACGTAACAGAACTGGGGGAAGTGGTCAACAGCATGATGAAGCACAGCTTCCCCAGCATTGTGGATGTCACCTTCACTGCAAACTTAGAATATCTACTTGATAAGGTGGGAGACGGCTCTGTCCAGTGGAAGACGGTCGTGAAAAACTTCTATCCGGATTTAAAAGACGCGGTAGACAAGGCACTTGTGGAATTGGAAACCGTAACCATTGCCGATGAGGTGACGGATGAGGTCTGCGAGATCTGCGGACGGAATATGGTTATAAAATACGGCCCTCACGGGAAATTCCTGGCCTGCCCCGGATTTCCGGAATGTAAGAATACAAAGCCTTATCTGGAGAAGATCGGCGTGCCCTGCCCGAAATGCGGAAAAGAAGTGGTAATAAAGAAAACCAAAAAGGGAAGAATTTATTACGGCTGTGAGGCAAATCCGGAGTGTGATTTCATGTCCTGGCAAAAGCCTTCCACCAAAGCCTGCCCCAAGTGCGGAGCTTATATGGTGGAAAAGGGAAGCAAGTTACTTTGCTCAAATGAGCAATGCGGATACAGTGCTGATAAATAGGAAAAAAGAATAATTATTAAGAAAATCGAAAATCTTCAAAAAACTATTGTTATTTGAATATAATAATGTTAATATTTAATCATTAGAGGTGTATTTTACTTTTTCACATAAATTCTTAAGGAGGTTTTCGGCTATGAGCGTACAGTTGTTGGATAAAACTAGAAAAATTAACAAATTATTGCATAACAATAATTCGCATAAGGTTGTATTTAACGATATCTGTGAAGTGCTGACCGAGATCCTGAATTCGAATATTCTTGTGATCAGCAAGAAGGGAAAGGTGCTGGGCATAGGTCTGACACCGGACATCGAGGAAATTCAGGAGCTGATCGCGGACCAGGTAGGCGGTTATGTTGATACCATGTTAAATGAGCGTTTGCTCAGCATTTTATCGACCAAGGAAAACGTCAATCTGGAAACGCTGGGTTTCACTGGTGACAATATCAGAAAATACCAGGCAATTATCACACCTATTGACATCGCAGGGGAAAGGCTTGGAACCCTGTTCATTTATAAATCTAATTCCCAATATGATATAGACGATATCATTTTAAGCGAATACGGAACAACAGTGGTTGGACTGGAAATGATGCGTTCCGTTAACGAAGAGAATGCTGAGGAAACCAGAAAAGTGCAGATTGTCAAATCCGCCATCAGCACCCTGTCCTTTTCCGAACTGGAGGCAATTACCCACATTTTTGAGGAACTGGATGGCAACGAGGGAATTCTGGTGGCCAGCAAGATCGCCGACCGGGTAGGGATCACCCGTTCCGTCATCGTCAATGCCCTTCGGAAATTTGAAAGTGCAGGAGTAATCGAATCCAGATCTTCCGGTATGAAGGGAACTTATATTAAGGTATTGAACGATGTGGTATTCGATGAATTAAAAACCATTAAAGCCGGAACCATTAAAAATATACCGGAACGCCGGGATATGAAAGAGATATAAAATTCAGGATTAAGAGAAAAAGGAGCAGGAAGGAAAAAACTGCTCTTTTTTTTAGTAAAAATATGGCAGGATATGTTTGTTTTGAACATAAAACATTAAAAAAATACTTGCATCGTGTAGAAAGATATGCTATACTGGCTAAGCTGACAAAAAACACGTCTGCGGATTCCAGAGGAAGGTGCCGGTTACCGGTCTCCCCGGAAGCAAGAGAAGCGGGCGGAAGTAAAAACCAAATGGAGGTAGTAACATGAGTGTTATTTCAATGAAGCAGCTTTTGGAAGCTGGCGTACACTTCGGTCATCAGACGAGAAGATGGAACCCTAAGATGGCTCCATACATTTACACAGAGAGAAACGGAATCTATATTATTGATCTGCAGAAGTCTGTTGTAAAGGTAGATGAGGCTTATAAGGCAGTATCCGATATTGCTGCAGAAGGCGGCAAGATTCTTTTCGTTGGAACAAAGAAGCAGGCTCAGGATGCCATCAAATCTGAGGCAGAGCGTTGCGGTATGTACTTTGTTAATGAGAGATGGCTTGGCGGTATGCTTACAAACTTTAAGACAATTCAGTCCAGAGTTGCAAGATTAAAGCAGATTGAGACCATGTCCCTTGACGGAACATTTGATGTTCTTCCTAAGAAAGAAGTCATTGCACTTAAGAAAGAATGGGAGAAATTAGAGAGAAACTTGGGCGGAATCAAGGAAATGAAGAAGATTCCGGATGCGATTTTTGTAGTGGATCCTAAGAAAGAAAGAATTTGCGTTCAGGAAGCTCATACATTGGGAATTCCGTTAATTGGTATCGCTGATACAAACTGTGATCCTGAAGAACTTGATTTCGTGATCCCAGGTAATGATGATGCCATAAGAGCCGTTAAGTTAATTGTATCCAAGATGGCAGACGCAGTGATCGAGGCAAACCAGGGCGAGGCAGTAGCAGAGGAAGCAGAAGCAGCTCAGGAAACAGAAGAGACTGTAGAAGCTTAATTATTCAGGCGATTGAATGCTTCGACCTGCTTTGAGAAGCGGGTCGAAGCTTTTTTTTACTGGAAAAAAGTTCCTGTGAATAAAAATAACCTTTGAGAATATCAAAGGATGAAATGAACGCCTTGGGGGCATATCTTTATGCCTGAAAAGTATGGGCAATAACGATGAAATCAATTGATGGAGGGAAAACAAATGGCAGCAATTACAGCTGGAATGGTAAAAGAATTAAGAGAGATGACCGGCGCAGGCATGATGGATTGCAAGAAAGCGCTTGCAGAAACCGATGGTAACATGGACAAGGCAGTGGAGTTCTTAAGAGAAAAAGGACTTGCAGCCGCTTCTAAGAAGGCAGGAAGAATTGCAGCAGAGGGTATTGTTACCACAGTTGTGACAGAAGACGGAAAGTCTGCAGCAATTGTAGAAGTAAACAGTGAGACAGACTTTGTTGCAAAGAATGCCCAGTTCCAGGGCTATGTTGCAGATGTTGCAGCTCAGGTGCTTGTTTCTGAGGCAAAGGATATGGATGCATTCCTGGCAGAGCCTTGGGCAAAGGACAGCTCCTTAACAGTTGCTCAGGTATTATCCAGCCAGATCGCAGTAATCGGAGAAAACATGAACATCAGAAGATTTGAAAAGATCGTTACTGACGGTGTGGTTGTTGATTACATTCACGGCGGCGGAAGAATCGGTGTTTTGATCGAAGCTGACGCAGAAGTGGTGAATGATGCCGTAAAGGAAGCTTTAAGGAATATTGCCATGCAGATTGCTGCATTAACACCAAAGTATGTAAAGAGAGATGAAATTCCTCAGGAATTCATTGATCATGAAACAGAAATCTTAAAAGTGCAGGCTAAGAATGAAAACCCGGATAAGCCGGACAGCATCCTTGAGAAGATGATTGTTGGCCGTTTAAATAAAGAATTAAAAGAATTTTGTCTGGTAGACCAGGCTTATGTAAAAGACGGAGATTTAACAGTTGGAAAGTACTTGGAGCAGGTTTCCAAGGAAGTTGGCGGTAAGGTGGAAGTGAAGAAGTTCGTACGTTTTGAGACTGGTGAAGGTCTTGAAAAGAAGGAAGAGAACTTTGCAGAAGAAGTTGCAAAGCAGATGCAGTAATCTTGTAACAGGATTCTGGGGGGAATCCCATGGGTATCCATGGGATTTTTCTATTCAAACAATGTCCGCTTACCATTGACAAATGTTTCCATAATAGGCGGACATCACTATACCAAAGGAGTTGAGGAAAGTGGCTAAATATATTTTAAAGCGAATCGCTATGGCGATTGTAACCATCTTTGCTGTTGCAACGGTTACTTTCTTTGTCATGAATATGGTGCCGGGAGGCCCCTTCATGTCTGAGAAGGCCATCAGCCCACAGGCCCAGGCGGCCCTTAATGAAAAGTACGGCCTGGATAAACCGTTAGGTGAACAGTATGTGACCTATATGAAGGATTTGCTTCATGGCAATTTAGGATTAAGCGTGAAACAGCGCGGCCGTACGGTGAATATGATCATCGAAACAAAGTTCCCCGTATCTGCAAGGATCGGCGGAATCGCCATTATGACCGCTGTTTTAGTTGGCGTTCCATTAGGCAGCATTGCTGCGTTCAAGCGTGGAACTGCTGTTGATAATATTATTATTGTATTCAGTACATGCGGCATTGCAGTACCAAGCTTTGTAGTCTGTACCATTTTAATGTATGTTTTGAGTCTGAAGCTGGGGCTCCTTCCTACGTTTGGACTGGGATCGTGGAAAAACTACATTATGCCTGTAATGGCTTTGGCATTTTATCCGTCCTCTTATATTGCGCGCCTGATGCGTTCTTCCATGCTGGATGTTATGGGACAGGATTACATGAGAACGGCCCGCGCCAAGGGACTTTCTCAGATGGTCAGCATCTTTAAGCATGCCCTTCGTAATGCCGTTCTTCCGGTTGTTACATACTTAGGCCCTCTTTTGGCCTATACCGTAACAGGAAGCTTTATTGTTGAGAAAATATTTACGATTCCTGGTCTGGGATCTGAATTCATTGGCTCCATTACAGGACGTGATTATCCTCTCATTATGGGTACTACGATTTTCCTTGCGACCTTAATGGTTATCATGAATGTGCTGGTGGACGTTGCTTATAAATTCATCGATCCGCGAATTAATCTGAAGTAAGGGAAAGGAGAAAGAAGATGCCAAAGAATAAATTATCATTGCAGCTTAATGTGGAAGACTTTCTCCCGGCAAGCGATGCAGAAAAAGAAAGCCTGACTGTCATGCGCAAAAGCGTTGGATTCTGGAAGGATGGAATCAGGCGCCTTAAAAAGAACAAAATTTCAATGGTCAGCCTTGTTGTGATCATTATTGTATTTGTGTTGTCATTTATTGTGCCACAGCTCTACCCCTATAGCTATGAACAGCAGATCAGGGGAAGTGAAAACCTTGCTCCCATGCAGTATTCCCAGAAGGAACTGACTGCAATGGATTCAGGAGAGGATGTATTTCCTCATATTTTGGGAACAGATAACCTGGGCCGTGACTATGCCATCCGCGTTATGATGGGAAGCCGTGTTTCCCTGATGGTTGGTTTGATCGCTTCCTGTATTATTTTACTTATCGGTTCCCTCTATGGCTCCATTGCAGGTTTCTTCGGCGGCTGGGTGGATATGATTATGATGCGTATTGTGGACATGATTTATACTGTGCCCGATATTCTGATCATCGTACTGCTATCCGTTGCTTTTGACCAGCCTTTAAAGGCTTTGTCTCAAAGGCCCGGTTTTCAGTGGATCCAGGTCATCGGCGTTAACCTGATCAGTATTTTCGTTGTATTTGCCCTGCTTTACTGGGTAGGTATGGCACGTATCGTGCGAAGCCAGATCCTGATTTTAAAGGAACAGGAATATGTAACTGCGGCAAGGGCACTTGGCGCTTCCAGCGGTCATATCATTAAGAAGCACTTACTTACAAACTGTATCGGTACTTTAATTGTTACCACAACACTGCAGATTCCTTCTTCCATTTTTACGGAGAGCTTTTTAAGCTTCCTGGGCCTTGGCGTTGCTGCGCCCATGCCTTCATTGGGAAGTCTTGCAAGCGCTGCGTTAAATGGTTTGCAAAGCTATCCTCACCGCTTGTTTGCTCCGGCTCTTGCGATTTCTGTTATTATTTTAAGTTTTAACCTGTTGGGCGATGGTCTGCGTGACGCATTCGATCCAAAACTGAAAGATTAAAGGAGGAGAGATTCCATGAGTGAATATTTAGTTAATATTGAAAATGAACGTCTTTCCTTCTTTACTCCGGCTGGAGAAGTTAAGGCACTTAATGATGTATCCCTTCATCTTCGTGAAGGTGAGGTTCTGGGAATTGTAGGTGAGTCCGGTTCCGGTAAGTCTGTAACAGCTTACAGCCTTATGGGCCTTACGGCTTATCCAGGGCGCCTGATCGGCGGTTCTCTTCAGTTTAACGGACATCAGATTGAGCAGATGACAGAGAAGGAAATGAGAAAGATCCGGGGAAATGAAATTTCTATTATTTTCCAGGATCCCATGACCAGCTTAAATCCGGTTTACACCATTGGAAACCAGATCACGGAAGTGGTCATGCTTCATACAAATAAGAACAAACAGCAGGCAAATGAAAGAGCAAGAGAGCTTCTCACCCTGGTAGGAATCAATGAACCGGATAAGCGTCTGAAGCAGTATCCTCACGAGCTGTCCGGCGGTATGCGCCAGCGTGTTATGATCGCCATTGCCCTTGCATGTGAGCCAAAGCTTTTGATCGCAGATGAGCCGACCACAGCTCTTGACGTTACCATTCAGGCACAGATTCTGGAATTGATGATGGAATTAAAAGAAAAGCTTGGTATGGCCATTATCATGATCACCCATGACCTGGGCGTTGTTGCCAATATGTGCGACCGCATTGCAGTTATGTATGCAGGAAAAGTTGTGGAATACGGCAATACCAATGATATATTCTATAACCCAAGCCACGAATACACCAAGGGACTCATCCGAAGTATTCCTAAGCTTACGGAAAAGGAACACAATAAGCTGGTTCCCATTGAGGGAAGCCCTGTGGATATGCTTAATCCGCCGGCCGGCTGTCCTTTTGCGCCCAGATGCAGAGCCTGCATGAAGATTTGTCTGCGTGAAATGCCGCCATATACGGATATATCTGATATTCATTACAGTGCCTGCTGGCTGCTTCAGAAACAGGAGTTTGAACGCAGCGCAGCATCCTGCGTTCATGAGCAAGCAGGGAAAGCGGATCGTGAAAGTCCGCTTGATGAACAGGCCCAGAAGGGAGATGCATGATGGATAATAAATATCTTGTAGAGGTACAGAATTTACAACAGTATTTCCCTGTTGCCGGAGGTAAATTATTTGAGAAAAAGGTAGTAAAGGCAGTAGATAACGTTTCCTTTGGAATCAAAAGGGGTGAAACCCTGGGATTGGTTGGAGAATCCGGCTGCGGAAAGACCACAACAGGCCGTACTCTGCTCCGGCTTTATGAGCCAACCTCAGGAAAGATCTTTTTTGACGGGGAAGATATTACAAAGGTGAATATGCTCCCTTACCGCCAGAAAATGCAGATCGTGTTTCAGGATCCTTATGCCAGCCTGGATCCCCGTATGACTGTTGGGGACATTATTGGTGAAGCCATTGACATTCATCATCTGGCTTCCAGCAAAAAGGACCGGCAGGACCAGATCATTTCCGTTCTGTCTACCGTAGGACTTAACTCAGAGCATGCAAACCGTTATCCTCATGAATTTTCCGGCGGACAGCGGCAGCGTGTGGGCATTGCCCGGGCTCTGGCAGTGAACCCTCAGTTTATCGTCTGCGACGAGCCGGTATCAGCTCTGGATGTTTCCATTCAGGCACAGGTTGTCAATATGTTTGAACAGCTTCAGGAGGAAATGGGCCTGACCTACTTATTTATTGCCCATGACCTTTCCATTGTAAAGCATATTTCCAACAGGATCGGCGTTATGTATTTAGGAAAGATGGTAGAGCTTGCGGACAGCTATGAACTGACCTTCCACAGCGTGCATCCATATACAAAGAGCCTGATTTCCGCCATTCCCATTGCGGACCCGGAAACCAGCCGCAAATCCAAGAGAATTGTTTTGGAAGGGGATGTGCCAAGCCCTGTAAATCCGCCGTCAGGCTGCCGCTTCCGTACCAGGTGTCCCTATGCGGATGAACTTTGTGCGGCAGAAGAGCCGGAGTGGAAAGAGGTTTCTTCCGGGCATTATGCAGCATGTCATCATCTGGATAAAGTAAACTGATTTATCGTTGCTATTTTACGGTTCTTATGTTATGCTAAGTGAAAATCGGCACATTAGTGAAATGACGTATTACTGTGCCGATAAATATATTTTATAGGAGGACGACTTATGAAAAAAATGTCACTTATGTTGGCTGCTGTTATGGCCTCTGGCATGATTCTTTCCGCTTGCGGCGGGAATAATGCTGCGGGTACAAAAGCAGGTGCTGACACAACTGCGGCGGCTGGAGGAGAAACCTCAACTGCTGCAAAAGAAAATTCCGGGGGGCTTGACCTTGCGGTTCAGCTTGGACCGAATCCGGAGACCATTGACCCGGCTTTAAATTCCTCGGTTGATGGTGCAAACATGATTGTACATGCCTTTGAAACCCTGTTGATTGTGGATAAGGACAACAAAATCGTGCCTGGTCAGGCAGAGTCTTTTGATGTATCAGCGGATGGGCTTACCTATACCTTCAAGCTTCGTGACGGCTTGAAATGGAGTGACGGTACTCCGTTAACTGCCAATGACTTTGTGTATTCCTGGAAGAGACTGGCAGATCCTAATGTAGCAGCTCCTTATGGGGCAGATATGCTGGGTTTTGTAAAAGGGTATGAAGAAGCAGCAGCCGGAGATTTGGATGCTTTAGGTGTTTCCGCTCCTGATGATAAGACTTTTGTAGTAGAGTTGTCTTCACCTTGTGTATATTTTTCAAAGCTGGTTACCCATGCCTCCATGGTTCCTGTACAGGAAGCAGCTGTAGAAGCAGCTGGGGATCAGTGGAGTTTAAAGCCTGAGACTTATATTTCCAACGGTCCTTTAAAGATGATCGAGTGGGTTCCAGGTTCTCATATTACTTTTGCAAAGAATGAAAATTACTGGAATGCTGAAAAGGTCACTTTAAACACCTTGAAATGCGTTCTCATGGAAGATTCCAATGCCGCTTACAGCGCTTATCAGGCAGGGGAGTTAGCTATGATTAAGTATGTCCCCACGGAAGAGATTCCGGCACTGAAGGGAACCCCGGATTTCCATGTAGATCCCAGCATGAGTGTTAGTTATATAAACTTCCAGACCCAGAAGGAACCATTTAACAATCCGGATGTCCGCAAAGCCTTAAGCCTTGCCATTGACCGTAAATATGTGGCCGATACCATTATGCAGGGTACTAGCGCAGCGGCAACAAACTTTGTTCCTGACGGTGTATCTGATGCAGAGGGAGGAACCTTCTTTAATCAGGTAACAGCAAAGGAAGGCAAAAACTTCTTTAATGTAGATGATCATGCAGCAGATGTGGCAAAGGCAAAGGAACTTCTTGCAAAAGCCGGATATCCTGACGGACAAGGCTTCCCTGTTTTTGAGTATATGACCAATGATGCCGGATTTAATAAACCGGTAGCAGAATATTTACAGAGCTGCTGGAAGGAAACCCTTAACATTAATATGGATATTAAAATTGTTGAGTGGGCCACCTTTACTCCTACCCGCCGGGCAGGAGATTATCAGATAGCACGCGGTGGTTGGGGCTTTGACTATGACGATCCTTCCAACTTACTGAACGTAAACCTTTCTGCCAGCGGTAACAACGATGCAAAGTACAATAATCCGGAATTTGACAAATTGCTTACCGAAGCTAACTCCACAGCTGATGTAAAAGAGCATTTTAAAAAGCTTCATGAGGCGGAATATATGCTTCTTGAAGATTCCCCTATTGCGCCAATTACCTACAAGAATGAGTTCTATTTACAGAACCCGAAATTAAAGGGTACATGGTATTCTCCATACAGCTACTGGTTCTTCCAGTATGCCACCATGGAATAGGAAATATCTGTTATGAATCAAACACCCAGGAAATATTTCTGGGTGTTTTTTCGTTATGGGTCGTGACCCTGTTGAGCACGCATAGCGTGCGAAATATAAACCACCCGCTATGCGGGT
>CABJBM010000029.1 GCA_902363835.1 Lachnospiraceae bacterium
ATTATTCAGTTGTCAAAGTACAAGTTTTTCTTAAGTTGACGACATTGGGCGAATGCCCGTGAGCCTGTGAATCCGCAGGATTCACAGGCTTGCACTGCGGATGCAAAATCCACATATATCCAGTGAATCTGCAGCATTCACTGTCTTGCACTGCGGATGCAAAACCCACATATATACATTGAATCCCCATGCCCACACTGCAACGCATGGTACATACAGGAGGAAAGCAGATGAAGAAAAAAGCAGTGCCGGTTCTTGCGGCGCTAGGATTAATTTTATTAGTGACCGCCGGATTTTTCGGTGTCCGGTTTCTGGAACGGTATATCCCGTCAAAGGAACAAGCAGATATAACCGAACTGCTGGGAGTAAAGGGAGATGAAGTTGCCCTTTATCTTAACGAGGATCTGCAGGAAGCAAAAGGCCTTTTCCTGCAGGAACAAACCTATCTCCCGCTCTCCTGGGTAAATGATACCCTGAATGAACGATTTTACTGGGACAGCAATGAAAATCTCCTGGTGTATGCCCTGCCAGACTCCATTGTCTACGCGGATCATTCCACCATAGGGGCATCCGGGAAGCCCCTCATATGGATAAATGAAAACGGAGTCTATTTATCCATGGGCCTGGTGGCAAATTATACGGATATCCGCGTAACAGCCTATGACGGCGCACAGTACAAGCGGATTTTCATAAATAATAACTGGGATGCTCAAGAAAAAGCCGTGGTTTCCGAAAAGGGAAATGTCAGGGTAAAGGGTGGAGTGAAGAGCCCCATTGTGACCTGGATCTCACCGGGCAGCCAGGTTACGGTTCTGGAATCCATGGCAAAATGGGATAAGGTGAGGACGGAAGATGGATTTGTGGGCTATGTGGAACACAAACGGTTGGGAGAGGTGACCAGTGAGATACCTGTAAGCACCTTTGTAAAGCCGGTTTACACCAACGTTTCCATGGAAGAACCGGTTTGCCTTGCCTGGCACCAGATGACGAATCCGGAAGGGAACGCTTCTTTTGACAGCCTGATTGCCAATACAAAAGGGGTCAATGTTATTTCCCCCACCTGGTATGAGCTTACGGACAATGAGGGGAACTTCCGGTCCCTGGCTCAGGCGGATTACGTAAAAAAAGCCCATGACAGAGGTCTTAAGGTCTGGGCTCTCATCAATAATTTCAGCTCTGATGTGAATACGGAGATTCTCATGTCAAAGACTTCCACCAGACGCAAGCTGATCGAAGCCCTTATGGCAGAGGTGGAACAATACGGCCTTGACGGGCTTAACCTGGACTTTGAAGGAATCAAAGAAGAGGCAGGAGTCCATTATATCCAGTTCATACGGGAACTGTCCATACCATGCCGCAAGAAAGGGATTGTCTTGTCCGTGGATAATTACGTTCCGGCTCCCGGCAATCAGTTTTATAACCGGAAAGAGCAGGGAATCGTGGCGGATTACGTGATTGTTATGGGATATGATGAGCACTATGCAGGCGGGGACGCCGGTTCCGTAGCTTCCATTAAGTATGTGGAAAATGGGATCAAGGATACCCTGGCCCAGGTGCCCAAGGAAAAGGTGATCAATGGCATACCCCTTTACACAAGGGTGTGGATCGAAGGCGCAGACGGGAAAACCGCCTCTTCCGCCATGGGCGTTGCCCGTGCCAAGGAATGGGTCAGCGAGAATCATGTGGAATTGTACTGGCAGGAAGAACTGGGTCAGTATTACGGGGAACTGCAGTCAGAGGAAGGACTTAAAAAGGTATGGCTTGAAGAGGAGCGCTCCATAGGGCTTAAGATGGATCTGATCAAACAGTATGGTCTGGCAGGAGTAGCCTGCTGGAAGCTGGGATTTGAGCCGTCAGACTTGTGGGATAAAATCCGGCTTGACCGCGGACAGTCGCCAAAGTCAAACGAGGTTGACTCCGGTTCGGCGCCTTCGCAGGAATAAACAAATGATATGGAAAAGACAGGAAGGTCAGGTTATGAGAAACAGGATCGTATTGGCGGCATTGCTGGCCGTGGTTTGTATGCTGGCAGGCTGTTCTTTAAAAGAAGCAGTGCCGGAAAGCACCAGTGCAGAGAGTACTCTGCCTCCGGAGACAGAGACAACAAAGGCAGAACCGCCCACCATAGAAGAGTTTCCCCAGACTTGGGAAGAGCCCACATCAGAGCCGCCTGAGGAGCCTATTGAAGGCAGCAAAATCATTGTGGCTACGGATATGCACTATTTAGCCAGGAGCCTGACTGATTTTCAGAAGGGTTTTGAGTACAGCGTGGACCATGGCGACGGCAAGGTGATGCAGTACATCTGGGAAATCACAGATGCCTTTGTGGAAGAGGTAAAGGAGGAGCAGCCGGACCTGGTGATCTTAAGCGGGGATCTGACCTATAACGGGGAAAAGGAAAGCCATGAAGAGTTTGCCGGAAAGCTTGAAGAGATTGAAGAAGCCGGAATTCCTGTAATTGTTATTCCGGGAAACCATGATATCAACAATGCTCAGGCAGCCCAGTTTGTGGGAGATACCTTTTTAGGGGCGGATAATATCACTCCGGAAGAATTTGAAGAGATTTATCAGGATTTCGGATACAATGAAGCGGTCAGCCGGGATTCTGCTTCCTTAAGCTATGTATATCAGGTAAATGATTATACCAGGGCCTTAATGCTTGATACCTGCCAGTACGAACGGAAAAATCTGGTGGGCGGAATGATACGGGATGATACATATGACTGGATTGAGGAACAGATGGAGGAGGCCTGGAACCTGGGAATGAACGTGATTCCGGTAGCCCACCATAATCTTCTTGATGAAAGTGAAGTATACTTACAGGACTGTACCATTGAACACAGTGAACAACTCATTGACCAGCTGGAAAGCTGGGAGGTTCCCCTGTTTTTAAGCGGACATCTTCATGTGCAGCACTACATGAGGTCCCGCGCTGATTCCGGGATCTATGAGATCGTGACCAGCTCCCTGTCCACGCCGCCCTGCCAGTATGGGATTTTATATTATGGAGATGAAGGAAGCTTCCGCTATCATACCAAGTCCCTGGACATGAAGGGCTGGGCTAAAAAGACAGGAAGCACTGACAAGAACCTTTTGAACTTTGATGAGTTTGGGAAAAAGTTCTTAAGCAAGGTGTTTTATAACCAGGCCCAGGATGAATTTAAGAGACTTGATACCTTTCAGGGACTGACAAAATATCAGAAGGAACAGATGGCAAAAGTCTATGCCGAGCTTAACGCCGCCTGTTATGCAGGAAAGGTGGTGGACATCCGGGATAAGGCCATAGCAAAAGCCGGTTATAAGATGTGGGAGGAAGAAGGCTATCCCAGCATTCTGGCCCAATATCTGGAATGGATCACCTCGGATGGGACAAAGGACTATAATGTATTGAGCTCAGAATGACAGGAAAGTCACAGAGAGCAGTTCTTTTTTATTTCGCTGAAAGATATAATTCATTAAGAAAATGAATTAGGTAGAAAATGTGAAATTAAAGAAGTGGGAACCTTTCATGGCACTGGTTTTGCTGGTGCTGGTATATGTGATATCAACTCAGGCCGGAAAAATGGCGGCAGGGGTCAATGCAAAGGCAGGGAAAGAAAAGCCTGTAGTCGTCATTGATGCGGGACATGGAGGAAATGATCCGGGAAAGATCGGCGTTGACGGAACCCTGGAAAAGGATATAAATCTGCAGATAGCAAAACGGTTAAAAAAATATCTGGAAGCTTCTGACGTGGAGGTAATCCTGACCAGGGAAGATGACAACGGCTTATATTCGGAAAGGGACAGCAAAAAAAAGATGGCTGACATGAATAAGCGCTGTGAGATCATCAATGATGTAAGCCCGGCCCTTACCGTCAGCATCCATCAAAACAGCTATCACCAGGAGGACGTTTTCGGAGGACAGGTATTTTATTATAAGAAGTCCGGCAATGGAAAAGAGCTGGCCGAGATCCTGCAGGACCGGTTTGATTATGTACTGGGAGAACGGAATACCAGGCTGGCAAAGCCCAATGATAACTATTATCTGCTCTTGCATGTGCGGACCCCCATCGTTATTGTAGAATGCGGATTTTTGACCAACTGGAAGGAAACCGCTCTTTTGAATTCCCCGGATTACCAGGACCGGCTGGCCTGGACCATTCACATGGGGATTATGCAGTATTTGAATGAAAGATGAGAAAAATACGGGAAATGAGACACTTATTGGCCTGTGGAAAATAAATCCCAATAGCAGCTTGTACGTTACATATATTACTTATGGCATAAAAGAACACCTTGATGTGGTTTTCACAGACCGATCAAGGTGTCTTTTTATGCGCTATTTTGTGGGGAATCTAAAGGGTATTATGATTTTCCCCGTATGTTTTCAGAGACAGAAAAAGACGGGGAATGGCGGACAAAAGGAACTGCCGCTGCAAGTTACCGGTTTTAAGCGGCGGACAGAGCCATCACCGTTTGGGGGCAGCACAGCTGTCCCGGATGGCGATATAAAACGGCAGGTCGATTTTGACAGGAAGGCGGTGGCCTCCCTCAATACGGTCAATGAGGATCTTTGCTGTCATCTGGCCCATCTCTTCCACAGGGATATGGACTGTGGTGAGCATGGGAGTCAGATACTGGGCAGTGTCAATATCATCAATGCTGATGACCGAAGCATCCCCGGGTATCTTAAGCCCGGCTTCATGAAGCGCTTTCATGGCTCCGATGGCTGTGATATCGTTGCTGCAGAAATAGGCGGTGGCATCACAGCCGGCTTTTAACAGGCGCTTTGCACCCTGATAGCCACCCTCTGAGGAAAGGGCCACATTAGCAATGTATTCCTTGCACAGAGGAATCCTGTGGGCTCTTAGGCCGGCGCAGTATCCTGTATAACGGTTTTCTGATTTGGTTTCTCCGATGTATGCGATCTTTTCGTGTCCCAGGCCTGCTAAATAACTGGTGGCGGCAAGAGCGGCCTGGTGTCCGTCGCAGATGATCTGATCGTATTTTGCCTCCAGGTTGTTTAAGCCGGTGTAAACCAGACAGTTGAAATACTTCTTTAAAAGGCTGAGAAGCTGCTTATCGCAGCGCCCCAGAATGACTACCCCGTCCACATGGTTGTCGGTGATCAGGCGGAAGGTGTTTGGGTGGCTGATATCAAAGGAAGAAAAGGAATATTTTAATACGTAATTTCGTTTAAAGGCTTCCTGCTCAATGCTGCGGGCAAGGGAGGAGAAAAATAAATCGGTTACCGTATCCGTGGTCCGTGCGAATAAACAGGCAATAGAGCGGGAGGAGGCTAAAGCCGCCTTTTTTTCTCCAAGCTTTAAGGTACGGGCCGTAGGATTTGGCGTGTATCCGGTCCGCCGCACGATCTCCCAGATCCTGTCCTGGACTTCTTTGCTGGCTGCACCGGGAGTGTTGTTGTTCACCACTCTGGATACAGTGGAAATGGATACACCTGCCTCCTTCGCTATTTCCTTTAATGTCATAGACTACCTCCGGAAAAAGAAATTTTCTTGAATATTATTATAAATCATAATCCATAAAAACAGTATACCATAAAACCCAAACGTTTGGGTAAAATTTGCACAAATCCGGGGGAGAATATGTTACGCTGATATCATAGAAACGGAGAGCCTTTAGGCTCCCCATGATGCAGTGAAATGATTTTACAAAGAGGAGAGTGGATCAGGAATATGAATGGCAATGTTCTGGTGGTACATGGAGGCGGTCCTACTGCGGTGCTCAATGCATCCCTGTATGGTGTGATCAAAGAGGCAAAGGAAAGTAAAAGAGTCGGAAAGGTATACGCTGCCATAGGAGGCAGTGAGGGGATTTTAAAAGAGGATTTTCTGGATCTCATGGAATTTCCCGAGGAAAAGCTGCAATTGCTTTTGGAAACACCTGCTTCAGCCATCGGCTCCTCCAGGTATGCGCTGGAGAAGGAAGATTATGAGGCAATGACAGCCATATTTGAAAAATACCACATCAGGTATGTCCTCCTTAACGGGGGCAACGGAACCATGGACACCTGCGGAAAAATCAATGAGGCCTGCAAAAAGTCAGGAGTTGCGGTGGTGGGAATCCCAAAGACCATTGACAATGATATTGCAATTACGGACCATACTCCAGGATTCGGCAGTGCGGCAAGATACATTGCGGCTACCACAGCGGAGGTTGGAATGGATGTGAAGTCTCTGCCGATCCATGTGTGCGTGATCGAGGCTATGGGAAGAAATGCCGGCTGGGTCACGGCTGCTTCAGCCCTGGCACGGAAAAAGCCTGGGGATGCGCCGCACCTGATTTACCTGCCTGAACGCCCGTTTAAGGAAGAGGAATTTTTAGAGGATGTGAAACGGCTTCATGAGGAAAAGGGCGGCGTGGTAGTGGTGGCCAGCGAGGGGTTAAAGGGAGAGGATGGAAAACCGGTTGTTCCTCCCATCTTTAAAACAGGACGGGCAACCTATTATGGAGACGTAAGCGCCTATCTTGCCAATCTGGTAATCCAAAAGCTGGGCATTAAGGCCAGAAGCGAAAAGCCTGGAATCTGCGGCCGTTCTTCCATTGCGTGGCAGTCAGCTGTGGACCGGGATGAGGCTGTGCTTGCAGGGCGTGAGGCCTTAAAAGCGGCTATGGAAGGCCAGGGCGGAGTGATGATCGGTTTTATCCGGGAGACCGGCAAGGATGGGGAATACCGTGTCCATACAGAACGGATCCCAATTGAAAAAGTCATGCTCCATGAAAGAATCATTCCGGAAAGCTTTATCAATGAACGGGGAAACGATGTGACTCATGAGTTCGTGGAATGGTGCCGTCCCCTTATGGGACCGAAACTAAGGGATTTTATAGATTTTCGTGAAAGTATGAAAAATGGCTGAAATATAAAAATAGAAAGGTGAGGATAGCGAGAATGAAGCATATTTTTCTGAATTTGAAACGGTTTGACATTCCCAGGGAAGCAGGCGGCGTTAATTCCATTGCTCCTATAAACCAGTGGGGAAAGTATATTGTATCCAGTACTCAGGAAGCCTTAAAAAAATATGAAAATGATGATGTGGAGTTTGCCATGTATTTTCCGGAAGCCCATTTGATTCCGGCGGCAGATGCCTTAGAGGAAAACAGCCCGGTAAAGATCGGCTGCCAGGGGGTCTACCGCGAGGACACAGCAGTTGGAGGAAATTTCGGCGCTTTTACCACAAACCGTACTGCAAATGCAGCAAAGGCCATTGGCTGTACCACAACGATTATCGGTCACTGTGAGGAGAGAAGGGATAAGGCAGGAGTGCTTTTGGAGGCAGGAGTGACCGACCCGCATGCAGTCAACCGATTGCTGAATAAGGAAATAGAGCAGGCTCTTAAGGCGGGGTTATCCGTGCTTTACTGCATTGGGGAATCCGCGGAGGAACAGTCCCGCTGGCAGGAGGTCTTAAGAGAGCAGCTGGAAACAGGACTTTCCGGGGTGGATACTTCCAGGGTGGTCATTGCCTATGAGCCGGTATGGGCCATTGGTCCCGGGAAGACTCCGCCGGATGGGGAGTACATTGCAAGGATTGGTTCCTATATCAAAGAAGTGACGGGAGGGCTTCCTGTGGTCTACGGAGGAGGATTAAAGGCTGACAATGCACGGATGCTGGCTTCCATTCCGGTCATTGACGGAGGGCTTATTGCCCTGACCAGGTTCCAGGGGGAGATCGGTTTTTATCCTGAGGAATATTTAGAAATTATAAAGGTTTATTTAGGAAAATAGGGTTAAAAGAAAGTATCTTTCAACTTTGAGTTTAGGAACAGCCTGCCCCTCTTTACCGGGCATCAGCCGGATATGCAGGCATATCCGCTTGATTCATTAGCAGACAAAAATGGAGAAAAGGAGAATCGTAAGATGAATGTAGCATTAGAGTATGGACAGGGAACTGTAAACGTCACATTGCCGGATACTGCGGATATTTTTATTCCGGGAGAGACCGTGGCTGATCCGTCCTATATTCCGGAGGATCAGCTGGTGGAGAAAACCCTTGAATCACTCCGGAATCCCATGGGCATGGAGCCGCTTTCAAAGCTGGCTCATAAGGGCGCTAAAGTGACCATTGTATTTCCTGACAGAGTAAAGGGTGGAGAGCAGCCCACCTCTCACAGAAAGGTTTCCATTAAGCTGATTTTACAGGAGCTGTATGATGCGGGCGTTGAGAAGAAGGACATCCTTTTGATCTGCTCCAACGGCCTTCATAGAAAGAACACGGAGAAAGAGATCAGGGCAGTGTTAGGGGATGAGCTGTTTCATGAGTTCTGGTACACCCATCAGATCATCAACCATGACAGCGAGGATTATGATCATCTGGTGGATCTTGGGACAACGGACCGGGGCGATCCTGTTCTCATGAACAAATATGTGTATGACAGTGATGTGGCTATCCTCATCGGACATACCCAGGGAAATCCATACGGCGGCTATTCCGGCGGCTATAAGCACTGCTCCACCGGAATCACCCACTGGCGCTCCATTGCCTCCCACCATGTGCCGGAGGTCATGCACCGGGCGGATTTCACTCCCGTAAGCGGCAAATCCCTTATGAGGACAAAGTTTGACGAGATCGGGCAGCATATGGAAAAATGCATGGGAAAGAAATTTTTCTGCTGTGATGCGGTCTTAGATACCAAGTCCCGCCAGATCGAGATCAACAGCGGATATGCGGCTGTGATGCAGCCTCATTCCTGGGTTACGGCGGATAAACGGACTTATGTGCCATGGGCGGAAAAGAAATACGATGTGATGATTTTCGGAATGCCCCAGTTTTTCCATTACGGGGACGGAATGGGAACCAATCCCATCATGCTGATGCAGGCCATTTCAGCCCAGGTGATCCGTCATAAAAGGATCATGAGTGATAACTGCGTTATCATCTGCACCTCCGCCTGCAACGGGTATTTTCATGATGAACTGTGGCCTTATTTAAGAGAAATGTATGAGATGTTCCAGCACGATCAGATGAACACTCTGCCGGATATGAACCGTTACGGAGAGTATTTTGCCACTGATGAAGAATACATCAGAAAATACCGTTACTGCAATGCCTTTCATCCGTTCCACGGCTTTTCCATGATCAGCTGCGCCCATGTTGCTGAGATGAACACCTCTGCCATTTACTTATGCGGGGCACAGGAACCGGGATATGCCAGAGGCATGGGGCTAAAGACCAGAGCTACGGTAGAAGAAGCCCTGGCAGATGCTAAGAAGAAATTTGTGGGGCAAAATCCTAATATCCTGGTGCTGCCCCAGACCTTTAAGCTGAGCGCCGTTCATTTAATGATGAAGGGAGAAACTCCTGGCGGCAAGGGACATGAGGACTGCGGCTGCATGGCCCATCATCATAGATAAGGGGGGAATTTACATGGGGCATGAATATTATGAATACGATAAAGAAGCACTTTTGAAAAGTCCCAGGATCAAACTGTTTTGTATGAAGGATAACAATGCAGTATTCCGGCAGATGGCCGAACAGATGGCAAAGGAGATAAAAAGCCATAATTCCAGGGAAGAAAGAACCGTTTTCATCTGCCCGGTAGGGCCTGTGGGACAGTATCCTTACTTTGTGGATATGGTGAATGAGGAAAATATAAGCTTAAAGAATGTCTGGTTCATCAATATGGATGAATACCTGGATGAAGAAAAAAAGTGGATTCCCACAGATCATCCCTTAAGCTTTCGGGGATTTATGGACAGAAACGTTTATTCCAGAATCAGGCCTGAGCTTTTGATGCCAGAAGAGCAGAGGATTTTCCCAGACCCGGACAACCTCTCTTACATTCCTGAGCTGATTGAAAGGCTTGGAGGTGTGGACATGGTCTTTGGAGGCATTGGCATTAATGGCCATGTGGCATTTAATGAAGCGGATGGAACCTTAAGCGGGGAGGAATTTCTGGCCCAGAAAACCAGGGTTTTAAAAATAAGCCCGGAAACAAGGGCTGCCAATGCCATCGGCGATTTTAACGGGGCGTTGGAGGATATGCCGTCTTACTGTGTCACAGTGGGAATCCATGAGATTGCACATGCGGGAAAGATCCGCCTGGGTTGTTTCCGCAGCTGGCACAGGGCAGTGGTACGCAGGGCCGGATATTGCCAGCCCACCCCGGAATTCCCTGTAAGCCTTTTGCAGAACCATCCGGATATCACCCTTACGTTTACAGAATACGTAGCAGCCTTAACCGACTGACCATCATTTAAGACAGGAGAAATGAAAGATGAGCTTAATACCATTGAGACCTCTGATGGAGGCCTCCATAAAATATGGCTTTGGTCAGGGCGGCTTTAACGTAAATGCAGTTGCCCAGGCAAAGGCAGTTATTGAAGTACACGAGATGTTCCGTTCCCCTGCTGTTTTGCAGGGGGCGGATCTGGCAAATGGATTTATGGGAGGAAGGGCTGACTTTTTAAATGCAACCCTGGAGGATAAAAAGGCCGGGGCAAAGAACATTGGAAATGCGGTAAAAACATACGGCCTGGATTCTGAAATCCCCATTGTCCTCCATTTAGACCACGGCAGAGATTTTGATTCCTGTGTGGCTGCTGTTGAAGGGGGATATACTTCCGTTATGATCGACGGTTCTTCCCTGCCATTTAAGGAAAATGTGGAGCTTACCAGGGAAGTGGTCAAGTATGCCCATGGCAGGGGAGTCAGCGTAGAAGGAGAGCTGGGAGTGCTGGCCGGCGTGGAGGATCACGTATTTTCTCATTCTTCCACCTATACAAATCCATTGGATGCAGTGGAATTCTTCCAAAAAACCGGCGTGGATGCCCTGGCAATTTCCTATGGAACCATGCACGGAGCATCAAAGGGAAAGGATGTAAAGCTGCGCAGGGAGATTGTCATTGCAATCAGGGAATGCATGAATCATCTGGGAATTTTCGGCGCTCTGGTTTCCCATGGCTCTTCCACTGTGCCTAAATACATTGTGGATGAGATCAACAGCCTTGGAGGAACGCTTACCAATACCGAAGGCATTTCCATGGAACAGCTTACGGCAGCCATTGGAGCCGGGATCAATAAGATCAATGTGGATACGGATATCCGTCTGGCCGTTACCCGGAACATGAAGGAATTCTTTGAGAAATATCCGGAAAAAAGGAACAGCGGATCAATCGGCGCCATTTATGAGAGGCTGGAGGCAAAGAAGGAAGTTTTTGATCCCAGGGTGTTCCTGCCTCCCATTATGGATACGGTGATGTACGGAACCATTCCCGATGAGGATGTAGCAGCCATTGTGGACTGTGTGGAACGGGGAGCAAAGGAAGTGGTGGGAACCCTGATTGTAAAGTTTGGCTCCTATGGAAAGGCTCCTCTGGTCGAGAGCGTGACTCTTGATGAGATGGCGGAGCGTTATAAGAAAATTGATAAATGGCTGTAAAGAAAAGCCGGTTCAGAGAAATTTCTGGATCGGCCTTTTTGAAATGGAGGAAAAACATGAACGTTACCATTGATTTGAAAAAAGCAGAAACATATTTTTCAGAGGAAGATTTTAAGGGAAACCGGGAAAAGGCAGGAGAGGCCTTATGCAGGCTGCTTACCATGGAAGACCATGATCAGGTTCTGGGCTGGACTTCCCCATGTGCATCAAGGGAGGAACTGGAAATAATAAAGGAAAAGGCAGAGGAGATTAAAAAAGAGGGAGACCTCTTTGTCCTTGTGGGAGTAGGAGGCTCCAATCAGGCTGCCAGGGCCATGATCGACGCCCTGGCAGACGGGCAGGGACCGGAGGTCCTTTATATGGGAAATACTCTGTCAGCCCATTCTGTCAGCAAAATGCTGAAGCGAATGGAGGGACGGAACGTCTATATCAATGTCATTGCTAAAAACTTTGAGACACTGGAACCGGGCAGTCATTTCCGTATTCTGCGCCAGTGGATGAAGAAAAGGTATGGAAGAGAAGAGATGGCAAAGCGGATCATTGTGACCGGCACAAAGGGTTCCCGGCTGGAGGAGATCGCAAAAGAAAACGGTTACCTGTTTCTTTCCTTCCCTTCATCAGTGGGAGGCAGGTACTCCGCATTTTCTCCTGTCTGCCTGCTGCCAATTGGGGCAGCAGGGCTTAATCTGGATAAGTACCTTGCAGGGATGGAGAGGGCCGCAGAGGATTGCCGGGTCAATCCATCTTCCAACCCGGCGGCACTTTATGGGGCGGCCAGAAACCTGCTGTATGGAAAGGGATATGATATTGAGATGCTGGTGTCATTTGAGCCCCGGTATTCCTGTCTGGCAAAATGGTGGGTACAGCTTTTTGGAGAAAGCGAGGGAAAGGAAAAGAAAGGGATCTTTCCTTCCTCTGCAATTTATTCCGAGGATTTACATTCCATCGGACAGTATATGCAGGAGGGAAGGCGCAATCTGATAGAAACCTTTGTATCAGTGGAAGATCCCGGTGCAAGGGCGGTGATTGAGCCTGATCCGGAATTCAGGGATGGATTTGATTATCTGGATGGCATGGATTTTGACCAGATAAACAAGGCGGCTGAGGAGGCCACACTGAATGCCCATTGGAAGGGGGGAGTGCCCTGTATCCGGTTCCTGACAAAAACAATGTCAGAAGAAACCTTTGGAGAACTGTTTTACTATTTTATGACGGCATGCGCGGTGTCGGGAACCATGATGAACATCAACCCCTTTGATCAGGAAGGGGTAGAGGAATATAAGAGGAGCATGTTTGCCGCCCTGGGAAAAAAGGTATGATAAAAAATCCCCCTCCCCAGACCTTTCTTTTAGGTGTAAACTACAGGTAATCAATACATTACAAAGAACAGAGAGGGAAATGGTGAGCATGAGCAGTAAAAAAAAGAACAGTATGTTAAACCGCATTCCTGCAAAGCTGTGGATGCTGCTGTCGGTCCTGGCGGCGTTTCTGCTATGGATATTCATTGCATCTACGGATGCGGGGGGAGTCATCTTTGCAAAGCCGTGGGAAGTAGTATCCAAACTGGTGGGAAAGCTTCAGGACGGGACCTTGTGGCCCCACATTACCATCAGCCTCTTCCGGGTGATCGCAGGTTTTCTCTGCGGCTTTATCGCGTCCATTCCCATTGCATTTCTCATGGGCTGGTACGCGCCGTTTCGGAATCTGGTGGCACCCTGGATTCAGTTTGTGCGAAATATTCCGCCCCTGGCCTATATTCCCCTTGTCATTGCCGGAGCCGGAGTGGGGGAAAAGGCAAAGATCATTGTAATATTTATTGCTTCCTTTCTTGTGCTGGTGGTCACCATTTATCAGGGCGTCTGCAATGTGGATGTGACATTGATTAAGGCGGCAAAGGTGCTGGGGGCGACTGACCGGGATATATTCTTTCAGATAGTCATACCGGCTTCCACTCCCTTTATCCTGGTAGGAGCCAGGCTGGGGCTTTCCGCTTCTTTAACCACCTTGGTGGCGGCGGAGCTGACAGGGGCATCTAAAGGACTTGGAATGATGATCCAAAAGGCCCAGGGCTATTATGATATGGCCACAGTACTTATGGGAATTCTCATCATTGGCGTGATTGGCCTTACCTTTGAACAGATTGTACGATACTTGGAAAGGAAGTTGACCGGATGGCAGGAGACAATGCAGCAGTAAAAGTAAAAATTGATCATGTTGTAAAAACATATAATACCCGCAAGGGAGAGATGACGGCCTTAAACGGAGTCAGCCTTGACATAAAGGAAAATGAGTTCATCTGTGTGGTAGGCCCGTCAGGCTGCGGAAAGTCAACTCTGCTTAACATCATTGCCGGGCTTTTAGAGCCTACGTCGGGAAATGTATACGTGGAGGGCAAGGCAGTGGAAGGGCCGGGGCCGGAGCGGGGAGTGGTGTTCCAGCAGTATGCCTTATTTCCCTGGCTGACAGTACTTAAAAATGTGGAATTCGGGCTGAAGCTTAAGGGAATTAAAGGGGATAAGGCCAGGGAAGAAGCCATGAAATATTTAAGAATGGTGGATTTAGAACCATTTGCAGGCGCCTATCCAAAGGAATTGTCCGGCGGCATGAAGCAGAGGGTTGCCATAGCCAGAGCCTATGCGGTAAATCCCCAGGTGCTTCTCATGGATGAGCCTTTTGGAGCCTTAGACGCCCAGACCAGGACCCAGCTTCAGTCAGAGCTTTTAAACACCTGGGAAAAAGAGCGCAAAACCTGCTTTTTTATCACTCATGATGTGGACGAGGCCATTATCCTGGCTCAAAAAGTAATCATTATGAGCGCCAGACCAGGACGAATCAAGGAAATTGTGGATATTGGAATCCCATATCCCAGAACCCAGGAAACAAAAATGACGCCGGAATTTTTAGAATTAAAAAATTATATATGGTCCCAGGTGTATCAGGAATATCTGGAGATCAGAAAATAGGAGGAGAAAAGAATGAAAAAAAGAATTTCGTTACTTATGGGGATGGTAATGACGGCAGCGGCTCTGACCGCATGCACCGGCGGAGCAAAGACGCCTGCAACTACGGCGGCACAGACAAAAGCAGAGGAGACGAAAGGGGAGGAGACTAAAACAGAAGAAACCAAAGCAGAAGAAACAAAGGCAGCGGAAACCAAAGCTCAGGAGATCACAAAGCTCCGGGTCGCCTATATGCCTAATATGGGAAGCGCTTCTCTGGCTGTTACGGCAAGGGAGAAAGGTTATTTTAAGGAAATGGGCCTGGAAGTGGAGATGGTGGAATTCCAGGGAGGGCCTGCGGAAATAGCAGCCATGGCTTCCGGTGATATTGATATTTCCCAGATAGGACACGGAGCCCATGCTCTCTGTGCATCAGGGGAAGCGGTGATCTTCCAGATTGACTGCACCAGCCTGGCCGATGCCGTTATCGGCAACAAAGCAAAAGGGATCAACACCATTGAAGATTTAAAGGGCAAGAAAGTGGCTGTTACCAGCGGTACGTCTGCGGAAATCATTCTGAACCTGGCTCTTAAGTCCAAGGGAATGACTACAGATGATGTGGAACTGGTGGAAATGGATGCCAACGGCACCGTATCTGCCGTAATCAGCGGCAATGTGGATGCATGTGCCACCTGGTCTCCGGGAACCGGAACCATCATGAAAGCCCTTGGAGACAATGGAATCATGCTGGCAAATAATCAGGATTATTTAGATCAGGTCACATTTCCTTCCAGCTTTATAACCACACAGAAATATGCTGATTCCAACCATGATGTTTTGGTACGTTTTGCAAGAGCCCTTCAAAAAGCCGGGGATTACCGGGCGGAGCATATTGATGAGATTGCAAAGCTGGTAGCAAAACAGTGTGAGGTTGATGAAGCCACTATGCTGGCAACCACCCAGGAAGGAAA
The DNA here is from genome assembly GCA_902363835.1 of Lachnospiraceae bacterium. GTDB lineage: Bacteria > Bacillota > Clostridia > Lachnospirales > Lachnospiraceae > Lacrimispora. The sequence continues at coordinate 15,293 of CABJBM010000029.1, forward strand.
CTGGCTGACAGGAGAATTTATTGGAAAAGCCCTGGCGGACGGAACCATTAAATCCTATTACGAGAACCAGCAGAAGGTGTTCTTGGATGCAGGCCGTTTAAGCCAGCCGGTAGATGTAAACAATTATGTTCTCTTTGATATCATGCAGGAAGCATATGACGAAAACCACAAATAATATGGAACTATGATTTTAAATGGAGGTATCCGGGAATAAAAGGACACCTCCATTTGCGGCGCTTAAAGATTAAGAATGATTCAGGGGGAAAGCCATGCTGTTTGTTGTTTTATTTTTTATTTTATCCTCCTCTATAGCGATTTTTTTCCTTAGAAGGGATAAACAGACCAGGCTGATGCTGGGGCTTTGTGTCAGCTTTGTCTGCATGTTTATCGGAATCATCATTTACCTGTCAAAGACAGGAGGATTGCAGACCGGTCAGAAGTTTTTCCTGTTTTTTGATCTCAGGGTTCAAAGGAAACTGTCATATATGATATTTCCCTTAAAAAAGCTGGGATATATGATCGCTATGGGAAGAACCCTGTTCCCGGGCTTTCTGCTTATGCTGGCCTTTGATTATTCCATGATCCCCTGGATCCTGCGGAGCAAATCCAAACATATCCTGATTATGATCCTGCCCTGTATAACACTGGTTCTTTATTATCCTTCCCTGTTTTTAGGGCTGGCAAAGTGGGGGAAATGGCTGCAGTTTTTTGTTATTAATTTCACGATTATGTGGATCGCCTGTTATCTGGCAGCTGCTTTATGGCTGCTGCTGAATGAGTACAAAAGCATTACCATCCCTTACTGCAAAAGGCAGTTCCGCTATATTATGGTCTTTCTGATCTGTATTGGAATCATGTACTGCTTTTATTTCCGCCAGGATCCCATTCAGGTATATCAAATGTATTCCGCAGAGTATATGCGATATGGCGGGCTTCTTTATTCCACAACGGCAAGTGGCGCTGTCAGCCGGTGGATGGTGCTGTCCGTGTTTACCACTTTGTTTGGAATTCTGGGATTTTTAAGTCTCAAATCCTATTCTATCATGGAGCATGAGGAGACCAGGGGGGATGTGATCATCCAGAAGAAAATGGATATGGCCAGCAAGGGCCTTTCCGTATTTGTCCATGGAATGAAAAACCAGCTTCTGTCCAACCGGGTTCTTCAGGAAAGGCTACGGGGCGAGCTGGAAAAGGAGGATCCTGATAAGAAGAAGCTTCTGGAATATTCCCATATGCTTGAAACCATCAATGAGAATATGATAAACCGGATGGAGGAATTATATAAAAGCATTAAGTCCAATTACATGACCCTGGTACCAACGGAAACCTCAGAGGTGGTCCTCAGGGTTCTGGACCGCTTTCATGAGAAATATCCGGATGCAGCGGTGGAAACGGTAATAGAGGCCAGAACCCTGATCCTGGCAGATGCCGTTCATTTAAGCGAAGCCCTGTACAATCTTGCAATCAATGGATATGAAAGCATTCTGGAAGCCGGCAGGCAGGAAAAGAGCTTAAGCATAAAGGTGCGCCATGAGCGGCTGTATGTGACCTTTGAAATCCGGGATAACGGCAGAGGCATGTCCAGACAGGTCCAGAAAAAAATATTTGATCCGTTCTATACCAGCAAGAATACCAATAATAACTGGGGCCTGGGGCTTTATTATGTGAGGCAGATCATAAAGAACCATTTTGGAATGCTGAGGCTGGAAAGCACGGAGGGAGAAGGGACAACCTTTTTTGTGGCCATACCCAAATGCAAGATCCAGGATGATTGAGAAAGGGGAATAAGATGATAAAGGTGCTGATCGCAGAGGATTTTACCATACTTTGCGATGATTTGAAAAAGCAGTTGGAAAAAGATGAGGAGATACAGGTAATCGGCTGCGCTTCCACTGGAAAAGAAATTCTGAAAATGGCGTTGGAAAAGGATGCGGATGTGATTTTGATGGACATTGAGATGGAAACCGTAAATGCCGGCATACTGGCAGCCGAGCGCATCCGGGATATCAAGTATGACCAGAAGATTATTTATCTGACCGTTCATGAGACGGAAGACATCATTATTACGGCAATGGGAACCGGAGCAGTGGATTATGTTGTAAAAGGCGGGGCAATCGAAAATTTAATCGAACATGTAAAAAATGCCCACATGGGAAAGCCGGTGATGGAAGCGAGAATACAGAAAACCATTATGAACGAATACAAAAGGCTGCAGCGTTCAGAAAGGAGCCTGCTGTTTTTCATTCATAATGTTTCCCAGCTGACCGCCGCGGAGCGGGAGCTGGTAAAGCTTCTTCTAGAGGACAGGAAAATAAAGGAAATTGCAGGAATCCGCTGTGTGGAGGTCATAACCGTCAAAACCCAGATCAAAAGCCTTTTGAGAAAATTCGGCTGCAGCAGATCAAAGGAGATTGTTTCCATTATCAGGGAATTGAATCTGTCCCACTTATTTGAGGAGCAAACGTTTGGTTAAATAAAATGGAATCTTTGGGCAAATTATGATATGATGAAAGTAAAATATGAAAAAGACGGTAGTCTGAAGCTGGGGAAAGGAGAATTTTGATGAGGGTATTATTCAGAAACGGGCGGTTTTACCAGAACGGCAGCTTTGTTTTGGGAGATTTACTGGCCCAGGATGGAGTGATACGGGAAACAGGAACAAGCCAAAGGGAAGACGGTGCTGTTGTTTATGATATGGAAGGCAGGCTGGTAGTTCCTGGATTTATTGACATCCATACCCACGGAGCCGCAGGCGTTGACGTGAATACGGCAGCAGCAGAGGATTATGAAACCATCTGCCGCTTTTTTGCCGCTCAGGGAACCACGGCCTGGCTGGGATCAGTGCTTACGGATACAAGGGAGCAGACCCTTTGGTGTATAGAAGAGTATAAAAAATGGAAGAACCTGGATCACCGGGGAGCAGAGCTTTTAGGTATCCATTTGGAAGGTCCGTTCCTCTCTCCGGAATACAAGGGAGCCATGCCGGAGCACTTGCTGCGGAAAGGGGACTTGGAGCTTATAAGGGAATACCAGAAGGCAGCCCAAGGACAGATTAAGTATATCACATTGTCGCCTGAGGTGGAGGGCAGTATTCCCATGATTCCGGAATTAAAGAAACTTGGGATTCAGGTGGCCATCGGCCACTCGGGAGCCGATTATGATACGGCAAATGAAGCCATTAAAGCAGGAGCCAGAGGGTCAACCCATACGGGAAATGCCATGAAGCTTCTGCACCAGCATTTTCCGGCTGTCTGGGGGGCTGTGCTGGAGTCTGACGATGTATTCTGTGAGATCATCTGTGACGGACTCCACCTTCATCCTGGAACGGTTCGCCTGATCATTAAGACCAAGGGACTGGACCGGGTGGTGGCTGTGACAGATTCTATTATGGCTGCTGGGCTTCCGGACGGGAATTATAAGCTGGGAGTCAATGATGTGGTGGTGGAGCATGGAGATGCCAGGCTGGCTTCTGGCGGAAGCCGTGCGGGAAGCACTCTGACCACTGGAAGGGCCTTAAAGAACCTTCTGGAATATACCGGAAGGCCTCTTGAGGAAATCCTCTGTCTTCTTACGGAAAATCCTGCAAGGCTTGTGGGTGTTTATGACAGAATGGGTTCCATTGAGGTTGGTAAGGAAGCAAACCTGGTGGTGCTTGACAATGAATACAATGTTTCTAAGACATTTGTACATGGAAGAGAATGCCGTTAATGTGGGCGTAGAAGGGAACTTGAAAAATGAGCGGTTATTTGTACATATTGTTTCTATTGATCAGCTTTGGTGCATCTGTTGCAGGAGCCATCTGCGGAATCGGGGGAGGTGTTATTATAAAGCCTACACTGGACGCATTTGGAGTGCTCAGTGTGTCCGCCATAAGCTTTTTGTCAGGCTGTACCGTGCTTGCAATGACCTGTTATTCTGTGATCAAGGGGAAAATGAGCGGTGAGTCCCTGGTGGATATGAAGACGGGAACCCCTCTTGCCATAGGAGCTGCCCTGGGGGGAGTTGTGGGAAAATCCATGTTTCAGGCAATTTCCTCCCTGTTCGCAGATAAGGATACGGTGGGAGCTGTCCAGGCAGCCTGTCTTCTGGTAATCACCCTTGGAACGCTGATCTACACCATAAAAAAGGACAAGATCCATACTCACCATGTGACCCAGCCTGTGGTCTGTGTGGCAATCGGGCTGGTGCTGGGAATATTTTCTTCATTTCTGGGAATCGGAGGAGGCCCCATTAATCTGGTGGTGCTGTTTTACTTTTTCTCCATGGATACAAAAACAGCTGCCCAGAATTCTCTGTACGTCATCCTGTTTTCCCAGATTACGGGGGTTTTGAACTCCCTGGTAACAGGGACGGTTCCGGAATTTTCCATCTGGCTTCTGGTTCTTATGGTGGCAGGAGGTATCCTGGGCGGGGTAAGCGGCAGGGCCATCAATAAAAGGATTCAGGAGAAGATGGTGGATAACCTGTTCCTGGCTTTGATGGTAATTATCATTGGAATCAATCTGTATAATATTTATCAGTTTATGTAAATGGTTGGGCTGTTGCGGATATGGTCCGTATCAGCTCTTTTTGCGCCCGCAACAAGCTAAGTGAACACGCTGACATGTTCATTTGGCTGCTGCTGCGGCAACTACAGGAAAGGAGATCTGATGGAACGAATATTAGTTGTGGCCTTATCCTCCCTGCTTGGAGGCCTTGCCCAGGCTGTTACAGGCTTTGGAGGGGCGATCATTATCATGATTTTTCTTCCTCTCATCCTGTCCATGAATGCGGCTCCTGCCTTAAGCGACGTGATCACCATGATGCTGTCCTTTTCCATGTTCTGGAGGTACCGGAGGTCAGTAAAGCTAAAGCCTATCCTCCTTCCGGCCGGAGTTTACTTAGCAGCCAGCACAGCGGCCATCCACTGGTCCGCCTATTTTGACGGTGGGAAGCGAAAGGGGATCTTTGGCTTGTTTCTCATAGGGCTGTCTATTTATTTTTTCTTTTTTTCAGGGAAGGCCAGGGTAAAGCCGTCCCCTCAAATGGGGGTGATCTGCGGGCTTGCAGCCGGGATATGCGGCGGGTTTTTCGGGATCAGCGGGCCGCCCATGAGCCTTTATTATTTGGGGGCAATGGAGACAAAGGAGGAATACCTGGGAACATTGAATGGGTTTTTCTCCATTACAGTGGTTTTTAATATTATTGCCAGAATCTCCAACGGATTTTTAACAAGGGACCTGATTCCCTATATGGGCATTGGAATTGTGGCGATCCTCATTGGAAGCGCCTGGGGCAGCAGGCTGGTGGCCCGGATCGACCGGAAGACCATGAGCATGTGCGTGTATGGGCTTATGGCAGTTGCCGGAATTGTGGCTATCCTATAAAAATCATAAAAAAGTGAGAGGGGGTATATTGACAAATTAATAAAAGTATGGTACATACGTATTATACACACGAGTTGATATTGAATAGTATTGTGCAATATTTTGGAACATTGGAGGGGAAAGATGAAAGCAAAACTAAATGTAGGGTTTGTCACCACCTATTCCGGCAGGTGGCCCAAGGAGGTCCCGGAAGAGAGAAACCGGGAATATGGAGACTGGCTGGCTGAACATCTGCCTATGGTCCGGATGGTAAGAGCTGCCGTCTTAGGCTGCAGCCGGGAAACGGTAGAAGAAGTTACAAGGGAATTTAAAGCCCAGGATGTGGATGTAATCGTTTTGGTTTATGGAGCCTTTACAGGGGATGATGTGGCTTCCTATCTGGCGGAGATGGTGAAGGTGCCTCTCATTTTATGGGCGCCCTATGAGGTACCTTTTGAAAAAGATGACAGGCTTTATTCCAATGCTCTTTGTTCCATGACCATGAACGCGGCTGCCATCAGGAAGCTGGGTGCCACCTATCATACCGTTTACGGAAGCCTGGAGGATGAAAGGGCAACGGAAAAGGTCAGAAACTTAATCATTGCCTATGATGTTGTCAAGGCCTTAAGGCATACCAATCTGGGACTTCTGGGATACCGGCCTACGGCCTTTTATAACTGCAGCTTTGATGAAAGCCTGATCCGCAGAACCTTTGGGGTGAAGATTGAAGAAACCGATTTAAAAGCAGTATTTGACCGGATGGAAAGAATTTCTGAGGAAGAATGGAAGGCAGACATGGAGAATATGGCCCGTCAATATGATACGGCCCAGCTTCCTGAGGGTCACTTGGAAAACCATTCCAGACTGTACCTGGCTCTTAAGGAAGTCATGAAAGAACAGCACTATGATTTTGCCGCCATCAAATGCTGGCCTGAAATGGGGAATTTACATACAACGCCTTGCGCAGTCCTTGGACGCCTGGCAGACGAGGGGATCAACATTGGCTGTGAAGGGGATGTTGATGCAGAGCTGGCTCAGATGACAGAATACTATCTTACAGGAAAGCCCAGCTTTATTACAGACTTGATCAACATTGATGAAAAGGAAAATGTGATCACTTTCTGGCATTGCGGAAACGCTGCTCCGTCCTTGTGTAATAAGGATTATCAGGTTGAAATGAGAAATCATCCTCTGGCCGGCCAGGGCACCGCGTTTTATGGAGCCTTAAAGCCAGGAGAAGTGACCATTGCAAGATTCTGCAACCTTGACGGAGGTTATAAGCTGTTCCTCATGAGAGGAGAAGCGGTGCCAATGGACCGCTACACAAAGGGGATCATGGCAAATATAAAGGTAAAACGCCCTGTAAGGGAGGTTATAGAAGGGATCATAGCAGAGGGAATCCCCCATCATTACAGCATTGTGTGGGAGGATGTGGCGGAGGCCATGAAGCAGGTATGCGGGCTGTTAGGAATCCCGGTCATTGAGATGTAGCCTGGAAATAACCGTTGACACTGTTTGCACCACACGGGTATAATGAGAAATATACATACGAGTTTATGGTAAGGAGACAGGAAAATGGGGCAGAATGGCGAACGGGTGACAAGATCGGATGTGGCGAAGGCGGCAGGAGTCAGCGAGACGATTGTTTCCTATGTGATCAACAACAACCGCTATGTGGCTAAGGAAAAGAGGCAGAGGGTGGAAGAAGCCATTGCAGCCCTTCACTACAGACCCAACAACGTGGCGCGGGCTTTGAAGGGAAAGCGGAGCAACCAGCTTCTTTTCATTGCGGATCAGATCACCAACGAGTATTTCAGCCGGATTGTCAGCGAAATGGATAAGTACGCCTATGAAGCCGGATTCCTGATTTCCCTGTGTGCCAACCGGAATACCCCGGAATTTGTCTCCCAGGTCATCAGCCGCCAGTATGACGGCATCATTATCAGCTCCATCAGCTTTCCCATGGAATATGTGGAGTCCTTCAGCAAAGCAGGAATACCGGTTTTGCTGTTTGAGCACAGAACCCATGGCGAACTTCCTGAGAATGTGGCGACCCTTGCTTCCGGTCTGTATCCGGGAGCCAGAATGGCAGTCAGCCATCTGGTGGATAAGGGAAGGAAGCATATCATTTACATTGACCGCATCAGCAAAAAGGGAAATGTGAGCGGACCTACGGATCTGCGTCTGAGCGGATATTTTGATGAGATGAAGGAGAACGGGCTTTGGGCCGGAGAAGATACGGTCATTGCAGGCTGTCATTCGGAAGAAGAGCTGGCAGAGGCTGTTGTAAAATATTTAAAGGATCATAAGGAAACAGACGGAATCGTCGGACGGAATGATATGGTAGCCTGTATTGCAATGTATGCGGCTGTGGGCTGGGGAAAGAGAGTGCCACAGGATATGGGGGTGGTTGGATTTGACAATTCCAGCATCAGCAGGTTTTGTTTTCCCAGACTGACAACCCTGGAAATGCAGCGGGAGGCCATCAGCATGACAGCCATTGATATGATGGTCCAGATGATCGGAGGAAAGCATCCGGAAAATGCAAAGTTTGAAACAAAGCTGATCATAAGAGAAAGCACGTAAATGTTTTGTTTTGGAGGAAAAACGCAGGTTTGTCCCGACGATATACACACGAGTGTATAATGGTAATGCGGGGAAGATATTGTCCTGATAAGCCTGGTTTTAATAAAACAAGTCAAGTCTGAAAGAAAGAGAGGGTATTTTATGAAAAAAAGAAGACTAGCAGCGTTGGCACTGGCCGGGATCATGGCACTTACAACCGGTTGCTCCGGCGGGGGAAAGACAGAAGCGGTTACATCAGGAGGGGAGACAAAAACAGAAGCAAAGACAGAGGCAGAAACAAAGGCCCAGGATTCAGGAAACAAGGAGCCTATCACCTTAAAGATTGCCAATTATGCGGTGCTGGAAAAGGGGTACGATGAATTTTGGAAAAACGTGAAGGAAGGCTTTGAAGCCAAGAATCCCAACGTGACCATTGAATGGGTTACTGCTCCCTACGGGGAAATCTTAAACCAGGTCATCAACATGGCAGGAGGCGGAGACCGGGTGGACTGTGTTTTCAGTGAAATGATCTGGCTTCCTGCATTGGTGGATGCCGGTCTTGCGGCGCCCATGAAGGAGGTTTTGGATGAGGACTTTTTAAATGACTATTATCCCAATATCCTGGAAGCCCATAAGGTGGACGGAGAAGTTTACGGCGCGCCCCTTTATGTATCTCCTTCCCTTTTGTTCTACAACAAGAACTTATTTGAAAAGGCCGGTCTTGATCCAAACAAGCCGCCTAAGACCTACGAGGAAATGCTTTCCATGGCGGAAAAGCTGTCAGGGCTTACTACGGACGACGGGAATAAGGTATATGCGTTCGGCCAGCCTACTGCATCGGTCATCGTCATCGGATCCTCCATTCAGGCCTTTGCCGCAAACTTCGGAGGTTATGTGTTTGACGAAAACGGAAAGCTGGATGTGGAAAATGAAGGCCTTAAAGAAGCTCTTGGGATGTTAAAGGTTCTTGATGAAAAAGGCTATAATCCGCAGAATGCCAAGCCAAAGGATTTGAGGAACTTATTTGCTCTGGGGCAGCTTGCCATGTATTATGACAATTCCTGGGGCTTTAACGGCGCTAAGTCCATTAACCCTGATGTGGTGAATTTTGCAGCAGCGGCAGAGCCTTTAAAAGGCGGAAACGGAGATGGAGCGTCTACCCTGCAGTCCCATTGCTTTGTTGCTGTTGACAACGGACCGGAGCGTGTGGAGGCGGTGAAAGACTTTATCCAGTATGTGATCACTCCGGAAGTTTTAAATGACTATATTGCAAATATTGCCCCGGCCCTTCCTGCGAAAAACTCCATGAAGGACATGGAAGCAGTAAAGAACAGCCCGATTTTAAACGGAGCAGGAAATTCTGTGGAAAAGGCGGAGCCTGTACTCATGTTCCCAACCTTATCTGATTTTAACTTAGAGCTGTGCGCACTGGCCCAGGCGGTAACGGTTGGAGGAGAAGATGTGGAAACTGCCCTGAAAAACTTCCGGAATTCGGTGCAGCCTCTGCTTCCATAAGAACGGACAGGAATTTAAAAAGAGGAGAGAAGATGGCAGGAAAAAGACCAAACATTGTATTTATTTTAACAGATGACCAGGGGATCTGGTCCCTGGGCTGCTATGGAAATCAGGAAATAAGGACTCCCAATTTAGACCGGCTGGCCCAGAGCGGCGTCCGCTTTGATAACTTTTTCTGTACTTCCCCGGTCTGTTCTCCTGCCAGGGCATCTCTCCTGACAGGAAGGATCCCATCCCAGCATGGCATCCACGATTATTTAAGCGGAGGCAACGGAGGCTGCGGACAGGAGGCCATTGAATACTTAAAGGAATATCGGGGGTATACGGATATTCTGGCGGAAAACGGGTATACCTGCGGGTTAAGCGGAAAATGGCATTTAGGAAACGGCAGGAGGCCCCAAAAGGGATTTACCTGGTGGTATTCCCACCAAAAGGGCGGCGGACCTTATTACAATGCCCCCATGTTCCGGGAAGGGGAGCCTGTGTATGAAAAGGGATATATTACAGATGTGATCACAGATAATGCCCTGGCCTTTATTGACAGGGAAAAAAACAGGGAAAATCCCTTTTATTTAAGCGTTCACTATACGGCTCCCCATTCCCCATGGATCAACAGCCATCCGGAAGAATATACGAAGATGTATGAGGACTGTCCATTTGAAACCTGTCCTCAGCCGGATCCCCATCCATGGGCTAAGACAGAGGTGCTGGATGGGTATAAAAATTCCAGAGAATGTCTGATCGGCTATTTTGCGGCGATTACTGCCATGGATTACAATGTGGGGCGGATCTTGGAAAAGCTTAAAGAGGAACAGCTATTAGAGGATACTATAATCATTTTTACCAGCGACAATGGCTTTAACTGCGGCCATCATGGAATATGGGGAAAGGGAAACGGCACATTCCCCCTGAATTTTTACGATACTTCTGTGAAGGTTCCCTTTCTTGTGAGCCATAAGGATCATATTCCGGGAAACCGGGTCTGCCAGGCCATGTGCAGCGGCTATGACTTTATGCCGACTCTTTTGGAATATCTGGGCCTTGAGAATGAGGAAGGGGATAAGCTGCCGGGGAAAAGCTTTTTCAGTGACCTGATGGGGCTTGAGGGAAAAGAGGAAGGCCCTGTGGTGGTATTTGACGAATACGGCCCGGCCCGGATGATACGGGATAAACGGTATAAGCTGGTCCACCGGTATCCATACGGCCCGGATGAATTCTATGATCTGGAATCAGATCCGGAAGAAGCATATAACCGGATTCAGGATGAGAGCTGCATGGAAGTGATCAGCCGGATGAAAAAACAGATGGAACTGTGGTTTCTCCGGTATGCAGACCCAAGAGTTGATGGTTCCAGAGAGCCGGTCATGGGCGGGGGACAGAGCCGGATGGCCGGAGTGCTGGGACCTGGAATCAATGTTTACGGAGAGAATATATAGAAAGTGGGGAAAGAACCTTGAAGGAGAAGGCAATTAAGAGGTCGTATTTTAAGACTCAGACGGGAGACAGGATATTTGCTTTTGTGCTGCTGCTTCCGGCGATTATTACAACCGTAGGGTTCATATTGATTCCGGTAGCGGATTCCATTTACAGAAGCTTTTTCGATTATAAGGTAAAGAATATTATCTCGGGCAAACCGGGAGTATGGAATGACTTTGCCAACTATACAAAGCTTTTTTCCAATGGAAAGCTGGTTCCTTCCATGACAAATACCCTGGTGTTTGTGTTTGGCGTAGTTGCTGCCCAGTTTGTTCTGGGAATGGCCCTGGCCCTGATTTTAAACAGCAATATCAGGTTTTCACGGTTTATCCGCAGCATTATGATGGTGCCCTGGGTGGTGCCCACCCTTATATCGGGACTTGTATGGCTGTGGATGTTCCAGCCTCAGTACGGTCTGGTAAAATATTTTGCAGGAGTGCTGACCGGGGGAAGAGTGACGGATCTGGCTGTTTTAAACAATCCGTCCACTGCCATGCTGGGGGTGTCCGCGGCGGCCTTATGGAAACAGATTCCTCTTGCGGCCCTTCTTCTTTTGGCAGGCCTTGCCAATGTGCCTGAGGAGATTCTGGAGGCGGCAAAAATTGACGGGGCAAATGGGGTTCAAAGATTTTTTAACATCGTATTGCCTTACATGAAGAGTGTGATTAAGGTCACGGTTTCCATGTCCATCATTGAGAACTTTAAGCAGTTCCCCTTGTTCTGGACCATGACAGGAGGCGGACCAAATAACTCCACCACCACCATGGCCATATTAAGCTACCGGGAAGCCTTTGTTTCCAATAATTTTGGCTCAGGAGCGGCGGTCACTACGGTGTGGATGCTTCTGATGATTGTGGTGGTATATGTTTATAACCGCATCTTTCGTGCGGATGATATGTAGGGAGGAGGCAGAATATGAAACGAAACCGTATCTTAAATAACATTCTGAAATATGTGGTTTTAGGCCTCATCCTTTTGTTTTTGCTGTTCCCCCTTTTATGGGTTCTGATCACATCCTTTAAAACCAACATGGAGGCATACAAATTTCCTCCCACCTTTCTGGTCAGGAACCCTACGGTTCAGAGCTACATCGATTTATTTACCGTAAATAATGACTTTTTTACATACTATAAAAACAATTTTGTTGTGGCAGGAAGCGCCGCCCTTATCACCACCTTTATGGCGGTTATTTCCGGCTATGCCTTATCCAGGTTTCATTTTAAATGGAACAAATGGATCGTGGCGGCATTTACTTCCGCACAGATGTTTCCTGTTGTGAGCCGTTTGATTTCCCTTTATAAGATCCTTGGGGATGTGAAACTGATTAACACTCATCCAGGGCTTATTCTGGCTGTGACGGCGGGTATGCTCCCCTTCACAATCATGCTCATGTCCAGCTTCTATGACGGGGTTCCCAGGGAGCTGGAGGAAGCGGCCAGAGTGGATGGAGCAGGCAGATTAGGCACCCTTTTTAAGGTCGTGGTGCCCCTTGTAAAGCCGGGGATGCTGGCAGTTGGCATTTATGCATTCCTGCTTTCCTGGGATGATTATCTGCATGCTTCCACCCTGATTCAAACAGATTCCCTGCGTACCTTGTCAGCGGGCGTGGCACTTCGTTATTTAGGAGAGCTTTCCTATGACTGGTCCCTGATCAACACCATTTCCATTGTGGGTACCATTCCCATGGTGGTAATATTCTTCTTCTTTCAGAGATATATGGTCAAGGGCCTGGTGGCAGGTGCTGTAAAAGGATAAAAAAGGAGAAAAAACATGCTTGTAACGAACAGAGAGAATTTAATGAAGGCAGCAAAGTCAGGGTACGCCATCCCTGCTCTCAATACACAGGGAGGAAATTATGACATCATCTGGGCTGCCTGCCGGGCGGCAGAGGAAATGAAGTCTCCCATCATACTTGCCCATTACGTATCCACAGGGGCTTATTCCGGCCACGACTGGTTTGTCCAGGTCTGCAAATGGTGTGCAAACAAGGTTTCTGTTCCCGTATCCATTCACCTGGACCATGGCGCAGACTTTGATATCTGCATGGAAGCATTGAAGCTGGGTTTCACTTCCTTAATGATCGACGGCTCTGAAAAACCTGTAAAGGAAAATGCAGCAATGACCAATGAGGTATTAAAGGTAGCCAGGCGATTTGGGGTGCCGGTAGAGGCTGAGATTGGGGAGCTTTTACGCCTTGACGGCCAGGGAACTGTTATGGAAAATAAGAATATCGTAAATCCTGGGGAAGTAAAGGAGTTTTTAGATCTGTGCCGGCCGGATTCTCTTGCAATCGGAATCGGCAATGCCCACGGATATTACAGGGGAGTGCCGGACATTCATCTGGAAGTTTTGGAGGCGGTAAGAAAGTTTACGGACATTCCCCTGGTTCTTCACGGCTGCACCGGAATGAAGGAAGACATTATCAGGGAGGCCATTAAGCTGGGAGTGGCGAAGATCAATTTCGGCACTGAGATCCGCTATAAATATGTGGAATACTATGAGGAAGGCTTAAAGACCATGGATCATCAGGGGCATTCCTGGAAGCTGTCCCAGTATGCCAATGGCAGACTGACAGAGGATATTAAGGACATCATCCGCCTGGCAGGGGCAGAAGGGAAAGCCTGATCTGTTTTTAGAAGAAAAGAACCGTTTGAGAGGAGTTTTGACATGGAAAAGAAAAACAGCCAGTTGACTTATAACGAGATATACAAACAGCCGGAATCCTTTGAAGCTGTCAACGAGACTTTGGAGGATATTTACAGGGTTTTGGATCAGGTATTTGCAGAGGAATACGATGAACTGATTTTTACCGGATGCGGCACCAGCTTTTATCTGGCCCAGACTGCAGCCCATGCCTTTTCTACTTACAATGCAGTACCGGCTAAGGCCATGTGCTGTTCCGAGCTTTATTACTTTCCGGAGACTTTTGTAAAAAACAGAAAGGTCCTGGTTCTTCCCATCACCAGGAAAAGCTATACCACCGAGGTCCGCATGGCCATTGACAAGGTGAGAAGCTTTCCGGGAGTAAAAACCCTTGCAATCACCTGTGATAAGGACAGCGCAGTTTATAATGATTATGTGATTCTGTCTCCGGAAACTGCTGAGGACAGCGTGATCATGACCCGTTCCTTTACCAGCATGGTTTATCTGGCTGTTATCATGGCAATGTATGCGGGAGGGAAGAAGAATGAAGTGGGTGCCATGGCGGACTATGGCAACAGCGCAAGAGACGCCCTTAGGAAAATGGATGATCTGGCAAAGAAAATCGTCAGTGAAAATGAAAAGTTAAATCTGTTCATTACCCTGGGGCAGGGGATCTATTACGGAGTAGCCAATGAGTGCATGAACAAAATAAAGGAAATGGGGATCTCCAATTCAGAGGCGTATTACAGCCTGGAGTACCGCCATGGGCCAATGAGTCTGGTGGATGAGAATACGCTGGTCCTTTTCTTAAGCCATTTGGAAACAGCGAAAGAGGATGCAAAGCTTCTGGCCCAGATGAAAGGTTATGGTGCGGTGACGGCTGCAATCGGAAATACCGCTTCCGTGGATATGAAGGAGGCGGATTACTGTCTGGATCTTCCCTATGGATACAATGACATGCAGAATGCGGCGCTCATAGGAATTATAGGACAATTTATCGGTTATTATATTGCTGAGAAAAAGGGAATTGATGCGGATAATCCCAGGCATTTATCCCAGGCAATCGTTATTCCCTAATTATGTTCTTAAAAGGGCAACCCGCTGCTGATTTTAATCAGACGGCGGGTTGCCCTTTTATGGAAGTTTATTTTTCATTTATTAATTGCTCCAAAATATCTTTTGCCATGAGAATATCCTTTTTCTGCTCCTCACCGGATATTTCCCGTTCTATGGTAATATCTCCTGCATACCCTATTTCTTTCAGTTTTGCCACAAAGACAGGGTAATTGACCTTTCCCTTGCCAAGGGGCACCTCCTGACCCAGCATATGGCCGTCAGTGGGATAGTTTCCATCCTTTCCATGGATACCCATCACATATTCCCCGAACACTTCCAAGGCGTCCACCGGGTTTGCTTTGCCATACATGATTAAATTGGCAGGATCCAGGTTGATTCCCATATTGCCTTTTCCTGTTTCCTTTTCTATGTCCTGTATGGCCCTTTTTAATGTGACAGGAGTTTCCTGTCCTGTTTCAAAAAGGAAATTCTGCTGATTTTTTTTACACTGCTTTACCAGTGATTTTAGGCAGGCCAGGACGCCGGGGTAATTGGGATCATAGGGATTTTCAGGCATGTATCCCACATGGGTCGCCACATCCCGTACATGGATCATGGCAGCGAAATCGATCCCTTTTTCCAGCATCTTCATCCTGTCAAAACGGAAGGCCTCTGGCACAAGGCCAAGCGTTAGCTGGCCGTCGTAGAAATCCCACACTTTAGGGCCTTCCCAGCCGCACCAGAAGGCTGTAATATCCACTTTATGATTTTTTACTGCAGCATTTACCTTATCTGCTGTGCTCTTGTTCATCAATTCCTGATCCCAGCACACCAGCTGGCAGCTTTCCATCCCCATGGAGCGCAGCTCTGCAAATTTTTCATCCACATCAATATCCCGGAAAAGTTCAACCATAACTCCAATTCTCATGGGTAATACCTCTCTTTCTTTTTATTAACCCTTAACAGCTCCGGCCGTAATGCCTCCCACAATGTGCTTCTGCATGAAAATAAAGAAGATCAGGCTTGGGGCCATGGACATGACGATTCCCGGAAGGGCGTGTTCCCAGTCCGCCGTTTGCGCGGAAAACTGCATATAAAGGGCATTCTGAATGTTCATTGCCTTGGCATTTCCCCCGACGATCAGCTGGTTGGTGATAATATCATTCCATATGGCAAGGGTATCCAGAACCACCACAGTGGTCAGGATGGGCTTTAGGAGGGGGAGAACAATGGTGAAATAGGTTCTCACCTTTGAAGCCCCGTCAATGCAGGCGCATTCCTCCAGCTCAATAGGAACATTTTTTACAAAACCATGGATCATATAGACCGCTAAGGGCATGCACAGCCCGGTGTTCACCAATATGTATCCTATTCTGCGCCCTGTCAGGCCAAGACTGGCCACCAGCCTGGTGAGGGTGATCATGTAGGACTGGAAGGGCACCATCATTGGCATGATAATGAGTATAAAGCACACTGCGGACAGCCGTCCCTTTGTTCTTGCCAGCTTATAGGCTGCCATGGGTGCCATCAGTGCGATCATTAACACCGTACATGCTGTATACAGCAGGGTATTGGTGATGAGCAGCGGAAAGCGGAATTTTGTCCATGTCTCAATGTACATGGCTAAACTCCAGCTCTCAGGCAGGGCCAGGAACCTTTGAAGCATGTCGTTGTAAGGCTTAAAAGAATTTATGAATATGAGAAGCAGGGGCATCAGCCAGAACACGGAACAGATGAATACAATAACGGAAAGTACGCTGATTTTTTTAAAATTTTTCATTACGCCTCTATCTCCTTACCCTTAGTTACCTTAAGCTGTATTGCAGTGATAATGAGCACGAACACCACAAATACCAGGGACTTTGCGGTAGCCATTCCGTACCGGTTGTTCATAAATGCTTCCTTATAAATATTGTACGCAACGGAAATGGTGGAATTGGCCGGGCCGCCCTTTGTAAATACCATGATAACATCAAACAGCTTAAATGAAAATGTCAGGGAGGTAAGCATACAGATGGAAACAGCAGGCATGATCAGGGGAATGGTTATCCTTCTCAGCACCTGGAATTTGCTGGCTCCGTCAATTTTTGCGGCCTCAATCAGCTCCCTTGGCACAGAAATGATTCCTGCAATATAGTTTACCATGTAGAATCCCAGATTCTGCCACACGGTCATGATCACCACCACAAAGAATGACAGCTTTGCCGAACCCAGCCAGCTCCAGTGGAACACCTCCCAGCTGGTTATCTGATACAGGGCTTCAAATCCTGGTCCAAGGATGAATTTCCAGATCAGACTGATGGCTGTCAGGCTTATGATGTATGGTATGTAATAAAATGCCCGCCCCACGCTTGCGCTTTTCTTTTCTTCTGACATGACAAGGGCCACCGTCAGGGACATGATGTTCACCACAATCACATAAAATACTGCGAACCTTAGGGTAAATGCGGCGCTTTTCCAAAACAGTGCATCATTTGAGAATATATTAACGAAGTTCTGAAGGCCCACAAACTTCATGTCCTTGCTGATTCCATTCCAATCAAAAACAGAGTAGTACAGGTTCATCAGAAACGGTATGTCTGTGGAAAAAAGCACAAACCCTACCGCCGGAAATACAAACAATGCGAATATCAATAGATCTTTTGCTTTCCCTTTGTCTTTCACTTTCACGCCTCCCAATTTCCATTTCCATCAGGCTTTTTAAACCGGAGATTAGTTTTTCTGGGCCTGCCAGCCTTTCTGGAATTCTTCTGTTACCTGCTGCGCGGTCATGTCACCGATCATGTATGCCTGCATGGCAGGGCCTACAATATCAGAATATCCGTTAGGTGCGATGGTGTGGATCCAGCCGTTTGTCTTACCTTTTTCCACGTATGCTGCCGCATCGTTGGCAAGAGCCCCTTTTACTTCCATGGTTGTCTTTGCTCCAGGAACGCCTCCCACGCCGTCACACATCCATTTCTGGCCTTCTTCTGATGTGAGGATGTATTCTAAATATTCCTTTGCCAGATCCAGGTGCTTGGAATCCTTATTTACAATATAGGTCCAGTTACAGGAGGAGAGAAGGGTGGCGTCTTCCGGGTTATCACTTACCGGACAGGGAAGAAATGCCAGGCGGGCATCAGGGTTAAAGGAATCCAGGGTGGACTGGCACCAGTCGCCCATTTGGATGATGGCTGCCTGCCCGTTTGCCAGCATATTTTCACTGGTTTCCCAATCGATTTCAAGCGGCTTGTCAGGACCGTATTTTACAGCCAGATCCAGGAGGCGGAAGAGGTTCTGGAAATTCTTCATATCAGCGAATTTTAAATCTCCGCTGTTTAATTTATCTACAACTCCCTTGGCATCCAGGGATTTATCCATCATGAAATAGGTGGAGAGGTGATGGAGGACCCAGGTCTCTTTTGCGGCCAGGGCAAATGGCGTGATCCCGGCTGCAGACAGCTTTTCGCAAGCTGCTTCAAGCTCATCCATGGTGGCCGGCAGCTCTGTGATCCCGGCTTTTTCAAACAGATCCTTATTATAGATCAGGGCCATATTTTCATAGGTCCAGGGCAGGGACATGATGTTTCCGTCTGCATCCCTTCCGGTTTCCAAGGCAGCTTCCTTGAATTTGCCCAATACTTCTTTGTCCTCTGACCAGTTATAGGCATATTCGTAATACTTCTGAGCTGCTGTTCCGGATTCCACATCAAATACATCCGGGATATCCCCTGAATTCACACGGGACTGAAGCAGGGTGCTGCTGTCATTTGCGGCATGCTGTACTTCAATTTTCACACCGGGGTGGGCTTCTTCAAACTTTTTTGCCATTTCTGCATACTCTTCCAGGCCGTATGCATGGGCATCGAATACCTTTAGGGTAATTTCCTCCGCCGTTTTTGCCTGATCCTTGGAAACGCTCCCGCTGCATGCCGTAAGGCTGGGGATTGCAAGTGCCGTTGTCATCAGGATTGCCAATGCTTTCTTCATCATAATTTTTCCTCCTAAAATATGAAAATTTTTATTATTACCTTTTATTTACATATTCCTTTGCCTGTTTCCACTCCCTGATGGCCTGACGTACCGACCGGATGCCTTCTTCAAGAGGGGCAACTTTAACAGGCGTTCCTTTCTGGAGACACTGGATAAAATATTTTATTTCCGTAAAATAGGGACCCAGATTGGAAATGTTGATTCCGGCTGAATCGTCCGTTACATCGTATTCCCTGTGAAGTTCAGGATGCTGGATCCTGCCGTCATTTTTATAGACGGTGAGAGGCGTTTTCTCCCTTCCTTTAAACACCACGCTGGCTTCCTCAAAGCATGCGTGGAAGCTGGCCTCAAAAGGAAGTGCTGAGCTTACATCCCATATGCCTTCCGTCATGGCAAAAACCTTGCCGAATTCATAGACAGTGAAAATCTGATTGATCATGCCGCTGGAAAATGCCGTGGCCCTTACATCAAAGGAATCCGGTTCTCCCAGCATATACCGGAGAAAATCCAGGTCATGAACATGGAGGTCCAGCACAACGGAACCACTTTTTCCTTCTTCATGAAACCAGTCTTCATATCCCCAGGCAGCGTCTCCGCTGATTCTCTGCATTGTGATGGATTTTAACTGCCCGAATCTTCCCGTGTCATAACATTCTTTTAAATACCGGTATTCATCAAAGGATCTCACCACCTGCCCTACCATTACCTGAACCTTGTTTCTTCTTTGGGATTCCAGAAGCTTTTCCGCCTCTTCTTCTGTCAGGCAGACAGGTTTTTCCACAAATACATGGATTCCTTTTTCCATAGCCGCCAGCGCGTGCTCCGTGTGGAGATAGCTGGGAAGGCAGATATGTACGCTGTCCAGGGTTTCGGCCTCCAAAAGCTCCATGCCTGTATGATACAGCCTTGCATTTGGCCATTGAATTGCTGCCTTTTCCAGAAATTCCGGCCTGCAGTCTGCCAGGGCTGTCACTTCCACATCCATTTTTGTTGACAGCGCTTTCAGCGAAAGGTTATGAGTCGTGCCCATTCCTCCGCATCCGATCAATCCCACATTCATATCATCATCCTCTTTTCTTAGTTTGTACAGTGACCTTACTAATAGAATTTAAAATTAAAAGCCTTTGGGATTAAAATGTAAAAATCCGGCTTTTGTTTGGTGCAGATTTTCTTTATTTATTGGATTTACAATAGCATTAAGTGACATATATGTCAATATATTTTTGCTGTTTATATAATTTTAATGTAATTTATGTTTATAATATCTAAAATAAGTTCTATATTTTATGCATTATTAATATATATTATTTATTAATCATATTAAATTACAATTTATTTTCACTAATATCCAATGAGTTTTTGAGATTATCTCATTGAGGGCAAGGATTTTACAGGATATATTTTTGAATTTTCAATTAATATAGCTTTTTATTGTATTTTAACAGGGATTATTGCAACTTGTTTTGTTTTGTGATAACATTACTTAATAATATCGATTTACTAAATGATCTACGGGGAGGTGGGATTGAAAAACTTCGGCTGCATTGGCTCATGAGAAGTGCATGGGTGAAGAATCTGCCTAAGGTGCTGCTTTCCAAAGCTTAATGCGCCCCTGTTTCAGGCAGGATGGGGAATATGAGAAGCAGTTGAATCAATATTTTATCATAACAAGCAAAGGACAGGCAGGATATTATGAAACTTGTAAACCAACAGTTAATTAAAAATACGAATCTGAAGCAATTATACAACGCCATATACCGGGAACCCGGGATTTCAAGAGCACAGCTTTCCAAGGATTCCCGCTTAAGCAAAACCGCAGTTTCCTCTCTGGTTGATGAATTGATTGCGCGAAAATTTGTATATGACTCCGGTGCCAGCGGGAGCACCAATGTGGGACGTAAACCCAACAGTCTGCTCCTTCGGGCAGAACAGTACTGCGTGGCTGTTTTCTTTCTGGAAGAGAAGAGACTAAATGCTGCTCTGGTGGATATTACCGGATCTGCATCCTTTTATGAACAAATGGATGTGCCCTCTCCTGACAGTTATATTCCTTTGTGCCAGGAATACATCCATCAGACAATACTGCAGCAGATCAGTAAGGAGCAGTTTCTGGGGATCTGTGTGGTGGTTCCTGCCATGATCGATCCTGACAGGCGGGAAATATTTGCCACAACTTTAAACCTTCCGGAAAAAGACTTTGTGGGTCAGATTCAGCGGGCGTTTTCCGATTTCCCGGTAGCACTTTTAAATGATACGGCCTGTTTTGCCTATGCGGAAAAGGTTTATACCCAGATCACGGAAAAGGATTTCGCTTTTATCAATTTCGGGAAAGGGATTGGCGCTACCCTTTTTATCCGCAATGAGATGCTGGGCCGTGCCAGTGCTTCCTACACCCAGTTCGGTCATTATTCCATTGACCCAAAAGGAGAGCTTTGCTCCTGCGGGAACCGGGGCTGCCTGGAGCTGATGATCGGGGAAGCTTCCTTAAAAGACCGTATTTCCAAAGCAGGAGGCAGTCCTGCGTTCAGAAAGTCATCGGCTGTTACTTATGGGAATCTTGGGAATGCCAGCGTATATGGGGACATGGTTTCCTGCAAGGTGGTGCGGGATATTGCAGATGAATTCTCCATAGCTTTGTGCAATTTAATCTGCATGGTCCACCCAAAGCTGGTCATTATCGGAGGCAAGGGAAAAGACCTGGGGCCCTTATTTCTCCAGGAGATCCAGGAATGCCTGCGCACCATGGGCTTTCGCCGCATGGTGGACTCTGTCAGCGTCCGGTACAGCCTGCTGGATTCCAGTGCCCTGTATAACGGCGCCATGAAATATTTTTTTGATATCCATTATAATTTTACTCAGGATATGGCCGGAAGCTTTTTTATCGGCTGAATGTGGTTTTCCGGCTATGTTGTTTTCTTATAAAACGGAGGTATGCCAATGGAAAAGTTAAGAGCCGCAATTATGGGCTGCGGAAGGATCTCTGCCTGTTATGAAGATGCCTTTCGCAAGCTTTCGGATTACGTGGAATTAGTCTGCGCCATTGATATTGATGAAGACAAGGCAAAAGCTTTTGGAGAAAAGTTTAACTGCCATTATTCCGCGGATCTGGAAACTGCACTGCAATACCGTATTGATGTAATACATCTTTGCCTTCCTCACTATTTGCATCCAATCATGGCCATAAAAGCCATGGAAGCAGGGGTGCATGTGCTGACGGAAAAGCCTGTTGCCATTTCCCTTCAGGAGGCTGACCGGATGATGGAGGTGCAGAAGCTGACCGGGAAAAAACTGGGGGTTATTTTCCAGACCAGATATACAAAAAGTGTGGAAAAGTTAAAACAGCTTATTGGTGAGGGTTATTTTGGAAAGATCTTATCTGCCAGGTCTTATCTTACATGGGACCGTCCCGGCTCTTACTATGAGGGAAGCGGCTGGAAAGGAACCTGGGATAAGGAGGGGGGCGGCGTCCTGATTGACCAGGCCATTCACAGCATGGACCGGGTCCGGTACATGCTGGGCAGTGACATTGAATGGATCGAGGGAAGCGTACATAACCACTGTCACGAAATGGTGGATGTGGAGGATACCGGGGAGGCAGCCATCCGCTTTAAAAACGGTTGTATATATAGTCTTTATGCCTGCAATTCCTATGCTTTTGATGCGCCGATCACCATAGAATTCCAGGGAGAAAAGGGGCGCTGCGGTTTGATACAGGATATGGGATTTTACGAAGCAGATGGATGCTATACGGAAATCCGGAATACTTATGAGACCACAAATGTCGGACCGGATTATTGGGGAAGCAGCCACCACCTTCAGATAAGGGATTTTTACGAATCCATTTTACATGACAAGCCCGTGGCCATAGACGGCCTGGAGGGCAGGAAAACTCTGGAGATGGTTAAGGGAATCTATTTATCCTCTTTGGAAAAACGGCGCATTTATCTGCCCTTTGAGGATGTGAATTATAAGGATTTGAATACCCCGGCGGTATGAGGGGCTTTAACGGGAAACAGGATTTTCTTCAAAAGCTTTTTGAAATGATACAGTTTTTGATGAGGAATATGAGAATTAAAAAAGGCTGCCGGGCGCGTCCCTGGCAGCTTTTCATTCATATAACCGGATAAAAGAATGGATTGTTCATTGTTTTAGAATGGAACCTCATGGAACTGATTTGTATATTTCCGGTCCCAGTCTCATTGGGCCTAAAGAAGAATGATGTTATGCTTTTTGCATTCCTCCCGCAGTTCCTTTGGCCAGATGCTGGCCTGTACCTCTCCCACATGGGCTCTGTCCAGAAGAAGCATGCAGAGACGGGATTGTCCGATGCCGCCTCCAATGGTGTAAGGCAGTTCTCCGTTTAGAAGCTTCCTGTGGTAAGGAAGGTTTTTCCGGTCTTCACAGCCTGCTTTTTCCAGCTGCTTTGCCAGGGATTCTTCATCCACCCTGATGCCCATACTGGAGATTTCCAGGGCGCAGTTTAAATTCTCAAACCAGAACAGGATATCCCCGTTTAACTGCCAGTCATCGTAGTCAGGGGCTCTTCCGTCATGAGGTTTTCCGCTTTCCAGCTTGTCCCCGATCTTCATGAGAAAAACACAGCCGTATTCCTTTGTGATTAAGTTTTCCCGTTCCTTTGGCGTCTTGTCAGGATAGCGGTCTTCCAGCTCCTGGGAAGTGATAAAGGTAATGTCTTTTGGAAGATGCTTTACAGCCTGGGGATATTTGTACCAGACCTCATGCTGCATATGCTTGATGATCTTAAAGATGGTGCGGACGGTTTCCTTTAATGTTTCTTCATTCCGCTCTTCCCTGGTAATGACCTTTTCCCAGTCCCACTGGTCCACATAGCAGGAGTGGAGGTTATCCAGATCCTCATCTCTCCGGATGGCGTTCATGTTGGTATAAAGGCCTTCCCCAGGCAGAAAGCCGTATTCGTGAAGGGCCATGCGCTTCCATTTGGCAAGAGAGTGTACGACTTCAATGGATTCCCCGGGAATGCCGGTGATGTCAAACCGTACCGGGCGCTCCACGCCGTTTAAGTCATCGTTTAAGCCGCTGCTGTGCTCAACAAATAAGGGGGCTGAGATCCGTTCCAGATTCATTTCCTTACCAAGCTCTTTTTGAAACGTATCCCTGATGTATTTAATGGCCTCCTGGGTCTCACGGACAGAGAGCCTGGGGTCATAGTTTTCCGGTATGATGAGTTCCATGTGGTATTCCTCCCAAATAAAATGTTTTTATTATGGTATCACTAATATGAAAAACGCGCAACTGTTGTTTTGCTTAAGGAACAGATGGAAGCTTTTGACAGCCAGCAAAAAAGTTGCATGGAGACAGGGCCTGTGATATGATAAATGGAAGTTAAAAGAAAAGAGCAGATTGATATGATAACGGAACGAATTATTATAGAAGAGAAAGAATTTCCAAAGGAAGAACTGTTAAAAAAGCCTGCGGAAATATTAAGAAAGGGCGGCCTGGTAGCCTTTCCCACGGAAACCGTGTACGGGCTTGGAGCTGATGCTTTAAGCGAAGAGGCAGCAGGAAAAATTTATGCGGCAAAGGGAAGGCCGTCAGACAATCCGTTGATCGCCCATATAGGAGATTTTGATGATCTTCCCCCCTTGGTTTCTGCAATTCCTGAGGCGGGGGAAAAGCTGATGAAAGCGTTCTGGCCCGGGCCTTTGACCCTGATCTTTCCTAAAAGCAGCCTGGTCCCTTATGGCACCACAGGAGGGCTTGACACTGTGGCGGTGCGAATGCCTGCCGATCCGGTTGCAAGGGCACTCATCCGTCTGGCAGGAGTGCCGGTAGCCGCGCCCAGCGCCAATACCTCCGGGCGTCCCAGCCCCACTACTGCAGATCATGTATGGCAGGATATGAACGGAAAAATCGATATGATCGTAGACGGCGGGGCCGTGGGAATCGGTGTGGAATCCACCATCATCGACGTATCAGGGGATGAGCCTGTGATCTTAAGGCCGGGAGCCATTACACAGGAAATGGTTTCAGCTGTCCTTGAAAAAGAAGTCCCTCTTGACCCTGCCATTGTGTCCGGGCCAATGAATGCGGATGTGAGGCCAAAAGCCCCTGGAATGAAATATAAGCATTATGCACCTAAGGCGGAACTGACCCTGGTTGAGGGGGAAACAAAGGACGTCATAGGGGCTATAAACCGGCTGGCAAAAGAAAAGCTTTCCCAGGGATTCCGGGTAGGAATCATCTGTACGGAAGAAACAAGGGAAGAATATGATGAGGGAATGGTCCGGAGCATGGGAATGCGCGCCAGGGAGGAGACCATAGCCCATAACCTATATGGGGTGCTGCGGGAATTTGATGATCTGGAAGCTGATGTTATTTTTTCTGAAAGCTTTTCCAGGGATCACTTAGGACAGGCCATTATGAACCGGCTTACCAAGGCTGCCGGATACCATATTTTAAAAGTTTAAGATTGAAAAGTAGGAAGGAGGAAAACAAATGTCAGGAAAAAGAGAAGATTATATTACGTGGGATGAATATTTTATGGGAGTAGCGGCTCTTTCCGCAAGGCGTTCCAAAGATCCCAGTACCCAGGTGGGAGCCTGCATCGTAAGCCGGGATAACAAGATTTTGTCCATGGGTTATAATGGTTTTCCCATGGGCTGCTCGGATGATGAGTTTCCGTGGGATCGGGAAAATGAGCAGGAAGATCCATACAATGCCAAATATTTCTATTCCACTCACAGCGAATTAAATGCTATCCTGAATTACAGGGGAGGAAGCCTGGAAGGAAGCAAACTTTATGTAACCCTATTCCCCTGTAATGAGTGTGCCAAGGCCATTATACAGGCCGGAATTAAAACCATTGTATATGGTTCGGACAAGTATGACGGCACTCCGGCAGTTAATGCCTCCAAACGGATGCTCAATGCGGCAGGGGTCCGGTATTACCAGTATCAGCCTACCGGGAGAAAGATAGAGATCGAGGTTTGACATGAAATTTCTATTGGTTGCGCTTAACGCCAAATACATCCATTCCAATCCCGCCATTTACAGCTTAAAGGCTTATGCGGAAGCCCATGTAAAAGAGGCGGAGCTGGAGGATGGAAGGTTTTGTATAGAGACCCAGGAATATACCATTAACAATCAGCCTGATGAGATTTTAAAGGACATTTTCTTAAGGAAACCGGATGCAGTGGGATTTTCCTGCTACATCTGGAACATTTCCTATGTATTGGAGCTGGTCCGGGACCTTCCGAAGGTTCTCCCTCATGCGGAGATCTGGCTGGGAGGTCCCGAGGTGTCTTATGATGCCTCCAAACTCCTTTGCAGAGAGCGGTCGGTTTATGGGATCATGATGGGAGAAGGGGAGGAAACCTTTTCTGAAGTGGTACGATGTTATTTAAAGCGGGACCGGGCAGGTTTAAAGGGCAGGAGTTCTGTTTTTGAGGCAATAGACGGTACGGCTGTAAGGGATGAGAAAGGAAATGCAGTGGAGACACCCCGGAAAACGGCGGTGGACATGAGTTCTATCCCCTTCCTGTACGGTAATCTGAAGGGTTTTGAAAACCGCATCATTTATTATGAAAGCAGCCGGGGCTGTCCGTTTGCCTGCAGCTACTGCCTTTCTTCCCTGGATAAGTCCGTGCGGCTGCGCAGTACAGGGCTGGTGTTAAAGGAACTGGATGTTTTCCTTAAAAACCGGGTTCCCCAGGTGAAATTTGTGGACAGGACCTTTAACTGCAACAGAGCCCATACCATGGCCATCTGGCGCCATATTATAGAACATGATAACGGAGTGACCAATTTTCATTTTGAAATTTCTGCTGATCTTTTAAATGAGGAAGAGTTAAAGCTCATGTCCTCCATGAGAAAGGGACTGATACAGCTTGAGATCGGAGTTCAGAGCACCAACTCTGACACCATTAAGGAAATCCGCAGGACCATGGATTTAAACCGCTTAAAAGAAACGGTTGGAAAAATCAATGGTTTTGGAAATATCCATCAGCACCTGGATTTAATCGCAGGACTTCCGTGGGAGGATTACCAAAGCTTCCGGAATTCCTTTAATGAGGTTTATGAGATGAAGCCGGAGCAGCTTCAGCTTGGATTTTTAAAGGTGTTAAAAGGCTCCTATTTGTCGGAAAGGGCAGAAGAATACGGGGTGAGGTTTAAAGAAAAGCCGCCCTATGAAGTGCTGTCCACCAGATGGCTGGATTACGGCGGGATCTTAAAGCTTAAAGGCCTGGAGGAGATGCTGGAGGTTTATGGAAACAGCGGACAGTTCCGGACAACCCTGCAGGAACTTCATAAGGAGTTTGAAACACCTTTTGATATGTTTGAGGCATTGGCTGAATATTATGATAAACAGGAGCTGTCAGGGATCAGCCACAGCCGGATGGCCCGGTATGAGATACTGGATAGGTTCATTTACAGTCTGGTACCGGAAAAACATTCCCTGTACCGGGATCTTCTGGTATACGATCTTTACTTAAGGGAGAATTTAAAGAGCCGTCCGCCTTTTGCGGCGGATCAGGAGCCTTTTAAGGACCGTGTAAGGGCATTTTTCGAGGAAGAGGCGGTTTCCTTCCGGTACTTAAGAGAAGGATATGAAGGTTATGAGGCCAGACAGCTTATAAAGATGGCTCATGTGGAGGTATTCCGGGATGGAAGGGCAATCCTTTTTGATTATAAACAGCGGGATGTCCTGTCCCACAATGCCGCTGCCCACGAGATCGGGGTATGGAAACAGGTTGAAAAAAACGTCTTTCAACCTTGAGCTTTGAATCAACTGGATAATATCCCTTTGATTCATCAGGAGGAAAGTAATGGCAAAGAAAGAAACAAAAGCAGAGCGTCAGGCCCGGGTATTAAATGTGCTTGAGGCCCTTGACCGGGAATACGGAACGGATTATATATGCTATTTAAACCATGAGAATCCATGGCAGCTATTAATAGCGGTCATATTAAGTGCCCAGTGCACCGATGCCAGGGTGAATATGGTGACACCGGGCCTGTTCCGGAAATACGATTCTCCAATGAAATTTGCCCAGGCGGATTTAAAGGAATTGGAGAAGGATATTCATTCTCTTGGTTTTTATCATATGAAAGCCAAAAACATCATATCCTGCTGTCAGGATCTGGTGGAAAAATTCGGGGGCGAAGTGCCCCGGACAATGGAAGAACTGACTTCCCTTGCAGGAGTAGGGCGAAAAACAGCCAATGTGATCAGAGGAAATATCTACAATGAACCCAGCATTGTGGTGGATACCCATGTAAAACGGATTTCTAAAAAGCTGGGCTTTGCAAAAGAAGAAGATCCGGAAAAAATTGAGTATGAGCTGATGAAGGTGCTTCCAAAGGATCACTGGATTTTATGGAATATTCAGATCATCACTCTTGGCAGATCCATTTGTGTTGCAAGAAGTCCCAAGTGCTGCCAGTGTTTTTTGCAAACCCTCTGTCCCGGCGCCCAGGTGCAGTCATGTCAGAAGAAGGAGGCTTAATTTGGAATCGTCCTATATTGCCGTAGATTTGGAAACCACCGGCCTTGATCCAAAACAGGATAAGATCATTGAAATCGGAGCAGTAAAGGTTGTGAACGGACAGATAATGGAAAGCTATGAGACTTTTGTGAACCCTTACCGGAAGCTGGAGTCCAGGGTGATTATACTTACCGGCATTGGTGATCACCAGCTGGAAACTTCTCCGGGGATCGGGGAAGTGATCGGCGGATTCCTGGAATTTGCAGAAAATCTGCCCATACTGGGACATCATGTGATTTTTGATTACAGTTTTTTAAAACGCGCCGTGATCAACGAAGGCGGCTGTTTTGAACGCCGGGGGATTGATACCCTTAAGCTTGCCAGAAAGTATATGCCTCCGGATGAGAAAAAAAATCTGGCTGCTGCCTGCGGATATTTTGGGATTACTCAGACCCTGAGCCACCGGGCGCTTGCGGATGCAAAGGCAGCCCACGGACTGTATCAGGAAATGGCAAATCGCTATGGGGAGAAATCGCCGGAAGCTTTTGACTCTCAGGCTTTGATTTATAAGGCAAAAAGGGAACAGCCGGCCTCAAAAAGGCAAAAAGAACACTTGCAGGATTTATTAAAATATCATAAAATAGTTTTATCTGTGCAAACGGAACATTTGTCCAGAAATGAAATATCAAGAATCACGGATAAAATCATAGCACAGTATGGAAGAATATAAGAGAGGTGATACGGTATGATTAATTTTAACAATAAAAACAACAGAAAATTTTTATCAGTAGTTTTGATCCTTGTAGTCATTTTGCTGATTGCTGCCATGGTGCTTCCAATGATGCTTCAGTTTATGTAAGTGATCAGGGAGGAGCATTGGCAGCATTCAGGCACAGCAGCAGAGCATGAGGAATGAATATGAAAAAGAAAACTTTGTCCATGAGCCTGGCGGCGATTGTAATTGCGGCGGGAATTGGATTACTCTCTCCTACCTATGTTAAGGCTGATACCCTTCCGGACGGAATATATGTGGGAGAATATAATCTGGGAGGTATGACAGAAGAAGAAGCCAGCCAAAAGATCCAGGAGCTGGTAAATGAAATGGAAAATCAGAAGATAACATTGATCGTTGACGGACAGCCGGTGGAAACCGTGGCAAAGGAACTGGGCTTTCACTGGAGCAATCCTGAGGCTGTGTCCCAGGCTGCATCTTCCTGGCAGGGAGGCAACTTAATCAAACGATATTTGAATAAAAAGGATATTGAGCAAAACCATGTGATCATTCCTCTGGAAACGGCTCTTGACGATGGGAGAGTGGCAGCTTTTGTTGCGGAGAAGTGTGCGCAGGCAATGGTTGAACCAAAGAATGCCACCATTGTCCGTGATAAAGGGGCATTTATCGTGACACCATCTGTTATCGGAAAAACCGTGGATGTGGCGGCTACCAAGCAGGCCCTGGATGCGGCTCTTGCCAACGGCCTTGATGAACCCGTAACAGCTACCGCAGTTGTTTCAGAGGTAAGGCCTGCAATTGCCATGGAAGATTTGTCTACCATAAAGGATGTGCTTGGAACCTTTTCCACCAGCTTTTCTTCCAGCGGTGCTTCCAGGTCCAAGAATCTTGAAGTAGGTGCGGGCAAGATCAATGGACGGGTACTCATGCCCGGGGAAACCTTATCCGGGTACGAATGCATGCATCCCTTTACCCTGGCCAATGGCTATGCTACGGCAGCTGCTTATGAGAACGGCCAGGTGGTGGACAGCGTAGGCGGAGGGGTATGTCAGATCGCCACCACCCTTTATAATACCGTACTCAGGGCGGAGCTGGAAGTCACTCAGAGGCAGAATCACTCCATGGTGGTAGGTTATGTAAAGCCCTCTGAGGATGCAGCCATTGCAGGTACGTATAAGGATATTAAATTTACCAACAACTACAGCACACCCATTTATGTAGAGGGCTATACTTCCGGAAAGACCCTTACCTTTACCATCTACGGAAAGGAAACCAGACCTGCAAACAGGACCTTTGAGTTTGTTTCCGAGACCTTAAGCGTAACAGATCCGGGTGCTCCCAAGGAAGTGGTGGATCCTGCCATGCCGCCGGGAAGCAGAAAGCAGGTTCAGTCCGCACATAAAGGGATGAAGTCCAGGTTGTGGAAGGTGGTTTATGTGGATGGCGTAGAGCAGAGCCGGGAGATTCTTCATACGGATACTTATAACCCATCAAAGGCCATCATAAAAGTCGGCCCTGCAGCGCCTGCAGTGGCAGTTCCTTCTGAGACTCCGGGAGTTCCTGTGGAAACACCACCGGTGGTGACGCCGCCTGAAACGGCTCCTGCAGAGACTGTGGATCCAGGGATTGGTCCGG
Source organism: Lachnospiraceae bacterium (assembly GCA_902363835.1). GTDB lineage: Bacteria > Bacillota > Clostridia > Lachnospirales > Lachnospiraceae > Lacrimispora. Next base: position 45,700 of record CABJBM010000029.1, read on the forward strand.
GTCAGGTGCAGGGAGAGGGCCCGGCTGAGGTGGGACCTGGAGTGTAGGAAGAAAAGCATATGAGACGGATTGAAAGGGAAAATGCCGGAACACTAAGGCCCGGGCAGGATCTTGTTGTAGCAGGATATGCCGGGCTGTGGGGAACGGTAGAAACCGTAAAAAATAAAAAAGAAGAGTTATGCCAATGGTTTTCCGGAGACTATGTGGACCGGATTTTGGAAAACAAAGACATTGTGCCGGAAGCTGATTTGGAAAAGTGGAAAAGATTCGGCGCGGCTGAGTGTGAACCCGCAGGAGAGGGCGGGATCTTAAAGGCTCTCTGGGACTTGTCTGGGGCTTACATGACGGGAATCCGGTTTTCTCTCCGTAAAATTCCGGTGAAACAGGAAACCATTGAGATTTGTGAGCGGTACGATTTAAACCCGTACCGCCTTTTCTCAAAGGGCTGTCTGCTTTTTTCAGCGGATAACGGAGGGGACTTGGTACAAGCGTTAAAAGAGCAGGGAATCCACGCCGCTGTAATCGGGAAAGTGACGGGAGGCATCAAACGGATCATTGACCAGGGCGAAGGAATCGGTTATCTTGACCGGCCTTCAGAGGATGAGCTTTATAAGGTCTTATCAAATAATAAGGAACGCCCTGGGGGGCATACCTTTATGTCCAAAAGGCGTGGACAATAATTAGGAACGCTCTATGGGGCATACCTTTATGTCCAAAAGGCGTGGACAATAATTAGGAACGCCCTATGGGGCATACCTTTATGTCCAAAAAGCGTGGACAATAATTAGGAAATCAGGAGGCAGGATATGAGAGAAAAGATATTGGCAATTATTGAAAAAAACAGCAGGATTGATTTAAAGGATCTGGCAATTCTTTTAGGGGAAAGTGAGACCGCCATTGCCAATGAGATCGCTGAAATGGAAAAAGAACATATCATATGCGGTTACCACACCCTGATTAACTGGGATAATACCAGTGATGAAAAGGTTATGGCATTAATTGAGGTAAAGGTCACTCCCCAGAGAGGTATGGGATTTGATAAGATCGCTGAACGCATTTACCAGTACAGCGAGGTGAATGCTGTTTATCTCATGTCCGGCTCCTTTGATTTCACGGTTTTCATAGAAGGAAAGACCATGAGGCAGGTGGCTCAGTTTGTATCGGAAAGGCTGTCTCCCATGGAATCCGTATTAAGCACGGCCACTCATTTTGTCTTAAAGAAGTACAAAGACCACGGAACCGTTCTTGCAGAAGTAACGCCCGATGAAAGGATGTTGATTACGCCGTGAGAAATCCATTATCAGATCGAATCGTAGAGATTCCGCCTTCCGGAATCCGCAAGTTTTTTGATATAGTCAGTGAAATGAAGGATGCCATTTCCCTGGGTGTTGGGGAACCTGATTTTGATACTCCCTGGCATATCCGGGAAGAGGGGATCTATTCCCTGGAAAAGGGCCGGACGTTTTATACCTCCAATGCAGGTCTAAAGGAATTAAAGGTGGAAATTTGCAGCTATTTGAGCCGGCGCTTTGAGGTTACATATGATCCTGATCATGAGGTCATGGTAACGGTGGGCGGCAGCGAAGCCATTGATATTGCCCTTCGGGCCATGTTAAATCCAGGGGATGAGGTGCTGATTCCCCAGCCCAGCTATGTTTCCTATGTGCCCTGTACCATTTTGGCAAACGGCGTTCCGGTCATCATTGATCTGGAAGCAAAGGACCAGTTTAAGCTGACCGGTGAAAAGCTGCTGGAAAAGATCACTCCAAAAACCAAGGTACTGGTGCTTCCATTCCCTAACAATCCTACGGGAGCCGTTATGAAAGCGGAGGAGCTGGAGGAAATCGCAAGAATCGTAACAGAGAAGGATTTATTTGTAATATCCGATGAGATTTATGCGGAGCTCACTTACGGAAGTGATCACACCACCATTGCCGCATTTCCCGGAATGAGGGACAGGACCGTACTCATTAACGGTTTTTCAAAATCCTACGCAATGACCGGCTGGCGCCTTGGCTATGCCGCCGCACCCAGGGTGATCCTGGAACAGATGTTAAAGATCCATCAGTTTGCCATTATGTGTGCGCCTACCACCAGCCAGTACGCTGCGGTAGCTGCCCTGCGTGACGGTGATAAGGATGTTCAGGTGATGAGAGAATCCTATGACCAGAGACGCCGTTATCTGATTCATGCCTTTAAGGAAATGGGAATGGAGTGCTTTGAGCCTCATGGAGCATTTTATACCTTCCCCTCCATCAAACGGTTTGGCATGACCTCTGATGAATTCGCAACCAGGCTTCTTCGGGAAGAAAAGGTTGCAGTGGTGCCTGGGACGGCATTTGGAGACTGCGGAGAAGGATACTTACGGATTTCCTATGCATATTCCCTGGAGAATCTTAAGGAGGCCTTAAGCCGTATGGGCCGATTTATCAAGAAACTGGAGGAAAAAGCGTAAGGATATGAATATTGTATTATTAGAACCGGAGATGCCCGCTAATACGGGAAACATTGGGCGGACCTGCGTGGCAACAGGCACAAAGCTGCATTTGATCGAGCCCTTGGGTTTTAAGCTGAACGATAAGCTGATCAAGCGCGCCGGGCTGGATTACTGGGATAAGCTTGATGTGACCGTGTACAGCGATTATCAGGACTTTCTGGACCGGAATCCTGGAGCCAGGATTTATATGGCAACCACAAAAGGGCTCCATGTGTATTCTGAAGTGGAATATGAACCGGACTGCTTCCTGATGTTCGGAAAGGAGAGCGCCGGGATTCCGGAAGATATCCTTTTGGAGAATCAAAACCGCTGTGTCAGGATTCCCATGTGGGGGGATATCAGGTCCTTAAATTTATCCAATTCTGTTTCCATTGTTCTGTATGAAGCCTTAAGGCAGAACGGATTTGAACGTATGACCATGAAGGGGGAGCTTCATCATCTTCAATGGAAAGAATAAAAAATTACCGGTACAGTCTTTTCCTGTTTTTACTTAAAAAGACTGTACCGGTTTTTTATTTCTGCTCTTTTTTGCGGCAGTCGGAAGCTCTTCCCTCATTATGGGGTTCCGGCCTTTGGCAGGCTGAAGATGAATTCCGAACCAACCCCTTCTGTGCTGACCACGTCGATATTCTCACCGTGGGACTGAATGATCTCTCTTACAATGGAAAGGCCAAGCCCTGTTCCTCTCTTATCCTTTCCCCTGGACACATCTGTTTTATAGAACCGTTCCCAGATTTTTTTCAAGCTTTCCTTTGGAATGCCGATCCCCGTGTCCTTAATGGAAATAAAAACCTTTTCATACTTTCCCGAAGCCTGTATGTAGATGGTGGAATCTGCATGGCTGAATTTTATGGCATTGTCTGTGAGATTATAGAGGACCTGCTGGATTTTTCCAAGGTCAGCATAAACCATCTGAATACTTTCGGAAAAGGTTAAATCAAAGGTGATGTTTTTTTCGCTGCAAGTTCCCTCAAAGGAGGCAACCGTATCTTTAATGACCCGGTTAATGTCAAAGCTGGTGCGGTTTAAATACCCCTTGGAGTCCAGGGAATTAAGGGTCAGAAGCCCCTGGGTCAGCTTGTTGAGCCGGTCTGTTTCTGAAATGACCCTTTTTAAATATTTCTCATACATTTCCGGCGGTATGGTTCCGTCAAGGATGGCTTCCAGGTAGCCCTTAATGGAGGTCAGGGGAGAGCGGAAGTCATGGGAAACGTTGGCGATAAAGGTTTTTTGGTATTCCTCCATCTTGCCCAGCTCAGCGGACATATAGTTAAGGGTAGCGGCTAAATAGCCCATTTCATCTCTCGTATGCACCTCAATGTGGTGCGCAAAATTTCCCTGAGCGTATTCATTTGCTCCTGCCGTGATTTTCTTAAGAGGAAAATACACATTTTTTGTAAAGACCAGGAGGATGATCAGGGAGAGGCCGAACACCACTGACGATGTAACATAGACGATGTTTAAGATTCCGTCCCTCTCCATCCTTAAGTAGGATAAGGGCAGGTGAATCACTACGTAGCCGTGGGTGGTGTAGTTCCCTGTAATGGGCGCATGGACGCTTAAAACATCATAGGAAAACTGATGATAGTAATCGCCGATGATATAGGATTTGTTGCCCATAAAGGTAGGGTCAAAGTTTTCAATGACCTGCCCCTGCTTGTCAGACTGAGCGCTGTCCGATACCACCTTGCCCTGACGGTCTACGATCCATATCTGTCCGTGAAGGTAATTGGCCTCCTTAACAAGCTCCGGATAGGAGGAGGATAAGCTCATGTCCCTGCCGTAATACATGCCGCTGTAGGAGGAAGCGATCTGAGTGGCCTCGTCATACAGGGCTTCGGAGCGGCGGCCAAGAAGATACTGGTCCGTGATCTTTGAGGAAAATGTGGCAATGGTCACAAATCCAAGGAGGCCGAATGACAGGTAGCCCAGGATGAATTTATAATAGAGAGAATGTGTCATCTAGCGCTTCACCTCAAATTTATAGCCGATGCCCCAAACTGTTGTCAAAGCCCAGCCGGCGTGATCCTTGATCTTTTCCCGAAGCCGTTTGATGTGGACGTCAACGGTTCTGGTATCCCCGATGTATTCATATCCCCAGATGTGATCTAAAAGCTGTTCTCTTGTAAATACCTGGTTTGGAGAGGAGGACAGAAAATAAAGAAGTTCCAGCTCCTTTGGCGGCATCTCAATGGAATGGCCCATATAGATGACGGAATAATTTGTAAGGTTAACAATGAGATCCGGATATTCCACATATTCCCCCTGATGATCCGTATGAAGGGCGGCAGGAACAGGGGAGGTCTGGTAGCGCCTTAAAACAGCCTTTACGCGGGCCACCAGTTCCTTGGAATCAAAGGGTTTGATCATATAGTCATCGGCGCCCAGCTCCAGGCCAAGGACTTTGTCAAAAACCTCACCCTTGGCGGACAGCATGATAATGGGAACCTGGGAGGAGGATCGCATCTCTCTGCAGACCTGGTAGCCATCCATGCCGGGAAGCATCAGGTCCAAAAGTACCAGGTGAGGCCGGAATTCCGGAAACACCCGGATCGCCTCCTCTCCGTCGCCTACAATTTCTGTTTCATAGCATTCTTTTAATAAATATAGGGAAATTAATTCTGCGATGTTGCTGTCATCATCCACGATCAAGATCCGCTGTTTTTCTGCCATAATGGCCCCCTTTCTCAAATGATTCACGCGAAGGCAGCGAGCCAGACGGATATGCCTGCACATCCATTTGGCGGCCGCCCATAAAATACCTTGCAGACTGCATCAGGGTGTTTTACTTGAATGAAACGATGGTTACGCCGGAATCGCCTTCACCAAAGGCGCCCAGCCTGAATTCCTTTACATATTTTAATTTCTTTAAGTGCTTGTGCACCGCATTTTTTAAGGCACCTGTTCCCCGTCCGTGTACCACCCGCACCTGAGGAAGGTGAGATAAGTAGGCATCGTCTAAGTATTTGTCCAGCTGGGGAATGGCCTCATCCGTGGTCATTCCGATCAGGTTGATTTCCGGAGAGATGGAAAAGGATTTGGACATGCGGGTGGAGCTGCTTCCGCTTCCTGTTTTCTTAGAGCCGCTTCCGGCAGGGGTGGAAACTGACTCCTCATGGAGCAGTTCTAAATCTGAAAGATTGACCAGGGAACGGAGGATTCCCATCTGCACGTATAAATCCCCCTTTGCATTGGGAAGGGAGCTGACGATCCCGTTTAAGTTCATACTTAAGACCTTTACACCTTCTCCCAGCTTAAGCTTTTGAGGATCGATCTGCTTACCTGGCTGTTTTTTCTCATTTTTCAGGGAAAGGGAGGAATCCACATCCTGAAGCTTGTTCCTTAATTTGCTCCGCTGAGCTTCCAGTTCCTTGCTCACCCCTGAATCTGCGGCAAGCTTGTTGATGTTCCGTATGGTCTGGTCAGCCGTTTCCTTGGCATCCCTGAGAATTCTCTGGGCTTCCTCTTTGGCTTCCCGTATCATCTTATCCCGCCGTTCATCAAGCCGCTCTTCTTTCTGGGTCAGGCGGGCCTTTAGCTGCTCCACCTCCAGTTTATAAGAAGCGATCTGGGTTCGTTCTTTTTCAATGGTAACCCGGTTTTCTTCTAAGTGGGTTAAAAGATCCTCAAAAGTTTCATCCTTTGCTTCCAGATGAGTCTTTGCATCTTCAATGATATAATCCGGAAGCCCCAGCTTTTTGGAAATGGCAAAGGCGTTGCTCTTTCCCGGCACGCCGATTAATAGGCGGTAGGTAGGCCTAAGGGTTTCCACGTTAAACTCGCAGCAGGCATTTTCCACACCTGGAGTTGTAAGGGCAAATACCTTTAACTCGCTGTAATGGGTGGTTGCCATGGTGCGGCATTTCATATTGTGGAGGAATGACAGGATGGAGATGGCAAGAGCTGCCCCTTCCGTAGGATCGGTTCCTGCACCAAGCTCATCAAACAGGCAGAGAGAATTGCTGTCTGCCTGGCCCAGGATATGGACAATGTTGGTCATATGAGAGGAAAAGGTACTTAAGCTCTGTTCAATGCTCTGCTCATCTCCAATATCTGCAAACACTTCATCAAACACTGCCAGCTCAGAACCGTCAAATGCAGGAATATGAAGGCCTGACTGTCCCATCAGGGTGAATAAGCCCACTGTCTTTAAGGAAACTGTTTTTCCTCCCGTATTTGGTCCGGTTACGATTAACAAGTCAAAGTCCCGGCCAAGATGGATGCTGATGGGAACCACCTTAGTAGGATCCAAAAGGGGATGGCGTCCATCCTTGATGTTTATGATCCTGTTTGTATTAAATGCCGGTTCACTGGCATTGTAATTCTTAGATAAGCCCGCCTTTGCAAAGATAAAATCAAGTTTTGTCAGGATTTCAAAGTTTGTTTCCAACTCCTCATGATAAGGGGCAAGCTGGTTGCTTAAATCGGCCAGGATCATCTGAATCTCTTTCTGTTCCTGGATTTCCAGGGTCCGGAGATCATTGTTAAGCTTTACGATTGCCATTGGCTCAATAAAAAGTGTGGAGCCGGTGGAGGACTGGTCATGAACCATGCCGGGCATCTGGGATTTGTGTTCCGATTTCACCGGAAGGCAGTATCGTCCATCCCTCATGGTGATCACCGCTTCCTGAAGGTAGGTCCGGTTGGAATTTAATATGGAGTTTAACTGGGTGTGGATCTTATCGTTAATGGAACGCATGGAACGCCTTACATGATGAAGGCCAGGGCTGGCGTCATCGCTCACCTCTTCCTCGGAGAGGATGCAGCGTTTGATTTCCGTGTTGACCGGGGTCAGCGGTTCCAGCATACGGAAGAATTCCTCCAGAGAGTCTTCCGGCAGTTCCGAGTCCTCATGGCGCCCGTAGGCTTTTATCCGGGCTGAGACGGTAAGCAGGGAGCTGATGGAAAGAATCTCCACGATCCCAAGGGCGCTTCCCACATCCAGGCGTTTTAAGGACATCCGGATGTCTTTGACGCCTCCAAAGGAAATGCTGCCTTTCTGGCGCACTCTTGTGGCTGCGTCGGTGGTTTCCTTCTGAGTCCTTACGATCTCATGATAGTCCGTGGAAGGGACCAGATTTATGCACAGCTCCTTGCCGGAGTCGCTGGAGGCGTACTGGGTAAGCTGTGCGATGATTTTATGATATTCTAAAGTTTTTAATGCTTTCTGATTCATATGTTGTACCTTGTTTATTCTGCTTTCTTTGCGCTGTGGTCCGATGATGATGGTATCTGTTACAGTATAGCATATATGGGACGAAAACTGCAATCCTCAGGTTGCTTTTCCTTCCAGATCCTGGGGGCGGGTGAAGCAATGGCATCCATCGCCCGTTGTTAGATCTTCATTATTTTTTTAAAATAATAAATGGAGGAACGTCCGCCTTGTTTTACTTAGTATGATTCATTTGCCGTTGAAATATCAGCAAGAGAGGCATATGGTGAAAAAACAGGCAATGCTGCATGAAGCATCCTGCGGCTCCAAGAAATAATAAGCCTGTGAGTGCAGGAATCCTAAAAGATCATTGGGCTGATGGGCCAAAGTTCTCATGTTTTTCTTGCATTAAGGGGCGAAGGACCTTATAATAGTATTTAGGTCTTCTGCGAAGGAGGGTTAGTATGCCGGAAAATAACGGGCCAGGCGATAGAAAGACGGAGCCACGTCGGTTTATCAATGAAAAGATAGTGAGACAGCCCATGTCAAAAAGAGATATGCTGAAAAGGGCTTTGGGCCTTTTTGCGACTGCGGCTATTTTCGGAATCGTTGCTGCTGTTACATTTGCCGTATCCCGGCCTGTAGCTGAAAGATTTTTTGCAAAAGGATCCACCAGTGAAAGCGTTCCAGTGACCATACCAAAGGATGACCCTGAAACAGTGCCTCCCGAGACGGAAGAGTCTACGGCGGCAGAGACGGAACCCATTGAAGATATTTTAAAGTCCGCTATGGAGAAATATCCATTTTCCGTAGATGATCTGAATACTCTATATGGGAGTCTTAGATCTCTGGTCCAAAAGTCGGACAAAGGGATCGTGACGGTCCATTCCGTTAAGACCCAGACAGACTGGTTTAACAATCCTGTGGAAAACTCCGGCCTTTTTTCCGGAGTGATCATCGCTTCTGCAAACCAGGAGCTTCTGGTGCTGACGCCGGACGGTGCGGTGGAGGATGCAGAGGCAATCCGCGTGGCATTTTCCGACGGAACAGAGGTTCAGGGAACCATCAAGCAGACTGATAAGCTGTCCGGAATGGCCATTGTAAGCGTACCTACGGCAGATTTGGGAAGGGCTTTGTTAGAGGAAATTAAGGCAATTGAGCTGGGAAATTCCTATTCAGTGAAACAGGGGGATATGGTTGTGGCTGTGGGAGGTCCTGCAGGCATGGTCCACTCTGTTGGCTATGGATTTATATCGTATATAACGAAGAATGTGCAGGTTACTGATGGAATAACCCGTATCCTGTATTCCGATGTGAAGGGAAATGCCAAGACTGGCACTTTTCTCATGAACACATCCGGCCAGATTGTAGGCTGGGTGACGGATGAACATAAGAATGACGGAAGCAAGGATATGACGGCAGCCATGGCCATATCCGACTATAAGAGCATTCTGGAAAAGATGAGCAATGGTGCCGCATTTCCCTACTTTGGGATCAAGGGACAGGAAGTGAGCGCCGTTATGAACAGCAGCGGCATGCCTCTTGGGGTGTATGTGGTTGATGTAAACGCAGACAGCCCTGCCTACAATGCAGGAATCCAGTGCGGTGATATCATAAGGACCATGGGAGATGAGACCATTGTTACCATGAAGGATTTTCAGGCAGTGCTGGAAAATTCCAATCCCGGAGATGTGATTCCTGTGAGTGTTTCCCGCAATGGAAGGGAAGAATATAAAGAGATACAGTATCAGGTAACCATTGGAGCCAGGTAATCTTCCTGGCTTCCTTGGCATGATGTTCTGTTAAGCAAACCGGACATCCATGCTGCCTGAGGTTAGAATGTGGAGGAAAAGATGAGGTATGTAGAATCATTCCGCGAAGGAATGCATGTTTCAGATGTGTATTTATGTAAAAATAAGCAGATTGCCCTTACAAAGTCAGGAAAGGAATATGGGAACCTGATTCTTCAGGACAAGACCGGAACTGTGGATGCCAAAATTTGGGATCTGGGTTCTCCGGGAATCGGAAATTTTGAAACTCTGGATTATGTATACATAGATGCAGATGTAACAGTTTTCCAGAATTCCAACCAGCTGAATGTTAAGCGGGTCAGGAAAGCGGGAGAAGGGGAATATATTCCCGGCGATTACCTTCCTGTCTCAGGGAAGGATATTGGGCTTATGTATGAGGAGTTTTTAGGCTTTATCCGGTCGGTTAAGAATCCTCACTTAAGAAAGCTTTTGGAAAGCTTTTTTGTGGAGGATGCGGTTTTTGCCAAGGGATTTCAGTTCCATTCCGCAGCAAAAAGCGTTCACCACGGCTTTGTAGGCGGACTTTTGGAGCATACCTTAAGCGTTGTGAAACTGTGCGATTATTACTCCGGCTATTACCCTCTCCTTAACAGGGATCTGCTCATAACCGCTGCCATGTTCCATGACATTGGCAAGACCAGGGAGCTTTCCACGTTTCCGGAAAATGACTATACTGACGACGGCCAGCTTTTGGGCCACATTATCATTGGAACGGAAATGGTTGGAGAAAGGATCCGGGCCATCCCGGGCTTTCCGGAAAAGACGGCTTCCGAGCTGAAACACTGCATTCTGGCCCATCATGGGGAACTGGAATACGGATCTCCCAAAAAACCTGCTTTGATTGAAGCCCTGGCCTTAAATTTCGCAGATAATACGGATGCCAAGATGGAGACTATGATTGAAGTGTTAAAGGGAGCGGGAGACAACAACGGCTGGCTGGGCTTTAACCGGCTGATGGAGAGCAATATACGGAAAACATCCGAATAACATCCAAATAAAAAATAATAAGGCGCATCAGGATTTCTAAAATCCCTGATGCGCTTTTTTCGTTTCATAAAAATGCAGAATAAAAAGGAAAAACAAATTTTAGAATTTCTTTCGTTTTCTCTGACCCTCCATTTAAGATTGCTTTCGTATCCTTAAATTGAAGTAAAAAGAGAGAAAATGTGGTATTATAAATGGGATGTTACAGGCAGGAATGGGAAAAGGAGAGATAGCATGGAAGTAAACCACATCTTATTGGTAGAGGATGATAAAGAGATCAGAGAAGGAATTGAAATATATTTAAGGAGCCAGGGATACGAAGTATTTCAGGCAGCGGACGGAGTGGAAGGCCTTAAGATTCTGGAGCGGGAAGAGATCCATTTGGCAATCGTGGATGTAATGATGCCGCGGATGGACGGCATAACCATGACCGTAAAACTAAGGGAGACCTATGATTTCCCTGTGATCATTTTGTCGGCAAAGTCTGAGGAAGTGGATAAGATCATGGGGCTTAATATTGGAGCTGATGATTATGTAGCCAAGCCGTTTACTCCTATGGAGCTGTTGGCAAGGGTGAATTCCCAGCTCAGGCGCTATAAAAAATACATGGATATGCTGGAGGAAAAGGAACAGAAGGAAAAAAGCAATGTTTATTCCATCGGAGGACTGGAGCTGAATGAAGATACGGTGGAAGTGACCGTGGATGAAAAGCCGGCAAAGCTGACTCCCATTGAATTTAAAATACTTGCTCTTCTTATGAAAAATCCGGGAAGAGTGTTTTCGGCGGAAGAGATTTATGAACGTGTCTGGAATGAACGGGCCATTAACACGGATACAATCATGGTTCATGTAAGGAAGATCCGGGAAAAGATCGAGATCAACCCAAAAGAACCCAAATATTTAAAGGTGGTGTGGGGAGTTGGATATAAAATTGAGAAACAAGCATAGGGTCAGCGTTGTTCTGGCTGTGCTGGTGGTTTTGCTGGCAGCATTGGTCATGGTGGGGCTTTACCCATTTTTTAAAAATGAATCAGCCAGGTATGAGGAGCCTGTTTATGGACAGAATGAATTTCTCCGGCATCTGGTATCAGGCAATTACGTGCTTTACCTGGAACAAGCCCAGTACGAACAGGGCAGTGTTATTTCTCCTTTCCAGTTTTATTTTCCACTGGTAGAAGAAGAGTTAAAGAAGGCAATGGCTGTCCGGACGGCAGCAGAGGAAGGAACGCCGGAGACCTGGGCAGGTGAGGATGTGGCTGCAGAAGCTGTGGAAGAGCCTTATGACTTGGGAGACCAGGAGGAGCGGTATGAATATTTAAAAGAGCTGCGCCAAAACTGTGTCAGGGAATATGAATCCTGGAGCCGGCATTTCGGCAACATGAAAAATTTCATAGATTACCAGATCCTTGATGGGCAAGGCAGAGTCATAAATGATCATGCAGGAGGCCGGTCCATTGCAGAAAACGATGAATATATTTTTAGGGCAGTGCTTCGTTATGATGATCTGGGGCGCATGGAGGCCGGGGTTGTAAACGGAGAAAATGCGGTCAGGCTTTTGAACACTCTGGAGACGCTGGGCGGCCGGGATCCCATGAGCGATTACTATTGGGATCAGTATCGTTATGAAACGGATTTAAAGCTGAAAAACCCAAGAAATATCACCTTTGCTTATGGAATGAGGGCCCAGCAGATCACTGCTTATGAAGAGGAGAGAGAAACTGTCTGGAGTGCCTATAACTACTCGGGCACTGTTTCCAGGATATTTATGGGCCTGGTCTGTGCAGTGGCAATTGCAGCCTTTATCTTTGCCTGCTTGGACCCAACCCTTCCTGAGGTCAGCAGGATTTTAAGGACGCCGTTAGAAATCATTGCAGGAGTGGGATGCGGCGCCGTGTTATTCGGAACAGGGCTTACCAATCTTGTGGCAGTGACAAACAGGGGAGATTTATATGAGGCTCTTTTGCGGGCCAATTTTCTGCCGCTGGTTGCCAAAATCATGGTAAAGTTTTGGAACCTGATGTGGTGGTCCATTCCCTTTGCCATTGTTTATTGGGCAGTTTTATGTATGCGTGATGTCATCCGGATAGGTTTGAAGCGTTATCTTCATGAACGGACTTTGTGCGGCTGGTTTTGTGAATGGGTGAAAAACCTTTGCCGCAGAGTTTATACATTTGTAGGAAGTATCAATTTACAGGAAAAGTCGGATCGGGCCATTTTCCGGATCGTTGGAGTAAATTTTATTATCCTTGCCATTCTTTGCAGCCTGTGGTTTTTTGGAATCGGTGCCGTGATCCTCTATTCCATAGCCTTATTTATTGTGATGAGAAAATACTACAGGGATTTAAGTGAAAAATACAGCATTCTTTTAAGGGCCACAAACCAGATTGCAGAGGGAAACTTAGAGGTTGACATTGAAGAGGATCTAAGCGTGTTTGAACCATTTAAAAAGGAGATACAAAAGATACAAAGGGGATTCAAGGTGGCGGTTGGCGAGGAAGTGAAAAGCCAGAAGCTTAAAACCGACTTGATCAGCAACATGTCCCATGATCTTAAGACCCCTCTTACTGCGATTATAACTTATGTAAACTTATTAAGGGATGATCATGTTACGCCGGAGCAGAGAAAGGCTTATATTGATATACTGGAACAGAAGTCAATGCGTTTAAAGGCTCTTATAGAGGATCTGTTTGAAATCAGCAAAGCCAACAGCAACAATGTGACACTGAATCTGGAAGATGTGGACATTGTCAGCCTGCTAAAGGAAGTGAGTCTGGAGCTGAGCGATAAAATTGAGGAATCCACCATTGATTTCCGTTGGAACCTGCCGGATGAAAAGATTGTTCTTCCTCTGGACAGCCAGAAGACCTACCGCATATTTGATAATTTATTGACTAATATTATAAAGTATGCAATGCCCTATACGAGAGCTTATATTGATATGAAAAAGGAAGGGGGTTATGTGGTCACCACCTTGAAGAATGTTTCCGCCGCAGAGCTTACCTTTAATCCGGAGGAAATAACCGAGAGATTTGTCAGGGGAGACCAGTCCAGGAACACGGAAGGGTCCGGTCTTGGAATGGCCATTGCAAAAAGCTTTGTGGAGCTGCAGAAAGGAAGTCTTCAGATAGAAGTGGAGGCAGACTTGTTCCGGGTGATCATCCGGTGGCCTATTTCCCAGGAATGAGGTTTATTGCTGGAGGAGAATAGAAGCTGTTTTTAAAACTCCTTGAAAATGGGGAGGGAACTGTTTATACTATAGATAGGTATAAGTATTCCGGCAAATGGGTGTTTAGGAATACCCTTGATGGATACCTTGGCGTCCTGTAAGTGGGGGCGGGCCCAGCCAAAAGGCGGGGGCAGATAATCAGGAAAGAGAGGATTACGATTATGATAATACAGAGTAAGCGGGTCTGGATTGCAGGGCAGTTCATTCCGGCACAGCTGCAGGTGGAAGATGGAACGATCAGGGCAGTCCGTGTTTACGGTGAGATGGCAGCAGATCAGGATTATGGCGATGACAGAATCGTTCCGGGGTTTATTGATATCCATACCCACGGGGCTTATGGATATGATACAAATGATGGAGAGCCGGAAGGGCTGCGGGATTGGATGAAACGGATACCGGAAGAGGGAGTGACCTCCATACTGCCGACTACAGTGACCCAGATGCCGGAAGTGCTGATTAAAGCGGTTGCCAATGTGGCGGCTGTGGCGGAAAGTGGATACGAAGGGGCGGAGATCCTTGGAATTCATTTTGAAGGGCCTTATTTGGATATGAAATATAAGGGGGCTCAGCCGCCGGAGGCAATAGCAACCGCTTCTGTAGCACAGTTTCAGGAGTATCAGGAAGCTGCAAAAGGGATGATTAAGTATATTACTCTTGCGCCGGAGCATGATGAAGGGTTTGACCTGACAAGGTATTGCAAGGATACTGGAGTTGTGGTCAGTATGGGACATTCGTCTGCCAGTTATGAGCAGGCCCTTATGGGGATTGCAAATGGGGCGACCTCTATGACACATGTGTATAATGGGATGACACCTTATCATCACAGGGATCCAGGTTTGGTAGGAGCTGCGTTTAGGGTGAGGGATATTTATGGTGAGATCATTTGTGATGGGTGCCATTCTCATTTGGCGGCGCTTAATAATTATTATGCGATTAAGGGAAGGGATCATGCGATTATGATTACGGATTCTCTTTGTCCAAAGCATTGCCCTGTTGGTATGGATTTTCAGCTGGGCGGGCATAGCATTGAGATTAGGGAGAATGGCCTTGCTTATTTGAAGGGGACGAATACGATTTCCGGAAGCACGTTGAGAGCGAATAAGGGGTTGAAGATTTTGGTTGAGGAGGCTATGGTGCCTTTTGATTCAGCACTGAATTCCTGTACGATTAATCCGGCCAAGTGCCTGGGAGTTGATTACAGGAAGGGGAGACTGGTTGCGGGTTATGATGCGGATTTTGTTGTTCTTCGGGATGACTATGAAGTGGTTCAGACTTATTGCAGAGGTAGGGCGATGTTGTAGTAATAGGGAAAAAGGATTGGTTTAAGGGTAAGTTCATTATTCGGCACTCTGCCTTCAGCCAACATCACCTCTCAATCGTTGTTATTGCAAGAAAGGGCATCCGGCACAACTGGCGGATGCCCTTTCTTGCTGCATACTCTAAATTGCTTATAATGATTTTTTGATATTATCACCTGGTCCTTTAAAATGTTTTCTTCACATCTCCTCATGAAATGCCTCCTGCAAAGGCAGCAGCACTGTAACGGTGGTATCGCCGATGTTGCTTTCAATGCGCAGACCGTACTCTATACCATAGCATAACCGCAGTTTATTATGGACGTTGATGATCCCGATATGGGCATCTTCGTCCATTTCTGTTTCCATTTGGATCGGGGATTCCATCTGCTGACGCAGAGACTTCAGCAAATTGGGCTGGATGCCCACACCATCATCGTGGATCTTCAGGTAAAGCTGATCGCATTCGATCTGTGCGGTGATAGTGATCGTACCTTCATAACCGTTGGGAGCAAGACCATGAAAGACAGCATTTTCCACGAGCGGCTGCAGGGTCAGCTTGGCGATGCGGTGAACACCAAAAGACGGATCAACATCGATCATATACTGCACTCTGTCCTGGAACCGGACCCGCAGCATATTGAGATATAGGTCTGTGATGAACAGTTCCCGTTCCAGCGGCACCTGGGTCTCTCCTTTAATGGAGTACCGGAAGATGGTGGCCATACTGGTACAGATGTCGGCGATGTCCCGCATGTCTCTGGTTAATGCAATTCCACGCATACATTGCAGCATATTGTAGAGGAAATGTGGATTGATTTGACTCTGGTAAGCATACAGCTGTGTTTTCTTTTTCAGCAGATCTGCCTGATACAGGCGTTCCAGATTTTCTGTCATACGCTGATTCAGGCCGTGTACCGTATCCAGCATTTGATTGATGTAGGTGGCGATGGAGCCGATCTCGTTTTCAGGGATATTTTTCAGACGGGCTGTGGTATCCTGCTGGTTCAACAGGCAGATCTCCCGATTCATTTGCATGATGGATTTCAGAAAAAGCCGATGGACGATCCAGGCCAGATAAATAAATAACAGGATCATGATGATGATGGAAATCACAATGTGTTTCAGGAAAAAGCTGGACTCATCATCTGTGCCGATTCCGGAGGCGGTACAGCGCAGTTCTAACCCGGTATCGGCAATTCTTTGTGTATAGACGCGGCCTTTTGGATATGAATGGCTGTTTTTCAGTAAAATCTGTCCGGTGTCTGCAGAAACCAGCTCAGCTTGCATATCGTCTGTACTTTGGAGGATGGTTTGCAGTTGTTTGGTGCTGCACAAAATGGAGATAACGCCTACCTGTTTTCCATAGTGAGCGGCCATGTTGGTGGCAAAGACAGGGGCTGAATACAGCAGGTAGGAAGTTTTATTTGTATCCTGCTCAAAGATTGTAAATGTTGCGGGCTGATGACTGGTGTAATGCTGCCCGGCATATTCTTTGACATATTGTTCCACTACCTGGGACAGGTAACCTTTCAGACTGTAGGTGGTTCCATTCATATCTGTCAACAGGACATCCATTGCATCAGGATTGTATCTTTGTGCCATCATGATGATCGTGTTGATACGCACAGGATTGATGGCCAGTTCCCCTGCTGCCATCGACTGGACCTCATGACTGTAGGTGAATGTCTGGGCGGCGTTCACCAGATTGCCAAGCATCAGTGAGATGTTCTGTGTCATAGTGATGGAGGTATTTTCACCATAGGTATCCAACTTTTGCTGGTTGTGGCTGTTGAGCCAGTCCAACACGAACAATTGATAGATCATGATGATCATCACCGGAATCAGGATGGCAATGACGAACATACTGGAAAGCCGTTTTCTCATATTGATCACTCCCGGGGCAGTGTCTGCGACTGCAGCTGTTGACGGTATTCTCGCGGCGATAGTCCGCAATGCTTTTTGAAGACTTTGGAAAAATAGAAGGCATCGGAAAAGCCTGCCTGTCGGGCGATATCCTCCACCTTGACGCCGGGTTGTGCCAAAGCAGACCGGGCACGGCCGATACGCAGATCAGTCAGATACTGGGAAAACGTGGTTCCCACTGATTGAGAAAACAGACTGCAGCAATAGTTGGGGTTCAGCGAGAAGCGTTTAGCCAGTCCGTCCAGGGTCATTTTTTCGTTGTAATGAACGCGCATATAGGCCAACAGTTCCTCAAAAGCGGTAGGAGGGGCAGCCATCTTGAGCGGCAGCTTACCGGCGTGGCCGTACGTGGCATCCAGTTTCTTTTTCAAATCGATCAGGAGACCTTTGACTTCCAATGTGTCTGTGGGCTTCAGGCAATAGCCGAATACGCCCTGGCGGATCGCCCGCTTGGCGTATGCAAAGTCATTGTATCCACTCATGATAATTACTTCACAAGCTAGTCCTTTCTGGCGCAGGTACTCGATCAGTTCCAGACCGCCCAGATTTGGCATGCAGATATCCGTCACTACCAGATGCGGAGGTGATTCCATAAGCGCCTGCATCGCCTTTCTGGAATCTAAGTATGTACCGGTAACATGAAATCCCAATTCCTCAAACGGAAATGTTTTTTGTATATCGACGATGGACCAAGGTTCGTCATCGATAATCACAGCATCGTAGACCATTCTTTGCCCTCCTTAACCATTCTTCATCCTTTCAAAACATGGAAAATTCTCAGATAATCGATATATTTTAGTCATTTTCCCTTAATACAGTACATGTACGAAAGTTTATTTGTGCATTATAATTAAAACATAATCATTATAGCAAATAAGCAGAAGCATTACAAGCAACTTTGCAGATGGTAACTTGTGCCGGTTTTTGTTTGAAGGTGTGGACAGTGGCTGGCGATGTGAAGCGATTTAAAAAAAGGAGGAGAAGATAATGAAGAGAGTAATGTCTATCCTGTTAGCGGCAGCTTTGACAGCCGGTTTGACTGCATGCGGCTCAAATGCATCAGACGGCACAGCCACGACAGCGGCTCCGGGCGGATCAACGGAGGCTCAGACAACTGGAGGTGCAGGCGGAGAGAAAGTCACACTAACTTTTTCCACCTCTGTTTATGTGGAAGAGCCGCACCGGGCGGCAATTGACAAATTGATCAACAGATATACTGAACTGAATCCCAATATCACGGTCGAGATCTTTGGTGCCGGGTGGGCGGACTACTGGAATAACTTGACAACAGAGGTGCTGGCTGGAAATGAAGCAGACATCATTCAGGTATATCCGGAAAATATTGCAAGCTACAACAGCCTTCTCTCGGACGGTGTCTGCGTGGATCTGGCGCCTTACATAAGCGCGTCAGGTATCACGGCAGATCAGCTGTCCGGGCAGGAATTCTGCACAATCAATGGTAAAACACTGGCACTTGCCAACTATGCCTGGGGAACGACCGGTATCTTCTACCGCAAGAGCATGCTGGAAGAAAAAGGGATCGATCCTGAGAGCATCAAAACCCAGGAAGATTTCCTGAAAGCCTGCAAAGTGTTTGCAGAAGATGGAAAATATGGAATGGGTGTGGTGGTCAGCTCCCACAGTTTTGTGGTCGGTGAATGGTGCCGCATGCTGGCACGTCCGGTATCAGGCGGACTATATTTCCTGGATGGTGAGGCTGGTCCCTTCACAGCAGAACGTGTCAATGTCAATTCACCGGAAAATGTATGGGCAGCCCAGTGGTGGCAGCGTTTTCTGATGGATGAAAAGGGAGGAAAACCTGTTCCTGATAAAAAGGATTCCCGTGAATTGTTCTGGAATAAGGAAGTACCGTTCAACTATGACGGACCGTGGTTCGTCGGTATGACCCGTGAGCGTGATGCCGCACTGATGGATGACATCGGACTGATCCCTTCTTTTGATGTGGTCTATGAAGGAAAGACCTATAAACCCAATCCAACCAACTATCCGCTGGTTACGATGTTGAGTAAAAATTGTAAGAACCCGGAAGAAGCTTGGAAATTCATGGAATGGATGGCAAGTGATGAGGCACAGGCACTGGTTGCTGATTGTGGGATGATCCCCAGTAACAAAGCTTATGCGTCTACACCGGAATATATCGCCGGCCATGAGTTGGAACAGAAATTCCTTACGTTTGCCCAGGAGAACTACGCGGATCTGGTCAGTGATCCGTCGATCCCGCAGCAGCAGGAACTGAGCCAGGTGATGATCGACGCTACACAGGCTATGTTCTCAGAACAACGGGCTGATGCAAAAACAACATTGGATGACGCAGCCAAACAGATCAAGGAGATTATGAACAAGTAATCAGATAATAAAAATACGAATCAGCCGCAAACTGATGACGGCTGATTCGTTGAAAGAGAAAGCATTTTGTCCGTATGAAATTGGAATGACAGTAGAATGGAGGTATCTATGAAACAAAGCGGAGCACAAAAGAAAGACCATGCAGGGGAACGATGGGGAGCTGCCTTGTTTCTGGCGCCACTGATCATCATCCTGGCTGTGTTTCTCGCACTGCCGATCGTAAGGGCTGCAGTTATGAGCGTGCAGTATTGGTATATGAGCAAACCTTCACCCGATGGCAATTACTTTGTCGGACTTAAAAATTATCAGGCAGTGTTACAAGACAGCCATTTTTTCAATTCGGTAAAGGTGACACTCCTTTATATCGTGGTAACGGTTTTTGTACGGTATCTGTTGGGATTCGGGGTGGCTTTGCTTATGAATGAGCGGTTTCGGGGCAGGGCGGCGGCTCGATCTATCCTCATCATTCCGTGGGCGATTCCGGAAGTAGTTGCATGTCTGATCTGGGTGTTGATGTATGACAAGGATTATGGGATTGTCAATTATCTGTTTTCCAATCTGGGGCTTATCCAGGAAAATGTTGGCTGGCTGCAAAATCCTACGGCCGCGTTGCCGGCGGCTATGGCTGTGAATATATGGAAGGGGTTTCCATTTGTGGCGATCATGCTGCTGGCCGGACTCCAGAGTATACCAGGGGAACAGTATGAGTCTGCTGCAATCGACGGCGCCAATGGATGGCAGAAACTGATGGCTATTACGATTCCGGGGATTAAGCCGGTTGCCAAAGTTGTGTTTCTTCTGCTGATCATTTGGTCGATCAAAGATTATGCCATTGCCTACTGTCTGGCAAAGGGCGGGCCGTCCAGGGCGACAGAGCTTCTTACAATCTTTATACAGCAGACGGCTTTCCAGTATTTTGATTTCGGGAAAGCGGCTGCAGCAGGGATGATCATGTTGGTATTTTCCATTCTGTTTACAGTGTTTTATTTCCGGGTTGTGGACAGGAAGGAGGAAGCGGTATGAAAAAACCATTGCTCTACAAAATCATGGTGATCATGCTGGTTTTTCTTATGCTTGCATTTGTACTTTTTCCGGTATTCTGGATGTTTTCGACTTCTTTTAAGGCAGCCGGAGAAGTCTACTCCAATCCGCCGGGATATATACCAAAGGAGCCCAATCTCCGGGGCTATGTGAAGCTGCTCACTGAAAAATCTAATAGTTTCAATTTCCTGATATGGGCAAAGAATAGTTTTATTGTGGCATTGTGCACCACGTTGTTTTCTATGGCGATCGCCGCCTTGGGCGGGTTCGGACTTTCCCGGTTTCGTTTTCGGGGACGGAAGGGGATCATGTACACAATCCTGATGACACAGGTACTGCCGGGGAGTTTGCTCATTGTCCCGTTATATACAATCATGTCCAGTCTCAAACTGTTAGATACCACGCTGGGACTGGTGCTGGCAAATGTAACGTTTGCGGTTCCATTTTGCACATGGACAATGAAAGGTTTTTTTGACAGCATCCCTGCATCCCTGGATGAAGCGGCCAGGGTGGATGGTGCCGGGCGCTGGGTGACCTTTATGCATATCGTTCTTCCGTTGACGGTGCCCGGACTGGTGGCTACGTGTATTTTCTCTTTTATTACAGGCTGGAATGAGTATTTATTTGCCAGTATTTTCATGCGTACATACAGCAAGTGGACACTGCCGGTTGGCATTTCCAGTTTTCAGGGGCAGTATGGCACTGACTGGCCGACGATTATGGCGGGTGCTTTCATGATTACAATACCAGTGGTGTTTGTGTTCCTGGTACTACAGAAATACCTCGTTTCAGGTATGACTGCGGGAGCGGTCAAGCAGTAGGGCTATGAAATGGATGAGGGGAAGAAAATGTTTAACTGAATCAAGCAGCGAAGAGGATTGGGAATATCCGCTTGACTAAAATGAAAGGTAGGAATCAGAATGGAAAAGGTAAAAATGGGAATTATCGGCGCCGGTGTATGGGGGGAAACACATGCTTCGATCTATCGTGAACACCCCAATGCTGAACCGGTTGCCGTCTGTGACAAAGACGAAGCCAGAGCAAAAGCACTGGCTGCAAAGCTGGGGATCACGCAGGTTTATACAGATTATCATGAGATGGCAGCAAAGAGCGATTGTGACGCGGTTGCAGTGGTCACACCGGATTTTCTTCATGCGGATATTGCAGTTTGCATGGCAGATGCCGGAAAACATATGCTGATCGAGAAGCCGTTGGCAACCACGAGAGAAGATATAGCGCGTATATGCCAAGCGGTGGAAAGGAACGGTGTGCGCTGCATGGTCGACCTGCATAACCGATGGAGTGCAGCGTTTAATGTGGCGAAGCAGAAGATCGACGACGGAACAATCGGTGAACCCTGGACAGCCTATATTCGTCACAGCGACATCAAATGGGTGGCCACAGACATGCTCAAATGGGCAGCGGATTCCTCGATTCTCTGGTTCCTGGGCAGTCACAGCCTGGACGCATTGCGTTGGTTTTTTAACGACGAAGTGAAACAGGTATATTCTGTAAAACGTGTGGGCATCTTAAAGGAACTGGGGGTGGATACGGCGGATGTATATCTGACGACTGTGATCTTTCAGAATGGCGGGATCGCCCATATGGAAAATGGCTGGGTAACACCTAATGGCAATGGAAATGTTAATGATTTTAAGTGTAGTGTGATGGGGACGAAAGGACAGGTAAATATTAATGCCTCCAATCACAACCTGATTCAAATCGCTACGGATGAATGCATGCAGATCCCTGATGTTATGGTAACTAATATGGTGTTTGATAAGTGTAAGGGACTTTCTTATGAGAGCATACGCGACTTTGTGGATCGGCTGGTGGATGGGAAGGAGTTTCGCGTAACGCTGGAGGATGCACGTCGCACTGCACTGGCACTTATTGCGATTCATGAGTCGGCGGATACGGGGGGGATTGTGGATGTCGTGTATTAAGGAAATAATTGGGCTTGATTGTGTGGAACGCTGGTCCGCAGTGCTCAAGCTCGAATCCGCTGCGCTCCTTCTCGCTTGACGGGCTGTCGCCCTATGTCCATAAAATCAAAAGAGCTCATAAGAATGCTGGCATTCTTATGAGCTCTTCCGCTTTTATGGACGCACTGCTCGTAGCTTTACAATATCCGTACATTCTTCAATGCTCCTGTTTTTGAAAACTCGGTCCATTCGCATACGTTTACGGCATGATCTCCAATGCGTTCTAAATATTTTGCTACCATCAGCAAATCAATGCATTGGTCAATATGCTCGTTAGAGTGTTTTAGTAAATCTACTACATCATTTTTTACCTTATCAAATAAATCGTCAACCACATCGTCCTGCTTCTCGATCTTCTTTGCGGTTTCTAAATCCTGATTGATGAAGGCTTCAATGGAGCTGCGGACCATTTCTCTGGCGGCGGCGGCCATGGATGGGATGTGGCGGACGACGTGGTATACGTGTTCGCCTTTGATGCGCAGGATGAGTTCGGCGATGTCGGAAGCGTGGTCGCCGATTCGCTCTAAGTCTGTAACCACCTTTAAGGCGCTGGAAACGACTCTTAAATCTCCGGCAACAGGCTGCTGGCGCAGGATGATGGAGAGGCAGCGGGCTTCGATGGAGCGTTCTAAGTCGTTGATGGTACGGTCTCCTTTTATGATATCCTCTGCCTTTTCAAAGTCCTGATCTTCGAATGCCACAAAACACTGTTCAATGGAGGTTTCAACCATACGCCCCATTTCCTTTATGTCGTGGTTTAAGAGGTCTAATTCGTGTTCGTAATTAACTCGCGTTGTCATTTTTGTTCTCCTTCTTTGTTTTATTATTCAAGTACGCCAGAGGCTTTATCTTCTTTCAAGATAAAGTGGATCAGCCGAAGCGGCCTGTGATATAGTCTTCAGTTCTTTTGTCTTTGGGAGATGTGAACAGCTCGGTTGTGGAAGCGTATTCCACTATTTCTCCCACAAGGAAAAAGGCGGTATAATCGGCGATTCGGGTTGCCTGCTGCATGTTGTGGGTGACGATGGCAACCGTGTATTTCTCTTTCAGCTCATCCATCAGGTCTTCGATTTTTAGGGTGGAGATCGGGTCTAAGGCTGAGGTGGGTTCATCCATAAGCAGTATCTCCGGCTCAACAGCCAGGGCGCGGGCAATACAAAGGCGCTGCTGCTGGCCGCCGGAAAGGCCAAGAGCAGACTTTTTTAAGCGGCCGGATACCTCATCCCAGAGAGCGGCTCCTTTCAGGCTTTTTTCCACAATGGAGTCCAGTTCGGATTTATTCTTGATTCCATGGATTCTTGGGCCATAAGCCACATTGTCATAAATGCTCATTGGAAATGGGTTTGGCTGTTGGAATACCATGCCGATCTTTTTTCGCAGAAGTGTGGTGTCCACCCTGGGATCGTAAATATTCTCCCCGTCTAAAAGAACTTCTCCTTCTATTTTTACGCTTGGAACCAGGTCATTCATTCGATTTAATGTTTTTAAGTAAGTGGATTTTCCACATCCGGAAGGCCCGATAAAGGCCGTGATTTTATTTGTATAAAGATCCAGGTTTACATCCTTTAAGGCATGGTTGGTCCCATAATATAGATTTAAATTGCTGGTTGAGATTTTAACTGTATTGGTATTCACGATTCTTTAACCTCCGTATTGAATTTATGAGACAGAAATTTTGCAAGTCCGTTTATTGCCAGTACAATGACCAGAAGGACAACGGCAATTCCGAAGGCCTGATCGTATTTAGCCTTTTGCATGCATAGGTAAAGCTGAATCGTCAGGGTGCCGCCTGATTCAAATATTTTTCCGAAAAAGTCCCTGGGAAGAAGATAACCGCTTCCTGCCGTAAAAAGAAGGGCAGCAGATTCTCCCACGATACGGCCGATGGCCAGGATGATTCCGGTCACAATGCCGGGCATGGCGCTTGGAAGCAGGATGGTCCGGATCATATACCATTTGGTTGCACCAATGCCCAAAGCGCCGGAGCGGTAGCTTTCCGGTACAGTCTTTAAGGCTTCCTGCGTGGTCCTGGTGATGAGAGGAAGGACCATGATGGACAAGGTCAATGCACCGGTGAGAATGGAATAACCAAGGCCCAGGGTGATCCCGAAAAATACATAGCCAAATAAGCCGAAGATGATGGAAGGGATACCTGATAAGGTCTCTGTGGTGAACTCGATGATGCGGACCACTTTTCCGCCTTTTGCATATTCATTTAGATAAATGGCTGCACCAACTCCTAAAGGAGTGGCGATCAATAAGGTAATGGCCACAACATATAAAGTGTTTACAATATTTCCCAGGATGCCAAAGGTTCCCCTGATGGTACTTGGCACGCTGGTTAAGAATTCTACGTTGATCTGGGAAATGCCCCGGACAAAGACATAGCCCATGATACCGATTAAAACCAGAATGGAGATGGAAGCGCATAAGTAAATGAGAACCGTTAAGACAGAATCGGAGATCCGGTTTTTCCGGTTATAAATGCTGTGTGCTGCAGCAGAATTTTTTTGAACAGGGATGATGATATCATTTGTCATGACGTTCCTCTCCTTTCTTTAACAGATTATTAAGAGTAATGTTAATGAGCATGATAAATGCAAACAGGACAAGGCCAATGGTAAAAAGCACCTGTTTGTGAAGCCCGGCGGAATAAGACATTTCCGAAACAATGGCCGTTGTCAGGAAGCGGACTGAGTTAAAAGGAAGCGGAAGATTTACTGCGCTTCCCGACACCAGGCTGATGGCCATTGCCTCGCCAATGGCCCGCCCTGTTCCAAGGACGATTGCGGTGATGATACCGGATTTTGCCGCCGGCAGAACCGCATTGAAAATGGTCTGGATCTTGGTGGCACCAAGGGCCAGGGAAGCACTTCTTAAGTGCTGCGGCACAACCCGGAGGGCCGTTTCGCTGATATTGATAACAGTGGGAAGAATCATTAAGGACAGCACTAAAACAGCAGAAATTAAATTGGCGCCTCCTGTAAACTGATGGGTGGAAGAGCCTGCAAATATTTTTAATTCCAGCTTATACATGACAGGATTTAAAATCAGGATACCAAGTAAACCATAAATAACAGAAGGGATGCCGGCTAACAGCTCCACTGCCGGACGCACGATATTGGTAAGCCTTTCAGGGGCCACTTCCGCCAGGAAAACAGCAGTCATGACACCTATGGGAACGCCGATTAAAATCGCCATGGCTGTTCCCATGATGGAGGTCAGGATAACATAAAGGATGCCAAAGCTTGGAGAAGCGGCTTCCGGCTTCCAGATGGTTCCGAACAGTATATCCAGAATACCCACCTTAAATAACGCAGGCGTGCCGCTAATGATCATGTACAGAGTGATGGAGGCCACTGCCAGAACAGCAAAGAAGCCGCAGACAGTAAAGATAACCTCTGCAGCATGTTCTACCCCTGATTTACTTCCGTGGCCGCTAAATATGGAATAAGACTTTGGTCGCATATAACAGCTCCTTTCAAAAACGGGGACGTAGCATGATTCTCTGGCCGCGTCCCCTGTAAATATTATCGCTATGCAGTATGAGAAGAGTTCCTTTTCAACTAGTTTGCCGGGATTAAACCAACAGATTTTACTAACTCGGTTCCGTCACCGGAATAGATATAGTCAAATAATGCTTTCACCAGATCACTCTGCTCGGAAATCTCTCCCTTGGTTGCCATAACAAATGGACGGCTTAAGAAATAGGAACCGGCTTTGATGTTATCCGGAGTAGGCTCTATGCCCTCCAGCTTTAAGGTACTAACGGTGTCATCAAGAACGTCCAGAGAAACATAACCGATGGAGCCTGGAGTGGAAGCGATCTTTGCCATAACGGCACCGGTGCTGTCCAGTTCGTTGCTGTATTTGCAGGCATCTTCCAGCTTTAACAGTTCTTCAAAAGCGCTTCTTGTACCGGAACCGGACTCACGTCCAATGACAACGATGGGCTGATCTGCTCCGCCTAAGTCTTTCCAGTTGGTGGTTGTACCATTGTAAACGCTGATCAGCTGATCTTTG
The DNA here is from genome assembly GCA_902363835.1 of Lachnospiraceae bacterium. Classification (GTDB taxonomy): domain Bacteria; phylum Bacillota; class Clostridia; order Lachnospirales; family Lachnospiraceae; genus Lacrimispora. The sequence continues at coordinate 72,007 of CABJBM010000029.1, forward strand.
GTTAAATCTTCAACAGTATTGGCAGGATCAGAGACAACTGCAATGCCGTCAATTGCAACGATGTTTTCAGTAACACCTTTTGCTATTTCTTCCTCTTTTAAGTTACGGGAAGAATTGCCGATATCAGCGGAGCCATTTGTCACTGCTTCGATTCCTGCACCGGATCCCACGAATTCGGCCTGTACGGTAACATTCGGATATTTTTCCATAAAAACTTCACTTAAAGCGGTTGCGAACTTCTCCATAGAAGTAGAACCAACCATGCTGATAGATCCTTTTAAGTCGGCAGAGGCCTCTTCTTTGGCAGCCGTAGTTCCTGCAGAGGTGGTCTCAATGGAAGCGCCAGCCGCAGTTGTTGTATTAGGAGCCTGTGTCTCTGCATTTTTGCTGCCGCAGCCAGCTAAGGTTCCCATGGTAAGAACTGCCAATCCAGCTAATGCAAGTGCTTTAACAATATTTTTTTTCATAAATTACTTTCTCCTCTTTTCTTTTTTAAATTGCTTTCGCTTACATCATGGAGTATATCAGCCTGAAACCCTTTTTGATATCATGTTTTAGTATAGAAATTGTAAATGTTGTGTAAAGCATGTTGGTTTTCCTTTTTCTTATCTTAGTATTTGTAGAATGGGAAACGAAATTCCCTTATTTCTATAAGGAAGTAAAGCCACAGGGAAAAAGACCTGCCATAATTACAAAAAACAGCCTTTTCTTTACAAAAATTATCGGGATGGACTGGACAGAACAGGAGGAAATATGGTAAATTGTAACGTGCGCTTAATTTATCGTATAAATATAAAAAATCATTCCGTAATTTAAAAACGGATACAAAGGATACAAGACAGGAGGGCGTTTTCATGGGAGCATATCAACTGAAAATCACAATCAAAGGCAGTAAGCCGCCGATTTGGAGAAGGGTTCTGGTACCGGAAGGAATAACCTTTGGAAAGCTTCACCAGACGATTCAGACAGCATTCTGCTGGTACGATGAACGCCTGTATGAATTTGAATTCCGTTCTGAAGGGATAAGGATAGTTCCGGATAAAGAGAATTTGTCCCAGAAATTCCAATACCTTTTAAGTGATGAAAAGATCGACAGCCTGGTATCCGGTACCAGCAAGTTTACATATACATATGGCTCTGACAGGAACTGGGAGCTTACGATCCAGGTGGAAGATATGGCCCGGGATTATAAGGAAAGCTGGGGGCAGGTTGTTAAATTCAAAGGAGATACAGTTCCGGAAGCCTGCGGAAGCATTGCCGGGTATTATGAACTTTTGGAGTCAGGTTCTAAAGAGTTAAAAGAATACGACATGTCAGCAGTCAATAAATGCTTGAACCAGGGTTCAGAAACCGCTTTGGAAGAAGTTCATATAGCGGATATTTTCGACTGTTATGATAAAAGCAGCATCCTGGAGATCGCAAAAAGACACGGCATGAACGGGCTTTCCAAATTGAAAAAGGAAGAGCTTGCGGAACGGACCATAGCACATATTCTGGATCAAAAGGTAATGGAGCGTTACTTCCTATGCGCCCGTAATTCAGAAATAAAGCTATTTGAGCAGGTAGGAGAAGGTGATTTTCAGGTGCCCTCCTTTGAGGCGGAAGAAATGGATTTCCTTTATGCAGGCGGTTACGTAACTGCAGGGCCTGATAATCATTTTATGGTTGCGGAAGAAGTAATAAAAGCATACAAAGAGGTGAACACCCCGGATTTTAAGGAAGAACGTGAGCGCATCAGTAAGATCGGAGACTATCTCAGAGCAGCAAATTCCCTGTATGCCGTCACACCGCCTCAGGTTCTTTTGGAAACCTTTAATAAATATGAAGATAAAAAGCTTACGGTGGAGGAGCTTCTTTATGCACATGGGCTTCTTCAGTCATACCGCACGGTACCCATGTACGTTGATGGAAGCTTTGTGGATGGGGCACTGGCAGAGCAGAATGGGGTTGCAGAATTCCAAAGAATGCAGAAAAAGGTTCCTTATTATATTCCTGCTCAGCAGGAAATCCGTTTCATGGCAGACAATGAGGGCTTTTTAATGACCCGGGAATTAAGTATGCTGAGCAAATTTCTAACGGAAGAAATGAACGTTCCCGATGAAAGGATCCCATATATACTGCGGCAGATACAGGCAGAGATCAGCATGGGAGGACAGCTTCAGGAAGTCGTGGATGGTATAGAAGCTTCCGGCATCATGTTTGAATCTGCAGAGCATTTGGAGCGGTTCACAAGCATTATCACAGAAGTATGGAACCATACCAGGATGGTGCTGAACAGGGGCCATAAGCCATATGAAATGGTAATGAAGGGTTTGGAGACAGTATCTGTTCAGCGGAAGAACCCGACGAAAATCTATCCAAATGATCCTTGTTCCTGCGGCAGCGGAAAGAAATATAAGAAATGCTGCGGAAAAAGGGGCTAGATATGTTAATTTGGGGTTCTGTCTTTTTTAGGGCAGAACCTTGTTTTAATTATCTTGAATATTGCAAAAGTCATGTTTTTCAAGAAAAATAAAAAAATTAAAAAACTTGTTGACTTTTGTCGTTGGCTTTGGTATGATATAACTCGCCGCTGAAAAAGGCGGCAAAACTTCTTCTAAAACACATCAAGGATCGATGAAAAAGTTTTGAAGAAAAATTAAAAGGTGGTTGACAAAAACAACCAGTTGTGATAACCTATAAAAGTTGCTGCTGAGACAGCGGCGAAGAAAAAGCACCTTGAAAACAGAAGATTGAACAGTATGTAAAACCCTGAAAATTCTAATAAAATAAGTCGTGTTTGATGGCTTTGAATGAGAAAATTTCAGAACGAATACAAGCAATTGTATACGAACCAAACAACAAGTAAAACGGGAAATAAATTAGCTAGTTAGTTGATTTTGACCCCGGATTGAACCGAATGGCAAGTCCAAGCGGTAGGCTCATGAAGCTTTGCTTCATTCGCTACCATTTGCTTCGCAAATGTTCATAGATTCGCAAAAAAGTCCTTATGAAAGCGAGCTTTCAACAGACTTTTTCACTAATCTCTGACCGCTTTCAAAGACTATCTGCTTAAATTTGAGAGTTCGATCCTGGCTCAGGATGAACGCTGGCGGCGTGCTTAACACATGCAAGTCGA
>CABJBM010000030.1 GCA_902363835.1 Lachnospiraceae bacterium
CCTATTTTGTTTCATTTTATATATCAAATGTTTTTCAATTCACTATTGACATTTATTAGCTGGACTAATTGTTTTTAACGAATTCCGGATCAATATTTTTATCAAACTTATCTATGAGCTCAGGCTCCAGCTGGCCAAGGCTTATATAAAATTCTCCAAGCTCCCTGGCAAAGCTGCCCAGCTCACGACTGCTCCAGTCTTCTGCTGTAATAAACTGAACTCTGCCTAAATCACTGACACAGCTTTCTCTTGTAGTCTCCGCACCTGCTTCTTTTAAAAATTCTACCATCAGATCCGCAGCCATATCAGTATCATCATTCAGCGCTTTACAGGCTTCCATAATACAGTTCATGTATTTCTGAACCAGTTCCGGTTTTCCTTCCACTGCTTTTCTGTTAGCAACTACCATGTCTACATATCTGGTTCCAAGATCAGCCAGATTGCCTACCTGAACCATACCATCATCCACTGCTTCAAAAAATGTAGGAACGTTAAGGGCTACAGCATCACACTGATTTGCCTGTAAGGCCTGATAAGCCTGTGCAGTATCCATATTAACAATATTTACATCTGCAATTCCAAGCCCCAGCTTTTCCAGCCATTTTAATGTGGTAAAATGCTGTGCGGTTCCTATTGGCAGGAGAATTGTGGCTCCCTTTACAGTCTCAGGGCTGCCAAGTACATTGGGGTAAGAAGGGTTGTAGCCCTTGGCACCTGCAATAGCAGAATCAGGCTTTACAAATACTCCCAGACCATCTGTAGACTCCAGAACTTCTCCTATAATCATCATGTCATAATTGGCGACACCTGTTACTGCTGCTGCACCCATTGCCCCAACATCCCATAAATCTGCTGCCAATGCTTCATTCATCGGTGCACCTGTTGCAAACATAACTGTTTCCATTTTAAAGCCAGCTTTTTCATCCAGCTTATTCTTCTTAATATACTCTGTGGGCAGACTGGTGATAAACGGCATCATGGCAACTCTTAACACAGGCAAATCTCCTGCTGCCTCTGTATTTGAATTCCCTCCGCTTTCTTTTGACTGAACAGAAGCATTTCCACCTCCCTTTCCACAAGCTGTCAGGGTCATGGCCAGAGCCAGAACCGCCGCTGCAATTTTCATTACGTTTTTGCTTTTTCTCATATTACATCCTCCTCGCATAATAAGTTTGTAGCATTTTCCCCTATCCTGTTTACAAACGGAAATACGAATTTATCCGACTTGCCGCAACCAACTCTTTTTTCTTTCGTATTTCCTTCTTGTATTATGATTATATAATAGCCATTGTACCTCTGTTTTTTTATTATTTTATTTTTCTTTTGCTTTTCGGATGGATTTTGTTAAAATGAAATTGTTGACTTTTCCAATTTTGACATTTGTTTTGTTATTATGACGGAAACTTGCGCCTTTTCTTCCCCATTGCTTAATGAGGCTTTACAAAAGAGACTTCTGTGAAATACGAACAAGCCAGTGCTTTTCTTCTTCGGTCTGCTTGTAAGAAGTTTGGTCTGCTTACAGAAAAGCAACAGTCATTGCTCTGCACGGCTCTCCTTGAAGTTCATCACTTATTCTATATCCCTCATGCAAAAAGATGACCGCTCAGCTATCGGCTGGCGGTCATACAATATCATCCCCTCTTCTTAGAATCCGTATCGTTTAAGCATCTCCAAAGGACACTGGTTTTCCTTCATACGTTTTCTCATTAAATGGATCATTCTTTTTTCTGCTGCCTCATCCTCAATGGGCGATTCCTGATTGGGATCTTTCTCTAAATCAAACAACATGGCAGGATATGTATTTTGTCCGGCTTCTCTGTCATAGGGAATCTGCATAACAGGCAGCTCCTTTGTAAATGGGAATCCATCTGACAAAGTCATCAGCTTTAACTCTTCATCCTTTATAAAAGCTCTGCGTCCTCCATGGCGAGTAGGCATCAAAGTATATTGATAAATCTTTGTCTCATAATTTACAGGACTTCTCATATAAACATAACGTCCGTCTGTACAGTTTATCTGGCCTCCATAAATTCCGAAAAGAGCGGCTTCCCGTATGGCTTTATCTTCCTGAAGTACAGACTGAAGGGGAATTCCCTCCATATCTTTTGGAAGTTCCAGACCAAATTGTTTCAATATGGTTGCAGGCAGATCAATGGTCTGCACCAGACTTTTTACCCTCTTTCCACTTACTCCGGTAACCGGATCCCATATGAACAAAGGTATCCTGGCCACTTCATTATAAAACGGACAGTGGCATTTGGCCCATTGCCCATGTTCAGACAAAAGGAACCCGTGATCTGTATTAACAATGAGCATTGTATCCTTCCACATATTGTACTCATCCATCAGATCCAGGATCTCACCCAGCTTTTCATCACACATAGACAACAAAGCTCCGTATTCTGACCTCAAATGAAGAATTTCCTCCGGTGTATCACTTTCATCCAGTTTCCTGTAATCCGGCCAGTCATAAACAGCTCCATTGTAGGTATGGGGAAACAGCTTTTTAAACTTATCATGAGTAAAAAACGGCTCATGTGGGTCAAAGGTTTCTATGTGCAAAAACCACTGGTCTGCATTGTGGTTGGTCCTGATAAATTCTTTGCCGGCTTCAAACGTTTTACTCTGGGGCTGCTTCTCTTCCGTATCTAAATAGGATCTGTTAATAAAATCCTGGGGAACCCAGTTGTGCTCCCAGCTGTCAGCAATTCCATCACACCGGTTTTTATATTCCTCTGGTGACCTGCTCTCTCCTACAACACCTTTCCATGCATCTCCCTCCTGTCCACGGAATCCTTCCCATGTTCTGTATCTGGTATGATAGGTTGCCCCGCCGTCTTCAAAATAATGGTAATGATCCGTAGCAATATGGGTATGAACGCCATTGTGATTTAACAGCTCAGGCATGGAATCATCAAAAGGCTCTAATGGTCCCCAGCTTCGATGGAGAAAATTATATCTCCCGGTGTGCAGTTCCCGCCGCGCAGGCATGCAGGGAAGGCTGCCGGCATAACAATTGTCAAACGTTACCGAATGTTCTGCCAGCCTGTTAAAATTAGGAGTTTTTGCAAATCTTCCTCCATAGGACTCCAGCATATTTCTATTTAATGAATCAAACATGACCATCAATACTCTCATGATTTCTTTTACTCCCCTCTTCTGTATTCATAAGGATTGACCCCATACCGTTTTTTAAAGGTTGTGGAAAAATAACTTACATTAGGATATCCCACCGATTCCCCGATTTTCTGAACACGTTCTGTTGTGTGGGACAGCAGATAGGCGGCCTTTTTAAGCCTTATTTCAGAGACAAAGGCACTATAGGTACAGCCCACCTCTTCCTTAAAGATTCTGGATAAATACTCAGGGTTTAAATGGACCTTCTGGGAAAGCATTTCCAGGCTGATGGCTTCGCTGTAATGCTTTCTCACATAATCAACGGCAGCTGCCACTCCTTTGGACAATCGTCTTTCATCTACATCCTGATATGCCAACACATTTTTAATAAACTCCAAAACCCTGTACCGGGCTTCTGCATAGTCTGTAGTTTTATAGACCCGGCTTTTTTCTTCTAAAAGCATATGGTGCATCAGCTGCGCATCCTCTTCTGCAAACCGCATATATGCCATTTCCATTGCATCACAGCAAAAGGCAGTAAAACTGCTGATAGGGACCCCTGTATCTTCCCTGGCTTCTTCCATGGTCTCTTCTGTTCTTCCATAAAATTTGTCGCTTTGCACATCATATAATTCCCGTCTTTTCTTCCGGAAAACAGATTCCCACTTTAATTCCTTTTTCCTGATTTCACTTCCATTGCTCTCTGCCTGCCAAACTTTTATTTTCCCTTCATAATATCCTTGTCCCAGACCATAAACCGCCTGAACAATGGCATCTGACACACTGCTTAAACGTTCTGTTATGGTGCTGACGCCTGCCATACAGCCGTTATTTAATACAATTGCAGATGCATACTCATATAAAACCTGATTCTTCTTAAGCTCTGTTAAATCCCTTGCCAGATTACCAATGATCACATAGATATATCTGTCATACTCAAAGCTGGCCACATGGCGGACACAGGGGTTCTGAGGCAGGACAAAATCTTTCATTAAATCCTGTTTCCAGACAGCTATGGAAAACAATCCTCCATCCCTCCATCTGATATTACACTCTCTCAGCTGCCTGATATCCTCCTCTTCCAATGGGCCGTCTTTTCTTAAAATATCACTGATTATGGAGTGCTGCTGTCCTGTACTCTCCGTTTCTCCTCGAACGTCTTTAGAACCCTCTCTTTTTATTTGCAGTTCCAGCTTAGAAAGCATCTCCTGAAAGGACTGTTGATTCATCTCTGTTTTCAGCAGATAATCGTCACCGCCCTGGCGAATGGCTTCCCGCACCAGATCAAAGTCTGCAAAAGCAGTCAGCAGTATGACAATTGTTCTGGGATTTAACTTTTTAATCTCCTTTAAAAGCTCTAAGCCTCCCATAAGAGGCATTTTTATATCTGTGAATACAATATCAGCCTCATTTTCTTTAAATATTGACAGAGCCTGCTCTCCGTTATGGGCACACCCTGTCAGCTCACAGCCCGGATAGCTCTGAATACAAAACTGCAGCCACTCACAAATCATTCTTTCATCATCTACAATCAGTATTTTCATGTGAAATCCTCTTCATTAAAATACTCTCTCCTTATAACAGGAAGCTTTAAAGTAACGGTTGTTCCGATTCCTGATTCACTTTCCACAAGAAGCCCATACGAATCTCCAAAATTGATTCTGATTCGATTTAACACATTTAAGATGCCAATGGAACCTCCTGTATGGTACTCTCTGTCCTCCAGCTGATTTCTCAGCTGCATAAGTTCCTCTTCACTCTGACCAACTCCATCGTCGGAAATGGTGATCAGAAGACAGTCACTGCATATGGCAGATTCGACCACAATCAGCCCCGGCTCCTCCTTTGCATTAAGTCCATGAAATATGGCATTTTCCACGATTGGCTGAATAATAAGAGAAGGCACAAGGCACCCCTTTGTCATTTCCTCTATTTCACATTCAAAATGCACTTTATCGCCATAGCGGATCTGTTGAAGTACCAGATATTTTTTCGTATTCTCAAACTCTTCTTCCAGCAAAATGAAATCCGTATCTACTGACAAAGTCCTCTTTAGTAAGTCTATAAAAGCTGACATCATTAAAACCGCCTGCTTGTTATTCCCCAGTTCAATCATGCACTGAATGGAAAACAGGGTATTATAAAGGAAATGTGGATTGATCTGGGCCCTTAGAAAATCCAGCTCTGATTTCCGCTTTTTTATTTCTTTTTGCTTTACGCTTTCCATCAGTTTTTTAATCTCTTTTGCCATCTCATTAAAACTGTCTTTCAATTGATTGACTTCTTCATAGCCTTTAATGTCGCTGATCACATCAAAATCACCCTGGCGCACCTGATCCATCAGACTGCACAGCTTCTGGATAGGCTTTGATATTCTGCCGGATAAATAATAAGCAGCTCCTGCTCCTGCAAAAATGCAGAAGCTTAAAAGCAGGAGCAAAATGGCAATGGCCTGATGGAGAGGCTTAAAAATCACAGAGCAAGGCATCTCCTCTACAATTGTCCAGCCTGTTTCAGGATCATAATAATTGGACAACAGATAATCCTGCCCCAGCTTTCTGATCATGTTGTACTGATTTATCCCATAGAACTGTCTGAAGTTTTTAACCCCAATGAAGTTTTTGCCAAGCAAGGCCTTATCTCTGCTGGATACAATATTTCCTTTTTTATCAAAAATATAGAAATTACTGTTTTCCTCTACAGAACTGTACAAACCCTCCAGATACTTTTCATCTATATTGACCAGGATGGTACCAAGTATATTGCCCTCCTGATCCATAACCTGACGAAATGCACCGAATACATAGGGATTTTCTATTCCTGAGCTGCCAAACTTTTCCTGAAAACTGCTGATAAACACCATATCATCTTCAGAATCATAGCTTTGCCTGTACCATAACTGGCTTTCCAATCCCTGAAAATCATAATCCCCATTTCCCCTTGATGAGTACTGAAAACCATTATTTCCCAGAATGACCACATCATAGTTCAAACCTATATCATGAAAAACCTGGTCATAGGTCTTTTTTAACTCATCGAGATAATGAATTGCCTTTTGCCTGTTCTCCAGGAACGGATCCTTTTCTTCAGACAGGCAGCTTCTCATATGTTCATCATAGCGGTAAAGATTGGATATGGTAATTGTATTGCTTTTTATGGTATTGGATCGTTCTGAAATCTGTTTTAATACATCAAGTCTGCTCTGTCCGATCTGATCCAGCATAAGGCTTTTGATCCCTAAGAATAAAAACATAACAAAAAGAAGGGAAATCAAAGCAAAGGTAAGCCCATATCCCAGGCGCAGCTGTGCCTTAAGGGTTGTAAATCCCTTTTTCATTTTATTCCATTCCTTTTTCATCTTTACAATGGGTTTTCTGCATTTTTTCTTTAATATAATCATCACAGCTATGGGACATTTTCCCCTTACTCCAGACTCCCGCCAGATTGATTTGCCCGGAACCGTATACGGCTTCTTTTGCACCATCAATCTCCGGATTTACATATTTTAAAAACCACTGCTCCAATTCATAATTCAGTTTATTTCTTATTTCTGCCGTTTCTCCGTTTTCAGAGGTTTCTTTGTCTTCAGATAAAAGAAGATTGTTTCTCTCTCCCGGATCTTTCTCTAAATCATAGAGCTCATTGGGTCCATAAGGGTAGCGTTTGATAAACTTATATCTGGTTCCCCGTATCATCCGGTTCGGCCCATATTCATCCAATACAACAATTGCTTCTGACTGAACAAACGGCTGTCCCTTCATAGCCGGAAGAAAGCTTCTGCCTGGAAGCTGACCTGTAAAACGGTTCTCTGCTCCCACATAATCCAGCAGTGTAGGCATAAAATCATAAGCGGAAACAAGAGAAGTGTTTACCTTTCCCTGAGGAATCCTGCCCGGCTGGCTGGCAATAAAAGGAACCTTAACTGAGGATTCATACATATTGATGGGAAAGGTACCATTGCCTTTTCCCCAAAAACCATGATGTCCGCAGCTGAATCCATTATCACTGGAAAAAAGTATCAGCGTCTCTTCCCTGATGCCCAGACGATCAAGCTCATCAAGAATGCGGCCAATATTCTGATCCATTGCAGTGACTGCCGCGTAATATCCCGTCTGATTGGCCTTTAAATCCTTTAAAACCTCTTCTGTTAAATAAATACTATCAGGATGCTTTTCCTCCATAGGGCATGATAAAAAGGAACAGTCCTCATAAATTTTTGTGTATTCTTTTGGATGGTTGTTAACCCATGGGGAATGAGGTGCCGTATAGCCCACATGAAGATAAAAAGATTGCTTGCCTGCATACTCATTGATAAAAGATATGGCATCATCGGTTATCACATCAGTGACATAACCGGATTCATAGATTAGTTGTCCTTCTTTATAAAAGGGAGCATTATAATAAGGGCCTCCGCCAGATTTGTGCGCAAACCAGTGTGTAAAACTCTTTTGTGGTACAGAACTTCTGCCAACGTGCCATTTACCGGACAAACCACATACATAACCTTCCTCTGCCAACACATCGGTATAAGCGGTCTGACCTGCCAGATATTCTATATCCTCCTGTTCTTTATTATCATCCCGAAGCCAGTCATGCACCCCATGCTGTGATGGAATCCTCCCTGTTAAAAGAGAAGCCCTGGCCGGGGAACAAACAGGGGAAGCACAGAAAAAGTTATCAAAACGGATTCCCTCTTCTGCCAGCCTGTCCAGGTTAGGCGTAATAATCTCTTGGTTCCCGGAACAGCCCATAGCCCAGGCTCCCTGATCATCCGATAATATACAAATGATATTGGGTTTATTTTTACTCATTTTGTTCTCCTTACTATTAGGTTATAATAGCTGCGGCAAGTCGAACATTTACCCTAAGTATATAGAATATGAAATGAATTGTAAAGATACATTTTATGTTAAACCATCTTCCAACCGTAAAAAGCAGCCGGATTATAAGCATTTTCTTATAATCCGGCTGCTCCGAACTTTTACTTTTCTATTTTTTCTTTCATATAATCATTACGGCAATAAGACACTTCTTCCGTTTTATTCTCTCTCCGTAAACTTCTCTACGATTTTAAGAAGAAGCTCTACCACCTTTTCCATTGACTGAACAGGAATAAACTCAAACTTTCCATGGAAATTGTAGCCTCCTGTGCACAGGTTTGGACAGGGTAATCCCTCATAAGACAAACGGGCTCCATCCGTACCTCCCCGGATAGGGGTTACTTTTGGCTCTATTCCGATTTCCTCCATGGAGGCTTTGGCTATGTCAATTAAATACATGTGAGGCTGAATTTTTTCCTTCATGTTAAAATAACTGTCCTTAATCACAAGCTCTACAGTTCCGGGACAATAGCGTCTGTTGAGATATTCTGCCACTCTCTCCATAAATGCTTTTTTTGCTTCAAATTTTTCTCTGTTGTGATCCCTGATAATATAATCCATGCGGGCTTCCTCTACGGTTCCGTTCATGAAATCCAAGTGATAAAATCCCTCATACCCTTCTGTATACATGGGATTTTCAGCAGCCGGAAGCATGTTGTGAAACTCCATTGCCATGAGCAGGGCGTTTCTCATCCTTCCTTTGGAAGACCCTGGGTGAATGCTGGAACCATGAATAAAAACTCTTGCGGAAGCTGCATTGAAATTCTCATATTCCAGTTCTCCTAATTCACCGCCGTCCACGGTATAAGCCACATCTGCGCCAAAACCCTTTACGTCGAAGAAATCCGCGCCTCTTCCAACCTCTTCATCCGGTGTAAAACCAATGCGGATGGTTCCATGAGGAATCTCGGGATGGGATAGGAGGTGTTCTGCCATGGCCATGATCTCAGCAACTCCGGCCTTATCATCTGCACCAAGCAGGGTGGTTCCATCGGTTGTAATAATATCCTGTCCCTTGTACTTTAAAAGATCCGGAAAATCGCAGGTTTTCATCACAAGGCCGGTTTCTTTATTCATCAGAATATCACTGCCGTCATAATCTTTTACGATCTGAGGCTTTACTCCTGCTCCGGAATATGCCGGGGCCGTGTCCATATGAGCAATAAAACCAAGGACAGGAACAGGCTTTTCCGTTGTGGCAGGTATGGTGGCATAAACATAGCTATGCTCATCCACCATCACATTCTCTGCTTTCATGGCCTGTAGCTGGGCCGCCAGTTCTCTGGCTAATACCCTTTGCTTTTCCGTACTGGGAACTGCTTCCATATCTTCCTTGGACTGGGTGTCAAAGGAAATATACTTTAAAAAGTTATCTAATACTTGTGACATAATAAAATCGCCTCTTTTTCTAAAATTTATTTTTCCATATTCATAATGGCTTTAATAGCTCCTGCCGCGGACCATAAGGACAGGCCGTAACCAATGGCAAGGTCAATAAAAAATCCGCTCCACATATCCATATCAGACATCAGGCTTCCAAAGTTTGCAAAAACATAGGCCAGAGTTTCAAAACTGGCTTCATACTGGAAGTATGCCCTTACCATTGAGACCGCATAATCCAGAAGATTGGCTCCTGCTATCATTCCGGCTGTTATAATAAGACAAATAACAGCTCCTTTTTTATCCAGGGAACCTCCAAGCTTCTCATAGCCGCCTAAAGCAAGCTTTAATATAACAAATCCGGCTATTCCGGCAATAAATCCCACCTGGCCGATGAGCACCCACAATCCAACTCCAATAAGAGAAGCAAACAGCGCGCCAATGGCCCCAAGGAATAGATTGGAGGGATTCTGCTCAAGGGCTGCTGATATTTGAAGGGTTGCTTCCGGGCTTCCATTATCAGGATCCATGTGATATTCCCTGGTCAAAAAAGTATCCTGCAATTCCTCTTTTTTATCTGCAATCTTCTTTTTTACCTGGGTGATCAGTTCCTGGAACGCCGCCTCCTTTATCCCACCGCCTCTTTTTACAAAAGCAAGAGTATGATGTTCCCCATCCGTTGTTTCCGCTGCAAGCCTTTTTTCTGTTATGGAGGAAGTATCGTAAATCCGGGCTACAGCATGGTATGGGATGATATCAAATCCTTCGGCATCGGTAACCATATAATCCTCTGTCAAATAAAGGACTTTTCTATCATAAGCAAGGGATTGAGCCCCTTGAAGATGCCCGTCTAATTCAAGCAGCCTTTCTTCCGGCCATGCTTTTAATGTGGTTCTGCTTCTCTTTAACCTCCGGCTGTTAAGATTCCATACAAGAATCAGGGTTCCTGCCAGCACGGCCGCAAATGCATACAGGAAAACGAAAGAAACCGCTTTCCAGGCACTGGATGCCGGTTTTCTTGTGGTATCTAAATAGTATTCTCCAAAATAGTCTGAAAAATTATCCTCTGTTACAAGTTCCTGGCCCCACATGTCATTATAACTTTCTATGGCATACTCCCGGATATCCTCCTCAATCGGCGCCGACATTCCGTAAAATATAGCTGCCTCAGGCGCTTCCTCGGATTCATCGTACAAATAAGACTGAATCCTTAGATATTCCTCCGGCAGATCTCCATGGACCTGTACAATAAAAGGAAGGAGCGCTTCATCATAAGCAAAGTAATAATGATTCGTCTCCTTAAAGTCCGATGCAAACTCCTGAGTCATCATCTGAGCTTTTAAACTGCTGTAAATATCTGCTCCGTCATAAACGTGAAACTCCACAGGTTTCACCTCAGGTTCCGTATTACCCAAAAATTTCATACCCATCCCCGCCAGAAAAAAGGAAAGGGCAATGATGTACAGGCAAATCACCGGTATGATCCAGCGGTAAAGCTGTGTCATCCGTTTCAGCCTCCTGGACATCTTCTTATTCATACTCATGGCCTCCTTTGTTCTCAATTTCCTGATTATACCATGAAAGCAATGAGACAAGTGCCACTTTAGGGGCATTTGGCCAATGCAAACTGGATAATGAACACTTGGGTTTATTATATCATAGAGCGGTCAGGCTGTCCATGACTGTATGTATACAAAAAACGCTGGAAAGGCTGAACGCCTTCCCAGCATTTTATCTTTGTCATCGGTTGGAAAGTTCCCTGGTTATATCCTCCCAGGACACGCCTTTGTAGGCCATCAGCACCATCATATGATAAAGGAAATCTGAAATTTCGTATTTCACTTCTTCGGGATTTGGATTTTTGGCGGCTATTACAATTTCCGTAGACTCTTCTCCCAACTTTTTTAATATCTTATCAATGCCTTTGTCAAACAGATAATTGGTATAAGAGCCTTCCTTTGGGTTGACCTTTCTGTCAAGAATTACTTTAAATACTTCTTCAAACACCTTTAAAGGGTTGCTCTCCTGATATTCCTTTTTCACCAGGTCCTGATAAAAGCAGCTTCTTGCTCCTGTATGGCAGGCGGCTCCGATCTGGTTCACCTTTGCAAGGAGCGTATCATTGTCGCAGTCCATGGACAGGGACTTCACATACTGGTAATGGCCGGAGGTTTCACCCTTTCTCCAGAGGCTTTTGCGGCTCCTGCTGTAATAGGTCATGCAGCCGGTCTTTAAGGTCTCATAAAACGCTTCTTCGTTCATATAAGCCAGCATGAGCACTTCCCCTGACCTGTAATCCTGTGTGATCACCGGAATCAGCCCATCCTCATTCAGCTTAAGCTGCTGAAAGCTTACCGGGCTTTCAAAGGTATCGACTCCGATTCCAAGAGCTTTTAGATCCTGTTTTAAATCCATGCAGTTCACTTCTTCGTCAAAACTCCCTACCAGACCCTCCACATTTTCTATCACAAGGGCAAAGGCAAAGAGCCCGGCATCCTCTCCACAGCCGGTGATCAGAAAGGTCTCCTCACAGTCTGAAACGGCCTGAAGCTTTTCCACCGTGATTTCCGCATCCCCCAGAATCATAACAGAAGCGCCCAATTGAGCATATTCCTTGGTCCGCTCCAAATACGAACAGTCCGGAAGATAAGCATAAATCTTATCATCTCCGAACCGGTCTGCCGCCTCTTTCATCAAATCCACATTTTCATCCAGGCTTACATCGAGAAAAGCCGCCTTTGCACCTGCGTAAAGATATTTCTTCACATCCTCCAGCCGCCTCACTCTTCCACCTAAAATCACAGGAATATCAGACAGCCTTGCAATCTCCTTCATTAGGCCAACGGTCCGTTCATGGTCTTCATCCGACTCCGACAGATCATACAGGAAAAGCTCATCAGCCCCGCTGTCCCCATAAAAACGGGTCAGGGTCAAAAGATTTTCCCCATAACACGTCTCCCTGTCATCAAGCCGGACAGCTTTCCCTTCCCGGATTCCAAAACCCGCAATTAGTTTTTTATATTCCATGATCATATCCTCCCCTGATGATCCTTTTCAAAGGCTTCAATGGCTTCCTTTAAGTTGATCCGCTTTTCATACAGCGCCTTTCCAATGATGGCGCCATGAACACCTGCCTGGTAAAGCTGTCTTAAATCCTCCATGGAAGACATTCCTCCTGAGGCAATGATGTCCATCCCTGTTTCTTCTGTCAGCTTTTTCGTATATTCTACATTGGGTCCGGTCAGCATCCCATCCCTGGATATATCCGTATACACCACATGGCGGACGCCGTATTCCTTCATCCGGCCACAAAGCTCTGATGCGGAAATATTACTGATCTTTTCCCAGCCTTCCACTGCCACCATTCCATCTTTTGCATCAATCCCTGCCACGATCCTCTCCTGGCCGAACCTTTTTACCATATCCCGGATAAATTCCGGATTCTCTGCGGCCCTGGTTCCGATGATCACTCTGGCAACTCCCAGGGAAAGCATGGATTCAATGGCTTCTTCGCTTCGAATGCCGCCGCCGATTTCAATGGGGATGGATACAGTATCCACTATTTTTTTGATTACCTCATCATTCACGGAATGACCGGCCAAAGCGCCGTCCAAGTCCACCAGATGGAGAAATGTGGCTCCATGGGACTGCCAGAGGGCAGCTACCTCCTCGGGTTTGCTGGAATACACGGTGATCTCCTTAAATTCTCCTTGTTTCAAACGGACACACTGCCCGCTTTTTAAATCTATTGCCGGATAAAGCTGCATATGATTCTCCTTTATAATGTTCCCTTTGTGGACAGCACTCCTGTGATTCTCGGGTCAGGTGATGTTGCCTCATCCAAGGCCTTTGCAAAAGCTTTGAAAGTTCCTTCGATCACATGGTGGTTGTTCTCTCCTGCCAGTTTCCTGATGTGCAGATTCATTTCAGAGGCATAGGAAACGGCATAGAAAAATTCCTTCATCATTTCTGTCTCAAAATCCCCCACCCGTTCCGCGGTGAGCAAAACATCATAACCCAGATACGGTCTGCCGGATAAATCAACGGCGCAGAGGATCAGGGTCTCATCCATGGGAAGGATCATGCTGCCGTAGCGCTTAATAGAGGTTTTATCACCAAGGGCCTGTTTGATGGCAGTTCCAAGAACAATGCCCGTATCTTCAACCGTATGGTGGGTATCCACCTCAAGGTCTCCTTTTACAGACAGACTTAAGTCAAAAAAGCCATGACGGGCAAAGCTGTTTAACATGTGATCAAAAAATCCGATTCCTGTATGGATCTCAGCCTTTCCAGCGCCGTCCAAGTCAAGCTTTATCCGGATATCCGTCTCACGGGTTATCCGGGAAATCTCTGCACTTCGTCCCATTTTTTATCCTTCTTTCATTGCTTTATTGTTGAATAAGTGGATATATCCGCACTCTCACAGAATTGGCGTGGGCGGTGAGATGCTCTGCCTCTGCAAAGGCTTCAATATCCTCATGGATCTCTTCCAAAGCTTCCTTGGAGTAATAAATAATGCTGGATTTCTTTATGAAATCATCCGTACTTAAGGCTGAGAAAAATTTAGCCGTTCCATTGGTTGGAAGCACGTGGTTTGGCCCGGCAAAATAATCTCCCAGGGGCTCTGAACTGTATTCTCCGATAAATATGGCACCTGCGTTATGAATCCTGGTCATGTCCTCAAAGGGATTTTTAGTAATGATCTCCAAATGCTCGGGAGCGATCTCATTCACTGCCGCAATGGCTTCCTTCATGGTGTCCGCCACCAGAATATAGCCGTAATTATCCAGGGATTTTTCAATAATCTCCCTCCGTGACAGCTCTCCGGTGAATTTTTCCACTTCTTCTGATACCCGTTCCGCCAATTCCATGCTGGTGGTCACTAAAATTGCAGAAGCCAGTTCGTCATGCTCTGCCTGGGACAACAGATCCGCTGCCACAAACCGGGGATTGGCGCTTTCATCTGCAAGCACCAGAATCTCGCTTGGCCCGGCAATGCTGTCAATGCTCACATGGCCGTAAACCGCCTTTTTAGCCAGAGCCACAAAAATATTTCCAGGCCCTACGATCTTGTTGACCTTTGGGATGGATTCCGTTCCAAAGGCAAGGGCAGCCACTGCCTGGGCTCCTCCCACCTTATAGACCTCCGTGACCCCTGCCAGATGGGCTGCCGTTAAAGTCACCGGATTTACCTTCCCATCCTTTCCGGGAGGGGTCACCATGGCAATGCGGCTCACCCCCGCCACCTCTGCGGGAACGATGTTCATAAGAACCGATGATGGGTAAGCTGCTTTTCCTCCCGGAACATAAACACCCACACTTTCCAAGGGTGTGATCTTCTGGCCCAGGATGGTGCCGTCAGGCTTACTGTCAAACCAGCTGTACTGTCTCTGTTTTTCATGGAACTGCCGGATATTTTTCATGGATTTGCGAAGGATCTCCATGAGCTTTGGATCCACTTCCTTCATGGCTTCCTCTATTTCCTGTCCGGTCACCTTAAGGTTTTCCGTGTTTATCTCCGTCTTATCAAATTCCCTTGTATAGGCAAATATTGCCTTGTCTCCATCCCGTTTTACCGATTCCACGATTTCCTGCACCGTATCGGCATAAGCGCCGTAATTATTGGGATCTCTTTTTAACAGATCAGCAAGAATGTTCTTTTTGGAAGCTTCGTCCAGTTTTACAATTCTCATCGGTTCTCCTCCTGCAGCAGGGTGCGTAAATCACGGATCAGCTTTGCGATCCTGTCGTTCTCCCGCTTCATACTTACCTGGTTCACCACCATGCGGGCGGATAAGGGACAGATTTCTTCCAATACCGTAAGCCCGTTTTCCTTAAGGGTGGTTCCCGTTTCCACTATGTCCACTATGACCTCAGAAAGCCCTACAATAGGCGCCAGCTCAATGGAGCCGTTAAGCTTTATGATTTCAACCGTCTGATGCTTTTTATTGTAAAAATAGTCCTTGGCAATGGCCGGATATTTGGTTGCTACACGGATCCTCTCATGATGCTTTAAAAGCTCTCCTGCCGATGGCGGGCCACAGACACACATGGTACAGTTTCCCATTCCCAGGTCCATGACCTCATAAAGCTTTCTTCCTTCCTCCAGAATGGTATCCTTTCCAACCACTCCAAGGTCAGCGGCACCATATTCCACATAGGTAGGCACATCACTGGCCTTTGCAAGAAAGAACCGCACGCCCAGTTCCTCATTGGTGAAGATCAGCTTCCGGGAATCTTTATCCTTCATCTCTTCGCAGGTGATCCCGATTTTTTCAAACATTTCAAGTGATTGTTTCGCCAGACGCCCCTTTGCCAGGGCAAAAGTCAGATATCTCATACGTTCCCCCAATTATTTTAAATATTCCGACAGCGGTATCTCATCAATACGGTCCAGAACAAGGTTCATTACTTTTACAGAAAAACCGCTGTGGTCCAGATACAGCAGATTGTTTAAATCCCTGCGCCTTGCGTAGGCCTGATATTCCTCAAGGGAACGGGCCGGACTTTTAAGCTGAAGCTGGACCGCCATACCTGAATTACGGAAATGACAGGAAAGCCGGATGGCATTTTCCCTGGCTTCCTTTTCATAAAGGATCATGGTGTTTACAACAGAAACCTCTGTCTCGATTTTCTGCCTGGAAAGGGCCAGCAAAAGTTCATCCACCGAGATTCCGAAGCCAACAGCAGGAGAATCTTTTCCAAACTGCTCCAAAAGCTTGTCATATCTGCCGCCATTGACCACGTAGTCCCCGGTTCCATAGGTGTAAGCCTTAAAGATAATGCCGGTGTAATACTGGTATTGGCTCAGCATGCCAAGATCATAGGAAACGTAATCAGAAAGCCCATAATGATCGAGGATCCGGTTTACCTCCTCCAAACGCTCAATAGCCCTTAAGGCTCTTGGATTGGAAGTCAGCTCCCTGGCCGCCTGAATCTGTTCCAGAGATCCAAACAGCTCCGGAAGTTTTAAAAATACCTGTTTTAATTCCCTGGAAATGGGCTGGGCCATGACCAGCTCCTCTACTCCGAAATAATTTTTATTTTCAATAAGCTCTCTTAAGGCTTCCTCTGTTTCCTCATCCATGCCGGCCTCTTCCATAAGCCCTTTAAAAAAATCCACTTCACCTAATTCTACCTGAAATTCCGTCAGTCCTGCAGCCTTTAAAGCTCCGATTACCATGGACAGGATCTCTGCATCCGCATCCGCAGAATCATCACCGATAAATTCCACTCCTGTCTGGCTGGATTCCTTAAGCCTGCCCTGATAACTGGAATTATTAATAAAGGTCCTCTCAATATAACAAAGACGAATGGGCATGTCTTCATCCAGAAAATATTTGGCAGCACATCTGGCTATGGCAGGCGTCTCATCGGGACGCAGCACCAGGGTGTGGTTATCCCTGTCAAAAAACTTAAACATCTCCTTTGCCTTGACACTTCCCCGGGATTCGTTGAAAATATCAAAAAATTCAAAGGTTGGAGTTTCAATGTCCTGATACCCGCACAGATGAAAGACCTTCAGCATCTTCTCCTGCAGGGCAGCCTTTCTCGTACACTCCACTCCATAGATATCCCGGACTCCATCCGGTGTATGTAACAGTTTATTTGCCATAACGACCTCCGTCTTCTGCTTTGCTTTTCCATATGATTGCCATGTATTTCAGACAACCGCTCCACCTTATGGGGCGTATATGTATGCCCAAAGGGTTTTTACATGGTAAGCCGCCATAAAATGCGGTGAAGAAAATTATTTTCACAGTTCACCATTTCACATCACTTTCTTGTAGTAAAGTGATGACTCGATAACGTGTAGTCAATTATAGGGGAAAAAGTGATTCTTGTCAATCTCTTCTATCCAAATCTTTCTGAATCATTTCTAAGTAGTGAACGAAAATATCCCGAAAGCTCCGGATCCGCCAGGCCTTATCCACTTCCTCGTAGGTGAAGCTTTTCCGCCCTCCTTCCTCCATCCGGTTCCAGAACTGCTTTAGCCGGTCTAACGGAAGATAATAAATCTCATTTTTCTGGGTATAGGATAAAATGATAAAAGCAATGCCTCCCTGACTTTCAAATTCCTCCATAAAAGCCACCTGATGAGGATGGATGTTCTGGAGGGGAAAGGTTCCCGCCGAACATTCCTTTGCGTCAAAGCATACCGGAATCCCCTGTACGGCTCCGATATAATCCACCGTGCTTTTCTGGTCAAAATAAGCCAGAGTAATATGGCGGCTTTCTTTGTCAATGGAAATGGGGGTGATGGGCGTCGGTATCTTCTGGATCAAAGCCAGCCCTTTTTCCCGGTAGCTTTCATTGCTTCGGTTAATCAGATCCTCAAGAGCGGAGCCCCTTAACCCTCTTGTATTCCAGGTTCCCATCTTCCCTTCCTACCTCCAATCCTTGCATATCTTTGAAAAGGTTTTTGGCAGAGGTGCAAAAAAGGTGCGTCCTGACAAATAGGCAAGAGGCTCCGGAAGCTCCGGGAATACCACCTGATAGGAATGAAGGAGCTGGGACTGGATGTGATAAAGCTTCCTGGCTTCCTCATTGACCCTGCTGTTTCCATATTTATAATCTCCTACAATCGGGTGTCCGATGGAGGATAAATGGGCGCGGATCTGATGGGTGCGCCCTGTAATCAGGGTGATCCTTAAAAGGGTATATCCTTCATAATGCTGAACCGGTTCATATTCTGTCACAATAGGAACACTTTCAGGAACCTGCTGCTTATGGACTGTCACCTGGTTGGAAGCTTCCGACTTTGTCAAATAACCCGTGATCACCTGCCTGTCTGATATCTGCCCTTTTACCACGCACTGGTAATACTTGTGAATGCTCCGGTCTTTAAAGGAGGCTGACATGAGCTGAAGGCCTGCCAGGGATTTTCCTCCCACCACCAGGCCGCTGGTGTTCCGGTCCAGGCGGTTGCATACAGAAGGCCGGAAGCTCCTTAACTGCTCTGTGGATAACTGGCCGCTGGAAACCAGATAATCAATCATGTATTCCACCAGGGATTCATCGGATTCCCTGGCTTTCTGGGAGAGCATGCCTGCCGGCTTGTTTATCAAAAGGATATGCTCATCCTCATATATAATGTTTAAAGACACTTTCTTGACCTGGGGAAGCCTGACCTGGGAAAACTTCCCAATGGTTTCATCGGAAAGAAAAAGCTTGACCTCATCTCCCTGTACAAGCTTTTCCGAACCGTCGCATTTCTTCCCGTTTAAGGTGATGTTTTTCTTTCTCATCATCTTATAGAGAAAGCTCTTTTCTGCCAGATTCAAATATTTGGAAAGCAGCTTATCCAGACGCTGCCCTGCTTCATTTTGCGATACGATCAAAGACTGCATGATCTGTCCTTTCAATATTATTGCCGTGAATTTTGGCATAGAGGGATACCCGTAGGGTATTTCTATAGCGATTGCCATGAACTTTGGCAGAGTCTATACCCAAAGGGCATTTTTTCTTCCTTTTACATGGACAGGCTTTTTAACAGCGCTGCCCCCTGTTCTGCGCTGCCGTCATCTTTATACTCTGTTTCCGGCCTTAAACCGGAAAGGCAGTTTAAAAATGCCTTTTCATCCAAAAGAAACCTTACCTCCAGCTTTAGCTGATGGCTGAGGAACATATCCTTTAAAAAGCACTCCGCCTTTTTTACATCCACCTTTTTGGCGGAACAGTAAACATAGACGCCGGTGGGATGAACCGCAGCCACATCCACCGGCATGACCGCTTCCCTTGAGGTAATGATCAGGTCATAAAGCATTCTGCTTTTTCCTTCATAAGAAGAAGCCTTTTTATAAAGTTCCTCTGACATGGTTTTATACGGCCAGGAAGCCAGCAGGGGCGAAGCCCAGTTGGCCACCGGAAGCACGGAAAGAATTGCCGTGATTGTCAGGACATTTTTCCAGGATGAACCGTCCATCAGGCCCCGGGCCAAAAGCTGTGCCAGGATCAGGGCCGCCCCTGTCAATACCTTTCCAAGTTCTGCTTTTCTATGATAATTACGATAACCGTACTGTCCCTTTTTGTATCGTTTCACTTTCGTATCCTTCTCCCTTTGCCAGCTTTATTAAACAGCCTTCATAAGCCTCTTCATGAGACGGAAAATAACGGTATGAGGCACTGTTTTGCATAAAAGCCGGAAAGCCTTCATGGTAGTTCCATAAACGGAAACAGGACGCCCCATCATGCTGTCACGTAATCCCAAGCGCACCACCTTCTTAGGATCAGCCATTACAATCCGTTTATAAAGAGGGATCTCTCCCGTGGTCTCCGCAATATCGAAAAATTCGGTCCTTACAGGCCCCGGACATATGGCCGTCACATAAATTCCCTTTTGTTTCAGTTCTTCATTCAGCGCCCTGCTGTAGCTTAATACAAAGGATTTTGTGGCCGCATAAATGGCAAAACCAGGCTGGGGAAGAAAAGAAGCGGAAGAAGAAAACTGTATGATCCGGCTGTTCTTTGACATATAAGGCAGAACCATATGAGTTACGGCGCAAAGGGCCCTGCAGTTTAAATCCACCATGCCCATCTCATCCTGTAAGTTTACGGTTCCCACCTCACCGATCTTTCCGTAGCCTGCCGAATTGATCAGCCATTTTACCTCCGGCTTTTCCTTCATCAGGAGATCTTCCAAATCCTTTAACCGGCTTTTATCCGTCAGATCAATGGCAAAGGACCGGACCTTGACCGGAATAAGCGGAGATAGCGCCTCCAGCCGTTCCTTTCTCCTGGCAATGGCCCATATTTCTTCAATTCCGCTAAAGCGGTCGGCAATCTGCATGATAAACTCTCTTCCCATGCCGGAAGATGCGCCTGTTACAATGGCAATCTTCATAATTGACTCCTTCTTTTCTTTTATTATTGCCCATGTATTTGGGCATAGAGGTATACCCCAAGGGTATTTCACTGAGTTTTGGATTTTATTTTTTTCCTACCTTTTTATGGACGTTCCTTATGGTCTTTTTCTTTGGTTCCCGGCGGCCTTCTGTTTCTCTGGCCCCTGTTTTTTTGTCGCTGCTATGATTTTTCCCCGTTTTACTGTCCGGAAAACCTCCCGGAACCCCTGTTTTTGGACGGATCAGGCATTTTTTCTCATATCCGATCAAATCCGCACGGCCTGCCTGCCGTAATGCCTCCAAAACCAGCTCATAGTTTTTGGGATTCCGGTACTGGATCAGCGCCCTTTGCATGGCCTTTTCATGGGGATTGACCGGCACGTACACTTTTTCCATGGTACGGGGATCATATCCGGTATAATACATACAGGTAGAAATGGTGGAAGGGGTTGGATAAAAGTCCTGAACCTGTTCCGGCATATAACCCAGATCCCGTAAATATTCCGCAAGCTCAACGGCTTCTGAAAGCCCGGAACCTGGATGGGAAGACATTAAATAAGGGACCAGATACTGTTTCATGCCAAGCCGCCCGTTCATGTCCTTATATTCCTTTACAAACTGGCGGTACACCTGATTCTGAGGTTTGCCCATTTTGGAAAGCACCTTGTCAGCCACATGCTCAGGGGCAACCTTCAGCTGTCCGCTGATATGATACTGGCAAAGCTCCTTTAAAAACTTTTTGCCTGGCTCCGCCAGCACATAGTCAAACCGGATCCCGGAACGGATGAATACTTTTTTCACCTTTGGCAGGTTTCTTAACTTTCTTAAAAGTTCAATGTAGTCCGTATGGTCTGCTTTTAAGTTCTTGCAAGGCTCGGGAAACAGGCATTGCCGGTTAGGGCAGGCGCCCTTGGTCATTTGTTTTTCACAGGCAGGGGACCTGAAATCTGCTGTAGGCCCTCCTACGTCATGGATATATCCTTTAAAGTCCGGCTCCTCTGTCAAAAGCCTGGCCTCTTCTATAAGGGAATCATGGCTTCTGGCCTGTATGATCCTGCCCTGATGGAAGGTAAGAGCACAGAAGCTGCAGGCGCCGAAACAACCCCGGTTGCTGATCAGGCTGAATTTAATCTCCCGGATGGCAGGAACTCCTCCAAGCTCCTCATAGGAAGGATGATAATCCCTCATATAGGGAAGGGCATATACCTCATCCATCTCCTCCATGGAAAGGGGCTTTGCAGGCGGATTCTGAACCACAAATAAATTATCCTTATACGGCTCTGCCAGGCGCTTTCCTGTAAATGGGTCCGTGTTATTATACTGAATATAATAGCTTTTCGCATATTCCAGCTTATCAGCCTTCATTTTATCAAAGGAAGGGAGGATCAGAGCATCGTATACGGATTCCAGGCTGTCGGTCTTATAAACCGTACCGTCTATAAAGGTGATGTCCTTGATATCAATCCCGCTGTTTAAGGCATCCGCAATTTCCACAATGGACTTTTCCCCCATCCCGTAAGAGATTAAATCTGCCTGGGAATCAATGAGAATGGAATGCTTCAATCGGTCTGCCCAGTAATCGTAATGGGCCAGACGCCTTAGGCTGGCTTCAATGCCGCCAATGATAACAGGCGCTTTTTTATATACGGACCGGATCAGATTGCAGTAAACCGTGACCGCATAATCGGGACGCTTTCCCATAACTCCGCCCGGGGTATAGGCATCCTGCTGCCTGCGTTTTTTTGAAACAGAATAATGGTTTACCATGGAGTCCATGTTTCCGCCGGAAACCAGGAATCCAAGGCGTGGTTCCCCTAACACCTGAATGCTTGCCCGATCCTTCCAGTCCGGCTGGGATATGATGCCCACCTTATAACCATGGGCTTCCAAAAGGCGGCTGATAATGGCATGGCCAAAGGACGGGTGATCCACATAGGCATCGCCGGTGACATATATAAAGTCACATTGCTTCCACCCCCTGATGTTCATATCAGACCGGCTCATGGGAAGATAATCGTGCATCATGAATTTTCTCCGTTTCTATTGAGTATCTGGTGATAGTCGTATATAAAGTAGTCGGCCAGCTGCCGCTTTTCCGCTTCCATCTCCCTGGAAAATTCATCATCAATGGCGCAAACAGTCATTCCTGCCCGCTTTCCAGCCATAATCCCGGCAGGAACATCCTCAAAAACCAGGCAATGAACAGGAGATACGGAAAGCTCTCCGGCCACCTTTAAATAAATATCCGGCGCAGGTTTTCCGGCAGTCACCTCACAAGAGGTAGCCACTACCTGAAAATATTGCCCGATATTTAAAGAATCAATCACCGCATCCACCATCTGCCTTCCGTTGCTGGTGGCAATTCCCGCCTTTAATCCCTTTTTGGCAATATATTTGAGAAATTCACCTGCCCCCGGCTTTAACCAGACCTCATTCCGGTATTTTTCAATGGACATTTCCGTCCATACGCCCTTGATCTCTTCCAGAGTTTCCTTCAATCTGAAACGTTCTTTAAAATAAAATGCGGTTTCCGTAAAGCTCATCCCTTCAATATCCTTTTGTAAATCCTCCGGGCATGCAAGTCCTCTGCTGCCAAGAAATTCTATATCAATGGATTTCCACATCCACATGGAATCAACCAAGGTTCCATCCAGATCAAAAATCACGGCTTTCTTTTCCTCTAACATCCTCTGCTTTTGTCTTCCTTTCCATATAATTGCCTACGTACTTTGGGCAGAACCCACCCTGCCCTATTGGGCATAAAGGTATACCCAAGGGTGTTTCAATGACTCTTTAGTTTCCGGATCTCTTCCTCTGAAAGCGGGCGGTATTCTCCCGGCTTTAACGCTTCATCAAGGATAAGGCTTCCCATAGACATCCGTTTTAAGTATATCACACAGCACCCAAGAGTTTCAAACATCCGTTTCACCTGATGGAATTTTCCTTCCCGTATGGTCAGCCGGATTTCGGAAGGTGCTTCTTCCTTTCCCTGCTTCAGCACTTCCAAATGAGCGGGCATGGTGGGCGTTCCATCGGAAAGCACCAGCCCTTCCTTCATCCGCTCCTTTGCATCCTGCGGAAGCTCCCCTTCCACCCGGGCGAAATAAACCTTGTCCACATGCTTTTTCGGAGACAAAAGCTGATGAGCCAGGTCTCCGTCATTGGTGATGAGCAGAAGTCCCTCTGTGTCAATATCCAACCGGCCTACCGGGAAAAGATCATCCCGTTTCCGTGACTTAATAAGGCTGACCACGGTCTCATAACGGGAGTCTTCTGTGGCAGATACCACGCCCTGAGGCTTGTTCAGCATATAGTATTCATACCGGACATAGGACACCAAACGCCCATCAACGGATACCTGGTTCTGTTCCGGATGGATTTTCCGCTCCGCCCTTTTCTCAGGTATACCGTCAACAGATATCCTGCCTTTTCTGGCCATTTCCTTGATCTGGCTCCGGGTTCCTTCTCCCATCTCTGTTAAATATTTATCAATTCTTAATTCCTTTATCATTGCCACCGCCATCCCGGATAGTATTTGTTTTTCAATACAGCCTTGCTTCCCTTGGCAAAGCCAAGAGGAAAACCTTCCACGCAGATGAGGCACCAGCCCTTTACCTGTTCTTCCTCTTCCTTTAAGAAAATGGTTTCTCCTTTTAAATAGCGGATCACTCTCTCATCCTGCTTTTCCCAGGAAATGGTCTGTTTAAACTCTTCCGGTTTTAAGACCATTGCAAACGCCTGTCCCGGTTCAAAACGGCCCTTTTTCAACTCTCCCAGAAAAAGTCCGGTTCTGAGATAGCGCAACCCCTTTGCAGCCTCCGGAAAATGTTCCGGCAGATAGTAAACAGCATCATTCTTTATCCTGATACGGGAGCGCTCCAAAGGCTTTGAAACCATGGAAAGGAAATCAGAAAGCTCCTCAGGAAGAGGAGACTGTTTTCTGGCATTCTTTCCCCATGCCTCACATCCTGCCGGGGATCCCTTCTTTTTTAACAATGCCATAAAATGGCCTTCTCCCCTGATCTTATGCGGAAAGAGGCGGAGGCAGCCTGTAAGGCCGATCCCTTTGCTTGCCCCTTCAAAAAAAGGAAGCTTAATCAGCTCCATTTCTTCATGGCATTCCAGAGTACGGCTGATAATATCCTCATTTTCGCAGACTGAAAACGTACAGGTGGAATACAAAAGAAGCCCTCCGGGAGCCAGCATATCCACCGCCTGATCCATGATTTCCCTTTGTATTCCAGCATAATACTCTGGTCCGTGTTCTTCATAGCTTTTCACCATATCTGCATCCTTGCGGAACATTCCTTCTCCGGAGCAGGGGGCGTCAACCAGTATTTTATCAAAAAAATCACCGAAGGCTTCCTTTAATTTCTTTGGTTCCTCACTGGTGACACAAATATTCTCAATTCCCCACAATTCCAGGTTCTTTAATAAGGCCTTTGCCCTGGAATTGCTGATGTCATTGGATACTAAAAGTCCTTTTCCTTCCAGCTTTGCTCCCAGCTCCGTGCTCTTGCCTCCAGGGGCTGCGCATAAATCAAGAACCTTATCTCCCGGAACCACGGTCAGCAGATTTGCCGGCGTCATGGCACTGGGTTCCTGGAGATAGTAAAGCCCGGCGTAATAATAAGGATCTTTGGCCGGACGTTCTTCTCCCTCATAGTAAAAACCGTTATGGATCCAGGGAACGGGCTTTAGCTTAAGGGATGTCATTTCTGCAAATTTTTCCGGGGTTATTTTAAGAGTATTGACGCGCAGCCCATAAAGCCGTTCCTCTTCAAAGCTTTTTAAGTACGCCTCATACTCCTCTTCCCCTAATAACTCTTTCATCCTGTATAAAAATTCTTCCGAAATCTTCCGTTCTTTCACGTTGTCGCTCCCATCTTGTATCAAGGAAGTCCGATTTGCCTTTGGCTCACCGAACGGCTGATTTACTGCATTCAGACCGTGTACCTTGCCTTCATTCAGTAAATTATGCCTATGTAAGCAATCTTAATATAGCTTGTGGAAATTTGCAAGGCAAGTTTCCATAAAAGCCATCGGATTATGAAAACATTTTTTTGTTTTCATGATATAACTAATATGAATATTTCAACCGGTATTTCTCCAGATATCTTAAAACCCAATAAGGATTCACGCTCATCTCCTCATGATGATCGGTCCTCAAATAGATCCCCACATGCAAATGCACGGGGAAATTGCCTGTAGTCCCTTCCACCTGGCTATAGCCTGTGTCTCCCATAAATCCCAAAAGCTCTCCAGCCTTTACCTCATCCCCAACCTTCCACTGCCTGCTGTAGCCGTAAAGATGGGCATAGTATAAATACGACCCTTTGGGAGCCCGTATCCCGATCCTCCAGCCGCCTTTTTCCAGCCACCCAACCTTTTCCACTACCCCGTCGCTCATACTGACCACCGGATAATAGCCTCTGGGCTGTTCTGTTCCCATGATGTCACAGCCTTCATGCCCCCGTTCCCCTCCATAGGTTCTTGTATCCATCCAGCCGTTTTGGTAGCTTATATCCGGAGAACCGGGAATGGTGGTTAATGGAACCGGAAAAAATTTCAAATCAGTCAACAGGGTTTCATAAGCCTGGCGAAGCTTCCGGTATTCCGCAGGCTTTACCTTTAAAAGTCTGTCCGTATGGGTATCCTGGTCTGTTACCCCGGTTAAATCATACTGGTGCTCCACCATCAGGGAGGTCAAAGTATCATAATCAATAGAATCCCATTCCGCCACCATTTTCCCAAGCTCTAAGTTTCTGAAATCATCACTTTCCCAGGTATAAGCATCCAGCTGGTAGAACGTGGGATTATTGTAAAGATAATCGATCATTGTCACCTGGAAAACGGAAAGGATCAGGATGAAAAGAAGAATCACCATCATATCAGTCATGCCATTTCATATAATTGTATAAAACAATCTATTCAGGTGTACATGAAAAAATCCTTTTTCCGTCTGCTTTCCGTTGCCGCTTTGATTCTGCTGCTCCGTTTTCCTTCCACAGCCTTTGAAGGGGCAAGAAACGGACTGGTTTTATGGGGATCTGTGGTGGTGCCCACTCTTTTGCCCTTTATGATCTGTTCCAATGTCATTGTAGCCTTAAATGCAATCCGCATCCTTATTTTTCCTATCAGGCGAATCCTGCACCAGTTTTTTTGTCTCTCGGATGCGGGAAGCTATACCCTGATTTCCGGCCTTCTCTGCGGTTATCCCATGGGAGCCAGGACCTGCAGTGATTTCATGGATAATAACCGGATTTCCGAAAAAGAAGGAAAATACCTTTTAGCCATCTGCAATCATCCAAGCCCCATGTTCCTGTTAGGTTATGCAGCCGCAGGACTTCCTCCGTCAGTGCCGGTCTGGCTTCTCCTCGCCTGTATCTACCTGCCCATAATTCCTCTTTCCATTGCGGCAAAGAGCTATTATGGCATCAACGGGCCTGCCAGATCCATGCCAGTAACCAGGGAGTCCTACAAATCCTTTGATGAAAGCCTGATGGATTCCTGCGAGGTCATGGTAAAAATAGGGGGATATATCATGCTTTTTTCCATCCTTGCCCTTTACATAGCAAAACTTCCCATAAACGTTCCCCAATATAAGGCTGTCATCCTGGGATTTGTGGAAATCACCACAGGGATCAAAGCCGTATCCCAGGCCTTTTCAGGAATATCCGGAGGCTTATGGATCGGAGTCGTGACCGCATTCGGAGGATTGTCCGGCATCTTTCAGACAAAGAGTGTTATAAAAAATGCCGGATTATCCATCCGGCACTATGTAACCTGGAAAGTGCTTCACAGCTTCCTTACCATTATATTTTTTATTCTGTTGGCCCGTTTTCTTCTGGTGCTGCCATGGGGGTGACAGCTCCTGTCAGCTCCTGGCGGTTGGAAGAGACGATGTCATAGCTTGACTGCATGGAAGTCATAAAAGCGTCAAAACGGCCCTGAGCGCCTTCCATGGAATGGCTGATAATGGTCTGAAGGCTCTTTAACATGTCGTCCGTATACTGAACAGAACTCTGCCTGATGCCGTTGGCATCAGAAACCGCCTGTTCCACAATCTGCTGGGCCTGGCTGTTGGCCTGTTCAATGATATCATTGGCCTGGGCATATGCTTTCTGCATGATCTCATGCTCATTGACCAGCTCATTTGTCTGAGCATTGGCCTGGGCCAGAATGGAATCCGCCTGCTGGCGGGCTTCATTTATAATGGCATCACGGTTGCTGATAATCTTCTGATACTGTTTAATCTCATCGGGAATGCGCAGACGAAGCTCCACCAGAAGCTCTTCCAACTCATCTCTGTTGACCACGATCTTGCTGTTGGAAAGGGGCTGGTACTTGCAGCTGTCAATATATTCTTCAATTTCACCGATTAACTGTTCAATTCTGCTCATCATAATACGAACACTCCTTACTCTTATTTCATTCTGTCTTCTATCTTCTTCATTACACGCTCCGCAACACATGCGGGGACAAACGTGTTTATCTCTCCACCATAGGCGGCAATCTCCTTCACAATGCTGGAACTCAAGTAAGAATATTTTAAATTCGTCGTCAAAAACACAGTATCAATCTCCGGTGCCATAACCCGGTTGGTCTGTGCGATCTGCAATTCATATTCAAAATCCGTTACAGCCCGGAGCCCGCGGATGACCGCATCCGCCTGATTAGCTCGTACAAAATCAACCAAAAGCCCACCAAACGATTTTACCTCCACGTTAGAAAGGTTTTTGGTAAGGCTCTTTAACATATTAACACGTTCTTCTACAGAAAACAACGGCGTTTTTGAATTATTATTTAAAACTCCTATGATCAAATGATCCGACATCCTGGCAGAACGTTCA
This sequence comes from Lachnospiraceae bacterium, assembly GCA_902363835.1. Lineage (GTDB taxonomy): Bacteria > Bacillota > Clostridia > Lachnospirales > Lachnospiraceae > Lacrimispora. The sequence continues at coordinate 28,075 of CABJBM010000030.1, forward strand.
ATTATATCCAGATGGCCAAAGGTCACCGGATCAAAGCTTCCCGGATACACTGCTTTTCTCATATGGTCTCTCCCATTTCCTATCATTCTTTTCTTGCTGCAAACACATGTTTATTGGTCTTATAAACCTTTTCTCTTATGATTCCGTATCCCATTTCTTCCAGATAGTCAAAAGTGGTGTCCAGGGAGGCTTCCACAATGATGGTGGTGTCCTCATGGATCAGGGGAGAATCGGCCAGGTACTGTAAAACCCGCTTTTCCCAGCCAGCATCATAAGGAGGGTCCATGAATATAAAGTCAAACACATGGCCTTTCTCTTCCAGCCTGCCAAGTCCTGTCATGACATCACAGTTCATTACAATGGCATTATCTTCCAGTTTTGTGGTTTTTAAATTTTCACGGATGCATTCTGCGGCTCTGGGGTTTTGTTCCAGCATAACCGCAAGTTCTGCTCCACGGCTCAATGCTTCGATCCCAATGGCCCCGCTTCCGGAAAATAAGTCCAGAAAACAGCACCCGGGCATGTCCCCTTGAATCATATTAAAAAGCGTTTCCTTAATCCTGTCCGTGGTAGGACGTGTGTCCTGGCCTTCTATGGTTTTTAGCGCAAGCCTTCTGGCTTTTCCTGCGATTACTCTCATGATATGATTCCTCACTTTTTTTGAATGCTAAATGCTTTGACGTAAGTCCGCAGTGGGGCGGGGGGNNNNCCCCCCGCCCCACGGGCGTTCGCCCTGGGAAACAGAAAGCCAAAAAAAATTCTTACGTGCGAGCACGACGAATTTTTTTTGGCTTTCTGTTTCGCACTGCTCATTGCTTTCGTGGATATTATAGTATGAATTCATAAGATATACAACCAAAAGTTACACTTTTCCCCAGTTAACCTCCCATTTACAAATCAACTTAAAACCATAATCCCAAAAAAAGATAGGAGCTGCAGCTCCCATAACTGATTATCAGTTATGAAAACCGCAGCTCCCTGTTTCCCTTCTATTTATCCGTATTTACCGGATATAATCTTTATTTCCGAAGGGTACTTTTTTTGTTTTTTACAGGTTATTTACCTGCCATCTGTCTTTCCTGGGCTTCGATCATCTTCTTAACCATATAACCGCCTACGGAACCATTCTGTGCAGATGTTAAGTTACCGTTATAACCGTTGGTTAACGGAACACCGATTTCGTTGGCAACTTCCATTTTAAAACGATCCATTGCCTCTTTTGCCTCTGGTACATTTGTAGTATTAGATCTTCCTGACATAATGATATGCCTCCTTTTCATCTATTCACCATGTTTTTGTTTTATTTAATTCATGGTGTGTTTTGTGCTACACTCCTATTATGGCAAGAATACAATGAAATACACTAGAAGGTTTTTCGTAAAATGTTATTTTCAGGAAAAAATTTGAGGCCTCATAAACGTTCTCATACAGACGGGGTTTTTAATCTCCTTTTCCGGTCTCCAATATCTTTTCAATATTGGTTTTCACCAGCTGAAACGCAACCTCATTCATTCCGCTGTTTATAATAACATCTGCCAGAGGCTTTGTAGGTTCCACATACAAATAGTGCATGGGCTTAACTGTAGTGAGATACTGCTCCACAACACCCTCAATATCCCGTCCTCTTTCTTTTACGTCACGGATCACACGGCGAAGGATCCGCTCATCAGCATCAGCCTCCACAAAAATTTTTATATCAAACATGCGCCTTAGGCGCTCATCTGCAAAAACCAGGATCCCTTCCACCAGAATAACCTTTTTAGGCTCCACCTTTACCACTTTCCTGGAACGGTTGTGCATGGAATAATCATAAACAGGGCATTCGACTTCATTTCCATCCCGCAGCGCCTGAAGCTGTTCCAGCAAAAGCTCTGTTTCAAAAGCTTCCGGATGATCGTAATTCATCTTCTTCCTTTCTTCAAAAGAAAGCTCATCCTGCTTTTTATAATAATTATCATGGTAAATAACCGCAATGTCGTCGCCAAACGCAGCCTTTAACCGGTTGGTAAAAGTCGACTTCCCTGAGCCGGTTCCTCCGGCAATTCCAATTAACACACAATTCATCTTTTGTGCTCCTCCATTTGTTTGCGGTATATGCTGGAAACCCCTCATAAATGATCCAAGGGTTCAACCTCTTAAAAAAGAATTGAACCCTTTGGACTGTTAATCAAACATAGACGTTTCCTCATATACAACCGTATTCGGCTTTATTGCATTATAATAATTAGCTAAAGTAACATTTGTATAGGGATGTACATAAATGAAAGCCAGACCGCAGGTCACAAGGCCTAATAGCTGCCATAAAATAAAGGACAATTCCAGAACAAAATATTCCCATTTATGGCCTATCATCATTTCCTTGCTTTCCCGGATGCACTGCATGACGCCTTTATCGGGATCCTCAACCATAATAAAAACAGCCTGTGAATAGCGGTAAGCAGCGATGATTCCCGGAATGATGAAAAGCAGGGTCCACAATACAGTAAGCAAGGTCATCATAAGAACCAGTCCCAAGGCTTTTAACAAATACCTTACTGAGCCGAATAAATCCCCATATGACATAGTTTGATCCCTGTTTGCAACCTTTAAACAGTAAGACTGATACCCAAACTGGAGAATAGTACTGACAATAAAATAAATAATCATGAAAATAATGCTGCTTGCCGTAAATGCTCCTATCTGACTCAGATCTTCATAAGCGACGGCATTATTTATCATGCCCTCCCATATGTCTAAAAATCCCTGTACAACAGAAAATACAATCGTAATAATACCTAAAATTATTGTGACCATATAAGGGCTTACAAGTGCCTCTCTCATGGCGTTTTTTGCATCCATTTTTAAAGCTTTTCTACTCATATAATTCCTCCTGTTTCCTTACTGTGACAATTTTACGTAGATAAGTTTATCATTTTCTGTCGATAATTGCAAATATTTCCAGCAAAAATCAGAAAATTTTCCCTACAAATTAAGCTTATCATAGCTTCTCTCCAGATACTCCTGCAGTTTTCCCTTAAGCTCCTGATGTTCCTCTTTTTCCAGCTCCGGATCCTCCGTAAAAAGCCGCTTCACTTCCTCTGATACGGTCTTTAACAGGTTTGCATCTGTAAAAATATCCCCCAGTTTAAATTCCAGATCCCCGCTCTGCTTAAGGCCGAAAATATCCCCCGGTCCCCGGAGCTTTAAATCCTCTGAAGCGATAAAAAAGCCGTCATTGGACTGATTTAAAATATCCAGACGCTCTTTTGTCCCCTCCTGATCTGATGCCCCCACCATAATGCAGTAAGACTGGTATCTCCCCCGCCCCACACGCCCTCTTAGCTGGTGAAGCTGGGCCAGGCCAAAGCGTTCCGCATTTTCAATCATCATGACCGTTGCATTGGGAACGTTGACTCCTACTTCGATGACTGTGGTGGAAACCAGGATCTTGATTTCCCCGCAGGCAAACCTCTCCATGATCCCGTTTTTTTCCTTTGGTTTCATTTTTCCGTGAAGATATTCCACAGAAATTCCCGGAAGCGCCTCCCGCAGGTTTTTTGTATAATCCAGCACATTTTCCGCATCAATCATCTCGCTGGCCTCGACCATGGGGCAAATCACATAGGCCTGACGGCCATCTGCAATCTCTTTCCGGATAAATTCATAGGCTTTCTTCCTGTATCCTGTATCCACAACACAGTTTTTAATAGGAAGACGGTTCGCAGGCAGCTCGTCAATGACAGAAATGTCCAGATCCCCGTAAATAATAATAGCCAGAGTTCTGGGAATAGGCGTGGCGCTCATTACAAGCACGTGAGGCTCTTCACCCTTTTTTCCTAACATTTCCCGCTGGCCCACCCCGAACCGGTGTTGTTCATCAGTAATCACCAGTGCCAGATTGTCGTATACCACCTTCTCCTGAATAAGGGCATGAGTGCCGATAATGATATCCGCTTCATGGGAAGCGATTTTCTCATAAGCGATCCTTTTTTCCTTTGCAGTCATGGAACCTGTAACAAGTATTGGCTTTTTATTAATCTGATGAGCTTCAAACAGCTCTGTCATGGATTCAAAATGCTGTTTTGCCAACACTTCCGTAGGCGCCATAAGTGCTCCCTGATATCCGTTATACGCTGCCTGTAAAAGGGCGAGTATGGCAATGATCGTCTTTCCGGAGCCTACATCTCCCTGAATCAGGCGGTTCATGACCCGCCCTCCTGACAGATCGCCGTAGATTTCATCTAAAACTTTTTGCTGGGCATTGGTAAGGGAATAGGGAAGGCCATTTTTTAATGCCTCCGCTTCCGGGGAAAGACTCAGGACATAGGCGCTTTTCTTATCTTCCCTGCGGTCCTTTAAACGGCGGACCGCCATAAGAAATAGAAAAAACTCGTCAAACACCAGTCTTTTTCTGGCAAATAACAGTTCGCTCCGGTCCGTCGGAAAATGAATATGTTCAAGTGCAAAATTATATTCCGCCAGTTCATACTTTTTACGCAAATCGGCCGGCATATAATCCCGCACCATGCTTCGTAAGCTTAAAGCCTGCTTCTGGGCCCTGACAATGGTTTTATTGCTAAGCCCCTTGGTCTGGCCATAAATGGGCTGCATGGAATGAATCACCTGTTCATAGGCCTCTGCCGTAAATACCTCAGGCTGTTCCATAGTAAGGCGGCCGCTTTTCTTCACAACCCGGCCCCGGAAAACAGCCCGCATCCCTGCCTTTAAGGTGGAGTGAAGGTAAGGCATATTGTACCAGGTGAGCAAAAGGGTACCAGTCGTATCCTTTAACGTGGTTGTAATGACCTGGATGTGGCTGTACCGCTTTACATCAGGAGTCTTATAAAGCATTCCGGCCACGGTCATCACCTGATCCGGTTTCAGCTCCCCAATGGGGGAAGGCTCCTCATAGGTATCATAGGCTCTCGGATAATATTCCAGAAGGTCGCTGGTGGTCATCACTCCCACCTTCTGAAACAACTTTCCTGTTTTATCTCCGATTCCTTTTAAGGAATCAATTGGCTCCCGGTTCAAAAACAGCTCCCCTCCTTTCTTATTTCCTGCATAGCAAAACCGGGCAGACAGGACTTCATCTGCCCGGTATAAAAAATGCCGCTGGCTCTTTTTATTCTACGGATATGAGATAATAATAAATCGGCTGGCCCCCTGCATGAAGCTCTACCTCGCAGTGGGAAAACAGCTCTTCCGCTTTTTCCTTAAGCGCTTTTGCATCCTCTTCCTTAACATCTTTGCCGTAATAAACGGTCACCAATTCAGATTCCTCTTCCACCATGGCTTCCATGGCTTCCAGCACCGTTGGCTCAATATCCTTTCCAACCGCCAGGATTCCTTTGTCCCCTAATGCCATGATGTCCCCTTCCGTGATCTCAATATCATCGATCACGGTATTGCGGACCGCATAGGTAACTTGTCCGGTTTTCACGCGGCTCATCTCTTCTGTCATGATCTTTTCATTGTCCTCAGGAGATAAATCCGGAGCAAAATTAATGATAGCAGTGATACCCTGAGGTATGGTTTTTGAAGGGATCACAATGACCTTCTTATCTTCCACCAGACTTTTCGCCTGTTCGGCTGCCAATATGATGTTTTTATTGTTGGGCAGAATGTAGATGGTATCCGCATTCACCCGCTCAATGGCATTTAGCATATCCTCTGTGCTGGGATTCATGGTCTGGCCGCCCTGGATTAAATAATCAGCTCCGATCCCGCGGAATATACCGTCAAGGCCTTCCCCGGCAGATACGGAAATAAAACCATAGGCTTTTCTCTTCTCCGCTTTTTTTTCTTCATCAGCTTTCTGCTGCGCAGCCAGTTTTTCAGAATCCTTAATTAACTTTTCCTGGTGCTCTTCCCTCATATTATCGATCTTCATGCGGGATAATGAGCCGTAAGTAAGGGCTTTCTGAATAGCAAGCCCCGGGTCATTGGTATGGACGTGAACCTTTACCATGTCATCATCTGAAACAACCACAATGGAATCGCCGATGGATTCTAAATATCCCTTAAATTCATGCTCCGTCTTATCATCATAGTTGTTTTCCAGATTAATGATAAATTCAGTGCAGTAACCGAATTTAATGTCAATGTCATCAGTTTTTGCTCCATGGGCTCCTGCAAAGGCATCAGGCCGCTTTACGCCTTCTACGGATACATCCACTTCCTTGCCCATGAGACAGTCAAGGATTCCCTTCATAACCTGCATAAGCCCCTGGCCGCCGGAATCCACCACACCGGCCTGTTTTAAAACCGGAAGCATTTCCGGAGTCTGACTCAATACGTAATCACCGTGATCGATCACCTTCTGGCAGAACTCAAGGATATCTTCTGTCTCTGTAACCAGCTCGGCAGCCTTTTCAGCCATGCCTCTGGCAACGGTAAGAATGGTTCCCTCTTTGGGCTTCATAACTGCTTTGTACGCAGTTTCCGATGCTCTTACAAGGGCGTTTGCCAGAACAGTAGCAGTCACCTGGTCCACTGAGGCAATTTCTCTTGTAAAGCCCCGGAACAGCTGAGACAGGATTACACCGGAGTTTCCTCTTGCTCCTCTTAAAGAACCGGAGGAAATTGCCTTAGCCAAGGCTTCCATGGTAGGATTTTCAATGGCGGCCACTTCCTTCGCTGCCGCCATGATCGTCATAGTCATGTTTGTTCCGGTATCACCATCCGGCACTGGAAACACATTCAGTTCATTAATCCACTCTTTCTTCGCTTCCAGTCCCTTTGCTCCTGCCAGAAATGCCTTTTGCAGCATTTTGGCGTCTATATACTTCATACCCACAGGTAGTTTCCTCCTTAATCAATCACTCTTACGCCTTCGACAAAGATGTTAATCTTATCTACCGTCATACCGGTGAATGCTTCTACTTTGTATTTTACACTTTCAATTAAATTATCTGCCACTGCAGAAATGCTGACTCCATATGCTACAATCACATGGAAATCAATGGTGATATGGTTGTCCTGGATGTTCACATTGATTCCGTGAGTCAGGCCTTCCCTCTTTAAAAGCTTAACAAGTCCATCTTTCATGCTGACAGCCGCCATACCGACAATACCGAAGCATTCCACTGCGGTTGTTCCGGCATACATAGCGATAACATCAGGGCTCACCTGGATCTCGCCCAGTTTATTATTAATATAACCCTTCATAGTCTCTACCTCCGTTCTTTCTGTCTTATTTAATTATACATGATTTTTCCAAAAAAAGAAACAAATTTTTATTTTTCACTTGCAAAATAGTGCATTTTCTGTTATCATACATTTGTTGTGGATTTTTCAACCATAAAAAATCCAAGTAGCTTTTAAGGAGGTGCAATCATGGCTAAATGTGCAATTTGTGAAAAAGCTGCTCACTTTGGCAACGCGGTGAGCCATTCCCATAGAAGATCCAATAAAATGTGGAAAGCAAATGTGAAGTCCGTTAAAGTAAAAGTTAATGGCGGCGCTAAGAAGATGTACGTATGTACTTCCTGCTTAAGATCCGGACTAGTTGAAAGAGCTTAATCGAAGGAAACTCCTGGCTGATATCAGTCAGGAGTATTTTTTTGTCTTTTCCATATAATTGCCCATGGTTTCCAGGCATAGCCCATCCTTCTTTACCGGATGTCAGGATATGGCCAAAGGGCGCTTCATGGGGCCTTTTAAAGGAAGGCCCCATTTATTTTAACAGCATTGCTTGATCAGCAGCTGAACAGGTTATATCCCAGTACCAGACATCCGATGATAAATAAAATCGTAACGATAGTTGCCGGGATAAAAAGCAGGACTGCCATACCCGCTCCGAAGCAGAACAGCATAAGTCCGAATACTCTTCTCATATCATCCCTCAATCCATTCAGGCTATATGACATCCTATGCGGCTTATCCCCTTCTTATTCTTCCGCTTTTTTCTCGTCCTTTGCAGCAGCCATCTCTTCCGCCACCTTTAAGGCTTCCGGAGAAACCTCTTTGGAACCGCCTGCAAATTTGTTGACAAAATCCGGAACCATATCCAGAATTTTTGTCACAGCATCCTGCTGCTTGATATTTACCAGCTTTGTCACTCCGTTCTGAATGATCAGCACTGCACTGGGACTCATCTTTGCATGCATGCCTCCGGCCCCGTTTTGCTTTGCATTTTCCGCAAAGGATCCGGCAGCCATGCCGCAGGTCACATCCACCAAAGGCAGGATGATGGTATCATCCACCTTTACCGCATCTCCTACCACGGTTTTTGTCGCCACAAAAGAATCCATTCCTTTAAACAGCGATTCTACCGTAGATGTAAAATAATTCTCTGCCACGTTAAGCATTTCCTCCTTTATCATTTCAATCCAAGCAACAGCTTCAATGGGCGCAGCAAAATGTCTGAGCTGCAACCGTCTTTAACGAAGCCATTTCTTTAACAAATGCCTGAAATTCTTATCAAGCAGCATCCTTGATCCAATGAGAAGAACCGTTCCCATCCGGATCCTGCCCCGGAAATTTCCTTCTGCCGTAAATACGGTCCGGTCAAACACCGGATACAGGTTTAAATACTTATGGCAAAACGGATAAACAGCGCTTGCATAGGTGAGCACCTGGCCGGTTAAATATGGATCGTCAAAGCCAAAAGTTATATTTCCCTTTCCTTTTCGCGGCAGGATATGGCGGAACAGTTTTTTTCCCTGCCTGATGAGCAGCTTTACTGTCCTCTGGTTTTCCTTACTGGAAATCAGGGCGTGGATCTCGTCCTTTTTATCTTTTATTGTTTTCAGTGTATCACAGATCCGCCGGAAAAAAAACTTAAGTTTTGTAAAAGCCGTGAGAACCTTCTTCTTAAGCCCTGCAAATAACTTCGGCACTCCCAATCCTTTTTTCCTCTTGGTGCCGGCCTCTGGTTCTTCCTTTGGTTTCTCTTTGGGTTCTTCCCTTGGAGGGGGCAGGTTCCCGGGTTCCTCCCGGATCCTGTCATGAATCTCATCTTTTACTTCCCGTACTTCTTTTAAGGCTTCCGGTTCCATTACTTCCATGGCCTGAACCATGATATCTTCTGCTTCCTTAAGTTCCGAATCCAGTTTCTTCGGCTTTCCAATACGGAAACCAAAGAACCGGACCGTGGCCAATACATCTTCCTCGTATTGAACCTTCACGGAAAGGATATGTAGCAGCCAGGTAATTCTGGCTTTCCCCTTCACCTTCCCGTTATAAGATCCCTCTGCCTGATACCGGACAGGAACCAGGAGAACCAGCAGAACCACAGTAAGGATAAGCCCTAAAACAATGAGCACCAGCAGCCCTAAGATTTTAAGTATAAACAAAATTATATGAAGCATGAACACCTCACACCTTACCGGCCTCTTTCATTATTTTCGCCCATACATTCCGGGCACAAAGGCGTCCCTGAAAGGGGGTTCCCTATAAAAGCAGGCAGATCGAAGCCTCCTGTTTTCCGGTACATATCACTGACGATACTCCCGGCCACCTCTAACGCCTCCCAGTAACCGGAGGCAATGCCCAAAATGAGAAACTCTTTTTCCCGGTAAAAAGGCTCTGAAAGAGTCATTGCCGGATAGATATCAAGTATATTATTCCCATTTACAGCTGGCGTAATCACATAAATCCCGGGGCCGGGCTTTGATCTGCGGATCTTCTGAATGATCCGGTAACGTTTCTTTTTCGCTTTTTCGCCTACGTATAAACGGTCATACCAGCTTATTTTCATAATCCATCAGCTCTTCCAATAATTCCTTGCAAGTTTCCTTTTCCGCTTCATCCAGGCAGCTTTTAAGACTTCCCTCAATATATTCCTTTATTTCATCAATAGAATTAAAGTAAACAGGAAGGTCTGATAAAACCTTGGCCATTATGGCCCGGGCCACAGGCCTGGAAACAACGGAAAATACCTCCTCAAGCTCCTTGAAATACTCTCCAGTCTTTTCCTCCAGATAGGAGCGGTCAACAAGGACTGTTTCCACTCTTTTGCCTGCCTCTTTTAATTCCACAAAGCTGCTTCCCGATAAAAGCTTGTCCACATTTACAGCCTTTACATAATCCGGGTTCTTATTCCACTCATCGCTCTCTTCCGGCAGTTCAGCCCTTAAATAGCGCTCATAATAGGCCTCCTGCCTCCCCTCCAGCTGGGTGAGTCTGTCAAAAAAATCATCTTTTACAGGAGAATAGTCCTCTTTTCTGAACTTTTCCAGAATCTCCCCTGTCATGGAGGAGTAAAACTCCTCTTCCTTTACATCAATAACCGCTTCCGGCTTTGCAAATACCAGAACGCAAAAATCGTTGATAATATCCTGAAGCATAATATAAAGCCCAGATTCATCCGTAAGTCCCTCACAGGCAAGAGCGAGCTTTGCAGCGGCCTCCTCATATCCTTCGGCGGTCATGGTCTTATAATCCCCATGGCGGAACTGCTCCAAAACCTCAAAAAAGTCCTTATGCCCCTCTTCCATTCCCAATGGAAGCTTTGCCATGGATTCCGTGGAAAGGGTATACATCATATCCTGAAGGCTTTCTTTTGGAGAACCAATATAAACGGACAGCCCTTCCATAACAAGGCTGAAAAACTTCTGTTTGGTCAGGCGGACCGGAAGCTGCCCGATGATCTGTCTGATCCTTCCGTTCATAACGGCAGTTTCCTTGGTATCCGTTACAAATTCTGTAAGACGTTTTGCAAAGCTTTCATCATCAAACCCAGTTTCCGGCAGAGTCTTAAACTTCCGTTCCATGCGGTTTAAAACATATTCATAAATCTGAAAACAGTCGGTGTAGGAAGTCAGGATTTCCACTTCATGGGTGATGTCCCTGCGAAGCTTAAGCAGCTCCTCTTCCACATCCTTTCCGGAGAAATGCTCCTTAAGCAGGCCGTTAAGCTGCCCGCAGCAGGAAATGATCCGCTCAGAAATTACCGGTTTTTCTCCAATGGTCTCAAATAAAGTATAATAATTCAGCACCAGCCTTACGTAAGAGTACTGGTACGCTGCAGTCATCTGTTTCTTCAGCAAACGGGTTTCCACTTTTCTCTCCTCCCGGAAGGTTTCATGAATGGTAATTCTTAAGAATGGAACGGCGCAGCAGATCCAGTGCCTTTACCACGGACTGTTCCCTGATCTTTTCCCGGTTCCCTTTAAAGTGATATTCTTCCACCTGAACCTTATCTTTTGTATAGCAGGCCATGTAAACAAGACCAACGGGCTTTTCTCCCTCCGCATCCGGTCCTGCGATCCCTGTTACTGCAATACAGACATCTGCATCGGCTGCAAAAACACCTCCGATCGCCATTTCCTTGGCAGTCTGTTCACTGACAGCACCGTATTTCTTTAAAGTGCTTTTGCTCACATCAAGAAGCTTTCTCTTTGCCTTGTTGGAATAGGTGATAAAGCCTTCCCGAAACACCTGGGAAGCCCCCGGCACATTCACCAGACGGCCTGCAATCAGGCCTCCTGTACAGGATTCTGCCGTGGTCACTGTCAGCTCATATTTTTTAAGGAGGCGGACAACTGCCATTTCAATGGTTTCTTCCTCTTTTGTAGTATATACATCGTCCCCAAAACGGCTTTTAATTTCCTTTACCACCGGCTTTAAAAGGCCTTTTGCCTCATCCTCGTCTGATGCCTTTGCAGTGACCCTTAAATGCACCTCTGCCGTCTTTGCATAGGTGGCAATGGTCGGATTGGACTGGCCGTCAATGAGGTCGAGAATCTTATCCTCCACCTGGCTCTCCCCATGACCGCAGATCTTGATCATTTGAGAACGGATCACTTCCGGCTGGCGTTTCTGAAGATAGGGGAATACCTGTTCCCGGAACAGGGGCTCTAATTCATTTGGAGGTCCCGGCAGTAAAATTGCCGCATTTCCCTCCTTTTCCATAATAAGTCCTGGAGCCGTGCCGTTATTGTTGTCCAGTACGACTGCTCCCTGAGGAACAAGGGCCTGTTTCCAGTTATTGCCCGGAATCTCTTTATAAATGCTGTTTTTAAAATATTCTTTGATGCGCTCCCTTGTATGGGCGTCCTCTACCAGAGAAAATCCCATGACCTCTGCACAGACCTCTTTTGTCAGGTCATCCTCGGTTGGCCCAAGGCCGCCGGTTAAAATGACAACATCCGAACGTTTTAAGGCAGTCTCTAAGCATTCCGAAAGCCGCTCCCTGTTATCGCCCACCGTGACCTGATGATACATGGAAAGTCCTAAGAGAGCACATTTCTCCGCCAGGTACTGCGTGTTGGTATTTACAATATTTCCAAGAAGAAGTTCTGTTCCAACTGAAATCAGTTCAACAACCATGATCACATACTCCCTTCCATAAGAACGCGATAATTTTTTGCTATATAGTCAACCAGTGAAACCACAGTAAGAATAGCAGCGATCCAGATAAACACCGTTGTAACAAAGGACAATGCCGGAATATTCAGAATAAGAAGAACCGACATGATCATCTGGGACACTGTCTTAAACTTACCCCAATAGCTTGCCGCAATCACCACGCCATTATCAGAGGCCACCAGACGGAAACCGCTGATAATAAATTCACGGCTTATGATCACGATAACGATCCAGGCAGAAAGCTGGCCCAGGGCCGTAAAACAGATAAGTCCTGCACAGACCAGCAGTTTATCTGCCAGAGGGTCCATAAACTTGCCGAAATTCGTCACCAGACCGTACCTTCTTGCAATCTGTCCATCCAGGAAGTCCGTAAAACTTGCCACAATGAATATGGCGGCCGCAATGTAACGGTATGTTGTATTCACACCTCCGTCAAGCAGCAGAAACAGAACAAAAAACGGAATCATAATAACCCTTAAAATCGTAAGCTTATTCGGTAAATTCATCCTCCAACTCTCCTATCAAATCATATTCCGTGGCTCCTGTGACGCGAACCCTGGCAAAATCACCTGACATCAGTTCTTTGACCGTCTGAACAAAGATCATTCCATCCACATTTGGCCCGTCCATGTAAGTGCGGCCAACATAAGCGTTTTCATCCGCTACCTTGCCCTCTATCATGACCTCCAGGCCTTTCCCGATCATGGACCTGGAAAAATCATAAGAAATTTCCTGCTGAAGTTCCATGATGGCATCCCGGCGCTCTTCCTTTACCTCCTGGGAAACCTGATCCGAAAATTCTGCGGCAGGGGTATCTTCTTCTGCGGAATATGCAAATACTCCCAAGCGCTGGAATTCCATCTCATCCACAAATTCCATCAGTTCTTCATGATCTTCAGATGTTTCTCCTGGGAATCCTGAGATCAGGGTAGTCCTGAGAGCCATATCCGGAATTTCCCTCCGAAGCTTTTCCACGATTTCCTTAAGCTGGGCCTTTGAGGTTCTCCGTCCCATGCGTTTTAAGATCCGGTCGCTGGCATGCTGGATGGGAAGATCAAGGTATTTGCATATCTTCTCTTCTTCCTTTATGGTCTGGATCAGCTCGTCCGTGATTTCCTCCGGATAGCAGTACTGGATTCTGATCCACTGGATCCCTGATATGCGGCATAAGCGTTTTAAAAGCTTTGGCAATGACTTCTCTCCATATAGGTCCACGCCGTAAAGAGTTGTCTCCTGAGCTACTAAAATAAGCTCCTTTACTCCCTTTTCAGCCAGACTTTCCGCTTCCTTTACCAGCCGCTCCATGGGAACGCTGCGGTAATTTCCCCGCAAGGTTGGAATGATACAGTAAGTACAATGCTTGTCGCACCCTTCCGCAATCTTTAAAAAGGCATAATGGCCTCCCGTTGTAAGTATCCGCTCTGTTTCCAGTTCCGGAAGCATGTCCAGCTCATGAAAGCGCTGAACGTGCTCTTTTCCGCCCAGGGCCTCTGCCAGGACGTGAGAAATCTCGTCATAGGTGGAAGTACCCAGGATGCCATCCACTTCAGGGATCTCGTCTATGATCTCCTGCTTATACCGCTGGGCCAGACAGCCGGTGACAATCAATGCCTTGCATTTACCGTCAACCTTTCTCTGGGCCATTTCCAGTATGGTGTTTACGCTTTCCTCTTTTGCATCGCCGATAAAGCAGCAGGTGTTGATCACAATCACATCCGCATCATACTCATCATCTGTAAACGTATATCCGTCTTTATTCAGAAGGCCCAGCATCATCTCAGTATCCACGAGATTCTTGTCACAGCCCAGTGAAACACATAATAACTTCATCATTAAACTCCTGTCTTTCTTTATAAACAGATTATACCATGAGAAAGGCCATCTCATCCAAAAGTGAGACGGCCTTTTTCCTAATTATCGTCTTCTTCTGTTGCATCCGCTTCACTTAAAATCTTCACTTTGCCCTCATACAGTTCCTCTACGGCAACAGAAAGCGGTTTCTTACCGACGCCCAAAACCTCCGGCTCTGAGCCGCCGATGATCTGCCTTGCTCTCTTGGCTGCGGCAATCACAATCGAATAACGGCTCTGTACAACAGGAGCCTCTCCTGGCTCTACCTCGCTGTTTACTACATTAATCAAATCTGAATAAGATGGATGTAACATCTTTTATTCCCCTTTCTTAATCGGCTCTATATATTCTTTAATTCTTCCCGGATATGGGCTAAAAACGCCATATTATTGGAAGCCCGGTTATGCTGGACCTGGATCATTTGGTGCATCTCTTCCACACAAGTGTCTATTTTATCATTAATAAGGATATAATCATAGGCCTCCATGCCTTCCGCTTCCTCAGCCGCCCGCCGGAGCCTGGCATTGATTACATCCATGTTTTCCGTACCGCGGCCAATGAGACGGCGTTTTAATTCCTCTCCACTGGGAGGCATGACAAAAATCAAAATCGCAGCGGGAAAACGTTTCTTTACCTTAAGCGCTCCCTGAATCTCAATTTCCAGAATTACATCCTTCCCCATTTTCATCTGGTTCAAAACATATTCCTTGGGCGTGCCATAGTAATGGTTGACGTACTGGGCATATTCGATCAATTCTTCCTTTTCCATCATGTCCTTAAAACGTTCTTCTGTCACAAAGAAATATTCCCTGCCGTCTGTTTCTCCCTCTCTGGGGCTTCTGGTAGTGGCGGAAATGGACAGTGCGTAATTATCATACCGTTTCAGAAGCTCTTTCATCAAGGTTCCCTTGCCAGCCCCTGAAAATCCGGATACGACTACCAATATGCCATGTTCATTCATTTTTTTGTTACTCTCCTACTCAATATTCTGGATTTGTTCCCTTACCTTTTCAATCTCGGTCTTTAGTGCGATGGCCTTATCGGAAATTTCCAGGTCATTGGCTTTGGAAAGAATGGTGTTTGCCTCCCGGTTCATCTCCTGAGCGATGAAATCCAGTTTTCTTCCCACACTTCCGCCTGCGTTAAGCTCTGCACGGGTATTTTCAATGTGGTTTCTGAGCCGTACGGTTTCTTCATCCACACAAATTTTATCAGCAAAAATTGTAACCTCCGTGGCAATCCTTCCTTCGTCAATGGAAGCGCTTGCCAGCAGTTCCTTTACCTTGTCCTCCAGTTTTGTCCTGTATTCTAAAAGGATTCTGGGGGACCGTTCTTCAATAAATTCCACAATCTCAGTCATAAACTTAAGCTTTCCAAGGAGATCGCTCTTTAAGTTTTCTCCCTCTGTTACTCTGGTTTCCACAAAACGTTTCGCAGCTTCCTCAATGGTTTCCGAAAGAAGCTTCCACATCTGTTCCTCGTCCTCTGGTACCTCTTCCATGGTAAGGACTTCCGGGCATCTGGCCAAAGCCGATACCTTGATATCGTTCTGAATCCCGAACTGCGCCTCCATCTTTGCGAAATAGTCCATATATTCGGCGGCCAGCGCACTGTTATACTTTAAACACAGCTTATTCTCTGTGTAATCCTCATAGCTGATAAATACATCAACCTTTCCGCGCTGGATATAATTCTTTAACAGATTCCTGATCCCTGCTTCAAAGAAATTAAACTTTTTTGGCATCTTTATGCTTAAATCCAAATACCTGTGATTTACAGCCTTCATCTCGACGGAAATCTTATATTCATCCGTGACGGTTTCGCATCTGCCAAAACCTGTCATGCTCTTGATCATTCTATATGCCTCTCTTTCGCCATAGATATCATCCATTATAAGTCATAATAAAAAACAAGTCAATTGCTTTTAAATTTTACAGAAAGCCGATTCTGTGCTATACTATTCCTATTATATAGACCATTTACCGGAGGAAACCTCTTCCAGGGATACCATTATGCCCAAATAGCATGGGCAGAAACGAGGAAACAAACAATGGCATTAGACGGAATTGTTATGGCAAATTTAGCAGCAGAGATGAAAGACCGGCTGGAAGGCGGAAAAATTGCAAAAATTGCTCAGCCGGAAAAGGATGAACTGCTGTTTACTGTTAAAAACCAGAAAAATACATGGAGACTCTTAATCTCGGCCAGTGCCAGTCTCCCCCTCATTTATTTTACGGAAACAAATAAGCAAAGTCCCATGACTGCCCCGAATTTTTGTATGCTTTTAAGAAAGCACATTGGGAACGGACGCATCATCCGGGTGAGCCAGCCGGGGCTGGAACGGATTCTATGCATGGAAGTGGAGCACTTCGATGAATTAGGTGACAAAAGGACCAAAAAACTGATTATTGAAATCATGGGAAAACACAGCAACATCATCTTTTGCAATGAAGAAGATTTGATTTTAGACAGCATCAAGCACATTTCTGCCCAGGTCAGCTCCGTGCGCGAGGTTTTGCCGGGAAGAACCTATTTCATCCCACAGACAATGGAAAAAAAGGACCCTCTGACCATCACCCAGGAGGAATTCATTGATGTGATCGGCCACACGGCGTCTCCCATACAAAAAGCGCTGTATATGAAGCTGACCGGTTTAAGCCCTATTATGGGCCATGAGCTTTGCCAGCTGGCTTCCATTGACGGGGACCGGTCTGCAAACGAATTGTCTGAACTGGAACTGATTCATTTATACCATATGTTCTCTTTTATGATGGAGGATATAAAGCACGGGCATTTTACTCCAAATATCATATATAAAAAGGAAGAACCTGTGGAGTTCGCTGCCCTTCCCTTAACCTGTTACCAGGGGGAGACCTATGTCTCCCAATGCTTTAATTCCATCAGTTCTCTTTTAGAAACCTATTATGCCTCAAAAAATACCATTACGAGAATCCGCCAGAAGTCCGTTGATCTGCGAAAAATTGTGCAGACCGCTTTGGAACGGAATTATAAAAAATACGATCTGCAGTCCAAACAGCTGAAAGATACGGAAAAACGGGACAAGTATAAGATTTATGGAGAGCTTATCAATACCTATGGATATGAGCTGGCAGGAGGAGAAAAGCAGCTTGTCTGCCTTAATTATTATACCAATGAGGAAATTGCCATTCCTTTGGATGACCAGCTGTCTGCAAAGGAAAATGCCCAGAAATATTTTGACAAGTACAACAAGCTGAAGCGCACCTTTGAAGCCGTAACAGAACAGATTGCAGAAACCAAACAGGAAATCGACCATCTGGAATCCGTCAGTGCGGCTCTGGACATCGCTTTAATGGAAGAGGATCTTGTGCAGATCAAAGAAGAGCTGATGGAATATGGCTATATTAAGCATCGCCGGTCCGGCGATAAGAAGCCCAAGATCACAAGCAGGCCCTTCCACTATCTATCTTCTGACGGGTTCCATATTTATGTAGGGAAAAATAATTACCAGAATGAAGAACTGACCTTTAAAGTGGCAAACGGCAATGACTGGTGGTTCCATGCAAAAGGAACCCCCGGTTCCCATGTGATCGTGAAATCAGAAGGAAAAGAGCTTCCTGACAGGGCATTTGAAGAGGCCGCAGCCCTGGCCGCCTACTATTCCAAAGGCCGTGAAAATGATAAGGTGGAAGTGGATTATGTACAGAAAAAACAGATTAAAAAGGTAGCCGGAGCTGCGCCCGGCTTTGTTATCTACCACACCAATTATTCTATGGTTGCTGAGCCGAAGATATTTTTGGAAGAATGTAAGTGAATGTAAAAATATGACCTTTATTATGATATCGTAAAAATGGATTAAAAACAGCGGCTTTGATTGCTATCTCAAAGCCGCTGTTCCACGTTTGCCGATCATAACCTCATCTGCATGTATTCCCAGCCGCCTGACAGCCTCCAGGTATAAATCGGGGAAGGGCTTAGAACGGCCGGCAGCTTCCTTGCCCATATAAAGATTAAAAACCAGTTCTTCTGTGTCATAATTCTCCAGACCGAAGTCCTGTTTCAGCCGTTCAGTGATGACGTGAATATCTGCCCCAATCAGATATGCCAGTTCTTTCACAGGCTGCTTCTGAAATCTTTCAGCTTTTCCATAAACCTCTTTACCCGATCCTTGTCCACAGGATTTTCAAATATTCCATCCTTTTTTAAGCTGGTAGCAATAAATGCCCCGTCACAAATTGAGAATATATCATCAACCGTCTCATACTTCACGCCCGTGGAAGCCACCAGAACCATATCCGGCATAGCTTTTCTCAGCTGATGCAGCAAAGACATATCTGCAGACTGTCCGGCAGTTGCTCCCGGCACAGCAAATCCATCCGGCATGTTCATAAACTTAGACGCCGCCGCAGAGGCCAGAGGATCACGCCCACCGATATCAGCGCTTGACTCAGGCACCACATAGTGGATCATCTTCACATCATCAGCATGAAGATTGTGACGCAGACGCACATAATCTCCGATGGCAGTATCATACAGTCCCAGGTTTCCGGAGTAAACACCGGAAAATGTTCCTCTGGTGAATTTTGCTCCAACGCTGGCGCACAGCGCCACGCTGTCACCGGGGCTGCTGATCACATTTGCACCGTAAGGCACTTTAATATACGGCTTCAGACGGCCAATGATATAGGCCATTGCAGCCATGATTTCTCTGGGAGGATTCTTCTGGTAAGGAAAGCTGAATTCATTGGAGAAATGCAGTGCATCAATCCCTCCTTCCTGAAGAGACTGAACATCAGCCAAAGCCGCTTCAAATATTCTTTCCAGCCCGCCCTCTGCATCATACAGAGGATCACCGGGAAGCGCCAGCAGGTGGACCAGACCGAAAGCCGCTTTTTCTGTTCCAATTACATCTGAAAGCCAGGTTTTTCTCATAATAACTTACATTCCTTTCCCTCAGCTCAGGCACAAATCGTAACGAAAGTACATGAACTTCAATTGATAATTTTATAAAATTCCAAATAATGCCGCAATAATCGCAACTGCAAACAAAATGATCATGATCTTGAACACGCTGACATTTTTCTTCATTAACCCAAAGCACAACATAACAAAAATCACACTTAACATGCCTGGAAGAATAGAATCCAGCAGATCCTGAATGACAACAGAGGTCTTACCAATGTTAATGGCAAGAGGCGTTACAATGGAAACATTATTCACCATCATGGCCCCTGCAATAATCAGTCCCAGAATAGAAAGGCTGTTCGTGATCTTCTTCATGATTGTGACATCAGTGATCTGGCCCAGCACGTTTTGTCCCAGACGGTAACCGGAGAAGAAAGTAAAATATCCCATTCCTCCTATGTAAATTCCCATAAGAATAGCATAAATAAACGGCGCCGCTATATTTCCTTTTAAAGTCATATCTACAAAAATTGCCAGCAGGACGGTTTTGAACAGTCCCTGTGTAATGGTATCTCCAATGCCTGCCAAAGGTCCCATGAGACCAATTTTGACACTGTTGATCATCTCTTCGCTGATGGTGCCTTCACTGGCCCTCTCTTCTTCCATGGAGCACACAATTCCAGGAATAAAGGCTCCCCAGTTGTTTTCCGTGTTGAAAAATACCATGTGGCGCTTTAATGCGGACGCCCGCTCCTCCTTTGTCTTATAAAGGCGGTTAATCACAGGCGTCATGGCATGGCAGAAGCCTAAGGACATAAGACGTTCATAGCTTAAACAGGATTCGGAAGTAGTCTCCCAGATCAAGAAGCAGCGGAGCAAATCCGATTTTCTCAGCTTCTTTTCATTGTTTTCATTTGTTGCAACAATGTTTTCATCCATTTTAATTTCCTCCTTCTGTCAGTTTGTCCAGATTCAGGGTCCAGTAAAGAACTGCGCAGGCCCCGCCTAACAGGGCACAGGCGATGATGTCCATATGAAGGTAAGCCACACAAAGGAATCCTACCACGATAAATGGAGAAAATCTGGGGTTGAATACAGTCTTAAGCATCATCGCGATTCCCAGTGCCGGAAGAATCATGCCAACGGTGGTCAGTGCCTTGGATACAAATGCCGGAATATGATTCATAAATGCCTCCAGGTAAGAGGAGCCAAAGTACACGGCCAGAAAAGCCGGAATTCCCCAGAGCACCCCGCACAAAAGGTTTGGAAGCAGCCAGTTGTAAATCCATATCCTGTTGGTTTTTCCCTCTTCCACATATTTATCAGCCATATGTACAAATGCCACGCAAACCGTCATGAAAATATTGCTGGCAATCAAACCCAGGGTACCCAGAGCAACTGCCAGTGTGATTCCAATCTCCGGTGTCTGGTGCGATGCAATGGTAACTGCAGTTGCAATAATGCCTGCATAAGACTTATCATAAGATGAAATGCCTCCCACTGTCACCTGTCCCATGTAAAGCAGCTGGATGGTGGCTCCGATCATTGCGCCGGAACGCCAGTCCCCCATCAAAACCCCAGTAATGGTTCCGCTCACTAGCGGCGCACCTCTGACGATCCAAACCAGATATTCCGATACCACCATGCCGTTAAACCATGCCCAGAAAGCTACTAAAATCGATTGAATTAACATGTTGTTTCCCCCTTTACCGATCATCCTTCAAATAGTGTCTGCTTTTCATTGGGTGTTACCTGGAAATACACCTTTACTCCTGATTCCTTCATATCTTTTAAAGTTTTCCGTTCCTCCTCACTGGCAGAAATATTCTTAAACAGCTTTTTCCGTTCTGCATTTGCCCCCATTCCGCCCACATTCAGTTCTTTGATTCTGATATCTGTGTCAAAGAGCAGCCTGGCAACCTTGGGATACTTCACCAGGATCAGCGTGTTTTTGTCCGCAGCGTCGAATTCCTCCGCCATCTCCTTGGCATTCTCAGTACCAGTAATCACAAGCTCTGTATCCGGCGGAGATACCATTTTCATAACATTAGTGATAAATGCGTCCTTAGCCACATCATCATCTACAATCCATATCCGTTTGATAGACAGGTTTTTCGCCCATGCGGCGACAATCTGTCCATGGATCAGACGGTCATCGATTCGAATCATCCTGATGCTCATTTTCTGCTCCTTTCCCTTCTCTCATACCTTCTCTTATACCCGTTCCTTCAAGTCCACGATTCCTTCAGTACCGGCTGTCACCGCGATCTTTTTCAGTTCTTTTACCGGCATATTCCCTACAAAATTAAATACCTGAATGGCCATGGCCAGGTTCATGCCTGTCACGATCTCTACCTGGTCCTTGTCCTCCAATGACGCGAACACACGCGAGGCCGTGATAAACGGCGTTCCTCCAAAAATGTCAGTCAATATCAGAAGCCCATCTTCCGCTTCCTCTATCTTGTGTCGGATATCCTGCTCATACCGGTTTAAATCTGTACCCAACGGAAGCGTCAAATACTCCACCCCTGACATCTCTCCCAGCACCATGTTGGATGTGGCCCATATTTCCCTGGCCAGATCCCCATGACTTAATAAAAGTACTTTACTCATATAACCTCCTTACATGATTTTTCTTGTTCTCATCATACTGTAACAGGATTTGTTTTGTAAAATTTCATCATAAATTCACACATTTTTTATTTGTGTTTATGCATTTTACATGTTTTCTATTTTTTATGAAAGAGACAGGCTTTTTTTGTGTAATGTGTATTAAAACATAGCAATAGTTTTTACACACTTTTGCATATTTCCTTGCGATTCAATATGATTTGTGTTAAAATTTCAGCAATAAGTTACACACATTTTAAAAAAATCCTAAGGAGAGTCACTGCAATGGCACACAATACAACTATACTGAATTCCGTACGGGAACAGACTCTGCTAATTCTTGAAAGCGGAGATATTGATGGCCGGGGCATCGATGCCTATACTCTTGCCATTGATTTAAAAATGGACAGGGCCAACGTATCCAGAGCCTTAAATGACCTCTGGCGGGATGGCCTTCTGATCAAATTTCAGGGAAAACCCACCTTGTTTTTGGACCGTAATCTGGTGTCAGAATACCATCCCGGTTTTTTCATCCCCCAGACCGTGGCAAAGGGTGAGGTTCTTTCCAATCTGATCAGGGCTTCGGACAACAGAAAACAGCCAGACAGAGCCATCTTCCTGGATGAGCTGATCGGAGCGGACACCAGTCTTAAGGAAATCATCACTCTTGCCAAGGCCTCTGTATCCTATCCGCCCTACGGGCTGCATACCCTGCTCTGCGGTTCCATTGGCGTGGGTAAAAGCAAATTCGCTCACTGTATGTATCTATACAAAAAAACACTGGCCGCATCTGACAGTGCCATTCCTTTTATTCCGGTAACCTGCCATAGCTTTTCTGACAATCCCAAACTGTTTTCCCAACAGTTTCTGGGGCTGGCCAGGGATGTGGTCTCTAATAAATCGCGGCGGGGATTCCTGGACGCAGCCAAAGGGGGGATTCTTTTCTTTGATGGAGTCCAGTACTTATCCCCTGCCTCTATGGAACTTATTGCTTCGGTAATTACTAAAAGCCATTATACCCGCATCGGTGATACCTCTTTGCGTGAAATCCAGTGTATGATTATCGCCTCCACTACCTGCAGAGGCAGCAATGATCCCATTTGTATTCTGGCGGAAAGATTTCCTTCTGTCATTTCCATCCCTGATCTGGAGGAACGGGGTATCCACGAAAAAATAGAGCTGATCATTCAGCTCTTTTCTCAGGAAGCACGCACCCTCCACCTTCCTTTAAAAATTTCCAAAGACGCAATTTCCTGTTTGGCGTCCATGAACTATACAAGAAACATCATTCAACTGACTAATGAGATCAAGACCGCATGCTCCCGAGCCTATCTGGACAGCCTCTCCAACCATTACAGAACTGTTTATGTCCATGTCCGCGATCTGTCTTACCAGCTTCTTTCCTCTACAGATGGCACTGCAAACAAGAAGGATCTTATCCGCCATATCCTGGAAGAAATGCCTGACCAGTACATTGAACTGGACCAAAACGGAGGCTCCAAATACTTAAATTCCTTTAAATCCGCTCCCTCCATATCCCAGGCTGGCCACGGGCAGCTTCTGGAAAAACGTCTGAGCATGGACATCGAGTCCATTGACAACATTTATCAGACCGTGGTGGACAACATCTCCCGGCTGTCCAACTGCAGGGATACAGAACTTCACGTAATTAAACGAAATATCTATCCTATTGTGTTCCAGATTGTTATCGCCCAACTGCAAAAGAGAGGCAAGTTTGAGGAGAGCAAAAAGCATATCCACCTTTTATATGGGATTCTTTTGCATATCACTAATTTTTTGAAACGGACAGACATCCATTTGCCGCCAGATCCCAACGATGCTCCCGCCGCTTCCCAGGACAGTTTCCCGGAAGAATACCAGATGGCTCTGGATATCATGGAAAATCTGTCTCAAATTTACTCCTGCTATTTTTCCCACCGTGAAATTGATTACCTGGCCTCTTATTTTGCCATTTTTTCCAACTGGATAACAACAGTAAATCTGGGACTTTTAGTAATCTGCCATGGAGAAACAATTGCCTCAGACATGGTGAGTTATGCCCTGAAAACCATTTATGATGACTATATTATAGATTATATCAACTTCTCCTCTGCCATGAGCTTAAAGGAATGCCTGGATCTGGCAATGGAAAAGGCAAAGCAGTTAAACCGCGGTTCCGGTATCCTGATTTTCACCGATATGGAGCCGTTGACCACCATTAACGAATACATCACCAGGCAGACTGGCATTGACACCAACATCCTCTACCCTGTCACCCTGCCCTTGCTTCTGGAAACCATTCGTCAGATCCTGTCCAACCGGTCGGATTTCTCCCTCCTGACTTCTGCCAGCCGGACCCACAGTACCCGTGCAGCCAGCTTAAGCTCTCAGGAAGCCTTTATTCAGAATTTGATAGACAAGGTAATTTCCAAAACCACGGTATTTTTAGATACCACCAAGGCTGTTAATGTACTTGAAAAATGCTTGAAAGCCACATTGCTGGATCTTAAAATCCCTTATTCCAACGAGATTGCTGCCAAATATCTGTGTCATTGCTGTAATATGCTGGAGCGGGCCATTCGTGGAGAAGCCTGGAGCTATTCCAGACTCAACGGCTTTACCAACGAAAATCATGAGCTTATGTACACTGTGGAACACAAATTGGAATATGCAGAAAACATTTTCGGGATTAAGATTCCTGCCAGTGAAATCGCATATATTACGGAGATATTCATGGAATAATTCCCGGCTGTTTAGGACAATGTCCTAACAAAACAAACCCTCATGGCCCAATCTTCCATATCAATAACATTAGAGCTCTGAAAATAAGGCCGCTGCGCCCATCCGGCCAGTCAAAGGACGGGGTGATATTATATTTCTTGTAGAAGACTTCAGGCCAGGTCAGAGGTGTTAACAAAGTCTATATTCTCAAAAATCAATGAATATTGGCGGATATTTCTGCAAAACAAAAAGCAAGGCATCTACCTTGCTTCTTGTTAGCGGATTAATATTATATGGAAAAATGTGTGACAATATAAAATATTTTCTATATCTCAATGTCCTTCATCTTTAGGAGAGTCTTTTCTATCCTGCGTTCCATATCATTTCCTGCAGACTTGTTCAGCCGTAATTCGGACGCAATGTTCCCGTCTTTCATAAATAAAACTCTATCGGCCCTGGCTGCTACTTTCACGTCATGGGTAACAAGCAAAATGGCCGTACCATTTCTATTGATGCCTGAAAGCAAATTCATAATTTCTTCCGACGTTTTTGAATTAAGCGCGCCTGTAGGCTCATCGGCAAAGAGAATATCAGGTGCGCTCATAAGAGCGCGGCAGATACCGGCGCGCTGCAGCTGCCCTCCGGAAACCTCCGTAATATCTCGTTTCTCAAGTTCAGATATACCCGCTTTCTTCATAAGTATTTTCGCCTGCCCCACAATTTCGCCTGTGTTCTTTCTGTTTTCCTGTAAAACAGGTAGAATGATATTGTCCAGCAAGTTTAAGTTTTTCAGCATGGTGGGCTGCTGAAACACAAAACCCATCTTTGTCCGGCGAATATCGGCAAGGTTATTCTCGCTTAGCTGTGATAACTCCATTCCGTCAAACTCCACAGAACCGCTTTCAATCTCATCCGTTCCGCTTAACGCGAACAGCAGCGTAGATTTTCCGCAGCCGGAAGGCCCCATCACCGCCACGAACTCACCGGCCAATATCTCTATATTCACTCCATCAAGGGCATTGGACGTTTCCCGCCCTTTGCCATAGGTTTTTACAATGTTCTTTCCCCTCAGTATTTCTTTCATAGGTTACTCCTTTATGTGTTCCGATATTTTTAACGTGGAAATATCAGAAATGCCAAACCGTGTTGCAAAGTATACACAAACCGTCATAAGAGTGGATGAAAATAAGTAGGCGAACACCAGGTTAATTTCAAAATGGAATGTGGACGCACCAAAGGATGAAATCAACCCAACACCCACCAGTTCTCCCAAAGTGTTTGCCAATGCGGTTCCGATCAGGACACCGGCAATCAGAACGATAGCTGACCGCACCATATACTGGCCATAAATATCCCTTTTGTTGAAGCCAAGAGATTTTAGAATTGCAATCGGATACTTGTCTTTTGTAACCAACATTTTCATAAAAAGAAGAGTAACCAGCAAGGTAAGGATGGCGGCCGCTGCAATGGAGGCATAGGAAGCCCTTTTGATCGCGGCAACGGTTGTGCCAAACGACTGATCAATATATCCTTCAATATCCGCCACCTTGGCATAGGAAAACTGCTTTTTATACTCAGCTGCTTTTTCATCTGTCACAACGCCCTTTCGCAGTTTTACCGGAATGACACTCCACAGGATATTGGCCTGACTTGTTTCAAAAACCGCCTTTGCCGTCTTGCCGCCGTTGGTAATATCAGAGTATATTCCACATACGGTAAGCGGCTTTTCCTGTCCGTCAATCATGAGTGGGATGGTATCGCCAACCTTCTTTTGGGTATCGTCTGCAACTGAAGTGGAAATGGCTATTTCCCATTCACTCCTGGCTGCTCCGCCAGCCGAATACTTTATGGGAAACACCGAATGGTCGCCAAGCTCCACTTTAAGCTTTCCTTTGGAACCGTCCTCTAGCCGCATATCAAACATATAGCTGGTGAGCACCGTATATTTTTCTATAGTTTTATCCCGCGCCATGACACCGGCAATCTCCGACGTTTTACCGGCAATGCCGCCAGTCTGCTGGATATCGATTCGCATATCACATTCGCCAATGCCCATATATGTCATAAAGTTTCTTTGAGAAATGGTATTGTAAATATTCTGCGGCACAATCATCAGAAATGAGGAAATCACCAACACTAAAAGCATGGTTACATACAGCTTTTTTCGGGACAGTACATCTTTTACACCAAGAAAAATGTTCGGTGAGAATACCCGGTTCCCGCTCAATTGAAAGCCTTGCGCGGTTTTGGATTGTTCCTGCGGCGCTCCAAAGCGTATCGCCTGTGCCGCCGATATTTTTTTGAAACGGCGCAGAACTCCGTTCACATAAAGCATCACCACAAAAAAGATCATCCCTGCGCCCATCATTCCATATGCCGTACCAAGGCCGGGGTTTTCGCTCTCGCCCATATAAAGCCTGATATTTTCCATCAAAGGCTCCTTCGCAAACAGGGAAAGGATAAAACCCGCTATGCAGCCCATACCTGCCAGCACGCCATACTTTGCCAGGTAGAGCTTCTTGATGCTTTTGACCCGCAGGCCAATGGCCTTTAATACGCCGATCTCCCGGTAATCTTCCTCCACCTTGGCAAGCAGGGTAAAGCGGATGCACAGGAAATTAATGAGAATTACAAGGATGCTCATAAGGATAAGCACCGCTATCATCATTCCGTCACTTATGGCATTTGCCAGCCTGAACAGGGAATAGGTAATGGCGGGAGGCCCGTTTGCTTCCAGACCGGCTTTTAAATAAGCGGACTCAAAGGCAGAAGTGGCGGTACTGTCGGCAAAGCGAAACTCTATGAGATATTCCAGCTTTCCATATTCCCGCACTTTTTCAAAGTCGTTTTCGCTGACAAGAAAACGCTTGGAGGAAATCATGGCGGGATTCATTTGGGAATCCCTCAGGAAACCGGCAACCGTAAATTGTATTCCATGAATGGTCACACTGTCTCCAATACCTGCCTGCCCCTCTTTCATGTAGTAAATCGGGACATAAATCTCACCATCAGAGGGATGAATAATATTGCCGTCTAAATCCAGCAAAAAATCAAACCTTCCGCTTTGCATTGAAAGGCCGTTGTCCTGCACCGAGCCAGCCAGGGAACTTTCGTCCATAATGATCTCTGCGCCCTCAATATTAAGAAACTCCAATACCTGAAAATCTTCTGCAGACTCCTGGGTGTTTGCAAAAGCGGCAAGCCGTTCCATATCAATATCGCCGGAGTGCATCTGCAAAAAGTGGGGCGTTTTGGCTCTCAGCATCATACTGTCAATGGCGGTAAACAAATTTACCGTCAGTATTGCTGCAAGGGAAGTAAGCAATGCCGCAAGCAGAATAAAGGAGGTAATGGTTATGGTAATCAGCTTGCTTTTCTTAATATCATTTGTTATTAGTTTGCGGTACATTACGCACCCCCTTTCCGTGGTTTTCTGTTGCCACCCCAATAGTCCCCCTTGTTTTTCCCACTGAAGCAAAGAAAAAGAAAAGGGAAAGGAGAGCCAGTATAAAAATATATGGAAAAAGTGCTTGTATACTGCTGCCTTTCTCCAGTAAATCGGCGGCTGTCAGAAATATCTTTTGCGGCAGGACATTTGAGATCACGGAAAGTGCCTGATTGTTTTCCTCAAACGAATAAAAGCTGCCTGCTAAAATAGAGGTCAGTATGACAATAGCCGAGCCAATCATATTGGCTGAGTCCCCACTCTTGATCAATGACTGCAAGAAAAGGGAAAAGGCAGCTGCCAGCACGCAGATGAGAGTCAGTAAAAGCAAATATTCGAAAAAACCGAACCCAATCCAAATCCCGCAAACGTACTTTATAAAGCAGATTACAAGCAGAGAAGGGAGTAATAAAAACAGGAAGGTGAAGATACTGTGCCCCAATAAGTATCCGGTGAAAGAGACCGGCGAGGAAGCGATGCGTTTGATCTGCTCACGCTCTTTATCCTCCGCAAACAAGTACATAGTGGATACGCCCTGCATAAGAATGAACATCATTAAAAAACCAACGATACTGGTTCCGATCTGCCGCATACCAGAGCTGTCAGAAGAATATCCGGAAGGATTTGCGATGATTTCCTCTATCGTTTTTCTGAATTGTTCGCTCTTTATGGTTTCCACCTTGTAGCCGCCTTCTTCGGACCAAGTAATAATGGCGTCATATTTGCCTAAAACCAGTTGGGAGAGAGGCGGTGCGGCTTTAACATAAGTGATGTTCAGATGCGGCGAGGGTCAGCCCGAAACAAAGCCAAACCCGGGACTTATGCTCCATCAGTCGATAAAAGTTGTTTTTCAAAACCGACATCATCATTTTCATGGATATTCCTCCCCCTTAAACAATCTTGCACTTAAAAATACCGCAACAATGGACAGGCCAGTCAGCATGCCCAAGGCCGGCAAAAACAAGGCAAAATTCCTGTCATAAATAATCTCCACGCAGGCAGTGAGCATCCATTTGACCGGCGAGAACCAGCTGATTGTGAAAACCGCCCTGCCAAAGCCATCAACCGGGAAGTTATACGCAGGATGGCGGCAGCAATGGTACAGGATACGGAGGAAAAAATGAAGGTCGCCGCCACTTTTGAAAAATGGATGCAAAAAGGCCGGACAAGCGAATAGAGAATCCGCAGGTTCGGACTTTTTATCCGTTCTTCCATAAAACTGTTGGCAGAAAGCATAGCCGTATTGGATATGGCAAAAAACAAAATCGCCACCCCGTAATAATCATAGGAGCTGACCGTATTTCCATAGCTTCCGCTGGTAAGGAAGCCTAAAATCAGAGCCGCGATCACAGGAAATCCGATGCTGTAAAAAATCCATATGGGATTTAGAAACAGATTTACGGTATCCATGATCAGTATTTTTTGAAATTGCCGCATATAAGCCTCCTAATCCCGCAAGGTTTTTCCTGTCATATTTAAAAACACCGTTTCAAGACTGGCTGACCGGCAGGATATATCTTCTATTTTTATCTTTTCGCTGATAAGGACGGCTATGATTTCGTCCAGAATTTCCACTGATTTGTCGGTGGCAATTACAATTTCACTGTCTCTGATCTCCGCGTTTTTCACACCGCCTATGGCGAGAAACAGGTTTACATTCGGGGCCGTTTCAAAATGCGCCGAAATATGGTAACGGCGCTCCTTATCAACGTCCGCTTTTAGCTCTTCCTTGCTGCCCTCCGCAATGATATTTCCCTCGTCCATAATAAGAATGCGGGTGGATATTTTCTCAACTTCCTCCATGTAATGGGTGGTATACACAACAGTCATGCCCCGGGAGCTTAAATGTTCCACACCCTCCAAAATATATTCCCGTGATTGAGGATCGATCCCGACAGTGGGCTCATCCATAATCAGCAGTTCAGGTCGGTGCGCGATGGCGCACGCAATATTGAGACGACGCTTCATACCGCCTGAAAAAGTGTTCACTTTATCCCTTGCCCTACTGGAAAGGCCCGTAAATTCAAGCGCTTGGCGGCAGCTTTCTTTGAGTTGTTTTCCTTTCAATCCGTAAAGGGAGGCAAAAAACAGCACATTCTTTTCAGCAGACAGGTCGTTGTATAATGCTAATTCCTGCAGAACGATGCCCAGCTTTTGTTTATATTTTCTCATGTTGCTATAAATGCTTTCGCGGTTATAGGCAACAGTTCCGGCTTCACAGCCGAGCGCGCCTGTAAGAATATTGATGGTTGTGCTTTTACCCGCTCCGTTTGGCCCAAGAAAGCATAAAATCTCCCCTTCGTTTACCTGGAAATCAATGCCGTGGATGACCTCCTTTCCTCTATAACTCTTTGTGAGTCCACGTACATCTAATATCATCTAAACTATCACACCTCCATCCTCATCCTCAATTCCAAACAAATGTCCCATCCATGCGAAGCTGCCTTGTTTTACACCAAACACTATTTCCGCGTTATAGATAAACGCCTGAATCCTCGGTAATCGTTCTTCTTCTGCAAGTCGGAGGAAACCATCGTCAAGGACTGTGCTGATATATGCCATAAACAGTTCCACGCTTTCATAGGGAAAAGGAGTGTTGAACACGTTTTCCTCAATGCCGTCGCGAATGATTTCCGCCAAAATAGGAGTGGCTCCCACTAAAAACGCCTCCTGGCTTTTTTGGTGCATAAGGGCATTTTGCGGCCTGTGCATTTGTTCAAGGATTCCTGCATCATCCTCTGCATTCATAGCCCTAAGTGCCTGAAAAAATCGGTCCATCACTGGGATGCTTTTATCATCTGCAACTTTTTTTGCGGCAGTTAAAAGTTCCAGATTCGTCCGTTCAATCAAAGCATCCAAAACATCTTCTTTTGATTTGAAGTGATAATATACAGTTCCCCGTGCAACCCCTACTTTTTCAATAATGTCACTTATGGTTGTCGCGTCAAAGCCTTTCCGTGCGAAAAGCTCATTCGCCACATTTAATATTTCGTTTTTCCGCTCATCGGCATCTTTTGTGATTCTCATAGCCGATCTCCTTTCAGCATATTCGACTGAACGTCAGTCTAATTATAAAGGTATTTATAGACACTGTCAAGGCGATTTTTTTCAGCAGCTTTCAGCTATCCGCTACTTTGCCGGAACCATATCGATTTTTTCAAAAGTGGCGTTATTGTTGACAACAGATAGTCTTTGTGATACTATAATACCACAAATTAAACTGACAGTTTAATAAATGATATGGAGGTTTTAAAATGCCTAAAAAGAAGGCTCTTGAGCAATTTCACAAAGACAATATATCTTCTGCCGCAGACAGGCTATTTGCAGAGCATGGAATTAACAAGACTACAATGGATGAAATTGCACGGGAGGCTCAATATAGCAAAGCAACCCTATATGTTTATTTCAAAAGCAAAGATGAAATTTTCTACTATATCGTCTTAAAGGCAATGAATATGCTTCATGAGCGGTTCCAGAACATACTGAACAGTCACGATGGTATTCATGAAACTTATTCGGCTGTGTGCAATCAGCTGGCCGATTTCTGTGAAGAAAATCCTTTGTATTTCCAAAGCATACTGGAAACCATTGCTTCTGACGAAGAGAGCAGAAAACGAACTCCCATTTTAGATGAAATTTATCTGATTGGTGAGACCTTGAATGATGACGTAGAAATTGTTATGAAACGGGGGATAGAGCAAGGAGTATTTAGGGATAATTTGCCATCTGTTTCTACAGGTTTGATACAATGGGCCGCTTTATCAGGTATTGTGTCTTTCGCTAATAAAAAACAAAATTATATTCTCCAAAGAATGGGGATGACCAGGAAGCAATTCCTGCAATTCGGCTTTCAGATGATGTTTCAGTCTGTAGCCAGGGTAAAAGACTAAACACTTTGAATTTGAAAGCTGCTGTGCAAAAAAGATTAGGAGGATGGTTCATGTCTCGTAGTATCAAACTTAATAAAAAGAAAGTTATCCTTGTTTCGTTCTCACTCATTATAATAATCGGTTTAATCATTACGTTTTCTATTCTCATGAAATATAAAAACTATCAGGATAAAGTGGATTCAATGATTTTCAGTGATATTGACTTGTCTACGATTGCAGATGGGGTGTATGTTGGTGAGAGTGATACCGGTGTAATTTATGCGAAAACAGAAGTGACCGTAAAAAACGGCAAACTTCTATCAATTAACTTGATTGAACACCGCCACGAAAGAGGGGAAGCCGCGGAAATTATAGTTGACCACATGATACAAGAACAGAGAACAGATGTTGACGCCATTACATCGGCCACAAATTCCAGTAAAGTGATCCGAAAGGCAGTCGAAAACGCACTAACCGGCAAGTAGAAATGGCGTAGCTTTTTATGCTACGCCATCAGACTGCTCTGAAGCAAGACATATGCCTTGCTTCTGTTTACGGATTAATGTTTTCAGAAAATGCGGGTCAGTACAAATTTGTTACGGCTCCGCAATATACTTATACTATTCGCTTTCGTTTCTCAATAACCAATCGAAAATACATGACCACATTTATAATACACAAAGTGCTCATACAAAACCTTTCAAAAGGCGTTCCAAGCAATTGCTGCAAAACTCCAAAAATCGAATAGGCAAACAAAATCCATAATACTATTTTTAATATCTTCACATATTTTTCAACTGGCAATAATGCACACGCCCACAAATTAATTAATATCATTGCAGTTAAAATGACTATGCTTATGATAGAAATTTGTTGTGCAAGAGCTAAAGTTTCCGAGCAGCCTCCGTTTATCCATGAGAATGGCATTATCTGGAAGATAACAAGCGAATGGACAATAATAGCTATCATTATAGCTACGACATTCAAGTATGCCGCTACTTTTAAGTCGATTTTTCTTATCCAATTCATGACTTTCATCCCCCACTAATATAAATACTGTTCTATGCGTCTAAGTGATCTTTGACATAATTTACAAGTGGCAATATGGCTTCTTGATTGATGAAATTAACTTTTTTCCCATACGTATCAACAAAAGCACGTTCTTCGTCAGATAATTGCTGCGTTGTTTTATTGCCAATAGTCATTTTCTTCATTAGGGCCATCATCCCGCGATGAACGGGTCCAATTTCTCCGTAATCAATCCCACCGCGCAGATGAAAGACTTTAACTTTGCTTCTTAATTCCTCAGGTAAATTTTTGTTCAATATCTTTGTATAATCTGTTGTTTCGGGGTTTGCTAAGCCTACCGTAAAAATGACTAAGTTCTGACATGGGTTTTTTGTCACCAGTTCAACGCCGCTGATTCCGCTTGCATATAACCCGCCGCCATACACAATGATATTGTACTTGCTCAAATCCTCCGGTTTGACCGATGATTTTTCAAGCAATTCAGCGTTCAGCGCCTTGGCTATCCATTCTGCGTATTGTTTTGTAGCCCCATATTTTGATTTATAAATAACCGCGATTCTGCTCATCGTTTTTCATCTCCCGGGTTAAGATTCTGCTTATACCTGCCCATAATTCAAAAACCGCTTAACACTTTTGAAGCTTACGTTTCAGCAGCTATTTCATCACCAGCACATTCTTTAATTCCGCTTCATAAGACAACAGGCGTTTTTCTTTATCAGCCCTCTCCTGCTGTGCTCTCTTCGATATTTCATAAACACCGGCTATGGTGTCTACAAGACTTTTGTTAATACTC
Source organism: Lachnospiraceae bacterium (assembly GCA_902363835.1). Taxonomy (GTDB): domain Bacteria; phylum Bacillota; class Clostridia; order Lachnospirales; family Lachnospiraceae; genus Lacrimispora. Next base: position 61,571 of record CABJBM010000030.1, read on the forward strand.
TGAATAGTAGATCTTTCCATAGTTGCCAGAGATTGTCTCAGTTCAATCATGTGATTTTCCAAAACATTGACAACCCTGTCAATATTAGCTGCTACCGATGAATATTCTGTTTGAATTTTTAAGGTTCTGGATTTAAATCCACTTAATGGCTTTTCAAAAATATTATCCTTTTCCTGCTGTAATTCTTTTACTCTGTACAAAATCAATATTATAATAAATATAGAATTAACACAATAGTATTCGACAAGAATCTATAAATATCTAAATATATCATAACAATTGAGCAAAGCAATTTTCGTTGCATTTTATACGTAAGGGCAAAATGCGTATTCTTTTCACCAGGACAAACGCATGAATGTATAATTTGTTTATTTATACGTTTGTCGTGTTCTCTTCACACAATTTTCTTTACTTTCCATTTACAATAATGTAAAATGTATACATATATCTACCAGTAAGGAGATACATCATGAATTATTTTTTTTATATTTTTACAGGGGCCTTATGTCATTACTTTTTTTGTATATATTTACTTCCCGATAACTTGACAATTATGAAACGACTTGTTATATTTTTATATACTTTTAGTACTCTTTTTCTTTTTGGTCGAAGCTATGGACAGGCCAGTACGTTTATCACCTTTGGGGGAAACATACTTTTGATATTTTTTTTTACACAAAATCGTTACTTAAGTCTATCCTGTTATTTATTTGGCTATCTTTATGCAATTACATTTAACTATTTATTTTTATTGTTGGTTGGTTTCATTTTTAAAACAGATGTGAAGACACTATTTGCACGTAATTTGCCTCTTATAATTTTTTCTTGTATTTATTGCATGTTTTGTGGAACCACTATTAAATTAATTGGTTATTACATACATGAAAAGCTAAATGTTGCTAAGTATTTAACTAATCATGCTTTATTAAAAGCTATTTTTGTTTATCTTCTTTTATTAGTGCTTTTTTATATATTTAACTTTTCATATGGAGAACGCCTTGGCTATACTCATGACGTCATTGCATTAAATGGGATTATTTTCTTAGTGCTATTTGTTATCACAGTATTTCACTTGTATTCAGTCTATAAAATCTTAAGCGCAAAATAGGTTCTTTCCAATAGTTGCCATTTCAACAAAGTCTGGAAAGATGAATATTCTTGCGGGGTGGGTTCTTCCACAATTATCCGTTTAGCATTTCTTTTAATCATCATTTTAGCGCTCAAAAACTTTCGGCTGAATCAAACTCCTGAGCAAGTGAAGTATGTCCTTGAAACTGTCCTTGGCCGGTGAATAAACGTAAGCACTCCTGACGCTTACGTTTTTGCAGCTATTTCATCACAAATAATATTGCCAATAGTTTTTTCACTCTGATTACCCCCATTTTTTCACTCTGTACAAAATCAATATTATAATAAATAGAATTAACACAATAGTGTTCGACAAGAATCTATATTTATCTGACATATTATAACAATTCAATAAAGCAAGGACTTGAAAAAATAGGCATTTCTCGTAATCTAAGGAAGCAGAAAGATTTACTCTTATCCCAATACTTAGAGCCCTATAGGAATAAAATACCCCCAAACTGAGTAATTCGATCCTACTTACATCAGTTTGGAGGTGTTCACAATCTTTGAGACATTCCCTCTTCGATACCTGCCTTTATTAACATTATATCAGTTACTTTCTCTAGTTAAATATCACTACTCTCCACCACGGCTTTTCTTTCCGGTATGGTTGTTATCACATCAATAAAGTATTTGTCTGGAATAATTTTTCTACTTCTGTACTTAGACATAATACTCTTTCGCAGATAAGCATCTGCTAAATTCTTTTCCAATCTTAGAATCTTTCGAAATAAATTCATTTTCATCCGTATTCACTCCTACATTTTATCCGTAAAAGCTTGTAAAACCCGTTTAGATACTAGTCATATTTTAATAAAGCCACAATTTTTCCAGAAATTTCCTGTATAACCACTGCTTGTTTTCAAAATGCTGTTATCGACCATCTTTCTTAAAATAAATATAACTACCTTTTGGAATTGAATCAAAAGTCAATAATTACTAATTTAATCTGGTTTTAACTGAGCAATTATAAAACCTTTAAATAAAGACAAATTTCAGTTGCTGAGTTTGAAAACCTTACGATAAATTTATATGTAATTTTTTTGACATAGTGGTACTTTTTCTTTCTATATTAATTACATTATCATTATAGGAATCATACGGGACTATCTACACTTAAATTAAAGAGGATATTACTGCAAGTGCCTTAAATCCTTTTCCTAAGAGAAATCTAACAAGTAAAATAATGATCATTTTAATATAAAACTGCTTTTACCAATATTTTCTCAATTACCTCTCCTGGTTAAATATCAAGGTTCTCCACCATAGCGTTTCTTTCTGGTATAGTCGTTATCACATCAATAAAATATTCATCCGGAATGATCTTTCTCCTTCTGTGTTTTGGCACAATACTCTTTTGCACAGAAGCAGCTGCTAAGTTCGTTTCCAATCTTAAAACTTTTCGAAATAACTTATTTCCCATCTGCTTTTTCTCCTATTTTTTGTCTTCCTCTTATATAGAAAGGGGCTGGCTGACTCCATACCAATAAATCAGTCTAAAAAAATCCCAGCCGATTCCATACAATTGACTAACTGCCCTTTGAATTAATTCAAAGGGCAGCAATTATTTTAATCTTATTTTACTGAGTATCCATAAAACTTCTGAACGAAAAAACTTTTTATAGTTTTACTTGATTTATTATAAAGATCTTAATCAATCCGAACAGAAATTTCCCCCTTGTTACTCCAGTAATTATGCTATACACATTCCAACTAGTTGGATTTGAAAATCTTACAATAATTGTATATGTATTATCTTCTCTGGCATAGAAGCGCTTTTTCTTTCTATAATGACCACATTATCATTATATTACTCATACCGGACCGTTTGCACATAAATTAAAAAACAATGTTCTTTTTTTCATTAATTTCCTATTTAGCATTTTCCTTGTGCATTTTTAATACTGCTTCCGGAATTCTCCTTTCATAAACTAGAGCAGGAAAGCTTTTTCCTACAGAATTAAGAGACACATTTACTAACATTTTCTGTAATTTTTCTGCTGCCATTTTTTTCATCATTAGTACTCTCCTTTAATATTTATTTTATTTTTAGGAAGTAACGTCAGCACCTCCAAAATAACAGGAAAAACAATTAACTCCCTTAAAGCTGGATTAAAAAATGCTACAACCATCATCAGGGTTAAGACAAAAATAGAATTTATCTTTTTTCTCAATTTGTCTTGTTGACTAAAATACTCAATATTTATTGTCCTTGGAACGCAACAAATAATAATGAAAACAGAAACAATATAAATATAAGGTAAGAATGACACTCTTATATCAAAAAAGAGATCACCTAAAATTGATATTGCCCAAATCAGCAATGCACTAAAACCGCAGCCCAGACTAGTCTTAGCATGAATGCCTCCAGCCTGCAATCTTAAGCCGCAAAATGTAGATAATACTACAACTGACTCAAATCCTTTTCCTAGGACAATTCCAATAAACAAGATAATAATAATTTTAATGATATTGTCCAAAAACAATTCCATTCCATACTGAATCACTTTATTCTCTTCTGGATCTCTGGGGCTTACCTTATTCAGCCAATCGCAAAAACCACCAGCAATCTTCGTAATACTCATTTTATCACCACCATTTGTCCATATATTATCATATCATTGTGCCTATAAGATATTTTTGCAATTTCCGTAGCAGTTTCCTTCCTAAACGTAAAATGAATCTACTTTTAATACAATTTCCTTTACTTTCTATTTGTAACAATGTAAAATATATTCATACATCTACTGGCAAGGAGATACATCATGACTTATTTTATTTATACATTTACAGGTGCCTTAAGCGTTTACTTTTTTTGTATACATTTACTCCCCAACAAGCTGACAATTTTGAAACGACTTACTATATTTATATATACCTTTGGTACTACTTTTCTTTTCAACCGAATCTATGGACAAGCCAGTACGTTTATTACCTTTTTAGGGCTTACACTTTTAACCTATCTTTTTACTGATAATCGCTATTTAAGCTTATCCTGTTATTTATTTGGCTATCTTTATGGTATTTCTTCCAGCTATCTGCTTATGTGGATAATGGCCTTTTTTCTTAAAATGGATATGAACGACATTTCAACTAATGGCCAATCAGTCATGCTCTTTGCTTGGATTTATTGTATATATTCTGCAGCTACAACAAAACTGATCGGTTGGTATCTTCATAAAAAGTTGAAACTTTCACAATATTTAACCAATCGCCATTTGCTGAAATCGATTTTTATTGATTTGCTACTCTTAGTGCTATTTTACATTTTTAATTTTTCCTACGGAGAACGTCTTGGCTACAACTACGGTGTTATAGCAATAAATGGACTTATCTTTATTTTTTTGTTTATAATTACGGTCTTTCTCATGTATTCAACCTATAAAATTACTATGAGTGAACAATCTTACAAGCACCGTATGGCACAGTTTGAAAATCTCCGTACCTATGCAGAACGCCTGGAAAGTTCTTATGGAATTATGCGTAAATTCAAGCACGATTATATGAACATACTTATCACGATGTCAGGATTTATGAAAGAAAATGATATGGAGAGTCTAAAGGAATATTACGGAGAAAGAATCCTCCCCATCAGCCGTGCTTTTACAGAATCAGATACCAAACTGGGAAATCTCTCCAACATTAAAAATACTGCCTTAAAAAGCCTTCTATCCTCTAAATTTGTCTACATGATGGAAATAGGTATTAAAACTGAAATAGAACTGACGGAACCTATCGATAACCTAAACATGGATTGCCTTGATCTATCCCGGATCATTGGCATATTTTTAGACAATGCCATGGAAGCGGCTATGGAAACAGAAGAAAAAGAAGTACATTTATGTATGTTTTATAAAGAAAGGGATCTCTATCTCATTGTTCAAAACACTGCCCTTCCTCTAACCCATACCATATCTGAGCTTCGCAGCCATGACATTTCAACCAAAGGTGAGAATAGAGGAATTGGCCTTTTTAATGTAGACATAATTTTGAAAAACTATGAAAATACCATCTGGAATACTACATATGAAGAGCCCTATTTCACACAGGAATTGATCCTAATACATAAAGTTTCATAAGGAGTGCGAAAATGATCCATATTTACCTTTGTGAAGATGATAAAAAACAATTAAACCGCTGGGAAGATATTATTGAAAAGTATCTATTAATGAACCCAACGGAATCCAAACTCTATTGTTCAGCTTCAAAGCCGGAAGAATTACTTTCCATGCGGAAGCGCTCCAGTACTACTGGGCTTTATTTTTTAGACATTGACTTGCAGTCAAATAAAAATGGAATTGAGCTTGCCCAGGAAATACGCAAATATGATCCCCGAGGTTATGTTGTTTTCGTAACTACTCATAGTGAAATGGCTGTTCTTACCTTCCGCTATAAAGTGGAAGCAATGGACTTTATTACAAAAGATGATACAGATACCCTACCGGAACAGATCTGCGCCTGCATTCAGAACGCAGAAAGAAATTATAAAGCGCAGCTGGACTCCTCCAGCCGTCTGTTATCTATAAAGGTTGATAAAGATTCTCTGGTTCTGGATCAAAATGATATTGTAGCCATTACAACTGGTGACGATTCCCACAAAATCACCGTTCATACCAAAACCGGAATCCGGCAGATCTCAGGCTCATTAAAAGAATTCCATGCCACTTTGAATGCCGGCTTCTGCCAATGCAACCGCTCCACCATCGTAAATCTGAAGCATGTATTAAAATACTCTCGGGAAAACGCTTTGCTTCTCATGGATAACAAAGAAACCTACTCAGTATCCATACGTATGATGGGAAAAGTGCAAAAAGCTTTAAACAGTTTTCATCTCTTTACATTAAAATAAGGGGCTGTGAAATAAGTCTCTACAAAAAAGGAGGATTCTCTTCTGAGCGATAGCTTGGAAGAGGATCCTCCTTTCAAATGATCAAGATGA
>CABJBM010000031.1 GCA_902363835.1 Lachnospiraceae bacterium
GCGGGAAGACCATAGCAGCTAATTCATTCATCGAAATATGGGGCAATTATATTTCACATTTTTAATGATCATTTAAAATGATGTAAGCTGCACTTTTCCGTTGTAGACATTAGCTCCTGTATTAATATTTACGATTCTTACAAATAACCAGCCATTTTCTATGCCCAATAAGATTTTCCAGTCAGCAGCATTATACGCATACATAAACTGATTCTTATCAGCCAAAGCACTTTTGTCAGCTTTGTTATTTAAATTGCTATTTAATTTGGTCAGCTTCATAAAAATCCAAAACTCAGAGCCGAAAGACTCTTTTTATATATAAGAAACTATTATTTCAATCAGAAAGGAGTCCCTATCATGGACAAAATTATTTTAAAAGATGGAACTATCGTAGAAATTGAAGAGAGCAGTAACGGAGGAAGCTTCCGGATGCACTTTCTGGATCCGCAGTATTACCTTACTATTCTTGCAAAGCTCACTCAGGACAACTTAAGCGCCTATCAGGTGCAGACCACTGAAGGCCTCACCAGTGCAAGACCTGAAAATAAGGAGTGCCTGAATCAGACCGTTACTCCGATCTGGACCGATGAAGGCACCCTGGGCGGGCTGGATGTTACTTTTTACATAACTGATATTGATATGCTGGCAAAAGCGGTAAAGAATCTGCAGGCAGGTCAGCAGATGTTGCAATATGGTCAGGATGTGCAGGATGGGGCAATCGCCGAATTAGCAGGAATGGTGGGAGGTGAGGAATAATGGTAGCTTTTTATTTAATGCGGATAGCATCTGAAAAAATGACGCTGGAAGACGTACCGCCTAAGTGGCGTGATGAAGTGGCCGCAAAATTAGAGGAAGAGTGAGGAATATGAGAATGGATAAGGTAAAGGCTTTTTTTATTACAGCATTTAGTGTGGTGTTTAACTGGTTGGGTATTCTAGCATTCCCGTTATTGATTTTACTTGGTTGCAATCTCTTTGATTATTATACCGGGTGGGGAGCTGCGCCTAAGCGTAATCCAGACGATGAGAAACCAATTAAAAGCTATAAATCAATTAGGGGGATATACAAAAAGGTGTGTATGTACATATTAGTAATTCTCGGCTGGTTTGTAGATGTTCTTGTGGAATCAACTTTAACGCAATTGATTCCAGTAACGATCCCTCCAGTATTTGCCATAACAATCACCTGCTGGCTGATTTTCAACGAGATCATAAGCATACTGGAAAATATGGATGATATGGGGGTGGAGATACCACCTTTTTTACTGCCGATCCTTAAGAAGATGAAGGGTCAGATTGAAGAAAAAGCAGATTCAGAATCATAACCGTTGCGACCGTCGCAACAAGTTGTAACATCACAACTTTTTTAGGCCTGGGGATTCCTGGGCCTTTTTGATTGGAGGAAAATATGCAGATCAATAAATTACTTACCCCTTATAACCACAATACAGCCACTGTAAACCGTATCAAGTACATTGTGATCCATTATGTAGGGGCTTTGGGCGGAGCAGAAGCGAATTGCAAATATTATGCATCCGGGTATATCGGTGCTAGCGCTCATTATTATGTTGGCTTTGACGGCGAGATTTGGCAGTCCGTTGAAGATAAGAATATCGCCTGGCATTGCGGAGCCAAGGCGTACAAGCACCCGGAGTGTAGGAACGATAACAGCCTGGGCATTGAAATGTGTGTCCGGAATAAGGGCAGCCTGGCATCAGACTCCAGAGCCTGGTATTTTGAAGATGCCACGGTGCAGGCGGCTATTACTCTGACCAAGGAGCTGATGGCAAAGTATAATATTCCTGCAGATCGTGTGATCCGGCACTATGATGTGACAGGGAAGATCTGCCCGAACCCTTATGTTTATAATCACACACAGCACACCTGGAAGGCGTTTAAGGCTGCGCTGGTGACAGCTCCGGACAAGAAATCCGGCTGGCACCAGGAGGACGGTGGCTGGCGATTCTACAATGGTGATACAGGACTCCCGGTTCGTAACAGCTGGCACAAGGATCCTGATGACAAATGGTACTGGTTTGATGGAGCCGGCCTGATGGTTACAAATAAGTGGTATCAGTACAAGAGGGACTGGTATTATCTTAATGCAGATGGCGTCATGCTCAAGGGGACTCTGATCGTGGAATCCGGAAAGGTTTTCTGTCTGGACATTGAAGGCAAAATGGTTGTGGAGCCAGTGACACTCACTCCTGATCAGGATGGAGCGCTGCAGTATCCGGGGCTGACTGAATAGGATCCCAAAGGAATTTGTAAGATATTATTAATAGTACAGTCTTAAGTTGGAACATATAATTATACTGGCAGGTACAAACTGCTGGCAATCGTGTATAGGATGGTAGGCCTCGATTCTACATAGAGTGGAGGTGTTGCTCATGAAGTATTTTGACTTTAAGGACTTAATGTCTTTTGGCATGTTCTTTCTGGCACTGCTGACATTCGTCTTAATGACGTGTCGCTAAATACAAAAAACCTTCCCTGTACTTTGGCCGGTTGGGAAGGTTTTTGCTTTTCTAATTAGCCAACCACCCTGTGGCGATTGCCTTTTTTATTATATTATACTTACTGTAAAAATATTACAAGTATAGGAATCTTTAATTAACTAATTGCTGCGGGTGTCCGGTATTCCGGTCTCGCCCATTTCATGAGTGAATTATATCATTTCTGGCTGTGTGATAAAATTTTATTTCTGGTCAGAAAACCTTAGTAATATAAGGATTTTCGTGTGATATTTCGTGTGATACTTGTGTGTAAATAAGTGCTTTTTAATGCAAAAAACTGCTTTTTAGTGCAACTATAAAATAACAAAGACCCCAGTGTTTACAAGGATTTCTTGTATTTACTAGGGCCTTAGAATACTGGAAGTAATGGGGCTCGAACCCATGACCTTTCGCGTGTGAGGCGAACGCTCGTCCCAGCTGAGCTATACTTCCATTTCATGGAGATAGCGAGACTCGAACTCGTGACCTATGCGTTGCGAACGCATCGCTCTCCCAGCTGAGCTATATCCCCATGACTAAATTATAGCACGAAGATTCTGAATTACAAGTATTATTTGCGCAAATAAAACAAGAAATGTTTCAATTTTTATTCTCATTTTGTCCTAAAGAATGATGTTTGACTGATGGCCTTCCATCCAGTTTGTAATATTGTCAAATACGATTTTTGCCCGGGCTTCCATGGATTGCTCTGAGGCAAAGGCAACGTGGGGCGTGACGATGGTATTCTTGCTTTTAAGAAGGGGATGATCCGGATCAAGAGGAGGTTCTGTCTCAAAGACATCGATTCCTGCTCCGGAAAGGTAGCCGGAGTCCAAAGCTTCAGCCAGGGCATTGGAATCCACCACAGGCCCTCTGGCAGCATTGATTAAGTAAGCGCCTTTTTTCATCTTTCCAATGGTGTCCCGGTTTATTAAATGGCGTGATTCATCGTTTAAAGGGCAATGGAGGCTTACAATATCAGAGCGGGACAGCAGCTCGTCAAGGGGCAGGAATTCAATGAAGGAAGGCTCGTTCCCGGTCAGACGGCGTTTGTAACCCAGAACCTTACAGCCAAAAGCAGAACACAGCTCTGCGGTCCTCATGCCAATAGCACCGGCGCCTATAATTCCCACGGTTTTTCCCATAAGCTCGCAGCCTACCAGGCCATCCTTTGTTTTGCCTTCTCTGCACCGGGCCTCTACTTTAGGGACGTTGCGAAGAAGAGAGAGGATCAGGCAGATGGTAAGCTCTGCCACGGCTTCGGTGGAATATCCGGCTGCATTGCTGACCTTGATTCCCCTTGATTTAGCTGCTTCTAAGTCCACGTGGTCAACTCCTGTAAATGCAACATCTATGAATTTTAAATGTTCACAGGCAGATATTACCTGCCCGGACAGGGGCATATTGGCAATCATGATCACATCTGCCTGTCTGGCCCGTTCAATCTGGACTTCAGGATCAGTATCCTTTGGATAGGCGGCAAAGTGATGACCGGCTTCTTTCAGCTGCTTTGCATATTCATTTAGAAGGCTGTCCGGGATGCCCAGAGATTCTAATAGTACGATGTTCATAAGTATCACTCCAATCATAATAAGAATTGCAGGGCCGCAGTTAAGCGCGGCCCTGCAATTCTTATTATAGCACTGATTAAAAGATTAAAAAAGATGGGAATTATTTTGCTGCCTTTTCTGAATAAACCGTGGTCACAAGGGTTTCATAAGGTACCCGTTCCGTTAACTGCCCTGATTCTTCCAAAATGTTTTCCAGAAGCTCAAAGCTCTCTTTCTCAAATACCGTATCCCCTTTCCAGGTATCCTGTGCCTTATACCGTTCAATAATAGTGGCAATCGTATCTACGTCTGTTTCTTTGAACCGGGGATGCATTATGATACGATTGCAATTAATTTAAGATGGTATGTAACTTTTTTAATTCTATTTTATCCTGCTATCTCAGCAAGTCTCTTGATAATGGGCAGATGCTGTGTACACAGCTTTTCGCATTTACCGCATTTGATGCAGGTTCCTGCGGAGTCTTTTGATATCTGCCAATGACCTTTCAGCCGCTCAAACATATCATTTCCCAGCAGCTTCATGTTGTAGGCATCCATGAATTTAGGAATATCAATGTCTTTTGGACAGTGCTTGCAGTATGCGCAGCCGGTGCAGAGATCGTTGATGATCATGCCTTTGTTTTCGTATTCCTCATAGATTTCAGCAGCCGGGCGTTCCACTAAGTTTTCCACGGCTTTCACGGCATCGTCTACGTGGTCTTTTGTGGTGCAGCCTGCGAGAGTGATTGTTATCTCTTTATGGGATGCCACAAAGTTTAAGGCGGACTGTGCTACAGTAAGGTCTGTTCCTTCTGCCAGATAGCGGAATGTGTCCGGGTTTCCCGGTATAAGACCGCCTCCAAGAGGATTCATAACTACAACGCCCATGCCGTTGTCATAGGCGGCCTTGATGCCTGTCTGGCGGAAGCGGTAGTTAAGCGCATTGTAACCAATGAGCATTCCCTTAAACAGATTTGAAGCTACGGCAGCCTCCAACTCATTGCCCTGCATATGGGACGAAAACACAATATTGCGGATCAGTCCTTCTGATTTGGCTTTCTCAAAAAATGAGTAAAGAATTTCCACCTGTTTGGAAAAAGAATCCAGATTCAATATGCACCACAGATGATAAAAGTCCAGATAATCCACTTTCAGCCGGCTTAAAGTCGTTTCAAGTCTCCTGCGGAAATCTGCTTCTGTGTAGTCGCCGCCTACAGTTCCCAGGTTGGTCTTTGAGGAAATATAGTAACTGTCCCTGGGAAGCTGAGAAAGGGCTATGCCTGTAATGGTCTCGCTTTTGTCATCGCAGTAAAAAGGAGCAGTGTCAAAGTAGTTGATGCCTTTTTCATGGGCATACAGGGCAACTTCCGCACATTTTTCGAAATTGCCTGATTTGACATCATCTGAGTCATATCTCATACAGCCCATGCCAATGGCAGAGACCTTCATATCCGTGTTTCCATACTGCTTATAATACATATCATACCTCCAGGATTTATTGTGGGTTCAGAATGATTTAAAGATAACCAAGTGATTTTAAGTGTATTTTTAATCCCGTTTCCAGGGGAGTATCCGGCAGACGCACTCCCGCCTCCCTTAAGGCAGACAGGTCATAGATCCGATGACACAGATGTCCGCTGTACTCCGGATGTTTTTCAAAATATCCTGTCAGCGGTATCTCCTTTATGTTTACTTCCCTGCCAAGCAGCTGTCCGATGATTTCATAATATCTTCGGTTTTCCACTGCCTTTGGCCCTCCGATACAGAAAATATGGTTATGGGTGCCTTTTTTGTCCACACAGTCCAGCATGGAGTTAGCCAGATCGTCCACAAATACCGGCTGGGTGAGATAAATCCCGCCGCCTACGAGGGATATGGGCTCCTGATCCAGAATGAGCTGGGGCAATTCCTTCTGCCTGCTGTGCTCCGGGTAGCATCCTATGAGAAAACCAGGTCCGTAGATATGGCCGGGGCGGAATAGTGTGACCTTTAAGGAGGAGGCATGGAAGCTGTCCATAAAAACATGTTCCATACGGCGTTTATTGCCTGCATAGGTGAGTGCCTCTGGTTCGCCTTCTTCCTCTATAAAGTATCCGTCTTCTTTCTGCGGCGTGTCTTTTCTGAGGGGATCATACACAGAATCCGTGGAAATCACTACCAGACGGTTCGTCACTCCGGGAAATACATGTAAGTCCTGTATGGCGTGTCTTTCATTCATGCATATGCAGTCAAAGACAATGTCCCAGGTGGTATCCGCCTCTAAAATTGTTTTCCGGAAATTCTCAGTGTCATTTCTGTCGGCCTTTAAAAGATGGATCCCTTGGCCTAATGGACGCTGCCCTCTGGTAACTGCCCAGACCTCATATTCTTCTTTTGCCAGTACTGCAAGGCGACCGCTCAGCCCTCCGCTTCCTCCGATGATGAGCGCTTTCTTTTTCATTCCAACCCTCCTCCTTATTTGAATGCCTCTATGTGCTTTTTTCTCTCTGCCGGGAGCAGCTTTGAAGGCGGGATTCCTTTTTTTTCTTTAAATAGTTTTGAAAAATAATAAATGTCGGTAAATCCGCTCTGGAGAGCAGCATCTCCCACATTGCCCTCACCGCTTTTGAGCAAATTTTCCGCATGATTCAGGCGCAGTGATATTAAGTACTGTTTAAATGTCATGCCTATGGCCTTTTTAAACAGATTTCCGTAGTATACGGGATGTATGTGGAATAAGCCGGCCATTGTATCAATGCTTACATCCTCTGCAAAATGAGTGCTCATATAGCGGATGCTGTTGATGATGCGGATGTCTTTACTGCTGATCCGGTTGTCATTGTAAAGGAGATCCAGTATATGGTAGAGGATCAGGCACATGCTGGCTCTTACCTTTAGTTTGTAACCGAACTCACGCTTCAGCCACTCTTCGTGGATCTCGTGAAAGCATGAAATAAGCTGGGGGACACTGCCTATATGGCTGATGAGGTCAAGGGGCAGGGAGATATCGTTTCCTTCCTGATCTCTGAGGAAAAGGTTTGTGGAATAACATTCCATTAAATCCTCCGGCACACTGACTGCCGCCCTGTGAGTGCCTTTGGGTATGCAGATCAAATCACCTTTCCGGACAATATATTCTGTTCCGTCTATAAAATACCTGGCTTTTCCTGCTATGACATATGTGATGTCAATGAAAGATATGTAATCCGGGTCTATCTTCCAACTGGCAGTACATTTTCTGTGAATGTAGTAGTGCAGTTCGGGAATCATGTTATCAAAATTTACATCCATAAGCTGCGCCTCCCATTATTTATTTGTTATTTCTTTGGAAAAAGTACAGTAGCTGTTTCTGATACACGATTTTTTAGTACATTTAGTATATCTTGTCCAGTAAAAATGTGCAATAGAGAATACAAAGTAAAAAATATATTTAAAAATTACAAATGGTATTTTAATATTACATTCACATAATTGGAGGATATGGCTAAAATGTAAAACATAATAAACGTTTATTTAATCAAAATGCTGACAGGCCAAGCAGTACTGTTTAAAGAAAGGAATTATTATGGTAGGTATCATCGGAACGGGGGTTATTGCGGAAGAACATCTTAAGGCATACCTTGCACTTTCAGACAGATGCCAGGTAGCTGCACTGTGTGATATCTTTCCCGAGAAGGCGCAGAGGCTGAAAGAGAAATATGGTCTGGAGGCAGCGGAAGTTTACAGGGATTATAACGAGATGCTGAAAAGGCCGGATATTGATCTTGTAAGCATATGTACCCCGCCCTTTACCCATTTGCCTGCTTCCATAGCATGTATGCGGGCGAAAAAGCATGTGCTGGTGGAAAAACCCATGGCAATGTCTTTAAAGGAATGTGACGAAATGATAGCGGTCCAAAGGGAGACCAACACTTACCTTGGAGTTGTATGCCAGAACCGTTTCACGAAAGAAAATCAAATTCTTAAAGCACTTATAGAAAGTAAAATCCCAGGCAGAGTGCTTTTTGGCCAGGTGGAGTCATTCTGGTATCGCGGTCACAGCTATTATGACCTTTGGTGGAGAGGCACCTGGGAAAAGGAAGGCGGAGGCTGCACCATAAATCACGGAGTACACCAGATTGATCTCCTTAACTGGATCATGGGCCCTCCGGAGACTGTGACAGCTGTTCTGGCAAATGCTGCACACGATAATGCTGAGACAGAAGATTTATCGGCGGCAATACTCACCTATAAAGGCGGGGCAGTAGTGACCCTTGCGGTGAATCTGGTGACACACGGCCAGTATCAGAGGCTTGCATTCCAATGTGAAAAGGCGGGGATTTCATCCCCGTATCAGGTGAGAAGCAGCCGCTCTGCAGATACCGGATTTCCGGTTGACGACCTGGATACTGCAGCTGAACTGGAGAAAGTACGGGAATCTATCCCAGAGCCGGAAAGAGAGAAGCATGAGGCCCAGATTGAGCGGGTTATCAGCTTTCTGGAAAAAGGTGAGATACATCCGGAAGACAGCGCAGATGGGCGCCTGGCTCTTGAAGTTATTACGGCTATCTATCAATCAGGATTTACCAAATCAACGGTCCGTTTGCCTTTAGGTAAGGACAGCCTTTTGTACGACAAAGAAGGGATAAATGAAAACGGAAGGAATTTCCACGCGGCAAATCGAAACGTTAGCGGGGGAAATCAGGAGGAACTTAAGTGATGTCAAAAACAAGGGATCTGTGCTGGCTGAAAAAGAAAGTACATCAGCCGGATATATCCAGGTATTATTTCAAAGATATAAGAGACAGTATTTTAATGGAAACCATAAAGAGAGAACTGGCCCTGTTATTTGAAGGCATGGAGCCTTCGGATGATCCGGAATCCTCTTTGGTGCTGTCACTGGCAGGCGAAGATGGCAGCGACGGATATGAGATAAGAAGGACAAAGACAGGTTATGGTATAATTGCCTCTACAGAGAAAGGCCTTCTTTATGGAGTATTTGGTCTGCACCGCATTTTGGCTACAAAAGGAACACTTCCCTTTAAAAGCAAACCAGATCAGAGCATCCGTATGATAAACCATTGGGATAATTTTGACGGTTCCATTGAGCGCGGTTATGCGGGTGAGTCAATCTATTATAACAGAGACCAATTTAGAGGAGATATGGAGATCGTACGTTCTTATGCGAGGCTGCTTGCAAGTACGGGCATCAATGCCGTTTCAATCAATAATGTAAATGTGCACAAAAAAGAGTCATTCTTCATAGAAGGCAGGAATCTGAAAGAAATCAGAAACATAGCCGATGTATTCAGCGAATATGGAATCAGTACATTTCTTTCTATTAATTTCGCTGCTCCCATAGTAGTAGGCGGGCTTGATACGGCGGATCCTCTTGCACCGGAAGTTGCCGCATGGTGGAGGAAAGTGACAGCTGACATATACAAAGAGATTCCTCAGTTTGGCGGTTTCATTGTAAAAGCGGATTCAGAAGGAGAGCCGGGGCCATTTACATATAACAGGACCCATGAAGATGGTGCAAATATGCTGGCACGGGCCATCAAACCTTTTGGAGGCATTATTATATGGAGGTGTTTTGTATACAACTGTGCCCAGGACTGGAGAGACAGATCTCTTGACCGGGCCAGGGCTGCTTATGATATATTTATGGCTCATGACGGCAAGTTTGAGGACAATGTAATCCTTCAAATTAAAAACGGTCCCATTGATTTTCAGATCAGAGAGCCTAATTCCCCGCTTTTTGGTGCCCTTAAAAAGACAAATCAGATACTGGAATTTCAGATTACCCAGGAGTACACAGGGCATCAGGTGGATATTTGCTATCTGATTCCCATGTGGAAAGAAACTTTGGATTTTGACACTTGCTATGGGAAAGACGCTTTTATTAAGAGCGAGATCAAAAAGAATTCTCCGGACCCCAAACGGTCAGGAATCGCTGCGGTGGGAAGTGTAGGCATGGATACAAACTGGACCGGCAACAAGCTGGCTCAGGCAAATCTTTACGGATACGGCAGGCTTGTATGGGACAACTCACTCAGCTCTGAAGCCATAGCCAGGGAATGGGCAGCTATGACCTTTGAGCTTCCTGAAGACAAAGCAGCAAAGATCGTGGAAATCCTTACTACTTCCAGGAACGTCTATGAAGACTATACCTGCCCTCTGGCAGTTGGATTTATGTGCAAGCCCAATGTTCACTACGGAGTAGACATAGACGGATACGAATACGACAGATGGGGGACCTATCATTATGCGGACCGCAACGGCGTAGGCAGAGAACGTTCGGTTGAAAGGGGTACCGGATATACCAGGCAGTATTCAGATGCCAGATTCAGAGAATACGAAGACTTATCTTCCTGTCCTGATGAACTTCTCCTGTTTTTCCATCATGTGCCCTATACCCATGTCCTCCGCTCAGGAAAGACTGTTATACAGCATATATATGACACACATTTTACAGGAGTGGAGAAAGTAGAGGAGTACGGGAAAATCTGGGAGAGTCTGGAGCCGTTCTTAGATGAAGAAAGTTATGGGAATGTGAGAGAGCGTCTTAAAAAACAAAAAGAAAATGCAATCAATTGGAGGGATCAAATCAATACTTACTTCTACCGTAAATCGGGAATCCCTGATGCTCATGGCAGAAAGATCTATGATTAAACATAATCAGTTGTAAAAAGCAGTAATAACCGTGCACCGTAACATGTAGCGGCATAGGGTCTGGCAAGCCCTGCAAATAAAAAAGAAAAGGAAGGAAACGTATTATGAGAAAGTGGAGAAGAAGTTCGGCTGTACTCGCAGCAGTTTTAACGGCAACCGTCAGTTTCACGGGATGTGGAAGCAATGGAGGAGGTTCGGCACCAGATACTGCGGTGACAACAGGGAATAACGGAGAGGCAAAATCAGATTCCGCGCCCTCCGGTGAGCTGGCCCAGATCAGTTTTTCCTGGTGGGGCAATGACGACCGCCATCAGGCAACTCAGGAAGCCATTGACGCATTCAATGCGGCTCATGCAGGCGCGATTGAGGTAACAGGAGAGCCTTCCGGCTTTGGTAACCTGGAAGAGACTTTTGCTACCCGTTACGCAGGTGGTACGGAAGCCGATATCATGACGGTCAATTATCCCTGGCTCATCAAATACAGCCCGGACGGCACCGGTTTTTATGATTTGGGCCAGGTTGAGGATATATTTGATTTCTCACAATACGATGAGGGATTTTTAGAGACAGGAAAGACAGGCGGTGTAATGCAGGCCATTCCTTACGGACAGAACACCCTGGGTGTTTATTTGAATAAATCCGCATTTGAGAGAGCAGGTATCAAAGAAATTCCGTCTACATTTGAAGGGTACAAGGAGGCTGCCAAAGTTATTACAGCGGAAAATCCCAACTCTTATCTCATTGTAAGCCCAACGTTCCGTTTTGCAGCCATTTATTATCTTCAGCAGAAGACTGGTAAAGGTGAATTTGATGAAAATCTGAATATGAATTACACAGTAGACGACTATAAGGAAGCTATGATATGGTACAAGGAGCTGGCAGACCTTCATGTATTCTGTTCCAGACAGGATTACCTTGAAAATGTTGGAAATGACCCTGTATCCATTGCCCAAAACGCAAAATATATTGACGGCGGATACTTGGGAGTGCTTGAGTGGACAGGCGGTATCGCTTCCAATGCACAGACACTTGCGGATAAAGGAGACGAGCTGATTGTAGCACCCCTTCCCACTATAGACGGAGCAGTATTTAAGGGAACCATGGCAAAGCCTTCCCTGACGTTTGCTATTTCCAAAAACTCCAAACACCCCAAAGAAGCAGCAGAGTTTTTACAGTATATTTTAAATGATCCGGAAGGCACAAAGCTTATGGGTTCAAAGAGAGGGATGGTGGCATCAAAGGCTGCAAAAGCGTCTCTTGAAGCTGACGGACAGATTACGGGTGCCGTAAAGCAGGCTTATGATTTCACGGATAAAGCAGAAGTTATTAATAATTCTCCTATTTTTGAAGATGCCGTATTTACAAGTTCCTATGAGAGCAACTATGAGAAATATGAATTAGGTGCAAGCAGCGTAGACGAAGCTGCACAGGCATTCTTTGACGAAGCAGCCGCTCAGGTTGCAAAGCTGAAGGCTGAATACGGGAAATAAAAAGAAATAATAACTGCCGGTTGAAAAATCAGTCACTGTCTTATTGGCCGCTGCCGGTCTGCCGGAAAACAGGCGAAGGATTCATTCTGTTAAATGGATCCTTTCGCTGCCTGCGGCAGCCTGCAATGGCAAACCAGATCCATTTCCATCAAGGAAACATGCTTGATGAAAGGTCCGGAGTCCATGGGAAAAAGGTGAGACATGATGATTATTTAAATGACACCTGATGAAGGAAGAACCCTTTCTTTTGTTGTCTGATACAGGAACTTATTAACCAAATAGCTCTTTGGGGCTATATCATTATTAGCGAGGAGGAATCTTTTTGAAAAACAGCAAGATCGGGCTATTGTATATTCTCCCCTGGATAATCGGAATGGTTTTTCTTACATTGTATCCGTTTATCAACGCACTTTTTATCAGCTTTACGGATTACAACCTGGTCAGAGAGCCGAACTTTATAGGATTTGCCAACTATGCAAAGCTGTTTAAAGATAAAGACTTTATCGGCACACTGAGACAGACGCTTAAATATACGGTAATTACAGTGCCTTTACAGCTCGCATTTGCACTTTTTATTGCGTTTATCCTGAATTTTAAATTAAAGGCTATTAATTTTTACCGGACGGCGTATTACGTTCCCTCTCTTCTGGGCGGAAACGTGGCAGTGGCCGTATTATGGCGTTTTTTATTCCAGCAGGATGGGTTTGTCAACCATTTTCTTGGTATATTTGGTGTGGGACCTGTGAAATGGTTGTCTTCCGCATCAGGAGCCATGGCTGTTATTGTACTTTTAAAAGTCTGGCAGTTTGGTTCAGCCATGCTCATATTTCTGGCGGCTCTTAAAGATGTGCCTCAGGATCTTTATGAAGCCGCAAGCGTGGATGGGGCTACGAAGCCATATTCATTTTTCAAGATCACAATCCCTTTGATCACACCCACGATTTTCTTTAATTTGGTCATGCAGTTGGTCAATGCTTTCCAGGAATTCAACGGACCTTACCTTATTACGAAAAAAGGCCCTTTAAATTCCACTTACCTTACCTCAATGTTTATATACGACAATGCTTTCCAGCTTTTTAATATGGGTTATGCAAGCGCTGCCAGCTGGGTGCTGTTTCTTATTATCGTATCTGTTACGGTAGTGTTATTTGCCACCCAGGACCGCTGGGTATTTTATTCGGATAAGGGGGAATAATATGGCACGGACAATTTTGGTCAGTGAAGTCGAAAGACGCAGAAGAAGAAAGTATATTATAAATGCTGTTTTCAGATATGCCATACTTACGGTAGTGGCACTTGTCATGATTTACCCCATCATCTGGCTTGTGGGAGCTACTTTTAAGACAAACAATGAGATATTTACATCAGTAAATTTTATACCCAAAAGAATCGATTTTACACCTTATATCAATGGTTGGAAAACCAGGACAAAATTTACGTTCACCACGTTTTTTTTGAATACATTCAGTTTTGTTATACCTAAGATCGTGTTTTGTCTGATAACCAGTTCTTTGGTGGCTTATGGATTTGCCAGGTTTAATTTTCCGCTTAAGAAGATATTTTTCTCCATACTTATGGCTACCATGTTTTTACCATCAGTCGTAACCAGGATTCCGCTGTATATTTTATGGAAGAACTTAGGACTTTTAAACACATATGTACCGTTGGTGGCTCCAACCTTATTTGCCAACGAACCGTTTTTCGTATTTATGCTGATTCAGTTTATGCGCTCCATACCTACGTATTTGGATGAGGCTGCCACCATAGACGGCTGCAATTCATTTGGGATTTTGACGATGATACTGCTTCCTGCATTAAAGCCGGCGCTGATAAGCTGTACGATTTTTCAGTTCGTATGGAGTTTCAATGATTTCTTAGGTCCCCTGATCTATGTGACCAGCCTTTCCAAGTATCCTGTGTCACTGGCTCTTAAGATGTCAATTGACCAAAGCAGCGGCATAGTGGAATGGAATCAGATCCTGGCCATGTCATTTCTGGCTCTGCTCCCTGCCCTGATCCTGTTTTTCTGCTGCCAGAAATATTTTGTAGAGGGAGTGACCAGCTCGGGAGTGAAAGGATGAGCAGGTTTCATGTCACCCCATACATATCAGATCATGCGGTCCTGCAGAGAAATGAATTTATACCCATAAGAGGCACAGCAGATGAGGGAGAACGGGTAGAGGTCATACTCTTTAATGAAGGTGGGGCTTTGAAATTCAGAGAAGAGACTTTGGCAGGAGAAGACGGAAACTGGAAACTTGTGTTCATGCCCATGGAGGCAGGAGGTCCCTATTTTCTTTCCGTTACATGTGCAGGTGAGAGAAAGGAATTTCATGATATCCATATAGGTGATGTCTGGCTCATGTCCGGCCAGTCCAATATGCAGTTGCCCATGGACAGGGTAAAGTATCGTTTTCCCCGGGAGTATGGCGAAGACGGGGATCCCCTTATCCGCCAGTTTACTGTCCCTATTAAGTGGGATTTCAAAGAGCCTGCAAATGAACTGTCAGGCGGAAAATGGGAAAGCTATTCCCTGGAAAGCGCTTCCTGTTTTTCTGCTGCAGGATATTTTTTTGGGGCACAATTGCGGGAAAGATATGATGTACCCATAGGTCTCATACTTACTGCAGTAGGCGGGACCCCAATAGAGGCGTGGATGAGCAGAAAAGCCCTTGCCCCTTGTCCCGGCAAAATAAAGGCAGCCGACCAGTGCAAATCAGATGAATACGTTAAAAGTATACAGAAAGAAGACGAAGAGAGGATTTTGTCCTGGTATAAGAAGCTGGATGAGACAGATGAGGGGATTTTAGAAGATTGGTTAAATTCCGGTCTGCAAAACACATGGAAAGCGGTAAACCTTACTGATGACTTCTATGCAAATGAAGATTTTAAAAATCCCGGTTCCGTTTGGTTTAAAAAGACTGTGACCATTCCGCCTGAGCTTTCAGGGAAACCGCTTCGTCTCTCCCTGGGGACCATCAAAGATGGGGACTGCACGTATATAGACGGACAATACACGGGAAATATCACATATAGGTACCCGCCCAGGGAATATCATCTGGAGGGCCTGTCCGAAGGGGATCATGAGATCACCATACGTGTGATCGCTGTGTCCGGGCAGATTGATTTTACCAAAGGGAAGTCCCATGAAATGGTTTTTGAAACAGGAGAAACCTTGTCTGTCTCAGAAGGCTGGAAGTATAAGAGAGGCGCATATATGGAAGCTCTTATTCCACCCACCTTTTTTGAGAGAAAGCCCATGGGTATGTATCAGTCCATGATAGCACCTCTGCATGATTTTCCTGTTTGCGGTATGTGCTGGTATCAGGGAGAGAGTAATGCAGATGACGATCTTTCTTATCCAAAGTATTTTAAGCGTATGATAGAGGATTACAGGAGAAAATGGCACATGGGGAAATTTCCTGTTATTTATGTGCAGCTGCCGAATTATGATCTTGAAGATGCAGGAAACTGGGTATTGTTTCGCAATATGCAGCAGAGCCTCACAAAGCTGCCCAACAGTGCCATGGTGGTTACCATAGATTGCGGCGAATACAATGACCTGCATCCAACGGATAAAAAGACAGTAGGCGAGAGAATGGCCATGGCAGCCTATGAGATTGCGTATCATGAGCCCGGGGATTGGCTGTCCCCAATATTCTCTCATGCTGAAAGGGATGGGGATGAGATAATCCTTTCCTTTGATCATGGGGAGAGGGGATTTGCTGTATCAGGCGGCGAACCAGGCGGATTTGAAGTCTGTATATCAGGAGAATGGATCTCGGATTGCATAAATGTCCGGACCCGGGAGGGTACGGTTATTTTAAATGTCCCAAAAGGAGAGGGGATTACCGGGGTACGTTATGCCTGGTCAAACAATCCGGTGAATGCAAATCTGCGCACTGCATCAGGGCTG
Source organism: Lachnospiraceae bacterium (assembly GCA_902363835.1). Lineage (GTDB taxonomy): Bacteria > Bacillota > Clostridia > Lachnospirales > Lachnospiraceae > Lacrimispora. The sequence continues at coordinate 16,081 of CABJBM010000031.1, forward strand.
CCGGCATCCCCGTTTGAGACAGTGATCGTATGATTGATTGGGAGGAAACCATATGGATATTCATAAGTGTCATTCTAAGTTATGGTGCAAAAATACAGGACTGCAGCGGGTGCGGTCCTGTATTTTTATATAACTGATTGTAAGATTAAAAAGATGGGAATTATTTTGCTGCCTTTTCTGAATAAACCGTGGTCACAAGGGTTTCATAGGGTACCCGTTCCGTTAACTGCCCTGATTCTTCCAAAATGTTTTCCAGAAGCTCAAAGCTCTCTTTCTCAAATACCGTATCCCCTTTCCAGGTATCCTGTGCCTTATACCGTTCAATAATAGTGGCAATCGTATCTACGTCTGTTTCTTTAAACTGGGGCTGAATTACTTTTGCGATTTCTTCCGCTGAGTGGGAATTCACGTATTCCAGACCTTTTTGAATGGCGTTGGTGAATTTCTGGATGATTTCCGGATTTTTTTCCAGATAGCTTTTCTTTGCGCTGTAGGCAGTGTATGGGATATAACCGGAATCAACGCCCAGAGAAGCTACTACGTGGCCGCTGCCTTCTTTTTCAAGTCCTGTGGCAAATGGTTCAAACTCTACGGTATAATCTGCGTCATTGCTGGTAAAGGCTGCAGCAGTCAGGCCAAAGTTTATGCTCTGGTCAATGGTCAGATCCGCGGCAGGGTCAATGCCGTTTTTCTTTAGGATATACTCAAATACCATTTGCGGCATTCCCCCGGCTCTTCCGCCGAGTACCTTTTTTCCTTTCAGATCTGTCCACTTGAAGTTGGGCTGAGGTTCTCTTCCTACAAGAAAGTTCCCGGCTCTCTGGGTCAGCTGAGCGAAGTTGACAGCATAGTCTTTTGATCCGTTTGCGTAAGTATAGATGCTGGCTTCAGAACCCATAAATCCGATATCGGCATCGCCTGATATCAGAGCAGTCATGACCTTGTCGGCGCCGGCCCCGTTGACTAAGGTCAGGTTAATGCCCTCATCCTCAAAATATCCCAGTTCAATGGCTGAATACTGGGGGGCGTAGAAGATGGAATGGGCAACTTCATTTAGTGTTACCGGAGTTAATTCGGATGCTTTTGCTTTTGAGCCGCAGGCAGTCAGGCTAAGTAAAGAAGCTCCGGTGAGTATGGCCGCCAGAAAAAAGTGATAGGCTTTTCTCATAAAATCCTCCTTAGGGAAATCTTAATACTACATTTTATTATGAGAATATGGGAAGGTACTTTGTCTCAAAAAATTTTATATTTTCACTCCTGCATTCGTTACATAATAAAAAAGCGGCCGTATATGCTTTCTGGCCGTGGTTCTGCAGCTTGTTAGAGAGGCTGCCAGCATAAGCGCTGCCAGAAATAAGACAATCATTTTTTTCATATCGTGCCTCCTTTTTAGTATCTCCTAGTGGCATTGTATGAAATCGGTCAGGCTGGAGTTACGGCCATTTTGCATCTTTCTATATTTTAAGTGGAATAAGAGGACAAACTGTGTTATACTCCTATAGTAAAATTTACAAAACAGGAGAAATACAATGGACTATCGGATGATCGTGCTGGATTTGGATGGGACTCTGACTAATCGGAATAAGGAGATCACGCCCAGGACCAAGGAGGCACTTTTTGAATTAAAACGACAGGGCGGAATTATTGTACTGGCTTCCGGACGGCCCACTTACGGGGTGATGCCCCTTGCCAGGGAATTGGAGCTGCATGAATCAGGAGGATACATTCTGTCTTTTAACGGAGGCCGTATCATTGACTGCAAAACAGGGGAAACTGTTTTTGCAAAGGAATTGCCTGTGACCTCCAATCCCAGAATTATCCGTATGGCAAAGGAACATGATGTGAATATTCTTACCTATGAGAATGATCTTATCATCACTCCCAATGCCGGGGATGAATATGTGGGAAAGGAAGCTGCCATCAACAGGCTGGAAATAAAGGAAGTTCGGGATATGGAGTCTTATGTACAGTTTCCGGTTGTAAAATTCCTGATGCTTGAAGAGGGCGATTACCTTGCCATGGTGGAGCCGAGAGTAAAAGCGGCTTTAGGGCGGGATTACAGCGTTTACCGTTCAGAACCCTATTTTCTGGAGATTCTTCCTAAGGGGATTGACAAGGCGGCAAGTCTGGAACGCCTGCTTTTAAGACTTGGCATGAGCCGGGATGAGATGATTGCCTGCGGAGACGGCTACAATGATTTGTCCATGATCCAATATGCAGGGCTTGGTGTTGCTATGGAAAATGCAGTCCTTCCAGTGAAGACGGCAGCCGATTTTGTGACTTACTCCAATAACCATGACGGAGTGGCCCACGTTGTAGAAAAATTTATGCTTTCCTGATGTTTGCGGAGGGTGGACTTTACAACTTTAGTATGTTAAAATGCATCTGAGAGCAAAAACAAGAAAAAAGGGGATTGATTAATATCATGAATAAAAAGATTAAGACAGATGCGGTAGACCATCTGTTTGAGGCCATTTTGACCTTAAAATCATCAGAAGAATGTTATACTTTTTTTGAGGATGTATGTACCGTTAATGAGCTGTTAAGCTTATCCCAAAGGTATGAGGTGGCGAAAATGCTGCGGGAGGGCCGTACTTATCTGGAAATTGCGGAAAAGACGGGGGCGTCCACCGCGACCATCAGCCGTGTGAACCGTTCCTTAAATTATGGGAACGATGGATATGATATGGTGTTTAAGCGTTTGGAAGAGGAAAAAAGAGAAGGTTAATGAAAACAGGGACAAGCCGGGAGTTGGTACTTGCCCCTGTTTTATTATTTTTTCTTTTTTACGTTTACAGGTTCGGTTTCCCTTAAATCATCAATGATCTGTTCAATGATCTGTTTTTTTAAGTACACATCAAAGGAAAGCTCACAGATCCAGGAAAAGAGGCGGAGATACTCCAGATCATCTCCCTGCAGCCCTTTGTTTTCAAAGGTCTTGCCGGCGCGCTGATACTTTTGAGTAATATCTTCCCTGATACGGCCCATATCCCCTTCCACCTGGGAGAAGATCTCCCTGTAAATATCTTCCAAAGGAATCTCTTCCGAAGAATTAAAATGCTTTTCCGTAATGGGACGGAAGAGCTGTTCAATGTCATGGAAGGAGAGCAGATTTTTGAAATAATATATAAATATGAGAAGCAGGATGTGCTCTCTGGAATATTTCTTTTTATTAGGAGCCGGAAGCAGATTGTTTTTTGCATAATTGTTGATCATGGTCTTTGTCAGGACCTTGTCTTCCGGATGGCGTTTGGTATCTTTTAAATGCTCATCCATAAAGGTGGTGACCTGATCCATGTACAGATCAATATTAGGAATGGTTTCCGGTTTGATATGATCTAAAGATTCCAGATACTTTAGGATGTCCTGCATTCTTTCGTCGTTGGTCTTCATATGTTTTCCTCTTTCCTGCCCATGCCTTTTGGACATAAAGATATGCCTGCAGGGCGCCGGCCTTGTGTGCGGCGGCTGCCGTACACGAGGGCTGATCCCCTTTATCATATCATATTATATAGTATTCAATACCAGATGACAAGGGGGAAAAAGATATAATGCACTAAATTTTTTTGAGAATACCTGAAAAAGTTTCTTGACTTTTGCAGAATGTGTGCTAATCTAGAATTATCAGTGAGATGAACGAAAGGAGACACATCATTATGAAAAAAGTATTAGCAACAGAAAAAGCGCCGGCAGCAATCGGCCCATATTCTCAGGGCGTTCGCGGAGGCGATTACGTATTTATATCAGGACAGCTTCCCATTGACCCTGCTACCGGTGAGTTTGCAGGAGATGATATCGTATCCCAGACAAAACAGTCATTGACAAACATCAAGTCCATTCTGGAAAGCGAAGGCTTATCCATGGCTAATGTGGTTAAGACCACTGTTTTATTAAAGAATATCAGCGAATTTGGAGCCATGAACGAGGTTTACGCATCTTTCTTTGAAGGCGAATGCCCGGCAAGAGCTGCATACGAAGTGGCAGCACTTCCAAAGAATGCTCTGGTTGAAATCGAAGCCATCGCATATTGCGGCAAGTAATGAGTCAGGCGCAGGAATGCAGGCATTGCTGTATTTGACGAATAATTGCCGGACCAGTTTCTGAGAATTCATTTTAAGGGAACGAAATCGGGGAGCAGGTTACTTTGAGATGCCTTACAGCGTTTCAGAGAGCTTTGCTCTCTTTTTGTATTTCTGTAAACATGAGGTGTATTTCAGGGGCAGTTGTAGAAATAAAGGGCTTTTTGCGAAAGAAATGGGTTGCATATTGACGGACTTATATTATAATAAATTAGAAGTCCGATTTGTTTTTTGGCTCATCGGAAGGCTGGTTTTCCGCATCCAGGCCCCATTGAGGGTGTGTTAAGGAGGAAAATCAAGTATGAAATTAAGGTTAAAAGAAATGGAAGCTGGTACTTAAACGATGAAGATTGACGAAACGGCAGAAGAATATCTGGGCCGGATTCCCATGTGGACCAGAAAGAAAAATTCTCTGGAAGATATCAGGAAGTTCCTTTGTGAGATGGGGGAACCGGATGAAGGGATGAAGATTTTTCATGTGGCAGGTACCAATGGAAAAGGGTCGGTATGCGCATTTTTACAGTCTGTTTTAAGAAAAGCAGGCTGCAGTGTAGGGACCTTTACCTCCCCTCATCTGGTGGAAATCAGAGAACGTTTCTGCATAAATGGAGAAATGGCGGCGGGAAAGGTTTTTGAAGAAAGCTATCAGGCCGTCAGAAGACTTTCCGAGAACATGATGAAGAAAGGATATTGCCATCCGTCTTACTTTGAATTTCTGTTTTATATGGCAATGGACATGTTCCATAAGGCAGAAGTGGACATCGTAATTCTGGAAACCGGCCTTGGAGGAAGGCTTGACACGACTAATGTCATAAGACACCCCCTGGTGTCTGTGATCACTTCCATCAGCCTGGATCATACGGAATATTTAGGAGATACCATTGAAAAGATCGCATGGGAAAAAGCTGGAATTATAAAGAGAGGGATACCGGTAGTCTTTGACGGAAACGATTGCCAGGCTTCCCAGGTTATCCGCACCAGGGCAGAGGAGCTTGGTTCCCCTTTCCATGAAGTGGACAGGCAGGGATATGAAATAACCGGCTGCAAGGATCATGGCTGCCAGGCCAGATTTTTTACAGCAGAGGGAGATTTCATTGAGGTTACGGTTCCTTCTGCTGCTGAATATCAGGTGATGAATGCCTTTCTTTCGTTTAAGGCTCTTGAAGCTGCAGGGCTTAAGGAGGCCATGGGCCTTTCCATAACCCGGTCTCAGATAAAAGAAGGGATCACCCACATGTATTGGCCGGGAAGGATGGAAGAGGTGCTGCCGGGAGTATATTTGGATGGCGCCCATAATCCTGGGGGTATCAAGGCCTTTGTCAAGGCAGCGGCCGGTTTGTGTGAAGCGGGAAAAAAACGTGCTGATATTTTATTTTCGTCAGTATCCGATAAGGATCATGATAAAATGATAAAGGAAATCGCAGGGGCGCTGCCTCTTGATCAGGCAGCAGTGACTCATATTCATTCAGAGAGGGGACTTGAAACAGAGGTCCTGCTTAAAGAGTTTCAAAATGCCTGCGGCTGCAGTGTGGAAGGATTTCAGACCGTAGAAGAGGCTGTTTTATACATGCTTCATAAAAAGGATGAAGAGCATCTGCTGTTTTGTGTAGGTTCTCTTTACCTCATGGGGGAGATAAAAACGGTTTTAAGGAGGAACTCCATTCCATGGATACCTGGATGCCCTGAGAAGATGGGCGGGAAAGAGGAAAGCATATGATTGATTTTGAAGCTGAGATTAACAGCTACAGGCCAAGCCTGGAGGTTGATGCCATTGAAGATGCCATTGTCAGAAGTGATCTGACGGATATGAATGACTTAATGATGGATCTCATAAAAGAAGTCAACAAGGAATAGGCGGTTAAAGTATGGATTATGAAAGAAAAACCAGGGTAATCGCAAACAGCTATTATAACATGGGGCTGGAACGGGCAAAGCTGAGAGACTTGTCAGGTGCATCCGAATGTTTGAAAAAAAGCCTTCATTTTAACAAGTACATGACGGATGCCAGAAACCTTTTAGGGCTGATTTATTATGAGGTCGGAGAGGTGGGGGAAGCTCTTGTGCAATGGGTGATCAGTATGAACCTGCAGCCTGAGGAGAACCGTGCGGACCGTTACCTGGGTGAGATACAGAGAAAATCAGGTGCAATGGAAACGGAGCGGCGGGCAGTAAGAAGGTTTAACCAGGCATTGATTTACGCCCAGAACGGAAGTGAGGATCTGGCGATCCTGCAGCTTAACAAGGTTGTGGAAAGCAAGCCCAATTATGTGAAGGCACAGCTTTTACTGGCGCTCTTATGCATTGCAAGGGAGGATTACCAAAAGGCAGGAAAAGCTGTTTATAAAGTGCTGCAGATTGACCGGAATCACCCTAAGGCGCTTTATTACAAATCTCTGGTAAAAGATGCCGGGGTGAATGTAAAAAGTGAGCGGGAGCCGGAAAAACGAAAGCTGAAAAATGTGCTTTCCCACAGGCAGATGGAAGATGACGATGTGATCATCCCTCCAAGCTATCGGGAGAATACCAAGGATCAGGCGGTGTGGAACATCCTTGCCGGGCTTTTGCTGGGAGCTGCGGTGGTATTTTTTCTGGTAATGCCGGCAAATACAAAGTCCATTAATGAAAGTCATAACAAGGAAATGTTAAAATACAGCGAAGCCTTAAGTCAGGCCAACCAAAAGGCTGACAGCCTGGCAGGACAGCTGGAATCCTTAGAAACAGAAAAAAAGACAGCAGAGGCATCCTTAGCCTCTATTACCAGTGATTCAGACAGTGTTCTGGCCCAGTATCAGGCCGTAATTGGAATCCTTCAGGCCTATAAGAAAGATAATTTTCCGGCTGCTGTGCAGATCTATGCCGGGTTGAACCCGGATCTCATCACCTCCTCCGATGTTCAGGCGGTAATCGGTGAGATTAAAAAAGATATGACAGAAAAAGGCTGTCCGATTTTGGAAGGCCTTGGGGATAAGGCAATGGAGGCAGGGGATGCCCAGACTGCCCTTGTTTATTATTTAAAATGCATTGACCTAAAGCCAAACAGCTGGCAGGCAAAATTCAAGACAGCGGTCATTTATAAAGGAATGGATCAGAAGGAACAGGCCAACGGGCTGTTCTCCGACATCATCAATAACAGTAAAGATGAAGAGCTATCTGCTAAGGCGAAATCAGAACGTGGTTTTTAGAAGGCAGAATGCAGAGAAAGACACTACAGAAAAGATATTTTTTTGTGGTGTCTTTTTTTACTCCCGGATCTTTTCCGGCGGGCAATGACGTTCTTTTCTGGTATTACGGACAGACAATAAGGAATGGAGGAGTATTGCATATGAATCAACCATACTTTACATATGAAGCAGAGGGCCAGACATTAATCGTCCATCTGCCAGAGGAGTTGGATCATCATAACTGTTCAGGGCTTAAATACGAAACCGATTTAATCCTTTCTGAGAACTATATTAAGCGCATTGTTTTCGATTTTACAAAAACCAGGTTCATGGATTCTTCGGGAATTGGTATTTTACTGAACAGGTATAAGCAGATGGCTTTAAGCGGGGGGACCATAGCCATCTACGGTGCAGGTCCCCAGGCTCTCCGCATTCTTAAAATAGGGGGCATTTTAAAATTAATGAAATTATATGACTCTAAGGAAGCTGCAGTCACAGGTTGAGGAGGAACGTATGTCAGAACAGAATAAACCAGAAATTCTGAAAATGGAATTGGAAGCCCTGTCAAAGAATGAAGAGTTTGCCAGAGTGGCAGTGGCTGTTTTTATGGCAAGGTTAAACCCCACTCTGGAAGAGGTGGATGATGTAAAAACGGCCGTGTCGGAGGCTGTTACAAATGCTGTCATCCATGGATACCAGGGGCAGGGAGGGATCATTTACTTGGAAGTGAGGATAGACGGACAGGAGATTACCGTAACCGTTGAGGATACAGGTATCGGCATCCCTGATATCAAGCTGGCCATGGAACCTATGTATACCACAGATCCGGATGGAGAACGGTCAGGCATGGGATTTTCCTTTATGGAAGCGTTTATGGATCAGGTGGAAGTAAAGTCGGCTCCCGGTGAGGGGACTGCCGTGACCATGAAAAAGAAGATTAGCGGGTGAGCCTTATGGATGAGACCATGAGATTGATAGAAATGGCTCACGGCGGAGATAAAGCGGCAAGGGATCAGCTTGTAACCGACAATTTCGGGCTGGTTTGGAGCATTGTACGCAGATTTACAGGGCGTGGTTATGAACCTGAGGATCTATTTCAAATCGGCAGCATTGGCTTAATGAAAGCCATAGACAAATTTGATTTATCCTATGAGGTAAAATTTTCCACTTATGCGGTGCCCATGATAACAGGAGAGATCAAACGTTTTTTGAGAGATGACGGAATGATCAAGGTCAGCCGGTCCATTAAGGAAATGGGCCTTAAGGTGAAAAACGTCAGAGAGGAATTGGTGTATCGTCTGGGAAGAGAGCCCACGGTGGAAGAAATTGCCGGAGAAATAGGGGCCAGCAAGGAAGAAGTGGCCGCTTCCATTGAGGCAGGAGCAGAAGTGGAATCCTTATATAGGTCTGTCAACAAAAATGACGAAAACAGTATTTTACTCATTGATAAAATTGAAGAAGAAAACTCCGCTCAGGAAGAACTTTTAAACCGCATGGTGCTTCGGGAGCTTTTAACGGCACTTTCTGACAAGGACCGGGAAATTATTATCAGGCGCTATTATTATAATGAGACTCAAAGCCAGATCGCGGCAAAGCTGGGAATATCACAGGTTCAGGTTTCCAGGCTGGAAAAAAAGATTTTAAAACAGATGAGGGAAAAAATGTAGAATAAAATAATTTTATACGGCTCATACTAGCTTTGAAAAACCAGAGAAAAGGATGTGAGCACGTATGGAATCCGTAAAACATAAGCTTGTCATGGCGCTTCTTGTGTTATGCCTGATTGCAGTGGCTGCTGCTATCTGGTATATGATCGCTGTTATGCCGGATGGAGCGGAAAAAGAAGGGACGCTTGTAGAAGCCATTCCGGGATGGGAGATGATGGTTTCATGAGCAAGACCGTTTATTTAAATATCAGCCAGATCACAGAGGTCCGGCACAAGGAGATCCAGCTAAAGGATGTGGCTGATATTTATTGCGATGATCAGGCCATTATGAATAAGTGCAAGGCCCTTCGCATCAAAACCATCCATCTGGACCGCAACAAGCGGTATATAGAAAGTACTCTGGATGTAATCAAGAAGCTGATAGAAATGGATTCGACTCTCCAAATCAATAATGTGGGGGAAGTAGACTTTATCATAGACTACCATAAACCAAAGCCCCCTAATTGGGCATGGCAGTGGGCTAAAACCATTTTTGTCTGCATTGTATGTTTCTGCGGTGCATCCTTTGCCATTATGACCTTTAATAATGATGCCAGTGTTTCGGACGTTTTCAAGGAAATTTACCGGATCGTCATGAAGCAGGAGTCAAGCGGATTCACGATTTTGGAGGTCAGTTATTCCGTTGGACTGGCTTTGGGAATTGTGGGATTTTTTAATCATTTCGCAAAATACAAGATTAATACCGATCCAACGCCGCTGGAAGTGGAGATGCGGCTTTACGAAGACAATATCAGTAAGACTCTGATTCAGAACGATGGAAGAAAGGAGTCGGATATTGATGTTTCTTAAAGAAGTATTTCTTGTTTTTATTGGGCTCAGCGCTGGCGGCATCATAGCAGCCGGCGTTTTTGCTTTTCTGGCAATTATTGGTGTATTTCCCAGGCTGATTGGAAAAACCCAGACAAAAAAGCATATTTTGCTTTACGAATCATTTATCATTCTTGGAGGAATCCTTGGGAATATATCGGATATTTATGAAATTCCCATAGGATTTGGAGGGAATTTAGCCCTTGGAATATACGGGCTGTCAGCGGGAATCTTTGTGGGTACCCTTGTCATGTCCCTGGCGGAGACGTTAAAAGCGCTGCCGGTAATCAGCCGAAGGATTCATCTTGCCGTTGGACTGCAGTATTTGATCCTTTCTATCGGCCTTGGCAAATTGATCGGCTCCCTGATCTATTTTACAAGTAATCTTGGACAATGACAGGACGCAGAGGATTTATAAAAAGGAGGAAATCATGGAAATAAACAAAAAAGCATATGAGGCTTATGTGAAAGAGGTGACTCCGGTACACAAAAGGTGGCCGGGAATTATAAAGGCTTTTCTGGTAGGTGGGATTATATGTACCCTTGGTCAGGTTACTACAACTTTATTCATGAATGGAGGCCTGGAAAAGGAAGCTGCCTCTGCCTGGACAACTCTGGTTCTGATTGCAGCCAGCGTTATCTTAACCGGGTTTAATATTTATCCTAAAATTGTAAAATTTGGCGGAGCAGGGGCACTGGTGCCCATCACGGGATTTGCCAATTCCGTTGTTGCCCCGGCTGTGGAATTTAAGGCAGAAGGCCAGGTGTTCGGAATCGGCTGCAAAATATTTACCATTGCCGGTCCTGTCATATTATACGGGATATTAAGCTCCTGGATCCTTGGGATCATCGCCTATGTGATAAAGGCTTTTGGCATGCTGTAGGAATGAACCGGTCAGAGAAATGGAGAGAGAAAATGCAGATAGGAAAAGCGAGTATTAAATTTGAAGAACCTCCGATTATTGAAAGCATGGCTTCCATAGTCGGTAAAAAAGAAGGGGAAGGTCCTCTGGGAAAATTGTTTGATGTGGTGGAGCAGGATGACATGTTCGGAGCGGACACATGGGAAAAGGCGGAAAGCGCCCTCCAGAAGCAGACCGCTGATCTGGCAATTGAAAAAGGGGATATCCGGAAAAAGGACATCCGCTATTTGTTTGCAGGAGATTTGCTGGGCCAGCTGATCGCCACTTCCTTTGGAACCGTGGATTTGGAAATCCCCTTATTTGGCTTGTTTGGAGCATGCTCCACCATGGGAGAGGCTTTGAATCTGGGGGCAATGACAATTGCAGGCGGCTATGCGGATAAGGTCATGGCAATGGCTTCCAGCCATTTTGCAACAGCTGAAAAGCAGTTCCGTTTTCCGTTGGGATATGGAAACCAGAGACCGTTTTCTGCCTCGTGGACTGTTACCGGCTGCGGTGCGGTGATACTCACCAAGCACAGGAAAGAAGGGATTGCTGCCGTCACCGGAATTACAACCGGACGCATGGTGGACATGGGCATTAAGGACTCCATGAATATGGGAGCAGCAATGGCTCCTGCCGCCTTCCACACCATTCAGCAAAACTTTGATGATTTTCAGGTGGATGAGTCTTATTACGATAAAATCATTACAGGAGATTTAGGTCACATCGGCCGTTCGATTCTCCTTGATTTTATGAAAAATAAAGGGCATGACCTGGAAAATGTGCTTACGGATTGCGGAATTGAGATATTTAACAGCGAAGAACAGGATACTCATGCAGGAGGAAGCGGCTGCGGCTGTGCGGCTTCCACTCTCTGCTCCTATATACTCCCTAAAGTACAAAGCGGTACATGGAAACGTGTCCTGTTTGTTCCCACAGGAGCGCTCCTTTCCACAGTGAGCTTTAATGAAGGTGAGACAATCCCGGGTATTGCTCACGCAGTTGTGATTGAAAATATTGGAAACCTATAGCCATACAGAACACACAGCCAGTAAAAAGAAAGGAGACAGCCATGGAATATGTGAAAGCATTTGTAGTAGGAGGATTGATCTGCGTTCTGGTGCAGATATTAATGGATAATACAAAATTAATGCCAGGCCGCATCATGGTCCTTCTGGTGGTGACCGGAAGCATTCTCGGGGCAATTGGGATCTATCAGCCCTTTGCCGATTGGGCAGGAGCCGGAGCTACGGTTCCCCTTCTGGGCTTTGGAAACACCTTATGGAAGGGCGTTTCGAAGAGTATGGGAGAGGATGGATTCTTAGGTATTTTTAAAGGGGGATTTACTGCAAGCGCTGTAGGAATCTCCGGAGCATTGATTTTTGGATATCTGGGATCCATTGTGTTTAAACCCAAGATGAAGAGCTGATTCGTTTGGGATAGGAAGAAAAGAAGAGCAGTTGTTTAAAGGGTGCCTCAAAAGTCAGATTAACTTTTGAGGCACCCTCGTGTTTTTTAATAGCCTCCCCAAGGTGGAATCTGGGTTGTGCCTCCGGGATTCTGAGGCGTATATCCAGGTCCGTATTGCTGGGGGATTCCGCCGGGTGAATGAAAATCATCTCCAGGAGGTAGGATAATGGAGTTGGCGGAATGGATGGTACAGTACCCAGGCATAGCGTATTTGGAATCATCCGTTGCCCCTTCCTCTCCCGCAGGAAGTGCCATGAATATGGCGGTGGTCCGGTCAGGGCAATAAGGTGTGGGCAGACGGTGGGATACGGAGCAGACCGTAGCGCGTACGTGATTGTTGCATACGTCGGCGGGAACCGTGCCCTTTGCAAAATATTCGGTGTAAACCGCATTTCCCCTGGGGTCGTTGGTGCAGACTCCGGAGATTGCCAGCTTGCCGGATTTCCGGCAGATCTGGGCGGTTTCTATGCTGTCTGGTGCCGGGAAACCAGGATCAGACATTCCTTCATGGACTCTGGTCATGATCTTCCGCCAGATGGCCTTGTGAAAGGAGGTTCCTCCATTTTGTTTCGTAAGTTTCTGGTTGTCATCGCAGCCGGCCCAGATACCTGCCGTATAATAGGGGCTATAGCCTACAAACCAGATATCATTGTTTGCAGTAGTGGTACCGCTTTTTCCTGCTGCCGACATGCCTGGAATACGAGCGGATGCGCTGGTGGAACTGGGGCCTGCGCTTGAAAATTTCCTGCCGCTTTCCATGGAACCGGCCATGGCATCGGTTAAAAGGAATGCGGTGGAATCCTTTAATACCCGGTGGGTTTCCGGTGTGTTGTCAATTAACACCTTGCCGTCATGATCCAGAATTCTGGTAAAGAATATGGGCTTTTTGTAAACGCCTCCGTTGGCTATGGTGGCAAAGGCACCGGTCAGTTCCAAATTGGAAACGCCGGTGGTGATTCCTCCAAGGGCGAGGGCCGGGTTATAATCAGTATCAGTTAAAGAGGTAATGCCGAAATTTTTGGCATATTCCACGCCAAGCTGAGGAGTCACGGTTTCCATGAGGCAGCGGACCGCTACGATGTTCATGGAATAGATGATTCCGTCACGTATGCTGGAGTAGCCTTGATAGCCGGAGCTGTACCAGTTGGAAAAGGTCTTATTGCCTATTGTATAAACAGAATCATAATAAACAGTTCCAAGAGTGGCTCCGCAGGTGTCCATGGCAGGCGCAAAGGCTGTCAGGATCTTAAATGTGGACCCTGGCTGGCGGAATGTGTTGCTGGCCCGGTTTAAGGTCAGACTGGCGGTTTTTTGTCCCCGCCCGCCGCTTATGGCCTTTACTTCCCCTGTTTTCTGGTCCATGAGGACAAAGGAAGCCTGGGGCTGCAGCGTCTTATGAAGACTTTCTCCCAAAATGGTATCCCCTTCTTTTAACAGGTAAGCCTTGTATCCGTCTACATCGGCCTGGACTGCTTCTTCGGAATTATATAAGCCGTCATATCCCGAATCCCCGTTTTCCCTGTGGTAACGTTTGATGTTTTCCTGAGAGTAGTGGGTGGTTGTTCCATCCTTGTGGGTAACGGAAAGTCTGTATTCTATGGAATATCTGGCAGCGGAATAGTTTTCAGGATTGTTGATTTCCTCATCAACAATGGTCTGGAACTTGGGATCCTGGGTGGTATAAATGGAAAGACCGCCGCTGTAAAGTAAGTTGTGGGCCTGAGTGTCCGTATATCCCAGCTGTTCCTTCATTGCTTTTTTGACCTGCTCCACCAGTTCATCAGTAAAATAGCTGTATGGGGAAGAGGTTTCCTTTGTAGCGGTGTCCACATTCTGGATTCTGGAATAGACATCGTCAGACAGGGCTTCGTCCTCTTCGGACTTTGTAATATATCCCTGATCAAGCATGTACTGGAGAATTACCTTTTGCTTGTCCGAATTAGCCTTTTGACCTGCAATGGGGTTGAACCTCGATGGGTTCTGGGTGATTCCTGCAAGAACCGCGCATTCCGATAAGGTCAGATCTGATACATCCTTATTGAAATATCTCCTTGCGGCCACCTTCACTCCCAGGGAATTGTTTCCCAGGTTAATGGTATTTAAGTAATTGGTTATGATCTGTTCCTTGGACATAGCTCCATCCAGCTTGACAGCCAAAAACCATTCCTGTAATTTTCTCTCCAGCCGTTCCCCGAAGCTTTTTTCCATACCGCCGCCGAAAACGCTGTTTTTTATCAGCTGCTGGGTAATGGTACTTCCTCCGCCTGCAGTGGAATCGCCTGTCAGAACGCCTTTAACCGCACGCATAATGGAACGCAGATCAATTCCATTGTGATCCCAGAACCGGGAATCTTCATAGGAAACAAAAGCATTGATGAGATTCCCAGGAAGCTCCTCATAGGTGGCTTCCTCCCGGTTGGAACCTGCGGTTACAAGGGTTTCAGTGACATTGCCCGCGCTGTCATAGACCGTTGTTGCATATTCGTTGGGCACAATGGTTGCGATATCTACGTCAGGAGCATTGTCTATGATACCTTTTACCATGCCAAAACAGATGCTGGCAGCAACAATGCTGCCAAATAAGCACAGCACAAATAAACTCTTTAAAAAGGCAAGAAAGACCTTGGTGGTGTATTTCCTTGCTTTTGAATTGGCATATCTGATTTTTTTCTCTGTCGATTGTTTGCCGTAATTCATAGGAAACCTCCTTTACCGGTTCATTATACCAAAAATTGTCGTACAATTCAACACTTACCATTTTTGGAGATAATCAGACAAAATATACATGAAAGCTTGCCTGGGCCCGGACTTTTGGCTATAATAAAGGGAATCGGTTAAAAAGAAGGAATGAGGAAGTTTATGAGAAAGGCTTACAGGATTTTGTATCAGGGCGGCACAGGAGAGATTACGGAGAAAAAGTCCCGGTTCATTGCTAATTTAAAGCCTGTGGAAACAGAGGAAGAAGCCCAGGCTTTTATTGAGGAAACAAGAAAAAGGTATTGGGATGCAAGGCATAACTGCTACGCCTGGATTATAGGAAGGGGCGGGGAGGAAAAGCGTTTAAGCGATGACGGAGAGCCAAGCCAGACGGCAGGAAAACCCATGATGGATGTTCTGGAAGGCGAAAGGCTTGTAAACCTCTGCGCAGTGGTGACCCGGTACTTTGGAGGAACGCTTCTTGGCACAGGAGGCCTGGTAAGAGCCTATTCCAAGGCTGTGCAGGAAGGGCTTAAAGCCTGTGTGCCTTTGACCGCGGAACCAGCGGTAAAGCTTTCTGTTACTACAGATTATAACGGCATTGGAAAGATCCAGTATCTTCTGGGACAGCGGGAGATTACGACCCTTGGCATTGAATATACGGACCGGGTGGAGCTTACCGCCCTGGTTCCTGATGAGGCTTTGGATAAACTTCGGGCTGATATTACAGAAGCGACCAACGGGAGGGCAGTATTCCTTTTGTCAGGAGAGGTTTATTACGGCATTTTTAATAAAGAAGTGGTTTTATTCCCTGGCTGAGAAATAGAAGGATAAAAAAATGTCGAAAAAACAAGAAAAAATCTTGCAATATAAAACATAGGATGATATACTGAATAATTGTGATAATGTAAATGAAACTAAGGGCGGATCTGGTCCTTAGTTTTTTATGATATGGGAACAAGATTGCCTGTATTATAAAAAAGTACTTTGGCTGGTATACCTTTTGGATGGCCGGGGTACATTCTTTGTTTAAAGAAGGGAAAGAAGAGTACATTTTATGAAGATGAAAAGAGAAGACGTAAGAAATGTGGCGATTATCGCCCACGTCGATCATGGCAAAACAACCCTGGTAGACGCCTTACTTAAGCAGAGCGGCATTTTCCGTGAGAATCAGGAAGTCATGGAGCGGGTAATGGATTCCAATGATATTGAGAGAGAGCGTGGAATCACCATTTTATCCAAGAATACGGCCGTTCATTACAGCGGAACCAAGATCAACATCATCGATACCCCCGGCCATGCGGATTTCGGCGGCGAGGTGGAGCGTGTTTTAAAGATGGTAAACGGTGTGATTCTGGTGGTTGATGCTTATGAAGGTGTTATGCCTCAGACAAAGTTCGTGCTCCGGAAGGCATTGGAGCTGGGACTGTCTGTGGTGACCTGCATTAATAAAATTGACCGCCCTGAGGCAAGGCCTCAGGAAGTGGAAGAAGAAGTATTGGAGCTTCTCATGGACTTGGATGCCAGTGAAGAACAGCTGGACTGTCCCTTTATTTATGCTTCTGCAAAAGCAGGGTTTGCCAAAAGGGAGCTTGAGGACGAAGAAATTGACATGGGTCCTTTGTTTCGGACCGTCATTGATCATATACCGGCGCCGGAAGGAGACTCGGATGCCTCCACTCAGCTGCTCATCAGTACCATTGACTACAATGAATACGTTGGACGGATCGGCGTTGGAAAGGTAGATAACGGACGTATCAGAGTGAATCAGGAGTGTGTAATCGTAAACCACCATGATCCGGATAAATTCCGTAAGGTAAAGGTAGGAAAGCTGTATGAATACGAAGGCCTTAACAAGGTAGAGGTTCAGGAAGCCACCATAGGTGCCATTGTCGCCATTTCCGGAATCACGGATATCCACATCGGTGATACCCTCTGTTCTCCGGAAAGTCCGGAGGCGATTCCATTCCAGAAAATATCAGAACCTACGATTGCCATGAATTTTATGGTAAATGACAGCCCTCTTGCAGGACAGGAAGGAAAATTCGTCACCTCCCGCCATCTCAGGGAGCGTTTGTTCCGGGAATTGAATACGGATGTCAGCCTTCGGGTGGAGGAGACCGATTCACCGGACTGCTTTAAGGTTTCCGGCCGCGGGGAGCTTCATCTGTCTGTTCTGATCGAAAACATGAGAAGAGAAGGCTTTGAATTTGCGGTCAGCAAAGCGGAGGTTTTGTACCACTTTGACGAGAGAAATCACAAGCTGGAGCCTATGGAAATCGCTTATGTGGATGTTCCAGAGGAATTTACAGGAGCTGTTATTCAAAAGCTTACAAGCCGTAAGGGAGAGCTTCAGGGCATGAGCCCTGCTAACGGAGGTTATACAAGACTGGAGTTTGCCATTCCGTCAAGAGGCCTTATCGGTTACAGGGGAGAGTTCATGACAGATACAAAAGGAAACGGAATCATGAATACGGCATTTGACGGGTATGCGCCCTTTAAGGGAGAATTATCCTACCGGAAAACAGGATCCCTTATTGCTTATGAGTCAGGGGAATCCATTACCTACGGTCTTTTCAATGCCCAGGAAAGAGGAAGCCTGTTTATCGGACCTGGAATAAAGGTTTATTCCGGCATGGTTATAGGGCAGAATCCAAAGGCAGAAGACATTGAAATCAATGTGTGCAAAACAAAAAAGCTGACTAACACCCGTTCTTCCAGTGCGGATGAGGCTCTTAAGCTGACGCCTCCAAGGGACATGAGCTTGGAGCAGTGCCTTGACTTTATTGATACGGATGAGCTGCTGGAGATCACTCCGTCAAACCTTCGGATCAGAAAGAAAATTTTGGATCCTACTTTGAGAAAAAGGTCTTCTCTTACAAAAAAATCATTGGCGTAAATTGTAATATTAAGGGGGATGCTGCCTTCATTAACCGAAAATTCGGCAATGCGGCGGCATTCCTCTTTATTTTTTTGGACATCCTGCCTTGTTATGTCGATATTTTTGGATTGTTTTCTATCATTTTAGGGGATTCTATCACATAAATTTAATATTAGCTGTGAAGCATATTAGCAAATAAGTGAAAGAAGAGGGGAAATACAATGTCAGAAAAAATGATTGAAAACAACAAAGTGAGCGTTATCGGGGAGATTATCTCCGGCTTCACCTTCAGCCATGAAGTATTTGGAGAAGGATTCTATATGGTGGATGTTGCAGTAAACCGTCTTAGTGAACAGGCAGATGTTATACCACTCATGATTTCAGAGCGCCTTATTGATGTGGAAGGGGATTACATCGGCTTAACGGTGGAATCCGTTGGTCAGTTCCGTTCTTATAACCGTCATGAAGGAACAAAAAACCGGCTGGTGCTTTCTGTCTTTGTAAGAGAAATCCATTTTATAGAAGAATTTACAGATTATACGAAGACCAATCAGATTTTT
This sequence comes from Lachnospiraceae bacterium, assembly GCA_902363835.1. Lineage (GTDB taxonomy): Bacteria > Bacillota > Clostridia > Lachnospirales > Lachnospiraceae > Lacrimispora. Next base: position 34,368 of record CABJBM010000031.1, read on the forward strand.
CTGGATGGATACATATGCAAAGCTCCCATTTACAGAAAAACGCCTTTGGGAAGGGAGATTGCGGACTTGCTCCTTGCCGTCAACCGCCCATATGGAAAGTCAGATTACATACCCTGCATTGCATGGGGGAGAAATGCCAGATATGCTTCGGGATTTTCGGTAGGAACAAGAGTAAAAGTATGGGGTAGAGTCCAGAGCAGGGAATACACCAAGAAATTAAGTGAAACAGAGTGTGAAAAGAGAATCGCTTATGAGGTATCAGTCAGCAAACTGGAATGTGCAGAATAAAAGCTGTTATTTATAAATGTCAGGAATGTCTTGCAGGCATCCTTTGCACCTGATAAAACAAGGCATCTTTTGCCCAAAAAGCATGGGCAATATTAAGGAAACGGTAAGAAAACTTGCAAAAAAATTAAAATTATGATACGATAAGCAGGTTCTAACATAATATGTAAATAATTGCTTTTTAGCTGTTATGAGGTGCTGAAGGATGAATAGAGGTACGATACAGGTTATATGCGGGGAAGGAAGAGGAAAAACTGCGGCCGCGCTGGGGATGGGAATCGGAGCTCTGACCAAGAACAGAACGGTTATCATGATACAGTTTTTAAAGGGCTGCTCCGTCCGGGATTCATTTGATGTAATGAAACGCCTGGAGCCGGAGATGAAAATATTCCGGTTTGAAAAGTCCGACAGTTTTTTTGAAAGCCTTTCCAAAGAACAGCAGGAAGAGGAGCGGATGAATATCCGCAACGGTCTGAATTTTGCGAAAAAGGTTGTATCAACCGGAGAATGCGATTTGCTGATCCTGGATGAGATCCTCGGACTGCTGGACCAGAAGATCATTGAGGCAGAAGAGCTGGTAAAGGTGCTTCAGTCAAAAGTTGATGATATGGAGGTCATATTAACCGGTAAGGTCTTTCAAAAAGAAATGGAGCCTTATGTAGACAGTATTCTGGAAATCAACCATGTTAAAGTTGACAATACAAAATAATAATGATAGTATGGTAACATACATATTAGAGTAGAGGTTGCGTTGCTTATAAGTACTCTGTCCGATGTATCAGGTACAGATGAGGGCAGGGGGAAGGAAGGGACGCCGAAGAACAGTATAGCCTGAATATACTTGTTCTGGGCATATGGTTAAGAGCCATATGACTGTCATCCAATTGGATGGGGAGCTACTTAAAGAGAGATGAGATTACCAGATTCTGAACTTTAAGAGCTGACCCTGTGTCAGCTCTGTTTTTTTTCATAGAAGATTCCGCTGCTATGAATCAAAAAAGGTTTTGCTGCGGCTGTGCACGGCCCGCAAATACAGGATAGCTGCCAAAGCAGCTGCGCTCCGGCGCCGGAATCTGCTTTGAAAACTCTTTGCTTCAGGAATAAGTGGCCAGATGAAAGTTTACTAAGTATGAGGAAAAAGAATCAGGAGGATAATATTATGGCAATTTTTGAAGGTGCGGGTGTAGCGCTTGTCACACCATTTAAAGAAAACGGGGAAGTAAACTATGAAAAGCTGGAGGAACTGGTAGAAGAGCAGATCGCTTTGGGAACGGACGCCATCATTGTCTGCGGTACAACAGGCGAGGCTTCCACCATGACTCATGAGGAGCATCTGGACGCGATCAAATACGTGTGTGACGTGACGAAAAAGCGGATTCCTGTAATTGCAGGAACAGGCTCCAATTGCACGGATACGGCGGTTTACCTGTCAAAGGAAGCGGAAGATCACGGTGCGGACGGGCTTCTTCTCGTGTCGCCCTATTATAATAAGGCAACTCAGAAAGGGCTGAAGGCTCATTTTAAAGCGGTTGCCGGTGAAGTGAAGATTCCTGTTATCCTGTACAACATTCCGGCAAGGACCGGGATAAACATTGCAGCCGAAACCATAGCGGATTTGTGCTTAAATGTTACAAACATTGTAGGGGTAAAGGAGGCAAGCGGTAATTTTTCGGCCATTGCGGATTTAATGAACCTTACGGATGGACGTGTGGATCTTTATTCCGGTAATGATGACCAGATCGTTCCCATGCTGTCCCTGGGCGGAAAAGGCGTTATTTCTGTTCTTTCCAACATTGCGCCGGCTCAGACTCATGAAATCTGTGAAGCTTATTTTAAGGGAGATGTAAAACGGAGTGCAGCGCTGCAGCTGGCTGCAATTCCTCTCATCAATGCCTTATTCTGTGAGGTCAACCCAATTCCTGTGAAGGCTGCCTTAAACCTTATGGGTAAAGCTGCAGGCCCTATGCGTCTGCCTCTTACTGAGATGGAACCTAAGAATCAGGAACGGTTAAAACAAGCCATGATAGAGTATGGAATTTTGTAATTGGTAAAACATATATCATACGGCAGAAAAAAGGAAACACCCTGAGGGCATACCTTTATGCTTTAAAAGCATGGGTGGAAAAGAGGAAAACATGATTAGGATGATAATGCACGGCTGTAACGGGGCCATGGGCCAGGTGGTGACCGGAATTGCAGCAGAGGAAAAAAATATAACCATTGTTGCGGGAATCGATCCCAATGATGCCAGCCAGAATACGTATCCGGTATTTACGTCCCTGGAGGCTTGTAATATAGAGGCGGATGTGATTGTGGATTTCACCTCCTCCAAAGCAGTTGACAGCCTTCTTGAATACAGCGTAAAGAAAAAAATACCTGTGGTAGTATGTACCACCGGTCTTTCGGAGGAACAGATGAAAAGGCTGGAGGAGGCTGCAAATCATGTTGCTGTCCTAAAATCCGCCAACATGTCTCTTGGTGTCAATCTGCTTATGAAGCTGGTAAAAGACGCGGCCCAGATTCTTGCAGCAGCTGGATTTGATATTGAAATATTGGAAAAACATCATAACAAAAAGCTGGATTCCCCCAGCGGAACAGCCCTTGCTTTAGCGGATTCCATTAATGAGGCCATGGATCAGGAGTATCATTATGTCTATGACAGAAGCCAGGTAAGACGGGCAAGGGACAAAAAGGAGATCGGCATTCAGTCTGTCCGGGGAGGCACCATTGTGGGAGAACATGATGTGATTTTTGCAGGAACGGATGAGATTGTCACCTTTCATCATACCGCCTATTCCAAGGCGATTTTTGCAAAAGGCGCTGTTTCCGCGGCAAAGTTTTTAGCAGGAAAAGCCCCGGGATTATACAGCATGAAAGATGTAATAGATTCATAAATTTTCCAATATCTTCCACCATAATTCGTTCTTCCTTTACACATACTAACCGTAGAATATGAAAGGAGAATGTATTATGAAAAGAATAAAACCTTATGCTATTACACTTATTGTCATTATGGCAGTAATGTGTCTGACTGCCTGCGGCACCACGAAAAACAATAATGGAACTTCAGCAGGCACTACAGCAGCAACTACCCAGACGACTGCTGCAACAACTACAAAAGAAGCAACCACTGAAGCAACCACAACGACAGGTGCCAATGAGAGCACCGGCGTGGTCAATGGTGTTGTCAACGATGTAGAAAAGGGTGTTGACAAAATTACAGGGGAAAGCAATGGCCAGCCAACCACTGAAACCACAAAGGCTCCATAACAGAAAAATATGGAAAAAAGCTTCAGGCAGAATTCAATGCTTGAAGCTTTTTTTTATATAAGATATAATATAGGAAAGACATATCTTGCCGTATTTTCATTCATTTCTAATTAGTTTTTGTCAAAACACCGGCATTCCGGAAAACTATCCAAAGATAACGTTAAAAAAATAACAAGGCCAGCCTGGCAGAGAGGCAAAATATTTATGAAGGGGAAATTTGATTATTTTAAGTATCAGCGGTATAATAAGAAAAGGAAAAAAACCTGGAGAAGCCTTAAGGGGTTCATTCCTTATGGGGAATGCCGGAACATGGGCTTAAGGAAGAGCCTGTTTTTTCTCATCCTTTTAGAAGGGGCGGCACTTTTCCTGGCATATGGAGGAACCAATGTTCCTGGTTTTCTGCCTGAAGGCCGGGAAACGGAAGAAAAGGAAGTGATTGCTGAAGCCTTTTGGGGCGGGAAAACAGGGGAGACCAGGGAGCAGGGGCTTTCTGTTGACTGGAAAGAAGGGACGGTTAAGTTCTGGCAAAAGGTAGAGCGGGTGATCCTTCAGGGGCCTGATTGAGAAACAAACTCCCATGGAGGTCATAAGTATTTATAATAATTAAACCAGTTGCAATCCCATTTTTGCTGTATTATAATTTCTACTGAAACACCATAGTTTTATTTGAAAAACTTATAAATTAATTCAGAAAAGGACAGGTGGATACCGTGGAGAAAAAAGAATTGCTGTATGAGGGAAAAGCGAAAAAGGTTTATATGACGGAAGACCCGGATGTATTGGTTGTTTCATACAAAGACGATGCTACAGCATTTAATGGCCTGAAAAAAGGTACCATTGTGGGAAAAGGCGCGGTCAACAACCGGATGACCAACTTTATCTTCAAAAAGCTGGAAGCCAAAGGCGTTCCCACTCATCTGGTGGAAGAGCTGAGTGACCGTGAGACTGCTGTGAAAAAAGTGGAGATCATTCCCCTTGAGGTGATCATCAGAAATTACTCCGCAGGAAGCTTTGCCAAGAAGATGGGCATGGAAGAAGGCGTGAAGTTCGCTTGTCCGACTCTTGAATTCAGTTATAAAAATGATGACCTGGGCGATCCGTTCATCAACGATTATTATGCCCTGGCCCTGGAACTGGCAACTCAGGAAGAGATCGATAAAATCACGGAATATGCTTTTAAGGTGAATGAAGTTCTTAAAGAATATTTTGACGGTCTGAATATTGATTTGATCGATTTTAAGATTGAATTCGGCCGTTATCATGAACAGGTTATTCTGGCTGATGAGATTTCTCCTGATACATGCAGGCTGTGGGATAAGGATACCCATGAAAAGCTGGACAAGGACCGTTTCCGCAGGGACTTAGGAGGCGTAGAGGACGCATATGAGGAAGTGTTCCGCCGTCTTGGTATCCGGTAAACAGCACAGAGAGGAATGACATCAGATGAATAACGAATTGGATTTCAATTATGAGGAAGAGCTGCACGAGGAGTGCGGCGTATTCGGAATATACGATTTTGACGGCGGCGACGTTGCCTCTACCATTTATTATGGATTGCTTGCATTGCAGCACAGAGGCCAGGAGAGCTGCGGAATCGCGGTCAGCGATACTTGCAGCTCCAAGGCAAAGGTAAGTGCCCATAAGGGGATGGGATTATGTAACGAGGCCTTTACACCGGAAATTTTAGAAGGCCTTTGCGGCAACATCGGCGTGGGCCATGTTCGTTATTCTACTGCAGGCAGCAGCACACGGGAAAATGCCCAGCCACTTGTACTTAATTATTTAAAAGGAACCCTTGCCATGGCTCATAACGGCAATCTGGTCAATGCGCCGGAGCTGAGAAGGGAACTTGAGTATAATGGGGCCATTTTTCAGACAACCATTGATTCAGAGGTGATCGCCTACCACATTGCCAGGGAACGGGTGAAAGCCGCCACTGTTGAGGCCGCGGTAGCAAATGCAATGAAAAAGCTTAAAGGAGCTTATTCACTTGTCATTATGAGCCCCCGTAAAATGATCGGAGCCAGAGATCCTTATGGTTTTAAGCCTCTGTGCATTGGAAAACGTGATAACGCCTATATTCTGGTATCGGAAAGCTGCGCCCTTGATACCCTTGGTGCAGAGTTTGTCCGGGATGTCTGCCCGGGGGAAATCGTGACCATTACAACAGAGGGAATTGTTTCCGATACAAGCCTTTGTCCGGGGGATAAGTCAAAGGAAGCCAGGTGTATTTTTGAATATATTTATTTTGCAAGGCCTGACAGCGTTTTCGACGGTGTCAGCGTCTATCATTCCAGAATGTGCGCCGGCCGCGCCCTTGCCATGGATTCCCCGGTGGAAGCGGACTTAGTGGTGGGTGTGCCGGAATCAGGGAATGCTGCTGCCCTGGGGTATTCCCTTCAGTCGGGAATTCCTTATGGAACTGCTTTTGTAAAAAATTCCTATGTTGGCAGGACATTTATAAAGCCAAAACAGAGCAACCGGGAATCCTCCGTAAGGATCAAGCTCAATGTGCTGAAGGAAGCTGTGATGGGAAAGCGTGTCATCATGATCGACGATTCCATTGTCAGAGGAACTACCAGCGCCCTTATTGTCAACATGCTTCGGGAGTCAGGGGCAAAGGAGGTCCATGTCAGGATCAGTTCCCCTCCGTTTCTTTATCCCTGTTATTTTGGGACCGATATCCCAAACGAGGAGCAGCTGATCGCACATAACAGGACCATTGAAGATATCCGGGATCTTTTGGGAGCGGATTCCCTTTCTTACTTAAGGATTGAACGGCTGGAAGAAATGGCAGAAGGGCTTCCCATCTGCAACGCGTGTTTCAGCGGAAATTATCCCATAGAGCCGCCAAAAGAGGATATCAGGGGAGAGTACAGCGTGTAAACATGTTTCATATCAGAACCGGGGACCGCCGGAATATCTGGGTTTATCCGGATAAGGGGTCCCCGGTTCCTCTTCCCATGAAATAAAAAATATGTTATCATAAATTCAAAACGAAACCCAAGGAGGAATTTGAGAACCATGACAGATAGATACCAAAGCCCGCTGTCTGAGCGCTATGCCAGCAAGGAAATGCAGTATATCTTTTCCCCGGACAGAAAATTCAAGACATGGAGAAAGCTGTGGGTTGCCCTGGCAGAAGTGGAAAAGGAATTGGGACTTCCCATTACAGAAGAGCAGATAGAGGAATTAAAGGCTCATCAGGATGAGATCAATTACGATGTGGCAATCCAGAGGGAAAAAGAGGTCCGCCACGATGTCATGTCTCATGTATATGCATACGGCGTCCAGTGTCCAAAGGCCAAGGGCATTATCCATCTGGGAGCAACCTCCTGTTATGTGGGAGATAATACGGATCTTATTGTTATGAGGTCAGCCCTGAAACTGGTCCGCAGGAAGCTCATCAATGTGATTGATGAACTGGCTGAATTTGCCGACGCATATAAGGATCTGCCCACTCTGGCTTTCACCCATTTCCAGCCCGCCCAGCCTACAACAGTGGGAAAAAGAGCGACTCTCTGGCTTCATGATCTGACCATGGATTTAGAAGACTTAGACTATATCATCGGTTCCATTCAGCTTCTTGGCTCCAAGGGAACCACTGGGACACAGGCCAGCTTTCTGGAACTGTTTGACGGGGATATGGACAAGGTGAGAAGAGCGGATGCCATGATTGCGAAAAAGCTGGAATTTTCCGGTTGTTATCCGGTTTCCGGCCAGACCTATTCCAGAAAGGTGGACAGCCGTGTGGTCAACGTTCTGGCAGGAATTGCCCAAAGCGCCCACAAGTTTTCCAATGACATCCGCCTTCTTCAGCATTTAAAAGAAGTGGAAGAGCCTTTTGAAAAAAGCCAGATCGGTTCCTCTGCCATGGCTTACAAGCGCAATCCAATGAGAAGCGAACGAATGGCTTCCCTGTCCAATTATGTTATGGCAGATGTGATGAACCCCATGCTGGTTTCTTCCACCCAATGGTTTGAGAGAACCCTTGATGATTCCGCCAATAAACGCTTAAGCATTCCGGAAGGCTTTCTGGCAGTTGACGGAATTTTGGATCTTTACTTAAATGTTGTGGATGGACTTGTGGTATATCCAAAGGTCATTGAGAAGCACATGATGGCCGAGCTTCCCTTCATGGCTACGGAAAACATCATGATGGATGCGGTAAAGGCAGGCGGAGACAGACAGGAGCTTCATGAGCGGATCAGGGAGTTGTCCATGGAGGCAGGCCGCAATGTAAAGGTCAATGGTCTTGACAACAATTTGCTGGAGCTGATTGCAGCAGATCCATCCTTTAACCTTTCCCTGGAGGATTTAAAGAAGAGCATGGATCCCAAACGATATGTGGGCTGTGCTCCTGCTCAGGTGACCGCTTATCTGGAAGAGGTGGTAAAGCCTCTTCTTGATGAAAACAGGGAGTATCTTGGGCTGAAAGCAGAGATTCACGTATAGAGAGCTTACAGGCAGACGTCAGGGATTTTATGAAGTCTGCCTGTGTTTTGTTTGATTTTTTATATCAGGAGGGATTCATGAGCAGCAATTTGGAATATTACAAGGTGTTTTATTATGTGGCCCAGTTTGGGAGCATTACCCTGGCAGCGGAGAAGCTGTGCATTTCCCAGCCGGCTGTAAGCCAGGCGGTAAGGCAGCTGGAAAGATCCCTGGACAGCCAGCTTTTTCTTCGGACTTCCAAAGGAGTCCGGCTGACCCGGGAAGGAGAATTTTTTTACGGATATGTAAAATCAGGTTTAGAAAACATCTGGCATGGGGAAAGTATGTTAAACAGGCTGAAGGATCTGGATACGGGCGAGGTGCGGATCGGAGCCAGCGATATGACCCTTCAGTTTTATCTGCTGCCTTATCTGGAGAAATTCCATGAGCTGTATCCTGGTATTAAGGTGAGGGTTTCCAATGGGCCTACTCCTGAGACTCTTGGGTATTTATACGATGGCAAAATCGATTTCGGGGTGGTCAGCACTCCCTTTGAAGCAAAGAGCCAGGTCATGCGCACCGATGTAAAGGAAATCAGGAATGTGTTTGTGGCAGGGGATAAGTTCCGTTATTTAAAGGATCAGGAGCTGGATTATGAGATTTTAAAGGAACTGCCCTGCATTTTTCTGGAAAAGAACACCAGCACCAGAACCTTTATGGATGACTGTCTAGCAGGCCACGGCATGGCGGTGGAACCGGAATTTGAACTTTCCACCAGTGATATGATCGTTCAGTTTGCCATGCGGAATCTGGGAATAGGCTGCGTGATGTCAGGGTTTGCGCAGATGGAACTGGAAAAGGGAAATCTTGTGGAATTAAAGTTTAAGGATGAAATGCCGAAACGCCATTTTACCATTGTAACTGACAGCAAAACACCGGTATCTCCTGCCGGAAAGCGCCTCTTGCAGCTGATGACAGATGATATAATTTAAACTTATGTCAAACATAAATAATATTGACTTTACTTATGGAGTTCCCTGCGCTATCATAGGTAAGTAAAAGGTATTTTTTCACTCGAAGGAGGAACAATCAAATGGTAAGAGCAATCGTAGGCGCCAACTGGGGCGACGAAGGAAAAGGCAAGATCACGGATATGCTGGCAAAGGAATCGGATATTATCATCCGGTATCAGGGAGGCAGCAATGCCGGGCACACGATCATTAACAATTATGGCAAATTCGCCCTTCACCTTCTGCCTTCCGGTGTATTCTATAATCATACCACCAGCATCATCGGCAATGGTGTGGCATTAAACATCCCGTTTCTGGTAAAGGAAATTGAGGAGCTTGTAAGCAAGGGTGTTCCAAAGCCTGATGTTCTGGTTTCAGACCGCGCCCAGATCCTGATGCCGTACCACATTTTGTTTGACCAGTATGAGGAGGAGCGCCTTGGCAAAAAGTCTTTTGGCTCCACTAAATCAGGGATTGCTCCATTTTATTCAGATAAATATGCAAAGATCGGATTCCAGGTCAGCGAGCTTTTTGATGAGGTAACTTTAAAGGAAAAGGTGGAACAGGTTTGTGAGACAAAGAATGTTTTAATGGAGCACCTTTATCACAAGCCGGCCATTAATCCTGAGGAGTTATTTAAGACCCTTCTGGAATACCGGGAAATGGTGAGACCTTATGTATGTGATGTATCCAAATACCTTCATGAAGCCATTAAGGCAGGCAAGAACATTCTTTTGGAAGGTCAGCTTGGATCATTAAAGGATCCGGATCATGGAATTTATCCCATGGTTACGTCTTCCTCTACCCTTGCGGCATACGGTGCCATTGGCGCAGGCATTCCGCCTTATGAGATCAAGAACATCACCACCGTGGTAAAAGCTTATTCCAGCGCAGTAGGGGCAGGAGCCTTTGTCAGCGAGATATTCGGAGATGAAGCAGACGAGCTGAGACGGCGGGGAGGCGACGGCGGTGAGTACGGAGCAACTACCGGAAGGCCAAGACGTATGGGCTGGTTTGACGCAGTTGCATCCAGGTACGGCTGCCGGATTCAGGGATCCACAGAGGTTGCACTCACCGTTCTTGACGTGTTGGGATATCTTGATGAGCTTTGTATATGTGTGGGATATGAGATCGACGGAAAGGTTACAAAGGATTTCCCAACTACCGTAGAGCTTAACAGAGCAAAACCGGTATACACCACCCTTCCGGGCTGGAAATGTGAGATCAGGGGAATTAAGAATTACGAGGAGCTTCCGGAAAACTGCAGGAATTATATTGAATTCATTGAAAAAGAAATAGAAACGCCAATTACCATGGTTTCCAACGGACCGGGAAGAGACGAAATCATTCACCGCAAATAAATCAGACGGAATAAATAAAACGGAGAACAGAAAAAAGCAAGAGCTTTTTCATTGTTCTCCGTTTTTTATTTTTTGCTTTTTCCGGAAAGATCCGGATCAGTCTTATCCGGCCTGATCACCCGGGCTACCAGCTGGGCGGCATAGAGAAGGATGGGAATTACAACGGAAGAAAAAATAGCGGCCATGAGCCAGTTTTTAGATTCCGGACTATGGGAAAATGCGGATATAAGGGCTATAACATACATGGCCAGAATAAAAACAACTCCAACCACGGCCAGGAGACGCTTCCATCTCACAGGAATCACCTCGCTTTCTCATCGTGCTTATTTTTTATTATTATAGCCTATAAAAGGGAAAATAGAAAGAAGAGCTTTTTCATTGTTCATAAAAACTTTAAATTTGAAACCTGTACTTTTCAGGTGAAATATAGTAATATTTTAATTATAAAAAAATGGAAAGCCTGGAAGGAGTGCAAAGCTCTTGAGGAAACGATGGATAGCGGCGGCAAGTATCATTCTTGCCATGGGAAGCATGATAACTTCCATGGCAGCGGAAGAGAAGATACCGGAAGAAAGTGAAAGCCGGCAGGCGGCAGTATGGGACTGGCAGTGGAAAGAGGAGCCAGACGGCTGGAAATACGTCAATGCCGCAGGAGATTTCAGGAAGAATTGCTGGGAAGAGATTAACGGATACTGGTATTACTTTGACCATAACGGATATATGGCTTCTGATTGGACCAGGATCAGCGGGATGAACTATTGTTTTTCCGAAACCGGAGAGCTGGAGCTTGGCTGGTGTTATAATGATGAGGAAGAAAAATGGCATTATTATAAGGAAGACGGTACGGCCCAGAAAGGCTGGTATCAGGATACAAACGGAAGCTGGTACTGGTTTTCCACAAGAGGAGAGATGGCAGCCTCAGGCTACAAGACCATATCAGGAAAACGGTATTATTTCTTTGACAATGGTCAGCTGGCAGCCAATCAGTATGTAGGCTTATTCTATATGGATGAAAACGGCCAGAGAAACAAGGACTTTGATATCACCATTGATGGAAAGAAAACTTCTGCTTCCGTGTCTTCTGAAGTGAAAGACGCCTTTACGGAAGCCACCAAGAACATTCCAAGGGATTGGATCAAAAAGTTTATTGATCAGGGGTGGGAAATTATCTATTATCCGGAAAAACGGTATTTTTCTGCACCAATGACGGAAAGCGGAATTTACTACGTGTGTCATAAACTGGATACCAATTATAAAAAAATCAAAATATGCCAGCCGGATAACCTGGCAGAGGCTTTGGGGGAATATATCGGTTATGTCTCCGGCTGCTACGGCAGTTCCAGCCAGGATGCAACGGATCTGATGATGAGCAGGGATTCGGTGGAGGATTTTGTGTACATACCGGATTATTTTTCTGATGACATGAAGTTTTATTTTGGAAAACTGGTGGCAGCCTATGTGGGAAGCACTTATACCAGAGATGAAATGGAAGAGGCAGCGCCTCAGGTAACTGAGATTTTAAAAAGAATATTGTACGTCTGATGAGGCGGATGAAGAAAATGGAAAGCGGTCCAAAGACAGCTTTCCATTATTTTCATCCTCATTCAGCCAGCTCTTCCCACAGCTCATAAAGTTCTTCCAGACGCAGCCTGATGGCCTCCTTTTCGTTATTAAGCTCCATCAGCTTTGAGACGTCCGTAAAAATTTCTTCTTTTCCCAGGGCTTCGTCAATTTCCCCATCCCTGATTTCTAATTGATGGATTTCATCCTCTGTTTTCTTTAGCTCATTCTGGCGCTTGCGAAGACGGGCCTGTTCTTCCTTCTGGGCTTTCCAGTCCAGCTTTGTCTCCGACACTTCTTCCTGGGAAACAGCTTTTACAGTGGCCGGGGCCGCGTATAAATTCATCATGACTTCTTTCTTTTCCAGATAATAGTCGTAATTTCCGATATAATTGACCAGGGTCTGATTGGTCAGATCCAGGATTCTGGTAGCAGTTTTATTGATGAAATAACGGTCATGAGACACGTACAGAATGGTTCCCGTATAATTGACCAGGGCATCCTCTAAAATTTCTTTTGAGGTAATATCCAGATGGTTGGTAGGCTCGTCCAGAATGAGGAAGTTGGCTTCGGAAAGCATGAGCTTTGCTAAGGATACCCGGCCCCGTTCCCCGCCGCTTAAATCCTTTACCCGTTTAAACACATCGTCTCCGGTAAATAAAAAGGCAGCCAGGATGTTCCTGATCTGGGTGTTGTTCATGGAAGGATAAGTATCCTGCAGTTCGTCGAACAGCATTTTTTCCATGTGAAGCACCTGGTGCTCCTGGTCATAATAGCCGATATGTACCTTGGAGCCCAGGGAGATTTCTCCTTTGTCCGGTTCTAGAATACCGTTTAATATTTTAAGCATGGTAGTTTTTCCGGTCCCGTTGCCGCCGATGATGGCTACCCGCTCCCCGCGTTTGACTTCAAAATTAATGTCATCAAAAAGCAGGTTTTGCTGAAAAGCTTTTTTAAGCCCTCTGACGGTGAGAACATCATTTCCGCTGATGATATTAGGCTCCAGACGGATCCGCATCTCATCATTTATTTCCGACGGTTTTTCCAGAACTTCAATCTTTTCCAACATCTTTTCCCGGCTTTCCGCCCGTTTGATGGATTTTTCCCGGTTAAAGGATTTTAATTTGGCAATGACCTCTTCCTGGTGCTTGATTTCCTGCTGCTGGTTTAAATATGCTTTCATTTTGGCTTCCCGGATCATGGCCCGCTTTCCGCTGTAATCCGTATAATTTCCCTGATATACGGTCATAAGGCCGTTATCCAGTTCAATGATCTTTGTGACCACCCGGTCCAGGAAATAGCGGTCATGGGCCACGATGATAACACTGCCGTCGTAATTGAGCAGATATCCTTCCAGCCAGGCAATGGATTCCATATCCAGGTGGTTGGTAGGCTCGTCAAGAAGGATGATATCCGGCTTGGTGAGGAGAAGCCGGCCTAAGGATACCCTGGTCTTCTGGCCTCCGGATAATGCTGTGACAGGCTTATGAAATTCCTCTTCCGTAAATCCCAGGCCTTTTAACACTCCTGTTACTTCACTTTCATAGGCATAGCCGTTTATCAGCTCAAATTCGTGATTTAACCGGCTATAGGCGGTGAGCATGGCTTCCAGTTCTTCTCCGGTGGAATGCTTCATTTCCACTTCAAGCCGGCGGATCCTTGCTTCCATTTCCATGATAGGCCGCTTGGTTTCCAGAACCTCCTCGTAAACGGTTCGGTCTCCGGAAAGATCCTGGTGCTGCGCCAGGTAACCGATGGATTTTCCCTTGGAAACCACCACTTCTCCTTCATCGGCAGAAAGCTCTCCGATAATGATTTTTAACAGCGTGGATTTTCCTGCGCCGTTGATTCCTACAATGGCGGCTTTTTCACGGTCTTCTATATGAAAGGAAGCGTGTTTGATCACCTCATTGCTTCCAAATGCTTTGCTTATATTACTGCATGACAGTATCATGTTTCTCTTTCCTCCTGAATGAATGTAAAACAATAGAACTAGTATAATATAGGTCCTTTCTTTTTTCAAGGATACAATCACAAAACCTGTTTGACATTATTTTGTCATGCAGTTATAATAATATTAGTTTGATTCTAAGTTAAAGAAGGTGAAGAAGTGTCAGAGAAAGAAATTTCCAAAGCAGTGATTACCAGGCTTCCGAGATATTACCGGTATCTGGGCGAGTTATTGGAAGATGGAGTAGAACGCATTTCCTCCAATGAGTTAAGTAACCGAATGAAAGTGACCGCTTCCCAAATCCGCCAGGATTTAAATAACTTCGGTGGATTCGGTCAACAGGGTTACGGTTATAATGTAAAATATTTATATGCAGAGATCGGGAAGATACTGGGAATAGACAGGCAGCATAATATCGTTATCATTGGCGCTGGAAATTTAGGACAGGCAATTGCCAATTATGCGAATTTTGAAAAACGGGGCTTTCTTATTAAAGGAATGTTTGATATCAATCCGCGCCTGATTGGCCTTGTGGTCCGTGGGATTGAGATCCGCAGTGTAGATGATCTGGAGCAGTTCGTAAAGGACAATGATGTTCAGATTGCGGCTCTGACCATTCCGAAGACAAAAGCACCGGAGATTGCAGACCGCCTTGTAAAGGCAGGGATCAAGGCGATTTGGAATTTTGCCCATACGGACTTAAACGTACCCGAGGATGTGGTCGTGGAAAATGTCCATCTGTCGGAAAGTCTCATGCGGCTGTCTTACCGGGTCTGCAGCATGCAGGATAATACCGAGGAAGAAAAGAACAAGTAAGTTGAAAAAAGGGGTAACATGCCTGCCGGCAGGTGAAGGGGAAACTCTTCACTGCCGGTAGTTTTTCTATAAAAAGGGATGAAAGGCGGGAGAAATATGAGATATCTGGTAACAGGAGGACAGATGAAGGAGGTGGACCGCTACACCATAGAGAATATAGGAATCCCCTCTCTGGTGCTTATGGAACGGGCCGCCCTGGCAGTTGCAGAAGAAGTGGTAAAACACGGGAAAAAGACGGACCGGATATGGGTCTTATGCGGAAACGGCAATAATGGGGCGGATGGAGTTGCTGCTGCCAGGATGCTGTATTTAAGAGGATATACAGTGTCAGCTTTATTGGCTGCAGGAAAGGAAAAGGGAAGCAGTGAATATTTGACTCAGGTTTCCATTGCAGACCGTACCGGCGTCACTCTGGTGGAGTTTTCTGATTTTATTCCCGGCACCTGTGACATTCTCATTGACGCGCTTTTCGGTGTAGGGCTGGACCGGGAGATTCTTGGCAGATACCGGGAAATCATGGAGACAGTCCTCCTCTGCCGGCCGAAATTTACGGTGGCAGTGGATATTCCTTCCGGAATCCATTCTGATACGGGGCAGATGATGGGAATTGCCATAAAGGCGGATGTGACCGTCACATTTGGCTATGAAAAACTGGGGACCATGCTGTATCCGGGAAAGGAATACGGAGGAAAGGTGATTGTGGCTGATATCGGTTTTCCGGGGGAGAGCTTAGAACGCCTTAAAACAGAATATTTTACTCTGGATCCCGGAGATGAGAAGCAGCTTCCAAAACGCCCGGCTTATTCCAATAAAGGAACCTTTGGAAAGGTTCTTGTTGTGGCAGGATCTAAAAACATGAGCGGAGCCGCTTATTTAAGCGCCCTGGCTGCGTACCGGACAGGAGCAGGCCTGGTGAAAATTTTTACTGTGGAAGAGAACCGGGGGATTCTTCAGACAGGGCTTCCGGAAGCGATTATTACCACCTATGATGCCGGGGAGGCGGAAGCCGGGACAGAGGAATTTAAAAAGCTGCTGGTAAAGCAGTGCCAGTGGGCCAGCGTCATTGTTCTGGGACCTGGGCTTGGGCAGGAAGGGTATGTGAGGAATCTGGTGGAGGAAATCCTTGCAAATGCCTATGTTCCCATTGTTCTGGATGCAGATGGCCTGGGAGCCATTGCTGCTAATCCGGAGCTGACCAGCTATTTTACGGAAAACATCATTGTGACGCCTCATTTAGGGGAGATGGCAAGGCTGACAAGAAGCTCTGTAGAAACCATAAGCCAGCATCTGATTGCTGCGGCCAGGGGATATGCGGACCGGTTCGGCATTACCTGCGTGCTAAAGGATGCGGTGACCATTGGGGCATTAAAGGACCAGAGGACCTATATCAATGGAAGCGGCAACAGCGCCATGGCAAAAGCCGGGTCAGGAGATGTATTGACCGGGATCATAGCCGGACTTCTGGCCCTTGGCCTGGAAGAGTCGGATGCAGCAGCTTTCGGCGTATGGCTTCACGGACGTGCAGGAGATATGGTAAGGGAAAAGCAGGGAGATCACAGCCTTCTTGCCAGAGAGCTGGCGGAAGAAATACATTCAATATGGCAGGACCAAACGAGGTAACAGAGAGATGAAATTATACAGCAGGGTTTATGAGACAGTAGATTTGGATGCCATCCGGCATAACATGGAGGCAATGAAGGCAAATCTAAAGGAAGGAACCAGGATAATCGGCGTTGTGAAATCCGACGGATACGGCCACGGAGCGGTTCCCATAGCCTGGGCCATAGATGCCTATGTGTGGGGGTATGCGGTGGCCACGGTGGAAGAGGGCGTGATATTGAGGAAACATGGAATCAAAAAGCCCATCCTGGTCCTGGGCGTAGTGCCTTATGACGGATACGGCCTTTTGGTGGAATATGAAATCAGTTCCGCAATCTTTCAGCTGAAACGGGCGGAACGGCTTTCCGCCATAGCGGAAAAGGAGGGGAAAAAGGCGGCCGTACACCTGGTACTGGATACGGGCATGAGCAGGATCGGATATCCGGTCACAGAGGCAGCAGCGGATGAGGCGGCAAAAATCTGCAGCCTTCCGGGAATTGAAGTGGAAGGGATGTTCACTCATTTTGCAAAGGCAGATGAAAGGGACAAGGAAGCCACGGATAAACAGATGGAAAAGTACCGGAAATTCGTGACCATGCTTTCTGACCGGAAGATCACCATTCCCATTCTCCACTGTTCCAACAGCGCCGGAATCCTGGATTTACAGAGGGCAAACTTTCATGCGGTACGGGCCGGAATATCCATTTACGGCATTTATCCGTCGGAAGAGGTTGACAGGAATACGGTAAAGCTTCAGCCTGCCATGGAATTAAAAAGCTCTGTTTCCTACATAAAAACAATTGAGCCGGGAACCTCCGTAAGTTATGGGGGCACCTTTACGGCTGACCGGGAAATGTCTGTCGCTACCATTCCTGTGGGATATGGGGACGGCTATCCAAGAAATCTTTCCGGGAAAGGGGAGGTACTTATAAGAGGACAGCGTGCCAAAATCCTGGGCCGTGTCTGCATGGACCAGTTCATGGTGGATGTGACCGGAATTCCCGGAGTAGAGGAAGAGGATGAGGTGGTTTTGATCGGCAGGCAGGGAAAGGAAGAAATTACGGTAGAAGAGCTGGCCAGGACCTGCGGCGGTTTTCATTATGAAATCATCTGCGATATTGGCAAACGGGTACCCCGGATTTATTTGGAAAAGGGCCGGGTCATTGGAACAAAAGATTATTTCAGCGATTGTTATGAAGGGTTTTGCCGTGTCTGATAACAAACACCATGTCCAAAACATATGATAATGTATGCGGCGGAAAAACTTAAGTGAATACACGAGTCAAAGAAGGTCAATACTAGACTTAGGCATAATTTGCTGAAGAAAGGTAAGGATTATACAGCCTGAATTCTGCAGATCAGCCGTTCGGTAAGCCGATAGGCGAATCGGACTTCCTAAATAATTGACGGAGTGTGAGAGTGTGGTAATCAGACGTGGAGATATTTATTATGCTGATTTAAGGCCGGTGGTAGGCTCTGAACAGGGCGGAATCCGTCCGGTTCTTATTATACAAAACGACATAGGTAACAAGCACAGCCCAACTGTAATCTGTGCAGCAATTACCTCAAGAATGAACAAGGCAAAGCTTCCTACCCATGTGGAGCTGGATACAAAAAAATGCGATATGATCAAGGATTCGGTGATCCTTTTAGAGCAGCTTCGCACCATTGATAAGCAGAGGCTGAAGGAGAAGATTTGTCATATTGATGACGAGCTTCAACAGGAAGTGGACTGTGCATTAAGGGTGAGCCTGGAACTGGATACATAGTTCACCAAATCGAACTTCCTTGACGAATTACTGAGAAAATGGTATATTTCTAAGTAGTTACGAGAAAAAATACGAATGATAATGGACAAAAGGAGTAGATTTTTAGAATGGACGATGGCAATCCGCTTTTACGCGTGATTATTTTTATTGCTTTTATCGTGCTGGACGCAATATTCTATGGATTTGGAGCAGCAATCCAAAACGTGAATACAGGCGAACTGGAACATCAGATGGAGGGGGGTAGTAAAAAAGCCGGGAAGCTGTTACATATTGTAAACAGGCCTACCAGGTTTGTGAATACTATCCAGATCACCACCAATTTAATTGGCATGGTAACAGGAGCTTTTGTTTTGGAGCAGCTGGGAGCAAGGCTGGAAACAGTCTTAACCAGAGGCAGGGTTTATCCCAGTCAGTGGATATCCCTGATGAGCCTGCTGCTGGTTTCTGCCCTGCTGATCGTGCTTTTGATCAGCTTTGGCATCATTATTCCAAAACGCTGTGCAGCGAAAAACCCTGAAAAGTGGGGTTACTTAATGCTGCCTGTAGTATCCCTCCTCATGATTCCCCTCATCCCATTTACCTGGCTGGCAAATGTGGTGGCTTACTTCGTTTTAAAGCTTCTGGGAATCGATATGGCATCAGACAATGAGAACGTTACAGAAGAGGACATCATGTCCATGGTGAATGAGGGCCATGAACAAGGCGTTTTAGAGGCAAGAGAAGCGGAGATGATTACAAACATCTTTGAACTGAATGATAAGGAAGCCGGAGACATTATGACTCACCGGAAGAATCTGGTGGCTTTGGACGGGGAGATCACTCTCCGTGAAGCGGTGAATTTCATACTGAAAGAGGGATTTAATTCCCGCTATCCGGTTTATAAAAAAGATGTGGATGACATCATCGGGATTCTTCATATGAAGGATGCTCTTATTGCCGTGGAAAATAAACGGAATGCGTCCCGCCAGCTGTGGGAAATCGAAGGGCTTTTGAGAGAAGCTCATTTCATTCCGGAAACCAGGAATATTGATACCCTGTTTAAGGAAATGCAGTCCAGAAAGATCCATATGGTGATTGTGGTGGATGAATACGGGCAGACAGCGGGCATTGTGACCATGGAAGACATTTTGGAAGAGATTGTGGGCAATATTCTGGATGAATATGACGTGGATGAAGAATACATTATTCCCTCAGAAGATGGTTCCTATGTGGTAAGCGGCATGACTCCCCTGGAAGAAGTGGAACGGGCTTTAAACATTGAATTTGATGAGGAGGATTATGACTCCTATGATACCATCAATGGCCTGTTGATTTCCAGGCTGGACCGGATTCCCCAGGAAGGGGAAGAGACAGAGGTGTCCATTCGGGGATACCGTTTCAAAATCCTTCGGGTGGAGAATAAGATCATTCATTCCATCCGGGTCTGGAAGGAAGAGCCGAAAGAGGAGCAGGAGGAAGATCCGGAGCTTAGAAAAGCGGAGGCTCATGAGGATCTTTCTGAAGAAAAATTGTAAAACCGGCACAGCTGTCAATTGCTTCCATTGAAAAAGGGGAGAATCGGCAGCTGTGCATTATTTTTTCTTGCAAGATGAAAAAAATAGTGCTAAAATAGAAAAGATGTTGACTTTTAGAGATCATAAGGACGAAGTAGAGAAAGAAAAGGAGTGTTGGAAACAATGTCAGGACATTCAAAGTTCGCAAATATTAAACACAAAAAAGAGAGAAACGATGCCGCAAAAGGCAAGGTTTTCACTATTATCGGAAGAGAATTAGCGGTGGCAGTAAAAGAAGGCGGACCAGACCCTGCAAACAATAATAAGCTCCGTGATGTTATCGCAAAGGCGAAGGCCAATAATATGCCCAACGATACCATTGACCGCGGCATTAAAAAGGCAGCCGGCGATGCAGGTTCCGTCAATTATGAAAACATTACATACGAAGGATACGGCCCTAACGGGGTTGCAATCATCGTAGACACGCTGACAGACAACAAGAACCGGACTGCAGCAAATGTAAGAAATGCATTTACCAAAGGCGGCGGCAATGTGGGAACTCCCGGCTGTGTGTCCTTTATGTTTGATAGAAAAGGCCAGATCATCATTGATAAGGAAGAATGTGAAATGGATCCTGATGAGCTGATGATGATTTCCCTGGAGGCAGGGGCAGAAGATTTTGCTGAGGAAGAGGACAGCTTTGAGGTGATTACCGGACCTGAGGAATTCAGCGGGGTGCGTGAAGCATTGGAAGCGGCGGGCATTCCCATGGTGGAGGCAAGCGTTACCATGATCCCTCAGACATGGGTGGAACTGACGGATGAAGAGTCCATTAAAAAGATGAACCGGCTTATGGATCTTCTCGATGCGGAGGATGATGTACAGGCTACTTACCATAACTGGGATGAATAATAGATGATAAAAGTGAGGAAAGCCTGCTGCAAAGCGCTTTCCTCACTTTTTAGTTTAGTTGATTTCCGTTAAATTCTTTACAGAGTTTTCAATTTCTTTAACAAGCTCATGGATCCTTTGATAGACGGCTCCGGAATTCTTTGAAATATCCCCGAACTCCCTGGCAACCACGGCAAAGCCAACTCCGGCTTCTCCGGCTCTGGCCGCTTCGATGGAGGCGTTGATAGAAAGGATGTTTTCCATGGAAGCAACCTTCTGGAGATCATGGGTCTTTTCCGTCACCTCGCTTAAGGATCTTTGGATCTTGCTTATTTCAGAACCAAAAATATCGTTTCTTTTCTGGGTGATGGCTTTTACATATTCCAAATTGACCAGTTGGTTTACGATGTTACCCAGCATTTGGGCAGAAGCCCGGATCATATGCTCAGACCGTCCCGGAACCTTTTTAAGCGTCTCCCCATTGGCGCCGGACTCTCTTGCAGGACTTCGGAATTGCTCTTCCTCAGACTCCTTTGGAAGCCCGCTTATGATGGCCCCTACCTTTTCCCCGCTTATGGTGATGTCCGTGGAAAAGTCCATAAGACCTGCCTGGAAGGAACCGGAAAAATTACTCCCCTTTGTTATGTAATTCCCCTCTGGATCCACCACAATGGCCGCCAGGCCGGTGGATTCTGAAAATTGATCCTGGATTTCCTGTAAGGCGTTTAGATCAAGGAACTTTTTGATATCAATCATACTCTTTTTGCCGCCCTTTCTGTAGTAAAGTGCTGTACAATTTTTATAGATAATATTATATAATAATAGAGGGGGAATTACAAGCAGCTAGTTGAGCAAAAGACAAGAGAAATAAATGCACGTCATGAAAAAATGTACGGAGTTTATAAAATAGGAGAGGTTTGAGATTATGGATAGCGGTCGATTGTACCGGGTACAAAAGGAAGATGTAGAGAAGTTAAAGGAACTGCTGACAGAATGTTTTGAAGGGGATCCCCTTTACTGCAGGCTGATCCCTGACGGAAAGACCAGGAGCCGACTGCTCCCGGAATTATTTGAATGTGATATGGAGGAATTTTTAGAGACTTGTGAATTATATGCCGACAGCCCGGAAATAAACGGGATCCTTGTGGTGGATGACGAATCCCAGCCTTATAATGCCTTTCATTATTACCTGGCGGAAGCTGCCGCCCTTTTAAAAACAGATGGTTATCTGATCAAGGAGGACCCTTCCTTAAAAACATTCTGGAACTTTTTTCAGGGAAGGGATTACTTGAATTCCAGATGGACGGACCAGCTGAATCAGGAGAAACGGCTGCATATCATATATCTGGCGGTGCGGCCGGCCATGCAGCATCATGGATTATCCTCCCTTCTCCTAAGGGAAGCCATAGACTACGCGGATAAGAATCAGCTTATGATTTCCCTGGAAACCCATAATAAAAACAATGTGGCGTTTTATGAACATTTCGGTTTTAAAGTTTTCACCATTGTAGAAAAGCGTTTTCATTTAAAACAGTACTGCATGGTTCGGGAAATAAAATAAGGTTTAATACACATAATAGGACAGGCTTTCCATAATCTGAAAGCCTGCCTTTTTATATAAGGCCATGGCAGGCGCATTTTGACCGGACACCTGCAGAAATATTTTTCCGGGTTTTTCAGAGCCGGGCAGGGAAAAACAGGTTTCCAAAAGCAGAAAAAGGCAGGCGCTCCCAAGACCCTGGTTCCGTAAATTCTCTGTAATTTCAAATCCGTAAAAATAGACGGCCTGTCCCCGAAAATCCAGATAACAGAAGCCAACAGGGTTGTCATCCATGAAAAAAGTACACCGGGAGGGGCCTTCTTCCGGATCAGGAGTTATGGAAAGGGTAAGAGACCGGGAAAACCGGCTGCTTTTTGTCAGATGGCCTTCAGAAAAGCCAGAGGCTGAAATCTCCATTAAGTGTTCCCTGTACCAGAGAGCGGCTCCTAAGGCATCAAGGGTCCTGACAGTATCCTCACATGTTTCCTCTACAGGAAAGACTAAGTCACTGTCCCCGGTTTCCTTTAGAAGCTCTTCCAGAAGAAGGGTAAACAATCCCTGCCGCCTGTTTGCCGGAAGAGTAAAGGCGCAGCATTCATACTCCCCGTTTTCATTAAAAAATGTGCTGAGGGCGGATAAGAGGCCGTCTTCGTCGTATAATAAGTAAAAAGTACAACCCTCTTCCATGGGAAAGGTGAGGGAAATATGGTCATGCTTCCTGCAGGCTTCCTGAAGGTGAAGCAGGCCGTTTATCTGCGTTTCGCCGGGGGTTTTCGTTCGTATCATATTCATGGCTGGACTCCTGGTTCGTTTTTGTATAGTATAGCTTATCTGAAGCTTTTTTGCTTCCGATAATATAATACAATAAAAAAATGTGAAAATTCAACAAAATATTTTCCATATTGCTGATTGTCTCTTTGAAATATGGGTGATAGAATAAACACAAGTAAGCAGATGGAGGGATCTATTTGAAAAAGAGAGAAGAAATACCGGTTTGCGATACCTGGAACCTGGCGGATATTCTGCCGTCTGAGCGCGCATGGGAGGATCTGTTCCGAGAAACAGAAAGCTCGCTTTCAGGTTATAAGAATTACGAGGGACATCTGGCTGATTCCGGCGAGGTGCTTTTTTCCTGTCTGAAGTTTGATGAGGAGATGTCTCTGAAAATTGAAACTTTGTTTGTCTACGGAAAACAGAAATCCGATGAGGATACCGGAAATGCCAGATACCAGGAATTTTCCTCCAGGGCCAGGTCCCTTTCCTATCAGGCGGCCGGCCTGTCATCATTTTTGATGCCTGAAATCCTGGCCATACCGGAAGAGACCCTTTCTCAGTACAGGAAGGACATTCCAGAGCTTAAGCGTTATGACAGGACCTTTGAAATTATTTTAAAGAAGAAGGCTCATACGCTGTCAGCCCCTATGGAAGCCCTGCTGGCAAGGTCCATGGAAGCGACCTCCGCTCCTTCGGAGATCTTTCATATGTTTAACAATGCCGACGTGAAATTCCCTGAAATCATGGATGAGAACAACCAGCCGGTGCGGATTACCCATGGAAATTATATTGCACTTATGGAAAAGCAGGACAGAAGCGTGAGAAAGTCTGCGTTTGAAGCCCTGTACAGTGTTTATGGGCAGTTTGTAAATACCCTGGCAGCTACTTTTTCATCCAATGTAAAGCAGGCAGCCTTTTACGCTCAGGCAAGAAATTACCCTTCTGCCAGAGCACATTCCCTTGGAGAGAATGAGATTCCGGAGGAAGTGTATGACAATCTCATAGAGGCGGTTCATGAAGGGCTTCCCAGCCTCCATGAATATATATCCATCAGAAAAAAGGCTCTTGAAGTAGAAGAACTTCATATGTATGACCTTTATGTGCCCATGGTATCAAGGGAAGAACATAAAATCACCTTTGAAGAAGCCAAGGCAATGGTGCTGGAAGGCCTTAAGCCCCTTGGAGAAGAATATTTATCTCTTTTAAGGGAAGGCTTCAGCAACCGGTGGATCGATGTATATGAGAACGAGGGAAAGCGGAGCGGTGCTTATTCCTGGGGGGTTTACGGGATTCATCCTTATGTGCTGTTAAACTTTAACGGGACTCTTGACAGCGTTTTTACTCTGGCTCATGAGATGGGGCATGCTCTTCACAGCTGGTTTTCCGATAAAAACCAGACTTATATTG
Source organism: Lachnospiraceae bacterium (assembly GCA_902363835.1). Classification (GTDB taxonomy): domain Bacteria; phylum Bacillota; class Clostridia; order Lachnospirales; family Lachnospiraceae; genus Lacrimispora. Next base: position 58,528 of record CABJBM010000031.1, read on the forward strand.
ACGCAGGATATAAGATCTTTGTGGCAGAGGTGGCTTCTACCTGCAATGAAGCACTGCTAATCCGGCATTTATTGGAAAAAACAGAAGACAAGAAGGAACGGGCTTATCTTGTGAATCATTTTATGGACAGTTTCCGGGGGACTCTTTACCGGCAGGCCATGTTTGCGGAATTTGAAGCGGAGACCCATCGCCGTTTAAGGGAGGGCGAGGTGCTCACCGGAGAAGTTCTTTGCAGGATATACCACCGGCTGAATGAGGAGTATTTTGGTCCGGATATGGTGGTTGATCCGGAAATCGGTTATGAATGGTCCAGAATCCCGCACTTTTATACGCCGTTTTACGTATATCAGTATGCCACAGGATTCTCGGCTGCCATTGCCATCAGCAGCAGGATTCTTAAGGGGGATGAGAAGACGGTCAAAGGTTATTACAAATTTTTAAGCGGTGGAAATTCCATGACGCCCATAGACTTATTAAAGCTGTGCGGCGTTGACATGGGGACGGCGGAGCCGGTAAAGGATGCGCTGTTAGTATTTGCCGGGCTTTTGGAGGAAATGAACCGGCTGATTTAAGCTGATTGTTGGATAGAGGAGAGGGGAGCAGGTATGAATCTGTATCAGATGATATTTAAAAGAAGATCGATCAGGAAGTTTAAGAAGGAACCGGTCCCGGAACAGCTGTTAAAGGATATCCTTTATTTCGGGGATAATGTACCAAGGCTGCACGGGGATATTCAGATTAAGATGGAAATAAGCGAAAATATGGAAGAGCATTTGCTTTTAAAAGGGTTGTGGAAGGTGGAAGCTCCTTATTATCTGGTATTTTACTCAGAGGAAAAGGAAGGGTATCTGGTAAATGCAGGATATGTGTTGGAGCATGTTCTTTTGTATATGACAGGAAAGGGGCTTGGAACCTGTTACCTGGGAAGCGCCAGGGTTCCGGAGCCTGTTCCTGCAGGCATGAAGCAGGTGATTGTAGTCGCCTTTGGTTATCCCAAAACCCTGCTTTACCGTGATCCGGCAACTGCCAGGAGGCTTCCTTTAAAGGAATTGTGCGTGTTTAAGGAAGAGGCCGGAGAATCCATGAAGAATATTTTAAAGGCTGTCCGCCTTGCTCCTTCCGCCATGAATATCCAGCCCTGGCGTTTTATCGTTTACCATGATAGAATCTATATATTTTCCTGCCGGGAATTCTTACCGTCGCCTTCTCTTATGTCCATGCGGGAGATCGGCACCGGGATCATGCTTTCTCATCTGACCGTTGCTGCGGAAGAAATGTGGATGAATGTAAAGCTGGAAGCAGAGAAAGCCATGGAAAAAAAGTCCTATAAAAGCGGTGCCTATGTGACTACTGCATTTTTAAAAGAGTATAAATGCTGATCAGATCTTTTAACTGGTACAGACAAAAAGGGAAGGACCTCCACTTGGGTCCTTCCCTTTTTATCCATGCCGGATTACTCAATGGTAATATAGGTGCTTTCCTCAATCTGCTTGGGAGCTTCCTTTGGAACGATCAGTTTTAAAATGCCGTTTTCAAAGGCTGCTTTCACATCTTCCTGTTTTAAGCCGGAACCTACGTAAAAGCTTCTTTTTACAGAACCGCAGTAGCGTTCCCGGCGAATATAGTTTTTCTGATCCTTTACTTCGTTTTCAGAAACAGTGTCAGCGTAAATGGTCAGATACCCATCTTTTAATTCAGCGCGCACATCTTCCTTTTTATAGCCTGGAAGTTCGATTTCAATGACATAGCTGGTTCCGTCATCTTCAATATCGGTCTTCATCAGGGCCTGTCTGTTGTGATACACATCGGTGAAAAACGGATCATTGAAAAATTCATCAAATAAGTTGTTTCTTCTGGTTAATAACATAATGGGTTCCTCCTTTTTTAAGTAATTTATGTGTCACCGGTTTTCCGGTGCATTTCTATTTGTTATATATGTAATATAACACACATTGTTAGCGCTGTCAATAGGTGAGTGCTAATTTTTAAAAAGAAATGAATCTGTCATTGAATGTAAGGGCAGGAAATGGTAGAATAACCATGTTTGTTAAAAAGAAGGTTGAGGAAATACCCTGCGGGTATACCTTTATGCCCAAAAAGCATGGGCGGAAATGAGGAAATCATTTATGAAGCGGGAAATCGATTGGAAAGAGATCTCAGATGGAAAATTATATGGTTTAAACGATATGGTAAAGGCCGACTGCGGCGACTGTAAGGGCTGCTTTGCCTGCTGCCAGGGGATGGGGCAGTCGGTCATTCTGGATCCCCTTGACTGCTTCCGCCTGACAGAAAATCTTCACTGTACTTTAGAGGCGCTGCTGGCAGATAAGCTGGAGCTTAATGTGGTGGATCGGATTGTGCTTCCCAACTTGAAAATGGGAGGAAAAGAGGAAAGGTGCGGATTCCTGGATCGGGAAGGACGATGCGGGATCCACGGCTTCCGCCCGGGCATTTGCCGTCTGTTTCCTTTAGGGCGGATTTATGGAGAGCAGGGGTTTCATTATTTTCTCCAGGTTCATGAGTGCAGGAAGGAAAACAGAGCTAAGGTCAAGGTGCGTAAATGGATTGACACCCCAGATGTAAAGCGGTACGAGAAGTTTGTGTCTGACTGGCATTTCTTCCTGAAACAGCTGGAAGAAAAGATAGAAGAAAACAATGACCAGGCATATGCAAATAAGGTCAGCATGTACGTTTTAAAGCAGTTTTATCTTACGCCCTATGACAGGGACCAGGATTTTTTTGATCAGTTTGGCAAAAGGCTTGAAGCTGGTTCTTTCTTATGATAGAATTGGTAAGAATAGAGAAAAATAAGGGCGAAGAGATCCAAGGAGGAAGCTATGATCAGGCAGTTAATAGACAAAATTCAGAAAACAAAGGCACCGATCTGCGTAGGTTTGGACCCGATGTTAAACTATATACCCGAGCATGTTACAAAAAAGGCATTTGAAGAATTCGGCGAAACCTTAGAAGGCGCTGCGGAAGCTATTTGGCAGTTTAATAAAGAAATCGTGGATCATGTATATGATCTCATCCCATCTGTTAAGCCTCAGATCGCCATGTATGAGCAGTTTGGCATCGAAGGCTTGAAAGCGTATACAAAGACTGTGAACTATTGCCAGGAAAAGGGGCTTTTCGTCATTGGAGATGCTAAGAGAGGAGATATTGGTTCCACATCAGCCGCTTATGCTACGGCGCATATCGGCCATGTGAAGGTTGGAAACAAAAGCTTTTCTGCTTTCGGTACAGATTTCCTTACGGTCAATCCATATTTGGGGACCGATGGCGTGAAGCCCTTTGTGGATGTGTGCAGGGAAGAGAACAAAGGCCTTTTCGTTCTGGTGAAAACCTCCAACCCTTCCAGCGGAGAATTCCAGGACAGGCTGATTGACGGAAGGCCTCTGTACGAGCTGGTTGCTGAAAAGGTAGTTGAATGGGGAGCAGACTGCATGGATGGCGCTTACAGCAACGTAGGAGCCGTTGTGGGAGCTACCTATCCGGAGATGAGCAGGATTCTCCGCAGGCTCATGCCAAACACTTATTTCCTGGTGCCGGGATACGGCGCACAGGGAGGAACGGCAGAGGATTTAAAGCCCTGCTTTAATGAGGATGGCTTGGGAGCCATTGTAAACTCCTCCAGAGGAATCATTGCAGCCTATAAATCTGAAAGCTATGCCCGGTTTGGCGGGGAGCATTTTGGTGAAGCCTCCAGACAGGCGGTCATTGACATGGTTTCCGATATTAACAGGGTATTATAGGGGAGAAGCAATGGCAAAAGTAAAGGAAATTGCAGCCGTTGTCAGCCAGACACGGCTTGGTGATGATGTATACAGCATGTGGATCGATACAAAGGAAATCACTGCCCAGGCAGAGCCGGGACAGTTTGTTGACCTATATACAAAGGATGGAGCAAAGCTTTTGCCCCGCCCCATCAGCATTTGTGAAACAGATAAGGAAAAGGGGCTTTTAAGGCTGGTATACCGGGTTGCAGGCGGAGGAACGGAAGAGTTCTCCCATTACAAGGTAGGGGATACCATTGAGATCATGGGACCTTTGGGCAATGGATTTCCCCTTGAAGCCGGCAGAAAAGGGGAAAAGGCGTTTTTGATCGGCGGCGGAATCGGAATTCCTCCCATGCTGGAGCTGGCAAAGCATTTGCCTTGTGAGAAGCAGGTGGTTCTTGGATACCGGGATGCTTTATTTTTAAATGAAGAATTCTGCCCCTATGGGGATACCTATATTGCCACTGAGGACGGAAGTGCCGGAACAAAGGGAAATGTTCTGGATGCTATCAGGGAGCACGGCTTAAAAGGAGATGTGATCTTTGCCTGCGGCCCCACTCCTATGCTGAAAGCCCTTAAGGCATATGCTTCTGAAAATGAAATGGAATGTTATCTTTCCCTGGAGGAGAAGATGGCCTGCGGCATTGGGGCCTGCCTTGCCTGCGTATGCAAGAGCAAGTCAGTGGATGAGCATTCCATGGTTCACAACAAGCGTGTCTGTAAGGATGGTCCGGTATTTAAGGCTGAGGAGGTAGAATTTTAGATGAATACGAAAGTGAATCTGGCCGGAGTGGAGCTTAAGAATCCGGTTATGACTGCTTCCGGCACCTTTGGTTCCGGTGAGGAATACAGCGAGATGATTGATTTAAATCATCTGGGCGCCGTGGTTACAAAGGGTGTGGCTAACGTGCCGTGGCCTGGTAACCCAACACCCAGAATCGCGGAAACCTACGGAGGCATGATCAATGCCATTGGCCTTCAGAACCCGGGAATGGAGGTCTTTATTAAGAGAGACATTCCCTTTTTAAAGCAGTACGATACAAAAATCATTGTCAATGTCTGCGGAAAAACCACAGAAGATTATATCGAAGTTGTGGAGAGACTGGCAGATGAGCCGGTGGACATGCTGGAGATCAATATCTCCTGCCCCAATGTAAAAGAGGGCGGAATTGCCTTTGGACAGGATCCCAAAGCAGTGGAAGCCATAACAAGAGAAGTTAAAAAATATGCAAAGCAGCCGGTCATTATGAAGCTGAGTCCTAATGTGACAGACATTGGGGTGATGGCAAAGGCGGCTGAAGCCGGAGGCGCAGATGTGCTGTCCCTTATTAACACTCTGACCGGCATGAAGATCGACATTAACCGCCGGACCTTTGCGGTTGCCAATAAAACCGGAGGCTTATCAGGCCCTGCCATTAAGCCTATTGCGGTGCGAATGGTATATCAGGCTGCCAATGCGGTAAAGCTTCCCATTGTAGGTATGGGAGGAATCATGAATGCCGAGGATGCTGTGGAGTTTATTCTTGCAGGAGCCACGGCTGTTTCCGTGGGAACGGCTAATTTCCGGAATCCCTATGCAGCGGAAGAGACAGTCAGGGGCATAGAGGATTATATGAAGAAATACCAGGTCAAAGACATCGGTGAAATCGTAGGTGCTGTGCGGTAAATACACGATTTTGAATAGAGAGGATAAAAAAATGGAACAGTATAAGCAGGAATTTTATTTAATTTATGGTAAATGTAAATTCCAGGCCTCTAATTTCCTTGTAAATGCTTGATTTTACGGTACTTTTTGATATTCTGGCGGAATGATGACTTATCTTATAATAATATAATTTGATGCAAAATAGTGTAGTAAATGGTGTAGTAAATCAGGGAAGAGTTAAATATGTTTGGACATCTAAATAAGTCCATATGCTTGTATGTAAAATATGAGTATGTGGGCTTATTTTAGTGCCTTAAGCTAGTAAATACAAATCCCAACCCATAGCTTCAAATGGTAATATGGCGATTCTAGTGCGTCACAGGGGCATTGTAAAGGTACAACTTGAAACAAGGATTATATTTCGTTCGTCATTTTGAAGAACAGCGCAATCCAAAACCAAGAGTTGATTATAAGTTCTGCGAGCGAAGCTACGTAGAATCAATTTTAAGCTTGAAATTTCAATAACCATCATTGTACAGAAAATTTCACTACCTTTGGTGAAGAAATACCTATCTAGCTAACGTGTGTTTCGTTTGATATAAGGACAAGGAATATGATGTAACGAAGGGGTAAAAAGCTTCGTCAATTAAACATAAAAGGAAGGAGCAAAGAATTATGGTAAAGAGAGTAAGCAATATGAATGAATTGGCTGCTGCATTAAAGCCTACTATGTTAGGTATGGTTAATGAGATGACAGAAAGAGTCTATCAGACATTGAATTATTTCCTGCAAGAGTATTATGACAGTTATGATCCCGAATACTACCGCAGACAACGTGACTTTCTACGATCAGCAGTAAAGGTTGAGCCAAAAGTAAAAGGTAATAAAGTAGTAGCTTCTGTGTTCATCGACACAGATTCCATGGATAGTTATTATGGTGCAACTGGTGATCAAGTTGCTACATGGGCAGATCAAGGTTTACATGGTGGATTAGATGTAGGACATAATACACCACATGTTTGGACTAATACAATTGAAAGTACCGTTGATAATGGGGAACTATTAAAACTAGCGGTAGAATACTTGAAAAGTAAGGGTTTTGCAGTAAAACTTTAAAGTAGTATAAGGTGATGCATCAAGGGGCTTATATAGGTACAAATTGAAATGACAGTTTCATAAGGGAAAATAAATCACAGGAGGTAGTTAAAGATGAATAAGAAAACATATTATCGTGGCTTTACTGTTAAGAGAGCTACAGAGCAAATCTACAAAAGAGAGGACAATACATATAACAAGAAGACAATTAAAAAAGTATTGAAGATGTATGCAGAGGAATGTATGGAAACATTAATAAACGGTGGGAAGATTAATATTAAGGGTGTAGGTACGATTCGCCCTAACATCATACATTCTGTACGTTGTGGACTTCCGGTAATGAAGAGTAGAGAAGAGAGCGGAGAAGATAGTTCTTATACAGTCGCAAGATTGAACATTTGCACTAGCGATATATTAAAGGAACAATTAAAAGAAAGATTAAGTGAAAACCTAAAAGGGGAAATGATGGACTGAAAGGAGGAGAACGGATTATTAACAAGCATATTGCAGTTGCTATTGAAGAGAACGTGGAGGATTTGAATGTCAAACAGGGTACCACATTGTAATGAATGCGATAGATGTCAATATACAGATCTGTTTTTTAAGGATTCTATTGTTGCAAGGAAAATGAACCATTCACTTTATTTGGAAGATTAGGTGTAGACAGTCCGCCTAAGACAAGTCCTAGATGGTGTCCCAAAAGAGAAGTAAGCAAAACAGCGCGGTGATTGAGTTGTACTGGAATGTTAATTCCTAACTGGTAGGAAGTAAAAGAAAGCCAGTATCAGGATTCAAGAGTAAATCTATTTGACGGCTTAATTTTAAGCTGATTAATTCTATCTTCTTGTGCGGACAATTAATATCGTAGTCTACAACGTTGGATTGCCAGATTCTACGTGCTTTGGAGTTCTCATGTAAACGCTTCTATGCACTTACGGAAATGTTATAATAGCTAGATGGACAAGGTTATCGGTGAGGAATTTCTGGTATTTGAGGCTGTGGAGTTCGCCATGTACTCACTGCTTGAGAGTAATACAGGTGGATTGTTTTGTTTTATTGGATAGTCTCTTTCTATTTATGAGAAATTGATAGAATATGAGTGCTGAGTCCCATAATTGCATCTTCCTTTTCAAGCAAACGTACAAGTTTTAATATAATCTCGCGGCGATTAGCGTCTTTCCATTGCTCATCTATATTAGGAACAAGCCAAGCTGGGCCAATTATACCACGGACGTCAACGCTATTGAATCCAGCCATTTCTATCTCTGTTTTTAGTTCTTGTGGCAAATAAAAAAGAACGTCCCAAGCCTTTGTAAGCTGAGTTCAGTTTTTTGATATGTTGCCCGTCCTTCAGCTCGCGAGTAATCATTTCAATGAAATCGCTGTCTCCAAGAAGATCATTTTTCATACCATAAGTTGTTATAGCCCAAAGTGTTGTAGCATACCGAGTAATTGCGGCGCAAAAAAGTATACCATTGGGTTTGAGTAATCTCAAACATTCTTTAAGAGCATCATGCCTTTCACTATAGTCAACGATGTGATACAGCGGCCCAAATAGCAAAATCGCATCTGCACTACAATCTGGACGATCTATATTTCTTGCGTCAGCAACCTGCATATCATATAATTTGCAATTTGGATTCTCATCTGCAAGTTGAGACGTCATTTCAATATTTTTCTCGGAAATATCATAGAGATATACCGTCATAGACAGACCAAATGAAAAGGATATTTTTTCGTGACTGATAAGAAAGACGAATTGAAGATAATCCGTATGAGCTAGGTCGAAACTACCGAGATAAATATAAAACTATATGCCACGGCAGAAATATCTTATTGTTCGCGTTTTAGTGGTGAGTGATAAAACTAATACAGTTGATATAAACTGATGTCAGGTTATTGGGGGTAAAAGGTAGGGGGTATATAACTAAGATATATATGTTATATTCCCCCCCTATTACCTCATGATTGCCGTTTTATTATATTGAGACAGTATGAGTTATTCGTATTGTCTCTTTTATTATGGGTCGTGACCCTGTTGAGCACGCATAGCGTGCGAAATATAAACCACCCGCTATGCGGGTGCGCGTCGCGTGTTATACAAAAAAATCAC
>CABJBM010000032.1 GCA_902363835.1 Lachnospiraceae bacterium
TTTTACTTGTTGTTTGGTTCGTATACAATTTCTTGTATTCGTTCTGAAATTTTCTCATTCAAAGCCATCAAACATGACTTGTTTTATTAGAATTTTCAGGGTTTTACATACTGTTCAATCTTCTGTTTTCAAGGTGCTTCGTGTTGTTTCTGTCTTAACAGCAACTCGTTTATTCTATCACAGCGTTTCTGTCTTGTCAACACTTTTTTTATTTATTTTTTTCACTGTTTTTCGACAGCTGGTATATAGTAACACATCTTTGTTTCTATGTCAACTACTTTTTTCACTGTCTAAAAGTAAAAAATGTTCATTTGGAAATGAGCGGAGAAAGAGGGATTTGAACCCTCGCGCCGGTTGCCCGACCTACACCCTTAGCAGGGGCGCCTCTTCGGCCTCTTGAGTATTTCTCCGTAGTTCATAACTTCCATATGAATGGTCTTTCAAATAAAATCTTTTCCAGACGCATTGACAATTATACAAGATATATTTCTACTTGTCAACCTATTTTTCGATTTATTTCTTCCTGTATTCTGTCATGTACCATCTCTGCAATTTGGATGGTTTTCATATTCCGATAATCCTCCGCATAAAGCGGCTTTAAGAAACAAACCTGTACGGTCTGCTTTTTGGAAGAATTCTCATCAAAGGGCTTAAAACAGTCGATCAGTGCCACCGGTACAATGGGACATTTGGCATTTACGGCGCTTTTAAAGGTTCCTCCCTTAAATGACAGCAGTTTATTTCCTTCACGGCTACGGGTTCCCTCCGGGAAGATCACATAATTCTTTCCCATTTTTACCTTTTCCGCCATTTTAACGATGATTTCCATGGAAGCCTTAATGTCCTGGCGGTCTATGGAAAAGCCATCTAAGGCTTTGATTACCTGTTTTACTAAAATAAGCTTGGCAGCTTCCTTTTTTACCACTATGCTGAAAGGATTGGGGCAGGCATCCATAAGAGCCAATACATCAAACAATCCCTGATGGTTGGGAAACAGGATGAAGCCATTTTCAGAGGGCAGATTCTCAACTCCCTGGATTTCTACTTTTATGCGCCCTGTCTTGTTTACTGTTTGAACAACATGGCGGAGATAATCATAGCGCTGCTCATCGGTATGGGTATCTTTTGGAAGTCCCATTCTCCATATGCGGTAAAACCATACAGGAACACGTAAAAAATTCCTGATTACCATATAAAAGATACGATTCATATTGTTAATCCTCCCTGTACCTTTCTATGGCTGTTTCATATAAATTGTTTCCTTTGCTGTCTATGACAACCACCACGGGAAAGTCTTTTATTTCCAGACGCCTTATGGCCTCTGTTCCCAAATCTTCATAAGCAATTACTTCAGATACTAGAATGCATTTTGAAAGAAGAGCTCCGGCCCCTCCTACTGCCGCAAAATAAACGGACTGGTTTCTTATTATGGCCTCAATGACTTCTTTGCTCCTTTTTCCTTTTCCTATCATTCCTCCCATTCCCATATCCAGAAGAAGGGGCGTGTACTTATCCATACGGCTGGCTGTGGTTGGTCCCGCAGAGCCGATGGGACGTCCTTCCCTTGCAGGGGATGGTCCCATATAATAGATCATGTTTCCTTTTATGTCAAAGGGAAGAGTTCCATTTTGGTCTAAAGTCTCTTTCATTCTTTTATGAGCTGCATCCCGGGCTGTATAAATAGTTCCGGTCAGATAAACATAATCTCCTGCACTTAAGCCTCTTGCATCTTCCCTGCTGATCGGTACTTTTATGTGATGATCCATGATTTCCTCCAATCATTATAGAACCCTGTGTACGTGTCTGTTTACATGACAGCAGATATTCACTGCCACCGGCAGTCCGGCTATGTGGGTTGGATAAGTTTCAATATTAACGGCCAGGGCTGTAATCCTTCCTCCCAGACCTCCGGGTCCGATTCCAAGCTTATTGATCTTTTCAAGCATCTCAAATTCCAGTTCTTTTACATAGGAAATAGAGGACCGTTCTTCAACATTCCTGGTCAATGCCTGCTTGGCTAACTGAGCGCATTTTTCAAAGGTCCCGCCGATTCCCACGCCAACTACCATAGGAGGACATGCATTTGGTCCGGCTTCCTTAACAGCAGATAATATGGAATCCTTAATCCCTTCCAATCCATCCGCAGGCTTTAACATGAATATGCGGCTCATGTTTTCACTTCCAAATCCTTTGGGTGCAACGGTAATATCAATCTTATCTCCACTCACAACTTCATAATGAATGACTGCAGGAGTATTATCCTTTGTATTCACCCGTTCCACCGGCTCCACAACTGATTTTCTTAAATACCCTTCTCCGTATCCTTCTCTTACCCCCTGATTGATTGCATCGGTAAGATTGCCGCCTTCCATATGTACGTCCTGCCCTATCTTTATAAAAATCACTGCCATCCCAGTATCCTGGCAAATAGGAATCATATCCTCACCGGCAATTTTTAAATTTTCCTTCAGCTGGCAGAGGACCTGTCTGCCAAGAGGAGAGGTTTCTTCATCCACTGCCTTAAGAAATACCTTTTCCATATCATTTGACAGCACATGATTGGCTTCTATGCACATCTCTTTCACGTTCTTTGTTATTTCATCAATACTAACCGTTCTGATCATATATTCCTCCAGATAAGCAGACCCTTTATTTTATTTCATCATAAATGATTCTCATTGTGAAATCAAGTTTAAACATAAAATAAGGCAGGGGATGTTTTATTTATCATTCCCTGCCCTGCTTAAAAGAAGCCCGATTTACACGATGGTTTATTAATGGCTGTTAAAACGGTTCCGGATCAACTTTTCCTGAATATCTTTTATCGTAATATCTTCCATTCTTCTTCTGCAAAGTTCATCTAAATCTCCATAAATTTCATCCATGACACCTGACATTCCAGAAGCAATCATACAAGGAGTATCTACATTCCCTGATTTCCAGGAAGAAGATACAAAGGTAACATCCAAAGCATCACAAATGCTTCTTAAATTAACTTCAGAGGAATCTTTTGCAAAATGATAGCCTCCCTCCAGCCCTTCCTTTGTTGTGATAATTCCGGCCTTTTTTAATTTTGCCATCACTTTTCTAACCCGGGCAGGATTGGTGCATACATTAGAAGCCAGCTCTTCACTGGAAATGGTTGTCTTCCTTTGGTTTAAATAAACTACTCCATGAACCGCTACTGCAAACTCACTTGTCATACGAATCCCCTATTTCATGAGCATCATCTTCTTAAGTCAAGTCGGATATAGTACCGGCCGGACTTAGAAAATCAGCCGTCCGATGAGCTGTAAAGCCAATCGAACTTTCTTGATCTGTAATTGATATAGTTTCAGTTTATATTTTATCAACTTGCCGGATCATTGTCAAGGGTACTTCATCTACTTCATGGAATTCAGCTGCTTTTGGATAATCCAATCTTTACCATCTGGTCTTTTAACTGTTCAACAGCCTGGTCTTCATCTTCTCCTAAGGCTGTGATTGTCACCAACTCTTCCTGTTTGACTGCTAATCTCATAATAGCGAGAGGATTTTTTAGATCAGCTTCCTTTTCCCCTTTTTTTAATAAGATAAGAGAAGTAAACTTCTTGGCTGCTGCAGCCATATCTCCTGCCAACCTGGCATGAATCCCCATTACATCCTGAACTATAAATTCAAATTGCTTCACAAAACACCTCCTGCTAAGCCAGATCCTCACCATCCGATGCAATTACTTTTTTCATCCATGCATAACTGTCCTTTTTGATTCTTTTCCCTGTTCCCTTTCCATAATCATCATAATCTACATAAATAAACCCATAACGCTTGCTCATTTCACAGGAAGAGCAGGAAACAATATCAATGGGCCCCCACGCATAATAACCTCTTAGATCAACCCCATCCCGAATGGCTTCCTTCATCTGCTCAATATGCGCCCGGAGATAATCGATTCTATAGAAATCGTGGATTTCCCCATTTTCTACTTGATCATAATATCCCACTCCATTTTCAGTTATATAAACAGGCTTTTGATATCTGTCATAAAATTCATTTAATAAGATCCTTAGTCCAATAGGATCAATGCTCCAGCCCCATGGATTTGCCGGAAGCTGTTTATTCCTGTAAACCTCATTCCCCTTATCATAGCTTTCCTTTGAACATATCTGAGTATAATAATAAGAAAATGAGAAAAAGTCTGCCGTATTTTTTAAGTCCTCTTCATCACCGTCTTCAAATGTAACATTAATATTCCAGTCCTCAAAAAAACGGAATGCATAGCCGGGATAATAGCCTCTGAGCAATACATCGGCAAAAAAGTACTCCATTTGATTATGTTTTAATGTGGCCAGAACATCTTCCGGCTTACAGGTGGCAGCATATTCCGGCCCTCCGCACAACATCATGCCGATCTGCATTTCCGGATATTTTTCATGGGCATATTTTGTGGCCCTGGCACACGCCACCATCTCATGATGGACTGCCTGATATTTTGCAGAAAACAGATCATCAACCGTGTCTTCTGCAATTCCAAGATGATTAAAGGACTCATGACCGATCAAATTAATCTGATTGACAATAATCCAGTATTTTACCTTGCCTGCATACCGGTCAAATACTGTTTTGCAATACTCTGTAAAAAAATCAATGGTTTCTCTGGAATACCAGCCTTGGTATGCAGTGGTTAAATGAAGGGGCATCTCATAATGAGAAATGGTGATCATTGGCTCCATGCCGTTTTTAATGATCTCATCAAATAACTTATCATAAAATTCAAGTCCCTTCTCATTTGGCTGGGAATCATCCCCGTTTGGATAAATTCTGGCCCAGTTAATGGAGGTTCTGAATGTTTTTAATCCCAGATCAGCCAGCATTTTTAAATCCTCAGGATAGGTATGATAAAAATCAATGCCTCTCCTTTTGGGGAAATTTTTATCATTGCTTTGCAGGGCTTCCTCTATATAAGCTCTGGTTATTTCCCCATTAGAACGTTTTTCAATGGGAAGATCTTTTTGAAACTCGTTAATATCTGCCAGGCAAAGACCTTTGCCGTCCAGGTCATACGCACCCTCCAGCTGATTTGCCGCTACAGCGCCTCCCCACATAAAATTTGATGGGAACCCCTTTGGTACTTTCTTCATGATGTTCTCCCTTCCTTCCCGATTTTATGAATCTATTCCTTATTTTCCAATCGTTTCAAACGCTTTTCCCAACTTTCAAAGATTTTGATCATTTGCTTAGCAATATTGATTTCACTGTATATGGTCATTAACGTATCCTGTGCATGGGCGAAAATCAATGAATACTCTGTTTTTTCTCCTCTGGTTTCTCCCTGAATGGAATCTGTCTGGATCCGATGTGCCTCTGTAATCTTTTTCTGCGCATCCTTCATTTTTTCATTGGCTAAAATAAAATCCTGCTCAGCAATGGCTGTCAATGCTTCCTTACACAGCAAACGTGCGTCTCCCGCATTCATAATAATGCTCATTGCAGATTCTAGTGTTTTTTCATCCATTTTTAATCACCCTTCTTATTCTTCTAGTTCTTTCCCTCTGTCTTTTTTTCCAGTTCTGCCTCCTGGGCATCATATATACGAAAAAATGGATACCATATCAGGATTGAAAGCAATGCACAAACAGCCATTAAAATAACCCCTCTGATGCTTCCCGTTGTCAGCCATGTGGAAATGGGGAAGGGACAATACCACATACCAAAAACCATGGTAGGAATCGGTGCAAATGGAATAACCTTTGTAAAAATCCAAACTACTGCCGGGAGTACGATTCCCATCAGCCACATGGGAATCATCATAATCGGATTCCATGCAATACATCCAAATACTACCGGTTCATTAATATTAAAAATCGCAGGCGCTAAACAGGCCCGGCCTAATGCTTTCAATTTATTGCTTTTTGCAAATATGAGCATAATAACCAAGGGTAAGGTACACCCAATTCCGCCAATCCACAAATAAGCGGAATATACGGTAGGATCAGTAACCAGATTCAAGGTCTTATAAGTTGCCGTTCCGGCGGCTGCCATATTTACATTAGCAGTAATGGCCATGAGCATGGCCGGTTGATAAATCGGTGTAAGAACCCAACTTGAAATTCCCATTGAATATAAAAAGCAAACAAGGAAAAGAGAGAGGACAAATCCCCATGGAGTCTGCATAACACTGGAAATCGGCATAAATAATGCCAGAAGAATATTATAAAGATCAATTCCCATCAGATCTACTAAAATCCAAAGGGAACAAACAACAATACCGGCCGGCAGCATGGAATCAAACCATGCCCTGACAAAATCAGGGATAACAGAGGTTTCTTTGAAGAATGAAAACTTCCCAAAGATCCCCATAATAAAACCGGAAAAGACACCTGCAGTAATCGCTACAAACATTCCTCCTGCTCCTAAAGCCGCATGTTGAAAACCAGCCTCTCCATCTTTTATCACCTGGGGAGAAATAATAATTAAAAATGCTACTACGCCGGAAAGTGCCGCAATAATCCTTTGTTTACGCAGACGCTTTTTTTCCATCAAATTAAATGGTATTAAAAATGCAATAAATAAAGATAATAATCCCATTGTCCAGCCAAATAAGGTCCAAAAATTCGGCCACCACTGCCAGCCAAACACATCCCCCGGTACTGTCAGAAGGCAGAATATCGATCCCAGCAAAATAAAGGGAAGAACCTGCATAATAGAATCTTTTAAGGTAGTGACCCATACATTATTATTGATTTTATTCATCTTTGGTGAAAAACTATGTTCTAACCAATAAATTAACTGTTTCATTTTTCATCATTCCTTTCCTTTCATACGGACACAAAGAGATTATTAGAAAAGCTGTGTCCTTATGTTCCTTTACTGTTGCCCTGCTTCCAAATAGCTGGTGTCACCACAGGCTTCCAATGTAAATTTACCATTTTCATAAGATAATATGGTTACACTGCAATTGGAAATATCCTCTCCTTGATATTGACCTGGAACAGTCAATTCTAAAATTGTCGGAATTTCACTGCCGCTTGATACGGCTAACACATTACCGCCTCCGGCAATCTTTGTCATTTGAATCATTTCAATCTGCCCACCCCTGTACCTGGCCTGTTGTATTAAAAAAAGTTTTTCCATGGCGAACCAGATATATTTTAATTATATCCGTATCCTCTCCTTGTGCAGCGCTTGTTATTGCTGCTGTGGTTTGAGCCTCTGTTTCCCCGTTGGCAGTAGATTTTTCTGTTGCTGCATCACTGCTTTCCTTTGCTGCAGTTCCAGAATTTGCTGGTGTACAGGCACACAGAACACCAACCGTTACTGAAATCATTACCATAGCCACCAATCTCTTCATTTTTTCTTTATCCCTTTCGTTAAAGTACAAACAAGGTATAAAAAAGGCAGTATCCTCTTCTCCTTATTTATCTCATAATTCACTTAACCCATTTCACTTAATAAATGCTCCAATGCCATATCCCCATTTAATGTTGAATAATATTCCGGCTTCATCAGGATGACCTTAACAGCCTTTCCGCCTGTGTATTCTTCAATTTCATCTAGAATATAAGCCAGGTGAGGTCCCACCATCAGGGCATCAATCTCATCAATGTAGTTCTCAATTTCACTTTCACCTCTTGCCTTTATACTAATCTCCATTTTTCTTGCGGCTGCTGCCTTTCTTATATTTGCCGCCATAAACCCGGAGCTGGCACCTGATCCGCAAACCAGTAAAACATTTAACATAAA
Organism: Lachnospiraceae bacterium; assembly: GCA_902363835.1. Taxonomy (GTDB): domain Bacteria; phylum Bacillota; class Clostridia; order Lachnospirales; family Lachnospiraceae; genus Lacrimispora. The sequence continues at coordinate 7,723 of CABJBM010000032.1, forward strand.
TAAAATCCTCCTTTATCTGTATAATATTGTTTATGGAAAGCTGTCTTTTTAACTTCCCTGAAAAGGTGATGAAAACTTTTTTGTTTTCACAATGTATTTGATGCATTCATTATGACTTTTTTCCACTTAAAATTCCACCAGAGATTTGCACATGAAGGGTGCAAATCTCTGGTGGAAAAATTCTATCCATAATTTTATAATGGATAGAAGGAGGATTTTACTATGGGGCCAAAATTATTAAAATTAATTCGCATTCTGGTGATGCAGACAAATGAAATGACTGCTTCTGCCTTAGCTGCTGAAATGGGAGTATCGGAACGCAGCATAAAAAATTATATTTCAGAAATCAATGACAACCATCCTCAGACCATCCGTTCTTCCAGGAAGGGATATTCCATCCATGCAGAGGCCGGAAGAAAAATATTAAATGATTCCGGCACCCACATCCCCCAGTCCTCCCAGGAAAGAATGGTTTATATTATCAATCTCTTAATTAAACAGGAAGCCGGCATTAACGCATATGATTTATGCGATACCATATACATCAGCTACTCCACTTTAAAAAATGAACTGGGAGCTGTAAAAAAGAAGCTGAGCCAGTTTGACTTAAATCTTTTGAATCAAAAGGACAACTTGTCCATTGAAGGACTGGAAAAAAACAAACGCCGTCTCCTAAGCTCTATTTTATATGATGAGTCCAACATTAACTTTGTAAGCCTGAAAACCATACAGAACGTTTTTCCTGATATAGAAATTGAATATATAAAAAATACATTGCTGAATACCTTTGATAAATACCAGTATTTTGTCAATGACTATTCTTTAATTAACATTGTTCTTCACATCACCATAGCCATTGACAGAATCAGAAATCACAACATCAATACCCAGGATGTTCAGGAACTGGCTCAGATTCGCCATCACGAATATGAGCTGGCAAGCCAGGTCACAAAAGAACTGGAAAATCATTTTCATATCACATACAGTGAAGCGGAAATTTATGAACTTGCCCTTTTGCTGATTTCCAGAGCAACTACCATTGATTATAAAAGCATAACAACTGCCAACCTGGTGGATTTTATAGGCAGGGAATGTTTTGACCTGGTGGAGGAAATGATCCGGTCAGTCAATTCTTATTATTATATTGATTTATCAGAACCTGAATTCCTGATCCGGTTTGCCATTCACATAAGAAATTTACTCCAAAGATCAAAAAACCAGCAATTTACAAAGAATCCTTTGACAGAAGAAATTAAAACTTCCTGCCCTTTAATTTATGATGTCTCCGTATATTTATCCGGAATCATTAAGGACCGAACGGGAATCATCATAAATGACGATGAAATTGCATATATCACCTTTCACTTAGGGAGCACTCTGGAAGCACAAAAAAACCTAAATAAAAAAGTAACTGCTGTTTTATACTGTCCTAACTATTATGATTTAAATATACGTCTGACAGATACCATTAATCAGCATTTTTCCTGTGAAATGCTCATAACCAATATCATCACCGATGATACCTTACTGGAACAGGTTTCCAAATGTGATTTCATTATGTCTACGGTACCCCTTCACGGATTTTATGGCGTGGATATCGTCCATATCGGAATGTTTTTTACGGATAAGGATATTTCAGTGATCAGAAATAAAATTGCATCTGTGAGAATCAATAAAAGGAAAGCCGCTTTTAAAAATCATCTGGAAATGCTGATCATCCCGGAATTCTTTGAAAGAAGAAATGATTTAAAAACCGAAAGTGAGGTTATTGAATATCTGACCGGTAAAATGCACCGGATGGGTTATGTAAACGAAACATTCCGGGAAGATATCTACATGCGTGAAAAGCTTTCTTCCACAGCCTTTCATGATTTTGCAATCCCCCATGCAATGAAAATGCATGCAGAAAAAACAGGACTGAATATATTGATTTCTGATTCTCCTGTCTCATGGAACGGAAAACCTGTTTACCTGATTATCATGATGTGTTTTAACAAAAATGACCGGTACATTTTCAATGAAATCTTTGAGTCTCTCACCATGATGCTCACGGACAGAGAATTTATTAAAAAACTGATTCAGGTTAAAGACCATGAAACCTTCATCCAAATGCTGACCAATAACCTGGAAGTAACCTTCTAGTTGAGAATACCATAACTGCCCATAAAAAAAGTTGTCCTGGCTTTTTAAGCCGGACAACTTTTTTATGGTATTTTAAAATTATTTTTCCTTTATTCGGACAATGGCACTTTTAATTACCTTATCATCCATTTCTAAAATGGTATAATAATTTTTTTCATCCTCCAGCTCCAACGGAAGCTGAGACTTTTTAGGAATAAAGCCAAGTATTTCAATCAGATATCCTGACAGTGTGTCACAGGAGCTTTCTATTTCTTCGTGAAGCACATCATCCAGATCATACAGGGAAATGCTTCCTGCTGCTTTATAGATATTAGGCTCCATTTCTACCAGCTCCGGCTCCCAGTCATCGTATTCATCTGGAATATCTCCTACAATTTCTTCTATCAAATTCTCCATGGTGATAAGGCCGGAAACACCGCCGTATTCATCCACCAGGATGGCCATTTTAGTCTTATTTTTCTGCATATCCAGAAATAAATCATCTGTCTTTTTATTTTCCGGTATAAAATAAGGTTTCTGCATGATGGTGCGGATATCGATTCCCACCCATCCATTCTTATTCAATTCAATGATAAAGTCCTTCATGGACAAAATACCGATAATATTATCAATCTCTTCTTCATAAACCGGAATTCTGGAATGCCGGCTGTCCAGTATCTCATTGAGAACCAGCTCCATGGGTCTTTTAATATCCACTGCCACCATATCCTGTCTGGGAGTCATGATTTCTCTGGCTCTTTTATCATCAAAAAGGAAAATTGAAGTGATCATATCCTCCTCGATTTTATTGAACACACCGCTTTCCCGCCCTGTTTGAAGCATGGAACGGATCTCCTCCTCAGAGACTTCTTCTTCTAAATTTTCCGTCTTCATTCCAAGAAGCTTTAAAATCCCATTGGTTGACATGGAAAGAAGCCTTATGAACGGCGCCATGATTTTTGATATGATGTAAATGGGGCGTACGGCAAACAGGCTGAACCATTCTGCCTTTTGCAATGCAATCCGTTTGGGCACCAATTCTCCCAATACCAGGTTAAAGTAAGACAGAATAATGGTCACTGTCACCATGGAAAGACTTTGGCTGTAGGGGACACCCCAAGCCTGCATTTTTCCTCCCAGTACTTGTGAAATTCCTGTTGCCGCCGATGCACTGGAAAAGAAACCGGCAAAGGTGATGGCCACCTGGATGGTTGAAAGAAAACCGGTGGAATCCTCTGAAAGCTTTTGAATCAGGGCTGCTTTCTTATTTCCGTTATCAGCCAGCATCCGGATCCTGTTTTTATTGACCGATACAACGGCCATTTCCGCTCCCGCAAAAAACGCATTCATTAAGGTCAAAGCAATTAATAATAAAATCTGTGCGGCTATCTGCGCCGCGCCTGGGTCACTGTCCAAGCTGGTATTCCTCCTTTTTTTAGGACATATTCGTCCATGCAGGATATTCCTGCTGAATTTCAATAAATAAAAGACTTTGATTGCAGTAAAGTTAATATTGCTGCATTCAAAGTCTTTTACTGCTTACTATTGATGATTCACATTATAATATAAAAAACTCAATATTACCATACCATTGATTATAAAATTTTTATTCTTCTTCAGAAGCCTCATCTTTTTCCATCATTTCTTCAGAAATCTCTTCAGAAATTTCTTCAGGAATTTCTTCTAAAATTTCTTCATCAACTATGTCCAGTTCTTCCAGGCCTTCTCCGTCGGATTTGCTTCCGTCATCCCGTACCTTTGCAATGCTGGCAACGGTAATATCAGAATCCTGGTCAATGTTCATCAGCTTTACTCCTGAAGTATTTCTGCCGATAACTGAGATATCATTAACAGAAATACGGATGACGATTCCTTCGGTTGTGATCAGAAGTAAGTCATGATCATCCTGAACCAGTTTGGCTCCCACGATATCTCCGGTCTTTTCCGTGATCTTATAACACAGAACGCCCTTTCCGCCTCTTCTTTGTGGTGTGAATTCTTCAATAGGAGTACGCTTGCCCATGCCGTTGGCTGATACGATCAGAAGTTTAGGTCCCTGGGAATCCATTTGCATTCCTATCACCTGGTCATCATCATTGAGCTTCATGCCTATAACGCCGATGGATACACGGCCTGTGATACGGACATCCTTTTCATGGAACCGGATGCACTGGCCTTTTTTCGTTACCAGGAAAATATCCTTTGTATTATCAGTGGCCTTAACCTCAATCAGCTCATCATTTTCCCGAAGGACAATGGCCTGAAGGCCGTTCTTACGGACATTGGCATATTCCATCATAGGAGTTTTCTTTACCATTCCGTTTCTGGTTGCCATGAATAAGAATTTGTCGTCGTCGTATTCTTTCATGGGGATAATAGCCGTAATGCTCTCGCCGGGAAGCATCTGCAAAAGATTTACAATAGCGGTTCCTCTTGAGGTTCTGCTTCCTTCCGGGATCATATAGGTTTTTAACCGGTAAACACGGCCTGTGTTGGTAAAGAACATCAGGTAATGATGGGTTGTTGTCATCATCAGGTCTTCGATGTAATCCTGATCAATGGTCTGCATTCCCTTGATTCCCCTGCCGCCTCTGTTCTGGTTCTTAAAGTTGTCAATAGACATTCTCTTAATATATCCCAGCTTTGTCATGGCTACAATGGTATTCTCATCGGGGATTAAGTCTTCCATGGACATATCGTACTCATCAAAGCCGATGGAGGTCCTTCTGTCATCTCCGTATTTTGCGGAAATGATGGCTATTTCCTCCTTGATCACTGCTAAAAGCTTTTTCTCATCAGCAAGGATGGCCTTTAATTCCGCAATTCTGGCTTCCAGCTCTCTGTATTCGTTTTCAAGCTTTTCCCTTTCCAGACCGGTAAGAGCTCTTAAACGCATATCCACAATGGCCTGAGACTGGGCATCGCTTAAGCCGAAACGGCTCATGAGTTCTGCTTTGGCTGCCTGTACATTTTCAGAACCGCGGATGATCCTGATGACTTCATCAATATTATCCAAGGCAATGAGCAAACCTTGTAAAATATGGGCTCTCTCTTCTGCCTTATTTAAATCGTAACGGGTTCTTCTGGTTACCACTTCCTTCTGATGATCCAGATAATAATTTAACATCTGAAGGATATTTAAAACCTTAGGTTCCAGAACGCCGGCACTGTTTTTAACAAGGGCAAGCATGATCACGCCAAAGGTATCCTGAAGCTGGGTATGCTTGATCAGCTGGTTAAGTATTACATTGGCATTGGCATCCCTTCGAAGTTCAATGCAGATCCTCATGCCGGAACGGTCTGATTCATCCCGTAAGTCAGTAATGCCGTCTACCTTTTTATCCTTTACCAGCTCTGCAATTTTTTCAATGAGACGGGCTTTATTGACCATGTATGGAAGCTCAGTCACAATGATGCGGCTTTTTCCGTTTGCCATGGTTTCAATATCGCTGACAGCCCTGACACGGATTTTTCCTCTTCCTGTGCGGTATGCTTCTTCAATTCCCCGTTTTCCCAGGATGGTTGCTCCTGTAGGGAAGTCAGGCCCTTTGATGATCTCTAAAATCTCTTCTATGGTGGTTTCCCTGTTTTCTTCTACCTGATTATCAATGATATGAAGGACCGCATTGATGACCTCTCTTAAGTTGTGGGGAGGGATGTTGGTAGCCATACCAACGGCAATGCCGGAGGTGCCGTTAATCAGAAGATTTGGATAGCGGGATGGAAGAACATCCGGTTCCCTTTCCGTCTCGTCAAAGTTAGGGCTGAAATCAACGGTATCTTTGTTGATGTCCGCAAGCATTTCCATGGAAATCTTACTTAAGCGGGCTTCTGTATATCGCATGGCAGCCGCGCCGTCTCCATCCACGGAACCGAAGTTTCCGTGACCATCCACCAGCGGATATCTGGTAGACCATTCCTGTGCCATGTTTACCAGGGCTCCGTAAATGGAGCTGTCACCGTGAGGATGGTACTTACCCATGGTATCACCCACGATACGGGCACATTTACGGTGTGGCTTATCCGGACCGTTGTTGAGCTCAATCATGGAATACAGGACTCTACGCTGAACCGGTTTTAAACCGTCTCTTACATCAGGCAGGGCTCTGGAAACAATGACGCTCATGGCATACTCGATATACGACTTTTCCATGGTCTTTTTTAAGTCCACGTCATGAACTTTATCAAAGATATTTGGTTCCATTTTATTTCCTCCAATTAAACATCAAGATTCTGTACGTATTTGGCGTTAGCTTCGATAAATTCACGTCTTGGCTCTACCTGGTCGCCCATTAAAGTGGTAAAGGTTAAATCCATCTCGGATGTGGTGTCCTCATTCATGATAACACGTAAAAGGACTCTTCGTTCCGGGTCCATGGTGGTTTCCCAAAGCTGTTCTGCGTCCATCTCGCCCAATCCTTTGTAGCGCTGGATTTTATTGTTATTATCACGGCCAATTTCCCTCAGGATGGAATTAAGCTCATCATCGGTATAGGCATACCATACTTTTTTACTCTTTTCCACCTTGTATAACGGAGGCTGTGCCAGATATACATGGCCCTCCCGGATCAGCTCCGGCATGAAGCGGTATAAAAAGGTGAGAAGCAGGGTACTGATATGGGCACCGTCCACATCGGCATCGGTCATGATGATGATTTTATGATATCTTAATTTGCTTAAGTCAAAATCCTCATGGATTCCTGTTCCAAATGCGGTAATCATAGCCTTTATTTCCGCATTGGCATAGATCTTATCAAGCCTTGCCTTTTCCACATTCAGGATCTTTCCACGAAGCGGAAGGATGGCCTGGGTATTCCTGGAACGGGCTGTCTTTGCGGAACCTCCGGCACTGTCTCCCTCTACGATGTAGATCTCACAGTTTTCCGGATTTTTATCAGAACAGTCTGCAAGCTTTCCAGGAAGGGCCATCCCCTCAAGGGCGGTCTTTCTCCTGGTTAAATCCCTGGCCTTTCTGGCCGCAGCTCTTGCCCGCTGTGCCAGAATTGATTTGTCACAGATGGTTTTTGAAATACTTGGATTCTGCTCTAAATAGTAAGTGAGCTGTTCCCTTAATAAGTTGTCCACCGCTCCTCTGGCTTCGCTGTTTCCTAACTTCTGCTTTGTCTGGCCTTCAAACTGCGGTTCCTCAATCTTAACGCTGATGATGGCTATAACACCTTCTCTGATATCCTCACCGGAAAGGTTGGTTTCACTTTCCCTTAACAGCCTGTTTTTTCTGGCATAATCATTTAAGGTAGTGGTCAGTGCGTTCTTAAAGCCTGCCAGATGGGTTCCTCCCTCAGGAGTGTTGATGTTATTGACAAAGCTGTAGATATTCTCCGTATAAGAATCATTGTGCTGCATGGCAATCTCAACATAGACGCCATCCTTTGTTCCTTCGCAGTAAAACACCTGATCATAAAGAGGGGTCTTCCCCTTGTTTAAATAGGTGATGAACTCCTTGATGCCGCCTTCATAATGGAACACGTGCTCATGCTTATCTTCTCTCTCATCTTTTAAGATAATCTTTAAGTTTTTGGTTAAAAATGCTGTTTCACGGAGACGGATCTTTAAGGTATCGTAGTCAAAGACCGTTTCTTCGAAAATGTCTTTATCAGGAAGAAAGGTAACCGTTGTTCCATGCTCATCCGGACCGCAATCTCCTATGACCTTTAAGGGATACATTGTCTTTCCCTTTTCATAACGCTGTTTATAGATTTTCCCTTCCTGCCGGATCTCCACCTCAAGCCACTGGGAAAGGGCATTTACAACAGAAGCGCCTACGCCGTGAAGACCGCCGGAGACTTTATATCCCCCGCCGCCGAATTTACCGCCGGCATGGAGGATGGTAAAAGCAACCTCTACTGCCGGAATCCCGGCCTTTTTCTGGATGCCTACAGGGATTCCTCGTCCGTCATCCACAACGGTCACGGAATTGTCAGGATGGACAATTACTTCTATGCTGTCGCAATATCCTGCCAGAGCCTCATCCACCGCATTGTCCACGATCTCGTAAACCAGATGATGAAGTCCCCTTGTGGAAGTACTGCCGATATACATACCAGGTCTTTTTCTTACTGCCTCAAGACCCTCTAATATCTGGATTTGATCTGCACCATATTCTTGACTCATATTTTCACGCTTCCTCCTGAATCGTTAATTTGCATTACAGTTTGTTTAGACAAACCGTAATTAATTTTCACTGCCTACGGTACCGCTTACCACCCGGAATATCTTATCAACGGGAAACCGGTTTTTCACAAATTCTTCCAGCCCCGTACAGGTGATCACGGTCTGTATATGATTGATCCCTGCAAGCAATTGATTTTGTCTGCTGTTATCCAACTCCGATAACACGTCATCCAACAAAAGAATAGGGTAATCATATACTGTTTTTTCTACCAGTTCTATTTCTGCAAGCTTTAAGGACAAAGCCGCTGTCCTCTGCTGCCCCTGGGAACCGAACCGGCGAATGTCGATTCCGTTGATGATAAAACTTAAATCATCCCGGTGGGGGCCGATAAGTGTTGTTTTCTGCTTCATATCCTGCTGCCTGCTTCGCCTGATGGCATCCTCAAACTCATCCGCCTCTACATTTGGCTCATAAAGGAGCCTTAAATGTTCTTTTTCCCCAGAAAGCTTCTGGTGGATGGGTCCTATGATCCCATCCAGCTGTTCTATAAATTCTTTCCGATAATCTATCATTTCCTTTCCGTACTGGACAAGCTGCATATCCCATATGTCCAGGGTTTCTTCATAATCAGGCCGGAAAGCCATATCTTTCAACAGTTTATTGCGCTGCGTCACGATCCGGTTATACTGCACAAGGGAATGGACGTAAAGCCTGTTTAGTTGACATAATTCTAAATCAACGAACCGGCGCCTTTCGGCCGGTCCGTTTTTTATGAGATTTAAGTCTTCCGGAGAAAAAAATACAACGTTGACAATTCCAAACAATTCACTGGCCTTCTTTATGGGAACACCGTTTACTGCCACGCCTTTGGCTTTATTCTTCTTCAAATGCATGTCAATCCTGTATGGAATATCCTTCTTTCTGACGTTTAGCTTGATATGCGACTCATCCCTGTCAAACTGTATAATTTCCTTATCCTTGCTCCCTCTGTGGGATTTTGTCGTAGCACAGACATAGATTGCTTCTAAGACATTTGTTTTTCCCTGGGCATTGTCCCCATAGAGTATATTGGTTCCCTGACTAAAATCCATATGTAATTCATCATAGTTGCGGTAATTCTTAAGCTCTATCGATTCAATTATCATGGATGGTGTTATTTCCTCTTTCCTGCCCATGGTTTTTGGGCACTAAGGTATGCCCGGCAGGGCGTTCCTCAATTTTAACGGTATTGCCTTCAAATGTGACTACGTCTCCGGCTCTTAGCTTCTTTCCTCTCTGGTATTCTACCTGGCCATTGACTTTTACAAGACCATCCTCAATGACAAATTTGGCATCAACTCCTGATCCCACCATACCAGCGGCCTTTAAGGCCTGTCCCAGCTTGATATATTCATCCCTTAACTTGATTGTCTCCATAATTTCCTCTCTATTGCCCATGCTCTTTGGGCATTAAGGTATGCCCCTACAGGGCGTTCCTCTCTATTGCCCATGCTCTCTGGGCATTAAGGTATGCCCCTGCAGGGTGTTCCTCTCTATTGCCCATATCCCGCCATCTTTTATATAAAAGCAGTTTAAACTGCTGCCGCATTAAAGTTGACAGGAAGGATCAGGTAAATATATTTTCCTTCTTCATCCCTGATAAAGCAGGGGGATTTGGCATTCAGCATGTAAAGGGTTACTTCTTCATCATCAATAATCCTTAAAGCATCAATCAAAAACTTTGGATTAAAGCCGATCATAATATCGCTTCCTGTTTTATGAATCGGAACCTGGGCATTCATGGAACCAAAACTGGAATTCATCTTAAGCTGCATTTCCTGATCTTCAATGTTCATGATCAAAGGCTTCTTATCGTTTTCCCTCACCAGAATGGTTGCCCGGTCAAGACAGTCCAAAAGTTCTCTTTTATTGACTGCTGTCTTTGTCTCATAATCACTGGAAAGCATCTGGTCGATCCGGAAATATTCTCCTTCAATCAAACGGGAAACAACAATGGTATCGTCAAACTCGAATAAAATATGGTTGGTGCTGAAGAAAATAAGCACTTCCTTTTCATTGTCTCCGCCCAGGATCTTGCTGACTTCGTTTAAAGTCTTGCCAGGAACAATGACTTTTATATCATGATACGTATCTTTTAATTCAATATTCCGGATGGAAATCCTGTGACCATCCAGAGAAACCACCTTTAACTGGTTTCCTGTCACCTGAAAAAGCTCTCCGGTCATCATCTTATTGCTGTCATTGGGAGCAATGGAAAAGATGGTCTGGCGGATTACTTCTTTTAAAGAGAACTGGGATAAGCAGATATAATGATCCCGTTCAATATAGGGAAGATACGCAAATTCTTCCCCATCCCTTCCCTGAATATGGAATACGGAGTTTTCACAGGAAATGGTAGTGGTAAGTCTTTCATCGCTTTCAATGGTAACCAGGGAATCTCCTGCAGAAGAAAGCTTTCTTACGATTTCAGAAAGCAGCTTTGCTTCCAGGGCAATTTTGCCTCTTTCCAGGATGGTTCCTTCTACCTTTGTTTCTATTCCAAGTTCCATGTCATTGGCAGTCAGCTTGATCTCTGATCCGCTGGCATCGATGAAGATGCATTCCAGGATGGACATGGTAGTTTTACTGGGAACTGCTTTCAGTACGATATTAATGCCGTTTAGGATCGCATCCTGTTTAAATGTCAGTTTCATAATTGTTGATAACTCCTTTGCTCTAGAAATTGCAATAAATAGATGGATGATATAGTTAAATTCCGTCGTATTAGTAGTAGGGGCTGTGGGTTTGTGTAAAAGCCCTTATAACCTTTATAAAGGCAGAGGTTTCCATGTTCATAAGAGTGTGAATAACGTCCACAAAAGTCAAGGAAAACATTAAGGTTATCCACAAGGACATGAGAAACGGTTTGAGGGCCTTACTTGTCCACAGAAGATTAACAGCTAATACACACCCTATTGTGGATTAATCTTCTTCTTCAAAATCTCAATGGTGTTATTTAAAGATTCGTTTTTGTTCATGTTGGTGGTGATTTTATCTATCCCATGAATGATGGTGGTGTGATCTCTTCCTCCCAGGTATTTTCCGATCATCTGCAAGGGGGTTCCAACCATTTCGCGGCAGAGATACATGACAATCTGACGTGGATAAACGATTTCCTTGTTCCTTTTCTGGGAACAGATATCAAGAGGAGTAAGGCCATAGTGATCTGCAACTACCTGTATGACAAGCTCCGGGGTAATTTCCCGCTTGTCGTTGGGGGAGATGATGTCCTTTAAGGCTTCTTCTGCCAGCTCTACCGTGATTTCCTTATTATCAAGGCGGGAGAGGGCTACAATTTTTGTCAGGGCGCCTTCCAGCTCCCGGATGTTGGATTTGATGTTGGTGGCTATGTATTTGATGACTTCATTGTCTATGTTATAGCCTTCCATTTCCTCCTTTTTACGGAGGATGGCCATCCTGGTCTCATAATCAGGGGACTGTATGTCCACGGTTAAACCCCATTCAAACCGGGAACGAAGCCGTTCTTCCAGGGTTTCAATTTCCTTCGGCGGTTTATCGGAGGAAATGATAATCTGCTTTTTGGCTTCGTATAAGGCGTTGAAGGTATGGAAAAATTCTTCCTGGGTACTTTCCTTGCCAATGATGAACTGGATATCATCGATCAGCAGAACATCATTGTTGCGGTACTTCTCACGGAATTCGGTAGGAGAGAAGTTGTTTTTATTACGGATGGCGTCGATCAGCTCATTGGTGAACTTTTCACTGGTCACGTAGAGGACCTTTGCCCTGGGATTATTTTTTAAGATGAAATGGCCGATGGAATGCATTAAGTGGGTTTTTCCAAGACCAACACCTCCGTAGATGAACAGAGGATTATAAATTTCACCGGGAGATTCTGCAACAGCCAGGGAAGCTGCATGGGCCAGGTTGTTGTTGGCACCTACCACAAAGGTATCAAAAATGTATTTTGGATTCAAATTTGCATTTGTGATGGCCGTCTGGCTGACCGAATTCATGGTATTGTTAATAAGAGTGTTGCCTGCAGGAGATGGAGTGGCCTCCTGTTGAATCTGGTTTTCAACAACGAAATCAACGCTGCATTCAAAGCCGGTCACTTCTTCTATGGTGATTTTCAGAAGAAACCCGTATTTTTTGCGGATGTATCCTAAGAATTCCACATCCGGCACCGTGACTATGACTTTTTCGCCATTCACGGAATGAACCTTCAGGGGAAGAAGCCAGGTTTTAAAAGACACGTCCGTAATTTCGTGTTCTTCTTTTAAATTCAATAAGATTTCATCCCATTTTTCCTTTAACTTTTCTAACATTGTAAGTCTCCTACATTTATAAAATGCAAATATGCGCATTTACCCAATCTACAGTTCATTCTATACTATTTTGAAATAATTTTCAATGATAATAGTAAAAAATTGTGGATAAGTGTGTGCAGAGGATGTGTATTGCATGTGAATCATGTGTTGATAATCATCCAGGAAGAAAGTTGTCCACAAAAAACAGGGATTTTAAAAGTTTCGTTATTCACATTCCAGGAGTGTGGAATTTATCTGGGCTTTCAGGACATGCCTGTGAATAAAACGACGATTATCAAGATAATATCCATAGAGTTTTCCACAAGTTATCCCCATAATGTTGATAAGTTTATGTAAATTAACAAAATGGGCGTGAATTTCCTGGTGTGGATTGACGGATAAAAGCTTTCTATAATATAATGCACATGTAACCAGATGCATTGTATCTTTTTAAAGAACAGTAGCACAGGAGGAAAAGAAATGAATATTGAAAACAAAACCCGTAACCTGGTACTGGCAGCCGTATTTGTTGCCATTATCGTCATCATGGCGTTTACGCCCTTTGGGTATATCCCCCTGGGATTTATGAACGCTACCATTATTCACGTTCCGGTCATAATTGGAGCCATTATTCTTGGACCAAAATATGGCGGATTTTTGGGAATGGTATTCGGATTTACCAGCTTGTGGAAAAATACCAACATGCCTAATCCCACGTCCTTTGTGTTTTCTCCGTTTATTAAAGTGGGAGAGTACGGAGGAAATATAGGAAGCCTGATTATTTGTATGGTGCCCAGGATCCTGATTGGAATCGTGGCCTATTACGTATTCCGGGCAGTATTAAAAACTTTAGGCGGAAAAAGCGGAAAGAGAACCATTGCCCTGGCAGCGGCAGGAGTGGCCGGATCATTAACCAACACCCTTTTGGTAATGAATCTGATTTACTTATTTTTTGGAAGAGAATATGGTCAGGCAGCAAGGGGAGTGACAACAGGAGTTTATTCCATAATTTTAGGAATTATATGCATCAACGGGATTCCTGAGGCCATTGTGGCCGGGGTTCTTACAGTTGCGGTTACACAGGCCTTATTTAAGGCAATGAAAGGGTAAGTACTGATAATAACAGAGCCATTTTTCCATGTATGAATCATATTATGGAGAAATGGCTCTTAATTATGTTGTGAATCATAAAAAGGTTTTTATATTTCTTATATCTGCATGTGTTTCGAATGGTCTTAAATCTAATAAATTTCCTTTTACATCTGTAATGATCTTTAAGTCCTTTCCTGCTTCAAAAACCTTTTTTCCATCAACAAAGGCTTCTGCCCTGGAACCGGAGTTTTTGATTTTAAATGTATGATTTCCCAATACCTGCTCATAAAGGCTTTCGTGTCCGCCTGTGCTTCCCCAGTAAATCATTTCGTGTTCTATGTGTATCCCATACATACGGGCTGCATATTCCATGACAGAAAGCATGGCAGGGCCATAGAAATCCTGGGTTCCTTCTAAGGATTCCAGGGATGGTCTCCCGGTGAAAGGGTCATACTGTTGAACAAAAATACATGTTTCTCCAATTGCCTGGAATAGTTTTTCTCCCAGATATGGGATCAGATGATCGTAGCCGTAATTTTCAAGGGCGCGGATTGCCCTCTGATAGGTGAGGGCCTCGGATTGGCCGCTCCAGTTATTGGTGGTGATGTTACGGAATAGGGGATCATTTGCCGCAATGGATGGAAGGGGCATGTACGTCCAGAATTCTTCCGGATTCAACAGATGCTTTGTGACAAAATGATCAGCCATATTACGGGTCAGGCTGTTCCAGTACATGGCTCTTAAATTGTTATGGGTCATAATATTCATGACATTGTGATTCCGGTCCCGGTCAAAGCAGGCACCTTTTGTTTCATCCCAAAGGTAATTTTTTATTATATCCTGAACGGATAATGCTTTTTTTGTCCAGAATTCAGCCCTGTTTTCATTTCCCTGTATTGTGCAGATTTTTGACAGGGTTTCCCTTGAGGAATAAGAAAAACTCATAATATCCATGGAGGCCATGGGAACGATCTGACAGTTTTCAGGGGGCACTTCTTTACTCCAGGAATCCGGTGCATCCCCATAACGGAGGGCATTATCTTCTCCTGTATCGTATTTGCACCAGCTTTCCAGACAGCCATCTCCGTCAGAATCCCTTACCTTCCATAAATAAGCATCAAATTTTTCCAGAGTGGAATAAAGAAGGTTTAAATATTCCGGGTCCTTCCCTATTAAATAATACATATTAAGGGCAGAAGAGGGGAAACAGAATCCCTGAAATTTATTAAACTGAGGGATGGTTTTTCCATCAATAAAAGCAATGCTTCCGGGAAACCGGCCATCCTCCCTTTGGGTTTCCATGAACAAAAGATGGTTATTCAACCCGGCTTCCATGTTTCTTTTTGCATACATTTCCCCGCCCATTGGCTGGGTTTCCAGCCATAATTTTTCATAACCTCCGCCTTCAATCAGTACGAGTCTGGAATTAAAATATTTTAAATTATTCCATGTTTTTCTTTCGGCTGAGTCCATAAGCTTTTGCAAAAGTTCATGAGAAGTCTGAAATGATACACTTGTTTGAATATTCACGTTTTCCTCCGGTAGAAAAAACTTCATCTCTATTGAAACAGGAGAAGCCAAGGGGTTTCTCCTGTTGATTAAGTTTTATTATTTTACGATAAGCCTTTTTACAAGATCAAAAAGATCCTCAGCACCCTGGTCTGCGGAGATACTGTTATAGGCTACATTTTGGCCAATGAGATGCAGTTCATTTATGAATTCCTGATCATTTGGCAAATTTGGTCCCTGGGGAATGGAACGGTCACTGATTGCATCATAAATAGAATAAACAGCAGCGTCAGCCGGTGTGGATTTCTCTGAGATTGCTTCCCGTACAACAGGGGAACAGGGAATGCCGCGGTTGGTGCCAAGAATTTCACCGGCCTCAGGGCTGGTTACAAAGAAATTAATGAAAAGGGCCGCTGCTTCCTGATTGGGGCTGTTTTTATTGATTCCAAGGTACTGGCTCATTTGGATTGCATATGCTTTTTCCCCGCCTGCCGGAAGCGTGGTAGCTCCAAGCTGGTCGGTCATGGATGCCTGATAGCCGGTCAACTGGTTGCTTCATATCATTCCGATTGCAGCTTTGCCTGCCACCAGAGCAGAGCTGTCAGCGCCTGTTTCTGCATAGGTTGCCGTAGTATCAGCATCGGGTATTAAGCCTTCAGCCCGTAAATCAGCCCATAACTGAATCCATTTCTTGGAGGTTTCCGGTGTCAAATAACTTTTGCCCCCTTCATCAGCGGTCCATAACGGAGTGCCTTCCTGTTGACAGTAATAGCTTAAGTAGTTGGCCTGATTTGTGCTGTTATCAACAAAGGGGAACACGCCATCCGGCAGTTTGGTCTTCAAGTCCTTTCCATAGGCAATTAATTCATCCCACGTCAGATTGTAATCCGGAACAGAGGCACCCACAGATTCTATTAATGTTTTGTTATAGGCAAGAACAAGAGTGTTGGTTCCAAGGCTGACTGCATAAAGGTTTCCATCCAGAGTGGCGGCTTCAAGGGCTACCTGATCAAATTGCCCGGCAGTATCGATTAAAAGCTGCTTGCCGAGAAAGTCGTTAAGAGGTGTGAGATACTGTATGTAGTCAGGATAATTGCCTCCCAATTGAATCAGATCCGGAGCATTATTACCCTGAAGCTGGGTATCAATGATCTGAAAATGATCGGCAGTGCCGCCGTTAGGTTCGCCTGTAATTTTGATATTGGGATAGGCTTTCATAAATCTTTCTATTACCTGATTGGTAAGGGAAGCACGTTCGTCATTGCCCCACCAGCCGAAACGCAGGACAGCTGACTCGCCGGTATATGGGGGAAGGCCTTTTGTGTCAACTGGTTCATTTGATTCTTTTTGTGACTCTTCCGAAGCCGCAGCCGGTGCTTTCGTTGTTTCTGAAACGGCTTTGGAACTGCATCCCCATAAGGAAAGGACTGCACAGGCGGCTAACATCAGTTGCATGGTTTTTTTCATAATATTCTCCTTTTCCTGTTATTTGATAGAAAGGGTGTCATCCCTTGATTCCGGATGTAGCAATGCCCTGAACAAAATATTTTTGAAGTGAAAAGAATAAAATAAAATTTGGCAGCATGGCAAGAGTGGACATGGCAAGAGCGCCGCCCCAGTTTGATACGGCTCCCGCATCCCCTACAAAGGTTCTTAAGGCACGGGATACTGTGTAGCTTTCCGGGGATGTAAGGTAGAGAAGATGGTTAAAAAAGTCATCCCATGTCCAGAGGAACGTAAAGAGTGCGGTGGTGACCATGGCAGGTCCTGCAAGAGGTATTACGATCTTAAAAAATATTCCCACCTTTCCGCAGCCGTCTATGATAGCGGCTTCATCTAAGTCTTTTGGCAGTCCTCTTATAAACTGTACCAGCAGAAATACAAAAAATGCGTCAGTGGCCAGAAATTTGGGAACCAGGATGGGTAAGTAACTTCCCACCCATCCAAAACTGTTAAAGAGGATATAACGGGGCACCAGTGTAACATGTGCAGGAAGCATAAGCGTGATCATCATAATACCAAACCAAAAGCTTTTTCCGAAAAACTTCAGCCTTCCAAAAGAATAGGCTGCCATAGTGCATGAAACCAGGTTTGCAGCTACTGCTGTTATGCACAGAAGCATGGAGTTTAAGAAAAATTTACCAAATGAAACCCCGGCATAGCCCTTCCAGCCGCTGATATAATTATCAATGGTGATTGCTTTGGGAATCAGGCCTGTGTCGCTGAATATCAGATTGTTGGGCTTAAAAGAACTGACAACCATCCAGATAACCGGATAAAGCATGGTAATTCCCAGTGTTATAATAAAAATATGTGTCATTATGATATGAAATTGTTTTTTCGCTTTCATAGATTATTCCCCGTTTCCGTAGGAGACCCATAGTTTTGATGATCCAAAAATGACTGCCGTAAAGGAGCCGATAATAATTAAGAGTACCCACGCCATTGCAGAAGCATAACCCATTTCATGGTAAGTCCAGCCCTGAAGATATAAGTGAAGTGTATAGAAAAGTGTTGAGTTTAAGACCCCTCCCTTGCCGCCGCCAATGATATATGCCTGGGTAAAGGTTTGGAATGCGGAAATCATCTGCATGACCAGGTTAAAAAGTATAACCGGCGTAAGTGATGGAATAGTTATTGAGAAAAACTGCTGGACTTTACTGGCACCGTCTACACTGGCTGCTTCATAGTAGTCCATGGGAATCTGTTTTAAGCCGGCTAAAAAGATGATCATGGATGAACCGAACTGCCATACCGTAAGAAGAACCAGAGTTCCCAGGGCATATTTTGGATTGGTAATCCATCCTGGAAGATCCGTAAATCCAATTGAGGAGAGAATACCATTTATCAAACCTTCTTTTTCAAATAACTTTCTCCATAAAACAGCTATGGCAACAGAGCCGCCTAACAGCGTGGGAATGTAGTATACGGCACGGTAGAAAGAAACGAACCGCAGTTTCTGATTCATGAGTACAGCCACCAGCAATGCAAATACCAGCTTTAAGGGCACTGATGTGAACACATAGGTAAATGTCACTGATAATGATTTTAAATAGTAGGGGTCCACCCTCATGGTTTTGCCTGATGCTGCCGTAAAGTCATTGATGCCGAATAAGGAACCAAACATTCTTATGTAATTGCCGAAGCCAATCCATTGGACTGAATCGGGCTTTGTAAAATCGTAATCCGTAAAACTCATGCGGAGTGACATGAGCATGGGATAAACCGTCAGCCCCAGAATTCCTATGAGCCAGGGAAGCAGGAACATATAGGGAATAAAATTGTCCCGACAGAATTTTTTCATCTTTTTCAAGCTGTCTAACCTCCTTTACGTTTTGAAAAGATGTTTAAATTATACAATAATGAAATCCGGATTTGTTTTGTGTGTATGTATTTTACTGTTTTTAATTAGAAATCACAATACATATTGGGCAAAACGCCAATACATCAAAAAAACTTCATTATTTTCACTAAATTGACTGGATTTATGTAGTTTTCCTGGACTTTCTATATTGAAGAGGGGACATTCCAACATATTTTTTGAAAACCCGGTCAAAGTAAGAAAGTCTTTCATACCCTAATTTCTTTGAAATATCCTCTATGGAAAGGGAATCATCTAAGAGGAGGTTTCTGGCCCGGTCAACTTTCTGCAGGTTGATGAATTCATTTACGGTAAAATTGGTTACTTCTTTGAAGATGCGGCTTAAATAACTTTTATCAAGGTAAAATATGCCTGCTAAGTCCTCCAGACCATAGATTTCAGAATAATGCTCCATAATATAGTACATAATTTCCTTCACCTTAACATAACGCATCATTTTACCGCCTGGAGAATGATACTCATCCGGTCTGGTACCGGCTCCGTTTAAGATCATTATGATGATGGAAAAAAGAAGTTCTTTCACTTCTGCCGGGGCATAAGGCTTTTCTGCCTTTAAAACATCTTCCATTTTCTTAAGTTTCTTTTCGATGATGTCCTGATGTTTGGAATTCATCTGAAGAACGCCGTGTAAATTGCTGAAAAATCCCCTTAAGTCCAGTTCCATGGCATTTCCTGCAGAGATCAGCCATGTTTCTTCAATTTCTATTAATATCCGTTCATGGTACTTTCCGCCGATTACATTGGTAAAAGGAATCTTTTTTTTATCAATAAAAGACAGGGTGCCTTTTGACATCCTGTAGCTTTTATTGTTTGAATAGAAAAAACGTTCTCCATCCAGGATATAATAAATCTGATATTCATTTTTATAAAATCCAATGGTTTCAGCAAGATCACAGTCCCTGGCCACATGGCTGATTCCGATTCCATTGCATTTTCCTGTAAAAATCACATCTTTCATATTTCCTCTTTCCTGCCATGGTCTATGGACATAAAGGTATGCCCGAAGGGTATTAAGTTCCACTGACCCAAAGGGTGTGGTTTGTTTCGTCCAGTTTGTAAAAGACAGGATGCTCTTTTAAATGTTCATTTGGGGTATGAAGAGTAAGGTAAAGTTCATTTGACAGATTTTTAAATATCATTCCATGACCTCCGTCTTTTTTAAACAGCAGCCTGCTGTCCTGGGTCCATTTTCCTGTAATATCACCATTGTCGGAATAAGCAAGTGCTTCCGTATATCCTTCTTTTCCAAAGCTGGACCAGAGAAGAATCAAGCGGCCGCTTTTGGTCCGGTAAAGGAAAGGTCCATCCGTTACATAGTTTGTGCCAGGTCTTTTATTCTTTACAGGAACGATCCAATTGTTTGCTTCTGAAGCATGAAAAAGCAGTATGGGCTGGGATACCGCCTGTTTTAGATCCTGGCTCAGTTCTACGGCACAGATGGAACCATCCGAAATCTGGACCCATTCATGAACAAAAACCATATAGGGTTTTCCTTTTGGGCTTATATAGAACGTTCCGTCAATGCATTCCCAGTCTTTTGGCGTTATTTGTTTTTCACTGTGAGGGATGAACGGTCCTAAAGGATGATCTGCTTTCAAAATTGCAGTTCCCCCATGGGATTGACTGTCTTTAAAGGTTGCAAACATATAATAAGAACCGTTGTACTGATGGACTTCAGGAGCCCAGCAATTTAAATCGGCCCAAAAATCCTTTGGTTTATGAAATACTTCGTAAGGACCATCCCAGTTTTCTAAGTCTTTGCTGATGTAGCAGTCAAATCCGGTAGCAGATGTCCAGCATGTATCGGCTCTTGTTCCATACATATAGTATTTCTTTTCGTTGACCAGTATAAAGGGATCTCTGATATTGATTTTCTCAAGATTCATTTGCAAACCATCCTTTCATAAGAGCGTTTTACCCATATCTATCCATTTGACAGAAAGAAATATTTTCCAGTTTTATTATACTGTATAAATAGTTTGATTGATAGATTGTAACCGGACTTTATAAGATTTTACCGGTATACGGGAATGAATGTCTGTGATACATCAGATCCAGTATCTGGAATGCCCCGTAAAACAGGCAGGAGAGTGTTGGTTTTAAAAGAAAAAAATACATTTTTCCCTTGACTAACCACCTTTTGTTCTATATAATTGAAACGATGTTTAATTAAGATAGTCTCAATATGTCTCATCATATTGCCTATGATAAGCTATTGTAACAAGAGGAGGTGTCCGTAGATTATGAAGATGACGTTTCAGCCAAAAAAGAGACAGAGATCCAAAGTTCATGGTTTCAGAGCCAGAATGAGCACTCCAGGCGGAAGAAAAGTTTTAGCCGCAAGAAGAGCAAAGGGAAGAGCAAAATTATCAGCTTAATGGACCAGGCCGCAAGTAATTGTGGCCTTTTCTTTTCTCAAATTCCTGGGAAACAGGAAAAAGGAAAAAGTTTCATGAAACATTTTAATTCGATTAAAAAAAACCGGGATTTTCAGGAAGTTTATCAAAGTGGAAAGTCCCTTGCAAACAAACTTCTTGTCATGTATGTGAAAAAAACGGACAGGCCTGAAACCAGAATCGGCATATCCGTCAGCAGGAAGGTAGGAAACAGCGTTGTAAGGCATCACATAACCAGATTAATCAGAGAAAGCTTCAGGCTTCATGAAGACATGGTTGAGACAGGGTTAGACATCGTAGTCGTTGTAAGAGCAGCGGCAAAGGAAGAAAATTACAAAACAATCGAAAGTGCATATCTGCACTTGTGCGGACTTCATAACATTTTAAAAAAAGAATCGAAGTGATCTTATGGTAAAAAAAATCATGATTTTATTGATCAGAGGATATCAGAAATATCTTTCTCCTCTGAAAATAAGAACTCACTGCATTTACACGCCTACGTGTTCTCAATACGCCATTGAGGCGCTTACAAAGTACGGCGTGTTGAAAGGTACATTTTTGGCTTGCAAAAGGATACTTCGGTGTAATCCATTTGCAAAAGGCGGTTATGATCCAGTTCCGTAACAGATGAGGAGGTAGTTCATTGGAATTCTTAGTATTGACTAAGGTAGGAGGCATCCTGGGGCCGTTTGCAACCGTTCTGGGGATAATTATGGATTGGCTGTTTAAGCTGACCAGCACGTTTGGCATTCAGAATATTGGGTTGTGTATTATTTTATTTACTCTTGTAACAAAGCTTCTTATGTTTCCGCTGACTTTAAAGCAGCAGAAGTCATCAAAGCTTATGAGCGTTATGCAGCCGGAAATTTCGGCAGTTCAGGCAAAGTATAAAGGAAAAACTGATCAGGAATCCATGAGAAGACAGAATGTGGAGGTTCAGGCGGTTTACGAGAAATATGGAACTTCCATGACAGGAGGCTGTGTGCAGCTTGTCATTCAGATGCCCATTCTCTTTGCCCTGTATCAGGTTATTTATCATATTCCTGCCTATGTACAAAGCGTTAAGGCAGTATTTGAAAATGTGGTGACTGCTATAAATTCCCTTGGTGTAGATCATGTAGGGATGCTGACACAGTTTGCCACAGATAATAAAATCAATGTATCAAGAATCGGAAGTCTTACAAGCAGCAATGGGATGGTAGATTTTCTGTATCAGTTAAATCCCAGCCAGTGGAATTCCTTACAGGAATTATTCCCTACCATTAAGGATACCATTGCTGTTAATGCAGCTCAGATTTCCCACATGAATTCTTTCCTGGGAATCAATTTGGCGTCCACGCCATCCAGCGTGTTATTTCCGCCAGGAGGCGGCTTTCATTTCAGCCTTGCGATTCTCATTCCCATTTTGGCTGGTCTCAGTCAGTGGTTCAGCACAAAGCTGATGACAGTAAATCAGCCTCAGAATACAAATGATGAAGGCAGTGCCATGGCTCAGTCCATGAAGAGCATGAATACCGTCATGCCTCTTATGTCTGTATTTTTCTGCTTTACTTTTGCATCAGGTATCGGTATTTACTGGATCGCTTCCAGCGTGTTCCAGATCATACAGCAGGTTGCTGTAAACCGTCATTTAAACCAGATCGATATGGATGAAATGATCAAAAAGAATGTTGAAAAGGCCAATAAAAAGCGTGCAAAGAAGGGGCTTCCTCCTCAGCGCGTTTCCCAGAATGCAACATCTAATTTAAAGAATCTTCAGGCTACCAATGAAAAAGCGGAAGCTGAGATAAATGCCAAGGCTGAGAAGACAAAAGAGCAGATAAAGGCCTCCAATGATTATTATAACAGCGGAGCCTCAAATCCGGGAAGCATTGCATCAAAGGCGAGGATGGTTCAGAAGTACAACGAAAAGCACAACAATAAATAGGAGGGGTGACCTATGGATATGATTACAGTTTCAGCAAAAACCGTTGATGAAGCGATTACAAAGGCGTTAATCCAACTAGGAACAACCAGCGATAAGCTGGAGTATGAAATTGTTGATAAGGGCAGTAATGGTATTCTGGGAATTATCGGTTCAAAACCGGCTGTCATCCGTGCAAAGAAGAAAGAAACCATGGAAGATAAGGCTATGACTTTTCTTTCCGATGTGTTCGGTGCTATGGATTTAGGTGTTAAAATGGAAGCTTCTTATAATGAAAAAGAAAAAGAGCTTTCCATTAACATGTCAGGAGATGACATGGGAATTTTGATTGGTAAAAGAGGACAGACCCTGGATTCTTTGCAGTACCTGGTCAGCCTTGTTATAAATAAGGAAAATGAGGATTATATTAGAGTAAAGCTTGATACGGAAAATTACAGGGAACGGAGAAAAGAAACTCTGGAAACCCTTGCAAAAAACATTGCTTACAAGGTAAAGCGGACAAGACGTTCCGTTTCTCTGGAACCCATGAATCCTTATGAAAGAAGAATCATCCACTCCGCACTTCAGAACGACAAGTTTGTAGTTACGAGAAGTGATGGAGAGGAACCATTCAGACATGTTGTAATTTCCTTAAAAAAGGATTATTCCAAAAAAGAACGGAATCAGGAAAAATATAAATAGACAAACAACAATGAGGGGTTGGGGCTGTCGGAAGGCACCTCACCCCTTTTCCCACGCAGGCAGTTATTTCGGTGAAGGAATTTATATGCCCATTAAAAAAAGGCAGAGGTAATCTTGAATTTGTGAATCAACCGGATATGAAGCATATCCCCAGGATTCATTAGGAGACAAACTATGAAAATGAATACAATAGCGGCCATCGCCACAGCCATGTCCAGTTCCGGTATTGGAATTGTAAGGATCAGCGGCGAAGAGTCATTTCAGATTATAGATAAGATTTTTAAAGGAAAAGGGGAGAAAATCCTTTCCAAAGAGCCGTCACATACCATTCATTATGGTTATATTTGTGACGGGGATGAAGTTATTGATGAGGTTCTGGTCCTGATCATGAGGGGACCGAAAAGCTATACGGCGGAAGATACGGTTGAAATCGATTGTCACGGAGGAATCCTTGTGACCAAAAGGATTCTGGAAACGGTGTTAAAATACGGGGCCAGGCCTGCGGAGCCTGGAGAATTTACCAAGAGGGCATTTTTAAACGGCAGGGTGGATTTATCTCAGGCTGAGGCTGTCATTGATGTCATTCATGCGAAAAATAATTATGCTTTAAAATCCTCTGTCAGCCAGTTGGAGGGAGCTGTTTCCAGGAAAATAAGGGATATGAGGGAAAAAGTCATTTACCATATCGCTTTTATTGAATCAGCTCTTGATGA
The DNA here is from genome assembly GCA_902363835.1 of Lachnospiraceae bacterium. Taxonomy (GTDB): domain Bacteria; phylum Bacillota; class Clostridia; order Lachnospirales; family Lachnospiraceae; genus Lacrimispora. The sequence goes on from CABJBM010000032.1 coordinate 31,984, forward strand.
TCCGGAGCACATTTCCTTAGATGGGTATCAGGAGTTTCTTTTGCAGACATTGGAGCCTTTAAAGGAGGAACTGAATCTTCTTATTAAGTCTTCAGATAATGGAAGAGTTCTTTCAGAAGGAATTGAAACTGTTATTTTAGGAAAACCCAATGCCGGAAAATCTTCCCTTCTAAATGTTTTAGTGGGAGAGGAACGGGCAATTGTAACGGATATTGCAGGAACTACCAGAGATACCTTAAAGGAACAGATCAGGCTGGAGGATTTGAGCCTTAATATCATTGATACGGCAGGAATTCGGAATACAGAGGATGTGGTTGAAAAAATCGGGGTTGAAAAGGCAAGAAACGCAGCACAGGAAGCGGATCTGATCATCTACGTGGTGGATGGGTCCTGTCCTCTTGATGAGAATGATGAGGAAATCTTAAGGTTCATTGAAAACAGGAAGGCAGTTGTTCTTTTAAATAAGACGGATCTCACTCCTGTTGTGACTGAGGATATGATAAAGATGAGAACAGAACATCAGGTGATCCCCATTTCCGCAAAGGAACGGCTTGGGATCGGGGACCTGGAAAATGAAATAAAAACCATGTTTTATCATGGTGAGATTGATTTTAATGACCAGGTTTATATCACCAATGTAAGGCATAAGAATGCCCTTATGGAGGCTCTTAAGAGCCTTTCCATGGTGGAACAGAGCGTAAAAGAGGGAATGCCTGAAGATTTTTATTCCATTGATTTAATGGATGCTTATGAGCAGTTAGGGACCATCCTGGGAGAATCGGTGGAGGATGATCTGGTGAATGAAATATTTAGTAAGTTTTGTATGGGTAAGTAGGAAATTTTGGTGAGGAATGCCTTAGTAAGGTATATTAGATGTACAAAAGTATTGAAAGTGAATGTTCTCTATCTGGGGAACATGGGTGATAGACAGGAGAGGAGAACGAAATGCAGCATTTAGAAGAGTCTTATGATGTTGTCATAGTCGGTGCAGGCCATGCCGGCTGTGAGGCGGCTCTGGCTTGTGCAAGGCTGGGGCTTGAGACCATTATGTTTACCGTCAGCGTGGACAGCATTGCGCTGATGCCCTGTAACCCCAATATCGGCGGAAGTTCCAAGGGCCATTTGGTAAGGGAGCTGGATGCCTTAGGCGGGGAAATGGGAAAAAATATTGATAAAACCTTTATTCAGTCCAAAATGCTGAATCAGTCAAAGGGACCGGCCGTCCATTCTTTAAGGGCTCAGGCGGATAAACAGGAATATTCCAGAGCCATGAGAATGACCCTGGAAAATACGGAGCATCTGACCATTAGACAGGCGGAGGTTTCTGAAATCATTACAGAGGATGGAATCCTAACAGGAGTGAAGACCATTTCAGGGGCAATCTACCGCTGTAAGGCGGCAGTATTGGCTACGGGAACCTATTTAAAAGCAAGGTGCATCTATGGAGATGTAAGCGAGTTTACAGGGCCTAACGGTCTTAAGGCAGCCAATCATCTGACGGATTCCCTTAAGGAGCATGGAATCGAAATGCTGCGTTTTAAAACGGGAACACCTGCCAGGGTGGATAAGAGAAGCATTGATTTTTCCAGGATGGAAGAGCAGTTTGGAGATGAAAGGGTGGTTCCCTTTTCTTTTTCCACAGACAGGGAAGCCCTGCAAAAGGACCAGGTTTCCTGCTGGCTTACGTACACCAATGAAAATACCCATCAGATCATTCGGGAAAATATAGACCGTTCTCCCTTATATTCAGGGGCTATTGAAGGCACCGGGCCAAGATACTGCCCATCCATTGAGGATAAGGTGGTGAAATTTCCGGACAAGGACCGTCATCAGGTTTTTGTGGAGCCGGAGGGTCTTTTTACCAATGAGATGTATTTAGCCGGTATGTCAAGCTCCTTGCCTGAGGATGTTCAGTATGCCATGTACCGGACGGTTCCCGGCTTGGAAAAGGTAAAAATCGTCAGAAATGCATATGCCATTGAATACGACTGCATTAATTCCAGGCAGCTTAAATCAACTCTGGAAACCTTGTCCATCAGCGGATTGTTCTGCGGAGGACAGTTTAATGGAAGCTCCGGATATGAGGAGGCTGCTGTACAGGGTTTTATGGCCGGTGTAAATGCTGCCATGAAAATACTGGGAAGAGAGCAGGTGGTGCTGGACCGTTCTCAGGCGTATATCGGCGTTCTCATTGATGATCTTGTTACAAAAGAGAACCATGAGCCGTACCGCATGATGACTTCAAGAGCGGAATACAGGCTTTTGCTGCGCCAGGACAATGCGGATATCCGTTTGATGAAAATCGGCCATGACATTGGATTAATCAGTGATGAACAGTATGAAAAGCTGGTTGAAAAAGAACGGTTGATTGAGGAAGAAATCAAACGCCTGGAAACAACCAATATAGGGGCATCCAGAGAAGTCCAGGAGTTTTTAGAGGAAAACGGAAGCACTCCTTTAAAAACCGGTACGACTATGGCGGAGCTGGTAAGAAGACCAGAGCTTGAATATGTTATGTTAACTAAAATAGATAAAAACCGGCCTGTTCTTTCAGAAGATGTCATAGAACAGGTTAATATCAACATTAAATATGAGGGATATATCCGGAGGCAGAGACAGCAGGTCAGCCAGTACAAAAAGCTGGAAAATAAAAAGCTGGATGTGAAATTTGATTATTCCACGGTAAAGGGTCTTAGAAGAGAGGCCATCCAGAAGCTGAATTTGTATAAGCCAATGTCCATTGGACAGGCATCCAGAATTTCCGGCGTATCACCGGCAGATATATCTGTTTTACTTGTTTTTCTGGAGCAGCTTCGATATCAGAGGAGCCTGGAAAAGAAAGAATGAGGAATTTTATATGACAGGAGCATTTGAAGAAAATCTCCGGAAGGAATTGAATTTATTGTCTATTGAATTAGAAGAAAATCAAATAAAGCAATTTTATGATTATTTTCAATTATTAGTAGAATGGAATAAATTCATGAATTTAACCACGATTACAGAAATGGATGAAGTGATCACAAAACATTTTGTGGATAGTTTGTCCTTAGTAAAAGCGGTGGAGGAGATTGGTACAAAGGATCATAAAATCATTGATGTAGGAACCGGAGCGGGATTTCCTGGAATACCTTTAAAGATTGTATTTCCCGATTTAAGGATAACATTAATGGATTCCTTAAATAAAAGGGTAAATTTTTTAAATGAAGTAATCAGCCGTTTAGGACTTGAAAAGATAGAAGCCATCCATGGGAGAGCGGAAGATCTGGGGAGAGATCCTGTTCATCGGGAACAGTATGATTTTTGTGTTTCCAGGGCGGTTGCAAACCTCAGTACATTATCGGAATATTGTATGCCCTTTGTAAAGATAGGAGGATATTTTATTCCATATAAGTCCGGAAAGATAGAAGAGGAATTAGGAGCAGCAAAGCATGCTATCTTTTTATTAGGAGGAAATGTGAAAGAGGTGAAAACTTTTTTACTTCCAGGAACAGACGTGGAGAGGTCTTTGGTAAAAATAGCCAAGAATAATGGTATTTCTAAGAAATATCCAAGAAAAGCTGGTTTGCCATCAAAAGAACCTTTAAAATAAAATGTTTCACGTGAAACATCCTTGAACTGTTATATCTGCAGTCATTTGCGGGATGTTTCACGTGAAACATTATTTTTTTATTTTCTTATATGATTAGTTAAACAAAGAACATTTGAATGGCACGATACAGTTCAGAAGGATTTTCCAATTGAGGAAGATATTTGGAATTATTGATCAAGGAATTTTCTATGGCCGGGTTGTATATCTGATATTCCCGTATTCTTTCACTGATATTTTCTATCTCACATCCCCCAATAATATAAATGCTGTTATTTATTTTCTTAAGAGAATTTACAATGTTGCATTTGGTATAATTGCATTTCACACTGGCGTATAAGGATTTGGGTGAGTCTCCTAAGTTGGCTGATTCATAGTAAGCATCCACCAGGGCAGTTTTCACGGAATATGGATTACAGAAATAGTTGGTAGCAAACTCTTCCATTATTGCTTGTTTGCTGGTAGCAATATGATAGAGCAGAGTCCCTAATATCGGCAAGTCTAAAATAAACTTATACACTTTTCCATGTTTATTAGGTATTTGGCTGCATGATAACAAGGTATCCGGATTGATCAGCATGATCTGGTCAAATAATTCCGGCGACTGATTACAGGCCATAACAGCAAGGGATGATGAAGAACCGGATGCAATCACATTGGTACGGTGTCCGATTTCTGATTTAATAAAGTCTGATATCATTTGAACATAGAAATAATTGGTATAGGTCAGATCCGGCTTTTCAGACCGTCCGCAACCCAGGAGATCCACAGTATACACCGTATAGTGTTCTTTTAAATAGTTTATCATTTGATTCCATTCGTATCCGCTGGAACATGCAGTCAAATCATGAATAAGTAAAAGCGGTTTTCCGCTTCCTGTTTTTGTATAATGAATATTGCCAAACCGCCATTTATAACATAGGGATTTGGAATCTGATAATATGTTTTTGGAGGTGGCGGAATATTTAATGCATTTATTAATGACAGCAGTAGTGGCTGCTGTACTGGCTGATAAAATAAGTAAGGTCAATAATTTGTTCTTTGTTTTCATATTTTACCTCCTGAAATAGGTTGATCTTCTTCCTATTATAATATAATCAATATGGACTTACAACGCCTAACATATTAATTTATTCTTAAAACTTGGCCATTATGTTCCAAGAGCCTGAACAGTAATTGGCAAAATGTTTCACGTGAAACATTTTTTGTAATTTATAGATTTTTTTTGCAGGAAACCATAGGAAAAAAAAATAAAGTATGCTATACTCTATTTTGAACTGCAATTTCCGGATGTAGTAACAGGAGAAAACTAAAATGGGAAGAATCATTGCGATAGCAAACCAAAAAGGCGGAGTCGGTAAAACGACTACTGCGATTAATCTATCTGCTTGTCTTGCAGAGTCAAGACAGCGGGTATTGGCTGTGGATTTTGATCCACAGGGAAATGAAACCAGCGGATTGGGGATCGAAAAAGGCTCCATTGACCGAACAATATACGATCTGCTGGTAGGAGAGTGTGAAATTGAAGAATGTTTGATCACCAATGTTCAGGAAAATCTGGATTTACTTCCTTCTAACGTGGATTTAGCGGGAGCAGAGATTGAATTATTGGAAATTGAAAACAAGGAAACACTCCTCAAAACATATCTTGAAAAAATCAAGAATCACTATGATTTCATTATCATAGATTGTCCTCCGTCATTGAATCTATTGACAATTAATGCCTTAACAGCTGCAAACACTGTATTGGTTCCAATTCAATGTGAATATTATGCGTTAGAGGGATTGAGCCAGGTATTGAAAACTGTAAATCTGGTGAAAAAGAAGCTGAATCCCGCTCTGGAAATGGAAGGTGTGGTTTTCACCATGTACGATGCCAGGACAAACCTTTCCCTGGAAGTAGTAGAGAGTGTTAAAAATAATTTAAACCAGAATATCTATAAAACCATTATACCCAGAAATGTCAGACTGGCAGAGGCTCCCAGCCATGGAATGCCGATTAATTTATATGATTCCAGATCAGCAGGAGCGGAAAGCTACCGGTTACTGGCGGCAGAAGTAATAAGCAGAGGAGAAGAAATATAATTATGGCAAAGAGAACGGGTTTAGGAAAAGGCCTTGGAGCAATATTCGGAGATGAAGTAATGGAATCTGCGGCAGAGGAACAGGAAATGAAAAACCATTCAAAAGAGCATGCCGCGGGAAAGACAGAGAAAAAGGAAGAGGAATCAGAAACAGGAAAAGGGATGTTTCTTAAACTCACATCCATTGAGCCCAATCACCACCAGCCCAGAATGGATTTTCGAGAGGAATCCCTCATGGAATTAGCAGAATCCATGAAAGAATATGGCGTTTTACAGCCCCTTTTAGTACAGAAAAAGGGGGATTTTTATGAAATCATCGCTGGGGAGAGAAGATGGAGAGCTGCAAAGCTGGCAGGATTGAAAGAAGTGCCTGTGGTGATCCGGGAATATACGAAACAGCAGTCAATGGAAATTGCATTAATTGAAAACGTGCAGAGAGAGGATCTAAATCCCATTGAAGAAGCCAAGGCCTATCAAAGGCTGATGCAGGAATTTGGGTTAAAACAGGAAGAAATCGCAGCCAGGGTGGCAAAAAACAGGGTAACCATCACCAACAGCATGCGTTTATTAAAACTGGAAAAAAGAGTCCAGGATATGCTCATTGATAATCAGATCACAGGTGGGCATGCCAGGGCACTATTGACTATAGATGATCCGGAATTACAATTCCAGATTGCAGAAAGAATTGTTGTTGAAAGTCTAAGCGTCCGTGAAGTGGAGAAGCTTGTTAAATCCATGTCAAAGAAAAAGGAACCAAAAGAAAAAAAGGAAGAGGATGAGAGTATTTTTCTTATTTTCAAGGAGCTGGAAAACCGTATGAAAACAGCCATGGGAACAAAGGTAAGCATTAACCGGAAAGACAGAAACAAAGGAAGAGTTGAAATTGAGTACTATTCTGAGGCAGAATTGGAAAGAATAGTAGAGTTAATAGAATCCATAAGATAACATCATGGAAGCGAGGACGAAAGAATGGACAACAGTATGTTGAATCAGTTATCGGTTGATCCTGCTTATTTGATCATTGGATTAGCCGTAATTACCGTAATATTACTGATCGTTGTAATCATATGCCTGGTTCAGATGAGGAAGCTGTACCGCAGATACGATTATTTTATGAGGGGAAAAGATGCGGAAACCCTGGAAGAAATTATTATGGAGCAAATGGAGGATATTGCAGAATTAAAAGCGGAAGACCGGGCCAATAAGGATTCCCTTCGTAATACCAACAAGAATTACAGAAGCGCTTTCCAGAAATTCGGACTTATTAAATATAATGCGTTTAAAGGGATGGGAGGAAACTTAAGCTTTGCAATGGCAATCCTTGATTATACAAATTCCGGTTTTGTATTAAATTCCGTGCACAGCAGGGAAGGATGCTATGTTTACATCAAAGAAGTGGAAAGAGGAGAAACGGATGTTTTGCTGGGAAGCGAGGAAAAGGATGCTTTGGAGCAGGCATTGGGATATCATTCATAAAAAACCAGATGCGGCAAATCGCTGCATCTGGTTTTTTAGTTTACAGTAATTCTAGGAGGGCATTTTTGCTTCCGGATATGAAATCTGTTTCATTTCCATATGGTGTTCCTCTGTAAGAGCTGCTCCAATGGCAGTGCCGTATTCCGCCTGGTCGGGTATGATGAAATGCACGTGAAACATGGATTCAAGAGACTGGAAGACTTCTTTGCACTGAGGAAATTTTGCAAGGTTTCCGGTCATGACAAAGTTGGTGATAGTGCTGTTTAAGGAGGACAAAATAGCAGATTTTCCAATAACCTGAAGTACCATATTGATAATTCCAACGGCAATGTCCTCATCAGAGACAAGGCTGCGCACCTTACCGAAATTAGAGGCTGTGGCAGTGAGAGGAAGGCCGGGAAGAGGTGTTTTTGAGATATCCTGTATCTGTAAGTCAATGTTGCTTAAGTTTCCCCTGCTTGCCAGCTCCATAATCTGGGAGATATCCTGAGTTTTCAGCAGAAGACTTGAAAGACCAAGGATGGTTCCTCCGCCAATGCCGATCCCTCCGGTATGAATGATTTTATCCCCGTTTACCTGAACAAGAGAGGTCCCTGTTCCCATGCTCACAACGATTAAATCATTCAACCCTGTAAAGTATTGTCCTCCCAGGCCATTGCAGGTAAATTCGTCTACCTTATAAGTAGGAATTCCATACAAAGGCTGGTCCACGTAAGCGCTGCCAACTCCTGTAATCATGATTTTTTCAATTTCATTTAGCTGAATGTTGTTTTCATAAATGAACTTTCCCAGGGCTCCAAAGAGAGAAGCTATGGGGTTATCAGCTTTCACAAATGTAGGAATTTTTAACTTATTATCTTGAAATCCTACAATTTTCGTGGTACTTCCTCCCAGATCAATTCCAATTGTAATTTTCATAATTCTCAAATCCCCTTATCCTTATATATAGAAGTAATCACATCTGGCCTGTTAAAAAGCGGCATATGAAGTGACATAATCACATTTCAGCGGCAGATGAGCCTATGATTCTAAGGCATACTATATCATACATGATAAGTATTGCCAAGTTTTTAAATACGTTCAAAGTCAATATACAATATATAATATACAATATACAGGCAATAATAAGTCAAAAACCTGCATAAAATCCTTTTTTCTTTCAGGATAAAGGGTTAAGAAGAAGTTCAAAATATATTTTACATGGAAAAGAGGAGAGAGGTTGAAAAGATCCTTGTATTTATTTTAAAATATGAGATTTGAATAAAAAATAAACAGAAGATTGTATTTTTTTGTGAAATAAAACATTGACAAAAAAATAACGATAACATATAATGAAATCACGATGGATCGTTAAAAAAATATCGATAAAAAAATACCTATTTAACTTATTTGAAAAATTGGAGGAAAGTCATTATGGCAAAGAAAGAAGAACAGGTGAGAGTTCCCGAGATCATTGACAGCGTGGATGCACTGATCGCGAAGATGGAAGCCATGAGAGAAGCTCAGAGAATATTTGCTACCTTCACCCAGGAACAGGTGGATAAGATCTTTTACGAAGCAGCAAGTGCTGCAAATAAGCTGAGAATTCCTCTGGCAAAAATGGCTGTAGCAGAAACCGGCATGGGTGTTGTGGAAGACAAGGTCATTAAGAACAACTATGCGGCAGAATATATTTATAACACATTTAAGGATACTAAAACCTGCGGTGTGATTGAGGAAGATAAGGCATATGGCATTAAAAAGATTGCAGAGCCTATCGGCCTGGTTGCGGCAGTTATTCCTACCACAAACCCAACATCAACCGCTATTTTCAAAACCCTTATCAGTTTAAAGACCAGAAATGCCATTATGATTTCCCCTCATCCCCGTGCAAAGAATTCTACCATTGCAGCTGCAAAAGTAGTTCTTGATGCTGCTGTCAAGGCAGGCGCACCGGAAGGGATCATCGGCTGGATCGACGTTCCTTCTCTGGAACTGACCAATGAGGTCATGAGAGGTGCGGATATCATTCTTGCAACCGGCGGCCCTGGAATGGTGAAGGCAGCTTATTCTTCCGGAAAACCGGCCCTTGGCGTTGGTGCGGGAAATACTCCTGTTATCATTGATGATACGGCAGATATTAAAATGGCAGTCAGCTCCATTATTCATTCCAAGACCTTTGATAATGGTATGATCTGCGCTTCCGAACAGTCTGTAACCGTTCTTGAAAGTATTTATGATGCGGTTAAAAAAGAATTTGCGGCCAGAGGATGTTACTTCTTAAAAGGCGATGAGCTGGATAAGGTTCGTAAGACCATTATCATCAACGGCGCATTAAATGCTAAAATTGTAGGCCAGAAAGCCCATACCATTGCAAAGCTTGCAGGGGTTGAGGTTCCTGAATCCGCAAAGATCCTGATCGGTGAAGTTGAGAACGTTCATATTGAAGAAGAATTTGCACATGAAAAGCTGTCTCCGGTTCTGGCCATGTATAAGGCTAAGACCTTTGATGAAGCAATTGAAAAGGCAGAACAGCTGGTTGCTGACGGTGGTTACGGACATACAGCATCTCTCTATGTAAATGTAAATGAAAAAGAAAAGATGGAAAAGCATGCAGCGGCTATGAAGACCTGCCGTATCTTAGTGAATACTCCATCTTCCCACGGCGGCATCGGTGATATTTACAACTTCAAGCTGCAGCCATCCTTAACCTTAGGCTGCGGTTCCTGGGGCGGAAACTCTGTTTCTGAAAACGTTGGGGTAAAGCATTTGCTGAATATTAAGACCGTTGCTGAGAGGAGAGAGAACATGCTGTGGTTCAGAAATCCGGAGAAGGTTTACTTTAAAAAAGGCTGTATGCCTGTGGCACTTAGCGAATTAAAGGATGTTTATAATAAAAAGAGAGCATTCGTGGTAACGGATTCCTTCCTTTACATGAACGGTTATACCAAACCGATTACAGATAAATTAGATGAAATGGGCATTGTTTATACAGTATTTTCCGATGTCCAGCCAGATCCGACCCTGGCAAACGCACAGGCAGGTGCAGCAGCAATGAAAGCATTCCAGCCGGATACCATTATCGCTTTAGGCGGCGGTTCAGCTATGGACGCAGCAAAGATCATGTGGGTTATGTATGAGCATCCTGAGGTAGATTTCCAGGATATGGCCATGCGTTTTATGGATATCCGCAAGAGAGTCTACACATTCCCTAAAATGGGTGAAAAGGCTTACTTTGTAGCAATTCCTACCTCTTCCGGTACAGGTTCTGAAGTAACCTCTTTCGCGGTTATTACTGACCAGGAAACAGGTGTAAAATATCCGCTTGCAGATTATGAATTAATGCCAAATATGGCTATTGTTGATGCGGACAATATGATGAGCCAGCCAAAGGGCCTTACAAGCGCTTCCGGTATTGATGTTATGACTCATGCATTAGAGGCTTATGCTTCTGTAATGGCTTCCGATTATACCGATGGTCTTGCTCTTAAAGCAATGAAAAATGTATTTGAGTACCTGCCCACCGCATACAATGACGGAGCCAATGTAGAGGCAAGATGTAAGATGGCTGATGCTTCCTGTATGGCAGGTATGGCATTTAACAACGCATTTTTAGGTGTATGCCATTCCATGGCTCATAAATTAGGCGCTTATCATCATCTTCCCCATGGTGTGGCTAATGCTCTGCTGATCACCCTGGTTATGGACTTCAATGCTTGTGAAGTTCCAACTAAAATGGGAACCTTCCCACAGTATGAGTATCCTCATACCCTTGCAAGATATGCAGAGTGCGCACGCTTCTGCGGCCTGGAAGGCAAGGACGATGCTGAACTGCTTAAAAAGTTTATTGCAAAGATCGAGGAATTAAAGAAGGCAGTGGGAATCAAGGCAACCATTAAGGAATATGGTATTGATGAGAAGAGCTTCCTGGATACTCTGGATGAAATGGTTGAAAATGCATTTGATGACCAGTGTACAGGAGCAAACCCAAGATATCCTCTTATGAGTGAAATCAAGGAAATGTATTTAAAAGCTTACTACGGTAAATAAGTTTAAATAGGTGGCAAAAGGCCGTACCCGAATCGCGGGGCGGCCTTTTGTGTTTGTATTTAAGATTATGTCTTGACAAACTTTATGGCACCATGTAAAATCACATGAAAGCATGTACTTGCATGGAGGTAATAAAAATGGATGATACAAGTCAAAAGATTATAGATGCTACGATGAGTCTGATCAGGGATAAAGGATTTGTAGCTACTACCACAAAGGACATTGCAAAATTAGCCGGCGTGAATGAATGTACTCTTTTCAGAAAATTCAAGAGTAAAAAGGATATTGCCTTAAATGGCCTGGAACAAGAGAAATGGCGGGGAAATATTTCTCCGGAGATTTTTCAGAATGTTGTCTGGGAATTGGGGCCGGATTTAGAAATGTTTATGAATGCTTACATGGAAAAAATCACGCCGGATTTTGTGAGATTATCCATTGGATTGCGTGCGCCTCAGATTTATGAGGAGGTGGCTCCGGGCATTATGAAGATTCCTCAGGCATTTCTCTCTTCATTGACCGAATATTTCAGAAATATGGAGGAAAAGGGGAAGCTTCCTCATATGGATTTTGAATGCCTGGCAATGACCATATTTTCCGCTACATTTGGATATACATTTCTGAGTGCTTCTTTTGAAGATAGATTATCTAAAACAGATAAAAGTGATTTTATTAAAAAGAGTGTGGAAATATTTATCAATGGGATCTCTCAAATATAGAAAGATCGGCAAGGTTTGTTTTAAACTGTGCCTGAAAATAAAAATTATGCGTTCCTGCGCATACAAAGGAGGTCTTTTTTATGCTGATATCTGGTGCTGAATTATTTGTAAAGGCTTTAAGGTCGGAGCAGGTGGATACTCTGTTTGCCTATCCGGGTGGACAGGCAATAGATTTATTTGATGCCCTGTATGGGGTAGATGCTATTGACGTGATCCTGCCACGCCATGAACAAGGCTTGGTCCATGCGGCAGACGGTTATGCCCGCTCTACGGGAAAAGCAGGAGTCTGTCTTGTAACAAGCGGGCCGGGTGCCACGAACCTCGTTACCGGAATTGCTACGGCAAATTATGACAGTGTTCCTTTGGTATGCTTTACAGGACAGGTGCCCAAAAATCTGATAGGAAATGACGCGTTTCAGGAAGTTGATATTGTTGGAATTACCAGAAGTATTTGTAAATATGCTGTGACCGTACGAAAAAGGGAAGATCTGGGGGCAGTCATTAAAAAAGCCTTTTATATTGCTAAAACAGGGAAGCCGGGAGTTGTTGTTGTGGATATTCCTAAGGATATCCAAAGGGAATTAGGAAGTGATCTGTACCCGGAAATGGTGGAAATCCGGGGATATAAACCAAATACATCAGTTCATATGGGGCAGATTAAAAAGGCAGTGGAGTTATTAAACCAGGCAAAAAAGCCTGTGTTTCTCATTGGCGGAGGGGTGAATATCGCTCATGCCCATAAGGAAATGACAAGACTTGCTGAACTGACAGGAATACCTGTCGTTACTACCATTATGGGAAAAGGGGCAGTCCCAACCTCCCATGAATTGTATGTGGGGAATATTGGAATACATGGAAGCTTTGCAGCCAATTCCGCCGTAAGTGAATGTGATGTTTTATTTTCCATTGGAACAAGATTTAATGACCGTATTACAGGAAAAATAGGAAAATTTGCAAACCATTCAACCATTATCCATATTGATATTGATTCTGCTTCTATTTCAAGAAATATCGGGGTTGATATTCCCATTGTAGCTGATGCTAAAAATGCAATTTCTATCCTGCTTGAAAAAGCCGGCCCTTTGAACATTGAGGATTGGATCAGCCAGATTTCCATTTGGAAAAAACGTTTCCCTGTTAAAATGGAACCATCCGGTATGACACCGGAAATGATCATCAAGGTGATAAATCAGACCTTTGAAAAAGCGGTGATTGCCACTGATGTAGGGCAAAATCAGCTGTGGGCCACCCAGTTTCTTGATCTTAACGAACATAGACAAATGCTCACTTCCGGCGGATTAGGCACCATGGGTTATGGTTTCCCGGCAGCTATCGGAGCAAAATTAGGAAACCCCGAAAAGGATGTGATTGTTATATCCGGTGATGGTGGGATGCAGATGAATATTCAGGAAATGGCAACCGCAGTTGTATATGAACTGCCTGTTATAATCTGTGTTTTCAACAATGGTTATCTGGGCAATGTCAGACAATGGCAGGAGATGTTTTATAATAAACGGTATTCCTTAACCTGCCTACGATACCGAAAATACTGTTCCACTTCATGTAATAGTCCGGATGGAAAATGTCCGGACTATACCCCGGATTTTGTAAAGCTTGCAAAAAGCTATGGGGCAAAGGGAATTCGTGTTACAAAGGCTGATGAAATTAAAACAGCTTTTCAGGAAGCCAGGAAAAATCAAAAAACGCCTACTCTTATTGAATTTATTATTGAACGGGAAATTAATGTTATGCCCATTGTACCTCCGGGGAACCCGCTTAGTGATATGATTTTAGAAAGTGAGGAAAAAGAAGTATGAAAAAGAGGTGGATAAGTCTGTTTGTAGAAAATGATATAGGAGTTCTGGCTCGTATATCCGGATTATTTTCAGGAAAATCCTATAACCTTAATAGTCTTACGGTTGGCATAACGGAAGATGAAACCATTTCCCGTATGACAATTAGTCTGACCAGTGACGATATGACATTTGAACAGGTTAAAAAGCAGCTTAACCGCAGTGTGGAGGTTATTAAAGTAATAGATTTTACCGATGTTGCCATTCATTTAAAAGAGCTTATGTTCATTAAGATCAATAACTGCACCAGTCAGGACATGACGGAGGTTTTCAGGATTGCGCAGGTTTTTGATATAAAGGTCATTGATTATAATCCCGGGATCGCTTTGATTGAAAGCGTTCAGACAGAAGATAGGAATAATGATCTGGCAGCTCTTTTAAAAAATTGCTTTATAAACAGAGTTGAAATTGTAAGGGGAGGCAGCGTCGGAATTGAAGCAATAAATACATCTGAAAGATAGGAATATATCATTAAAAAAGTACCGGAATACGGCAGTTAATCGGCTGCAATGTTCCGGTGCTTTTTTTGTGAAAATGTTATTTTTATGTCACCTTCCCATGTTTAAAAAGAAGGATCATCTCATGGGTCAGACTGAGATTGGTGAAATCATCAGGGATATCCTCAGGAGCCATCCATTCTGCTGTGGATAATTCCGTTTCATCCAGACGGACTTGTGGAGAACCATCCAGTTCAGCCCAGTATCCCACTAAAATGGAATCGCTGAAGCCCCATGGCTGGTTTTTATAGTAACGTATGTTTTTAACCCGAAGCCCTACCTCTTCCATTACCTCCCGGTTAACCGTATCTTCCAGAGTCTCCCCGAATTCCGTATAGCCTGCAATCAAAGCATACCGGGTGTATTCCCTTCCTGCATATTTTGTCAGCAGAAGCTTTCCGTTGTGAGTAACTGCCACGATAACGGCGGGAGCAATTTTTGGGTAAACAGTGTTTCCGCAGGAAGAGCACACCAAGGATCTCTCTTTTTTACTTTTTATCATGGAAGAGCCGCAGCATCCGCAAAACCGGCTGGAGCTGTAGAACCGGTGAAGCTGCATGGCGGAAACGGCTGCAAAGGACACCCACATGGGTTTTAGATCCCTGATTACACCGGTTTGATAAAATGCCAGGGAATCTGTCTCTGCCAGGGAAAGGCTGGCTTCGTCTACAAGAAAAAAATCCATCTGATCAATGGAAAAAAGGTAGTCTGAGCAGGACATTGCTTCTTCACCCAGGCTTTTTAAGTCTTTAAATTGGGGGATTTTTATGGAATCTTTTTTGTTAAGGAGAAGACGGCCATCCTGGAAATATAGAAAATAGCTGTCTGCTTTGGGTGTTTTTATTTCAAATTCATTATGAAATACATGGGGAAAAATATCCTGAATCATATGTGGAAAACCTTCTTCTTGATTATTTGCTGTTAAGGCATATGAAATTATTTTAAGTTCCAAAGCCTTTCCTGTCAAGCCATAAGAAAATGGTTAAAAAAAGAATGGCCGGCGCTTTTACAGGCACCGGCTGGTCAGAATCTTTATTATTGCCGTAAAACAGCTTTTCGGATAGGGATTCCGGTGATAACAGCGATCACCGTAAGGATGATATCCTTTGGCACGAATGCCACGATGGAGTAGGAGAATACACCTAAGATCGACATATCTCCGGATAATGCAGCCCATTGAAGGCCTCCAATGGTTTCATCCACAAGAGTTCCCAGGATGGGCAGGAGGAACATAAGTACCGTGTTTAAGGTCTTACTGCCTGTTTTCGGCCTGATTCCGCAGAGTAGGACCATAAACAGCCAGCCCCATATGTAACCGCCCGTAAGTCCAAGTAAGGATTGAATGCCTCCGCGAAAGCTTGAAAAGACAGGCAGGCCCACGGCTCCTAAAAGAATATAAATAAGAGTTGCTAAAAATCCAAGCCTCCATCCCAATACGGTTCCTATAAGGGCAACTCCAAAGATCTGGATGGTAATGGGAACACCGGTGGGCAGGGGAATGGAGATCTGGGAAATCACGGCAAGGACAGCCGCAAACATTCCGGCCAGTACCAATTCTTTTGTTGAAATACGGCGCCTGGCAGCAGTTGAGGTCTTTGTTTGAAAGGTTTTTGCTGTATTCATAAGATCATGCTCCCTTATTGTAAGATTAATTCTAATGGAATGGTAACACATGTAAAAATAATTGTCAACTAATAAATGATACAAGGTTAACAATTGAAAATAGTATCAAAAAAAATAGATAAAATGTGGAAAAAATAACCGAACTGTAACCAAATATATATATACTGAATAAAAGAAAAATACGGCTTATTTGTTTATTAATGGATTTTAACCTAAAGATAGGATAAATAAAAGGAGGATAAAAGTATGAAGGGTGCAGTGAAGAAAGTGCATCGCTTAAGGAGGGCTATTGCCTGGCTGCTTACGGCTGCGATTGTTGCAGGAAACATATCACAGCTTTCCGTAACCACGGCATATGCTTCAGAGGGCAGGAGCGAATATTCTTCCAATGCAGGGAAAGCATCTCCATCAGAAGCGTCTCCATCGGAGGCAACGAGGATTATAGATGTTCAGGTTACCCAATCTGCCATTGAGAAGGTTCTTAAAAAGGATTTTGACAGAAGACCGGAATTAAACGAAGATCTGGTTCCTTTTGAAGGGGATCAAAAGGATCTGGTCATAGGAAAATTGTATGAAGAGCTGGAGGGAAAGACTGTGGTGCTCCAGAAAAAGGTGGGAAAAGCCATGTATCTGGTGGTTGTATCCGATACTTTGGATGGAGAGCCTTTTTTTGAAACCGATAAATCCGAGAGGATCAGGCAGGAGTCGATCCTTAATAATATCCAGATCATAGGTGTAAACGGCTATAAGGACAGGGATTGTGAATTCCGTCTGCGGATTATTGGTGATGATCTGATGATCACAGATGCCCAGATGGAAGAATTTGCAGTCATTGGAGAAACTTCTCAGGAAGAAAAGGCTGCACAACCATCCTCAACCGGGAATCAATCCGGGATTTCTTCAGGTTCAGGTAATTCAGGAAGCACCGGGAGCCAGGAAACCACAGGTGTAACGGAAGAAGAAACCAAGGTCCAGGAGACTGAGGTTCAGGAAAATGAAATTCAGGAAACCGATGAGGCGGATAAAGATTTTTCGGAATCAGCTGAAGAAACACAAAGCCAGACAGGGGAAGTAACTGAGGCCCAGACAGAAGAGCATTCCAACGAAGCCGTAGAAGAAACAAAGGATGCAGAAAAGGATACGGCTAAAGAAGAGGTTGGAAAAGAAGATCAGAATCATGCCGGGCAGGAAGAAGCTGGTGGAAGTTCTGATTCAGAAAGGTCCGGGGAAGCTCTTTCTGTAAGCAGCATGGAAATAAACGGGATCTCCATAACAAGGCATGATGTTCCGGTTCTTTTCAGTTCTGAGGACACACTGGCAACGGCTTCTGAAGCAGAGGTTGATTCCTCCGGCGAAGAAATGGCTGATCTTATTTCTGTAGGGAGTACAAAGATCCTGTCAGAGGAGGAACGGGCCGCCCTTATGGGAACGGATGCGGCTACCCTCAATGGAGAGGAAAAGAAAACCAGTTTATTTTCATTTCTCAGTCAGCCCTCTTTTTCCATGGTAGTGCACAGCTATGGAATGACATTGTTGAACACAGAGGTAAACAGTGAAGGAAAGCTTAGTCCTTATGATACGGCTCTGACCTATTACGGGCCTGATGCAACGGATGAGAAAGAAACGGTTGAAGTGAGCCTTTCTCAAAGCCAGACAGGTTCCATAAAGGCAGGAATCGTATATTCCTATACCATCACTTATACCATGCAGGCAGCTCCTCTTTACGAATATGCTGCAGGCGGAAAGCTTTCTCTGTTTGATGTATATGAGAATGCAAAGATCAGATTTACCGTCCCTGCCGGCATTGCCATAGAAGAGCAGCCGGGCAAAGTAAAGCTGATCTCCTCTGATGATGATGGCAAGGTTTATGAAATCAGCGTTGGAGATGAACAGAATGTGATCCGCCCGGGCAAATCAGACAGCATAACCATGAACGCCTATATTGACGGAAATGGAAAAAGAGCGGTGGGAGAGAAGTTTGAATTGCCTGAAAACAGTGTTGCATTTTATGCCGATGTTAAGGTGGCGGATAAGACAGACACAGGAAATGTAACTTATCCGGGAAATATTGAAACCGTCACTTATGCGCAGCAACCGGCGGATACCACACTGACTCTTTTGTCAGATGATATATGGCATATTAAAAAGAGCTTAAATTCAACTGGTAATCCTTACACCGTTGTAAGAGACGGAGAGGGAAATCCTGAGTTTGTAGATATTACCTATTTGATTGAAGTTGGTATGTACGGAGGCTCAAATACCATATCCAGACAGCCTGATGGAATCGTTTATCAAACCTATGGCCGGACCGGTTTTGAGAAGGGGTCTTTTAAAATTACGGACTCTCTAAAAATTACTACAGAAAATGCACCTGAGGCCATGAAGCCGGTTTCCGTAACAGCGAAATGGGGAGATGGATCCAATGTTCATATGATCCAAAATGAAGATGGGTCAATTACAATTGATGAATTCAGGACTAAGGGGCAGAATGGGGCGGATCATATTTATGTATCAGACCTGGCACCTACCTACAGCTCCTACCTGGTAACGGCCCGTTATCCCTATGAACCATTTTTACTGAAGTACAATGATAAGCGTATTGGAGATAAAACCGTATTTACAGTGAACAATAATGCCCATCTGGAATATGTAAAGCTTGGAGAGGAACAGCTGGTAACAGAAGATTCTGATGTCAATGTTATTGTCCATGAGTTCAACCAGCCGGCAGTCATTAAGATAAAGAAAGAAATCGATGAAGGCCTGGGAGTTACCCAGAAATATGGGTTGGATATGGAAAAGGAATATACTGGGATGGCCGGCTTTGAGATTTATTCTCTGGAATCAGATAACAAACTGATATCTTATGAGAAGTACACGGTTATAGACAGTAATGGGAAAAAGATTGACAATAAGAACATAGTGGTAAATCCTTCAAATGAAAAAGACGAAAGCGGATTCTATGAAACAGGGGATAATGGATACATTCAGATTCAGGTAGATCCCGGAACCTATGTGATTAAAGAGAAGGTAAATCCTGTTGGGACCAAATTTAATTCCGCAAAGGTGGGAACAAGTCCTGTTGCTCAGGGAGAGGATATTAAGGTCACCTTAAAGGCAGGAGAAAATGCTGAGGTTACGGTGGTAAATGAAGTCATAGGAAAAGGAGCCATTGAGTTTTATAAAAAAGCTCGTACCTGGGATAGCGTAAACCTTAATGATAAAGATTTAAATGTCCTGGATGGTGCGGAATTTACTCTTTATCAGAAGAATGCAAACGGAAGTGCCACAGAGGTAAAAAAGGTAAAGTCAGACAGCAATGGATATGTATTGTTTAAGCCTCTTTCAACAGGCGAATACATTGTAAGGGAAACAAGCGCCAACGGATACATTCTTGACAATCACGATTATGAGGTGACTGTAGAGGCCAATAAAACATCCCATATAAAAGAGGGGGATGATAACTTCATTGTCAACAAGTTAAATGAGGCAAAAGTAAGTGTGACCAAGTTGATGCAGGCTGACAATTGTGATTATATAAAGGTACCGGAAGCCTACAAAAAGGACTTTAATGATAAGTTCTGGTTTGAGAAGAATGTGGGCGGTACATGGGAAAAAGTGAGCATTAACTCCAAGATCACCTACTCCCTGGATGGTGAAAGCCAGTTTACGGCTGCTCTTCCTGTTTATGATGGAAAGGGTCAGGAGATTGAGTACCGTGCAGTTGAGGAAGTACCGGAAGGGTATTCTAACGGAAATGGAAGCGGAGATGGTTTTTCTCAGGAAACAAAGGGAAATAAGACTTATATTTATAAGACCTTTTCCCTGAAACCTTTAGAGATAACTGAGGTAAGCTTAAAAAACAATAAGGGAGGAACCTTAAAGCTTCAAAAGGAGGCATGGTCCATCAACAATGGAAGCCTGGATAAAAATGCTTCCAAAAAAGGATATCAGTTTAAGCTATATTATAAAGACGGGGAAAATTACACCGAAGTATTACCTGGAACTGTCCATACTACAGACAGCAACGGAGAAATTCTGGTAAAGGGTCTTGATGTAACAAAGGAATATTACTGGTCTGAGATCAATAACAGCAGCGGGAAGCTGGAAGCAGAGGATTCCGCGAAGACGGTAACTTCAGGAGATCAGGTTTTCATCGGCCCTTATGGAGTAATGAGAGAAAGCGATACTGCTGTAAAGGCCTATAACATTCCTCAAAAAGTTCCTTACTGGCTTTATAAGGTTGATATTACAGATAAAGGTAAAACCTTATCTGCAACATTCCAGATAACAAAAGATAATGGAACAACTGTGGTTTATGACAAATTAACAGTACGCAATACGGGAACTTGCGTTATTCTTGATCCAGGTACAGATTATACCATAAAAGAAACAATACCTCCTTCCAAGTATGAAAAGGGGGCAGATATTACTGTTAAAACTCCGGATAAACCTGTGACAAAAAAGCAATTGGAAGATTGGTTTGCACAAAGCAGCACGTTTAATCGTCTGACTTTTGAAAATAAGCCATACAAATCAGTTACCATTAAAAAGATACAGCATGATGCAGACGGAAAAGCAAATTCCAGTATAAATACAATAACATTTAAAGCCTATGTAATGGAAGACAACGGCTTTAAAGAAAAAGCTATCTTAACATCCAATACTGCGGCCCAGCTTGCTCCTAATAATTATTACTTTAAGGAAGATATTCCAAGCGATAATATTAACCCCTATTACCTGCTTTCTGATACTGACAGAACTGAAGGCTCACATTCAGGTAATCCTAATTATGTAGTTTCAGGAAAAGAAATATATTATGGACCATTTCCCATAGTTGCAGCATCTTCAAAAGGAGAAAGGAACGAGGAGATCTATCTGGGGGGACCTAAAAAGCCGTTAGATAATTATAAGGATTATGGCAAAGTAACGGTTACTAAAAAGGATGCTCTTAGAAATACTTCTGTAAACGAAGCAGTTTTTGGTATTTTCAAAGCCAGTGACTTTAATGTAGATGACTGGGCAACAAGCATTAAAAAAACACCCATTCAGGAGGTAACTACCAGCGGAAGTGGTCAGGCAACCTTTGACAGCACAAACCTTAAGATTTTTGACGCAAATGGTGCCAGGATTTCCTATGTTATAGCTGAGATATCGCCACCTCCTGGATATCTGCCGTCTTATGAAATCTTGACGACTACTTTAAAAGAAGGCAAGGTCATTACCACGGTAAATGGGGATGCAGGTGGCAGCCAGCTAATTATTAAGAATGAACCAAAGCTGACCATCCGCACCCAGAAGTATTGGAGGGATGAGTGGAATTATCAGTTCTATCAGGTGGATCATGTCCTTGGAAACGTGAAGCTGGCCCTTTATAAGGTGAATTCAGAAGATTCCACTAAGGCAGACTACGTAAAAACAGAAACTACCAATGCCTATGACGGAATTGCAACCTTTGGTGACATTAACCGAAATGATATCTACTTTATCGTTGAGGTAAGAGTACCCACCAAGGACGAAACAGGCTTTGGCTTTGACCTTAATATGAAGGATAAAACACCTTTGGCAAATGGAGATGAAGCACCACCCAATACCCTTTTAGTTTCAGACCTAAGAAGCGGTGTGTACAATGCAGTGGAGTATACGGGTAAGAATCTTCCCCAAAATGCGTCTTCATTAATCCAGAACACTGGTGCTCTTTATAACTATAAGCCATGGGTCCAGTTTAATATATTAAAAACCTGTGATGGGAAGGCCTTAAATGGAGACACCCATCCAGAGGAAAAAGTCAATGGAGCCAAATTCACTCTTTACAAGATGAAGGGAAATGAGAAGAATCTGTCAAGCATTCAGTTGGCAGATTTGGAAGATAAGAACCGTTTTGAAAAGGCAGGCAGTTATGAAAGCGGCACCCGGGTCAACCCACAGACAGGTGAAAGGGTGAACGGAGAATTTGATACCACCATTTTGGAAACCGGTAAAGTATACTGGCTGGTAGAAGAAGAACCGGCACCAGGGTATCAGCTGCCCGGCGGGCGTCAGATCGTAGCAGTATTTGTACCTGAAGAGGAATCCAGATATTCAGGCTATGGGGAAATACTTCATAAATATACGGACGGACGTAATAAAGAGCTTGCTGTGGTAAAAAACCAGCATGGAACTGGTCCCGGAGGTCTTGATGCGTACTATTTCCAGATTAAATTAAACAAATGGCTGAAGAATGCTGCAAAACCAACGGTGCAGCCGACCCTTTTAGGCGGAGCCAAATTCCAGATATGGCTGCTTGATCCGGATAGTAAAGAAAAGCTGCTTCCGGTTGAGGTGGTGGAAACAGGTCTGGAATCAGACAATAACAACAAAACCGGTTATGCTCTTTCTAAGATGATCAATATGGGTAAGCTTAAAGAAGGGCTTGTAAGCAAGGGTCATGATGAAAACAACATTAACAGGATCCTTAAGCTTGAGAACGAAAATGTAAAGGCTCTCTTTGGACTGGAGGAAGTATATGCGCCTTCCAAGGTGCAGATGGATCCCACTCTTCACTACCTGGAAGTAACGGTTCCCAGGAACAGAGATTCCATTAAGGATCAGTATTTCTGGGAGCAGGGAGATTCAGAGGAATACCGCCTGATGAATACGGTATTGGAACAATATCCGGTAACACTTGCGAAATATGGATATGTACCAGATACCAGCACCTTTAACAAAACGGATGAGCAACTGGATAACATTAATATTAAAAAGACGCCTTTAAGCGGCGTACAGTTTGATATCGAACAGTATCAATGGGCAAATGGCAAGTACAGTTATGAAAGTATCGGAACCTATACCACAGACAGCAATGGTCAGGTAAAAATACCAAATGGCTTACAAGCCGGGCGGTACCGGTTAAAGGAAACTCTGACCAGTGTCCAGCAGCAGAAATATATAACCATGTATACCGGAGATCCCGATCTTTGGCGATATTTTACTGTAGGAAGCAACCCAGTCACTGTGAATGTTTATAACCCGGAGAAGCCGGATCTGGTAATTGAGAAAACCACCTGGGCAGGAGATCCATCTGTAAACCTTGAGGGAGTCACCTTTACCATCCAAAAATCAGGGAGCAGTGAGATCCAAAGGACTACCAAACTTGAGAAAGGGAAATATGTGGCCAGTTTTAATAGTCTGGACAGCGGTGTTTACACCATAAAAGCAGAAGTCTTAGGAACCGAAGCGGCAAAGTCTGTGACTAACCAATATTTTGAAACCATGTCAGTGGATGTGGGGTATAAAGCAAAAGCCGTTGGAGAAATGGTTTCCCTGGTTCCTGTAGGAGCCGCAGCAGGAAAGCTGGCAACCGCAGCAGTTAAAAACCCACGTCTGGAAGAATTAACCATTCATAAAATTGATGCAGAAACAAAGAAAAGTGGTTCTAATATGGCGGGCGCTTCTTTTCATGTAGAATACTTGAAGTTCCGCTCCGGTACTGATCTGGTGGGAGGGGTTCTGCAGAATGTAAAAGAGGAAGGTTATGCAAAGCCAGATCAGGACTTTAGTACTGCCTCAGGAACCCTGACAGATAACAAAGATGGCTCCTATACGCTGAAAGACTGTGAACCTGGCTGGTACCGGATCACAGAGCAGAAAGCTCCGGCAGGTTATACCATTGATGCTCAGCCAATCATTGTGGCTTTAGTGGGAGATATGGCAGGCGGATATGAAAATAATCCTTCAGTCACCATTGAAAACAGAAAGAAAACGGAATTGACCGTAACAAAGAAGCTTTTCTTTGGCGACGGATTTAAAAATGACGAGAACATTGCCAGTAAGCTTCCTGCTGAAATCGTATTTGATGTTTACACCTATTCTAATAATGCCTATAAGCAGGTGTTAGACGAAGACAGCAAGCCGGTACAGGTAAGAATTCAGAAATTTGAAGCTCAGGATGGCTATTACGCAGCAAAGGGAACTGTGCTTCTTCCACAGAAGCCGGAGGGCGGCGCCTACTATCTGAAAGAGCAGGAGAACCCTGACTGGATGCTTTCGGACCCAGGTACGGTGGAAAACGGAATCCTTCAGGCAGACGGATATATTAAGGTGGGAGCAGAGACTGACTTTACATCCCAAAACCCGGTATCCATTGCAGTGAGCAATCAATATGCAAAGGCCAGGATACTTCTGACCAAGGTAGATGGAACGGATAATACAAAGAAACTCTCGGGAGCAGCCTTTAAGCTGTATTCTGATCCCCAGCTGACCAATGAAGTGGGAAATTTTGCAGAGATAGGCCAAAGCGGAGTATACGAAATCGTATTTTCCACCAAGATCTACAGTCCCGGAACTTATTATATTAAAGAAATAAATGCTCCTGCAGGCTATATTGCAATTACAACAGCCATACCAACGGAAGGCCTGAAGGTAGAAACAGGAAAAACAACAGCGATTACCGTGCAAAATCAGGGCGGTATTGATTTACAGATTACCAAATACAGCGGAAATGGAGGTTTGGAATCCCTTAAGTCAGGAATCACCTTTGAACTTTACAGAAGAACCGGGGAAGGTACCTGGAAATTTGTTTTAGAAGGTATTACAGATTCCCAGGGAAAGCTTTCCTTCCGGGGACTTGAACTTCCAGCAGGGGATTCCTACGGAGTTTATGAGGTAATAAAGAGTGAGAATGGCTTTGAAACATTCCGCATGGATTCCTTTAAAGGGCCGGAAGGAACCATTCTTCCCACAGTATCGGATGTGACAAAGAACGGAGAAACCAAAACAGGCCTTGACCTTTATGTTCTCACAGGAAGCAATACCGTTACTCCGGGAGTTTATGACTTTGAGGCTCATAACCAGGAAGCACTGCCTTTAAAGCTCATTAAAAACGATGTAAATAAATCAGATAATCCTGGCAGTTCCATTGCCGTTTCCATGAAGGTTATGGATAAAGAAACAGGAACCCAGGTTGGAAATACAGTTACTGTTCCATATGGGGAGACAGGAACCACGGTGCTTCTGTTACCGGGAACCTATATCATTGAAGAGATGGCAGTGGCCCAGAACAGCCAGGGCTATATCATTAACAAAGATGATGCGAGAACCGTTTACAGGAAAGCAGCAGAAGTTAAAAAAGGTGTGATTCCGGATCCCTGTGAATTTACAAACGTAAAACAGAAGACAGGGGTAACGCTGGATAAGACTTCTCTTACAACCTCATTAAAGGATTTGTGGTGGCATGAGGGGCAGACAGTGACCTATACCCTGACGCCTCACGGAATCAACAGCATACCTTTGGACCGGTTTGTAGTAACGGATACCGGATTAAAGATGCTGGATGCAGGAAAAGATCTCCTTTTAGAGCCTGAGTATACCTATGAGAAATACACCATTACCGGTGTAAAGCCTGGGAAAGCCACAGAACAAAACCATATTCAGGGGGCAAAGACCGGAACCATTATGGCGGATGTGACCTTCTATGATTTTAACGGAAACCAGGTGGGAGAGGTTCAGAGCGTTGCAGTGTCCGGTGACGGAGAGATCGGCGTGATTAAACCCGTAAACGGTAAAATGGTCAAATCCTTCCAGATCAGCTACCGGGATGACACCCTGAAGGCCTCCACAGAAAACCATTATGTTCTTGGAAATGATTTCGTGCCGGGAAGCATAGATGTTACGGTGAAGCTGAGCCGTCAGGAGGCAGAACTGTCTGATGGAACCTTTAAGAAAGAAATCAAGTATATCCGCAATGAGGCCGAAGTGGCCATGGATTATAGAAAGTGGGATATCAATGGAACACTGGTTCAGAATCAGGAAAAGAGCCAGACAAAGCAGGTTTGTGATATTCAGGTTGTTCAGAGTCAGGCACCGACGATCTCTGTAAAAAAGAGTGTGGATCCAATTAAAGGAATCCAGCCAAGTGATATTCTGACCTATACTCTTTCTGTTAAGAACGATACAACAAGCGATGATCCTGATATTGCGAAGATGCAAAAGCCAATCCTCATTGATTACGTGCCTCTTGGTGTTACGGTATCAGGAGAATCAACCGGTGAGAACCGCCTGTTAAAGGCTGTCACCTTAAAGGCAGCCCCACAGGGCGTTGCCATTGAAAAGACCATTAAAAAAGTTGACCCAACCACCGGACGGGAGACCTTATTCATCCAGCTCAGCGGAGCCTTGGATAAGGGAGAGTCCGTTACAGTTGAAGTAAAAGCACAGATCGCGGGAAGTATTATCAATTATGGAAAGAACATTCTCAATGAACTTTATGTTACAAGTGATGTTCTGCAGCCTGCGTTTTCATTAAACCAGACCGGTGCTTCCTTTATGATCAAAACAGATTCAGGCAGCAAATGGCCCAGTGCAGATTTGCCAAAGGCTGTGCAGCTGCCGGATGAAAAGTACCGCAATTATGGATTCGCTTCAGATTCTGCAGAGAATACCATGAGCACCGGAACAGGGCTGGTTCTCTATAAGGAAGTAAAAGGAAACCTAGATACCAGATTTGTGTCGGGAACAACCGTAGGAAAGGTGGCAAAGAGCGCGGAAAATACGGATCTGACCGAATATGACGGCACTGTATTATACCGGCTCATGGTAAACAATGCTTCAGTCAGCGATTATATCACCAAGCTGCAGCTCATGGATATCCTTCCGGTCAAAGGTGATTACAGTACCGGCAATTTTGAACGGCTCAGTGATTACCGGCTAAAGTATGAAAATATTGTATCCATTGCCATTGAGAACAGGACAGATCACAAGGAAGGCAGAAAGGTCGAAGGTTTTAGCAATCAGGTGACCTATTCTGAAGCAGTATTTAACAACAAAGTAACGGCACAGCAAGGAAAAGAATCCATGCTGAACGATAACAATGACGGGTTCTGGTCCGGAAACTCCAGTGATCCTGCGGCGATTCGCATTAAGATTACTGATCCTGACTTCTATCTGGCCCCAGGGGAAAACCTGGTGATAACCTATAAGACAGTTGTTCCTTATAACGACATGAAGGAACTGGATAGTGTAGCTTATGGGTATGCGGTCAATGACTTTGCCACCTCCTATAGCTATAAGAAGAGTTTATCAGATACGTCTGAAATAAAATTCACCCAGGCACAGACCAGCAATGCGGTTCAGGTAGTTCTGGTTCCGGGAAAAGTAAAGGTATCAGGACGGATATGGATTGACGATAATAACAATGGAATACAGGATGAGAGCCTTGAAAAGGATCATCTTCTTACAGATCTGCTTCCCCTGCTCCAGTCAAAGTATTTTAAGGTCAGTCTGTTGAAATACGGAAAGAACGGCGACGATGAAGTGTCAGGTAAGGTGGACTTAAGCGATGCCAGATTCCTGTTTGACGAGTTGACGCCTGCAAAGCCTTTTGGCATTACAGGATCGGAATTCACTGCGGAACAGGAAAACAGCTGGTACAGCAATCAGTCCTTGATCGTATCCAGGCTAAAGGGAGAAGACCCTGCCCATTACCGGATTTATGTGACAACGGGAACAATGCCAAAGGGATATGAGGATCTGGTACTCAAGCTGACAAAACCGACCATGCTTTCTACAGGGCAAAATGCGGAGGCCGGAAGAGCAAGGCTTCCTAAGACATTGGCAGCAGGAGGAAGTAATTATGAAGAAAGTCTTGACAGCAACTTTAAAGAGACAAAGGATTCTTATGCATCAGAAGACTTCTTCCTATGGTCGGCAGGAGATGAGTATGATAAGACAAAGGATATTGGTTTTGTACCATTTAGAAATGTAACTATTAAGAAGACAAATGAAGCCGGGAATCCGGTAGAAGGCGCTCATTTCAGCATTTACGGTCCGTATAGCAATGAGGAGATGGCAGCATTCCGGGAAAACGGAATTAAGAATGTGTCAGACCTTGGAAGCCCTGTTGCACAGGGAAACACGGCTTTAAATGGGGATGAGGCAGTATGGAATGCAGGAGAACTTCTCTATTACTGGAATTATATTGTTGTAGAGGATGGAACACCTGCAGGATATGAGATTGCCAGGGCGCAAACCAGTGATATGGTACCAATGGCTTCCTACCAGGTAAAGGGCCAAAAGGCCTGGGAACTTCTCAGCAAGGAATTTAAGACAGCTGGAAACCCCATACCAAGCACGGTAACGGTTAAGAACAGCTATGTGTCCGGAACACTGGAATTTACAAAGCTGGATGGATTGACGGAAAAAGAACTGGGCGGAGCTGTATTTAAGATTGAGAAAAAGAATGCTGCAGTGGAAGACGCCTGGAAAGCATTTACAGAGGCCATGAAGGCGAATCCGGAATCCATGGGAGTGACAAAGGTAACGGCAACAAACAGTGAGGTAGCGTTTGAAGTGGTATCAGGTGAGGTAACACTGACCGGAATCCCATCTGGAACTTATACTTTATCGGAAATTCTGGTACCTGATGGTTATGATATCACAAAGAAACAGGCTGATATTGATTTCCAGATTGAAACAGACGGGCAGAAGGCAGTGCTTTCAGGCCTTGAGGGCAATCTCATCAAGAATACCAGAACTGAATACAGTTTAAGCCTTAAAAAGGCAGATAATGCAGGCAATGATACGGTAGCCGGAATAAGCTTTGCCATAACAGGCCCTGGAAAATATGAAAGCAGTTCATGGATCCCATTCAGCAAGGCCAGCTTTAAGCTAAATGATCCGTCAGTAAGCGGATATGAAGTAAAACAGACTGATGGAGATGGTCTTATCAAGTGGAACCTGCCCTATGGAGATTACAAAATAGAGGAGCTGGCTGCGGCAGGTTATGAATCTGTGGAGCCATTCTACGTAAGAATTGATGTGAATGGAAAGGTTTCTCTGTTAAATGGAGAAGGACGGGGTGAACTCACTTTAAACAGCGCAGATCAGAACCAGATCAACCTGATCTTAAAGAATGTGATCAAAACAGGCTCTCTTAACTTAGAGAAGATCGACGGGGAAACCGGGAAAGCCATTGTTGGAGTGCAGTTTGAGTTAAGCGGAAACTCAGTGATCAATGGGGCGTTTGCAGCTTACCAGAATCATGTGACAGGTCTGGGCGTTTCCGGGGTATCAACAGGAAGCGAGAACGGAAGGCTGTGGATTAAGTTCCAGGTAGATGGAACCGGAAATACGAAGGCAGGTCTTTTGACCCAGATTCCTTACGGAAGCTATACCTTAAAGGAAATAAAAGCGCCTGACGGATATTTGTTTAACAGCGGAAGTGAATGGACCAAAAATTTCACCATTGAAAATGCCGAAGGTGTGAGTCTGACAGGAGAAAATGGAATTGTTAATACGCCTCATGAACTGAACATTGAAAAGCGGGATCAAATGACAGAGGAAGTACTGTCTGGTGCTGTATTTATGCTCATGACCGCAGACGGAAAGTATGTGACTCTGGATGAAAGCAACTCCTATACCGGATTAAAGGAAAGCCAGGAACAAGGTTCCGTGTTTACCACCGGAAACGATGGAAGATCTGTTGTAAAACGCCTCCCGGCAGGAAATTACGTTTTAAAGGAAATAAAAGCGCCTGCCAATTACGGCGTATCTGCCGATACGGAAATAACGGTGCTCCAATCCGGCAATGAGGAAACAGCAGTGGTATATGATGTGAGGAATAAGGCCAGAATACGTATTAACAAGGCTGCATCTCACAACCATGAGATGAGGCTTGACGGAGCGGTATTTGAAATTTACTCCGACAAGGACTTAACAGCACTTGCTGGCACCATGACAACTGGAAATGGCGGCATTGGGGAATCGGAAATGCTTCCTTTGGGAACCTATTATGTGAAGGAGCAGAAGGCTCCCGCCAACTATGAATTAAGCGACAGAGTATATGAAGTGACTCTGGCCAGCGACAAAGAGGCTTACACGGTCCTTGCAGATGGAAATGATTTTGTTGCCGACGATTATGGAACAGGATATCTGGTATTTGACAAGGTGGACAGTTCCACAGGAGAGGCCATTGCTTCTGCCTGGTTCTCCTTAACCAGAAAGGAAACAAAAGTAGACGGAGCCTTTGAACATTTTACAGAGGATCTGGAGAATAAGAGCCAGGCTGAGCTGGAGACAATGGGAATCATTGACGTTGAAGCAGAAAGCGGTAAAATCCGTTTTACAGCGGTGAACGGCCATGTGGATATGAAGGGAATCCCATACGGAACCTATACTCTTAAAGAAGAAAAGGCACCAAACGGATACTTGAGCCTCAATGGAAAGGCAGAGTTTGAGTTTGCCATTACTGAGGACCAAAAGAGTGCGGACCTTGGAAACAGCAATGAAGTAGTCAATGAGAGGGCACAGTTTGAACTCCGGCTTAAGAAAGAAGATAATCTTGGAAACAGCATAAGCGGAATACAGTTCGATATTTTAGGGCCGGGACGATATGCAGAAAATGGAGTTTTATCAGTTTTTGGAGCAAACCGGTTTAAGACTGACAGGGACTCTGATACAGGATCGTTTACCACCGGAGCTGACGGGATCATTTACCTGGGACTGAAACACGGCGATTACCAGATCAGGGAGAGTTCTTCTGACCGGTATGGTTCCATTGACCCGTTCTATATCAGAATTGACGAAGAAGGCAAGGTAAGCATCTTAAAGGATAACAGCGGCGCTGCAGCCGTTTCAAATGACGGTTTTATGACCATTACCGTTACCAATAAGATCAGCACCGGAAATCTGGAAATGGAAAAGGTAGATGGGGAAAACACCGGAAAGAGGCTTGAGGGAGCAGAATTTATGCTGTCAAACCTTTCGACCCTGGTTCCGGGAGCCTGGGACAGCTACCGTTATCAGGCGGCTGCAGAAGGCGCTTCCTGGACGGCGGATCAGGTGGAAGGCAATACCATAACCTTTGTGTTAAACGGAGAAGGGTTTATAACGAACCTGCCATACGGCACTTACCGTCTGACTGAGACAAAGGCGCCGGATGGATACCTTCTTGGAGCTGCTCCATGGACAGCAGAATTTACCATCAATGACACCAATAAGGAAATCCGGTATACAACACCGGGCCTGTTTGAAAAAACCAATGGAGCAATTGCCAATATGCCGTCAAAGATCACTGTGGTGAAAACCAATGCGGTCTATGCCGATGTGAAGCTGAAAGGTGCTGAGTTTATCGTGAAAGCTTCTGATGGAAGGTATGTGAAGCTGGATAACGCTTCCTTTGCCGGATATACGGATGATAAGTCGGCAGCAGGAACCTTTGTGACCGATAGCGAAGGACAGTTTGTAATCAAGAGACTGCCAAAAGATACCTATACGTTTTTAGAGACAAAAGCGCCGGACGGATATTATATTAATAGCAATATCCCGCCTGTGACCTTGGATGGAATCAACAGCTTTACCATTACCATTCAGGATGAGAGGATCAGGGGCGGCGGCGGATCATCGGGCGGACCTTCCGGAAGAGATAACCCAGGCGGTCCAGGGGCTGCGGTGACAATTGTGCCGGATCCAGTACCTCTTGCCAACTTACCGGGTGACGGAACTGTGGATCTGCTGAAAGTTGATGACGGAAACGTACCCCTTGCCAATCTGCCAAAGACAGGTGACCGGCAAAATGCTGCCGGGAAGATGATGATGGCCCTGTCAGGATTTATGATGGCTCTTTATGCGGCACTTAGCAAAAAGAAAAAAGAAAATTAAAAAAATTAAGGAAAACTGTTTATTGACTTTATTAAATGAACTTGTTATAATTTTTTAGAAGTTATGATAAGGCAAAGGGGCCGGAACTTACAAAAGTTCTGGCCTCTTTTTGCCCATTTAAGGAACTTAGTCATATGTGGTAAGCATGTATAAACCAATCCAAGGAGGAAAAAATTATGTCATATGTGGATGAAGTCTATGACAGAGTCGTGAACCAGAACCCAGGGGAATCTGAATTCCATCAGGCCGTAAAAGAGGTCCTTGATTCCTTAAGGCTTGTCATTGATGCCAACGAAGAGAAATACCGCAAGATGGGCCTTTTAGAGCGCCTTGTGGAGCCGGAGAGGATCATTTCCTTCCGCGTGCCCTGGGTGGATGACAATGGGCAGGTACAGGTGAATAAAGGTTTCCGCGTTCAGTTTAACAGCGCCATCGGACCCTATAAGGGAGGCTTACGCCTTCATCCTTCCGTTAACCAGGGAATCTTAAAATTCCTGGGCTTTGAGCAGGTATTCAAAAATTCTCTGACCGGCCTTCCCATTGGCGGCGGTAAGGGAGGTTCTAACTTTGATCCAAAGGGTAAATCAGATAGAGAGGTCATGGCCTTCTGCCAGAGCTTTATGACAGAACTGTCCAAATACATTGGAGCCGACCAGGACGTTCCTGCCGGCGACATTGGTGTGGGAGCAAGAGAAATTGGATTTTTATACGGCCAGTATAAGAGGCTGACCGGCTTATATGAAGGAGTTCTTACGGGCAAGGGCTTAACCTACGGCGGTTCCCTGGCACGTACCCAGGCCACCGGATATGGCCTTGTATATATCCTTGATGAGATGTTAAAGAATAACGGCAAGGAGCTGGCCGGTAAGAATGTGGTTATTTCCGGTTCCGGAAACGTAGCTATCTATGCCACGGAAAAGGTACATCAGTTAGGCGGTAAGGTCATCGCATTAAGCGATTCCAACGGTTATATTTATGACAAGGATGGAATTGATCTCAACCTGGTTAAGGAAATCAAAGAAGTACGCAGGGGACGCATCAAGGAATATGCCGATGCGCTTCCAACCGCTGTTTATACAGAAGGAAATGGAATCTGGAGCATTCCATGTGACATTGCCCTTCCATGTGCAACACAGAATGAGTTAAACCTGGATGATGCAAAGACCCTGAGAGCAAACGGATGCTTTGCAGTTGCAGAGGGCGCTAACATGCCGTCTACCAGAGAAGCAACAGATTTCTTTTTAGAAAGCGGAATGCTTTTCATGCCGGGCAAGGCAGCCAATGCAGGCGGGGTCGCAACATCTGCTCTGGAGATGAGCCAGAACAGCCAGAGGCTTTCCTGGACCTTTGATGAAGTGGATGAAAAGCTTCACAGGATCATGGTGGATATTTATGCAAAGGCAGCTTCTGCGGCAGAGCGTTACGGCGTAAAGGGAAATTATGTGGCAGGCGCTAATATCGCCGGTTTTGAAAAGGTCGTTGAGGCCATGACAGCACAGGGTATTGTATAGGTAAAGCAGGAGCCGGTACCTTATAAAATGGGAACCGGCCCCAATTTTTAAATTAAGAAAATTGTGCTGGCATTATCATCATTTATGGTATATAATAAACGATAAGGCTTGAGGCGAAGTGTTCTTCGCCTTATTGTTTTCCTGAAAACTATCCTAGAAATACAGAAAGCAGGTGATGATCCTATGCATAAATTCTTAAGAACCATTGGTTTCAGCCTTTATCAAAAAGACAGGGAAATAGATAAGTTATTAGATAATCTCTGTGAAGACTTGTCCGGCTTGAAACGGATTCAGATTGATGAGGAATCCAATCTCTGTGAACTCCGCAGGGAAGTGGCTCCGGGTATGGGGATTGCTATTTTTGGAGAGATGGACCGGGAAGGGAAATTTCAAAGAAGCTATTATTATCCGTATTTGAAAAGTAATGATAAGACATCAGAAGTAGCCTGTTCCGTTCAGCGGCATACAGAGCGGGAGACTTACGCCGGCCTTATGGATGAATATAAGGTAGGGATTTCACTCATATTCTATATAGATAATTCCTTTGAATGCAGGGAACGGATCATTGATCATCATCCTATGGATACTAAGGATGTCTGCCTTACAGGCCTTGCGGTAAGCGGAAAAGTCCTTCTCCCCATCCAGAAAACAGAAATACAGAGGGAAAAGGCCAAAGTGGCTGCAAAAGACCGTAATACGCTCCTGGAGGCGGCAAAGAACGGTGATGAAGATGCTATGGAGACCTTAACCATTGAAGATATTGATTTATATTCCCAGGCTTCCAGAAGAGTGATGAAGGAAGATTTATATTCCATCATTGATTCCTGCTTTATGCCCTGCGGTGTGGAATGCGACCAGTACTCCATTATAGGAGAGATCATAAAGATAGAAGAGAAGAAAAACCAGATCACCGATGAAGAGGTTTATGATTTCACTTTAGAGTGCAGTGATCTTATGTTCCATGTGGGAATCGCCAAAAAGGATCTGATGGGAACTCCTGAGATCGGGCGCAGATTTAAGGGACAGATATGGATGCAGGGAACCGTGAATTTTGCGGAGCAAGTGGAATAAATGTAAAATTGTCTTGACGAAATGTGGGATTATGAATATAATAGTAGACGGACCGTAAAGGAAGGCAAAAGAGAAAGTCAATTTTGTTCATTTCTTTACAGTTTCATAGAGGAGTTTCCGTAGCTCAGCAGGATAGAGCGTCCGCCTCCTAAGCGGAAGGCCAGCGGTTCAAATCCGCTCGGGAACATCAATAATAAAAGGAATTGTAGATATATTGGTTTCAAAGCCAGTAAATCTGTGCCTTTCGAGGGCTTCCACTGTGAAAAGTGGAAGCCTTTTTTTGCTTTATAGGGTGCGCCCAGCAAAGGGCTTGAAGTTCGGTGGGTGAAAGTCCCACGCTGTAAGGTATAAGCCGTACCGCAGCTA
>CABJBM010000033.1 GCA_902363835.1 Lachnospiraceae bacterium
TGATTAACACGCACCTTTCATATTGATATTTTAACGTGTTAAACTTTTCGTGTCCACACTTATATACTAACACCAGTAGCTATTAGACATCCTTACTTTTAAGATATAAAAGCCTTCATAAGGAACTGTAAATTCAAAGCAGCCACAACCGTTAATCTGTACACAGTACAGAACAGTATCGATGTCGTTGCATCTCTGATATAATTTTACATCCCAATCATGGAAATCTTGGCAGCGGCATCCCCAGATACATCCCGTGATAATACAGGGTTTAATCAAGCATTCCTGGCAAACGGGGCAGGGTTCCGGCACGGGACACTCTGCAGGTATTGTTATTGGAACGAGAATATATTCCTTTTCCGGTACCGGGCAGGCCGGGCAAACTGGACATGGTTCCGGTGTTGGGCATTCCGGACATGGCTGCGGTGTTGGGCATGGTGCCGGTGCAGGACATGGAGGCGGTACCGGACACGTTGGGCATGGTTCCGACGCAGGACATGGAGGCGGTGCCGGACACGTTGGGCACACCTGAGGTACTTCTGGGACTGGAACTGAAGGAGCCGGAACTGAAGGAGCCGGAACTGCAGGAGCCGGAACTGTAGGAGCCGGAACTGTAGGAACTGGAACTGCAGGAGCTGGAACTGCAGTAGCTGGAACTGTAGGAACTGGAACTGCAGGAGCCGGAACTGCAGGAGCCGGAACTGCAGGAGCCGGAATTACCGGAGCTGGAACTGCCGGAGCTGGAACTGCCGGAGCTGGAACTGCAGGAGATGGAATTGCAGGAGCTGGAACTGCAGGAGCTGGAACTGCAGGAGCTGGAACTGCCGGAGCTGGAATCGCAGGAGCTGGAACTGTAGGGGCTGGTGTTATGGCTTGACACATCATACCTCCAACAAATGGAAAATAGTGAAATTCAAAGCCGCTGTCAGCATTTACCGCAAATGCTCCTAAGGCAGCATTACCGCTTACATGACCGCCTGTAGGATGTGCATGGAACATAGCCTGTGGTGCCAGTATACTTCCCCAGATATCGGAAGATTTTTCCATATAGATATTAGTTGCATCCTCAAACAAATACAATGTCTGATTCGCCTTATTTCTTTCCCCATAAACACCGTATTGCAAATGGGCATTTGCTCCCGTTCTCAGTCTTACAATGACCGTACTTCCTTGTGGAACTTCTGCACGTATCCCTTTGTTGATTAAACCATTCGGTCTTACATCTATAAGGAATACATTCTGTACAGGGTCATTACCCCTTAAAATCCATTCATAATTATTATCCACTACACTTCCATTTGGAGTTAAAGCTTCAATACAGTTTTGGTAGTATTCGATGCTTTTCCTTGCATCACTAAAGAAACGTGGTAGGTTAGCATCTATCCTGCTTGCAGGTATATATCTTGGTACATCATAACTGGGAACCACATAATGATCACCCTTATCCGATGGTGTCCAATATTGACTGCCCCCATTGGCCTGGTATAAAAATTTTAATTCTTGTATTCCATCAGTCGTGCCATCTTTTCCGATTAAGTAGGTACTTCCATTGGCTGCACGGAATCCACCGCCGACAACCACATGGCCGATAACAACCAAAGGGCCGGCCATAGATACATTACCGCCAACTAAAAAGCGTACTAAATCCGGCGAGTAACTGACTGTTCCGTTACCTCTACGGACAAAGCCAACGCTTAAGCCCCTTGGGCTGTAAAAACTTCCGCCTATTGCTACAGGCCCTTCAATATCTATAATGTTATTTGCATCGTTAAATACAATAACATTGAATCTGGATGCAGCACCAAACGGCTGACCTGCAATAGTATACCAGTTTATATCATCATAAGGTAAACCCGCACTTGCCATTGCTTCCTTATTATAGCTGTTATTGTCCATATAAACTCCTGAAGACTGCTTAAATAGCAACGCATTTTTATTCTCAGTTCAGTTTATTCTAATGAAAATGCTTCTGTGCGGTTTTCTATGCAATCAAACAAAATTTTATGATAAATTTTTGAAATTCATATATATATCATTAAAGAGACTTAGTATCTGTTTTGGCTGGAATAATAATCGTTCCACCAAGGATAAATTACGCCTTCCAGGAATCCGAATCATAGCATCAACAAATGTGGAAACAATTGTTATCTTATCCCGCATAAAATGAGGATTTATGAGGCTTTCTGAATTTATTAAAGCGGGCGGTGATAACCATATGGCAACCCTTTTTTGTGATGTTGTCAAATAGATAACAAAGAGATTTCACTGCATGTTAAAACTGTCGTGCCGTTGGAGCGGAAGGCCCGGTAAATCAAAGATTTGAGGGAATTTGGAAGAAGAATTGACGTGTGTTTCTAGCAGTGGTGATTAGTCCGAGGAAACTTATTTTATCGAGTGGGGGGGGGTAAATTTATAAGCGTTTCACTCCCCGCTATTTTAATTATTAAGATTCTTGATGGAAGATGCTTCAGTTCAAACAATGCAGCGAGAATGTTATCCGCCCATTCACTGTTGGACGAAAAAACTGGCTGTTTGCAGATACTTCTAAAGGAGCAAATGCATCTTCTGCTGTATATAGTATCGTTGAGACCGCAAAAGCAAATGGCCTTAATGTATATGCCTGCTTAGAGTATTTATTGCTTTATATGCCCGATACCGATTGATGGAATCAACGGAGTTACTGGATGATATGATGCCATGGTCGCCGGATGTAATTGCTTAATGTAAAAAGTAATACTCTGGGTTGCTTATTATAACGGATTCTGTTTTAATTTTAAAGGCACTATTTTATTAAGCGCTTATGAAAGAGTAGGGACTATTAGGAAAATATTTGAATTATGTAATTCCAATGGTGATTTCATTATGATTTTTTACGGTATTTTTGAGAGAAATATGGAGTATTATTTAAGAAAATATGGGTTTGAGGAAACAGCCGAGTTGCTTAAAAAGCTTTTTGAAAATTATAAATAACAATCAAGAGCTTTTATGAAAGACAAAACTCCTATGTTAGAATTAATTGATGAGTGCTGCGCTAGATAAAATTGAGGAAATAAGAATTATATATGCTTGTTGAAAATATTTGTTGTGATACCGTCTCAGGAATGGATAAGTGTAAAGGAACAAAGGAAATGTTCAAACAGATTAAAAAGTGGTATAGAATTGAAAAGATTAAAAGATGTGTGATTATAAAAAGATAAGGGATGAAAAAATAAAGGGATGTAAGAAAATCGCAGATTCCAAAATGCATTTCTATTATGATGAAACAGAAAATTTTGGAAAAATGCGTATAAATTTAGATAAGGATTTAGGTTATAATAAATGCCCTGCGTCACCGGCGTTTATGGTGGATGGACTATGGTGTAGAGATGAAATCACAAATGACATGGCGCAGGAGTTAATAAATGCAACAAAAGTGAAAACTGGTTTGAATAAAGTTAAATTTAAGAATGTCTTTGGAAAGAAATGTGATTTAAAAGGGATATTTTAAAATAGGAATTTGGATTATATATTAGATTGGCTAGAAAAATATGATATATGCTTTCATTTTACAGAATATAATATTTTGTTTGATATTACAAATGACTTGTACCAGATTCTTCCCGGAGAACCACTGCCGGACGAAAAAGATGTACTAAAAAAATTAGTGTTTGCACATTCTAAGGATATCGCAATTTTACTAGATGAAGTCAAATACCCTAATATTAAAAATGACAATTTATTTTGGAAAAAAATGATTAAGATATTGGCCTTAGATAAATTATTGAACCAAAATAATGTTCAGGGTAGGAGCATTGAAGATTTATGCATTTGTTACGAAAAAGATATAATAGGTCGATTAAAGCAAAAGATGGAAGCAGCTACAAAAGAACAAGTAAAAGGAAATATCCGTATTTAAAACGAATGGGGAAGGAAGAAAAAGATAGATTCATTCGATTATGTAAGATAATTAAAAAATCTAAGGAGAGAAATCCCTTTTCATTTTGCTTCTTTGATAGTTCAGCAGTTTTCTATAGGTTTGAATGGTTCATTAATTTTGAAGAAGTACTTATTAGGGCGCAGTTACTTAATACTTAAGAGAGACAGAAAATTATGTTTTAGTGAACATAATCTATAGAATGTCAAATAGAAAAAATGATTGAAATCAAGCCTTCAAGTCAAACAAGATTTGGAGGTTTACTTGTACAATAGGAAGATTCTCCTACGGAGAAATCCAGATCAATGTTTTCCAATATGATAGCATCTTGCTCCACAGCATTGCGGCGTAATTTTACATTTTTAATTTTTCCTCAGCTCTACAATGTTGTCATATAGTCTATTAAGGCGAAGGGTTTTATCATGGAGTTTGTATTCCCTAAAACGAGTATCTTCCGGCATACTGTCAATTTCATTTTCAAGAAGGATTTTATTAAGCTCGACCTCTTGTAGCTTGGATTCATAATTGTTTATCATTGACAAAGACATACGATAATATAAAGGCAAAAAAGGACGAGCTTAATACATACACCATGTTTTGATTTTCAAAAGGATGGTTAAATATTTACCTAATTGTTTGTGAACTACCGTACTGCAAATACTAGCAACACAGCAATACCTAATACAATTCGATACAAACCAAATAATTGGAAATCATGCTTTTTAATATATCCCATAAGAAATTTTATCACTAACACAGATACTGCAAATGCTACAGCCATACCTATTACCAAGATAAGCAATTCTTCATTTGTAAAGGAAAGTCCAAATTTCAGTATTTTAATAGCACTTAAACCGAACATAACAGGAACAGCAAGGAAAAACGTAAATTCCGCTGCCACAACTCGTGATACACCAATTAACAGTGCGCCTATAATCGTGGCACCCGAGCGAGAGGTACCGGGAATAATGGAAAGTACTTGAAATAGTCCAATTAACAAGGCTGTCTGACAAGTAATATCTTCTAATTTTGAAATAGTTGACAACCGTTCCTTATTCCACATTTCAATGACAATAAAAGCAATACCATAGAAAATAAGGGCTGCAGCAATTACTACGGGGGTATGCAAATGAGTTTCAATATAATCGTCAAACAAGATAGTTATGAATGCTCCTGGAATACAAGCAAGAACAACTTTGAACCAAAGAGAAAATGTTTCCTTTTTGATAATAGGCTGTGTTTTGTCCTTAAATTGGAACGGAATCATCTTCTTCCAAAATATATTGACAACAGCAAGGATTGCCCCAAGTTGAATGACAACAAAAAACATTTCCTTAAATGTTTCGCTCATATTAAGCGTAATAAATTCATCCACAAGAAGCATATGTCCAGTGCTGCTGATGGGCAGCCATTCGGTAATTCCCTCTACAATACCAAGAAATATAACTTTCAAAATCTCTATATAATCTAATCCCATTACTTTAAATCCTCCTTTTGAAAATAGTGAAAGGTCATAAAAAACCCAACTATTGATAGTAATAAGATAATTATCACAGATATGGCAGTGGGGTAGCTGATACTCTCGATTTTACCCCATGCAAGAAAAAATGTAGCTGTCCACGAATATAATGCACCTTATTCTTGATTTGAGAGAGCGATACCCATGACAATGACAGCGGCATTGTCTTTATAATCTTTCCCTTCAATCGGATAGATCCATCTGTTTGGAAAGCCAACTGTAACATCATTTTCATTGCAATGGTTTTCCCTGCCCTGTTTCTGCCATGCAGCTCATAAATTTTCTCTTTTGGCCCATGAAGATTTATCTTATCAACAACGGTAGCGGTTCCGTATCCTTTGGTAAGATTTTTAATTTCAATAATAAATTCCATAACCATCATCCCTTTCTGTGGATTGCTGCTTGCGCTGACCACAAATTTATTATCTGTTCTAATATGGTAAAAGCCAAGAAACCTTCCGTCACAAAGGAAAAAAGCACTGACACTTATGGTGGCATAGCCAACTTCCAAGGGTTTTAGGGCATTTTATTTTGTTTGGATTCGCTTTGTCAAAACAAAGATTTTAGCCACAAACAGCAAAAATATAAGTGCCGTTGTATAAGGTTCTCTTGCCGCGGCAAGGAAACAGATAGCCGCAGCGGTGAGTGCAAGAGAGTATTTTGTGACAATGCTACCCCATGCCTCTTTATCAAAATGAGTCAGTAATAGTTTAGCAGTACCAATTCCCATCATGGCAATAAACGTAGTACAGTAAATCGTAAGATGCAACGCCGAAGTATCGGTAAAATCAAAAAGGTTCACCGCATGGATATATGTTCCATCCGATTTTCCATAGAGTGGAAGAAAAATACAGGCAATCGCCATCATGTCCAATAGACTAAAGATAAAGTCATAAACTTTTTTTAGATTGGAGCAATTTTCTGTTTGGGCAAGGCTTATAAGCTCCTCACCTGACAGAAGTTCGTCTATGGTCACAGAAAAGAATTTGGAAATATATTTGAGTGATTCGATGCTAGGGTAGCCTTTGCCGCTTTCCCATTTTGAAATTGCCGTTCTTGATACATATAATTGCTCCGCAAGCTGTTCTTGCGTTAAATTCCTTTGTTTTCTAAGTTGTTGTATTTTTTCATTGAATTCCATAATTGTCCTCCTGCTTGTTTTTTACTTTTAGGCGTCCATCAGAAGGTTTTTCCGCATTTTTGTGTATCATCCACGCCTGACCAAACTTCTCAGTACCTTCAATATGTTTTCTTCACACAATTTTTGTATCCGTCATTCCGATATGCCTCATTTTTCAGAGGCAGCTATCACAGAAATATAATCCATATAATCAACTTCTTTTCGATAAAACAACATGCACCAATTATATGCGGGATGACGAACAATAGCAAGCGTAGCAATATGTAAACATGAAAAGAAATACTATATAACATAAAACTCAATTTCAAACCTTTTGGAAGAGTAATAAAAATGGCGTGGGAGGCAAGATATTGGACACAGAAATGCCTTGCCCAACTTGCAGGCCTCACACCACACTCTATTATATACATAGAGAACAGAGGACAGCACCCAAGCATGAACAAGTTTTATCTGCTTATTACTTTGCTTGATATTTTGGTTGGCTAATTCTTTTTTTCTATATAATTCAGATAGCGAGCAATTTTAACGGCACCAGCTTTGTCAGTTTTTACTTTGCGAAGAGAATTATTATCGAAATCCCTAATGAGTTTTGTATAGGCAGCTTCTATTTTATAAAATAAGGTATGAAAAATAAGAGGTGCTATGTTATAATCAGTACAAATATAACCAGTGAAGAAAAGTTTTAGGAAATATGAGTTGCTGCCAAGGGGCTGCCACGTGCTACTTTTTCAGTATTGAATCCCCAAAGGATGAATTGTGAAAAATGCTGCAGGTGTGGAAGTTGGGTTACGGATCGGGAAAAACCTGATTCAATAAGAGGATTAGCAAATGGTGCTACAGTAGATGGCGAATTATTGTGTGATGATTGTTTGCCGAAGGGGCATAGATGGGCATTTTAAAATGAGGGAGATAGGGTAGAATGAATCATATTTTGCAACAGGCCATTGCAAAATGGGGCTTTGATATAAGTGGTAGTGTAAAGGAATGGTTTTGGCTTGTAGTATAAGTATTCTATTCCATTGCATGTGGAGATGGTAGTACTGCTGGAGCGGAAAGGCTAAGAAATCAATGGTTTTTTGGGTTTTGGCGCGAATAAGTAGGTGTGTTTTTATGTTCGGTTTGAATGAGATATGTTTCCGGTTACCATAGTGGGCTAAGAAAAATGAACATTCTGGCAAAAGGTTTGGATTCTATCAAATAAGTATATAGGTTTTGCAGTTGAAAGATAAATTAAAATTTAAAGGGGAAAGTGTATGATGAAGCTAATAAAAATAACTCACGAAAATATTGAAACAGAACATATTTGTTGTGCCATATCAAACAAAGAAGATATTCAGGTAACCTCAAAAAAGGATTGGTTAAAAGCAAGACTGGATGAGGGGTTGGTTTTCATAAAATGTAATGTACGCGGAAAATGTTTTGTTGAGTATATCCCTGCTGAATACGCCTGGACACCGATTGAAGCAAACGGATACATGTATATTAACTGCCTATGGGTGTCAGGGCAGTTCAAAGGCAGCGGATATTCTAATCTTCTTTTGGATGAATGTATAAAAGACAGTAAGGAAAAGGGAAAAAAAGGACTTGTTATTTTATCATCTAAAAAGAAAATGGGGTTTCTTTCTGACCCTAAATATATGAAATACAAAGGATTTGAAACAGCAGATAGTGTAAATCCATATTTTGAACTCTTATACCTTCCGTTTTTTGAAGGTGCCGAAAAACCACAGTTTAAGGCATACCTAAAAGAAACAAAAGAACGTAATTTACAGTCGGGATTTACCTTGTATTATACAAGTCAATGTCCTTTTACAGCTAAATATGTCCCGATTTTAGAAAAAATGGCTAAGAGCAGGGATATAGATTTTCAAGCTGTTCATATCGTAAATAAAGAACAAGCACAAAAGGCTCCAATACCTTTTACAACATTTGCCTTGTTTTATAACGGCGAGTTGGTAACGCATGAAATATTATCTGAAAAGAAGTTTGAAAAAATACTTGAAAGTAAAGGATTATAAAATTCCAGTTTGTAGGGCTTAGAAATTGATTTTGCCATTAATCAAAAGTTTTTGTAGAAGTTAATGACAAAGTCGAAGGAAAAGTCAATGGCAGCAAGTGGGGCAAAAATCTTACCCCACCTATGGGTCTGCCAATTTATTTTTGCTACGCTATATAAACCATCCGTCTACAGGAATGTGAAAACGGTCTGTTTACTAGAGAGAAAAGCCTAGTGAATCAAAAATTTCTGGAATTTTGTAAGAAGAATAAACGTGTGTTTCTAACGTTGATGATTAGTCCACGGAAACTTATTTTACCTGGGGTAAATTTATAAGT
The DNA here is from genome assembly GCA_902363835.1 of Lachnospiraceae bacterium. Classification (GTDB taxonomy): domain Bacteria; phylum Bacillota; class Clostridia; order Lachnospirales; family Lachnospiraceae; genus Lacrimispora. Next base: position 8,908 of record CABJBM010000033.1, read on the forward strand.
TTGAAGTTGAATTTAAGATTATTGCGATAAAATGATCATGGAATCAACACAAGTTGACAAAGGCATCCGGCATTTCTATCGAAAGCTGGGATACAAAAATAGAGGAAGCCTTTTTTTGATAACACACCATTTGAACAAACGTAAGAAAAGTTTCTATTAAACATTTTTAGCAGCATAATAAGCAATAGATGTTCATTTAAAACGGGGGTGTATATGAATACTGATTTTGTGAACTTGACAACAGAAAACCTTGCCAATGAGCATTTATGCTGCATTATCCGCAGTAAAAAGCTCCATCAAGGTATTGAAGCAAAGCGGCAATGGCTTTCAGACCGGTTAAATGAAGGTCATGTCTTTAGAAAGTTAAATGAAAAAGCTACGGTCTTTATCGAATACGCACCTCTTGAAACAGCTTGGGTTCCCATAACTGGGGACAATTATTATTATCTGTATTGCTTATGGATTTCTGGTAGTTACAAAGGAAAAGGGTATGGGAAATCGCTGATGGAGTATTGTTTGGCTGATGCCAGAGAAAAGGGTAAATCTGGCATTTGTATGCTGGGAGCAAAAAAACAAAAATCTTTCCTTTCCGACCAATCATTTGCAAAGAAGTTCGGCTTTGAGGTTGTTGATACTACCGATAATGGATATGAATTGCTTGCATTTTCTTTTGACGGAACAATGCCAAAGTTCGCACAAAATGTTAAAAACCAAGAAATTGAAAGCAAAGAGCTAACAATTTATTATGATATGCAATGCCCCTATGTCTATCAAAGCATTGAGATGATAAAACAGCATTGTGAAATGAATAACGTTCCTGTATCTCTAATTCAAGTGGATACGCTGCAAAAAGCAAAGGAATTGCCTTGTGTTTTCAATAACTGGGGTGTGTTTTATAAAGGGAAATTTGAGACAGTGAATTTGTTAGATGTCGCTTCCTTAAAGAGAATACTTAAAAAATGAAATTGCAATTTTGGTTTTTCCCGTTAATTATTAGGACTGTATTTTAAATAATAGATTGAATGCTCATTATCTATATAATGCAAAGATAAGACTTACTTATATGAAAATGACCGATAGGCAGTTAATGGAGACTGGAGAAGATGCGGGCCCGTCTATATCCTGCAAGCCGAACCGTATGCTAATTTTGATGGGGAAACAGGAGAAAACAAAAGAACAGTTCGGGGTAGATAATATTGTCGATCTGTTTGAATTTGATAAAGTGAATTACCGGGAAGAATATTTAAATCAGTAAACCACGATCTGATTTTATTATACGTTTAATAGGGTGACTTTGGCCTGAGATCAACCACGCCCTCCCATCATCACTATTACAGCATATAGGAATTGTGAAGTTTCCGTCGAATTATGTTGAAAGCAATATTGAATTACGTGTAGATTTTTTATTAGCCGATAGTAGAAAACAAGGGGCAGGGATAATAATCTGTGCCTTGTTTTATATTGTGGGTTTTGTTTTGAACACGCAGAGTGAAGGAAGTCAACGATAAGAACATTTGTTTGCGTTATCCATATTAATATGATATATTATTTCTATAGGTCGCAATAAAAGAATTGTGAAGAAGATGATCGATTAAGTTTGTTTACAGCTGTCAAAGATTGAAAGGAATAGACTTCTGGAGAGACAGCTTATATCAAAAAAGGGGGTAGCGGGTATTTCTCGTAATTAAAATGCGTATGAACAAAATTGACAAGAAATATAAACCTGTTAAAATACCGGGACAAATTTCTTTTTTTGAAGAAAAGGAAAATCAATTAAAACAGTTTCTACAAGAAGTCACTTCTGTTTCCGTTAAAGAAGAGGTTTTTGCTGAGATTGAAATTGACGGAGGAACAAACAGTAATCAGGCATTTTCTGTACCTCAGCCACAAGCAGTAAATCCTATCGTTGATGAGAGGCGTAAGATATTTAATGAAATGAGACAAATAGCAAGAGATATCCGGCTTCCATTTAATTACAATTCTCATTTTTATAACCAACAAACACGGATTAATAATTCCAAAGTATTCTATAAACAAGCTGTTTTTATGAAGGATTACGAGGATGATTACGATGGTTATGTAGAGTTTTCAAACTACTTTCCTTATTACCAGCAAATGAGTTATGCGCAGCTCAGAACATATTTTACATGGCGGACTGATGTAAGAAAAGGTAATGTCACAAATGTTTCATTATCATATGCCTTTGTTTATATTTACGAGCTGATTCATAATATTGGAGTAGCTGATTCTCAGGAAGGGCTTGATAAGCTGATGTCTTTCTGGAGAGCTTTTAAGCGTTTTGACTCTTCCATTGATAAATATGTGATTAAGTGGATAAAGGACTATCATATTTATTATGATCTCCCGAAGCCATTTAAGGAATTTGTCTGCGAAAATAATCTGCAAACACATTATGCCAAAGTATTCATGTATGAAACCGATATGAACGACAACTTTGATTTATTTTGCAATGTTTCAAAGTATGATATCAGAAAATCAACTTTTTTTACCGATGATACAAAAGGACAGCTCAGTGATTGTTTTTGTACTGTAATCCATAAACTTAGAGTTGTTTTTAATAGGGCTGGTATTATTTTTGACGATTTGATTTTTTATCCGACAAATAAGAGGTCTGTATGGACGCCTTTTAAGGATGCATTGTTTTATTCAGCGCTTAAGATACCGGATAAGAAAGTTGTGTTTTCCGATAAAGAAATATATATATGTTCTAAAAACAATTGGTCTTTTAGCTCCACGCTGGCTATGAACAGCGGTCGGCAGCTCATTGGCTATATTATGAAACAAACAGAATCCGAGCTACGAAAAGTTACAAAATTCAGACACAAGCTATCAGCTGATATTAATTTAGTTGACAGTGAGCTTATAAAAAAACTTGAATTTGCGGGCCTTTCCCTTGAAAATATAATTCACGAAGCGGTAAATGAGTATTACAAAGAATCAACAAAAATTGTTGTATCCGTTGATGAAACTTCTCTTCATAAAATAAGACTGGAAGCTGATGACACTCAGGAAAAACTAATTGTGCCGGATGCCGAGCCTATGATGTATTTTGAATCAAGCACAGCAGAGGCCAGTCCTGTTATATCTCAAACTGTTTTTGCCGATGCCTCTGCAGCAATGGAAGACGATTGGACAAGTCTTTTTAATATACTCGGGGAAACAGAAGTGAATGCGCTTAAATTAATACTTCAAGGGGATACAAATCTGAAACATTTTGCAGATGCCAACGGGGTTATGTTAGAGGTGCTGGCTGACAGTATTAATGAAAAGGCGATTGACACAATTGGTGATAACATTCTTGAACTTGATGATTGTTTGACTATATATGAAGAATATATAAATAAAATTAAGGAAATGGTGTAATATAATGGAAAATAAATTGCCCATGAGGATAGCCAATATACTAATTAATGCACTAAAGGGCGGTGTCGTTCCCCGCATAGGACTTGAATACATCACTGTAGGGCGGACACAGGAAATTGCAGCGATTTTACATGATATTGAAATGATTGAGGATGGAAGTGCTTCTTTTCGATTTATTGTTGGTAAGTATGGCAGCGGTAAAAGCTTTTTACTTCAAACCATACGCAATTATGCTACAGCAAAAGGCTTTGCAGTGGTTGATGCCGACCTTTCACCTGAACGGCGGTTTGCGGGAACAAAAGGGCAAGGCCTTGCAACATACAAAGAACTGATCCAAAACCTTTCAACGAAATCAAAGCCGGATGGCGGTGCTCTGCCGTTGATTTTGGAAAAATGGATCTCAGGCATACAGGCGTCTATAAGAGCGGAGTCTGAAGCAGAAGGCGAAGAGTTTGACCTATTAGTTGAAAAACAGATATATGCCGTAGCCGGTTCTCTTGAGGGCATGGTCAATGGTTTTGAGTTTGCCAAGGCAATTGCTACTTACTGGAGAGCCTACCAACAAGATGATGTTGCAATGAAATCAAATGTACTGAAGTGGTTTCGCGGTGAATATGCATCCCGCAAGGAAGCAAAGGCAGATTTGGATATTAATTTCATTGTTACGGATGAAACATGGTATGATTTTTTGAAAATATTTGCTATTTTCTTAGTAAACGCCGGATATAAAGGGCTATTGGTTTTCATTGATGAACTTGTCAATATTTTTAAGATTCCAAACTCCATCACAAGGCAAAACAATTATGAAAAAATTCTGACTATGTATAATGATGTGTTACAGGGCAAAGCAAAGCATATTGGATTTTTAATCGGCGGTACACCTCAGTGTATTGAAGATAAATACAAAGGCATGTTCAGTTATGAAGCTCTTCGGTCTCGCCTTGCAGAAGGACATTTTGCCACTGATGAGATGAAGGACTTAACCGCTCCCATTATCAGGCTGCAAATGCTTACGCAAGAAGAGGTGTATGTTCTCGTTGAAAAGCTGCGGGACATTCATGCACAGCTATACAACTATACACCAATGATGAGTCATGAGGATTTACTGTACTTCCTGACGGTGGAATATAATCGTGTTGGTGCAGGCACACATATCACTCCAAGAGAAATCATCCGTGATTTCATCGAACTTGTCAATATTCTGCAACAGAACCCAAAGAAAAGTGTGTCTGATATTTTAGGCAGCAACAGCTTTGAAATGGCCAAGGGTGGTCTGTCCGATGAAACTATACACAGTGATTTTTTAGATTTCGAGGTATAAACTAAAATGGATGTATTTAACAGACTTGCTCCTTTCATACAGGATTTTATATATCAGAATAAATGGGAGGAATTACGTGGAATTCAGGTTGCCTCTTGCGAGGTCATTTGGGGCAGTGATGACAATTTGCTGCTTTCCTCCGGCACAGCCTCTGGAAAAACCGAAGCGGCTTTTTTGCCTGTGCTTACGGAGCTGTATGAGAAACCTTCCCGTTCGGTAGGCGTAATGTATATTTCACCGCTGAAAGCTCTTATTAACGACCAGTTCAAACGCCTGGAGCAGTTACTTGTTGATTCCCATATTCCTGTTTGCAAATGGCATGGTGACGCATCACAAACCAAGAAAAATGAGTTAATCAAGCATCCGGAAGGGATTATTCAAATCACCCCGGAATCACTTGAAAGCCTTCTCACCAATAAGCGCGGCGCCTGCCTCCAAATGTTCTCTGATTTGCGATTTGTCATTATTGATGAAGTACATCAGTTTATGCGCGATGCACGCGGTGTTCAGTTGTTGTGCATCTTAGAACGCCTTCAAAAGCTGACTGGCGTAAATCCAAGGCGCATCGGCCTTTCGGCAACGCTGGGTGATGTGTCTTTAGCGCAGAACTGGCTCAATACGGGAACCGGCCGTAACTGTGCCGCTCCCATAACGGAAGAAGGAAAGAAGCGTATCAAACTTCATGTGGAACGTTTTGTTAACCTGCACGATAAGCGTGATATCGCTGACAGCGACGCAAGCGATAACAAGGTTGTAACAGGCGGGAATATGGGTGATCGGGAGCATTACGAATATTTATTTAAGATGACGCTTGATAAAAAGACTATCATTTTTACAAACAGCCGGGAAGAAACCGAACTTGTTATGGCAAATCTTCGTGAAATTGCGTTACAAAAAAAAGCACCCGATGTTTACCGGGTTCATCACGGAAATGTTTCTGCGTTGCTTCGGGAAAACACAGAGGATGAGATGAAATCAAGTGATGATAAAATTGTCACCGGTGCAACCGTTACATTGGAGTTGGGGATTGACATTGGTTCGCTTGATCAAGCAGTACAGGTCGGTGCCCCGCTCAGCGTTTCCAGCTTTGCACAGCGGCTTGGCAGATGCGGACGTAGAGGTCAGGTTCCACAACTGCTATTTACCTTTGTTGAAGATATCCGAATCAATCCAGCTGATACACTGGGGCCTATCAATTGGGAGTTTATCCGAACGATTGCTATTATTGAGCTGTATATAAAGGACCATTGGATAGAACCAATTTATCCCCATCATCATGCGTACAACCTTCTGTATCATCAAACGATGAGCCACTTAAAAAGCAGTGGTGAACTTTCCCCTGCAGCTCTTGCACAGGTTATCCTTACTTTGGGTTGCTTTAGCCATATTTCCCAGGAGGACTATAAACAGTTATTGACTCATCTTATCAATATTGAGCAATTACAGCGAACAGAACATGAGGGCCTGATGATCGGCAGAGAAGGAGAAAAAATTGTAAACAGTCATCATTTTCTCACGGTTTTCCTTGCACCGGAATATTTGCTTGTTAAAGATGAAAACCGTACAATCGGCACTGTTGATAAGGTTTACCCTGTTGGTACTCGTTTTGCATTGGCGGGCATGACATGGGAAACTGTTGATGTCAATATAAAATCAAAGGTTATTTTTGTTAAAAAAGTACCGGGTATTTCTGTAGTTGACTGGGACGTGGATTTCGATGCGGAGCTGCATACTGTTTTAGTAAAAAAGGTCCGCAGCATTCTTCAAGGTGATTTGCCGTATCCGTACTTGAGTGAAAGGTGCCGTGAACGATTAACGGAAATACAATACATTGCTCGAAATAGCGGTATTTTAGAAAATCTGGTTACCCCTCTTTCCGATATAAAATACGCGGTGTTCCCCTGGGTGGGGACACGACAGTTATTAACTCTTCATTATGCGTTGTTGAAAAGGAAAATAAAAAGTAAACATCCTTGGATTACCTGTGTCTATTTAGAGGTGAATTTCACTGGAACGAAAGAAGAATTGGAACATATTATATTCGATATTATAAAATCTGATCTGGATTTATATGAGCTTCCTTTACCTGAGAAAGTGCAGATTGACGGTAAATATAACGAGTTTATTCCTTTTCACTTACTGCGCAAACAATTTATTGAGGATTATTTGGATTTTGAAGGGTTAAAAGAGGCATTTGAGTATGGGGGCGCTGTATTTATGGGGAATAATGAAACTAGGCATGGATAATGCAGTGTTGGTATTAGGTACTAAGATATAAAAAAATAAGGATATCATTTATCATTGACGGATCACCCTTTATATCTGGCTTGTGATACGCCTGCGGCATACTTGATCAACATAGGGGACCGAAGGCGCTCATAAGACAGGGAAGGTATTTGGAGATTAACTTTCATATCCGTAAAGTGTAATCTGGTTTTTACCTGCCACACAGATTTCAATTTCTACAGCATCCAGCTGTATTGCGTTTCCAAGACCCAGCCCCGTATGAGTTCCTACAAATGATGTCTGCAGATTATTGATTACGTTCCAGGGATTTGATGCTCCAAGTACTGCATTTGTTATGTCATACGTGACGGGATTTGTCAAATAATCAATAGTGCCTATTAAGGAGAGACTTATCTGCTGCAATTCAGTCCAATTATCCTGAGAATCGGGCCGCCAATAGAGTATCATTGTACTGACACCTATTGCAACCGTCAGGTTAAGACGGCAATAATATTTAATCACAACACTTTTAATTTCCAAATAGGTATATATTGACGGCAGCATACTATATCCTAAGACAATTCTTCCTCTGGTTTGCAAAAGCAATCCTGAATTTAAAACAGCAAAGCTTCCGTTGGCAAGGCCTGCAGCATTATTTACATTAGTAAAATCACTTCTGCTGTTATAGGCAACCTGCGTTGCGCTGACAGCACCAAAAATATTGCATTTTATTTTTTCATCAGATGTGCTTACCATAAGGGCATTATTGGCTTTAAGCTTGTATGCGGAAGAAAAACGTTGACTTACAGTATTGATGGATTCCGTTATTCTTAGAGAGAGAAAATTTTTATCACCATCACTTAATATAATAGATATATCCAGCGGAGCTGATACTTGTACTGCTGTGAGAAGAATGCTTTTTTCTGTTTCCGGGACCCAAATACTCTTTTTTGCAGATAAAATACCAAAACTATCATATTTAATGATATATGAACTTTCTTCCATGGCTACATTAATTTGCTGGTTGTTTTGTGTCATACTACTGTTTTTTTGAATTATTTGTTTCACAATATGACTCTCTTTCTATATTTTATCATAGCCTCACAGTTCATAGCCTATGAGGGAGATATTTACAGTTCCAACAGCACTTGTAGTGACGGAAATCACTTCATCCGTGTTAAATTTAATAGGAGAAGAAAAGCTTTCACTATAAGTGGCAAGAGTAGTTGTAAGAATGATTGACAGAAAAAGATTATTATTTCCTCTCTTTAATTGAATGGTCAGCGGAGCAGGAGCCGAGACTTGAAGTGCTGTAAGGTATATACTTTTACCGTAACTTGGCGTCCAGATTGCTGCATTGGTTTGAACTGTAGAATATGTCTGAAACAAGACAATATCAGAGGCATATTCTCTTGTAAATATTGGGTTTTCCAGGTTAAAAACAATGCTCATTAGTTTAGTGTTATTGTCCATTAATAAAACTCCTATATGATATATTTTATTGTTAAAGCAATAATATTTCATTATGTGACGGCTTATCTATAGGTTTACTGATGCGAGGATTTAGATATCATACAAACCCTATGATATTCTATTGGTAATCAAAATGTAAATGTTTTTGTTCTCTCATAAAAACCGCTTGATTATGAGAATAAAGAAATAAATTCTATAGTAATAGGGATTTCTTTTTCAGGCGTGCATTCTACATCTAATATCAGCATACCTTCTTTAACCACATAATTGATGCTGGGTTGCAGGACTCCATTTACAAAGAGACTTTGATAGGAATTCTTATTGGGATCAAGAATTCCTTTATTGCTATACATGGTCAATTCATCTGCATTGGTAAAAACTTTCCCTCCATTTGCAAGAGTGTTATATTGATATACTTCAGCTTTTAGAAGCTGGCCGTTTTTATTCTTTATTATCAAATATTCAAGAGTAATCGGTACTCCATCTTGAGGTGTGTCTGTTGTTTTCAGAATTAAAAGTCCCGGTTTGACTGAAAAAACGGGTTCTGGCTGTAAAACTCCATTAATAAAAAGATTAAAGAAGGATACATCATTTGGATCGGGTATGCCGTGGCCTGTATACGGCAGTAAATCATCATCTGTAAATTCTTTTTTTATCCCGTCTGAAGCTGTGTTATATTGGTAGTTTTCTGCTTTTAGAACCGTGTTAGCTGTGTTGTAAAAGGAACCTGTGATTTTTGATGTCATTACAACTGTCTGATTGGAATTTAGCGTTCCGACATTCCAGATAATCTGCTTATTCTTCCTGCATACGGTTCCTTTGGTCAGACTGATATTATGAAAATTTACCAAATGATCTAATAGCAAACAATCTGTTATGACAACATTACTAACCGGCCCATGTCCGTTATTGGTTATCTTAATTTCGGTTCTCCAGATATAAGAGGTATTGTTACTGATTTCCAAGGGCCCTGCCATAATATACTTTTCAATAGCTAGATTACCAAATAAATCAATGCATTGGTTATATTTATTTTTGAAAGATAATTTATTTTGTAATGGATAAAAATCAGGAAGATCATTAGGCGCAACTATATCATAAGCCGAATTTTCAGGAAATTCTTTACATGTGGGAGACTCTGAATATAAATTAATGTCAGGAGTTAAGCACTGTAAGGTTTCTGCTGCCCTAAAAATAAAAGATACTTTGACTGAGAACTTTAATTGTCCATCTGATTCGATACAAGCTTTTAAAAGTTCTGAATTGGTTTCTACCAGAATCGGAGAGGATAAGTCACCTCCTGTTTCAGGAAAAAGCATAATAATTTCACTTTTTATATTTGTCAGACAGCCTTTGATCATAATATTATTTGCAGTTGTTATTTCAAAAGGCAGTTTCAAGAAGAAACTGACTTTTTTATAGTACGATTTATTTCCAAAGTCAGTAATGGTTATCGTATTTTTTACAATCCCCCCAGGCTTGAATGCAATACTTTTAAAATCATGGTCACCCATATTTACATAAATATCTTTAAAGCAATACCTTTGTTTGCATTGAGGAAAGACCCTGCCCAAAACGCAGATTCTTTTTTTCTCATGCAGACAGTCTGAAACCTTGATTGAAGGTCCGGAAGATATATTTGATATGATACAAGTATCTGAATTTGGGTTTACGGCCGTCGCAATAGCTCTGCTAAGAGAAAGTAATCCGGAGGCATTGAAAGAACCATTCACTATAAATGCTGCTGTTAAGGTACTGCAGGGTGGAAGTACATCAATATTCCAAATAATAGAGTTATCAGAGACAGAAACATGGCCGGAAGATATAGATTCCGTACATACACTGTGAAGCTCATCAAACAGGATATAATCTGTTACAATAATATTTTTCAAAACATCATTTGTCAGATTTGTGATTTTTAAAGAAAAGCACCATTTTTCAATATGATCTAAGTGTGCAGTCAAAGGTTTTTTTAATACAAAGTTTTGCAGTAATAGTTCCCTTTTGACTGGTTCTGCGGTTGGAAAGACCATGACCTGAAAATCCTGTGAAGTATTTGTAAATAATTTACCTGTACTTATATGGCCGGCTGCTGAAGCGATATCTAAGTTTCTGATTCCTTCTGTAGAAAATGAACCGATGATTTCTGCTACCAGGATAGAATTTTCTGATTTTTCCAACATACCAATTTTCCAAAGTATCTTATTGTTTTCTAAAAGAGCGATCCCACGAGAGATACTGACAATGCTGACATGATCTATGTTTTCCATAAGTATAATATCTGATGCCAAAATATCAAATATTGGATTATCACTAAGATTAGATAGCTTAATTTCTACTCTCCAGGTGTATGTTTCTTTAATATTTACTTCTAGTGGCCCTGACGTAGTAGTTTTATTGATATTCATTCCTTTCCCGACCTTGACTGGAGTTGTACAAATAATAGCTGTTTTTGTTGGCCCGGAAAGGCTGTTTCCGGCTGCAAAACCGCTGCTGACACAACGGATACCACTGGCACGAAAGGAACCTTTTGTCCTGAAGATGGCGGTAGCAGATTCTCCGGCATCTATTCCATCTATATACCAGTTAATATAATTATCTTTGATAAGAACATCACCGTGAGAGGAACATAAGCTTTTTATATCTGAAATAGAATCCAATAGAATATGATCGGTTACAGCAATATGATTAATAGGTATATTGCTTGTATTACTCACTATCAACTTGAATTCCCAGCAGGTAATATAGCCAGTAAGAAGAAAATCAGGCCCGGTCATAATGACTTTTTCCAGTTTCATATGGGAAGATTCAACATCTTTGGTGGTAATACCCATATCTGTTACAGGACCAATGGATATAAGACCTGATGGCAATGACCCTTTTGCAGAAGCAGAGTTTAGCTTGGTGAATTCTTTATCCTTAAAGGTAACAAAAAGAATAATAATAGTGGAATTCTTTAAAGGAACATCCTCAGTTTTAAGAAGCAGAAAATCTTTTTGAATTTCATAGTTAATTTCTGGCTGCAATACGCCATTGATAAACAAATTAAAATAGGAGACACTATCTGGACTTAGGATGCCTCTGTTCCCATATTCTTTTAGTTCATCATTGCTTGTGTAAATTTTTTTTATGCCGTCAGACAGGGCATTATATTGATAAACATCTGCATTCAATGGTTTTTTAGAAAACACTCTTATCACTCCAGAATGAAAATATACTATTATTATATCTTATGTATATCATAAGATATAAGTTCTTTCTATAAATATACAAACCCCTGAAAGCAAAAAGGGGATGTAAATAAATATACATCCCCTGATATAATAGTTACGTTGTTACTGTGGTTGAAGAATCAGATACCGGAGCAAAGTTATTTACAATTAAGGTAATCGGTGCACCGACAGGAACTGTGGCTGCGTCGGTAATGACAACTTGAGAACCGTCGCTGCTTACTGTATACAAACTGGACTGCTGTAATACGCCATTTATAAATAAGAGGTAGTATCCATTATTTGTAACTGCAGTTGTAAGATTACCTGTCATGATATCGCCATTATTATCAATAAATTGAGTAGCCGGAATGGTAACTGTATCACCAGTTCTTTCGGTCTCTCGCAGTTCATAAAAATATTTAACAACTGCCGGATTGATATCAGTATCGGTTGTGGTAGTAGCATCAACTACAAGCTTAAATAATTGTGTGGCCATTTTTTGACTTCCTTTCTGCTTATACTATAATTAAGCACTTGCGATACTCTGAATACTGTATAATACACAAAAAAATTCCACTCAAAGCCATTATAATAAAATTTGTACAAATTATATTCAATGAGCTTCGCAATTACCTAGTATAGTATACTGACAACCCTTTGATTTGTTTCCAATCGGGTAATACCCAGTACCACAATTTACTTTTTACAGCTACTTTGATATCTTTTGCTGAGTTGTCAGATTCTGCAGGTTAGCGATACCCATTATGAAATAATCGTGTAAAACGATGGTTTAAGGCTAAATGTATGCTCAAAGCAATTTTTCTCCGCCGCATACTCCCTCTCCTGAAGGCAAAGAAACCACCTGATTAAAACGAGAACTCCGCGATACCAGGGATGCGCTGATGTCTAAAAAAACCATCAGCATTCTGGTATGAACCGGATATACGGAACTTACTGGCATAACCATCCAAAGCGAATTTTTTTATAAAGAAGGCGTTCCCTTCGATGGGAATGTGGAAACGGTGATAGTGATGACGCATTGTGATAATATGAATAAAAATCAGGGCTAGATAACAAGGCTTGTGCACGCATTGACTGTACCGCTTTATGTGTATAGGATACTTGGATTATGACCATAAAAAGAAAGTGGGCAACTTCAAAATAGCGAAGTTGCCCACAATTTCGTGTTAATCATGATTAGCTTAAACTGAATCCTAAAGAACCTTTTAAGGGAGCTCGTTTTGTTAGGCTGATTTGTGAATGATTGGAACATAAATTTCCATTACTACATTTTCAGGTCCATGACAACGCTCATCATAAAACTCAAAATCCATTTTTGTTTCGTCAAATTCATAATCACTGTTTGGGAACCATTCATTGAAAATATATCTCCATGTTTCTTTCACAGCTATTGAAAGCGGATCATCATCACATGTTTGTGTTGTGCAAAGGTTGTTGACAGGCGGTGTTGTAAAAACAGCGTATTCTGCTTCAGGTACGGTGATGGAGATCATATCTGAAGTGACGTTTTCAAAGTCGTCAACGATGACGCCCAACAGATATATAGCGTTGCCATTATCTGAACACGGGACGCAGATTCCGACTTCACCATGTTTTGGCGGATTTAATTGTTTATACATTTTGGATTCAAGATTTTCACCATTGTAGGTATTCCAATAAGCCGCAATATCCTTTGTAAAACTTTCTGCAATATTTGTGTTAATACCATAACCAGCCACTTTAAAGGCCGATTTTTTTCTAATAACAGGATTCATAATAATCCCTCCTATATTTGTTATAATTTCTTTAATACCGCAGCCACTCATTCTGGAAATATAAATAGTTGGGCTGTAACCGAATTCTTTACGAAACGCTTTGGAAAATCCGCTGGCAGTTTCAAACCCGTAATCAAGTGCAACTTCGATAATTCTATTATTATTTAGTAGTTCTGCGCGAGAAAGCAATAGTCGTTTTTTGCGGACAAATTCCATTAGTGGAACCCCTTGATTGATAGAAAATATTCTGCAGAAATGAAATGCAGAATATCCGACACTATGCGCTATTTGTTCGGCTGTCAATTCAACTTTTATATTTGTCTCAATAAAGTGAATGCTTTGTTCTATTGCCTCACAATAATTCAATTAATCACCTTGCCTTTCTTTTATATGGTGACTATATTATAACAACCATTTTAACTGCTTGCTGTTCCTGTTTTGCTAACACTATGGTTAGGTTATATAAATTTGCTAAAGAAGCGTAAATTTTATCAGCTATCCTTTTGAAAAAATTTTGTACGATCATATTTATAATCATTTTACCATGGTAAAAAGACTGCTTCAATCATCGGATTATTAAAGATAGAAAGGATATCAATGATTTGAAGACAAAAATCCGTTTACCGTCTTTATGCAAACGCTCTTAAAGGCTATGTTTTTCATTTAGATTTGAAAAACATAGCCTTTTTTATTATAAAATGCACAATCAATATTGACATCATATAGAGTTATGTATATAATGTGCATATATTGAAACTAAGTTCATATATATGAAAATAAAAAAATATAAAGATCTCTTTATGAGATCTAATTTAATAAATAGAATTATGAACAAAGTTCATATATGTGAACAAGCGCAACAGCTCATTTATCAAAACGAAAATTTGTGATTATTATAATAAACTGATATGGCAGATAAATTAGTTAGATATCCGTGAGCTTGTGGTGCACCCCCTGGATTATCTGTCAAGCCACATATGGCAAGGGCAATGCCCGATAGCAGCATTCAACTGATGTCTGCTAATCAGGAATAGAATGGCATCGTTTAAAATTGTAAATGCGGACATAACGTCCTATAGCGGCTCAGGCTTCCTTAATATTGTTGTACTGTGTCAGATAAGCCTTTTCACTTTTTTCACTGCACACTGCAGAAGTGTTATTAAGAAATCCCTTTTTCCAATTACGCAGCAGGTTCCGTTGGATTCTATTTTCAGCAGCAAAGATATTGAAATCTTTTCACCCACAAACAACTTGATTATAAAGTCTGATTTAAATTTTGCACTAAAATTTCTTCTTTCTCCCAACGCAGCAATAAATCCCTTCTTTTATACCGATTTTAGCATATCGGATTCAAGAAAGACTGTCCGTAAAAATGTCTGAATCTATAAGACCATTATAGTGAAGAGCTGTTTTGTTTTACAAAGAAAAAACACCGCAATGATGCGGGTTTCGGCGTTTTGCAAACGCCTAGTAATATTTATAGAAAAAGGAGGAAATATTTTTGGTTAAAAAACAAACAGGAATTTTAAAATTCACAGGGCTTTTTCGTAATCATTTAAAAAAAGCCAAAAGAGTAGTCAGTGTATCTGTAGTATTGACCATGCTTACTTCACTTTTATCAGCTGCTGCAATGGCGGTCCCGCCGGATTTAGAGGCAAAAGAAGAACTCAGACAAACAGTTATTTCAGCCGATGAAGAACTTGACGACTATTTTACAACAGCAACACCAGCAACTGCTTCAAATTCAACTAAAACTAAAACTAAAACAATATCACCGCCAACTGGTCTTACAGCGGTGAATGCATCAGGTGAAGCAAGCCTTACCTGGTCTGTCTATGAGGATGTGGTTGAATATACAGTATACCGCAGTTCAAACCGCACAACCGGTTACACGGAAATCGGGACATCAACTGACAACAGCTATCTGGATGATACCGTGAAAATCGGATCAATTTATTATTACAGCGTCAGCGCAGAGGACTTTGATGGCA
The DNA here is from genome assembly GCA_902363835.1 of Lachnospiraceae bacterium. Classification (GTDB taxonomy): domain Bacteria; phylum Bacillota; class Clostridia; order Lachnospirales; family Lachnospiraceae; genus Lacrimispora. Next base: position 24,290 of record CABJBM010000033.1, read on the forward strand.
ATATATCTTCCCGTTCAACTCCGGTTAAGTTACAGATACGTTCCAGCGGACAACTGCATTATGATTTTGTCACGGCCTGGGCTTCAGGCGATGACGGAAACGATGTTTTAAACGCCATAGACGGTATTGCTTCCACCCGGTGGTCAGCAAACGGAGATCCCCAATGGGCAATTTTTGAGCTGGATGAATCGAAGGAGATTGGATATGTTGGGATCGCCTTTTATACTACCACTGAAAGGGCATCAAGATTTGATATCGATGTTTCTGATAATGGCACTGATTGGCTCAGGGTTATTACCAATGGAATAAGTGAAAACTCCGCAAGTGCACTCATTCAGCCTTTTTCATTTGATACTTTAACAAGTGTTGATGCAAAGTATATCCGTTACACAGGCCATGGAAACACAGTTAATACATGGAACAGCGTGATTGATGTACAAGCTTATCCACCGGCAGACGGAAGTTATCCGGTTGATGAGCTGAAAGAACCGGAAGAAAATTACAACCCAGTTGATTTTACAATCCCCGGGATGTATTATTCTGACGGGACTGAGTATCTCCCTCATACGCCAAACCCTGTAACCGGTGTAACAATAAATGTTGCCGATTATGGCGCTATCCCTGACGATGGCTTAGATGATAAAAATGCAATTCAAAACGCAATAAACGCAGCACAGCCAGGTGATGAGGTTTATTTCCCTGACGGCGTTTATAATCTAAAAGCCGATGCCAGCACAAGCACCATGTTAGCGTTGAAATCAGGTGTAAATTTACGTGGTGAAAGCAAAGACGGCACTGTACTTTTGGCTTATTTTGCAGTTACCGCTAACCGGACAAGCGTAATCAGAATTCTTGGAAAAAATAATATTGTCATTTCTGATATGACGATCAAAGGTGATGTTCCTGATCCGGATTTTATAATTGATACAAACCTTAATACAGCCAAAACCAATGAACCAACCTATTTAATACATATTGAGGACGTTGGGCAGGGGATTCCTTCCTATAATATAGACATCGTTGATGTTGTCCTTGAAAAGGCTAAGGAAATGGCCGTCAGGGTCAGTAAAAGCCACGATATAACCATTAGCGGAATTACGGTCAGAAACATGACGGATGTTGGCGGCGGAGGTGCCGGTTATGGTGTTTCTATCCAGGGTCAGGGCCATAAGATGGATCGCCTTGGATATGACAATGACACATACTATAATATTGTTGAGAATTCTACATTTGAAGGGCCTTATATCAGACATGGTACACTGATTCAATACTATGCCCATAATAATTTAGTGCAGAATAATACCTATATGAATACCGCTCTGGACTCAATTGACCTTCACGGGGAAGATGAATATCTCAATGAAATTCGTTATAACACAATCAGCGGAGTCATGAAAAACGGCGCAATCGAAGTTGGCAATACCGGTGCAACTCACCGGAATGCCGGCCCTTTTAACTACATTCATGACAATGAGATTATAAACTGCTTTACTGGTATCCGCGTACTTTTAGAATCACCTGACACTATTATTGAAAATAATACCATAACCAATAACACTCAAATCCCAGATGCCATGGGAATCCGGATTCAAAATGGTCCCAGAACCATTGTCAGGGGCAATACGATCACCGGCAATACGGCACCTGGATTTTGGGGGATAAAACTTGAGTACGACAATGGTGACGCAGTAAACGGCGGACAAGGTACGCCTGAGGATGTACTGATAGAGGGTAATGTTGTTACAGGCAATTCCAATGGGGTCTGGATCAAAGACGGTTATTTTATCACCCTCAAAAATAATCTCATTGAGAATAATCTGGGATATGATCTGCTTGACAACTCTTCCATGCTTTCTGATGTAACTAATTTTAATATAACTGCAGGTGACAGGGAATTGACTCTGAACTGGACCAATCCTGCAAAAGATTTTTTTCAGGGTGTCAACATTTACAATGCCAATGTATTGGTTGCCAGCCTTTCTAAAGAAGTTACAAGCTACCGGATAAGCAATCTTTCAAACGGCTTAATTTACACTTACACGATTAAAACAATCGATGAGAACGGCAATGAATCAATGGGGGTTTCTGCTGTCGGCTCACCCCAGGGAACTGGTGTTGAGATCGAATTTCTACCCACTGACGACACTTATTTTCAAGCAACAAGTGCGGAGGGATCACGGGATGCAGTTGATTTTGGAACCGGAACCACCACAAATCACAAGCAATTAAAGGCTAAAAACACATCATCAACAAAACGAATTACATTGATGAAATTTGATGTGACTGCTTATCAGGGAGTTCGGGGAACTGTGATGCTGAAACTCGCCACCAGCTTTGGCTCGATCAATGATTCCAGCCCCGATCATACACGGGTTACGGTCTATGGCGTACCGATTACTGACTGGGATGAAAAAAACACCCTTTCATGGAACAAAGCCGCTGCTCAGGGCTTCTTTTCCGAAACCGGAACTTCCGGCAATACGCTGGTTATTCCGGAAGACGCGGTCAACTTAGGAACAATTGATGCCTCAAATAACACCAAATATTATAATTTAGACGTTACCGACTATCTTGCCCACCGATCCATTGTAACGTTTATGTTTGTCGGTGAATACGGCAATAATGCAAATTTTAATATTCTGTCAAAAGAAAATACCAATGATAATGACAGGAGTAAGCTTGTCATTATGGAGGACCAAATGCTTAAACCGGATGAAATGGTTGCCAATGACAAAGAGAAGCTGACATTTGCCTCTATTAAAAACAACAATACGGCTGAAAACGGCATTGAAAGCGACCTGTTCCTTCCGTCAATTGGTGAAATGAATTCCATCATAACCTGGAAAAGCAGTAATACTGCCTGGATTACCAATCAGGGTGTGGTAACCAGACCAACGGCCCAGGAAGGAAGCCAGAATGTGACCTTGACAGCAACGATTACAAACTCCCAAATCTCCGATACCAAGATGTTTGAACTTACTGTTCTTGCGGAAAGCGCAGTTCCAGAACAGGATAAATCCGATTGGCCGACGATCATCCGAATTGATGAAGGGGCATCCGCCATCAATCCTGTTGGTAAACCGGGAGCAACCGTTGAAGCAACATTTTCGGATGGCTCCAAAGCATCAGCCATTATTAAAGTTGGAACCATAACCAGTCTCAACGTACCGGCGGGAGTAACGCTGCTGGAAGGTGATACCGTAACATTTGTTCAAACAGAGGTGGGTAAGGCGCCTAGTGATGTGGTAACAGTTACAGTGAAAGCCCGTCCGGTTTCAAAAGGCGGTCCAAGAACGATTGAACGCGGAGCAGCCATTTCCCGTTTATACAAGGATGGTGACCCGGAAGCAACTGCTGAGCCCGGTGATGTGTGTTATTATATTGATACATTCCATACGGATACGACACCATATCTGCTTCCGTACCTAAAATATGATGACGAATCATTAGTGAAACCTACGGTTGTTTCAAGTGGAGCCAATTCCTATGTTGATGTGAATTTACATCCCGCTGACAGAGATGATAAACTCCTTAAATTTGGCGAAATAAAAGATGATGTCAGTACAAATAAAAAACAAAGCGCTTATTTTGCAATTGATGCCACTTTATACAGCGATGTTTTTTTCAGCATTCGGATAAAACAAAAGGCAACCGGCAATCTGGATACTTCAGCCAAAGTATCAGCGCTGCTGGAATATTCTGTGGATGGCGGATTGACCTATACGCCGATCAGAATCATGAACAACCGGGGCGGTAACTTAAATTCGCCGCTGGAAGGGCAGGCCGGTTATATCCCTTACTATACTCCGGCAGGAGATAACCACAAAGATTACACCGCTCCGGAAAACGTATTGAACCAAAAACCCCAATCAGAGTGGCTGGAAGGTGAAGATGTCTATACGGTCCATTTAGCTGGGGCAGATAACAATAACGATGTGAGAGTTCGTATCAGCAATTTAATATATGAGGGCGTGGCCGGTGCTGAAGCGGCTCATGAAGCTGATAAAAATGCAATTAAAACGAACTATATCGCATTTGACAATCTGATCGTTAAAGGAACTTATAATCCGCCGGAATATGTAAGTCCAACCGGTGTGGAAGTGACACCTAAAACTGTCAGCCTGTTACAAAATCAGACAACCCAGTTATCTGCTGCCGTTGTGCCTGTAAATTCCATTGATCAGTCAATTGTCTGGAGTTCAGATAATCCGGATGTTGCAACTGTAAATGAAACAGGCGTTGTGACTGCAGTTAGAACTGGTACGGCTGTGATAACAGCGGCTAACATCTATGAAGGTGTCACACTTTCCGATACTTGTACCGTTACGGTAGAGGCGGAATCTGAGTCTGCAAGAATCATTAATAATTTTGCATTTATTAATCCCCGGACTGTCGGCAACATTGATCAGGATAAGAAAGAGATTATCTTAAGAGTTGATCCGGGAACCGGCTTAACTGAAATTGTGGCCCAGTTTAGAGTGCCGTTCCCTGAGACAACTACGGTTAAAGTGAATGGGGTTTCGCAAATCAGCGGTGTAACTGCCAATGATTTTACAGAACCCGTGGTCTACTCGGTACAGAATATTTCCAACGATACCACCGAATATACCGTAAAGGTATTGGAAAAGCAATTGCCGGCACAGCCGCAGAATACATATTATGTATCCTCCAAAGAAGAAATCGACGCTACCCTCCCCATACTAAAGCCAGGTGATACGGTTATTATGAAAAATGGTGTATGGAATGACGCAGATATTCGATTCGCCGCAAATGGAACCTCAAACAACCCCATAACCCTTAAAGCCGAAACCCAGGGACAGGTTGAGCTGAGGGGAGCTTCCAGAATTACGCTCTCTGGCTCCTGTCTGGTCTTGGATGGTGTCAGTTTTTTAGGGCGCAGTCAGCGTAAATTAGACGGCGCAGTGGTCTTTGATATGTTCTCATATGAATGCCGCATGACCAATGTGGTGATTGACGACTATAATCCGACCGGGGCCGGACATTTTAAGCATCATTGGGTCTGGAATTACGGAACCTATAACCGGATTGACCACAATTCTTTTACCCGCAAAGAATACGAAGGTGAGATGCTGCGTTTGTACAAGGGAATTGAGCATCATGCACTGATTGATTATAATTACTTTGGTGAAAGAATTAACAATCCTAATTTTACGAACAATTTAGAAGCAATACAGGTGGGAATGTATATGGGATCCGGTTCAGCCTGGGAAACTGTGCCGTCTTACTCGGTCATTGAGAATAACTGCTTCTATCAATGGGATGGTGAAATAGAAATTATTTCGGTAAAGGCACACAACGTAACGATACGTCACAATACAATCAGAGAATGTGTTGGAACCGTATGCTTGCGGATTGCCGACGATTGCGAAGTTTACGGCAATTACTTCTTTCAAAATAACGCAGCTGACAGCGGCGGTATCCGTGCCTATGGCAGCGGCCATCTGATTTATAATAATTACATTGAAGCTCCTTCACTGGGCGGGCAGCAGCGTTCCGGAATTGTTTTACAAGCAGGAGCAGGAGATGAGGTCGCGGACAGCAAAACCGACGTCAGAGTTGCGGCCAACATCATTGTAGCCAATAATACAATCGTATCGGACAAGGGAATCGGTATGACCTTTGGTGCAGAACCATCAGCAACCAAACCTTATGCGCCTCAAAATATCACGGTCGTTAATAATGTGATCCTTAACAGTGATGACAAAAAGACAATTATGAACATTAAAACGCCCACGGACTCATTGATAAAGAATAATTTTATTGATCCCAAAAATCCTGAAGCGCCAATCAGTGGCTCAAATTCTGCAGAACAGCCTATTCCTGATGAATTTGAATTTATTAACAGTCCGGCTCATTATGAATTGGTGGATGGCATAAGCATACCCACATCACAGAGTCCGGTGATCGGGGCAGGTAATGTGGAAGGCGTTGATCTTACCTTCCTGACGGAAGATGTGGAAGGTAAAATAAGAGATTCTGCTATTGATGCCGGAGCCTATCAGTTAAACGGAACCGGTCCGGTGACAAACAAACCTTTAACCGCTGATGATGTTGGGCCGGTCTACGAGGAGGTAAGGATTCTGGTGATCACCAATGTTAATGGGAATCTTAAAAGTAAGACAGTGGTATTTGCCATGAACCTCCTGCCAGAAGGGATCAATAGTGAGAATATCTATGAAATGATTGATTTAACTGTAAGAATCAATGATGGTGAAGAATGGGAATTGGCCTACGGAAATCCGGAAATTAACTTTGATACGAACAAAATTGCGCTTACTTACACCGGGCTTGACGATTTGGAAATCGGGGATATGGTTACGTTTACCGTGAAATATGGCAGTGGCAGCTCACAAAAGTCTGTGACCGTTGAATTTGAGACAGAGGAGTCAAACCCAGGGCCGGAACCGGAACCAAACCCGGAACCAAACCCAGTTCCAGATCCTGATCCGAACCCGAACCCGAACCCTGAGCCGGGCCAAAGCAGCAGAAGTAAGGATGACAGCAGTGCCGAAACCAGCAAAGCATTTGCTTATCCGGCAAGCAACGGTGATCTGTCTGTATGGTATAAGGATGAGAATGGCTGGTATATGATAAATCCGGACAGCAGCTATCCAAGGAATGAATGGAAGCAGGTAAAAGGAATCTGGTATTTCTTCAATGCTAAGGGATATATGGTAACCGGCTGGAACCAGTTGGATTATAATCAATGGTTTTATATGAATCAGGATGGTGCTATGGCAACCGGATGGGTTCTTTATCATAACTGCTGGTATTATATGAAAGCAAATGGTGCTATGAATAGCAGTCCTCTTGTGGATAATGGTACGACTTATTACTTTGACAGTAACGGTGTATGTACTAATCCATATTAAGTCAATAGAGCAGGAGGGAAGATTAAATGAAATTTCCCTCCTGCTCCATTATTCACATGCGCTATTGTACCTGTGTGTTATTGAACCAGTTGACAATCTAAATCCTCATAAGAAGATATAGATTTTATTACTTTCCCTTGAAAATGAGGAAAATGGCATTAAGCACAGTTCTTATAAAAATAAAAGCCATGGACAATACCGGTTGGAAGGATTGTTTTGCATTGCCATAGGAAATATAAAAAGAGTCAAAAAGCTTTGCTGCAGTTAAATTTCTTTTTTGAATACGTCATCTACAAACTTGTCCTTGGCAATTTGAAATGCCCCTGAAAGATTGGGGTTTTTCTCAGATTCATAGAGTAATACCTCCAGGTTTTTATCCATTTCAGCAAACATGTATGCCTTAAGATTTGTCATTGACATATCAAAAATAAAAGGGCAATGTTCAAATAATTCACCGGAAACCAAAATCACATCAGGATTAAACATGCAGGAAAGATTAATAATAGCTATGGATATATAAGTACTGATTTCCTTTACTAATTCCACGGCCCATACCGTATTTTTCTCATAATGTTTCATAATATCATCAAGTGAGCAGATATCAGGATCATAAGTCTTTCCTCTTGTAATAATTGCATTTTCCGCAAGAAAGGTTTGAAGACAGCCTTTTCTTCCGCAGTCACATGGAATGCCGTTAGGCTGAATGATAATGTGTCCCAACTCACCGGCTGTGTTTTGCGCCCCTTCCAGAATTTTTCCGTGGATGGCATAGGCACTTCCCACTCCGGTTCCCACATCTAAAAAAGCAACATTCTTTCTGTCATATTTATCGCTGTAAGATAAAACTCCCCGTAACATAGATTTGACGTTATTATCAATACAAATATCCATACCAAACCGTTCGGAAAGCATCCCGCATAATGGAACATTGCTCCAGTTAAACTGCGGAACAAAGAGGATGTTATGTTTGTTCTTGTCCACAAAGCCGATGACACTAACCCCCATGGAAACCACTTTTTTTGTATCTATTCCGGTTTTACGTATCAGTTCCTGATACATGGAGTACAGTCTGTCACAAACCGTTTCAGGAGAAATCCGGCTGGCTAATTTTTCCCTCAGGCTGGCAATGATTTCTCCGCTTAAATCTGTAATAGCCAGATCAATCTTGTTGGAATCTATATTTGCACATACAAAGAAGTAATTGTTTTTTGTGATGCACAAAATCGTGGAGCTGCGTCCGATACTATTAATCTGTACGTGGGATTCATAGATGAATCCCAAAGTGGTGAGGTCGGAAACGATCCTCGTGATACTGGTGGAACTCATATGAACGCCTTTGGCTATTTCAGCTCTGGAAATAGACTTTTTTGATTCGATTAAATTATATACGACCTTTAGATTATTTAATTTCAAGTCTTTTTGATCTTGGGTTTTCATAGATGGCTCCTTATTCTGTACTTAAAATACACCAATAATGTTATTATATAATATTTTTTTAATATGTAAATAGCCAGAAAGAAAAGTGAAGCAATATAAAAATTGTGATTAAATGATAAAATGAATGATTGACAATGAAGTTATTATGTGCAATAATTATATTAACGCCAGTGGTGTTAGTAAATAAAATACAAAAAAGGAGGATAAAATGTCAAATTATTGTGAGAAAGAGATATCCACATATGTTTGCAAAAGGGCTAAAGATCCCATTGCAATTGATGGCAACCTGGAGAAAGATGTGTGGAAAAAAGCTGAGAAATCTGCCAGATTTATAGATGTAATTGATGGAGCACCGGCGTTGTATGATTCAAGAGCAGCACTTTTGTGGGATAACGAAAATTTATATGTAGGTTTCTGGTGTGAAGAGCCTTTTGTTAAGGCAACGCTTACGAAAAGGGATTCTCTTATTTTTAATGAAAATGATATTGAAATCTTTATTGACGGTGGGGATACATATTATGAATTTGAATTGAATGCGCTGAATACGGTTTATGAAGTTTTTTATGTATGGCAAGATGCGTATTTAAGCAAAGACGTGTACCGGAATGATCCTAAATTCAGTTTATTAAAGAAAGAGGCCTTTACATTCGGAGGAAATCATGACAGAAATGCAAGCACATTCTGGACAGGTACCAATGACCGGAAAGTACGGTATGCATTTATGGATTGGGATTTTGAAGGTCTGCAGACAGCGGTGCAGATCAACCGGGAGAAAGGATCTGAAGAGGGAGCAAGTAAGTCCTGGTTTGCGGAGATTGCTTTTCCCTGGAAGGGCATGAAGGACCTGGCAAATGGAAGAAGTCTGCCGCCCCAGGAACAGGATATCTGGCGGATGTTTATCGGAAGATATGAAACTCTTAGATTAAATGGAAAGGAACAAAGTGTGGGCTGGGCAATGGATCCGGTTGGTACAGATGATAACCATGCTCCGGAACGGTTCACCAAGATCGTATTCAGTGAAGAATATGTGAATTAAAGGAGGGTGTTCGATGAAAAAAATGATGGCATGTTTAACGGCAATAATATTGGTACTTGTTACGTTTACCGGATGTGGGGGAAATGAAGGGAGTAAGCAGCCCGTATCGGCGCAGGATACAAAGGGAGTTTCAGAAACCGGGACGGAAAGCGGGATTTCGTCCGGCAAGGTACAGACTGTAACATTTTTGGATACCAATCCATTTCCCGAGAGAACTGCTTTTCTGGAACAGGCAATTGCGGATTTTCAGGCAATACATCCGGATATCAGAATTGAGATGAGTTCAGTACCCTGGGATGAGGCTTATAAGAAGCTGGTAACCATGGGGTCTTCCAATACATTGCCGGATGTCGTCACAGGTGATGTGGGAGTCATGCTGACACTGGCCAGGGCGGGCTGGATTGCAGATGTCAGTGATATCTTTAACCAGCTTCCCCAATCTGATTTTTCATCAGCAATTTTGGCTGCAAAGGATGCATATACATTCCAGGACAAGGTATATGCCATACCGGACGGGTATCTTTGCCAGGGCATCTTTGTACGTACCGACTGGCTGAAGGACTTGGGGTATAATGCGGATGAGCTGCAAAACTGGACTTGGGATCAGTATTATGACATTATTCAAAAGACAACCGATAAATCCAAACAGCGCTATGGAATTGCATTCAGAGGCGGCAATAACGGAAATCTTCGCCTGTATGAATATATGCTTTCTAATCTGGAGGTGGCCGGTGCTTTTCCTGAAGGAACGAGCCGGTCCATATTTGAGGATCCCCGGGCCCTTGACTTGTTTGTACAGTTTTTCCGGCCCTATATGGAAGGTTATGCTCCTACGGATTCCATTAACTGGGGCTTTAAGGAGATGGTAGAAGGATTTATAAACGGACAGTGCGCCACATTAAACCAAACTCCGGAGGTAGCGATAACCTGTGAAAGCAGTATGGAAGAAGGGACCTGGGAAATTTTAAGGCAGCCGGTAAAGGAAGGTGCCGCTAAAAACTATATGACCTTTGGCTATACTTCTGCGTACATGATGGCAGAGAAATCAGAAGCAAAGGAAGGCGCAGCAGAATTTATCGCATACGTAAGTTCCCCGCAGACAAACACCGCGTATTGTAAGGCAATCGGAGTTTTGCCCATCTATGCCTCCGGATTGCAGGATGAGTTTTTCCAATCTGCTAATATGAAGTCATTTTCGGATCAGCTGCTGGATCCTAAAGTTTCTTATGCGGCACAGCCTACGGAACTTACTCAGTGGGGATATTTTCTGTCTGAGTATTCTAAGCTGGAAACACAAAAATATATGTCCGGTAAACAAAGTGCGGAAGAAACGCTGTCTCACCTGGCTGGCTGGATGAAAGAAAACTACGAAAAAGACGTGAAATAAATCAGCTTTGTATTGGGGTGCCGGAGGATGTCACGGAAGATTAAATAAACGGCTTTTGGGATATTCCTCTGGCTTTAACAGAGAAGGGAAATGTAATTTTATGAAAAAGAGCAAAACTGACTGGAGGCCATATCTGCTTTTGTCCCCGGCAATTATTATAATTGTGGTGTTAATGGGATATCCTTTTTTAGACAGCATACGTATTTCTTTGCTGAATTACAATTTACTGACCCCGGGGGATATTTATTTCAACCATTTTCAAAACTATTTGAAGCTTTTTCAGGATAAAGAACTTTCAATGGTCATTTGGAATTCGGTGAAATGGGTTTTCTGTGTTGTTTCGTTGCAATTTGTACTTGGTTTTACCATTGCCATGATTTTGAATACCAAATTTTTTGGAAAAGGTATTTATCAGGCGGTAACATTTTTGCCCTGGGCAGTTTCGGGATTTTTAATTGGTTTGATTTTTAAGTTCATTTTTAATCAGGACGGGGGAATCCTGAATACTGTTTTGATAAGCTTACATCTGATTTCAGAACCGATATCATGGCTGGGAACGGAAAAGTATTCCATGGCCGGGCCCATTGCTGCCATGGTATGGTATGGGATTCCCTTTTTTGGCATTATGATACTGGCGGCTCTGCAATCCATTTCTACGGATATACTGGAAGCTGCCGGCATTGACGGCGCAAATGGAGTACAGTTATTCTTCATGATTATTATTCCTCTGGTGAAGCCCACGATTGTAATGACCCTTTTACTGCGTGTGATCTGGGTATTTAATTCACCGGATGTGATTTATGTTATGACAAATGGCGGCCCTGCCAATACATCCAATATTTTGCCGTTGTATGTGTTTAACCAGGCCTTTTATACCCTGGATTTTGGATACGGAGCAGCAGTGGGAATTCTTATGATGTTTATATTGGCGGTTTATGCGGTAATCTATCTGCATATTACCAGGTATGAAAGCACGGGTGAAAATGAATGAATGCCCGGTCAAAGAAAATCATGGTGAACGTTTTTAAATATGTGTTATTGCTGGTGTTTCTGGTTTCCACACTGTTTCCATTTTATTGGCTGTTTATCACATCTCTTAAAACGAAAATAGAGATACATCAGCTTGTTCCGACTTTTTTTCCCAAATTGCCTACCTTGCAGAATTATATCAATATGATTAAGGTGACTCATTTTGATATTTACATAAAAAACAGTCTGATCGTTACCATGACAAGTTCTGTATTGGTGCTTGTAATATCTCTTATGGGCGGTTATGCCTTAGCCAGATATAAATTTAAAGGCAAAGGGTTTGTTTTTATATTTCTGATCTGCTCACAGATGATACCCATGATAACGGCTATTATACCCATGTTTATCATGTATTCAAAGATTGGTATTATCAACAAGCCGGTTGCACTGATCCTGAGTTATACTGTGAGCAATGTGCCCTTTTGTCTGATTACGGCATCAACCTTTTACAGCGGAATCCCTGTTACTCTGGAAGAAGCGGCAATGATAGACGGCTGCAGCAGGTTTGAAGCGGTCAGGCGGATTATTTTGCCGACCATGCTGCCTGGAGTAGTTGCGGTATTTGTGTTTGGTTTTACCGGGGCGTGGAATGAACTGTTTTATGCGGTTATGATGATATCTTCAGAAAGCAGGCGGACAATTCCCTCTGGTCTTATGAATTTTGTGCAAAAATATGATATTGACTGGGGTCAAATGTCGGCAGCAGGCATGGTAACCCTGATCCCTGTTACGATCATGTTTTTTACCGTTCAAAAATATATTGTGTCCGGACTTACCTCCGGTGCTGTAAAGGAATAGAGAGGTGTTTTTCATGAATGTTTATGAGCCGCTGGTAACCTTGAAACGGGGAGAGCTTACAGAATGTGTGTTTTACGGACATATTTCAGCAGTAGGGCAAGAAACGTTTTTTGCGGCAGGTGATTGGGAACATGCGGCATTTTATCGTTCCGCATCAAAGCCCATACAGGCCATGCCTGTAGTGTATTTAGGACTAAAGGATAAATATGGGATCACAGAGGAAGAGCTTGCGCTTATGTGCGGTTCTCAAAGATGTGAAATGTACCATATACCATTTATTGAATCGCTGATGGAAAAAGCGCGGGTAAGAGACGAGGATCTGATTATGCTGCCTGCCTTTCCTTTGCATCAGGAAACGCGGGATGAGATGATCCGTATGGGCATGAAGAAGAAAAAGATATATCATAACTGTATTGGAAAGCACATTGCCTGTATTTTGATCCAAAGGGAATTAGGAGGAGCGGAAAAAGACTATTATAAACCGGACAGTGCGGCTCAAAGACACATTTTATCCCTTATAGCGGATATGGCGGGAACATATGAAGAAGAAGTAAAAGTGGGAGTGGATGGCTGCGGAGTTCCTGTTTTTGGAGTGAAAGGAAAGGAAATTGCCAGGTCATTTTTAAAACTGGCAGCCAACGATATGATCCTGAATCCGGAGATAAGGGAGGCGGCAGGGACTTGCTGTCAGGCCATTCATAAGGCGCCCAGGCTTTTTTCGGCAAAGGGACATTTTGATACGGTTATTCATGAGGATGAGAATATTATCTGTAAGGGAGGCGCTCTTGGAGTGCAGTGTTTTGCATTGAGGGATGAAAGGCTGGGCTTTTTTATCAAGCTAAGCGATGGTTCTTATGATGTTCTTCCGCTGCTGGTTCTTCATCTGCTGGAAGAGATTTCTTATAAGAACAAAGAAACCATTAAGCTTCTGAAAGAGAGATATCCCTTTGCTGTGAAAAATGACTGCAATGCAGTGGTGGCTGATTATCATATAACATTAAAATTGAAAGATTATGAGGTGACATAAATTGAATACGGTAAAGCTGGTCCCATGTGATGAGTTCTTTTTGCGGGAAGAACCCATTGGGAAAATGATAAAGCTCAGCGGGGAAGATTATTTGAACCGGATTGAGCGGCTGATAGGTAAGATGCGGGAAAACAGCCTGGACTATATTGTTATCTATGGTGACAGGGAACATTTTATGAATATGGAATATGTTTCGGGATTTGATCCCCGATTTGAAGAAGCCCTTTCTATAATTGACTGGAACGGGAATGTTAATCTGCTTACAGGGCCGGAAGGGAAAGGGTATGCCTGCAAGATTGAATATCCTGTCAGTGTCACTTTATATCCCAATTTTGGGCTTCAGGGGCAGCCCCGGGATCAGATGAAAGAACTGCCCGAGATATTTGCTGCTGTTGGGATTACGGCAGCAAGCAGGGTAGGTGTGGTTGGTTATAAATATTTAACTGATAAGCAGGGGGTGGTATTAAGAGACCGGTTTGATATTCCAGGCTATATATTGGAGGATTTGAAAAGTATTGCTTGCGATGTTCAAAATTATACCGATTTGTTTACTGGCTTACCGGATGGGCTTCGAATGTCAATAATGTCGGCAAAAGAAATTGCTGTCATCGATTATATGAACGCAAATGTGAGCAATGTTTTTTTAAGGCTTTTCAAAGGCATGAAGGCCGGGATTACGGAATTGGAGTTAAGCGGTGTTCCGGCATATATGCATCCGGCTAATGTTCATCCAATGATATGCTTTGGTGAAAAAAGTTCTGAAATAGGATTGAAGAGCCCGGAAGATGTTGCGTTGAATACAGGAGATATCGCATCCATTTGTTACTCGCAAAGATACAGTCTGACATGCCGGTCAGGAATTGCTGCTCATGATAAATCTGATTGCAAGAACGGGCTGGAGCAGGAATTTGAGAAATTTTATGCAGAATATTACAGAGCAGTTGCAGCATGGTACGGTGCGGTGAGAATCGGGGCTGAAACTGGTCATATCTATGACATGGTACATAAGATTGTGGGAGAGGAGTATTACGGGCTGCTTTTAAATCCCGGGCATAATATTTCTTCTGACGAATGGTCCAATTCTTCTTTTTCCAAAGGGTCGACGATCAAACTGCATAACGGAAGCCATCTGCAATGTGATATCATTGCATGCGGAAGTAATCCGGTTAAAAAAGCAATTTGTGAAGACGGGATTATTCTGGCGGATGAAAAATTGAGAGAGGATTTGCAGAAAGAGTATCCGGAGATATATGCCAAAATTCAGAAGCGCCGGCAGATGATGAGAGATGTTTTGGGAATTGACGTCAGTGAAGATGTGCTTCCCATGTCAAATTTATGTGGCGTTTACTGGCCATTTATGCTTGATAAGAGCAGAATTTTTGCAGTATCATAAGTAATCGCCAATTTAAGGAAATACATAAAAGAGGATTGAAAAGTCAACAAAAATGCCGTCCCACAATTGGTTATAAACGAATTGATTGTGGGGCGCTTTTTATGGGATATTGATCTTAAAAAATCTTTTTACGGTCAAATGGCTTAATTCTTTCTCAGGCTTTTATGGGAAGATATAGAATTGTAAAAGGGGCTTTCACGTTAAAGAACCCTTGATATCCATGATTGACGATATGTTGCTTAAATGCTATTATTTGATTTGAAAACAAGTTTTGATTGAAAAATAATAATTGTGATTATTTTAACAAATGGAAAACGAGAAATGTGTTTGTAAAAATACCATTGAGTGTTGAGGATATACATTTTATTGCAGCCGGCAGATTATGTGGGAAGTGAGTTTGACAGGCAGACTGCGTTGTGAATGACACGGGTTTTTAAGTATCGTGCCTTTACAGCATTATTTATGGCGTTACATAAAAAATGTCTGCGCCCCAAGGGGAGGAAGGGAGAATCATATGAAAGAACATATTATAAAATTAAAAAGGATACAGGAGCCGGATAAAGATTGCTCTGGTATTCCGGTTTGTTTAAGTGACGAGACGATCCAGGAAAGAAAACGTAAGATATTGGATCGGATGAATGAGCAGGGAATTGAGCAATTGGTCATATATGGTGATGTGGAGCACGGTGGTAATTTTGAGTATCTGGTTGGATATTTTACCCGCTTTGAAGAGGCGCTGCTGGTGATTAATGCAACTGGTGATATGACGCTGGTTCTTGGAAATGAAAACCTGAATAAAGCATCAAAAGCAAGAGTTGATGCTAATGCAGTTCATGTCTCATTGTTTTCGCTGCCAAACCAGCCTGGCAGAGAAGATAAAAGTCTGAAAGAACTGCTGATGGAAGCGGGGATCAGAGAAAATACACGAGTTGGTTTGGTGGGCTGGAAGTTGTTTACCAGCAAGCTGGAAAATAACAAAAAAATATATGACATTCCATCCTATATTGTTGATGCCATCCGTAATATTGTTGGAAATGAAGAATTGTTATCAAATGAAACCGCCTTGTTTATTGGAGAAGGAGGCGCCAGAACCACCAATAATGCCAATGAAATTGCCCATTATGAATATGGCGCAGCATTGGCTTCTGACTGTATGCTGGATGCCATGAATAAACTGGAAGTTGGAATTACGGAAATGGAACTGGGAGATGCAATGGTTCGAGGGGGACAGCATACCAGTATTGTTACGATTGCAGCCAGTGGTCCCAGATTTACAAAGGCAAATATGTTCCCAATCAATAATACAGTTAAAATTGGAGATCCCATTTCCTTAACAGTGGGATATCGTGGCGGAGCTTCCAGCCGCGCCGGCTATGCTGTTTGTTCTGCAGAAGAACTTCCGGAAGGCGCCAAAGATTATATTGAGAGAATTGCAGCACCGTATTTTGCGGCGTATGCATGTTGGCTTGAGGATATTAGAATTGGTATGGCTGGAAAAGAACTATTTAATAAGGTTGAAGCTGTTTTACCTCGGGCTGAATATCACTGGTATCTGTGTCCGGGACATTTAACCGCAGAAGAAGAGTGGATGTCTTCCCCAATATATGAGGGGTCTGAAGAAAAATTACAAAGTGGGATGATTTTACAGATTGATATTATTCCCTCTGTTCCCGGTTACGCGGGAGTCTGTGCAGAGAGTACGGTTGTTCTGGCCGATGATAAGCTGAAAGCAGAGCTTGCAGCCCTGTATCCGGAGGTTTGGAACAGAATGCTAAAACGCAAGGACTATATCACAAATGTTCTGGGGATTGCGCTGTCTGAAGATGTGCTTCCCATGTGCAGTACCGTTGCGTATCTAAGACCGTATTTGTTGAATAAAGAATGTGCTTTTGTATGTTAAACTGAAAAGCATATGCAATATCATCAGCAGATACTGCCAACTGTGCCCCTGAGTTCGGGGCTGGCTGCGTATGCGCTCACTCCTGTGGCTGCGGCTAAAGCTATTGCAAAAGCTGGAATCATAGTTTTCTTTAATTTCATTTTTAAAAACCTCCATTAATTCTTTATTTTGTATCGCGACTACACCATGAGTATATATAAAAGAAGGTTAGATGAAAGTTAGGTTTAAAAATACTTTTTTCTTTAACGCTGATACTCTTTATAAATATCTTTGCCTTCTCTGATGACTTCAAAAGAAGCTGCGGGAAATAGCTATTTAAATATCCCTGGAGTGCTGGGAGAAAAGCGACTTTCACTACTCTGTTTTTAGGTTTTGTGTTATACTGCTAGATGAACAAATTGTTATCAAGATATACTGATAATTAGAAGTATAGATTTTAGCATGTGGAAAGGATTATCATATATGGGTGTAACTATAAGGCAGATAGCAGAAGAAGCCGGGGTTTCCAGGGGAACCGTAGACAGAGTTTTGAACCAGAGAGGCAGAGTTCGGCCTGAAGTTGAAAAACGGGTGAAAGCCATAGCCGATGAACTTGGATACCGGCCCAATCTAATCGGCCGGGCTTTAGGAATGAATAAAAACAAATTAAAAATCGGGGTAATTATGCAGGCGGCAGAAACCGCATTTATGAAGGAAGTTGCCAAAGGTGTGAGCGCAGCTGCAGATGAGGTTTCTGGTTTGGGCGGTACGGTAATAAAGAAAAAGATTAATGGTATTAATGTCCCAAAAGTATTGCAGACAATGGAAGCTATGAGAGCAGAGGGCGTACATGCCATAGCCTTAATGCCGGTAGATGATCCGCTCATTAAAGATGCAATTAATCGGTTTGTTGAAGAATACAATATACCCATTGTTACATTTAATTCAGATATTGAGGGAACAAAACGTCTTTGTTTTGTGGGACAAAATGCAGTAAATTGCGGAAGGACATCGGCTCTTCTAATGGGACAATATTTAAAGGGACGGGAGGGGACAGTAGCCGTGATCTCAGGGTTTGAGACAAATACTTCTCTCAGCAACCGTGTCAAGGGATTTAAAGAGATTATGTCCCAGCAGTTTCCGGAAATAGAAATATTAGATACAGAATACTGTAAGGAAGATGAAGGAAAAGCGGAACAGATAACGAGAATAATACTTAAAAATCATCCGAATTTAAAAGGAATATATGTAACTTGCTTTGGGGAAGCCGGCATCTGTAAAGTAATACAAGAATACCATAAAGAAGAAATTATTATGATCAGTAACGATTTAATGGGTAAAAACTATAATTTTCTTGAGCAGGGAATTATCGATTTGCTGGTAGGGCAGGAAGGTAAGGTTCAGGGGGCGGAACCTATTTTAATATTGCATCGACTCCTGTTTAATAATGAAAGTCCGGCAAAAGAATACAATTTCACAGATATTGTTATAAAAACAAGGCATAACATGTGAAAGGCTTTTAAAAGAAGCATAGGAAAAACATATGTAAAATATGTACAATTTGTTGAGGAAAAAATTGTCATTTTTATACGTTGTGTGCCCGGGCACAATGCGATATAATGTTTTTATGCAAATGCGTGCCCGGGCACATATCTGTTTATAAAGAAGCAGACCTGGTGCACACAAAAATACAGGAGGAAATGAAAATGGTTATTGTAGGGATTATTGGTGCAGGACAAATTGGAAGGGTACATATTGAAAGCATATGTACAAAGGTAAAGAATGCCCGGATTAAAACAGTGGCGGATCCATTTATGAATGCTGAAACCGAAGCCTGGATTAGGAGTATGGGGGTTGAATGTGTTACAAAAGATTATAAAGAAATTATAGCAGATGATACAATTGATGCTGTGTTAATCTGTTCTTCAACCGATACGCATTCCACTATATCATTGGATGCAATCGCCGCAAGGAAGCATGTATTCTGTGAAAAACCGATTGATTTGGAAGTATCAAAAATTAATCAGGTAATGGATGCACTGAAAGGAACCGGACTAAAGTATCCGGAGGACTGTTTATGGATATGACAATTCATGATTTTGATATGGTAAGATTCCTGGCCGGATGTAATGCGGAAGAGATATTTGTTCAGGCAGCTAATGCAGTGGATAAGGCTATTGGCGATGCAGGAGATGTGGACACTGCGGTTATAACCATAAAAATGGGAAATGGTGCAATCGCTGTGATCGATAACAGCAGAAGAGCGGTTTATGGATACGACCAGAGAGCGGAAGTCTTTGGATCAAACGGAATGGTTGCAACAGGAAATGACGCATACTCCCAGGTGGTTGTCAGTGATGGAAATGGTGTGACCAGTGAAAAGCCCCTGCATTTCTTTTTGCAGCGCTATATGAATGCCTACAGCAGTGAGATAGAAGCATTTGTAGAAGCAATTGAAAATAATTCGGTTCCACCAGTTTCTGCAGATGATGGATTACAGCCGGTTTTAATGGCGCTGGCAGCAAAGACGTCACTTGTTGAGGGCAGAGCAGTTAAAATTTCTGAAGTTGTTTAAAAATAACGATGGATTGTATGAGATACCTGTAGAATATGGATGACTTCATATCATCAGAAAAGGGAGAAGAGATTATGAAAAAGAGATTATTTGCAGCATTGCTGGCAGTTGTGCTGGTATATGGATCGCTTGCCGGCTGCAGTGGAGGTACAGATGACCATAGTGCAAGTACAGAAGCGGCTGGAAAAGGTGAAGCGTCAGCATCGGGATCAAAAAAAATCACATTAGTGCTCAGCCAGAGGGATGAGTGGCTGTCCACATTAGATAAAGCAGCCCAGGATGCGGCAACTGCAGCCGGATACACCATGACATCCCAGGATGCTTTATCAGACAGCAGTAAGCAGATCCAGTATGTAAATACAGCTGCATCAGCAGGCGAAAAAGCAGTTCTTGTTAATTTGGTGGATCCTAATATTGCAGCAGATATTGTTGAAGCAGCAGGTGATATGAAGGTGATCTTTGTTAACCGCACCCCGGCAGATACAAATCTGCTAAATGAAAATGTGGTTTATGTAGGATCAAATGAGTCAACATCCGGTTACTATCAGGGCGAGTTTCTTTCAAAGTATTTTAAAGAGCAGGGTAAGACGGAGATTAAATACATACTTTTAAATGGAATCTTAGGACAGGTATCAACCATTAATCGTACTGCATCTGTACTCCAGGCCCTTGAGGATGCCGGAATTACTGCAACGGAAGCATCATCTCCGTTAGCCTGTAACTATGATCGTGCAGAAGCGATGACAAAAATTACACCTCTTCTTACAGGCGGTGTGAAATTTGACTGTATCATTGCAAATAATGATTCTATGGCGCTTGGGGCGATTGAAGCTTTGGAAAATGCAGGTATGGATCCTTCTTCCATTCCAATTGTCGGTATTGATGCTACTGCTGACGGCGTTCAGGCAGTAAAAAATGGGAAAATGGCCATGACTGTATTTCAGAATGCCGTTGGTCAGGGAAGTGCAGCAATGGAGGTTGCAATTAATATGCTCAATGGAAATGAATTGAATGAAGGAACGGGATACGAGATGGACAAAGAAAATCAATATACAATCTGGGTGCCTTTTGAGCCTGTAACGCCGGAAAATGTTGCGGATTATGAGTAGGCTGAACAATAGCGATAAACTGAAATGGTCTTTTATGAAGCAAACGACAGGCAGAGCATATGTGATGAACAATGCGCAGCCATAATTAAAAAAAGAAAAGGTGAGCAAGTTGAGCCAAGAGTATATCCTTGAAATGCACGATATTGTTAAGGAGTTTCCCGGCGTAAAGGCACTGAAAGGGGTAGAATTAAAGGTGCGTCCTGGCACAGTGCATACGCTGATGGGGGAAAATGGCGCCGGGAAATCCACACTGATGAAATGCTTAATCGGAATCCAGAAACCCACTTCAGGAAAAATAATATATGATGGGAAAGAGGTGCTGTTTAATAATACCATAAGTGCAATGAATGCCGGAATATCAATGATTCACCAGGAATTATCACCTGTGCCGGAACGGACGGTCTGTGATAATGTCTGGCTGGGACGGTATCCCCAAAAAGGTTTCATGATTGATAAGCAAAAAATGCGCAAGGACTGTCTTGCACTTTTTGATAAGCTGTGTTTGGACTTAGATCCGGATGAAAAAATGGGTAATCTTACAGTTGCTAAAATGCAGATGGTGGAAATTGCTAAAGCGGTTTCTTATGACGCTAAAATCGTAATTATGGATGAACCTACCTCTGCACTGACTGAAACAGAAGTGGAGTCACTTTTTTCATATAATTGAAGATTTAAAGGCAAAAAATGTTGCGGTTATTTATATTTCCCATAAGATGGACGAAATTTTCCGAATTTCAGATGATATTACCGTTTACCGTGATGGCGAATATATCGCTGCTGACTGGGCGAAAAATTTGACCGTTAATAAAGTAATATCAATGATGGTTGGGAGAAAAATGGATAGCATGTTTCCGAAGGTGGAATGCCCAATTGGCGATGTAGTCTTAAAAGTAGAGGATTTGTCATCAGGCAGGGCAGTAAAAAATGTATCATTTGAACTGCACCGTGGTGAGATCTTAGGATTTGCCGGAATGGTTGGTGCGGGACGGACTGAAACTGTTGAAACGATTTTTGGCATGCGGCCCAAAACCGGCGGCAAGATATATAAGGATGGTGTGGAGTTAAACATTAAATCACCGGAAGAGGCAATTAAACATGGCATTGGCCTTTTAACTGAAGACCGCCGGGGCAATGGGATCGTAGGCCTGCTTAGTGTAAAAGAAAATACGGTTTTGGCAAACTTAAAAAAATATGGTTTTCCGCTGAAACACGCTGTGCTGCGAAAGGAGGCAGCGGCACACGTTGAAAAATTGAATGTAAAAACGCCGTCACTTGAGACTCCCATCCAGAATTTATCCGGTGGTAATCAGCAGAAGGTCTTGGTTGCACGTTGGTTGCTTACCAATCCGGACATCTTAATTGTAGATGAGCCAACGAGAGGAATTGATGTGGGAGCAAAGGCTGAAATTCATGCATTGATCACAAAGCTGGCAGGTGAGGGAAAAGGAATTATTATGGTTTCCAGCGAATTGAAAGAGGTATTTGCCATGGCTGACCGCATACTTGTCATGCATGAAGGCAAAATGACCGGAATTGTAGACCGCAGCGATGCATCACAGGAACTGATTATGAAATATGCTACCGGTGATGCGGGGAATGCTGGAGTTGTAGATTAAGGAGAAAAACATAAGTGAAAAATGGGGTAAAAAAAGAATGGAAAAGGTTTGTGTCTCAGAATTCAATATGGGGCGTATTGATTGTATTAGTAGTTGCGTTATCGATTGCACGACCGGCCTTTCTTAGTTCAGTGAATCTAAAAGGTCTTTTAGAAGGTGAATCAATTAAAGGAATTATGGCTTTTGGGGTGATGTGGGCGATTCTTGCAAAAGGTATTGATTTGGGGCCGGGCTCGGTTGCCGCCCTGGTATCAGTTATTGTAGCATCCTTTGTTCAGCCTGTGGAATTGGCAACACGTTTGCTTCCGGGAGGAGCACGGCTCTCGGCGTGGGCGGCGATTATTCTCGGTATTGTACTTGGTGCACTGATTGGTTTGATTGTGGGCAGTGTCATAGCGTTTACCCATATTCCGCCGTTTATTGCAACATTAGGAACTCAGCTTATCTGCAGGGCGCTTTCCAAAATGTACTCTTCAGCGCCTGTTTCAAACTTATCAGAAGAATACCGCTGGATTGCCAAGGGTAAATTATTCGGAGTGATTCCCATGATTGTTGTTGTATTTATCATTATGTTCATTATCTCAGCGTTTTTACTCACACAGACACGTTTTGGCAAGAATATCTATGCAATTGGGGGCAATGATCAGGCGGCACGTGTGGCAGGAATCAATGTGGAAAAAAATCTGATACTGGTGTATGTGTGGTGTTCGGTTTGCGCTGCCATTGGCGGTATTTTGCTGGCGGCACGTACCGGATCTTCCGATCCCTCCACATCCGGTCTCAATTATGAACTTGATGCGATTGCAGCAGCTACAGTTGGCGGAACTTCCCATACCGGAGGTATCTGCCGGGTATCAGGAGTGTTATGCGGAATTCTGATTCTCGGCGTTATTAATAATGGCTTGGTTATGTTGGGAGTGAATGATAATATGACTAACATCATCAAGGGTCTGATTATCGTAGGAGCAGTTACGTTTGACATGTGCAAGAATACCCGTCAGATTTGATTGCAGTATATGGAAATGAATAATAACGGAATGAAAGAACCGTGCAAGTATTGTAATAAACCAAAGTGATTTGTATTGATGGAAGAAGTAATAATCTTATGGAATTAAGATGTTTAAGGACTTTGTACATTAATACTTCACATAGAACCTGACGGGCTGCCATGAGTTTAAGCTGGGATAATGTGCAGGCTTTAGGCATGAAACCGATTAGTGTCAATTTGAAAAGGAGGTATTTCATAATGAAAATAGGTTTTAACGAAGCAACAGCCTTAAAATGCGAAGGACAGTCTTTGATGGCTGATTTAGAGGCTTGTGAAAAAAATGGGTTTGATTATTTTGAAATGAGATTTGATTGTCTGGCAGAGTATGTAAAAGAGCATAGCTTGGAAGAACTTGCAGAATGGTTTGAAAATCACCGTATTAAGCCGTGGGCATACAACACTTTAGAGTTTTTTAACCAGCTTGATTCATTCCAGACTATGGCCATGGACTGGCATTTAAGCTGGATCAAAGAAGTTTGTAATGCCATTGGCATGAAGATGCTGATTGCTGTTCCGTCTTTTGATGTTGGCCTGGATAAAACGGTTGAAGAAATTAAGCACGAAGCTGCTGACAGGTTACGGTACATAGCGGAATTTATGGGTCCGGATATTAGAGTATCACTTGAATTCTGCGGCTGCCCCAATTGTTCCATTAATCAATTTGGAACGGCTTATGACGTTGTAAAAGAAGTTGATCTCCCTAACTTGGGCATTACGTTAGACACGTTCCATTTTCATGAAATGGGATCCAGCCTGGAGGATTTGAAAAAAGCAGATCCTGGTAAAATATTTGTTTATCACTTAAATGATTGTGAAGACCTTCCGATTGGTTCATGTGGCGATGATAAACGCCTTTGGCCGGAAGAGGGAGTGGTGGATCATGGATCAATTGCAAAAGTTCTGAATGAAATAGGATTTGACGGTGTGTGCACCATTGAGGAATTCCGCCCGGAATATTATAGGATGGAACACAAAGAGAACATTAAGAAGGCGGCAGAAGTGACCAGGGCATTTGTTAATAAGTATTATAAAAAGTAGGGATATTAACCAACTGGCGCAAAATTGTGTTGGTTCACAAAGTCCATATTACATAAAACGGCAGGAATCGGGCCTTTCGCCTCACTATGCCATAAATATTCAGCGCATGCATATGAAAAGGTATGCGCTGTTATTTTGTTTGAAACACTTTAATTTAAACGTTTCAATTAAATATAGGAATAGAAATATGTATATAATTATATATTTCCATTTGAATTAAAATATATAGTTATAAGTTATACATAAAAAAGTGATTAGTATTTTATGAAAAATATAGATATTGACTTTTATACAAAGGTTATGTTACTATATCATCGTAAATCTAAACGTTTAAATTCAGAAAGGGGTGTTTGGTATGAAGTTTGAAAAAGTGTTATCACTGACTATGATTTTTTTCTCTTGTGCTGCTTTCTTAAGTGGGTGCGGCAATAAAGCCACCGATTCCCAGGGGGAAGCTGCGGACGCTCAAAAACAAAGTGCCACCATTAAAGTTTGGGCAATGGGGGAAGAAGCAAAAAAAGTTGCGGATGCAGCAAAGCCGTTTGAGGAAAAGACAGGGTATAAGGTTGAGGTGCAGGCGATTCCCTGGGATGGTGCACATGATAAACTGCTGACAGCAGTTGCGTCCAAGTCAGGACCTGATGTCATTCAGCTTGGTACATCATGGATGGCAGAATTTGTTGATGCAGGAGCAATCCTGGATATGACAGACCATATTAAAGATTATGATAATCTTAAGTCAGAAAACTTTTTCAGCGGATCTTTTGAAACAACACAATTTGCGGGAAAAACTTACGGAATTCCATGGTATGTTGATACAAGGGTTTTGTTTTACAGAACGGATATCCTGGAATCAGTCGGATACCCGGAAGCTCCTAAAACATGGGAGGAGCTAAAGGATGTTTCCGCTAAGCTCCATGCAAGAGGCAGTGACAAATACGGTATGTCTTTTGATCCGAAAGAGCAGTCAACTGTTTTTATGCTGGCAAATCAGGCAGGTGCTAAATTTTATGGTACAGAACCGGATTTAAATTTTGACAGCAAGGAATTTATAGAGACAGTTACATATATGGATTCATTTTTTAAAGATGGAGAAGTTCCGGTTGACCTTGCAATCGTAGATCCCATTTCATTAATGATTGATGATGGAATTGCACCGATGATGATCAGCGGGCCGTGGACAATTAACTTAATCAATGAAAGCGCTCCTCAGATTTCAGGCAAATGGGCTACCGCTGAATTGCCTGAAGGGCCGGTGAATAATGATTCAATTCTTGGCGGATCCAATTTAACCATATTTCAATATTCTAAAAATATTGATGCCAGTCTGGAATTTATTGATTATATGTCAAGCGCTGAAACCCAGGCTGACTGGTTTGAATTAACAAGTGTGCTGCCGGCAAATACAAAGGCGTGGGATATGAGTGAAAAGTTATCAGAAGACCCTGATTTTATGGTGTTTGGCGAACAATTGAAAAAAGCAAAAGCATTGCCTTTAATTCCTCAGTTTGAAGAAATAGCCCAGACCTGGCTGATGAATTTTGAAACTATTTACAGAGGAAATGCGGATATTGAAGAAACAGTTAATGAGTTTAACGAAAAGGTTCAGGAAATTTTAAACTAGAGCTTGTGTAAAAAAGGGTTATTCCATATTTCCGTTTCCACTTTGCAATACAATATTTTGCAAAGTGGAAGGAATATGGGGCGGAATCATGTTCCAAACATGGGTTCTTAGCTAAAGACCGGAGATAAAATAGTTGTTTAAGGGAGAATCAGTATGAATAAAAAAAACAGGTTGATACCTTATTTATTCGTTGCACCCGCTGTTTTACTTGTTTTTATATTTTATATTTTTCCGATTGTAATTGCATTGATCATTAGTTTTACTAATATGGATTTAAAGGGGCTTGCTGATTTTTCAAAGATTAAGTTCATAGGAAGCTCTAATTATTACCGGTTATTTAAAGATGATATCTTTGTAAAATCCATAGTGAATACAATGTTTTTCGTGTTTTTTGGCGTTCCTGTAGTTGTGGTCTATTCGTTGTTTCTTGCGTTGCTGGTTAATTTCAGAGAGACAAAATTTTTTACTGCAATGAGGTCTGTTTTATATATGCCATCGGTAACGAATATAGTTGCCGTTTCAGTGGTTTTTTTATATATGTATAACCCGGTCTTCGGACTTTTGAATTTTCTTTTGGGAAAGGTTGGAATCCCCCCTGTTTATTGGCTTACAGGAGGTCCTATAATCAGTAAGATATCATTAATCATAATGGCAGCCTGGAGAGCATCAGGGATAAATATGATTATCTTTCTGGCAGCCCTTAAAGGCGTACCAAAAGAATATTATGAAGCGGCCAAAATAGACGGAGCAGGAACTCTTGGGCAATTATTTAAAATAACACTGCCTCAGATCTTTTATGCCGTTATGTTTGTCAGCATAACAACAGTAATCGGATGGATACAATTTTTTGATGAACCATTTATAATGACAGATGGCAATCCTCTGAATGGAACATTATCAATTGCATTGTTTATTTATAAAAATGGATTCAAACTTAACAAATTTGGTTATTCGGCTACGGCTTCCCTTGTTTTATTAGGGGGTATTATGCTGGTGACTACGATACAATTTCAGATTAGTAAAAAATTCGATAAAATGGGAGTGTAAATGGATGAAAGTGAAACGGGTGAAACTATCACTTATCTTAATGGTTGTTTTCATTATTATCATCGGCTTTATTACTCTGATACCATTACTCTGGATGATTGTGACAAGTTTTAAAACGGAATCTGAGGCCAGTGCACTGATTCCTACGCTGCTGCCAACCAGTATTACCTTGGATAATTACATAGACTTGTTTAACCAGTTGAGATTTGAGAAATATATAATAAGCAGTGTTATTGTTGTATTGCTTTCGTTCATAGGAATACTGGTAAATTCCTTTGCCGGGTTTGCTTTTGAGAAATATGAGTTTAAAGGGAAAGAGATTTTGTTTTATATTGTTTTGACAACCATGATGATTCCTGCCCAGGTGACAATGATACCTGTATATTTAATTCTTAATCGTGTGGGATTAACAAACAATTATTTAGGAATTGTACTCCCGGGGCTGGCTAACGGATATTTGATTTTTATGTACCGGTCTTTTATGAGCACAGTACCCAATGAAATTATGGAGGCAGCGAGGATTGACGGAACTTCTGAATTCCAGGTTTTTTATAAAATTGCGTTGCCGGTCATAAAGCCGGCATTGTCAATTCAAATAGTTTTAACATTTATCAGCGGTTGGAACAGTTTTCTCTGGCCATTGATTTTATCTAATGATGAAAGGTATTATACACTTTCTGTGGCACTTAATATTATGAAAAATCATTATATTGGTTACTTTGGACTGCAAATGGCCGGAGCAGCAATCATGTTATTACCTGTTATTATTGTATTTGTTTTTTTCCAGAAAAATATAATAGACGGCAGTGTTACATCGGGCATAAAGTGATTTTAATTTGCCGGATAAAGGGAGGTTGGTCAATCATAGTTACAATAAAAGATGTGGCGAAAAAAGCGAATGTTTCTGTTGCTACGGTTTCTTATGTTATCAATAACAATCCGAAGGTAAAAGAGGAAACAAGGGGTAAAGTTTTAGAGGTTATTAAAGAACTGGGTTATAAGCCGAATTTTGCAGGCCGAATGCTGAAAACAAAAGAGGCAAAAATTGTCGGCGCTTACGTATCGGATTTAAGAGGTTATTTTTATGGTGAAGTATTGAGCGGATTAAAGGACAGCATCATAAAGAATGGATATGAGTTTGTCATAGTTACCGGCTCTTTAAACCACCGGTTGATGAATGAGAATGTATTGGATGGCGTCATTATACTGGACTCCCATTTTAGTACAAGGGAGCTTTTAAATTATGCTGATTCAGGACTTAAAATAGTTTTAATGGACCGGTTGATTGAACATAAGAATATCGATTGTATTACTCTTAATAATGCCAAAGGGATTAATCTTGGCATGGATTATTTAAGCGGTTTAGGCTACAGGGAAGTAAGCTGTTTAACAGGTCCTGAAAATTCCTTTGATTCTATGGCAAGATTGTCAGCCGCCTTAAACTATGCAAAATTAAATAATATATCATTGAATGTAACTGCAGGAAACTTTGATTATGAAAGCGGATATGACTTCGCAAAACGGCAGCATTTGAAGTATTCAACAAAAAAAGCTGTTTTTTCATTTAATGATGAAATGGTAGTGGGAATGTATCATTATTTTAAAGATATTGGTGAGGATATTTGCAATTACTTTGATTTATCAAGCTTTGACAACATTAATTTAATGCAATATTTAGGTATTCCCATGTCAACCATTGATTATTCAAAATATGGTTGGGGTTATGAAGCGGGTTCGCTGCTGATTAATAGCCTGAATCATAAATTAACAACAGAATATAAGACTTTTGATGTTGGCATAATTCGTTACTGAAGTATGCAGGAGGTATTCATTTGATTCAATTATATAGTGACAGTTTAAAATTCAGCTTTTTAGAATCCGGTGATTTATTCGAAGCAAAAATAGGAGACAGGAACATCAATCTGTTAAAAGGGAATGTGATTGATGGATCATTAAACAATATCTATCTTAGATTAAACAGGCAGGGCAGTTATCATTATACTGCACTGTTAGGAAAAAATTCAAACAGTCAATTTTACAAGGGCAAAAACAATGTGAAATGGACCGGGAATTTTATGGGAGTAGACTATGAAGTAAAATTTTATCTGTATCATAATATCTTTTATTTTAATGTCAATCTCTTTGGTTCCGATTCAGAAGAAATTGAGTTGTTTTTTTGCAATGATATTGCTCTTTCAAAAGCAGGAAATGAAGCTTATATCGGACAGTATATAGATCATAAGCCAGTTCTTGATAAAAACGGGTTCACAATCTTATCCAGACAGAATCAACAGGAGCAGGGAGAACATGCTTTTATTCAGATTGGCTCCCTATGTGAAACTGTTGCATATTCAACGGATGGATTTCAGTTTTTCGGAAAAGAGTACAAGGTAAATGGAAAAATAAAAGCATTGGAAGCAGAAATGCTTGATAGTTATGTTTACCAGTATGAGTTTCCTTTTATCGCAATACAGACTAAGAAAGCAAAGCTGCAAGGAAATTATAATGCTGTTTTTTATGGCTATGTTTTAAAAAATCTGGAGGGTTCTTCTAAGGAAGTTTTAGAAATTGAAACTATTATACAAAATAGCAGAGCTGATTTTAATGACCATTATAAGATGGTTGACAGGATTGAGTATAAGATTGACGTCAATTCCATGATAAATGGCAATATCTGCAGTCAGGCTGATATTGACCGTATATACGATCATGTCCAGTGCCCGGAATATGAAGGCGGAAATTTGATATCGTTTTTTGACAATGAGAAACATATTGTATTGCAGAGAAAAGAAGAGCTTGTGGAAAGACAACATGGAAATATCCTGATTTCTGCAAAGGAAAAACGCCTTAACAAAGATATTGTCAATGAAAATATCATTTCCACAACATCTTATATGAGTGGAATTTTTAATTCTCATGTTGTTGTCGGTAATACCAGCATGAATATTTTTATGTCGTATATAAGAAATCCATTAAATATCATGCGAATGAACGGACAACGTATTTTTATTAAAATAAATGGCGAGTTCCGGCTGCTTTGTCAGCCAAGCATATTTGAAATGGGATTAAATTATTGTAAATGGATTTACCAATTGGATCATGACACCTTGACCATTATCAACAGAACAAAATTAAATTCCCCTGTCATTTCCATGGAAATAAGCTCCCAAAATGCCGTTTCTTATGAATTTATTATTTCTGCTTTCCTTTGCATGGGAGAAGATGAGTTTAACGAGCCGGGTGAAATTACTGTATCAGACAATAAAGCGAGCTTTTTTCCGCCAAAGGGTTCGGCTGTATCTCAAATGTATCCTGACTTAAGTTATTCAGTTGAATTTTCAGGAGCAAATATGATCTTTGACAATGATGGTCCATTTTATAAAGATCATGTTCACAGGATTAAAAATTTATATACGTTTCACTGTTCAGAAACAAATAACCTTAAAATGTATATCTGCGGAAGTGTGGATAACAGAGAATTTACCGGAGAGGATTTCAGCTTTATAAATGCTGAAGAAAAATATCTGGAAAATTATGGGGCATTGACCAAAAACTTTAAACTGTATTTTCCTGATCAGCGCTGTCTGGACCTGGAACGGTTAAATAAGATTGTTTATTGGTATACGTCGAATATGCTGATCCACTATACGATGCCTCATGGATTGGAGCAATATGGAGGCGCAGCCTGGGGAACGAGAGATGTTTGTCAGGGACCCTTTGAATATTTCATGTGCATGCAGGATTATAAAGAATGCAGGAAGATCATTGAGCGTGTTTATTCCTACCAGTTTTTTGAAACAGGTAACTGGCCCCAATGGTTTATGATCGACCGATATGTGATGAGACAAAATGAAAGCCATGGAGATGTGGTGATTTGGCCGTTAAAATGCCTGGCAAATTATATTTCGGTAACAGGTGATTATGAGATTCTAAACGCTCAGATACCATTTTCACAAAAAGAACAGGAGGGCCGTTTTACCGGATTATACAGCCTGATCGAACATGTCAATAAACAATTGGATTATATTTCAGGTGAGTTTTACAAAGGTACACATCTGCCGAAATACGGTGAAGGAGATTGGGATGATACTTTACAGCCGTCCAATAAGAAATTAAGAGAGAGAATGATCAGCGGGTGGACCACATCCTTACTATATGAGACTTTAAGCCAATGGTATGAGGTTTTTCCCCGGAAATCTGCTGAAGATGAACCGTGCAAGTATGGGAAAGAAAAGCTTAAGGCCATGGTTGATGGTATAAGAGATGATTACCATAAATATCTGGTGAAAGACGATGTAATTGCAGGGTTTATACATTTTGATTCCAATGAGAAAATCAAATATATTCTCCATCCTGATGATGAGGACACGAAGATCAAATACCGGCTGATACCCATTAACCGGGGTATCATATCGGAACTGTTTACGAGTGAGCAGGCTGATCGTCATTTGAAAATTATTTATGAACATTTGTATTACACTGACGGCGTGCGTTTAATGAGTAAACCGGCAGAATACAAAGGTGGAATCAATACTTATTTTATGAGGGCTGAAACTGCTTCAAATTTTGGACGGGAAATCGGATTGCAATATGTACATGCTCATATTCGGTTTATTGAGGCAATATCAAAGTTGGGTAAGCATGCTGATACCATGGATATGCTTTTAAAAATAAATCCAATTTGTATACAGGACAGTGTAAAAAATGCGGATTACAGACAAAGCAATGCTTATTTCAGCAGTTCTGACGGCGACTTTAAAAACAGATATGAAGCTCAGAATGATTTTTATAAACTTCGCTGCGGGGATCTTAAAGTAAAAGCAGGCTGGAGGATTTATTCATCCGGTCCCGGAATCTATATTAACCAGTTGATCACAAATGTTTTGGGTATTAAGTTCCAGGATCAGAATTTAGTGGTTGATCCCGTATTATCCAGGAAATATGATGGATTATGCTTTGATTATGAAATATACGGGCATAGGGTTACGTTCAAATACAGCATATCCGGTCATGACAATTATATTAAATGTATCAAAATAAATGAAAGAGTAATGAATTTTGAAAGGGTCAAAAATCCTTATAGAAATGGAGGTGCTAAACTGGATAAGCATGAAGTTATGTCTGCTTTAGGTAAGCAAAATGAAATTTTATTGTCGCTGTAGGCAGTCACAACAATGATATTAAATTATGGGGGGAATTATAATGATGAGATTGAAACAATGGGCATCAGCCGCTTTAGCAGCCGTAATGATCCTATCAGCACCGGTAGAAGTATGTGCAGGTTTGTCAGGTTTTGCGCAGTACCGGGATAATGTGGAATCAGATTTATGGCCGGTATCCGTTCCTTATTCATTGCTGTCAGATGAAGAATTGCTTCAGACAGATTCAGAGGCAGATCCGGAGGATGGAAGTTCTCAATATAGCAGGATCGGTACACCTTCTTCTGCAGACAATTCCGGTAGGGGTTCTTCAGCAACCGGTTCCGGCACAGCCCCTTCAGGGAGCAGTCCAGGTAAGACCGTTTCGACGGCCAGTCCCAGTACAGCTGTTCCGGCAGCCAGCCCCAGTACGGCTATTCCAGAAGCCGGTCCCAGTACGGCTGTTCCAGTGGCCAGCCCCAGCCTTGCCACGCCGTCAACTCCCAGCCCTGATTTATCACTGTCAGATGAGGAAATACTCAATAGGGTGTTCAGAAACAGTTATGAAGTATTTGACCAGTACAGACATGATACAGGGGTTTACAAAGACAGCATTCTGCTTTATGATGGGATACCATTCCATCCTTCTTCAATAGCAGCATCCGGAATCGGATTTATGTCTCTGGCAATAGCTGATAAAAAAGGTTGGGACAGTGAGGCTTTGGAAAAAGCCAGATTAACAGCAAAAACAATGGCCGGGCATACGGATGGCTTTATGCCGGATGTTTCATCCAATGGCTTTATCAGACATTTTATCAATCTGGATACAGGTGAGAGAGAATGGAACTGCGAATACAGTACAATTGATACAGCTATTTTTATAACCGGGGCTTTATTTGCAAAAAAATACTTTAATGATCCGGAATTAAGTTCCTATGTGGATGAATTGTATCAGCAGGTTGATTTTCAGGATGCCATAGCTGATCCGGATACCGGTGGAATCTATATGATCATCAATTCCGATGGCAGCGGCAATGAAAATGCGATTACTCTTCCCTACAATGAGTATATTATTGTTGCCTGGCTGGCATACAATCAACATATAAATGAGCCAGGCAGCCGTGCTGTTAAAATGTGGAATAAATGGTATGCGACGCCTGACAATCTTTTAACAAAGGACTATCAGGGAATTCCTCTTTTAACGGATGATGAAGATCATTATCTGGCATCATTTACATTGCTGTTCCCGTACTATATGGTGAACATGTTTTCCACATCATCAAAATATAAACAATATATAAAGAATGCATATCTTGCAGATCAGTTATGGGCTGCTAATACTGGCATTATGGAGAGTTATGAGTGGGGGAACGGCGCAGGAAACAGCAAGGAAAGCGGAGGATATCATGCGGATTCCATTAATAACAATGATGAAATGATCATATCACCACACATTATTTCAGGGTTTTTGCCCATTAACCCCAGCGGAAAAGATGACTTGGTAAATTTGTACAGAAATGATAAAGGGGTTTATCAGCTTCCTTTAAGCGGCGATGAAATACTCTGGAGATACAGCGCTTTAAATACTTCATGGGAGTCAGATTCCATACAGGCTATCGATTATTCCACGTTTTTATTTGGCCTTGCGGCAAATGACAGTGAAATAGGCATGGAATTCTTCAGAAAATACAATAACTTTTTTGAGAGTCATAATTCCAACAGCAGTAACGGATCATCGAGTTCAGGAGGATCAGACAAAGGAAGTTCTGCTGTAAAGTCTTTTGGCACATGGAAACAGGATGCGATTGGCTGGTGGTACCAAAATGCAGATGGTTCTTATCCTAAGTCAGAGTGGAAAAAAATAAATGAAAAATGGTATTGGTTTGATCCCTCCGGTTATATGGCAACAGGCTGGAAATCTGTTGAGGGAAAATGGTATTATTTGGCTGAGAACGGAGCAATGGCAGCAAGTGATTGGGTCCGATACAATGGAAAATGGTATTTTCTGAATGCAGATGGTTCCATGGCAACCGGCTGGATGGAGTGGAAAAATGAGTGGTACTATCTGGAGAAGAATTTGGAAACATACGGTATTATGGCTGCCGATCAATGGATTCATGGGGGTGCCGCACCTTATTTTGTTGATTCAACAGGGAAATGGATGCGGAATGCAGTTTTTCAATAATATAAAGGTTAAAAGGGAAGGGGCGGCTTTGAACCGCGTATGCTTCAAAACCGCCCCTTGCCATAAATAATTCCGCTGCAAGGTTATAGTACCGTCTAACCAGCAGTGCATCAGAGGAAATAATATATTTTTAAGGAAATATATTATTTCTTTTTCATGTCCGGATCATAGATTTCTTCTGAAAATTCCGTCAAAATACGGCGATGCTCTTGGGTTCCTGCCGGATATTGTTTTTGTTGAGGCACCTTCCTTTTGCTTGTTGCCTTTACAATTGCATAGCAGACCGTAAAAAAGGCAACGAGAACCATGCCTGCAAGAAAACCCAGGGTCTGTGCTTTTAAAAATGGCATGCTGAACATGGCTATGATCAGTCCGGCCATGGTAAACAGGGAACTATAGGGAAATCCGCACAGGCGGCAGTTTCCTTCCGGTTTCCCGTTCTTTTTCCGGAAACGGATATGGGTATACATGAGAACAATATAAGTGAAAAGCAACGCAAATCCCCCGGAGCTGATTAAAAACAGATAGACTTCCGGAAAAAATAATCCGACGTACAGAAACAGCATCATGGACAAACCGGAAAATAAGATTCCCCGGTAAGGGACATCGGTTTTGTCCCTTAAAAATCCAGGACCAAGCCCATCCTCCACAAGAGAACGGAGCATTCTTCCGATTCCAAACATGGCGGCTACCATAGTGGACAAAATTGCGCTGATCAATATAATTGTCATGGCAGTGCCGGCCCAGGTCATTTGATAGCGGTTTAAGGCTGTAACCATGGGGCTGACGTTTTCGCTTAAGGATTCGCTGGGGACCAGCAGCAAAAGAACTGAAATACACAGAATATAAAGTGTCACGAGCCAAAAAACCGTCAGGTGGATTGCGCGGGGCACATTTTTTTGTTTATTTTCAGTTTCACTTGCAGCCAGTCCGATGATCTCAAAACCTGCATAGGTGAATAAAACGATCAGCATGCTTCCTGCCAGGCTTTTTAAACCTCCGGGGAGAAATGGCTCTGACCGCAATATGCTGGTTCCTAAGGGACGGGAGCCAGGTAAGACACCTAAAATGATCATGGAACCTAAAAGAATAAATCCGATAATAGCTATAATCTTTATTGCTGACAATATACTTTCCAGATGGCTTAACTGTTTTGCACCTAAAAGGTTTAATAGCGTTACCCCGATGATCAGAACAGTGCCCAGGATTGGAATTGAGACGGAGGGAAACCAGGTTCGGAACAATAAGGAAACTGCAGTGGCTTCACTGGACATGGAAATGACCATTCCGGTCCAATAGACCCAGCCCACCACAAAGCCTGTGCCATTGTTTATATACTGAGACGCATATGTTCGGAAAGAAGCGGAATCCGGATTGGAAACCGTCATTTCTGAAAGCGCAAATAGAATGAAATAAACCATAACAGCGCAAATCAGATAAGAAAGAATAATTGCCGGACCGGCAGCCTGTATGGCAACCGATGAGCCTAAAAAAAAGGAACCGCCGATCACGGTTCCCAGAGCCATCATCGTTAAGCGGCCTGCAGTAAGACCATTTGCCTTGTTTTTCATAGGATTCCTCGCTTTTGATTTTTGTATTATTATTTCAGATAACGGAAAAGTTATTCGAAACATTGAAAATACAATTATAAAGCGGAATCACAGAAAGAAATTTAAATTCCCCTCAGCTCTGGTATGAATTGGGACTTCATTTTTGAAGAAACCAAAGAAGAAGTTTCTGGAAATTCCACAAAAAACATAGTATAATGGAATCGCAATCAATGATCATAAAAAATTACAGTAATTGGGGAAACAGAATGCTAAAACGGCTTTTGATCATCGGTGCAGTCATCTTAACCGGCGTGCTGACGCTGCTGTTGTCCATGCCATGGGACAAGACACATGTTCAGGATATGAAACTGACTGCAAAACAGGGCAGAATGGATGCCTCTGAATGGAATATTGAGCGGGACCCTGTCCTCCGTCTGGATGGCGAATGGGAATTTTACTGGAATAAGCTGCTCACGCCAGAAGATTTCCAGGATAAAAATACGGTACAACCCCCCCTCTATATGCAGGTCCCTTCCCTATGGAGTAAAAAGGTGGTGCAGGGAACAACTCTTCCTGTTTTTGGCTGTGCAACCTACCGGCTGGTGCTTGAGCACGTACCATTTCGGAAAAAGCTGGCTCTGAAAAAAGTCAACGCACGCTTTTCCAGCCGGGTATATGTGGACGGACAGGAGTTGCTCGCTGATGGCCTCCCTGCACAGCAGGCAGAGAATTACCGGTCTGGCAATACACCGCAGCTGGCTTTTTTTGAAAATGACAGCGGAAGAATCGAAATCATAGTTCAGGTAGCCAATTATGAGTATCTCAATTCCGGCATTCCGGCTTCTATAGAGCTTGGACGGGAGGATACCATGCTGGAGCAGCACCAGCGCAAGCATTTAGCGTCGCTTTTGGTTTTTGCGGCCCTGTGCACAATTGCTCTTTTTCATATGATTTTCTTTATCATTACCCGGGATGGTGTACTGAAAAATCCGATATTGCTGCTCTTTTCTCTGTTCTGCTTTTTACTTGCGTGGGGAAACGGGCTGTCTGATCAGCGTTCTTTGCTGCTTCTCTTGCCGGATATTCCCTTTACTTTGGCTTTTAAGCTCAAGGATATTTGTCTTTCGGCAGATTTTATCGTTGTGATTTGGATCTTCTGTAAATTCAGGAGAGGTCAGGTGCAGCTGCGTTTAGCCCAGCTGGTTTCATTGGTCTATAGCATCTATTTGGTGATGATTCTGGTACTGCCCATCCATGTGTACTACGAAATCCATGCAGGTGTGATGGCGTGTAATACGGTTGTTTTGCTGGTGCTTTTAGTCCGGGCGATTCGTTTATATGTCCGGAATGGGGAAGGCTTTTTACTGTTTGTAGCTGTGCTGTCGGTCAATTTGTATTCTGCGGATACGATTTTGTTTTCTCTGGGAATCAAGGAAAGCTCAGGCTTTGTGCAGGTATTTATTCTATTTTTTACCGTAGTAATGATTGCCTATCTGTCCATGGAATACCGCAATACCGTTGAACGTCTCCGCCGTTCCATGAAGCAGACTCAGGATGCGGAAATCGCCTTTCTGCGGGCACAGATCAAGCCGCATTTTCTCTACAATTCCCTCAGCGTTATCGCTGTGCAGACAACTCAGGAGCCTCAAAAGGCCAAGAACCTGCTCTATGATCTGACCGATTATCTCCGGGGCAGCTTTCATTTTGAAGCCCATGACGGCATGATTCCCTTATCCGGAGAAATGAATACGGTAAAAGCCTATCTTTCCATAGAGAAGGCCCGGTTTGGGGATTTACTGGAGGTGGAATATTACATAGAGGAAGGACTGAACACCATGGTGCCTCTTTTAAGCATCCAGCCGATTGTGGAGAATGCTGTCCGCCACGGTATCTTCAAACGGGCGGAGGGCGGCAGGCTCCGGCTGCAGATCCATAAGGAAAATGATTTTGCCGTGATCCAGGTGGAAGATAACGGCGTTGGAATTTCAAAAGAACTGTTAGAGGGAATCCGCCGGGGAGAAAGTCCCACTGACGGAGTAGGATTAAAAAATATACGGGGCAGGCTTGAGAGTTACAAAGGCGCCCGGCTGGAAATAGAAAGCATGGAAGGAGTCGGAACGGTGGTGACTCTTAAAGTTCCATATAGGGAGGTATTGCATGAAGGCAATTGTAGTGGATGATGAGGAGCCGCTGCTGCGGGAGATGGAAAGGCTGCTTGCAGGCTATCCGGATTTGGAGATTGCGGGCAGCTATACAGACCCTATGGATGCATTAAGGGAAATAGAGTCAACACGGCCTGAGCTGGCCTTTTTAGATATAGAAATGCGTACCCTAAGCGGACTTGAGCTTGCCGAGAGGCTGCTGCAGCGAAATCCGGATTTAAACGTGCTGTTCGTGACTGCCTATAACCAGTATGCTGTGGAAGCCTTTGAGATCAATGCCATTGATTATATTCTAAAGCCTGTCCGTCCCGAGCGGCTGCAAAAGACGATGGAGCGGATACGGCGCAAACGGGGAATCCCGCAGGAGCCGGAGACTCTCCGGATACAGTTTTTCGGAAAATTCGGTATTTATCTGGGAAGAGAAGCTGTCAAATGGAGCCGCAGCAAGCCAAGGGAGCTGCTGGCTTATTTTCTTGCAAACGAAGGCATTTGGCTGGATAAGTTCAAAATCTGCGATGACCTCTGGCCGGAGAACAGTCCCAATCAGGCATTGCGCAACTTGCAGACTGCGGTCTGGGCTATTCGCAAATGTCTGCGTGAATATGAGATTTCTGCGGCGTCCATTGCCTATGCAAATGACAGCTATATCCTCAATCTAAAGGATTCCCAGTGGGATGTACGGCGGTATGACGAGGTGTTCCGGGTGTTTATGGCAACCGGCAGTACTGCTGCAGGCTGTGAGGCAGCCGCCCTGTATACGGAAGACTATCTGGCGTATGAGGACTGGAACTGGGCAAGGGAGAAAAGAGCAGGTTACGCAATCAAGCAACAGAGATTACAGGAGCGGTTATCCGCAGCGGAGAGAAGCGCCGCTGTGTAGAGTGGATAAAAAGAACCGGATTAAAGTTGGCCGACAGGGCTGATTTTCATTCGGTTCTTTTGTTTTGCACCGCTGTGTTGAGAATTCGTTGAGAGGCAGTTGCTATAATCATAATTGGAATGTTGTCGAAAAAGACAGAAATAGGAGGATTCTTGTATATTCCAGAAGTGGAGACAGAAGGAGGAAGACGTATGATGAAACACTTATTTTCCCGGCGCATACTGGCCATGACTTTATCGGCGGCCATGGTGCTGGGAGGGACTCCGTTTACGGCCATGGGTAAGACAACCATTGGCAGAGGCGGAGAAATTACGGAATTTGACACACTGCCGTCAAGGATGGCAAATCAGGAGGTGGAGGTTGGCGCCGATCTTTTGGAGGTAAAGCTGCCGGATACGCTCACAGCCACTGTGCGGCTGGAAGGGGCTGTTGCAAAATAAGTGAACTATCACTTATGGAGCAATGGCTCCCTTTCTGTGTAAAA
>CABJBM010000034.1 GCA_902363835.1 Lachnospiraceae bacterium
GTGAAAGCCAGCGTCTTGAGGCGCTGGCCGGTAACAAAGGCTTACAGCCTTAGTGCAAACCACCCGTTTTACGGGTGGTCATGATTTAGTTCAGGCAGAATCCCACCAGATCATAGCTGATATGAATATTCAGCCTGTGTTTTTAAACCAAAATGTTATATTTGCTTTTACACATTGTTCACGGATATTAAGGATCCAATCATAGTCCAAACTTCTTTCCGCCATTCGTCAGCTTCAGGAAGAAAGAAATCAGTTGCAAAACAAGTTCCAAGAATTTTATCTCCTTTAATTCTATATTCACCTTTTGCATTTGTCTTTATAGGCCAATGGAATTTATCTGTCTTTTGAATGCTGTTTTGGCCGAAGCGTTTTGCGTGGGGTCCATAGAAATAACAATGTGTACAACCATCACTGATTTTATAACAACCTGTCCATGGTTCCCAGTTCATAAATTCTCTCCTTATATATCAAAGCACTATTCATACTGTTTCACAACTGCAACGGGAAACATAGTACGTTTGGCAACTTCTTCAACTGACATGCCCTGACTAAAAAAGCGTTTTATAACCGTATTCATGTCCTCTGCAATCTCCACAATATGCTTATCCGGGTCGTATAATCGAAGGTCACGCTGGCCCCACGGGTATTCCTTTATTTCATGCACCCACTGCAAGCCGGATATATTTTTTATTTCGGCATATACTTTGTCCAAATCTTCCACTTCAAAATAGACTTGGAAATTATGTGATTGTTCTTTCACACGATCGGCTGCTATCCCAACGAGTTCTGCATATCCTTGCTGCAGGGAAAAGCCCTCAAAGGTCACATGTAAGCCAATATCCATTATAACGTTTTGATGAAGTATTGTTTCATAAAAATGCTTAGAAGCAGATATATCCCTGACTGCTAAAAGACAACCTTGATATTTCATATTTCATTCCTCCTTTGAGGAAATTGTATTATATATCTCAGTTCCGTCATAGTAAAAATCCGACATGGTTTTCAAATATGTTTGCGGAGTAACACCGCTAATAGCTTTAAAGTCTTTATCAAAATGGGCTTGGTCGAAATATCCGGCTTGTTGCGACAATGCCGCAAAGAAACAAGGCGATTGTTGAATATGCTTTAGCACATAGTTAAAGCGGGTCAATCGTGCATAGTCTTTAATATTCATACCGATTTGTGTAAGGAACAGGCGGTTTAGCTGCCGCTCGCTATAACTGGATTGCCGGGAAACTTCTTTTACCCGTATTTGTCCATGACTATCAGAAATCACTTTGGTTGCCAGTAATAAAGCATCCGAAACAACACGATCTTCCATTCGCCTGTATAAAATTTTTTCACAAGTGTTTACTAATTCCATTGCGGTTTTTGACATTATAAATGCTTGATACAATGAATGGAAAAGTTCGTTGTCAATGTCAGCAAGCAAATATCGTCTGTCAGCAAATTCTGCCTGGCTTTGGCGCGTTATTTGATATAAACCACAGGACGAAAGCTGAATAAGCAGCAGAATATGATAATGATTGGGTTCCCTCCCTAATAAAACAGGTGTCATAGATGCTCCCCATAGCTCCGCAATTACAGTGTTTCCATCAAATGCAAGCGACAATGTTCCGCAAGCA
The DNA here is from genome assembly GCA_902363835.1 of Lachnospiraceae bacterium. GTDB lineage: Bacteria > Bacillota > Clostridia > Lachnospirales > Lachnospiraceae > Lacrimispora. The sequence continues at coordinate 1,626 of CABJBM010000034.1, forward strand.
TTAGGCATGAGTGTATATTGTTCCATGAATGTATCTTTCTCTGGAAAAACAATGTTGTAATAGAGAATATATTTTCTCATGCCTATATGTGAGGGAAACATATTGAATTGCTTGTTATTTTTGATAATCAAATCATTTCCCCCTCATTTTTTATAGTGAATATAGCGTTGTTGGTTTCTATTTCTGTCTGTGTTTTTATATCGATTGTTTTCAATATTAAATTTATACTGTTTATATTATATGTCCAGTTGTTAAAAACATCAAGGGCGCTGTTTAAAACGCACTTTTGGGCTTGCCGGTTTAGTGGAAATCTAGAAAATATTACAAATAAGACCACTTTATTTTTTTGTAATTCAGGTTTTGTAATAGTGATAACTATGACACATGCAAAATACCATTTTTCAACCTCCCACAATTAACACACTATATATGATTTCCTATCCACGAAGATAATTTCTGAAACATTAGATATTCCTTACCCAAGAGCAGTTAAAGTGATTAAGAGTTTAAAGTACGTTGAAAATTCAATGAAAGATTCACTCCAAAATATAAAACTGGACGATTTGTTAAAAACAGAAAAAGAAAATTAAACCAAGGAGGATGGGAAGAAAAAAAGTTTTACCACGCGGTTTCATTTCTGTTAAAAGTCAAATAAATGTTGGCTCGGCCTTTACTATTTCTATTCCAGTGAAAAAATAATTTAGGTGTTTAAATTAAGTTGGCATTGGCTTTAAATTCAGTTTAAACAGTCATGGTATCATAACCTCAAAAGAGCTAAGGAGGTTATGCTATGGAGCAGCTGCAACAAATTGTTACGCAGGAAGAGCAGCTGAACGTGTATACAATAAATATAGAGTCATTTATAGTTATTTGACGGATTGTTTGAATGTGGATGCAAAAGTAGCGGCCAAAGATGCCTGCAAAATGGAGCATATAGTAAGTGACTTCACTTGTACATGTCTTGCTGCTATGCACGATGAGGCGGTTTATAGTTAACCAAATGTAGCAGGCCCCTAAACAAGGATAGGGGCCTAATGTGAGCCAGCTGAAAATAGATTAAGCTATCATTTCGGGTCAGGTTTGGGTTTGTTGACAAAGTCCATATTCTGAAAATTAACGAATATTGATGAATTTCTATACAAAGGAAAGAAGCAAGATATATGCCTTGCTTCTGTTTACGGATAATATTTTATGGAAAATGCGGATCAGTACAAATTTGTTATGCCCTGCAGTATGATTATTGACGGAATAACCTTTACGGACCGAATAACAAGGTACCACCCATCATAAATATCCAAGGCCATAATATCTGAATAATGCTTACAAAAAGAAGGAGCAATTTTTGCAGAAAAGGCTTATAACTTTTACTGCAATACGTTAAAAAAGGAAGCAAGAGAATCTGATTAACTTATGGAATATTAAGCTATGCAGTTTAAGTTATGAATCAAAAAGAGAGTTTGTCATTGACTGAACTGCCGATTATTTATAATTGATGAGGTGATCACTGTATCATATGAAATAGAATATGTGATTCCATTTGAAATTTTATTCGATGGAGATTTTAGGGATACATGGGAGGCAAAAGATGCTGCTTTCTCACAGGAAATGGAAAATTTACTTAAGTTATTGAATATTGAAATATCCCCTAATATGCTGGCTAAGGAATACTGTATTCTTCAGCATGGTCAAGGGGATGTTCATGTCTTTTTTGATTCTGTGAAACAGAAATTTATAATATTTGATTTATACTTTGGATATACAGATCAACATAATATGATTACTTTAGGAGTGCATGTACCGTTGAATATGAAAGAACAGGTGAAAAAGGCCATGCTTGCCATATATAACGATGACGATGATATTCCTAAAAGCAGCTTTAAAGAATATTGCAGCGATAAATTACTGGCTGACATCAATACGTTGAATTACCCTAAGAAATGTGAATTATATTACCAGAAAATTATTTATCATTATTAAATTTAAGAAGACATTGGTAATCGGTAATTTGTAAAGGAGAATCCTATGGAAACACATAACATGAATTTGAACATTCATTATTCAGCTCCAAAAGAAGTTTGGGATAAACTGGAAGCATTATACACTGAAATGCCCCATTGGAATGGTTTTATAAATGGTTGCCCTCAATGGTATGGTGCAGATGGAAAACTGATAGAGGCAAGCGTTGAGCCCAGTGGATTACAATTTTATGCTGAATTGCCAACGGAAGAATGGGAAGCATGGGTTGTTCTATTCAAAAATAAAGCAACAAAATCATTGGGTTATGACATTGGTGAGCCTGAGGACGGTTATGAATTTCATTATTATAACTGAGCCGTAAATTACAGCTTGCTGAATCCATTAATATAATCATTAAAGCGATCATTGCATTCACATGATCGCTCTTTTTTTTGCCCAAACCAGAGAAAGGAGACTATCATGCTTAAGATTATTCTCATCTGTTGATAAATGGAGGAGGTTACACCGGAACGGCTTGATATGTCAATTAAGCTTTATATATTCTCCTGATAAAAACCTTGACAAAAAGAGAAAATAAAAATAAAATGAGTATATACTCAGTGAGTTTGCAGTCATTTTATACTAAAGCAACAGCAGTAAAAATAAAATACAAGAAAAAAATAATTGAAACTGCTTATCAACTGCATTAGAGCAGGAGGTTATAGCGGCAACGGCTGCTATAGCAAAGAGAAAAAAAGCAGAAAGCAATATGAAGAAACTTCCCCCATGGAACGGATATTTTAAACAGGAGATAGACTATGAATAAAAAAAGTGATTACATGATAGAAATCCGCAGGTTGTTGGAAACTCAGCGCTTTGATGAAATGAAAGCCTACCTTATTGCCAATTCCAATTTACCTGGCCCCAGAGGTAATCTGGAATTAGCTGAGGCTTTTTACAGTTACTTTAATGCACAAACCATAACAGAAGAACTCTGGAACTTTCTTCTGGAGCTATGGGAGAACAATGCTCCAACCAACGATCCCCGGGAATTACTACCATTTTGTGCGGCAGAGGCTTTTGCAAATTTGTTTTCTGATGTGAATGATGATAAGAAAAACGTAATACTGGACAAAATCCGTCTGGCAATGAACGACAGCCGTTGGCGGATGAGAGAAGCAGCCGCAAATTGCTGCCAGATTATTGCTGAGAAAGATGTGGAATTCATGAAAGAATGGATTTTATCTATCTATCCGTCTGCCAATCTTCCGGAAAAGAGAGGTATTATTGCGGCTCTGGCTCATCCTCCTATTTTAAGGGATAGGGAAACGGCAAGGTTTAGTTTACAGATATGTGAGCGCGTTTTAGATGATGTTCTGAAATTAGACAGTACACAGCTAAAATGTGAACAGTTTGCGGTACTTAAAAAAGGATTGGATTATGCCCCAAGTGTCTTTGTATCGAAACTTCCCGGTGAGGGGTTTATGATGCTAAAAAAATATGCCTTGCTGAATAGGAAAGAACTGAACTCCGTGATAAAGTCAAATTTAAGCAAATCCCGTCTGCAAAAATATTATAGTAAAGAGGCTGAGGAAATCCGGGCCTTACTTGTAAAATAAAGGAATGATTTGATTATGCCCATTTGGGGGATATGAAATGTTCATTTGTAACCGCATTATAATCCGGCGGCTTATCTGATTAACAGAAGAATAATGCCGTCCGTTTCGAAAAAGGTGATTGGTGAAGAAAAGAGAGCCTGAAATTGATTTTTTCAAGCGTTATTATTCTTGAAAGACATCGGTTTTAGAACTCTCTTTTTGTTATAAATTTATCAATAAGTGATTTAATGATAAGATATTATCATTAGCCAAATTGACATGAAAATGGGGAAATGGTAAAATTTGGTTAGTTTTAGCTAACTAAAGTGTTTGTTTAGCACACTAATTTCATTACAAGGAGGATGATGGATTGAAATTTTCTTGGGGTAAGAAAAAGCTTAAAAGAAGATTGAGCACAGCGCTGGTTTTCATCATGGTGAGTTCTTCCGTTATGCCTGCATATGCAGACGGCAACGGAATTGCCATGAGTTTAAACAACAATGCTTCTTTTTCTGAAGAAATTTTATCAGAAGAAACATTGGATGCTGTGCCAGAAGCCAGTTCAAAAGAGAAACTGACTTCAGAGGACAATACCGGTGGAGAAGAAACCACAATAGAGGAAACGGATGAAGCGGCGCAGGAAACGGAAGAAGAGAGTGTAGAAGAGCCTGCGGAAGAGACAGATGAGAACTTAGAGGAAACAAAAGCAGAGCCTGAGGAGACAGAAGCGAGTCCAGAGGGGGCAGAAGGATCCGGGGAAGGGGTTGAGGAGACGGTAGAAGATACACAAGAATCCCAGCCAGCCTTGGATGAGACAAAAGAAGATGGGGAAAAGTCTGAAAACGAGAGCATAGAAGAACCCCAAACAATAATTGAGAATGCAGTACCGGTTTCTGTTGAAGCAAGAAACATAGGGCTGATGGGAGATTATGAGGATGGTACTTATACCGGCAGCGGTCAGGGGTATAAAAGTACAATCACTCTGAAAGTTACGATTGCTGACAACCAAATTACGGAGATACAGGAAGTTTCTCAAAACGAGACGTTAAGTAAATGGGAACAGGCAAAACAGCTTTTTCAAAAAATCATAAATGCCAATTCCACCGATGTGGATGGCATTAGCTCGGCAACATACAGCAGCGATGGGATCATAGAAGCAGTAAATGATGCTTTATCAAAAGCCGTAATAGGCGGCAGCCAGGTGTTTGAAGATGGAAGTGGCAGCAAAGGGGATCCTTATATCATCGCAGAAAGTCTGCAGCTTGAACGGTTTGCCCAAAAGGTCAATGAAGGCAATGATTACAAAGGAAAATATATAGAGCTTTCCAGTGACTTGGAATTAAACGGAGAATGGACTCCTGCCGGTACAAAGGAAGAGCCTTTTGCAGGATTCTTTAACGGGAAAGGCCATACAATCAGCGGATTGAGCATACAGGAAAACACCGTGAAATATGCCGGTCTTTTTGGTTATCTGGCAGCAGGGGCTAAGGTTTCTGACGTGAAACTGGAGGATGTGAATATTTCCCGGGAAGCAGGGGCCTCTGAGGCAGGCGCCATAGCAGGAAGCACGGAGAATGGGGTTATTATAGATAATTGCCAGGTACATGGAACCATTGAAGCCAGTAATTCCACAGGAATCAGCTATGCCGGAGGGATCGCAGGGAGATTAGGGCAGGAATCCGTGGTATCCAATGTTTATGCAGATGTATCGGTTGCTGCACTTTCAGGAACCGGCAGTGCTTATGCAGGAGGCATAATCGGAATGTCTGTAAACAAATGCATTCTGATTAATGGGGCATCCTTTGGAAGTGTTTTTGCTAAAACAGATGCCGTCACCATAAGCGGTGCAGGAGGTGTGTTCGGAACCCAGTCCGGTACGGCTTATAATGTTTTCAGCAATTGTGATGTCACGGCTGAAAGCGCAGAGCAAAGCAAAGTTCTGATTGGCGGAATAAGCGGTATGGCAACAAACAATACTGCAATTGTGAATGGTTATTTTAATAACAGCATTCCTAATGCATTTATGACAGCAACCAGCGCAATTACCAAATATGTCGCAGAAAATGTAGTGGGTTTACCAGATTCAGAACTCAATAGCCAGGATGCTGCAGACACATTAAACCGCAGCTTAACAAGATCACAAAGAGCAGCGGGAATTACCCGGATTGCAGCGGCGGGTAATCAGAGCATGGGAGACCTTCAACATGCGCTTGATTCCCTTGGTATCATTTATGCATGGGATTATAGCGGAAGAGTCATTCTTTCCGGGGAAGCCTTTGTGGACGACAGCATTGATACCGGTATATTTGAAAGCGGAAGCGGAACAGAAGAAGATCCGTATATCCTTAAAACTGAAGAGCAGCTCAGGGCGTTTGCAAAGTCCCTGTCAGATGATGTCACCTATTCCGGCATTTATATAGCCCTTGAGGGAGACGTTGATGTTTCCAGTGAGACCTGGCTTCCCATTGGACTTGGACACTATGATTTCAGAGGAACCTTTGACGGAAAGGGGTACAAAATTACAGGAATCCGCATAGGCACCGAGGAAGTTCCTTATGAAGAGGCATCTGGCGACAGCCAGAACTTAAGTAAAATGACCACCTATTATGGATTTTTTGGGGTTATAGGTGAAAATGCGGTTATTAAAAATTTAGGCATAGAAGATGCCGTAATTTCTGTCAAGAGAAATACAAGTGTTTATGCAGGGCTTCTTGCCGGAGTTACGGACAGAGCGTATATTGACAGCTGCTATGCCAGGGGATATGTTTCCAGCGAAACGACTCACAGCAAAGCAAATGCCTGGGCAGGCGGCCTGGCAGGGCAGACCATAAAAGGCGGAATCATTAATTCATGGACGGATGGGGAAGTTTTCTGTACGGCCATTGGCGGTCTTGCTGAATCCGGCGCATTCATAGGAATGACAAACAGAAGTGTTGTTGCAAACTGTTTTGCTTTGGGCAATACAGGAGGAAAAGCGAGCAGAGAAGATGGAAACGAAGGGATGCCGGCGGTTTCCTCCTTCATTGGTGTAAATGGAGGTAAAGTGGCAAACTGCTATGCTGCTGGCGATATGAAGGCAACTTCTTTTTCAACTTATGTGGGATCTTTTTCAGGCTGGTCCACAGGCATTGCAAGACAGTTTATCTCTTATTATAACGCGGACGCAGTCCAGAACAGCAATGGTACCGTAAACAATCCCGTGATCAGCGTTGGTTTTATGGTAAGCGCAGGAGTAAACGACGAAGGCGAGGCTTATGATGGAACTTATCATGTGGGAATTGAGGCAAAAGAGCTGTCATTTATGAAGAGCCAGGCATTTGCCGATCTTTTGAACAGCAATTTCAATGCTTTTCCCATGGATCTTGTAAACGGAGAAAGCTCCAATGTGGGAAATCAAAATGCCATGGGCCTTCCCGGATTCATGAAACTGAAAGAATGGCAGCTGGAAAATGACGTTGTTATGCCCGTAGGAGAAACGGTAACCACTACCTACGAAGATATGACTCCGGTATTTGAACCGGATACCCTTGACGTGGCTGACGGCACTTATTATGGAAGAGCCAAAGGTCCGGGCGGAGAATATATTTATGTGAAAATGACGGTAGCGGAAGCACGTATTTCGGATATTCACGTAACGGAGCACAGGGAAGGAAGCCAGCTGGATTCCATTTCTCCTGAGATCATAGCCTCAGTAATATCAACCCAGAATTATTCCCAGTCCGGCAGTGACAGTGAGCTTGGGAAGGCTTTGAAAAGTGCAATTGCAATTGCGGCACAGAAGGCATCCATACGGGATGTTACCGGATACGGATTTGTTTCTGACTCCATCTTTGCAGCAGGAAACGGTACAAAAGAGAATCCATACCTTATCAACACTCCTGAGCAGCTGGCGGCGTTTGCCGGTTCATTAAATGAAGACGAGCATTATGAAGGCAAGTATGTTAAACTTGGGAATAATATTTCTCTGGAAGGAATTGAATGGATTCCCGCAGGGGGATCAGGAGTTTATGGTTTCCGTGGAACCTTTGATGGAAACAACAAGGTAATAAGCCATATGACGATTGGTTCTTCGGAAAATCCGGAAATGTACTGCAAGTCAGTGGGGCTTTTTGCAAATCTGGAAGCTGCCAGGGTTAAAAACCTTGGAATCGAAAATGCATCCATTTACCAAAAGTATTTAGGCGATTCCATTGCTTATTCAGGAATACTGTCCGGATATTATATTGAAAATGCAGGTGACGGCGGGTATGTTGATTTCTGTTATGGAGAAGGAACCATAAACAGCTATACTGCAAAGCAAAACGACTGTGGAGGCCTGATCGGGGCCATTAACAGAGGAACCATAGCAAACAGCTATGCAAAGGTCGCAATTAACTGTGAAAGCAGAGATGGTTATGCTTATGCCGGAGGCATCAGTGCCCTTCCTAACAGAGCTCTGCTTATCAATAACTATGCTTTAGGCAGCATCAAGGGCAAAGGAAATGGAGCCAGGATTCAGATCGGCGGAATTTCCGGCATGAATGCAGGCATTGCTATCAATAATTATGCCGGTGTTGAACTGGTTTCAGCGAATACAACCGTAGATATCGGAGGTTTTTCAGGAAGAGTTTCAGGAATTGGATACGTGGAAAGAGCTTATTATAACAGCGAAGCACGGCAGATAAGCGGTTCCCTGGAAATCCTTCCGGCCAAAGGGATCGGCACTGTTGTTTCCGGAACCAATTACGGGAAAGGGACAGTAGTGGATTTAGAAGGAAAAAGTTTATCCGGTTTAAACGGCCCGGAATTTGCAGAAATCCTGAACACAAATAAAGCAGATACGGAAATGATAAAAAGAGCAGAAAACGTATTAGGAGAGCTGGGGTCTGCAATTCCTTCTGAAATTACTCTCCGTGATTTTCAGTATTCTTCAGACGAAGACGGGGTGGTATTTAAGGACCGGGTTGATGACTCTACGGATGGAGGCCCATCAGATGGAGGATCATCGGAGGGAGGTTCATCCGGTGGGGATACTTCCGGCAATGGCTCATCAGATAACGGCTCCTCTGGCCGCGATTCCTCGAATGAAAGCTCTTCTGCCACAGCACAAACGAAATCCTCTGCCAATCCGACAGACCGGCCTGTGAAAGCAAATGCTGCAGTGACAGCGAATGTGGGAGAGAATGGTTCTGCCAGTGTATCTGTTCCGGATCAGACCATTGCAGAGGCGATTGCCAGGGCACAATCAGAGGCTAAAGCACAGGGGAAGACAGCAAACGGAATTTCCATAACAATCAATATGGTTCTGCCAAAAGATGCCAGATCCCTGACTGCGGCGTTTTCAAAGAACTCATTGGAACGTCTTGTGAATGCAAACGTACAGAGCCTTGATCTGAATGGGACTCTTGTGACCATAGGCCTCAACAAGAATGCGGTGGAAGAAATTTGCAGGCAAAGCGGGGCTGATGTTACCATCACATTGGAACCGGTTGACATAAGCGGTGTCCGCAGCTGCTATGATATTACCATTCGCTCCGTAAAAGATGGAGAACCCCTGATTGTCACAAGCCTGAAAGATGGAGCCGCTGTCATAGGGATTCCTTACACACCGGAAAACAATGAGGCCCAAGGACGTTTGTACGGGGTATATGTGGATGACAACGGAAATATCAGCCGGATTGCAAATTCGGTATATGATGGAAATAACAGGCAGATCCTCTTTGTGACAAACCATTTTTCTGTTTACGGTGTGGGATATATGGCTTCTGCCCCTGGGTTTGCGGACACAGAAAAACATTGGGCCAGGGAGTCCATTGATTATATAGTTGGACGTGGATTCCTGTCAGGCGTCTCTGCTTCCGGGTTTGCACCGGATGCTGTTCTGACCAGGGGAAGGCTGGCAGCGGCCCTTGGGAAGCTGGCAGAGGCTGATGTAAGCAGCTATACGGGCAGCATCTTTACCGATGCAGCCGGCAATGAGAATGCACCTTATATGGAATGGGCACAACAGAATGGGATTATCCAGGGAACCGGTTTTGGGCTGTTTGCACCGGAGGCTGCAGTGACCCGTGAGGAAATGGCTGCAGTAATGCAGAACTATGCCAGAGCCACCGGTTTTTCCCTGCCGGTCACCCGCTCCCAATTCAGCTTTATGGATCATGAAAGCATAGGAAGCGAAGCAAAAGCTGCGGTAATAGCCACGCAGAAGGCAGGAGTTATGATGGGAGAAAGGGATAGCATGTTCCAGCCAAAGGGCAGCCTCACCCGCGCTCAGGCAGCAGTTATTCTGGAACGGTATATTAAGCTGACTATTGATCCTAAAACTGTCGAAGGATGGGCGAAAAACGATTCCGGTCAGTATCTGTACTACAAAAATGGGCTTGCTGTTACCGGAACACAGAACATTGGCGGAGTAACCTATTATTTTTCTGCAGATGGAATCCTGCAGGAAAACTAAAAATAAAAGAACCTGATAACAAATGAGTGAAAACAGTCTCCAACATGGCTTATGCATCCAGCCATGTCAGGAGGCTGTTTTTATTGCTTCAAGAAAAGACAATCAAATTTAGATGATTTCTTTAAATTTAAAAAAGTTTTACATTATTTTAAAAAAGTTCTTGCAAATAATTTTTAATCAATCTATCCTTTATCTTAAGGATATCCTTTATAACTTAAAGGAGGAAATTAAATGAATCAGGAAAAAATTAAAGAGCTTGAAGCGGCAATAAACAGCGATTATGGCAATATCGCGGGTATTGTTGTACAAAAAAACGGCATAAAATTATATGAAAACTACTTTAACGGATCTACCGCCCATAACGCCATTCATGTGGCATCGGTGACAAAGAGCGTTTTTTCCCCATTGATTGGTATTGCTATTGATAAAGGCCATATCAAAGGTGTGGACCAGAAGGTATTGGACTTTTTCCCGGATTACTCTGTTAAAGCAGGTGAGAAAACAATAAAGGACGTTACAATTAAAAATTTGCTTACCATGACGGCCCCGTATAAATATAAGACAGAGCCATATGAGGAGTTTTTTGCAAGTGATAACTGGGTAAAGTCTGCCCTTGATTTATTGGGAGGTGAGGAACATACAGGAGAATTTATGTATTCTCCCATCATAGGAACACATATTTTGTCAGGAATTCTTGTGAAAGCCACAGGTCAGTCAGTGCTTGATTTTGCTTTGGAAAATTTATTCGCGCCTCTGGGAATCAATGTTACCAATGTAATGTTACGTAATAAAGAAGAGCATATCGCCTGGTATAAAAGGGATAAAAACACCAGTGGCTGGGTGGTTGACCCGCAAGGGATAAACACTGCAAGCTGGGGACTTACCTTAACGCCTGTGGATATGGCAAAAATAGGCCAATTGTACCTAAACGGTGGAGTATGGGACAGGAAACAGATTATACCGGAAAAATGGATAGAAGTAAGCACAAAGGAGCACATCAAATGGGGTAGTCTGTCCTATGGCTACCTGTGGTGGATTATTGATGATAAAGAGCATATCTACGCTGCCATGGGAGACGGGGGAAACGTAATTTACGTTAATACAAAGAAAAAAATGGTTGTTTCCATTGCTTCTTTTTTTATGCCGGATGCTAAGGACAGAATAGGGCTAATTACAGATCGTATTGAACCCATATTTGAGGATTGAATATAATAAGTTTCCATTTACCGGGAGATTGCTTATTGTTATGCAGGAGATCAGTTTTATATGGGCATTCAATAGAGGATGAAAGGAAATGGAACCAATAACCGCCCCGGAGAAATAAAAAACGTTGCTGCGGCGGATGAATGGCTTTGCCTAAAACAATATGAAGCAGTTAAATGGTGGTTTTGAAATAATTCAAAGCCACCATTTTTTAAAAAAAGAGATTGAAATCAAACTTGCAAATCCGTACATACTCCTGTTGTTGCCCAACAAGATATACCTGACAAGACAAACAGTCCGTAAAAAATACTTGGAGGAGCAGGCTATTACAGTATGCCGTTCATCTTTCGCCTCCGGATATGAGTGCTCACATTATAAGATCGACTGTAATAGAGCATATTATTTACTGTTTATCTATTGCGGGCGTTGTGGTGACCGCATATAATTGATGCTATGAAACAGAATGGGCGGCCGGCCTATGGCTGATACTCAAAGAAACGGGAAAGCCGGACGATAATCCCGGAAAATTAAGGCCTTAGGAAAATCTTAATACTATCTCATTTGAAAAATAATAAATAGGGTTTTTGAATTTGATATAATAAATGATACCCTTGGGGAAAGGAATGCTATTCATGTCAGATAAAATACTTATTGTAGATGATGAACAGGAAATTGCCGATTTAATTGAAGTGTATTTGAAAAATGAAAATTATACAGTTTTTAAGTTTTATTCTGCAAACGATGCACTTGGATGTATTGATTCAACTGAGCTTGATCTTGCCATATTAGATGTTATGCTGCCGGACATCAGCGGATTTACATTATGTCAGCGGATAAGAGAAAAGCACACCTATCCAGTTATTATGTTAACTGCAAAAGATGAAGAAATTGATAAAATAACAGGATTGTCATTAGGGGCAGACGATTATATAACAAAACCATTTCGCCCTCTGGAAATGATAGCAAGAGTAAAAGCACAATTACGGCGATATAAGAGGTACAATCCTGCACATGCAGCAAATCCTTCTGAACCTGTTATGATTCATTCTGGTTTGGTGTTAAATGCCAATACCCATGAATGTCTTTTAAATGAGAAGCCCCTTACATTGACACCAACTGAGTTTTCCATATTGCGTATTCTCTTAGAAAAAAAGGGAAATGTAGTAAGCGCGGAGGATTTATTCCACGAGATATGGCAGGACGAATATTACAGCAAAAGCAATAACACAATCACCGTGCATATCCGGCATTTGCGGGAAAAGATGAATGATACCGTTGATAACCCAAAGTATATCAAAACTGTATGGGGGGTTGGCTATAAAATTGAAAGGTAAAAAGGTAAATAGAAAAGCTGATTACTCCAGGATAGAGCGCAAGCTTTACTCGTATGTCTTAATTGCAGTAATAGCAGCTGTGTCATTTGTAATGTTTCTGCGCCAGCTTATGCGGGGAATTGCCGGGGATTGGATTGTTGATGTCCTGGAAATAATCTTTCACTTCGAACATCAGGACGCCATGATGATTTATCAAAACGTCATACGGAACAATATCAACATTATAATATACGTTACAGTCGCTGTTTGTTTTTTCATTTTATGCCGTATCCTGCTTTCTAACTTTATGAAATATTTTGATGAGGTAAATGCCGGCATAGATTCACTGATTCAAAACAAAGGAAAACAGATTGAACTTTCCGCGGAAATGACGTATATGGAACAAAAGCTAAATTCCTTGAAACAGACGCTTGAAAAACGTGAACAGGACGCAATGCTGGCCGAACAGCGAAAAAATGACCTGGTAATGTATCTGGCCCATGATATTAAAACCCCGCTTACCTCTGTTATCGGTTATTTGAGTTTGCTTGATGAAGCACCGGACATGCCGCTGGAGCAAAAGGCAAAGTATGTGCATATCACACTGGACAAGGCATATCGGCTTGAAAGGCTGATCGACGAATTTTTCGAGATTACCCGGTATAACCTCCAAACAATTACACTGTCCAAAAAGAACATAGACCTTTACTATATGCTGGTACAGATGGCCGATGAATTTTACCCGCAGCTTTCCGCAAATGGAAAACAGGCTGTCATTCATGTTTCCGAGGATTTGACGATATATGGCGACCCTGATAAACTGGCACGGGTCTTTAACAATGTTCTTAAAAACGCTGTAGCATACAGCCCGGATAACAGTGTGATTGACATAAGGGCAGCAGTTTCGGGCGATATGGTATCTATCGTTTTCACAAATGACGGAAGCATTCCCAGGGATAAACTCACAACTATTTTTGATAAATTTTATCGGTTGGATGCTGCCCGCTCCTCCAACACCGGCGGCTCGGGTCTTGGGTTGGCGGTTGCGAAAGAAATCGTCGTTTTACACGGCGGGCGCATTTACGCTGGCAGTGAAAATGGCCACACCATATTTACAGTTGAGCTGCCTGCAAACGAGGTTAATGAAATCTAAATACAATCTTATTTTATCTTAATAAATTAATAGGTTAATACTAAAAAATGGCTTGCTCTTCTGAGGTATAGTATAACTGCGAAGAGCAAGCTTTCTTTATTGGAGAATTGGTTATGAGAGAAATAAAACATAAGACAAGGACAATTATTTTATCAGGGTTCTTTGTGATATACCTTATTGCACTTTTCAAAATAACGGTATTCAAATATCCGGATACGTTTTCTAATATGTTAAAAGGTGAATTATCAGGGGTTCGCAGTCTGAATTTAATTCCTTTTGTTACGATTTCCGAATATTTCCGGTTTATATTAAGAGGGAATAAAATCATAGGAATTTCTAATATATTAGGGAATCTTATTATATTTTTCCCCCTTGGATATATATCTGCTTTATTGTTTCCTAAAATACGGAAACTAACAAAGGTATTGATATTAGCATTTGTTTTCAGCTTGGTTATAGAGGTTTGCCAGTATATTTTTGCCTGTGGCTCAACGGATATTGATGATGTGATTTTAAATACTCTTGGCGGAATGGCTGGTTATTGGGTTTATGTTTTAAGTTCAAGATCTTTGGAACCTAAAAAATATGCCATTTTAATAAGTGCTTTCATGATAGCATTCACCTGTACTGGATTTTATGCTTCCAATAACTATAAATTTCTTTTTAATCGTCCCGCGCTTTCTCTTCAGGGCGGGGTTAAGGAAATAAACGATGACGGCATTGTGGTTTCCCGTATATATGTCCGCAATACGGAAGACAAAACCGCCTCGTCAACAACAGAGACTGACGAACAGTTTAAGGTTGAACTTTTGGAAAATTGCAAAATTACGTTGGTTAATATAAAGCCAAACGGAAAAGTTATGGAAAAAATGACGATTGAAAAAAACGACATCAGTCTTAACGATTTGATGTTGCTTAAAAAGTTTTTGATAGCCGAAAACGGCGTTTATATGGCAGAGGAGGTTGAAATCTATAAGGTTCAATAAGCTTACTAATCTCTACTTTTTCTTAAGAAATTAACAACTTAATATTAAAATCCCAAAAGCTCTTGTTCAGTACAATAAATACTGACAAGAGCTTTTTTGTCCAGATTCATTCAAAGGAGGACAGATAATTGAAAGGTTATGAGAATGACGGTTTTCCCAGACGAAAACGGCGAAAGAAATCAAAAGGCAATGCAATCCGCAGACGCATAGGCCACTTCCTTTTGACGTGTATCTGTATTGCCGTATTAGTTTTCGCTGTTACTTTTTTAGGGGCTGCCTATCTATACAGTACGGTAAAACAGCCGGACCTGCTTTCCATTGCTGAAACCACTGAACAGGAAATGGCTTTGCCTGCCGTTTCAACCGATGGCACAGAAAATGGCGCTGACCAGGCTGCATGGTGCCTGATTTTAGTTAACAAATGGAATTACATTCCCAACGATTACAAAATCCAATTAATAAAATTGGCAAACGGTGAGTCAGTAGATAAGCGGATATATCCTGCACTGCAAGAAATGTTTGACGCAGCAAGAAAGGACCATATTTATCCCGTTGTTGCTTCCGGCTATCGGACAAGGGAAAAGCAACAGCGTTTATTAGACGAAAAAATAAAAGCATACAAAGCCGAAGGCTGTTTACCCGAAGAAGCAAAGACTAAAGCAGAAGCATGGGTAGCAATTCCCGGAACAAGTGAACATCAATTAGGGATTGCAGTTGACATCAATGCAGACGGTATTCGTTCTACTGGCGACGAAGTTTATAAATGGCTCAATGAAAATGCCTATAAGTTCGGTTTTATCCGCCGTTATCCGCCGGATAAAACTGAAATAACAGGGGTAATCAATGAGCCGTGGCATTACCGGTATGTAGGAATTAAGGCAGCTGAGGAAATTCAAAATCAAGGTACTTGTCTTGAGGAGTATTTGAATGGGCAAAAATAAGGTATATGGAAGAAATAAATTGCCATTGTGTAGTTTGGGGATTTGCGGTTTTGGGTGTGTTTTGCGATGGAGCAGTATTGTATATTACTACTACAGAGATAGTATAAGCACAATACCCGGCCTAACTTGGGGTAAGGCCGGCATGGTTGAACCGGATTGGGAAATATCTGAATGAATTAACATAGGTGAATGACAAGATCACTTCTTCTGTATATACTCAAAGTAAAAGAAGGAGTGATTTTTTTATGGATAACGTACTTATAAAAGGTGGAACAAGCGGAATTGGCTATATTGCTATTCTTCTTCAGATGTCTTTTCCCGCGCGTTTCAGGCCATGCATGGTATTACTCCCTCAGAGGCACGAAAAAAAGGGGCATTGCTCAAGGCGCAGCCACGGGTGACGTTTACCCTGTCATTAAAAGGAGTAATGGAAATGAATTACAGAATTTTGGAAAAGGATGGGTTTAAGGTTATTGGCATTATCAAACGCTGAACCTATGGGACTTGTGGGTGCCTACAGCGAAATGTATGAGGACAATACCACTGATTACTACATTGGTACAATTACAACAAGTAAATGCCCGGATGGCTTTGCAGAGTTAAATATACCTGCGCAGACATGGGCGGTATTTGAAATTGTCGGAGCATTGCCCACAGCCATGGCAGAAGTATGGGGCAGGATTTTTTCAGAATGGTTTCCCACAACCGGATACGAGCATTCAAAAGCTCCTGAAATTGAGTGGTATTCCAGTGGGGATATGGGCAGCGAAGCGTATAAAAGTGAGATTTGGATTCCAATTGTAAAGAAATAATAGGGATAAGAGGATTGGCATAATTCCTGTCAGCATTATGTGAATCTGATGGAATCCGTGGAAAGATTGCACGGCGCAGGCAGAGGAAACCGTCAAGTTTGAATGGATTTATACTTAATGGTCAAGAGCCGTAAAAACCGCATACTTTAGCACAGAAACGCCTTAACGGGGAATGCCTCGTTAAGGCGTTTTCTGTTTGAATATCTTTCAGGTTGACTTCAAAAAATGAATTGATATAAAAATTTTATTGAGTTACAGTTTACAAAAGAGGACAGGAAAAGTGAGGAAATAAATTTGCAATTTAGATATGATATTCATAAGGAGGTACAAGAACATGGAATGGCTGAACAATTTAAGCAACGCCATAGAGTATATAGAAAATAATTTAGATAAAGAAATATCCTATAATGAAGCAGCCCGTATCGCTTGCTGCTCAACTTATTATTTTCAACGAATGTTTTCTTATGTTGTGGGAATTTCTTTATCAGATTATATTCGCCGCCGGAGAATGACACAAGCGGCATTTGAAATGCAAGCTACAAACATAAAGGTTTTAGATGCTGCCTTGAAATATGGTTATACTTCTCCGACATCTTTTAACCGGGCGTTTCAGAGTGTACATGGACTTTCTCCAATATCGGCGAAAGCAAAAGGAAACGTATTAAATGCGTATCCGCCTATCAGATTTTCAGTAAATATAATGGGAGGTAATGCTATGCCTTATCGGGTAGAAGAAAAAGAAGCCATGCGATTTGTAGGTATCCGTATTCCGTTGACATTGGATATGGAAGAAAACAAAAAAAGTGTTCCCCCTTTTTGGGAAAGAACTTTGAAAAGCAACGAATTTAAGACTATTTGTAATTTATCAAATCAGCCGCCAACAGGTGTTTTGGGTATTACAGCTTGTCATAATGCCAATGAGATTTACTATTACATTGCAGCAGCGAGCAATCAACCCGCTCCGGAGGGAATGTTTGAATATGAAATTCCAGCTGCTGCATGGGTGGTCTTTGAAAGTGACGGACAATTCAAAGAGTCTATTCAAAGCATTTTTAGACGCTTTCTTACAGAATGGCTTCCATTTTCGGGCTACACTTATGCAGAGCTGCCGGATATTGAAGTCTACCCAATTAACAAGGGTATACCGCAAGCAGGACATTCAGAAGTTTGGATTGCCGTAAAAAAAGAAAAGGAGAATTAATCCTATGAAACATCAAATTGAAATTAGAAATATTGAGCCAATTCGTGTTGCTTTCCTGCGTTTTAGGGAGGATTAAGATGGCCGCCATATGTGTTAAGGATTTAGTTAAGCAATATAAGAATGGAGTACAGGCATTAAACGGACTTACTTTGACAGTAAAAGAGGGGGAAATCTTCACTCTCTTAGGTCAAAATGGAGCAGGAAAATCCACACTTATCAATGTATTGACAACATATCTGCGTCCAACCTCCGGCAATGTAGTCATGTTCGGAAAAGACGTTTATAATGAAGCTGATGAAATCCGTACAAAAATCTCCTGCGTGGCACAAAGGACTTCTATTGATACCCACCTGTCACTTATGGAAAATATGATGTTTCAAAGCAGGCTCTATAAAGTTCCAAAGCAGGAAGCACAAAAACACATGGAAATGCTGATTTCCTGCTTTGGGTTAGAAGAATATTTGAAATACCCGGTTTCTTCCTATTCCGGCGGAGTAAAAAGACGGCTTGATATTGCACTTAACATTATGTCCAACCCCAAAGTGCTGTTTTTAGACGAGCCGACCGTTGGTATGGACGTTCAATCCCGAAAGGCAATGTGGGATATGGTAAAGAAAATCAAAAACGATTTGGGGACTACGGTTTTTTTAACAACCCACTACTTAGAGGAAGCTGACCAATTAAGCGACACTATCTGCATTATAAAAAATGGAAAAGAGGTCATTCAAGGCTCTCCCCATAATCTACGAGAATACTTACAACAAGACATGTTAAAAATCAGCTTTTCAGAAAAAAAGGACGCAGCAACTTATTTGGAAGCATTAAAGCAGGTTCTTCCTCTCAAAAAGTCAGATTTACGCCACAATAGGATTGTTACTAACTTAAAAGATGGGCGTTCCGATTTAGAAAAAGTAAATCGTTGGCTGTTGGAGCATGATATTCCTTATTTGGGGATAGAAATTGTACAGCCCACGTTAGAAGATATTTTTATCCGTCTAACTGGCGGCGAGGGAAAGGAGGACAGCTAATGAATGCACTTGCTTTGTTACACCGCAACATAAAATGGAGGTTTCATAATGTTTTTTCCATTATAATTACGATTTTACAGCCTATGTTGTGGCTGGTTCTATATAGTGCCGTTGCCGGAAAATCTATGAAAGGGATTGGAATTACAAATTATACATCTTTTATCCTCCCCGGATTGATTGTGTTGGTAAGTTTTGGAGCTTGCAGCAGCAGCGGTATTATGAATTATCTGATGAAAGCAGACGGTAGTTATTATCGGATACTAATCGCTCCGGTTGGAAGAAGTTCTATTGTATTGGGTCAAGTATTAGAAGCAGTGTTATGTACTTTCATTGAAGTTTTTATTATGTGTATCATGAGCTTGTTTTTTTCAGTGAGGATTGCTTCCGGGGGCGTAGGAATACTTCTAATTGCTCTGTTGGTATTTATGACAGCCTTCTTTATTTCAGGGCTGACCTATGCAATTAGCCTTTCTCTTCCTAATGAAGTTGTCTATGAAACTGCTATGAATGCTATTGTTTTGCCGATCTTCTTTCTAAGTACCGCACTATTTCCGGCTGACGGATTAACCGGGGCATTGTCAATAGCAGTTAACCTAAATCCGTTTACTCATGTAATCAATGCCCTGCGAACATTGATTTTACAAGGAGATATTGTTGCTCGTGATATTGTTTCTGTTTCTCTTTTACTTTTTATTATGTGCGTTATCAGCTTTTTATGGGCATTGCATAAATTGAAGAAAGAGACAGAATTATAAAATTCATATCACAAACTGCCTGACGAAAAAACGTTGATCGGCAGCTGGATATTTGCGATTGAATATTAAAAAAAGTTGCAAACAACGGTTTATAAAAGCCTCTGTTATACCTTTTTTGCAAAAGCAATACGTTGCTATTTTTTTAAGCAGTTAGATTTAATAAGAGCAATAATTCCCGCGCCACCGCCTATAAGAAGCACCTCAATCGCACCCACCCAATGCAGCGTGATATTGCCTTTAGTCCTTGTTAGTGCGTAAATAAGGTGGTGTCCTCCTAATAAAATGCAAAGTACAACCGAGATAAGCGCGAGTATTTTTGCATATTCAATGTTATGCTTAACTAGTGTAATCACCATGCCCACATCAATTCCAACATTCCATAAAGCAATTTCAGTTTGCCATATTTGGTTCTCAAACAGGCTGAAAATTTTTGACTGGCCTACTGGACGACCAGATCACGATGTGGTATTATTCATTCTGTTAACTTTACGTTTAAACAAAACTTGAAGAATTAAAGGCGATAAGTCTATCCACCAAATATATGGTGGAGCAGTTGACACTATACGCGTTGTGTATTAATTACATATAACTACCTATAATAAACACATGTCAATGGCATGATTATACTCTGCCAATGTCAAACTATACCGTCCGTAATCATCAATTCATTTTTGTTATATTGATAAAAAGTAAACAAGTGCTGGTATATTACTGGTCTAAAATAAACATTTTGTAAAGGAGTTTAAGAAAAGATGATTTCATCAAAACAATCTGGCATCAGCAGGCTTACACTCGGAGGTATTCTGGTAACCTTAGGTGTGGTATATGGAGATATTGGTACCTCTCCCCTATATGTAATGAGATCGGTTCTTCAAGGGAACGGGGGTTTAGAAAACATATCAGAAAATTTTATTCTTGGAACTTTATCATTGGTTTTTTGGACAATTACCATTCTGACAACCATAAAATATGTTTTTATAACACTAAAGGCTGATAATAAAGGAGAAGGCGGTATTTTCTCACTTTTTACTCTTGTCAGAAATCAAGCCAAATGGCTGGTAATCCCTGCGATGATTGGCGGTTCTGCTTTGTTAGCCGACGGAATGCTGACACCGGCGGTTACAGTTACATCAGCCGTCGAGGGACTGAAATTGCTTCCGGTTTTTAAAGATCTTTTTGGAAACAACCAAGGTAATATAGTTATTCTTGTTATTATCATAATCTGTATATTGTTTTTTATTCAGCACAGCGGAACAGAATTTATCGGAAAGCTGTTTGGCCCTATTATGTTTTTATGGTTCAGCAGCTTAGCTGTTTTTGGAATTATAAATCTTGCAGGCAACCTTTCCTTATTGCGTGCATTGTCACCCTATTATGCAATTGCTGTCCTATTTAGTGATGACAACAAACTCGGTTTTTTTATATTGGGCAGCATATTTTTGTGTTCAACAGGTGCGGAAGCCCTTTACTCAGATCTTGGACATGTAGGAAGAAAAAATATTTATTTCACATGGCCCTTTGTTAAGTTAAGCTTATTACTCAACTACTTTGGCCAAGGGGCGTGGATTTTATCCGCAAAAAATAGCCCCACTCATGCCATATTAGGGGATATCAATCCTTTTTATCAAATGATTCCATCAGGCTTTCTAGTATATGGTATCATAATCTCCACATTTGCTGCAATCATCGCTTCTCAGGCTTTGATTTCAGGTTCCTTTACACTTGTATCAGAGGCAATTAAACTAAACCTGTTTCCAAAGCTGCACACGTTATATCCATCCTCTTTAAAGGGACAGCTTTACATTCCCGCAATTAACAGGATATTATGTGTTGTCTGTGTGAGTTATCGTATATACTGAGAATAATGGCAACTGGATAACCTTAGAAACCCTTAAAAGCCCTTATAGGTATGTAAAGCCTATAAAATAGGGCTTTTTTTACGTTAAGAGCCTTTAAAAGCCCTTAGTATTTTTAGAATTATTTAATGGCAACCTGAAAAATAAAAAAGCAGTGTTTCATTGAAAAATGAATGAGTTTGACGGATATGAGAAAGAGACAGAAAAGACCTTTTAAAACCCTTTTAAAGCATTTAAAACACAATACATAAATCACTTAAAAGTATTGGTTTTATGCGGATTAAATGGATTTTAAAAGGTCTTTTTATTTTCTTTTAAAAATTATGAAAAACGCTTGTTGAAAATAAGGGGTTAATGGCAACCCATTGGGGACTAGAAATGAAATTAATGGGAACTTCTAAAAAACCTAGATAAAATAAGGGTTTAAACGCTTTTTGATAAATTTTACGGTTCCCATTAGGTTGCCATTAAAAAAAATCTACATAAGTAATGTTTTCATATGCTCTTACTATCCGATAGCTTTACCTTTAGAGGAGGTGGATTTCTCCTCTTTTATTCTATCAATCTCTTCGTATATAACAGCGTGAACTCTATGCTGACCACGACGATCAAGCTTGTTGTAAGTCTCAATAAGTTCAGTTTCATCAGGCGATAATTTGTGTGAATAGTCTATGGTTTTACCAAAAAGCAAGTAGTCTGATGAGATTGCGAAAAATTCGCATATTCTTAGTATTTGCTCTAAGGTAGGACTTGACTGTCCGTTTTTCCAGTCTGTTAAAGGACTCTTCTTTAAACCAAGGAGTTTTCCAAGGTCAATGCCTGTCATATTATTTTCTTTTATAATCTCCTTAATCCGAGTATACACATCAGACATATAAACCCTCCAAATAAAATGCGAAAATAACGCAAATATGTATTGACTTTGCGAAAATATAGCAATATAATAAACTTGTAACATTAATACAAATTATATCACACAGACTTTTAACTGTATATGTTATTTTGTAACGATAATACAAAAAATCTAACCCAGAACGTGAGGAAGGTGGTAAGAGAATGAAAGAGGAAATATATACATTAGAGGAGTTCAGATTGTGGGTAAAAATCCAACTGATTAAAAAGGGAATATCTCAAAATGAGCTGGCAAGAAGGATGGGGATACCACAGGCAAGAATAAGTGAAGCCACTCATGGAAAACAGTCAGGGAACAAATACATTGCTTCTATTATTCAGGAACTTGGTGGAGAGATTGAGAATTTTAAAGAGTTTTTAAAAGCCGTTTAAAGGAGGACATTTTGAAGGAAATTTTAAAAGTTCATGAAGATGTTATAACAGCATCGGAAGCCATCGGAAATCTCATCAAAGAATTTGATGATAATGGTTACCAAACAGAACGACTCACTTCTATTAATTTTAAAATCATATTTCCGGACGGCTGGGTTCATGTGTTTTGGGAAAAAGGGTGCATATACCAAGAGATTTTTCAGGATGCAATTGCATAAGTCGAAACGGAGCCAGCAGCTCCGTCCTGTAGGGATGACCTCCTGCAGCTGATGAGGACAGGTTAGGAAGGAGTAAACGGAGATGGAACAAGAATTAAAACTTCTCGAAGAATTTCTCAACATGGAATATCACAATTTAAGTTGTTATTCCAGGGGGTTAAATCAGACAGAGGCAAGAGATGGTTTTGAAAAAGAGTGGAATCAAACGAAGGATAGGATAGAGCAGATCATAAGAATCATGAAGGTTGTTAATGCGGAATCCCATGCCCTAAAGGGAGAGAATAGGAAGAATCTTACCTCGGTAGTGGAAAGGCTTCTGAATGAATCGGCAACTGCCTATATTGATAGCGAGTCAATTGAAGTAGTTGCCGATTCCAAAGAAGTTAAAAACATAGAGATTAGAGTCATTGATGAGGCACAAAGAAACGTAATAGCGAGACTCCATGTGAAAATAGCTTTTAAGTGTTTATTGCTTAAGGAGTTTCGGTTTTATTAATTGTTTTGTAGCTGTATGTATGGTCTGAATGAATTGTACATGATACTTCAAGAATGAATTTAGCCAGACCAGATGCAACATCATATATGGCGGTATATGTGTTGCTGTCAGACATTGATTGTCTAGCTATTTTAAGGTCTAAGCGAGAAGTAGCAGGAAAAATGGATTCTGCATATGCAGCTAATTGGCTCCAACATGGGCAATTTCTTTCAAAATCATTTTGAGTAAGATACGTAAATTTCATAACAAATTCTCCTTCCAATTTATTTCAGTTCAGTATAACTGATACAAAAACTCTAACATAGATTTTGAAAGGAGTACACCCAAAGAGCTTTATTTTTTACTTTACAAATTTAAGTCGAAACGGAGGCTTGCCTCCGTCCTGTAGGGATAGCCTCCTGCAGCTGATGATGACAGGCAAAAGGGTGGTGATGTTAGACATGGAAATGCTTACTGCTAAACAGGTGGCAGAGGTAAAAGGATGTAGTTACCAATATATCAAAAGAATCATAAAAGATGGGAAGTTAAATGCAGTAGAAACTCTGAATGATAAAAACAGAAAAACATATCTAATTCCTTTGAGTGAATTGGATGAGGAGCAGCAGTACAAATGGCATCTGATGAGCAGAGATGAAGAAGCAGCAGAAGTGTTACCCAAAGCAGAGAAGTCTCCAAAGGAAATTGATCACTTTTCACATGAGGAAAGAGCAGAGATTGATTTTTGGATGGAACTGGTAGATAAATGGCAAAACTACAGAGCCATGCCCGGTGTAACATCAAAGACTGCGGTGGATGCCAACTTTGAAGCCTTATGCAAGCTTGAATATCCAGATAAAAACATTTCGGTTGACACTCTGTACCGGAAATGGAAGGCGATAAAAGAAAATAACTTGGATGCTCTCGTTGACAAACGAGGTAAGTGGAAAAAAGGGAAGAGTACAATCCCTGATCCGGTATGGCAAGCGTTTTTATACTATTATCTTGACGAAAGCCAGCATCCGATTCAGAAATGCATTGATTATACAAAGCTATGGGTTCAAGAAAAAAAGCCAGATTTGTATGCCGACATACCGGGGTATTCCTCTTTTTATAGGAGAGTGCAGTCAGATATTTTGGAAGGTGTGAAGGTACTTGGAAGAGAAGGGGAAAAGGCATTCAGAGATAGATGCGCACCGTATATTAAGCGTATTTATGATGACCTTTACAGTAACGAATGGTGGATTGCAGATAACCATACATTTGACGTATTTGTCAGGGACAAGGATGGCAAGCTGCATAGACCGTATTTAACCGCTTTCTTGGATGCAAGGTCAGGAATATTTACCGGATACCATGTAACTTACAATCCAAGTTCAGATGCAACGTTAATCGCACTGCGAAAAGGCATTTTGAAACATGGAATACCAGAAAATATATATGTAGATAACGGTCGGGAATTCCTTAATTATGATATCGGAGGACTTGGACACCGGAAGAAAAAACCGAAGGACGGCATTGAAAAATATGAGCCACCGGGAGTATTCAAGAGGCTTGGAATTACGATGACAAATGCCATTGTAAGAAATGCCAAGGCAAAGATTATAGAACGAAGGTTCTTAGATGTAAAAAATGATATGTCAAGGCTGTTTAATACTTACACCGGAGGAACGGTTGTTGAAAAGCCGGAACGGTTGAAATATGTATTGAAAAAAGATGCCATATACACAGATGAAGAGTTTGGAGACATTGTGGAATGGCTGGTGGAATGGTATTTCAACATGGAAGAGTACAACGGAGCAGTAACAGCTGACAAAGGGAAAATTAAGCAGGATGTATTTTATGAACATCTTGAAAGGCAGAGAAGAGCTTCTGCAGATGAATTGAATTTGATGCTTATGAGAAGCTCAAGACCGCAAAAGGTTGGTAGAAGAGGGGTACACCTTGATATTGCCGGAGGTCGCATTGATTACTGGAATGATGATTTTGTACATCTTATGTTGGGTCAACAGGTTTATTACCGATATGATCCGGAAGATTTAAGCGAGATAAGGATATACGACCTTGAAGATCGCTATGTGATGAGTGTTCCTGCAGATAATGAAGCAGTTCTTTCCTACAACGCTGGAAAAGATGATGTCAAGGCAGCAATGCAAAAGACAAGAAGGCTTGAAAAAATTGCGAAGGAATACAAAGAAAATATCATGATCAGTGAATGTGACAGGGTTACTGCTATGGAGTTGGTATTATCGAAAGCCAAAAGAAACAAGGAAGCATATCAAGGGAAAGCGAATCCGGAAGTCGTGGAACTGCAGAGAGCGGTGGAGGAGCCTTTGTTTAGAAAGGTTGTCGGTGGAGCTGACCTAGATATTATGAATAAAAACGCAGCTAAAAAACAGGAGGTATTTGATTATGAGTAAACAGTACAATGCAGCACTACAGGCAAAGCTTGAAAGTTATTTACAAAAAGAAAGTTTAAGTCAGGCAAAGGCAGCACCGATTCTTGGAATCAGTGCCAGTACACTTAGCCAGTACCGCAGAAGTATTTATGAAAAGGGCGATATTTCAGAAGTGGAAAAAAAGCTGGAGGAGTTCTTCCGAATCAAGGAAGAACAGGAAGCCAACACGAAAAAGGCAGAGCCATACCGGACAATGCAAAACTACATACCGACCTCAATTTCAGAAGGTGCTTACAAGCTGATCCGTTACTGCCAACTGGAAAAAGGTATTGTGGTCATTGACGGAGATGCCGGAATCGGAAAGACAAAGGCAGCTGCCAAGTTTCTGCAGGACAATCCAAGCACTACTGTTTACTTAAAGGCATCCCCTTCTACTGGCACTTTAAGAAGCCTTTTAAAGAATATTGCGAGGGCTTTGAAATTATCAGACAACCAAAGAACGGATGACCTGAGTTTCACTATTCAGGACACGCTGAAAAATACGGATAAAATCATTATTATTGATGAAGCACAGAATTTGAAATTTTCTGCACTTGAGGAAATCAGCAGATGGACAGATGAAGATATGATGACCGGAAAGCCGGGAATCGGAATTGTACTAATCGGAAACGTGGAAGTCTATAACCGGATGCTAGGAAAACAGGAAGCTATGTTTGCCCAGCAATTCAACCGTTCAAGGCTGCATGGGAGATATCGTACAACGGATATTCTGAAGGAAGATGTAACAAAGCTATTTCCTGTACTAAGGGAGAGGGAAATGAAAGAGGAAATTTCATACCTCTACCGGATCAGCCACAGCAAATGGGGAATCCGGGGCATGGTAAATGTATTTAACAATGCGGTTAATAATGAGGACATCTCATTAAAAGGACTTGAGAAGATGGCAAACACTATGGGAATCCGGTTCATTTAAGGAGGTGGCAAGGGTGCAAGCAGTTTATATTACTGGAATGATTTGTTTTACAGTTATTGTACTGGCTCTCATTGGGAAATCAAAGAAAAAATAGGAGGATATTTTTATGAAGCGTTTAAGCGTAAGATCGAAGGTTATGGTTATTGGATTTGTTTTGGGATTAGCTGCAACTGGATTGATGGCAAGCCTGATCGTAGGGCAAAAGGTAGGACTGACCGGAATGTTAATTGTATCAGCGGTGATGCTGGTAACGTACATCTTTGGCTGGTACATAGGGAGAGAGGCAAAGGTTTCCTGTCAGTACAATAAAGCATGGGAGGACGGATACCGGGAAGGAAGAATTGATGGAGCTTTGGAAGTAGGAGTTCCGGTGCATCCAAATTGCAGATGTGTCACAAAGGAAAAGGGGCAGTAAGCCCCACCTTAATGCAGCCACCGCTGGTGATGGTCACAAGCCCATAAAATGCAGAGTGAGGTAGCATGACAACTGAATATAAAGGAGGTCAACGTGAGAAAAAGGACAGTAGTAGGCTGTGTTGTTATCTCTGCAGCCTTGCTTTGGGGAATCCCACTGAATAGTGTAGGAGAAGGAATCCCAAAGCCGGAGAGCAGTTTAGAGAATGTGACGGTCGAACCAAGTGCTATAACGACATTGGCTTCCCATCCGGTAATAAGCCATACCTCTACGGAAAAAGAAGAGAGCTTGGAACCTGAAGCACAGGAGCCGGAGTTATCTGCAGATGAATTTATCCCTTACAATGTACCATTGGACACAGAGCTTCAGAAGTACATAAGTGAGCTTTGCATACAAAACGATGTGCCAATGGAGCTAATACTCGCCATGATTGATCATGAGAGCAGCTACAGGGCAGACGTGGTAAGCAAGACGAATGATTACGGTCTTATGCAGATAAACAGGTGTAACCATGAATGGATTCAGGAAGAGCTTGGCATTTCAGATTACTTAAATCCGAAGGAAAATGTAAGAGCTGGGATATATATCATAAAACTTCATCTTGATAAGTTTGGAGATACCAGCATGGCTCTTATGGCATACAATCTCGGAGAAAATGGGGCAGCAAGATTGTGGAAAAAAGGAAGATATGAAACGGAGTATTCCAAAACAATCATGGAAATTGCAGAATGCATAAAAAGCGGAGGTGGCAAATGAAGAATGGGAAAAAGCCTACATTGGCACAAAAGAAACTCCTGAAGAGCAAAGGCTATGTGCCTGAAAACTGGCTCATTGTAAAGGATACAACTGAGTATATGGAGATCGTAAGCCGGATGGAGTTAAAAAGGATACGCACTAAGACGATTCGAACTAAAAAAATCTATAAACAGGAGGTTGATTAATGAAAATTACAGTCAGGCAGCAAGGGGAATCCGGTGGCATAGCTTGCCTTCCTATGGCGGTTAATATTCCAAAACCTATGTCAAAAGATTGGAAAAAGGTATCGTGTCCGATTTGTGGAGCAGATTGCTGGGAGTCAGATTTAGCAAGAAAAATTATTGCAAAGGGAACGATGGTAGTGTGTACCATGTGTGCTTTGAAAATTGGTTTAAGTGGGAGTGAGCAGGAGAAAAATCATGACAAAGAGTGAATGGGATAAAGTAAAAAAAGCTCTTGAAAGTCTTTGGGGTGTTGTTGAACTAAAAATTGATGGATATCAAATATCCCTTTCATTGGTCAGAGTAAGTACATACAAGCTTGCCATTGCCATTTATGTTAATGGAGTATTCAAGGGAGAATGGCTTATGAAAGAATGCGATGAACGGCAACGCTTTCTTCCTAAAAAAGAACGCTCGCTGCTTACGGCAAAAGATAAAGCAAGCTGGAAGAAACTTCCTAAGAAAACCCAAAAGGAACTTGAAGAGAAATATAACAGAAAATATGAATGTTATGCTTCACATTGGACTTCCTTTGGTGCATTAAAAAAACACCTGATTGCAAACAACACAAGCATAGAGTTGATATCAATCAAATAGGGGCATCTTGCCCCACCTTAATGCAGCCACCATTGGTGATGGTCACAAGCCCATGAAATGCAGAGTGAGGACACCTTGAAAATTGAATAAGGAGGATGAGAGAATGCTGACTCATAAAAAGGTAACCAAAAGCGGTGGCATCACAATACCAAGAGCAGTCAGACAGGGAGCAGGAATACTTCCGGGAACGGCGGTTGATATTATCACAGATGAAGCTGGGATACATATTACAAAGCACGTTCCCACCTGTTTCCATTGTGGCTCTGTAGATGATGTTATCTCACGTTTTGAAATTGAAATCTGCAAAAGCTGTGCAGAGGCATTACTGGAGGGTTTTACAGATGGAACAGACGAATGAAATTAAAGCAAAGGTGGATGAGCTCGCCGATCTGACGAAACAGCAGAGTGAAATTAAAACGAAAATTGACAGTATCAAGGCATGGTTCGAAACAATGGCAGTAGAAGATCTCCGGGATACCAAATTGAAGACAGCGGAGTATTGGGGAAATGCAAGCGCAAAGGTCATTGTTGGCAATAGTGAAACAGTGAAGCCTATTTCCATGACTATGATCAAAAAGATGCTCGGAGATGTATTTGGGGATTTTGTCAAGGAGGAAACTACCTACAAAATGACGGAACCATGTAAGCGGTTATTTTCCATGATGTTCATGGGAAATTATACCGAAGGAAGTCTTGATGCCACGATAAAGGCTATCACTGCGGATGAAAAAATCCAGCGCACTCTGAAAAAGAAGCTGAAAGGGAAATATGAAAAGGATGCTGCCACTCTCGCCAAAGTTGCAGGACTTTCAGAAACAGAAGCCAGTGATTGGGCATACTTGGCTGCGGAGATTATTAATTGGGAGTGGATGATACAGATTCTTGCGTCTGCTGAATGGAAAGGCACACCACAGGAAGCCATTGATATTATCAAAGCAGCCATTATTGTGGATGAGGGAATCAAGGTTACAGTAGAATCAGAAAAAGAATAACGAAAGGAGGAGCATATGCAAAAGATTGAGGCATTCCAGATCAAAAAGATTTATGCCATCGGTAATGCCCTCGGAATGGTGCAGACGGGCAATACCGAAGATGAACTGCATCTGCTGATTGGTGGTGCGACCGGAAAGGATTCAGTAAAGGAGCTTTCTTACAAAGAAGCCAGTATGGTTATTATGAGGCTGGAGCAGCTGCAGAGCAACAATGCTCCTCCTAAGAAAAAAAGCACCAAGAAGTATGAAGCAGTTCCGGGAGGAATTACAGAAGGGCAGCAAAAGAAAATATGGGCTCTCATGTATGAACTTAAAAAGCTGGATAAAGAACAAAGTGCTGCACAGCTCGGTGACAGGCTTTGTGGTATTATCAAAAAGGAATTAAAGGTTGAAAGCAAAGCTAAGAATCCATTTGTGTGGCTTGATTATAAAGCCGGAAATAAGCTGATTGAAATTCTAAAAAAATATGTCAATCATGCAAAAAAGAATTGAGGTGATGTAGGTGGATTTAAAAATTGAAGAACTAAGGGAAGAACAACAGCAGATAGCGGAAGTGATTGGAGTTGAGGCTTATTTGATGCTTACCAAAAGGTTTGGAGGAACCTCTATCTACATCGCCAAAGCAGAGGAGATACTACAGAGGAAAAGCCGGGATGAAAAGATAAGAAATGAATTCAATGGCAGCAATTATTCACAGCTGGCAACAAAGTACGGATTGACAGAAGTTTGGATTCGGACTATAGTTTATGATAAAGCGGAAGAGATAAAAAAGAAACCGATTCAAGGGCAGATGAGCCTGAGTGACTATATAAAACCCCAAGAAAATGAATAAAGCACTTTATGTGTATCTCTTATGAAAAAGAAGATAAACTTGCTATTAGAAGCAAGGATATCTTCTTTTTTTATTATGTTTTTTGGGGGGTGAGATGGTTGGAACAGTGGGCAATTACTACGGCAATTACACTTGGAATTGGAGCTATAACCTATTTCCTAAAAAGAACAATGAGCCGGGTAGATAAGAGTGAGGATGAAATTGGTAAGTTGAAAGAAGATTCCATCAAGAAACCGGAACTGAAGGAAAATATTTCAGAACTTAAATCCGAGATCAAGCAGATTCGTGAGGACTATACACCAAAGGAAACTCATGAAAAAGATTTTGATGAATGTAAAAATGAAATTAAGCAGATAAAATCTGATTACATAATGAAAGAGGATTTTTATAGGGAATTAAATAAGGTGGATAGAAAGCTGGATTACATTACAAACATTTTAATGGAAGCCTTCAAAGGGAAAGGAGTATAGAGCAGATGGACAGAGAGCTGGAAAGAAGAAAATTAAGAGCTGGGGCATTCATGGTCAATAACGGAAGAGTACTGATGACCATTAACCTTTTAAGAGAAAAATACAATGCTTTAAGGAGTGTTGAAAAAGGTGTGAGAAGCGAAGGGATCAGCCGTCAGGAGTTTGTTGATAGTGCGAATTTCCTTGCAGAGGAAGGTTATATTGACTTAAGAGAAATTGATAGCCGGGAAAAGGCAAACCTTGCTGACTATGATTATTCGACACTGGAGGCAAAGATCACTGGAAAGGGAATCCGGCTGCTTGGTGGAGGCATCAATGATAACATGGTAGATTTGGGTGATTGATATGGAAAAAAGGAAGCGAAGTACAGGAAAGGTTGACAGGCTTCCAGCGGAGCTGAAAGATACCGTTGAACAGATGCTTCTTACCGGGTGCACCTACAAAGAGATTGTTACATTTCTGAAAGAAAACGGAGAGGAAATGTCACAGATGGCTGTGTGTACTTACGCAAGAAAGTATCTGGCTACTGTGGAAATGATCAATGTAGCACAAAGCAATTTTTCCATGCTAATGGATGAGATGAATCGTTATCCAGATCTTGACACCTCGGAAGCGTTGATCCGATTGGCAAGTCATCATGTTATGAACGCTCTGACCTCGGTTGATGAGGAGCAAATGAAAGAAATGCCGATTGATAAGCTCATAAAGGAAACAAACGGACTTATCCGGGCAGCTGCTTATAAGAAGCGGATTGAGGTACAGAACCAAGATAACTATGAAGCCGGACTGGAGGCAGTCAAGAGCCTTGTCTTTGAAGCTATGGCAAAGGAAAAGCCGGAGCTTTACAGAGAAGTTAATAATTACTTGAACCAGAAGAAAAAGGAAGGATTGGAGGGGTAAGCTGTTATGTGGTATGTCATTCAGGTTAAAACAGGAGATGAAGTGTCGGTCATGAAGAAACTGCAGGAATTGAATATTCAAGCTGCCGTTCCTATTGAAAACCGACCGACACGAAAAAGCGGAAGCTGGACATTGAAGGAATATGTACTGTTTCCCAGTTATGTTTTTTTAAATATCCATTTCAATGCGGAGTATTATTACAAGGTTGTAAAAATACCAAGCGTAATAAGATTTTTAGGAGAAAGCTCTCATCCGTCAACGCTGACTTATTTGGAAGCGGAGTGGATAAAGATATTATCCGGATCAGGAGGAACTCCTATTGAACCTACAAAGGTTAAGGAAAGCGAAAATGGCGAGATTGAAATCGTGGAAGGCATTCTTGCACAATTTGCCAACAGGGTTATCAAGTATGATAAGCACAGCCGAAAGGCTACCTTTGAATTAACAATTTGTAATGAAGTAAAAGAAGTGCAGCTTGGCATAGAGCTGCTGGAACAATAGGAGGTTTCTCTGAAGCGTGGATTGATTCGTCTCCATACGGAATGGAAGCTGACATAAGGAAAAGGAACTGAGCGGAAAATGATAAGGTCAGGTGGCGTAGCCTTGCTAAAATCAGATACCCGGTGCAGTTCCTTTTCTATTGCCGTTTAAAAAAGCGTAAAACCCCTTTAAAACCGTTTCAAAATACGAAGTGGGGGAAATCATCATATCGGCTCTTTTTTGCGTGTATGGGAAAAAACAGGGCATAAAAATAAATGGGAAAGAAGGTGAGGAATTGAGGCAAGGAAAAAAGAAAAGCATACACGCTCTGATCGGAGCCATGACGGAAGCCGAGAGCAAATCTTTCTACGATGAAACCGAAAGCGTTCTAAATGATTTTAAAAGCCTTTTAAAGCAGTTTTTATATAAAGATGAAGAACCGGAAAGAGTGAGAATCCGTCAGGACTATGAAGCAGGATTACCGCTTACCGGAAAAGGTGGAATCCGTCAGAGGCTTGGAGCAATCGACATGGAGTTCTTTGGAAGAGCTTATTTTCCACATTATTTTTCAAGACCTTCTCCTGAGTTTCACAGAGAACTGGATGCCATATGGCACAAGGGAGTTTTGAAAGACCGTTTCCCGGTTACCCCGTCTGCAGTGAAAGAGATCAGCAGGATGAACGGTGTTAAAAGAGTGGTGGCAGCTCCTCGTGGTCATGCAAAGAGTACCAGCCTGACCTTCAAAGGCAATATGCATGCTATTGTTTATGAATATAAGCATTACCCGATTATCATATCTGACAGCTCGGAACAGGCAGAAGGCTTCCTAGACAACATAAGAGTGGAGTTTGAAGAGAATGAAGCTCTCCGGGAGGATTTTGGAGATTTAGCCGGAAAGGTATGGAGATCAAATGTACTTATAACCAGCACCAATATAAAGGTGGAGGCAATCGGCTCTGGAAAGAAAATAAGAGGTAGGAAACATCGGAACTGGAGACCGGATTTACTTGTGCTGGATGATATTGAAAATGATGAAAATGTCCGCACACCGGAACAGCGCAAAAAGCTGGAAAACTGGTTTTTAAAAGCAGTTTCAAAAGCTGGTGATGATTATACGGATATTATTTATATTGGTACACTGTTGCATTATGACAGCTTGCTGGCAAAAACACTCAACAATCCGGGATACAAAGCAATCAAGTACAGGGCGGTTATTTCCTTTTCTTCGGAAGAGGATTTATGGAAAGAATGGGAGGGAATATATACAGACCTTTCCAACGATAACCATGAGGCTGATGCAAAAGCTTTCTTCGAAGCGAACAGAGAGAAGATGCTTGCAGGAACACAGGTATTGTGGGAGGAGAAGCTTTCTTACTATGATTTGATGGTCATGAAAGTAACGGAAGGCGAATCTTCCTTTAACTCTGAAGAACAGAATGAGCCGATCAATCCGGAAGACTGTATTTTCAATGAGGAATGGTTTGATTACTATAACGAATCAGAAATTGATTTTAATAACAGAGACTTCCTGTTCTTTGGTTTTGTTGATCCGTCACTTGGAAAAACAAAGAAGAGTGACTTTTCTGCTATTATTACAATGGCAAAACATAAGGTATCAGGCTATATGTTTGTCATGGATGCGGATATCGAAAGAAGGCATCCGGACAAGATTATAACAGATGTGCTGGAGAAGGAAAGGTGGCTCCGAAGGGATTATGGAAGGGGATATAAAAAGTTCGGTGCAGAGACCGTACAGTTCCAATGGTTCCTGAAGGAGGAGCTGGCAAAGGCATCAGCAAAAGCAGGATTGTATCTTCCGATTGAGGAAGTTCCCCAATCTACGGATAAAACCATGCGTATCCAGACTTTGCAGCCTGATGTGAAAAATAAGTACATCAAATTCAATAAAAGACATAAAAGGCTGCTGGAGCAGATGTTCCACTTCCCGATGGGAGCTTACGATGACGGAGTGGATGCGCTGGAGGGCTGTAGAACCATAGCCAAGAAAACAAAACGGTTCAGGATACTGGATAAAGGCAGTTTAGGAGCATAGGAGGTGGTAAGATGCCCGTTTTGTATATGGAAAAATCATCTGTGGAATCCCTGACGGAGCAGGATATCAGGGATATCATAGAGGAAAATACAATCGGAATGAAATATGGAAAGCTGAATGATTATTATATAGGGCAGCATTCCATTTTAGGAGTAACGAAAAAGGATAGCACTGCTCCGAATAATAAGCTAGTCAATAATATGGCAAAGTACATAACAGATACAGCTACCGGGTATTTTGTGGGCAAGCCTGTTATTTATAATTCGGATAATGATGTGTTCCTGCAGGAAATTCAAGATATTTTCGATTACAACGATGAACAGGATCACAACATGGAGCTGGCGAAGCAGTGCAGTATTTGTGGGAACTGTTTTGAAATGCTTTATATTGATGAGGACTGCAAAATCAGATTTGCAAAAGTAAAAGCCGGTGACCTTGTTATGATTTATGAAACAGAAACAGGATTCACTACTCCGCTGGCAGCGATCCGCACAATTTATTCAAGGGATAAGAATAACAACCTGATTCGCAAAGTAGAGTTTTGGAATGCGTATCAAACTCTTCATTTCCGGTCAGTCAACGGTGGTTATCTTAATCTTGAGAATATTACAGAACATTACTGGAATGACGTACCGTTTGTTGAGTATATCAACAACGAGGAACGAATTGGAGACTTTGAAGGGGTTATCAGTGAGATAGATGCATACAACAAGGTACAGAGTAATACGGCAAACTACTTTCAGTATAACGATGATGCCATTTTAAAGGTTACAAAGCTTGGAGATGTCAGTTCACAGGATATTGCCGACATGAAGGAAAAAGGAGCAATCATTCTGGAAGATGGTGGAGATGTGACATGGCTGCTTAAAACCATAGATGATACAGCATTGGAAAATTATAAAAACCGTTTAAGAGAGGATATCCACTTGGGAGCAAATGTTCCCAATATGGCTGATGAGGCATTCGGAAACAATTTAAGCGGTGTCGCTGTGTCGTATAAATTATGGGGTCTAGAGCAGATCTGTGCTATAAAGGAGCGTAAGTTTAAGCGTGGGCTGCAGCGTAGGATTGAGCTGATAACCAATATATTAAATGTCATGGGGCGCAAGTATGACTACCGGGATATTATACCGAATTTCCGAAGAAACAAACCGCAAAATATCCTTGAAATAGCACAGATTATCACAATGCTGGCAAATGATCTTTCCAGAGAGTCAAGGCTGCAGATGCTTCCAACGGTTGAAAATGTCCAAGATGAAATTGACAAGCTGGAGGAGGAAAAAAACAAGGATATGAAGGACTTTGGCTCTTATGATAATTTTGCTAAAATCTTTCAGACTACTGAAGCTGAAGCTCCGGAGGAGAGTAAGGCAGGTGCAAACGAATGAGCTTAAGAGATCGTAATTACTGGATTGAACAGGCAAAAGAAAAGATTCTTGCTAATTCCAAAGCATCGGATTCTTATGAAAAAGAATTGATTTTTTTATATGATGAAGCTGCAAATCAGATTGAAACAGAGATTACATCAATGTATGCAAAGTATGCCAAAGACAATGAGCTTACAAATGTGGAGGCTTCTAAACTGTTATCCGGTAAGGAACATAGCCAGTGGAAAAAGTCCATTGAGGAGTATATTGAGGACATTGCAAAGGCTGGGAAAGGTTCAAGAACTCTGTTGGAACTAAATACACTTTCTGCTAAAAGCCAGATCAGCAGGAAAGAGCAGCTTCTGTCAAATATCTATCAAAACATGATGACATTAGCAAATGACAGCAATACGAAGCTTTCCGAACTTCTCGGTGATTTGTTTGAAACCAATTACTACCGGAATTGCTATAACGTGCAACAAGGGATTGGGATTGGTTTTAATGTACAAAAGATTAATGAAAAAAGATTAAAACAGGTTTTGGAATTCCCCTGGTCAAGAAAAAACTTTTCTCAAACCTTATGGGAAAACACTGATAAACTAGCAGCCTTGGCAAAACGTGAAATAACTCTCGGATTCATTAATGGAAGCAGCGTTCAGAAAATGGCGAAAGAAGTTAATGACATCATGGGAAAAGGAACCATGGCAGCTACACGATTAGTCAGGACAGAGTGCAGCTACTTTGCGAATCAGGGGGAAATGATATCCTATCAGGAAATGGGTATAGAGGAATATGAATTTTTGGGAGCTGGCTGTGAGGACTGCCAAGCCTTAAACGGATTAAAGTTCAAGGTTTCAGAGGCGGTGGCTGGTATCAATCTTCCCCCGATACATCCCAATTGTAAGTGCACTACAAAATCAGTACATAAAATTGATATGTTCAAGTTAAAGCCAGATGCCAATCCACTTGCATCGAATGTAAAATTTCAAGAGTGGAAGGAAAGATATATCAAAGAAAAAAAGTGATTTAAGCACCGTATTTGGTGCTTTTATTATACAAAAAAATAGGAGGAAAGTAACATGGATGGAAATGAAACAAATGTGAATGCAGAAACCCAGCAGACGGATACAACGACTGCAACCGCAGCTACAGCTGCAGAACAGCAGACTGCCGAAGCCACACCAGAAAAGGTAAGTGCCCTTCAGAAATTCATTGATGGGCTTTTTGGAAAAAAGGCAGATGGAGAGGCTGCAGCTGAAGAAAAAAAGGACACCGCCAAGGAAGATGCTGATAAAGGGGATTCTGCCAAGGCAGCAGAAAAAAAGACTTTTTCAGAGGAGGATGTGAATTCAGCAGTTGAAAGCGCAAAGCAGAAATGGCTGGAGGAACAGAAGGAGGCAGAGCGCATCAGCAAGTTGTCTCCTGAAGAAAAGGAAAAGGAAGAACAGCAGAAAAAGGATAAGGAGCTGGAATCCTTAAGAGGTCAGCTTCTCCAAAGGGATTTAAAGGAACAGGCGGTCAGTGCTCTTGATAAAGAGGGTTTTCCGGTAAAGCTGGCAGAAACACTTGATTATTCCAGCAAAGAAAATATGGAAAAGAGCCTGAAGGGCACAATGGATGTGTTCCGGGATAGCCTGAAGGTGGCTATTGAAACAAGGCTGAAGGGTAAGACTCCGGAAGGACTTGGAGGAGCTGCTTCCGCAGAAAATATGATCAAAGATCAGATTGCAAAAAATATCAGAGGAGGAATGATGTAATATGGCAAACACAGTAGAATATGCACAGATTTTTCAGACAGAGTTAGATAAAGCAGCGGTGGAGCAGTCCACATCCGGATGGATGGAGGTAAATGACAAGCTGATCAAATATGCAGGAGGATCGGATGTAAAAATTCCTGATCTGGACATGGACGGTCTTGGAGATTATGACAGAAAGGACGGCTTTGCAGACGGCGATGTTGATTTTAAATATCAGACCAAAACCATGACACAGGACAGAGGGCGATTGTTCACGATTGATGAAAATGACGTAAACGAAACGAATTTTGTCTTGACGGCATCCACCATCATGGGACAATTCCAGCGTGAAAAGGTAATCCCGGAAATTGATGCTTATAGATACAGCTCCATTTCCTCACAGTGTATTGCTAAAAGCAAAGCCTCCGGAGGATATACACCAGATGAAGCAACTGTACTCCAGAGGCTTTATTACGATATCGCAAGCGTTCAGGATATCATTGGCGATGAAACACCGCTTGTTATTACAATAAGTACCATGATTTCGGCTATGATTGCCATGTCTGAAAAGCTGTCAAAGAAATTTGATGTTACAGACTTTAAACAGGGAGACATCAATTTAAAGGTTAAGAGCCTTGATGGAAGGTTTCCATTAATCACAGTAGGCTCTGGCAGATTGAAGACGGAATACTTATTCCGAGACGGAAGAACCACAGGGCAGGAAGCCGGAGGTTTCGCACCGACTGCCAATGCCAAGGATGTCAACTGGTTAATTACTCCGAGAACCGCACCGATTGCGGTGTCCAGAACTGATAAGATGCGTATTTTCGATCCGGATACCTATCAGAAAAAACGTGCATGGGCAATGGATTACAGAAAGTATCATGATTTGTGGATCACAAACAAGAAGATTGAACAGTGCTTTGCAAATGTAAAGCAGGAACTGTAGGAGGTAGGATATGACTATTAAATTGCAGAGGTTGAATGTGGTAAAAGAGGTTGACAGCGAGGAGAAAGCCAAAAAGTTAGAAGAACTTGGCTTTAAGCGAATGAAAGAAGCTGAAAAAGAAAAGGCATCAGCTGAAAAAGAAAAGGCATCAGCTGAAAAAGAAGAGGTACCAGCTGATAAAGGAAAGGCACCAGCTGATAAAAAGAATGGGAAAAATGGAAATAAGAAGCCGGAGGCTGATAAAAAAGAGGAGGGCGATGGAGATGGATCAGGAGCTGCTGGAGAGGATAACAGCGGAGGTAATGGACAGTCTTAAAATGTCAGAAGCTGAAAGCGGTACAGCGAAACGCTATGTTAAAAGGGCAGTAAACAGAATACTGCTCTTTTGTAACAGGGAGGACTTCCCGGAGCCTTTGGAAGATATAGCAACGCAGATTGCAGAGGATATGCTGAAGGCTGACTTGGTAAAGCCAAGCGAAAAGGAAGTGAAAAGCATATCTCGTGGTGACACTTCCATTTCCTACAAGGATGACAGTACAACAACGAAACAGGCGGTTGATTTTATGAAGGATTATGAAAGAACCCTCATCCGGTATAAAAAGCCAAATCTCCCAAAGGACAGAAAAAATGAGTGAGGCAGATATCCTTGCACTGACTTATGAAGATAAGGTTACCGTTTACCGGGCATTTAAAGATACTTTACCATCCGGTGAAAGCGTCTTCAAAGAGGGTTTTGAAGGAAAGGTTATCTATTCGGATAAGGAATGCGCCCTATCCAGCCAGTCGGGTGGAAAAATAAATCAGACCGCATCAACAGCAAGCGCACCTACAGAGTATTCGCTGTTTACAAGACCGGAGATTGATATACAACCAAATGATCATCTTATTATCTCACATTTAGGTAAGAATATTATGGCAGTAGCCGGACGTGCAGCAAGGCTTTCATCACACAACAACATACCTCTCAAGATAGAAAAGGAGGTTGTGTAATTATGGGAAGTACAGATTATTCCTTCGATGGGCTTGACGAATGGGAGCAAGCCCTAAGTAAGGCAATTGCAAATGAATATCCAGCGGAGTTTGAGCAAATGGTACTGGATGTTGCTGCCCAGCTCCGAAACAGGGTAAGAGAGCATACTCCTGTAAAAACAGGAACGCTCCGTAGGGAGTGGTATGTCGGTGATATTATTAAAAAGGGCGATGAGTATTACATTGAGGTCTACAATAACACCGAATATGTGGAGCATGTGGAACATGGTCACAGGACTCCTGGAGGCAAGAATTTTGTTAAGGGAAAACATATGATGGAAGTTTCTATGGCAGAGCTTAATCAGGTACTCCCAGCCTACCTACGAACATGGCTTAATGATTTCCTGAATACCCATGAAATTTAAAGGGGGTATGCAAGATGGATAATGCCTATACGGTTATTAAAAATGCAGCAATACGTCTGCTGAAGGAGCTCGATCCTTCGGTGGACGTTTTTGCTGAAGAAATTAAAAAAACGGAAGATGCAGAACAGGAATTAAATGCAGAGACTTATTATTTCATTGACATAATTCCCACAGGCAGCATTACCGTTGACAGATATTTTACTGATCGGAGTGTGTTCATTGACATTGCCTATCATGATAAAAGTGAATTGAATTCTGTTTATTTAGAAAAGTCTTATCAGCTGGATCAACGGATAAGACCTGTTTTCTCATTTGGAAACAGGAATATTACAGTAAAAGATGCAAGCTCTAAGACAGTGGATCATGTTCTGCACTACTCTTTTTCTATCAGCTTTAGGGATAGCCGGGAAGAGACGCAAGAATATGAGCTGATGGGAGAACTTGAAACAATTATGAAAAAAGGAGAGTGAGAGAAATGAGCTTAGGCTTACCGGAGATTAATATAGTCTTTAAGACAAAAGGCAGCACTGCCATAGAACGAAGTGCAAGGGGCATTGTGGTTTGCGTATTGAAAGATGATACGGCTGGCGGTCAGATGGTTACAGTTTATAAAAGCGTAGCTGACATTGATTTTACGCATTTTACAGAAGACAACTATAATTTCCTGAAACTGATTTATGAGGGAAGTCCTACTAAGGTGGTGGTAGTGAAACTTGCCACTTCCTCTGAAAACTACAATGCAGCACTTAAGAAGATTAAGGATTTAAAATGGAATTATCTTACCATACCGGGGATTGTTCCTGCAGATGTGACTATTGTTTCTGCGTGGATTAAAGAACAAAGGGAGCAGAGTAAGAAAACCTTTAAAGCAGTGCTTCCCAATTGTGCAGCTGATCATGAGGGGATTATCAATCTAACTACCAGCTCTGTAGCTTCTACCATTACAGGAAAGACACACACTACATCTGAATACTGTGCAAGAATCGCTGGTGTGTTGGCAGGGTTATCCTTGGATCGGAGCAGCACTTATTATGTGCTGACAGATATCACATCTGCAGACGTGCCTGACGATCCGGATGAGCGCATCAATGCCGGGGAGCTGATTATTGTATTTGACAGTGAAAAATACAAAATCGGCAGAGGGGTCAACAGCCTTACTACTTTTACCACAGAAAAGAACGAGGATGTCCGAAAGATTAAGATTGTCGAGGGTATGGACTTGTATCAGGATGATATCAGAGGAACCTATGAGGATTATTATGTCGGTAAAGTAATTAATGATTATGATAACAAGCAGTCTTTTGTGGCTGCAATCGGCTCATATCACAAAGAGCTTCTTGGAAATGTTTTGGATAGGAGCTATGACAATACGGTCGCTGTAAATGTGGAAGCACAGAGAACGTACCTTGAGTCAAGAGGAACAGACACCTCTGAAATGGACGATGCAGCTATTGCAAAAGCCAATACAGGCTCAAAGGTGTTTATCAGCAGCAATGTAAAATTCGTGGACGCTATGGAAGATTTGAACATGGAAGTCAATATGTAGGAGGGATGAAGAATGGCAGATACAATCAGAGGTGATAAAACGCTTTCAGGAACGTGGGGCGAAGTTTGGATTGACGGAGTAAAGGTCTTTGAGATTTCAAAGATTGAGCTTAAGGTTACTGCAAACCGGGAAGATGTTCAGCTTGGGCTGGATGTGGACAGTAAGCTAACTGGTCTGAAGGGCGAAGGCTCATATACGGTCAAGAAGGTTTACACAAGAGCCAAAGAAATTCTTGATAGCTGGAAAAAAGGAAAAGATAAGCGTTGCCAGATCATTGCTAAATTAGGCGATCCGGATGCTGTAGGAGAACAGATAGAACGCTGGGCGGTTGACAATGTATGGCACAATGAACTGCCTGTCGTAAATTGGGAAAAGGGTGGAATCATTGAAGAAGAAACAGGCATTGGATTTACACCGAGTGATATGCAGTGCCTTGATAAAATAGCGTAGCGTGGGAGGTAGAGTAAATGGCAGTAGATAAGAAAACTGTTTTTCAGCAGTTTACACAAAAAGCAATCAAAAGGCTTCAGGAAAAAAAGGTTAGGAAGTACCGGACATTACATGTCCCAAGTATTGATGAAGATATCAAAATCAGGAATCTTGATTATCCAGAGGTTGTAGAGTGTACGGAAATTGAAGATGAAAACGATCCGAATGCCGGAGATAAATATTCGGTATATCTTGCGGTGGTCGAGCCGGATTTAAAGGAAGTAGCAAAGCAGCTGAAGGAAGCCGGGGAGATCGTACAGTATACCGAAGTAACGGATATCTTTGAAATGAGTGAAATAACGGATATTGCTACAGAAATCATGAAACTGTCCGGTGTGATCGGAGCTAAGAAAGTAACGGTTGTTGACGAACTAAAAAACTCATAACCCAAGATGGGGAGGCATATTTTTTGCACCACTATACTCAAAGAGGTTTCACTCTGGATTATCTTTTGGGGTTGGGAGTGGAGGAAAGAATGTTTTACATAGCATCAATGGAGAAGGCTCTGGAGGAGCAACGGCGGTACTTTTCATACAAAGGAGTGATTGAATGAGTGTTATAGGCTCAATTAGTATTAAAGATAATGCTTCCTCTGTTTTGAAAAACGTCAGGCAAGAGCAGACCGCTTTCAGAGAAGATGTTAAGAAAACCAAGAAAGAGCTTACCTCAACTTGGGATAAACAGTATGAGGCAAAGATAAACACTGCATCGGCTGTAAAAAAGGTCGATGAACTAAAGCAAAAGGTAAACCCTTTGAAAAAAGGAATTACCGCAATTGTCAATGCAAAAGATGCAGCTACTGCCAAGGTAACAAAAATAAAGAGTGCAATTAAGGGAGTGGCGAAGAAAGTTACCACTCCCATTATTAAACTCAAGGATTCAGCCAGTGCCAGCATTACCAAAGTCACTGGAAAGCTAAAAGCCATCGGAGGAAAGATTTTCTCCCCGATCATAAAACTAAAGGATGCCACATCTAAAGGACTGTCAGCCATTGGAGGAAAGCTTAAGAGCTTGACAAAGAGCGTGGTAGTCCCGGTAACAGCCGTAGCCACAGCTGCAACAGCTGCAGTGGTTGGAGGTGCTGTTAGTGAAGGTGCAAGTCTAGAGCAGAGTATAGGCGGTGTGGAAACACTGTTTAAGGGAGATGCTGGTGTTGTAAAGGCAAATGCAGACGCAGCATTTAAAACCGCTGGATTGTCTGCAAATGAGTATATGGAGCAGGTAACAAGCTTTTCCGCATCTCTGTTAAGCAGTTTAGGAGGAGATACCGCTAAAGCTGCTGGTGTGGCGGATATGGCTATGGTTGATATGGCTGATAACGCTAATAAGTTTGGATCAGATATCGGCTCTATTCAAAACGCTTATCAAGGATTTGCAAAACAAAACTATACTATGCTGGATAACCTGAAGCTTGGTTATGGCGGTACTAAGGAGGAGATGCAGAGGCTCCTTAAGGACGCTGGTAAGCTCACAGGAGTTAAGTACAACATGGATAACCTCTCAGATGTATATAACGCTATCCATGCAGTACAAGAGCAGTTAGGAGTAGCAGGAACTACTTCAAAAGAGGCAAGCGAAACCTTCAGCGGTTCCTTTGCAGCTATGAAAGCCTCCGCTAAAAACCTTCTAGGTAACATGGCTATAGGCGGAGATGTAACAGGCTCCATGGAGTCATTGGTAGAGACAGCATCTACATTCCTGTTTAAGAATGCCGTTCCGATGATAGGACGTGTGATTTCCTCGTTGCCCAAGGTAGTAAAAACTGGAATCACAAACGCTGCTCCTAAAATTAAGGAGGCAGGCGGAGGGATTATAAAAAGCCTTAAGGCTGGCATGATTAGTATTTTACCTTCCTCTATGAGTGGTATGGTTGATACGCTTTTTGACAGCATGGGAAGTCTGGGGAATGCATTCATAGCGGTACTTCCACAGCTGACGGCTTTTGGCGGTGGAATGATATCAACTATTCAGTCGGTGGTTACTGCGTGTATGCCAGCTCTGATCAGTATTATTTCCACAGTGCAGACGATGCTTCCGGTTATCCTTCCGGTTATTCAAACGGTAGTATCTACCATTGGTAATATTATCGCTCAGGCAGCTCCGGTCATAGCCGGACTGGTTCAGGGAATTGGAACGGTGATCACTACGCTGGCACCGATATTTCAGACAATATTTTCTTCCATCGGAGAAAAGGTTGGTAGTGTTATTGGGTTTGTCGGAGAGCGAATGGGATTTATTCAAGAGGTAATTGGTGTGGCAGCACCTTTGATCGGAGACATATTAAGTACGGCATGGGGAGTAATCTCTCCAGTAATGGATATCGCAATTAATGCTTTTAAATTGGTTTTTGCGGTGGTTCAAAAAGTATTCCCTGGCATTCAATCCGTTATCGAGACGGTATGGGGAATTATTAAACCGATTGTAGAAGGCATCGGAGGGGCATTATCTACAATTTCCGATGGCTGGAGCTGGCTTGTTGGAAAAGTTACCGGAGAAAGTCCCAAGGGCGATTCAGTCGGGAAGAATGCAAGTGGTGATAACAACTGGAAGGG
This sequence comes from Lachnospiraceae bacterium, assembly GCA_902363835.1. GTDB lineage: Bacteria > Bacillota > Clostridia > Lachnospirales > Lachnospiraceae > Lacrimispora. The sequence continues at coordinate 45,959 of CABJBM010000034.1, forward strand.
CGGTCTGACTTGGGTTGGAGAAAACGGAGCGGAGCTGGTTGATCTGCCAAAAGGCTCAAGAATTCTTCCACATAAAGAAAGCGTTTCGTATGCAAAGAATGCCACAAATACCAGTGCAGCCAATGTTGTTACCAAAGAAGTGACTCGCTCATCTGCAGGAGGTTCTCCTGTGAAGGCGGTTGCTATGAATCAGAATTCCGGAAAGGACAATGAAGACAATAAAATCTTATTCCGGATAGAAAAGTACGTCAGTGTAATCGCAGGAATATTTACTCAAAAGGAAGAAGGGTATCAGGCATCTGCTTCACAAGCTGCAGTACAACAAATTCCCAAGAGGGAGGAAGCAATAGGTATTCCTGCAGGAACTGTTCAGAAGAACAGCCTGACAAAAGAAAGGATAGCCAGTGCCATTACGCTTACGATTGCAAAAATAGCGGATACGATTATTATTCGTGAAGAGGCTGATATTGATAAGTTAGCAAATGCGGTGGCAAAAAAGGTGGTAGAGGTTGCGGTAAATATGCCATAGGAGGGAAGCATGAAGAATAGAAAAATAGAGCTTAGTGCAGATAATCGGAAAGAAGTGATTGTGCTCCCGATTAACCCGACAACGGTTGAATTTACGGAAGCACAGCTAAACCAGAAGATAACCCTGTTAAACATAGGGGAGGCGAATTTAAAAGGTAATAGAGGTTTGACAGGCACGAGCCTGTCAAGCTTCTTCCCTTCCAAAAAATCTCCGTTTTATAAACATGCCAAAAAGAAACCTAAAGAATATGTGGAGCTGCTGAAGAAGTGGAAAACCAATAATACGGTAGTCAGGGTAATTGTAACTGACATGGGTGTAAATATGGCAATGCTGATAGATAATCTTACATTTAGCATGAACGAAGGAGATGAAGATATTTATTATAAGATTGACCTGTCAGAATACAGAACGCTCAATGTGCCTTCTGTAAAAATCGACACAAAGGTCAAAAGTAACGGTTTAACAGAAAGACCGAACACTGCAGGAGCAGGAAATACACATACAGTGGTTCGTGGTGATACCCTTTGGGCGATTGCTAAAAAGTATTATGGAAACGGTTCACAGTACACCAAAATATATAATGCCAATACGGATAAAATCAAGAATCCGAATCTGATATATCCCGGACAGGTATTGACCATTCCGGGATAGGAGGAGCGTTATGAAATTATTAACCGGAGGAAAGGATATCAGTGAGTTAGTCGAAAGCATAAGCTGGAGCGGAGATACAAAACAGGTGGCAAGAAAAATAAATTTTACGATTGCCAAAAACAGCAAGGATGCCAGCTTCCCTAAAGTTGTCATAAACGAAGGGGATGAGATCATCATGCGCAATGACTCAAATGAAAATATATTTGGTGGAATTATATTTGATATTGATAAGACTGCAAGCTCCAATGTAGTTACTTACTTAGCCTTTGACCTGATGTTCTATGTCAATAACTCGGATGTCAGCAAGGTATATGAAGGTTTGCCGGAAAATATCACAAAGGAAATAGCTGCAGAGCTTGGGATTGACTGCGGAGAGATTGCAGCAACCGGGGTCAGCGTATATATGCCATGCTTGGGTAAAAAGGCATATGAAGGAATTATGATGGCTTACACTGCAGCCAGCCGAAAAAATGGCAAAAAGTACATTCCTTTAATACAAAAAGTGAATAAACTGTGCGTGGTGGAAAAAGGTACACAGTGCGGTGTAATCTTGAGTGGGGACTACAACTTGACGGATGCCAATTATAAAAGCTCTCTGCAAAGCCTAGTGAACAAAGTCATCATAACTGATAAAAATGGGAATGCAGTCAATACCGTTGAGGACAGGGATTCACAGAGCAAGTACGGCACCGTACAGAAGGTGTATAAGCAAGAAGATGGGAAGGATGCAACAGCTGAAGCTAAGAACCTATTGAAAACTACCGAACAATCCGCATCAGTTAATGGCATTCCAAATGATTTCAGAGCGGTATCCGGATATTCCCTTGTAATTCAGGAGCCGGATACAGGCTTGTATGGAGCTTTTTATATTGAAAGTGATACCCATACCTTTACAAACGGAAAAGCAGAGATGCAGCTAACATTAGCTTTTGAAAATATGATGGATGAAATTGAAATTGAAAAAACAGACAAGGAGGGGAAGGATGAGTGAAAGAAGTATTGTTGAGATGGTGGAGCTGCTTAAGGGTGGAAATAAAAACCCTTCTGCAGATAGTGGAGTTATGCTGGCTGAGATTGCAAGCGTTTCTCCTTTAGTACTGAAAACCAGCAACAGCTCCATATCAAAAAACATTTATATCAATCCTGCCTATACGCTTGAGGCTTCAGGAGGAGAGGCAAAAATTGAAAGCCTGTTTGCCGATGCTCCAGCTCCGAAGATGCTATTTGATTTCTTAAAAGTATTTCATAAAAATTATTTACTGAAAAAAGGAGATACAGTGATTGTAATGCAAGCTGGGATCTCTTTTTATGTGGCAGAAAAGGTGGTGAAGGTGTCGTGAGTATTTTCCCATTTATTGATCCGGAGGTGGTCGTAGATAGCTCATCTTCAAATGAGCTTCCATTATTTAAGGAGTATGCCTATGACTTTGTGGAAAACAAGCTGCTTCTTGATGAAACAGGCAAGACGTTCTTTGTTGAAGGAAATAAGGCACTGATGATATGGATCATGAAAGCTCTCACAACACCAAGGTTTCGGTTTACCGCATATAGCTCTGATTTTGGAAATGAGATCGAAGATAATCTTGTGGGGAAGTCAGTTTCCGAGGATATAGCAACCTTGGAACTAGAGCGGTATATTGTGGAGGCATTAATGGTAAATCCATATATTCAGGAGCTGAACGAATTTGAATTTGAACCCCAGCAAAGCGGTACGGGTGTCACGTTTGCCTGTACCAGTATTTATGGGAAAGAGAAAATCAGCTTTGTAGTGAAAGGAGTTGGTACATAATGGATTTTACAGCAAGTGGAATTTTAGAACGAATGAAACAGGAGCTAAAAAATGAAGACAGCCGGATTGAAGGAAGTTTTACAATGGATAATCTGCAGGCTGTATCCGAAGAACTGGCTCGCTTCAATGCAATGCTGATTGATCCTTTAAAACAGGAAATTGCTGATAGAAAAGATGAAACTGTCACAAGCGGAAATGAAAGGCATTATGTGCAATGGGCTAAGGAGGTTGTAGATGAGAACAATAAGAAAGTAGTTGGAAATGCAAGGGCTTACGGCTTAAGAGATGGCTCTGGTGTTGTTTATGTTGCTCTTATTTCTATGTCTGCAGATGCTCCAAGCGAAAGCATTGTGCAGCTGGTGGAAGCCTATATTCAAACAAAACGACCTGTGGGGGCAATACCTATCATAGTAGCTGCTTCAGCAATTGACATTCATATTAGCGGAGAAATTGAAATTCGGGATGGATATGACCTTGAGACGATAACAGCACAGGCAAAAACGAGCATTGAACAATATTTTACAGAAATGGCTTTTAAAAAGAATACCACAGCCCTTAACTATCACAGGATTGGAATTATCATCAGTGAAATAGCAGGAGTATCAGAAATTATGGACTACACGCTAAATGGTGGAGAGGAATCCATTGTTGCTGGATATGATGAATATTTCAGCTTGAAGGGACTGGTGTTACATGGCAGTTAATGATGAAAGAATGCTGCCAAAGCGTGTCAGGAAGATGTATCAGATGGAGGACTTGCTTCAGGCAGAACAATTTATACTAAACACTATCATCGGCATCATAAATGATATGATTTCAGAAGCAGCAACAATTAACAGTTTGCCCATGACAAAGGTAAATACGGAATATATAGCAACAATGGTTTCCAATAATCCCAGCACCGTTAGAGAATATTCAGATGGTGTTACCATAGACATTCTGGTAAGCAGAAACTCTGGCCAGCAAACCAATCTGCCTAAACTAAGAAAGTATTTGAATGACCTGATCCCGGCACATTTGAAATTTAATATCTATTATGTTTACAAGACCATAATAGGGATTAATGTAAAAAGAAAGTTTTACCGTTACTCATTGGACTTGTGTGGAAGCGGATATGCCGGAGAGGAGCCTTATACCTCAACGGTCGGAAAGGTTGTTCAGGAAGGTGTGCTTGTTGCCCATGACGCTTCAGGCTATATTATCCATCACGATATGACAGGGGAATATCCTTACTTATCCACTGTCGGCATTGTGAAAAGTGAGGTGGCAGAACTTAGCCATAGATCACAGGCTTTTAAAGTAATAAAAGAAATGCCTGGGGAGATGTTGGCAGGAGAAGAGCCAGTCTTGTCAACTGCAGGATTCTTGGCTGAACAGAAAATTGACATTATGGAAAAAGGTTCTGCCTATATTGTATATCATAAATTGGCTGGAGAGCATCCCAATGTTTCTACAGCTGGATGTCAAACGGAGAGCATGGTATCACCACAGGTAAAAGCAACTGCATTTCATTATGAACTGCAGTTTTGCAGTGATGATGATTATTGCGGAGAGGAATAGGAGGTGTCGGAATGCTGACAGAAAGTGCATTGCAGAGTTATTTAAAGCATACTAAGCGGACAATATCATCTGCAAAATATAAAATTGGCAGCACATATTATGAAGCAGAAATAGACCGCATTGTAATGCTTGAGAATGCTCCAAGTACAATGGAGATTTATCTGGTTATCAGTCCTCCGGTAAATACGGAGGTGGAGATCAGCGAAGTATGCCTTTATGATACTTCGGGAAATTTGTTTCTAAAAAATGTTGAAAAAGAGGGAAAGAGGCTTAAAATCAATCCCTTACAAGAAGGTGGGATTTATGTGCTGACCTTTGAATTTGAAGATAAGGAGGTGGAGTAAAGTGGGATTACTTTATGATATCCGCAGATGGTTGGATCATGTAACAGAATACCCGAACCGCAGGAAAGTGATTGATAATGGAGACGGTACACAGACGATTGAAAAGGCACAAGGCAGAATCATTCAGCAAGGTACAGCCAGAAATGCTCCGAATTACAATAATATGGAGACAGGCATTTTTGCCAATAGTGCATATGTTTCTTTTGTACAGCAACAGGTGCTGCAGCTTCAAAGAAACGATGAAGAGCTTCAGGGGGAGATAGGAACGGTAGAGCTGACGAACAGTAGGAACTATCCTTTCCCCGGAGCTGCTGCTACGGTCTCTATAAATAATTTAAGATCATCAGTTAACTATGAAGTTCATACAGAGGTCATGGAGTGTTCTGGTGGGTTTGTGGAAGAAATTGAAGTGTATGATAAGCAGTTAAATGGCTTTAAAATAAGGCTGAAAGGCTCTGCAAAAAGTGCAGTAGTAAAGTATTCTATATCAGGAGGTTTGTATCAATGAAAATCATAAACAAAAACGAAGGAAGAACAATTCCGTATGAGGAGAACAATGGGAAGATAACCTTTAATGATGAACTCATGGTAAATCTTCAAAAATACGAAAGGGATTTTGAACAGCATCTTGATATATGCATGGATGCGAATAAATGCCTTGCAATGGGATTGGCAAATAACTATGTGGCTCAAATTGATATCCCGGCTAGACAGTATGAAGATGTTGTTGACGGTGTGGATGAGGATGGCAGAGATAAAATTACAAAAAGTCCGTTGCCATTGGATATGAATAATGTTGTCTTAACATTATGGAATGTGGAGGTATAAGAGATGAGTAACTTTGATGCAATGAAACTGGCGGTTGAAGCAACCATGCCGAATAATACAGTTTTATATGATGACAGAGGGCTTCCGTCTATTATGGTGAGGATACCTAAGTTTAATATCTCTGATGTGCTGGAAGGTGGTTCAAATTCTGTGCATCCTGCATTCGTAGTGAATGGAGTGGAAGTTCCTGAAATTTACATAAGCAAATATCAAAATATTGTTATTGATGACAGGGCTTACAGCTTGCCAATGCAAGACCCAAGGGTATATGTGACCGCTGATCAGGCGAAGGCTTATTGTGAAAACAAGGGAGCCGGATGGCATAGGATGACAAATGCAGAATGGGCAGCAATTGCTATGTGGTGTCTGAAAAATGGATTTATGCCAAGAGGAAATAATAACTATAGCAGAGATATATCTTATCATCATGAAAAGGGCGTGGTTACTTATACATATGATAATGGAGTCAATGGAAGAGTAGCAACCGGATCGGGAGCAGTAACGTGGGCGCATGATGGTACAAATGCTGGTATTTTTGACCTGAACGGAAATGTGTGGGAAGAAGTTGCCGGAATGCGCTTGGTTAATGGAGAAATTCAAATTATCCCGGATAATAACGCTGCTGCAGGAGTTGATGATTCGGCAACCAGTACGCTGTGGAAAGCAATAAAACCTGACGGAACATTAGTTGCTCCGGGAACTGCAGGAACTTTGAAAGTAGACGCAGCTGGAGCCAATGGAAGCGGTGCGTCAGTAATTAATACAACAATTACGAATCAGGGAGTTGATGATACTACCAGTATGTATACGGAGTTTAAATCATTGGCAGCAAAGAGTGGAGTAACCATTCCGGAGATTATGAAAGTCCTTGGACTTTTCCCATATTCAACTGATCATGGTGGAGACGGATTTTGGGCAAGAAACAATGGAGAACGTTTGCCTATCCGTGGTGGCTCTTGGAACGCTGGCTTGGCTTCCGGTGTGTTCGCCCTGAATTTGCTCGGCCCCCGGTCGCTCTCGTCTCACTATGTCGGGTTCCGCTCCGCTTTTGTTAATCTGTAATCTGGTTCCTGTGTTCTGATACTCCCAGCGATAGCTGGGAGTTAGTTTATAAAATTGAGTCATAACGTAATACGTTATAATCTAACAAAATTATGATATATTATCACGCAAATGATATAATCCCTTACAAAAAGAGGGAGGTTAGAAATGGAGGAGTTGAAGATACTTCAAAAAGTCTTTGATATGATGAAGTACGGATATCAAGCTCTCCAACAGTTCCCCAAAAGTGAAAAGTTCGCCATTGTTGCTGATATAAAGCATTGTATGCATCTGATTTTAGAAAGGGTTATCGAAGCAAATAAAAAGTATTACAAAAAGACAACGCTTCAGGAATTGGATGTGGAAGTTACCAAGTTAAAAGCCTATTTAAGACTTTCTTATGATTTAGGTTTCCTGCCTATGAAGAAATATGAAATATGGTCAGGAATGGTAGTTGAAATAGGAAAAATGATTGGAGGATGGATTAAGTCAGCACAAAGGTAAACTTTGGGAGTAAGTCGCATTTGCCTATCCGTGGTGGCAATTGGAACAATGGCTTGGCTTCCGGTGTGTTCGCCCTGAATTTGAACAACCCCCGGTCGCTCTCGAATCACAATGTCGGGTTCCGCTCCGCTTTACTCTCATCGTCAGATGTAATATACCCATGGGTATATTTCCGGTACAGGGAGGATAAAGGGATTTACTTCCACGCTGAAAAGCGAAAAACATGAACTGTTGTGAATACCGATAATAGCGAAAGTGAATTCCGTAACGCACAATGAAAGGAGGAAGCCTTTGAAACCAATCACAAATCTTTATTATGAAATCTGCAGCTTTGAAACGCTCTACATTGCGTATTTGAATGCTAGGAAAAATAAACGATATAGAGAGGAAATTCTAAGGTTTTCCTCCAATTTAGAAGAAAACCTGTTAAAAATTCAGAAGGAGCTGCTGGAGCATACCTATAAAACCGGGAAGTATCGTAAGTTTGTTATTGTTGATCCTAAAGAAAGATTAATTATGGCACTTCCATTTGAGGATAGAGTCGTGCATTGGGCAGTATATTTGGTGCTTAATCCTATATTTAAGAAGCAGTACATAAATGACAGTTATGGCTGCATTATTGGAAAGGGAGTCCATTCAGCCACAAAACGGCTGCAATACTGGTTAAAACAAGTACACCGGAAAGAGGATAAGTATTACTTCCTGAAGCTGGATGTATCAAAATTTTACTACCGGGTAGATCATCAGGTGTTATTAAATATTATTCATAAAAAGATAGCGGATCAGGAAGTAATGGCATTGCTTGATGAGATTATAAATTCTGAAAATACAGCATTTGGACTGCCACCGGGAATGGGAATTGAAGAAACGGAAGAGAGATTGTTTGATAGAGGAATGCCTATTGGAAATTTAAGCAGCCAGATGTTTGCCAATATATACATGAATGAGATTGACCAGTATATAAAAAGGGAATTGAAGGTGCATTACTATATCCGGTATATGGATGATATGATAATCCTCTCAAACAGCAAAATAAAGTTACATGAGATAAAGGAGAAGGTGGAGTTTTTTCTAAATGAAAGGCTGAAGCTTGATCTGAACAGCAAAACATGTATAAGACCAGTCACACTTGGTATAGATTTTGTTGGTTATAAGGTATGGAATACCCATATTAAACTAAGAAAATCAACCATGAAGCGGATGAAACGAAGACTGCAGTATATGAAAAGGCAGTATGAAAGTGGACAGGTGGAACTGGCAAAGGTAACAGAAACGGTAGTCAGCTACAAGGGTATGATGCAGCATTGCAATAGTTATAATTTAAGAAAAAAGTTTTTTGACAGTTATGTGTTACAAAGAAACTCAAAAGAGGATGAGGAAAATGAGCAGTCTACAGATCATTGATATGTTATGCGAAATAACAACGAAACAAGCGGAAATCATAAAAGGTTTGATGCTTGAGCTTGAACATAATAAGCAGATATCCGAGGAGTTAAAGAAGGATTATCGGAGCCAGGTTAGAGAGACGGACAGAGAGATGGATGTGGCAGAATTCCATTGCAGAAAAATCATTAATACTGATGATGTAGAAAAAGAAGAATAGATAATTGAAAGGAGCTTGAAAGAGCTTCTTTTTAATTGGATAAATTGTTGTTTAAAGGGCTTTTAAAAGCCCTTTTTACATAGAAAAATTTATTGAAAAGGAGAGATGCAGCATGGTAACAAGTACAACGGATGCAGTAGCCATCATCATTGTTTTTGCAATTCTCATTCAGTTCTGTGTAGACAGAGTGAAGGAGATCGCAGGAGAGAAGGTGATGGGGTATGTCAAAGCTCCTGTGTGGGCATTGGCATTTGGTATCGTTTTTGCCTTGGTATTTAAAATCGACTTATTTCAGTTGATGGGATATCCGGCAGACATACCAATTGTGGCAAAAGTATTTACTGGTTTGATTTTGTCATCGGGCTCTACAGGAGTGCATGAGCTTATTGCAAAAATCAGGGATTCAAGAACGGAATAGGAGGACAGGTAAATGAATCTTAGTCAAAGAATCATGACAAAAAATCCTTGCTATAAGGCAGGAAAAAAAATCGAAGTAAAAGGACTGATGCTTCATAGCGTAGGGTGTTCACAGCCTTCTGCAGAAGTGTTTATCAACCAGTGGAATAAAGAAAGCTATGACAGGGCTTGCGTTCATGCGTTTATTGAACCAAATGGCAATGTATATCAGACACTTCCTTGGAATCACAGAGGCTGGCATGGAGGTGGGAGTTGCAATAATACCCATATCGGAGTAGAAATGACAGAGCCTTCCACTATCACATACACAGGAGGAGCTTCTTGGAAAGAAGCATCAGACGGGGCAAATACAAGGAGCCACGTTATGGGAACCTATCGTACTGCGGTTGAGTTGTTTGCATATCTTTGTAAAATGCATTCTCTTAATCCTTTGAGCGATGGGGTTATTATAAGTCATAGTGAAGGCTGCAAAAGAGGTATTGCCTCCAATCATAGTGATGTTGAGCACATTTGGAAACAGTTTGGTTTAACTATGGATCAGTTTAGAAGTGATGTAAATAATGCCATGTATTCTTCTTCCGGTTCTGCTGAAGAAACAGGAGAGCTTTACAGGGTGCAGACAGGAGCGTTCTCCGTAAAAGGCAATGCCGATAGCTTGGCTGCCAGATTAACTTCCGGGGGCTTTGATACCTATATAGTAGAATCGGGTGGTTTATACAAAGTTCAGGTTGGAGCATTTAAAAAGAAATCAAACGCTGAAAGCCTGTTGAAAAGCCTGAAAGAAAAAGGGTATGATGCATTTATTACCACAGAATCAGGGAACGCAGTATCTGCTGGAAGTGGAGGTTCAGGAAAGAGCATCGTTAAGGGTGGAAAAGTAAAGGTAATAAATGCGGTGACCTATAATGGTTCTAAATTTGTTACCTATTATGATCAGTACGATGTGATTGAAGTAAAGGGTGACAGAGTTGTGATTGGTGTTGGAAGTACGGTAACAGCTGCTGTGAACGCATCCAATCTTCAGGCTATTTAATTTTTGGATTAGATGGATTTTACCGGGGGCGAACAGCTCCCGGCTTTCCTATAATAATAATGCCCCTTCATCATTATTTAGGAGGATAATTAAATGAATAGTTTTATAGCGTGGATCGGCGGTAAGAAGCTGCTTAGAAAAAATATTATTAAAATGTTTCCAGAAGAAAAGGAAATCGACCGATATATCGAAGTGTTTGGAGGTGCTGGCTGGGTATTATTTGGTAAGGAGCCGAGTAAACATCTTGAGGTATATAATGATGTTGATAGTAATCTGGTTAACTTGTACAGGTGTATAAAATACCATTGTGAAGCTCTGCAGGAGGAATTGGATTGGCTTTTGATTTCAAGAGAGCAGTTTTTTGACTGCAAGAATCAGCTTGATACAAGAGGCTTGACAGACATACAGAGAGCAGCGAGATACTTATTTATCATTAAGATCAGCTTTGGATCAGATCGGAGAACCTTTGGAACAAATAAGAAAAATCTTGCGAACACCATAGAATACCTTCCGCAGATTAAAGATCGTTTAAAAAATGTAGTGATTGAGAATAAAGATTTTGAAAGCTTGATAAAGGTATACGATAGACCGGGAGCCTTGTTTTATCTTGATCCACCGTATGTTGGAACGGAGAAATACTACGATAGCGGATTTGATACAGATGACCACATCCGTTTAAATACCCTTTTAAAAGGTATTAAAGGAAAATTTATATTATCGTACAATGATGATGAGATGATCCGAGAACTGTACCGGGATTTTGAAATAGTAGGAATTAGTAGAAACAGTAATCTATCAAATAAAACCAATGCAGAAGAATACAAAGAGCTTGTAATCAAAAACTTCTAAGCATTATTTTTTTAGGCTATAAATAACGCATTACGTTATAATCTAACAAAATAATACTTAATCAGACCCCGAATGGTAAAATATCACAAAGGGGCATGAAGATTATGGTTAAAATTCATTTGTCAAGGCTTCTCGGAGAAAAGCGATGGACACAGTCAGATTTGGCGAGGCTCACAGGTATCAGAGCTTCAACTATTAACGAATGGTATCATGAAATAATACAGAGACCGAATATAGAACATATTGACAAGATATGCGAGGTTCTGGATTGTGAAATATCTGATCTGATGGAATACATACCAAATGAAAAGAAAAGGACTGGAAGAAATTTAATTCTCGAAGAGCATGGAAATAGGAAATCGAAAGATAGCCAAAATTAAAAGCCAAAAAAGAACGTTTAAATGGTTTTCAAAGACTGTTTAAGCGTTCTTTTTTAATATCTGAAAGAAAGTGGTTTTTTCATTTTGTGCGAAAAATTTTTGCATTTTGCGCGCAAAGCTACA
>CABJBM010000035.1 GCA_902363835.1 Lachnospiraceae bacterium
TACCTATAAGGGCTTTTAAGGGTTTCTAAGGTTATCCAGTTGCCATTATTCTCAGTATATACGATAACTCACAGTCTTACCCATAACTTAAGATTATCCACCTTGCATATGCGCTCCAATATAGAAAAATTCAGAAAACTTTCACCTTCCATGCCCAGCCATATCATTAATAAATCCACTCCAGGTCATATTCTTTCATCTGTTCTTCAATGTCTTCCTGAGGTTTTCCATCCATGACCGCTCCGGTAAAGCTGTCTATCTTGGCATATTTATACGTTCCATCCATATTAAATTTTCTGGTCTCCAGCATCATATACGCCTTTTTGCTTACCTCTATCACCGCACTTTTCGTCAGGCCATCCTCCACCATGTATGTGGCAACACTGTTGTCAGGCAGGTCTACACCCACTGTACCCACAAAAGCAACATCAAACCGGTAATTGGCGATCTGGTCAATCGTTATACTGCCTACGAATCCATCACGTCCCCAACTGAACGTACCCCCTATAAATATCACCTTTACAGTGATTGCCGTAGCCAATACCTGCATGACATCGATCATGTTGGTAACTACCGTAATCCGAATCATGGATTTTGCCAGCAGTTTGGCCAGCTCCAGATTTGCCGTTGATATATCCAGAAAAATCATATCTCCGTCTTTAATCAAATCCATGGCTTTTTTAGCTATCATCTGCTTCATTTCGATATTTTTGTCTTTCCGTTGTGCCACATTCAGATCATGTACATTGATCCGGATTTTCATCGCTCCGCCGTAAGTTTTTTTCAACAGCCCTCTCTTCTCCAACTGAGTCAAGTCCTTTCGGATGCTGTCTTCTGTTACGTCAAATTTCTCGCTTAGTTCTTTTACACGGACCGATCCTTTTTTATTGACCAACGAAACAATGGCATTCTGGCGTTCTTCAGCAAACATTGTAATTCCTCCCGTTAACCGGCCCTTAGCCGATATAATACAAATAATCTGGTACCTTGACCTTTTATTATTATATCATATTCTTTATTGTTTTTCATTAATTAAATAGGAAAAAGTAAAATCCGCCTGCAGATAAAACCTGCCTGTAAGTAAAAAGAAGGCCTCAGCAAAATTGCCGAAGCCTTCCTCTTCTATTTCACTGATCAGGACTTTTACGCCAATGCCTCTTCCATATGTTTCTTTGTCACCACTTCATCCACTTTGCCGAATATGCTTTTCCCGCTGCGGTTCAAAATCAGCGCCTTATCAGATATCTTCAGCGCATGTACCGGATAATGGGTATTAAAAATACAGGATATGTTCTTTTCATCTGTCAGACGCCGGATGGCATCCAGAATAATCAGCTGGTTTTTAAAGTCCAGATTGCTCTCCGTCTCACCAGCTTTCCTCTTAGATAATCAATCCCAACACTCCTGATCGCCTCATCATCAATTTCCACATCTGCCTTTTTAGGGCGGCTGTAGTTTCCGATGCGGGCACTGCGTCCAAGTAAAACTATCTCTTCCACCGTATAGGAAAAAAGGGAGGCTTTTGCCTGAGGAACATAGGCAATGGTCTGCCAGATATCTTTTACAGACATGTTCCATCCAGATAGCTTCCCCCTGATTTCCATTTCAGCAGACCCATCATATTGCGAAGCAGTGTGGTTTTTCCCACACCGTTAGGCCCCAGGACTGCCAGAACCTCTCCATCCTGAAGCCGGAATGTAATTTCTGTTAATATTTCTTCCCCCGCCTTATATCCAAAGCATCCTTTCTTCACTTCAAAAATCACACCCCTCCTCCTTCTGTCTTTCTCAGCAATAGAATAAATACCGGCGCTCCGATGACTGCCGTCAGGATTGACAAGGGAATTCTGACAGCCTGCCTTGCCTTCCTTTCGTACGGTTCCAGATCAAGCTTGATCTCCTCTTTGTTAGCCAGCTTTTCCATCAGCCGTTTATAGATGTTGAGAATATCTTCTTCCCAATAGTTAGTGTAAGCCAACTCAAAATCAATATTTAGCCGGTCCTTTATATCCATGGCCAATTGCTCCCAGGGCCCCATGGTCTTGCTCTTGCCAATTCCTCCCTTCCCGTATACCGCTATCTTTATCATATATAACTCTCCTTAGGTCGCTTTTATCTTCCTTTTTTAGTGATCCCCCTTGTTATGGTATTCAACAAACAGTTCACCTGGCTGTACGGCAAAGAGTTTACGGACTTGTTTTTGGAAAATGCCTCCATCCTTGATATGCCGGTTCAATCTCTCCTAAGTGTCCAAAAAGGGCTCACTCCTGCGACAATTACTCCCTCCATCTTCGCTTTCCGGGCAGATGAAACACTGCTTTCACTCCGGTATCCGAAAGAGGGGGCCTTAACCGTTCCTTCCTTTATCGCTGTAAAAAACACACTGTCAGCCGATCTTGCCGGATACATTCTTTCAAAACTCTTTACCGTGGACTTTTGTAATTATTTTGCTGAACAAGGGGAAATACAGCCCTGTTTCCAGCAGACCAAGGATGTGAACATGGTAGCTGAGCATCCATTCCACTTTGTATATCCGGATTTTTCTAAAACCACTTAAAGGGTATTCGCAGCAAAAGAAAGCTTCGGTAAAATCTACCGAGCCTTCTTTCTGCAAAGCCTATAAAGCCTGACTTTTTATCTTACAGGGCATTTCTTTTCCTGCCTGGAATCTAACTCAGACCCATTTTCTTTCTCTTTTTCATGATATGGTCTTCAATATCTTTTGCCACCTGCACCGGGTCATCTCCCAAAGCTACTTTTCCTCCGGTTAAGCCCTCCACATCTTCTGTGAACAATTTCACAAGCTCTGGTGCGCCGGTGATAAAGGGAGTTGGGGACAGATGGGTATAAGCCCCGTATGCCACTGCAAACAAGCCGTCTATGGTCGCCTTTTGTTCCATCCATTCCGGAGCTGTTACAGCAATCGGCAGATCGGAAATGTCAGCATCTAAATGATCAGCCAGGGCCGTCACAAGCATTGACATCCTTCCTGTATCCGTACAGGTTCCAAAGCTTAACACCGGTGGGATCCCGAGTGCTCTGCACACTCCCTGCAAGCCTTCTCCCGCCTGATCAATGGCATCTAAATTACACATTCCAGCAACTTCCAGCCCATGGTTTCCACAGCCTCCTGCCACCACCAGGATGTCCTTTTTAATCAGTTCCTTTGCTAAATTCACCGTATTCCAATCCTGGGGGCCGTTTCTTAATGTGGAGCAGTTAGCTAAGGCAACAATTCCCTTTAACTGGCCTTTTGCAATCACATCCACCAGATTATTTAAATCATTTCCTATAGCGCCCAACACCGCTTCCGTGGAAAATCCGGCTATGGCCTTTTGTTTGTATTTTGGCACCATTGGCTTGATTTGCTTATGCCGTTTCTTAAAATTATCAATGGCAATGTGGATGCATTTTTCCGCCATTTCTTCTGCCTTCTTGGGATAATAAGGCATTTTGTGTTCTGTACCTGGAACTCCGATGATCGTGCTGACACTCACCAGGGCAACCTGATATTTTTCCGCATACTGGTCAATGGCCGGAGGAGAACAGTTCTCCTCCATGACAAATGCGTCCACAGTCCCTGTTGCCAAAAACGGCTCAATGGCCAGCCAGTTTCCCATAAGGCCTACAAATACATCATCCACTTCAAATCTCTGGAGCATTTCCTGCCCTGTTTCAATGGACCCCACAATATGGATCCCCTTTGCCCCGGCCTGTTTGGCCAGATCCTGAAACTCCTGCTTTCTTGCCATCTGTAAAGCGGCGACTCCGATCCATGGCTGATGTCCGTTAAATGCTATATTTACATAATCAGGGTCCATGATTCCTAAATCCACATCCACTTCATGAGGCATGGGAGTTCCGAATAAAATATCCTGGGTCATTTCCAGACCGATTTGAGCGGTGTAGATTGTGGACAAACCCAAGCGCAGGGCCTTTGTTGCCAGGGAAACGTAATCACCGTCTACGTTAGTCAGACAGCTAGCAATGCTGTTCTGCACTTCATGTTCCACACCGGAGGGGTAAATGTGTAAATCTTCCCAGACCTTTTTCCGTTTCTTCGGGGAAAAGACCTCCACCATGACGCTTTTCTCATCAGGGCCTGATTTCATTTCCTGATCAAGAAATTCTGCAAGGCAGACAGCCATCTGATTCACATCCTGATTTGTGTTGATTCCGGTTTTTTCACACATCCATTTCAACTTATCAACATCCTTGATCTGGAAAACCGTATTGCCCTTCCCTGTTTCCTTTAAGGTCCGGAAGGCTTCATATGCATGGTGGGCATAGGTGGCTGCTCCCATAATATTTCTCATGAGAAGATTTCTCATGGCCATGGCGTCCGGGCCGATTCCGCAGACACCTTTTTCCGGGCCCTTCTGCCCGTTGAGCCTGCAGGGTCCATTGGTACATAATTGACAGCTTAATCCCTGCAAACAAAATTTGCACCGTATCTTTTCCTGCTCATCCCATCTGGAAAATACACTTGATAAGCCGTCATCCCGTATCCTCACCAGCATCTCTTCTACGGAGTCATGATAGCTTACCCGTCCTTCTGTTTTTTCTAAAACCGTCTCTGGCATATTTACCTCCATTAAATTATTATTCAGTCAGTAGTATGCCAAATTTTAGAAATACCTATTCTGTTTTTATACAATATTCAGCAATCCTTATGCCTGTCCTCTCACCCTCCCAAGGTCACATCCTGCCTGGAATACCATTCAATGGCATCATATACGTGCTGGGGCGTGAAATCCGGCCAAAAATCATCAACAACATACATATCCGAATAAACGGACTGCACCGGCAAAAAACCGGACAGCCTCCTGCGCCCTCCCCACCGGATCACCAGATCGATCCTGGATACATCGGCGGTTTTTAAAGCAGGGCCTATGACCCCGTCATGAAGTCCCAAATCCCATTCCCAGCTGTAATTCACCAGAAAATTGATTTTTATCCCGCCGCTTCCGAACTGGTGTCTGCTGGTATAAGGCTTCAGCTCCTCCGGAAACATGGCAGATGTAGTCTTTCCCAAAACCAGCAATTCCGCATCTTCTTTGGCCAGCTCCTCCACTGCCTTTACACATGCCTTTGAAAAAGCCTCTCTCTGAATGGAAGGACGCTTTGTATTATCCACCGTAAACCCATAAAAGGTCATTTCCTTTATTCCCAGCTTCCTGCAAAGATGGTAAAGAGTCATTCCAGGGGATATTCCCCTGTCATACCCGTCCTCTTTTTCCATTCCCTTTCCAACGGCCCAGCGGCGGTTTCCGTCTGGTATGATTCCGATGTGCTTTGGAATTCTCATACACGTTTCCTCCGTTTTTCCTGCTTATTTGAATCATATAAAAAGTATTGCCATTTTTTCCCGTTCCATAATTCCATCTCAGGAAATATACTGGGCTGTCAGTACAGGCCGTTATATTTAGGAATCGGAAAGTCCAGCTCATAGGTTTTACACAAATCAATAAATCCGCGGGCCGACTGTGTTAAAAATTTATTTTTGTGATATACAATGGAAAACTTTCGCTGAAGATTTATCCCATCCACATCAAAAGCATGGATCAATCCATGTTTCAGCGGTCCCAATATCATTCTTCGCGGAAGAACGGCAATGCCCAAACCATGAATGACCGCATTTACCAGCGCAGTCGTACTGGTGGATTCCCATACAGGAAAAACCGAAAATCCCTCAGCCTGCGTCGCGCTGTCAAATTCCTCCCGGGTGCCGCTGCCTTTTTCACGCAATAAAAACCTCTGCTTTTTAAACTGTTCAATGGATACCTTCTGGCCGGGGGAGAATGGCCCATTTACAGAACATATGGCTGTTAAGGAGTCCTCCATATATTCCTCACAAATCAAATTGGGGGTATGAACTGCCCCCTCTATAAATGCAAAATCCAGCTTGTTGGACTGCAGCTGATCTTCTAACAAATCTGACGAGCTGATGCAGACCCTCACATCCATTCCCGGATACAGAACGCCATAAGCACTTATGTAGCTTGGCATGAACTGTGACCCAATGGTAATGCTGGCCCCGACCCGCAATATCCCGATTGAATCCCAGTCCCGCAATCCTTTTTCCATAGTATCAAACAATGACAGGATATGGGTAGCATAATCCCGCATCTGGTTCCCCGCTTCCGTGATAAAGAGCTGTCTTGACATTCTTTCAAACAGAAGAACACCATAATAATTTTCCAGTTCTTTCAGCGCCAGGCTTACGGCAGGCTGGGTCATAAATAAGACCTCCGCCGCTCTGGTAACACTGTTCCCATTCTCACAAACTGCAAGAAATATTTTAATGTGACGAAGTGTCATGGCCGTACCTCCGATTCATATTCTATTACTTATGATTATGATAAAATAATACTATTTTTAATATAAATCTGCAAGTGATATACTGAAGCCACAGGAGGAAGTACAATGAAAAAAAGCAAAATATACTGGCAATTATTTGCCTCAACATTTCAATTAAGTTCATTTACATTCGGCGGCGGCTTTGTAATCATCCCGCTTATGCGAAAAAAATTTGTGGAGAAGCTCCATTGGCTGGAGGAAGATGAAATGATGGATCTTACGGCCATCGCCCAGTCCGCTCCCGGCGCAATTGCCGTAAATGCCTCCATTTTGGTAGGCTATCGCGTTGCCGGAATATCAGGAGCACTTGTAACCGTACTCGGTACGGTATTGCCTCCCCTGATTATATTGTCAATCATCTCATACTTTTATGTGGCCTTTCGCAATAATCATATAGTAAACCTTGTTATGAAAGGTATGGCTGCAGGCGTGGTTGCCGTTATTTTCGATGTGGTGTTCACCATGGCACGTTCCGTATTACAGGAAAAACGTCTTTTATTGCTGGCAGTGCTTTTAGGTGCCTTTGCCGCAGCCTGCATCTTCAAGGTGAATGTGATTCCAATTATATTAATCTGCGGAATTGTAGGGGCATTGGATACCTTGCATAGAGAACGGCAGACAAGGAGGCAGGGAGAATGATCTATTTAGAGTTATTCTGGAGTTTTTTTCAAATCGGATTGTTCAGCATTGGAGGCGGCTACGCTGCTATGCCCCTTATTGAACATCAGGTGGTTGAGGTCCATCCCTGGCTGACAATGACCCAGTTCAGCGACATCATCACGATTTCCCAAATGACCCCCGGCCCCATTGCAATCAACTCAGCAACTTTTGTGGGAATCCAGGTAGGCGGTATTTGGGGCGCAGTGGTCGCGACCCTTGGGTGTGTGTTCCCTTCCTGTGTGATTGTTATGCTTTTGGCCTTTGTCTATTATAAATACCGGACACTTACTATTATTCAGGGAGTCCTTTCCGGACTGCGGCCCGCTGTGGTGGCTATGATTGCCAGCGCCGGAGTGTCCCTGCTCCTTTCATCCTTTTGGGGTAATGACGGGGTAATATCCATTTCAATGACTGACTGGATAGCCGTGTTAATCTTTTTAACCGCATTGGTCACATTACGGAAGCGGAAACCAAATCCCATAGTTGTTATGGTATGTTCCGGCATATTAGGTCTGATCTGTTACCAGCTCTTTCCAGGAGGCGGCATATGAAGAAATATCTTTTAAAATCAGGAATTCTTTACAAAAGGGAACAGGAAACCATTGGCCCTGCCCTGGCAAACATTAAAAATCGTTTATGTGGTCTGGAAAGACAGATTTTTGTGGAAGAACAGCAATTTCTTGCAGGCATCCAGACAGACTTAAAACCAACGGAATATGTTAAGGGGGCCTGCCCTAAAAAGTATTTTTTGAAAAACCACAATGGTGAAATACTCATGTCCGGTTTTCCCAAATATGCCAAAGGCCAGGATCCTGCTGATACAGGCTGGCCTGTTTACAGAATGCCCCGTATAGATTCTGTGGACCTTTTGCTGCAGGATCATTACGGCTCCCTGCAAATGATAAACAGTCAGAACTATCTGCTGTCCGACCTATCCGGTCAGGGTACCCTTAATGTTTTCCACCGTGGTGTCATTGGCGGCTGGAATATTGAAGCGCCGGAAGAATTCAGCCCTGAGATCATATGCAGTATTTTTGTGTTCTGCCGCTACTTGGAGCAGGAGAACGAACTGATCGTTGTATAGAAGATTTTTAAGCTGTAGCTATCCGGAACAAACAAAAAGGTCCATCAGTTATGCTGATGGACCTCAGACTGAAGACAAAACTTATAAAAAATTATATCCCGTAAGTATCTTCTCCCGTCCCGTAGTCATATCTGTAAAATATTCATAATAACTGATTCCCAGAAAGGAACCGGAAATGTTAATGATATTGTCAAACCCACGGCCCTTTAACGCCATGGCCGCATTATAGCTTCTCTGGCTGGTCCTGCAGTGCAGGTATACCGGCCTGTCATGAGGAATCTCTGATACACGCTGCCTCAATTCACCTAAGGGAATATTCACAGCTCCAATGAGATGCCCCACCTCAAACTCATCCCGGCCTCTCACATCAATGATGCAGGCTTTGCTCTCCACCAACTCACGCACTTCGCTTACAGGAACCTGTTTAACAACTCCATGCAGGACATTAAGTGCCACCAGTGCAGCCAGATTAACCACATCCCTTGCTGTGCCGAACACCGGTGAGTAGCAGAGTTCCAGTTCTTTTAAGTCCTCCAGTGTTCCATTCATGGCAATAAGGGTTGCAATAACGTCGATTCGCTTGTCTACATTGCCTTTGCCAATGGCCTGTGCTCCCAGAATCCTCCCTGTGGGTACTTCAAATACAAGCTTAAAGTGCATGGGGGAACTTCCGGGCATCAGGCCCACCTTATCCATTGCCATGGTGTAAACAGAATCGCATGGTATATTATTTGCTTTTGCGGTTCTCTCATTAAGGCCTGTGGCTGCAGCATTCAGGTCGAACAGCCTGACAGCGCAGGAGCCAATGACCCCGTTATTCCTGGCGGACATACCATACATGGCATCAGCGGCTGCCCTTGCCTGGCGCAGAGCCGGACCAGCCAGCGGAAGCCTGGTCGGTTTGCGGGTCAGACGCTGGTAGACTTCAATGGCATCACCCACCGCATAGATATGCGGGTCGCTGGTGCGGTAATCAGGTGTTACCTTGATTGCACCGGTCTCACCGATTTCCAAGCCGGCCTGCTTTGCCAGCTCTGTCTCCGGCAGTACGCCAATAGAGAGGACCACTGCATCACAGGGCAGCTCCCTGCCTGAGCTTAAGATTACCTTATCCTCAGTGATTGCCTTAACGCCGTCACCCACAGCCAGCTCCACGCCCTGATCATAGATCTCCTTTTGCAGAATCTGGCTCATATCATAATCAAAAGGTGCCATGATCTGGCTTGCAGCCTCTGCCACAGCTACCTGCTTTCCGGCAGATTTTAAATTTTCCGCCACCTCCAGGCCGATAAAGCCGCCTCCGATTACAACCACACTGCGGACTTCTTCCCTGGCAACGTATTGATCCAGCTTTGCAATATCATTCACATTGCGCACTGTAAATACATGAGGGAGATACACTCCCTCAATTGACTTGGGCCGGATGGGATAGGATCCCGGCGAAAGTACCAGCTCATCATATGATTCTTCATATTCCCGGCCTGATACACTGTCTTTAATACGTATTTTCCTGAGGGTGCGGTCAATGCCGTACACCTCACTGTTAACACGCACCTGGATATCATAGGAAGTCTCAAATCCCTCCGGCGTCATCAGCACCAGATGGTCCTTATCCTCCACGGTCCTGCTTAAATAATAGGGAAGTGAGCAGTTGGAAAAGGATACATGTTCTCCCCGTTCGAATATGGTTATGGATGCATCTGCATCCAAACGCCTGATTCTGGCTGCGGCGGAGGCACCGCCGGCAACACCTCCTACAATAAGAACACGTTTACCCATGATCACACATCCTTTGTAAATTATTTTTGTTATTAATCCCCTTTTGCTGAAACTGGCTTCTTTTCCAGGTTCAGGGACTTGTCATTATATACTTTCATGTCAATATTATTAGTCAGTTTTGCAGCTACTAAACCGGTTACCATACCATCGCTGACATTCAGGGCAGTTCTGGCCATGTCGATAACAGGCTCAATTCCAACCAGCAGACCTGCGATACCAACCGGGAGTCCAAGTGCGGACAACACGGTAATACCTGCAAAGGTTGCGCCGCCGCCTACACCGGCAATACCGATGGAAGCAAACGTAATGATGACTACCATCAGGATAAAGAAAGAAGGGGTAATTTGCCGGCCCACAGCAGGAGCCACCATGACTACCAGCATGGCAGGATAAATAGCCGCGCATCCATTCTGTCCGATGGAGGTACTGAGGGAACCTGCCAGGTTGGAAACTCCGTTATCCACGCCCATTTCATCTGTCAGGGTCCTGACGGTCAGCGGCAGGGTTCCTGCGCTGGTACGGGAGGTAAATGCAAATACAAGGGTTGTCATGGCCTTCTTAAAATATGTAAGAGGGCTGACTCCCACCACAGCCAGTATCAGTCCGTGAATGATGAACATGATAAATATAGCTGTATAGGAAGCAAGAACAAAGGTTACAAGCCGCAGGATACTGGTATAGTCACTTCCTGCAATGGTCTTGGTCATCAAGGAAAAAATGCCGAATGGCGTCAGCATGATAATCATCATGACCACTTCCACCACCAAAGTATTCAGCGAATTCATCAGTTTCCCGAAAAACTCCGCCTGTTCCGGGGCATAGGTCCGTACCCCGATTACTCCGATTCCCAGGAATGCTGCAAAGAGCACCACGGAAAGGGTTGCATTGCTTCCCTGTCCGGTCAGGGCATAAATCGGGTTGGATGGAATGATATCAATAATGGTGTCTTCAATGGAAAGACCCTCCTTAGCCTTCTCCTCCAGCTGGGAAGTCTTCTTGCTCTCAGCCTCGCCAATCTCCAGCCCCTCCGCGCTGACGCCAAATGCCGCAGCGGTAACACCGCCTACCACTGCTGAAATTGCTGCTGTGGACAGGAGGATTGCCAGTACAAGAGCTGTAATCTTGCCAAGATTCTTGCCTGACTTCTGGTTAATGATAGCGCACACAATGGATACAAAAATCAGCGGGATAACCATCATCTTCAAAAGCTTGGTATAGGCAGTGCCCACCAGGCTGATCCAGCGCAGGCTCTCAGAAACCGCTGCATCATCTGCTACTGTCTTTAAAATCGCACCAAATATAATACCTCCCAATAAACCGGCTATTACACGTACATTAAAAGATTTGCCTTTTTTCTGCAATACAAACAAAACACCCAGATAGATTAAAAAACAGATTACACTTATATAAACAGCCATTTATTCCCCCACCTTTTCCTTAATGTTTTTGATAATGCTCTCAACAGCAGTAACAACATTCTTTGTATCTGTAGCCAGGTTGATCCGGATAAATCCGTGTGCCATGAGACTGAACCATTCCCCAACGTCACAGGCAAGACGGCACTTGTTCTGGATAAAGCTGGCAGTCTCTTCCCCTGTGAGATAGCCCCTTAAATCAATCCAGGACAAATATGTTCCTTCAAGAGGCGTAACCACAATCTTAGGAAGCTCCCTTGCAAACTCCTGCTTCATATAATTGTAATTGTGAATAATCAATGCCTTCACATTCTTCAGCCATTCTTCCCCTCCGCGGAAAGCGGCCTCCACGCCTGCAATACCCATAAGGTTGACTTCCGGGGAACCAATGCCTTTGATGTATGCATCATAGGTTTCCATCAACTGCTTGTCAAATATGATCACATGGGAGTGAATCAACCCAGCTAAGTTAAATGTTTTGGAACCAGCATTCAGAGTAATCAGAATATCCTTATACTTACCGTTCCTGACCACTGCGGATGATACAAACTTCTTCCCTTCATAGGTAAAATCCTGGTGAATCTCATCTGAAACCACCAATACCCCATGTCTGTGGCAGATATCAAACATGATGTCCAGTTCTTCCTCTGACCATACCCGGCTTACAGGGTTATGAGGAGAACACAGGATGAACATCTCTGCCTTGTTGTCCACAATTTCCTTCTCAAACTTTTCAAAATCCAGGGAGTAATAACCGTTGTTATTATCAAGCTCACAGGTTACCAGCTTTCTGCCGGTGTTCAGTATTGCATCATAAAATGGGTAGTATACAGGGGGGCAGATAATAACAGACGCTTCCTCTTTGGTATATGCCCTTACAGCCGCATACAAGGATCCCACAACCCCGGTAGCAAACCTTACATTTTCCCTGGCAAGTTCTACATTATGATGCTTCTTCTGCCATGCAAAGAAAGAATCAAAAAATGCATCCTCCACTGTGCCATAGCCAAACACGCCGTGCTCCACTCGCTTCACCAGAGCCTCCCTTACTGCTGCCGGTGACTGGATCTCCATATCGGCAACCCAGAGGGGAAGTAAGTCTGCATCTCCAAAAATCTCCTGAAGTGAGTCCCACTTTAATGTACCTGTTCCCCGCCGTTCCACACAATTTTCCCTACAGAACTTCTCAATGTCCATTAAAAATACCATCCTTTTCCTGAGTATAAACAAGATATTGCAAAATATTGTTTACTAACTGAACTATATTATAAAATATCTAGTGCATACTGTCAATATATTTTTAATATACTTTTTATAATTAGGGCACTTTATACATAAAATATTGTCATTTTCATCTTTATAGTTAATTCGCTTAACAATATTTTCGATCTGGTTTGAAATAATATATTGAAGCCCTATTCCATATATGGTACTATTACATGTGCAAACACCATCAATTGGAACAGGAGTATCTATATGAGTCATATTTCAGATATAAACAACGCGTATCAAAAGTTGAATGCACGGGCAGATACGTTGTATGAATTTATCATCTTATATCATAACTACATCTATGCCCATCACACATATGAGAATGAAAACTTTAACATGATGGAGATACACACCCTTACCTACATTGACGACTCCCCCGGAATTACTGCCACTGAACTGTCAAAGAAATGGCACAAGAGCAAAAGTGCCATTTCCCAGGTCATTAAGAAATTGGGTGACTCCGGATATATAGAAAAACGCTACAAGGAGAATAATGAAAAGTCCCTATGCCTGTACGTGACAGAAAAGGGGCGGAGACTTTCCTCTGTTCACAAAGCTTATGATGTTGCAGATATCACACAGACTACTTCCTATCTGATTGAACAGTGCGGTGAGTCAGACTTAGACGCCTTTTACCGGATTATTGAGAAGTATAATGAGCTTCTGAAATCTGATCTGGAATCATAAGCATATCAACTGTAACCATATTTAAAAACAACAAAAAAGCTGCTTGATCGAAACCATATGGTCAGATTGAGCAGCTTTTCTGATATGTTACATTCTTTTTATATTTCCATGCCAGCCTATTGCAGGCGATCATAAGTGCAGAAAAGAATCCGGTATTGCAAGTATCCTTATGACATTCGAAATGGGCTGTGTACGAAAGTACCACAGCCCATTTCAAAGGTCATATCTTCCCTTCCTGTAACCAGTTACGTGGAGGAAATATATTTTTTAGAATCTATTATTTTCCTTCATCATTCAATGCTGCCTGTGCTGCTGCCAGCTTTGCAATCGGCACACGGAACGGAGAACAGGACACATAATCCAGACCGATTTTGTGGCAGAACTCTACGGAAGACGGATCTCCGCCGTGCTCGCCGCAGATACCAACATGCATTTCCGGACGAACGCCCTTACCTAACTTGATGGCTGTCTCCATAAGCTTGCCTACGCCGGTCTGATCCAGTTTTGCAAATGGGTCATTCTCAAAGATCTTGGTGTCATAGTAAGCATTTAAGAATTTACCTGCATCATCACGGGAGAAGCCATAGGTCATCTGAGTTAAGTCATTGGTTCCGAAGCAGAAGAATTCAGCTTCTTTTGCAATGTCATCAGCTGTTAAGCATGCTCTTGGGATCTCGATCATGGTACCCACTTCATATTTTAAGCTGCTTCCTGCTGCAGCGATCTCTGCGTCAGCAGTTTCAACAACTATCTTCTTAACAAACTTTAATTCCTTCTCATCACAGATCAGCGGAATCATAATTTCCGGGCAAACGTTCCAGTCAGAATGTGCCTTCTGAACGTTGATGGCTGCACGGATCACTGCCTTTGTCTGCATTCTTGCGATCTCAGGATAGGTAACTGTCAGACGGCAGCCGCGATGTCCCATCATTGGGTTAAACTCGTGTAAGGAATCAATGATGCTCTTAATCTGAGCAACGGTCTTACCCTGTGCATCTGCCAGCTTTTTAATGTCATCTTCGTCTGTTGGAACGAACTCATGAAGAGGCGGATCTAAGAAACGGATGGTAACAGGATTTCCTTCCAGTGCTTCATAAAGAGCCTCAAAGTCGCCCTGCTGTACAGGAAGAATCTTTTCCAGAGCAGCTTCTCTTGCTTCAACAGTATCGGAGCAGATCATCTCACGGAATGCATCGATTCTGTCTCCTTCAAAGAACATATGCTCAGTACGGCAAAGACCGATTCCCTCTGCACCCAGTTCTCTTGCTTTTCTTGCATCAGCCGGTGTATCGGCATTGGTTCTTACTTTCAGCCTTCTATACTTGTCCGCCCATGCCATGATTCTTCCAAACTCTCCGATAATGGCTGCGTCAACAGTAGGAATGACTCCGTCATAGATCTTTCCGGTGGATCCATCAAGGGATAACCAGTCTCCCTCATGGTATTCCTTACCTGACAGAGTGAATTTCTTGTTCTCTTCATCCATAACGATCTCAGAACAGCCGGATACACAGCATGTTCCCATACCGCGGGCAACAACTGCTGCATGAGAGGTCATACCGCCGCGTACGGTTAAGATACCCTGAGCGGCTTTCATGCCTTCAATGTCTTCCGGAGAAGTCTCAAGACGAACCAGAACAACCTTCTCTCCTCTTTCATGCCATGCCTTTGCATCGTCTGCTGTAAATACGATCTTACCGCATGCAGCTCCAGGAGATGCTGCCAGAGCCTTTCCAATAGGTTCTGTCTTCTTTAATGCTTCCGTATCAAACTGAGGATGGAGTAAGGTATCCAAGTTTCTTGGATCAATCATCTTAACTGCCTTTTCCTCTGAGATCATGCCTTCGTCAACCAGGTTACATGCAATTGTTAAAGCAGCCTTTGCTGTTCTCTTGCCGTTACGGGTCTGAAGCATGTAAAGCTTTCTATCTTCAATGGTAAATTCCATATCCTGCATATCTCTGTAATGGTCTTCCAGCTTGTTGCAGATTCCTATGAACTGCTCATAGGCTTCCGGCATAACTTCCTTTAACTGGTCGATCTTCTGCGGAGTACGGATACCTGCAACTACGTCCTCGCCCTGTGCGTTCATTAAGAACTCACCCATGAGGTGCTTTTCGCCGGTTGCCGGATCACGTGTAAATGCAACGCCGGTACCTGAGGTCTCGCCCATGTTTCCGAAAGCCATCATCTGAACGTTTACAGCAGTACCCCAGGAATATGGGATATCGTTGTCGCGGCGGTATACGTTTGCTCTTGGGTTGTTCCAGGAACGGAAAACAGCCTTGATTGCTTCCATAAGCTGTATCTTTGGATCTGACGGGAAATCAGCACCGATCTTTTCCTTGTACTCATCCTTGAACTGTTTAGCAAGCTCCTTTAAATCCTCAGCCGTTAAATCAACGTCCTCTGTAATGCCCTTTTCTTCTTTCATCTTATCGATGAGCTCTTCAAAAAACTTTTTGCCGACCTCCATAACTACATCGGAGAACATCTGGATAAATCTGCGGTAGCAGTCATAAGCCCAACGCGGATTGCCGGATTTTTCAGCCAGAACTTCCACTACTTCTTCATTTAAACCAAGGTTTAAGATGGTATCCATCATACCGGGCATGGATGCTCTTGCACCGGAACGAACAGAAACCAGAAGAGGATTTTCCTTATCGCCGAATTTTTTTCCGGTGATTTCTTCCATTTTTGTGATGTGCTCCATGATCTGGCCCATAATCTCGTCATTGATCTTTTCGCCATCTTCATAATACTGAGTACAAGCCTCTGTTGTTATGGTAAATCCCTGGGGAACAGGAAGTCCTAAATTTGTCATCTCTGCCAAATTGGCACCTTTTCCTCCTAACAGGTTTTTCATGCTTGTATTGCCTTCGGTAAACAAATAAACCCATTTTCTTGCCATAAGTATATTTCCTCCTCAAAATGTGTTGGTTGTTCGGCTCTTCTGCCGATTCTTTTTGCGGAAAAGCCCTGCAGATATTATAGCATAATTCAAACGCTAGTAAAGGGGGTTTCTATAATTATTGGCAAAAATTAGCTCTTTTTTCAATACAATTATTCTGAAAGTGCTTCCATAATCTGTCTTTTTCCCATATGCGACTTTGATTCGTATATACGACTTTTATGTCAAAAAACTGCTATTCCGATTCCCGATATTCCCATTCCCATAGGAAGATGGAAGTGACCGGAGCGGCACCGACGGAGGGCATCAGATACTTTAAAAATATTTTTTTCAACGGCGCTTCCGGTAAGTTTGATTTCTTCATAAATTTTCTTCCTTTTTGAAGTCTTTTTTCCAGTTTCGTTTATTTTCTTAATCCATAAGTAAAATTATGAAAGATCAGCCTGTTATGCAAGTCTTAGGAATATATTCCATAAAATGTTTGATTGTTTTTTGATTTTTTCTGTAAAATAACACCAAATGAGATTGTTTCCGGAGGAAAAATGTGGTACATTAATGGTATCTCTGAAAATTAATCAATAACAGGAGGAAAAACAAGATTATGAAAAAGAGAGCATTAGCATTAGCCATGGCAGTCATGATGGCTGCAACCTTAAGCGGATGCGGTTCTAAACCGGACAGCAACGCTACAACTGCCGCACCTTCAGAAACCACAACCGCTGCCGAAAAACCGGCTGAGACAACTGCTGCAGCCTCAGAAAAGTCTGCAAATGGGTATGAGCTTGCATTGGTTACAGACTTGGGAACGATTGATGACAAGTCATTTAACCAGGGTGCATGGGAAGGCATGAAGAAGTATGCGGAGGAAAACAAGATTTCCTACAAGTACTATCAGCCCCAGGAAGGTACCACAGATTCTTATCTGGAGACCATCGGCCTTGCCATTGAAGGCGGCGCTAAATTAGTTGTTTGCCCGGGCTTCTTATTTGAAGAACCTGTATTCCTTGCTCAGGAACAGTACAAGGATGTTCATTTCATCCTTCTGGATGGCGAGCCTCACAACGCTGACTATTCAGAATTCAAAACAGAGGCTAACGTAATGCCCATCCTGTTCCAGGAAGACGAGCCTGGTTTCTTAGCCGGTTATGCAGCAGTAAAAGACGGCTATACAAAGCTTGGTTTCTTAGGCGGTATGGCTGTTCCTGCAGTTATCCGTTACGGCTACGGATTTGCGGAAGGCGCTGACTTCGCTGCAAAGGAAATGGGAATCGACGGCGTAGAAATCATGTATAACTACACAGGTGCATTTGCTGCTACACCGGAGGCACAGTCCATGGCAGCTTCCTGGTACCAGAACGGAACCGAAGTGATCTTCGGATGCGGCGGTGCGGTTGGTAACTCCGTTATGGCTGCTGCGGAAGAAAAGAGCACAAAGGTAATCGGCGTTGACGTTGACCAGAGCTACGAATCCAATACCGTTATCACTTCTGCCATGAAAGAACTGTCTGTTTCCGTTTACGACGGAGTAAAAGCATTCTATGACAATGCTTTCCCAGGCGGAAAAACCAGCATCTTCTCCGCTAAGAACAATGGTATCGGACTTCCTATGGAAACTTCCAAATTCACCAAGTTCACTCAGGCAGATTATGATGCCATCTTTACTCAGTTAAAAGACGGCAAAATCGAACTGGTACAGCCTTCTCAGGATAACAACAATCCTACGGTTGACTTAAAGCTTGAAAAAACAAAAATTAACTTTGTAGAATAGCCTTCAAAAGAAACGCCCTTCAGGCATACCTTTATGCCCGGAAAGCGCGGCCAATAAAAAGGAAAGGAGATGCCGTTTGATTCACAAGTCAGAACAGACCTGGTCTCTTACGGCATCTCTTTTTTATTTTCTATAAAAGCAGGAAAATACCAAGGTATATTTTATTAACCAGGTCCCATGGATAGGTACCGAATTAAGGGGGATTTTATGGATTACATTATTGAGATGCTTCACATCACAAAGGAATTTCCTGGTATCATCGCCAATGATGACATCACTCTTCAATTAAAGAAAGGCGAAAT
The DNA here is from genome assembly GCA_902363835.1 of Lachnospiraceae bacterium. GTDB lineage: Bacteria > Bacillota > Clostridia > Lachnospirales > Lachnospiraceae > Lacrimispora. The sequence goes on from CABJBM010000035.1 coordinate 18,238, forward strand.
ACACGCTCTGCTTGGTGAAAACGGTGCAGGGAAATCCACACTCATGAGCGTCTTATTCGGTCTGTACCAGCCGGAAAAGGGCGTCATCAGAGTCAAAGGCAAAGATGAAAAGATCACCGGTCCTTTGGATGCCAATGCCCTGGGTATTGGCATGGTTCACCAGCACTTTAAGCTGGTAGAGAATTTTACCGTACTTCAGAATATTGTTCTGGGCATTGAAACAACAAAACGCGGGTTTTTAAAAATGGATGATGCCCGTAAAAAAGTTATGGATTTAAGCGAAAAATACAAACTGTTCGTGGACCCGGATGCAGTTATATCGGATATTACCGTTGGCATGCAGCAAAGGGTCGAAATTTTAAAAATGCTTTATCGAGACAACGAGATCATGATTTTTGATGAACCGACTGCGGTTCTTACTCCTCAGGAAATTGATGAACTGATGCAGATCATGAAAGACCTGGTAAAGGAAGGAAAATCCATCCTGTTCATCACCCACAAGCTCAATGAAATCAAGGCGGTTGCGGACCGCTGTTCCGTCCTGCGCCGCGGTAAATATATTGGAACGGTAGAGGTGGCAGATACAACGCCTGAAGAAATGTCTGAGATGATGGTTGGCCGGAAGGTGAATCTGACCGTTGACAAGAATCCTTCCAAGCCGGGAGAAGTTGTGCTGGAAGTAAAGAATCTTTCCGTGGAAGCAAAAAGGGAAGGCCAGACAAAGAAGCTGGTACACGATGTTTCTTTTAAGGTAAAAAGAGGTGAAATCGTCTGTATCGCCGGTATTGACGGCAACGGCCAGACAGAACTCATCCATGCCATCACAGGCATTTCCGACATGAGCACCGGTACTGTTACGATCAATGGGGAAGACATGACAAAAAAGAGCATCCGCTACAAAAACACCCATGGATTATCCCATATACCGGAAGACCGTCACAAACACGGCCTTGTCCTGGATTATAACTTAGCCTACAACCTGGTCCTTCAGCAGTATTTTGAAAAAGACTTTCAAAGCGGTACATTTTTAAAAAATGACAAGATTTATGAATATGCGGAAAAGCTGATCCAGGATTATGACATAAGAAGCAGCGAAGGGCCCTTTACCACCACCCGCAGCATGTCAGGCGGAAACCAGCAAAAGGCCATCGTAGCCAGGGAAATCTCAAAAACTCCTGATATTCTTCTGGCCGTTCAGCCTACCAGAGGCCTGGATGTTGGAGCCATTGAATACATTCACAAACAGCTGGTAAACCAAAGAGATGCGGGAGCTGCTATCCTTCTGGTATCTCTGGAATTAGATGAAGTCATGAATTTAAGCGACCGGATTCTGGTCATATTTGAAGGCGGAATCGTAGCCGACTTAGATCCCAAGAACGTCACGGTTCAGGAATTGGGTCTTTATATGGCAGGCGCAAAGAAAGAAGGTGGCAAGTCATGAAACCAAAACAGATAAAGGACCATACAGGCATTCTCTCCTCTATCTTTGCCATTGTGCTTGGATTAATCGTAGGCCTGATCATTCTGTTCCTCTGCAATCCGAAGCAGGCTCTTCCCGGATTTGCGACAATATTATCAGGCGCATTTACCCATGGGGCCAAGGGTGTTGGACAGGTATTTTATTATGCAACCCCCATCATCCTCACCGGTCTTTCCGTGGGCTTTGCTTTCAAAACTGGGCTTTTTAACATCGGAACTCCCGGCCAGTTCATTATGGGCGGATTTGGTGCCGTGTATGTGGGAATTCTCTGGACCTCCTTAGGACCGGCCCACTGGATGGCCGCCCTTCTTGCAAGCATTATCCTGGGTGCTGTATGGGGTCTTGTCCCAGGACTTTTAAAAGCCTATTTTAACGTAAATGAAGTAATCGCCTCCATTATGATGAACTACATCGGCATGTATCTGGTAAACTGGATCGTAAAAAGCTATAAGCCTTTATTCAATAACCTGCGCAATGAATCCCGGAATGTGGCTGCAACAGCCAATATCCCGAAAATGGGCCTTGATAAAATATTCCCAGGTTCCAGTGTAAACGGCGGGATCCTCATTGCAATTCTTACGGTGATCCTGATCTGGATCCTTCTTAACAAGACTACCTTTGGTTATGAATTAAAAGCGGTAGGCTTTAACCGGGATGCCAGCAAATACGCCGGTATTAATGAAAAAAAGAGCATTATCATGTCCATGATGATCGCAGGAGCCATTGCCGGACTTGCAGGAGGGCTTTTATATCTGGCCGGTACGGGAAAACACATTGAAATCAAGGATGTGCTGGCATCAGAAGGCTTTACAGGTATTTCCGTTGCATTGCTGGGCTTAAGCAACCCCATTGGAGTTCTCTTCTCCGGCATCTTTATCGCCTACTTAACAGCCGGAGGTTTTTACTTGCAGCTGCTGGAATTCTCAACGGAAATCATTGATATTATTGTTGCTGTCATCATCTATTTCAGCGCCTTTGCCCTTATGGTAAAAATCATTCTTTCTAAAATTCATAAGCAAAAAGGTGCAAAAACAGAAGCAGCAAAGGAAGGAGGAACGAAATCATGAATGTAATTTATTTCATTTTCCAGCAGACCATGTATTTCATGATTCCTCTCATGATCGTAGCCCTGGGAGCCATGTTCTCCGAGCGAAGCGGTATCATCAACATCGCTTTGGAAGGAATCATGACAATGGGAGCCTTTACCGGAATCCTGTTCATTCATTTTACAGGCAGCTCCATGAGCGGACAGCTTCAGCTCATCATTGCAGTGCTGATCTCCATGGCCACGGGCCTGGTGTTTTCCCTGTTCCATGCCTATGCTTCCATTAACATGAAGTCCAATCAGGTAATCAGCGGTACGGCGTTAAACATGTTTGCCCCCGCCTTTGCCATTTTCATAGCCCGTGTTATCCAGAATGTGCAGCAGGTGCAGTTTAACAACACCTTCCGCATTTCATCCGTTCCGGTATTGGGAAAGCTCCCATTTTTTGGTCCTCTCCTGTTCCAGAACGCTTATATCACCACTTACATCGGCATTGGGATCTTTTTGCTTTCAGCCGTTGTGCTTTATAAAACCCGGTTCGGCTTAAGGCTCCGGGCCTGCGGTGAGCATCCTCAGGCAGCCGATTCCGCCGGCATTAACGTATACCGTATGCAGTATGCAGGCGTTATGATTTCCGGCGCTCTTGGCGGGCTTGGGGGACTGGTTTTTGTAGTTCCCACCTCCACAAACTTTAATGCAGATGTAGCCGGATACGGATTCCTGGCTCTGGCAGTCTTGATTTTCGGCCAGTGGAAACCGGTTAATATTATGCTTGCCTCTCTGTTCTTTGGGCTTATGAAGGCAATTGCATCGGCTTATTCCGGAATTCCGTTCTTAAGCTCAATAGGAATTCCAAGCTATTTCTACAAGATGGTGCCTTATATTATTACGTTGATCGTACTGATCTTTACCTCCAAAAACTCTCAGGCTCCAAAGGCAGAGGGTATTCCTTACGATAAGGGACAGAGATAAAGGACAGAGATAAAAATAAAAGAAGGCAGCCCCAAAAAAGAGAATCCTCACCGGATCTTCCTTTTTGGGGCTGCTTTTTTTATTTTGCGGCTGCTTAAGAACCCTGCAAATATCCGGGGATTTTATCCTTAATATCAGTCACCGGGAAAAGTCAAAACCATATAATAAATTACAACGTGCGAAAAGAGTGAGCTTATGATACCAGATAACCGCTTTACCTGCCAGTCTAACTGCATATCGGACAATACTTATCTTACCTGGGATACAAATGACTATGGACCTACACCCGTGGTGCTGAACATTGTCCATGATACCCTTCGGAATCCTTCCTTCCGCACCACCCGCTGGACCGGAAAACACATGCAGCTTGCTCTCATGAGCATCCCGGTAGGCGGAGATATTGGTATGGAAAATCATCCGGAGGTGGATCAGTTCATCCGCGTGGAAGATGGAGAAGGACTTCTGTACATGGGAGACAGCCCCTATAATCTTTTTTTTCAGGAGCCTGTGAACAGCAGCTGTGCCATTCTCATCCCCGCAAATACCTGGCACAATATTGTAAATACCGGTAGCGAACCGTTAAAGCTTTATTCTCTCTATGCTCCCCCTGAACATCCTTTCGGAACAGTCCATTGGAAAAAATCGGATGCAGAAGCAGATGAATAGCTGTAAATAAAAAGGTGCGGCAATGAGGCAATCTGCCTCAGCCTGCACCTTTTTTAAGATGTCCCTGAAACCGGCCCCATAAAAGGGGACCATAGGTCTAGAAACGGAATTTATCCTCAAAATAGTTTTTCAGCTCTGCAATGGGAACTCTCACCTGGTCCATGGTATCCCGGTCACGCACGGTTACGGCAAAGTCCTCCTCTGAATCAAAATCATAGGTAACACAGAACGGGGTACCGATCTCATCCTGCCTTCTGTAACGTTTTCCAATGTTGCCTCTGTCATCAAATTCACAGTTATAATATTTACACAGCTCTTGGTAAACCTTTTCTGCGCCTTCATTCAGCTTCTTGGAAAGAGGCAGCACGCCGATCTTAACAGGCGCAATGGCAGGATGGAAGTGAAGCACGGTACGAACATCTCCTTCCGCGATCTCCTCTTCATCGTATGCGGCGCAAAGGAATGCAAGGGTCACACGGTCAGCTCCCAGAGACGGCTCAATCACATAGGGAATGTACCGCTCCTTCTTTTCGTCATCAAAGTAGGTTAAATCCTGTCCGGAGGTGTTCTGGTGCTGGGTCAGGTCATAATCCGTTCTGTCTGCGATTCCCCATAACTCGCCCCAGCCGAATGGGAAGAGAAATTCAATGTCAGAAGTTGCCTTGCTGTAGAAGGAAAGCTCTTCCTTCTCATGATCTCTGACACGCATCTCCTCCTCCTTGATTCCCAGGGTTTTCAGCCAGTTGATGCAGAATTCTTTCCAGTATGCAAACCACTCCAGATCCGTATCCGGCTCGCAGAAGAATTCCAGCTCCATCTGCTCAAATTCTCTGGTACGGAAGGTGAAGTTTCCGGGAGTGATCTCATTACGGAAGGATTTGCCCACCTGTGCAATTCCAAAAGGAATTTTCTTGCGGGAGGTTCTCTGAACGTTTTTAAAGTTTACGAAAATACCCTGGGCTGTCTCAGGTCTTAAGTACACGGTATTCTTGGCATCCTCGGTAACACCCTGGAAGGTTTTAAACATCAGGTTAAACTGGCGGATATCCGTGAAATCATGCTTACCGCAGCTTGGGCAGCAGATGTTCTTCTCATCAATGTAATTCTTCATCTCTTCCTGGGACCAGGCATCCACAGAGCCTTCTATGGTGATATTGTTTTCAGCCATATAATCTTCAATCAGTTTATCTGCACGGAAACGCTCCTTACATGCCTTGCAGTCCATCAGAGGATCGGAAAAGCCTCCTAAATGTCCGGATGCAACCCAGGTCTGGGAGTTCATTAAAATAGCGCAGTCAACGCCCACATTATGTGGACTTTCCTGAACAAATTTCTGCCACCATGCTTTTTTTACATTGTTCTTCAGTTCCACGCCTAAGTTGCCGTAATCCCAGGTATTGGCAAGGCCGCCGTAAATTTCGGAGCCAGGATATACAAATCCTCTTGATTTTGCAAGTCCCACAATCTTTTCCATTGTCTTTTCCATGATCTTAACCTCTCTTATTTAAATATGATGTAATTTTTCCCTTGCGCTGTCTGGACGGTATAGTGATCCTTTATAACTACATTATTGGAAACAAATAAAATCTTTCCCTGGGTCTGCACCGTTACCGGCTGCTTTGTCTCCAAAACCACTGCAATGCATTCCCCTTTACCGGACAAGGTCTTTTTTTCTGCCTGTTTCCCATCAGAGGCTTTTACAAAAACCACTCCTTCGGACTCACTTTGCTCCAATACTTCGGACAAAGTGGTTACGGCAATGGAATCTACCTGATTTGCCTTATCCTCATACTCAGAAGCAAAACTCACCAGGTCGTTTCCTGACCCATAACGGAAGACCATGGTGGCATTCCCTTTTTCCATGGTGCAGGAATCCAGCATTACCGCTTCCTGCCCATGAACCTCGTTGTATTTTGAAACGGCTTCTTCCAGATAAGCCTTTAATTCATCCGCACGATAATAATCCTGTTCCGCATAGGTTTCCACCGTTGCAGTCTGCAGTACTCCTTCTCCCGTTACATAGATTCTGCTGCTTTCCCCGTTTAAGGCGCTGCCGCCGCTTCTGCCCAAGCAGCCTGTCAGCATTCCGGCAGCCAGGAAAATTGCCAGAATTACTTTCTTTTTTTTCATTCATTTCCCTCCTGCATTGAATCGGCGGTGCGGTTGGGCGCACTGCGGTACCAGAAATTGGCGGTGCGGTTGGGCGCACTGCGGTACCAGAAATTGGCGGTGCGGTTGGGCGCACTGCTGCGTTTGACTCCGCGGTGCAGCCAGTGAACCCGCGGGGTTCACCGGCTCACGGGCATTCGCCCTATGAATCAGGACACGGAAAAATTTTCTTATGTGCAAGCACAACGAAAATTTTTCCGTGTCCTGATTCGCACCGCTCATAGCATTCTTGAACATTATACCAAATCCCCCCCGTCATTTCAATAGTTTCCCCCCTGTCATGGTCTGTAAAATCTCAAGGGAGTGGAATTCCCGGTCCACATAGCGCTTTTTATTGATTTCTACGCAGCGGCCGAATTCTTCCAGAACCGGTTCTGTCAGGGTAAAGGTATAAAGGTGCTCTGCCGGGGAGGCGATTACATATTCCCATGCATAGCCTGCTGAGTCACTGACAGGGAAGGGAGGGGTTTCTGTATATTCCCCGTTCAGCACCATGGCTTTCAGTTCAAAAATCCTCTGGACCAGCTCATTTTTCAGGGCCGGCTTTAAGAGCGCCCGTATGGACTGGTACAGCAGCTTTAATAGCCCTGTTCCGTCCATGTTCTCACGGGCATAGTAATCGGCCAGTTCCAGGAAATAAGAACCATAACAGGTTCCTTCCATATCCAGGGACAGCGCATCAAAATAATTGGTGATCTCTGCTGACCTGAGGGTATAGGAATCCCTGCCCTCATACAGGGAAAACTGCCCGAAGGCAAAGGGACGGCTTACTCCCATAAGGGAGCTTCCCTGCCTTCTGGCCCCTCTGGCAAATGCGGTAATCTTCCCTCTTTCCCTGGTGAGTATCACAAGGCGCTTATCCATTTCTCCAACCGGGGACACTCGGATCACCATCCCCATCAGGGTTTCAACTTCCCTCAATTCCCACCACCACTTTTAAATGTCTTTTTCATTATATCCATAGTTCTTCATATACAGCTCGCTGTCACGCCATTCTTTCCGGACTTTTACCCAAAGCTGCAAATTTACCTTTGTATCCATCAGGTCTTCTATTTCCCTGCGGGAAGCGGTTCCGATCTTTTTAAGCATGGCACCGCCTTTTCCTATGATGATCCCTTTGTGGGAATCCCGCTCACAGATGATGTCGGCTTCAATATCCATGATGCCGTTATCCCGCTCCTTCATCTTCTCAATGATCACTGCAATTCCGTGGGGAATCTCATCCTTTAAAAGACGAAGGGCCTTTTCTCTGATAAGCTCCGCTGAAATCTGGCGCATGGGCTGATCTGTTACCGTATCCTCATCGTAATACTGAGGTCCCTTTGGAAGATATTTATAGATAAGCTCCAGCATTAAGTCCGTATTCTTATCCTTTAAAGCGGAAACAGGCACGATTTCAGCAAACTGGCACACATCTTTATAGGCGTTTATAAAGGTCAGGATTTCCTCCTGATTTTTCACCGTATCTATTTTGTTGATGACCAGAATCACAGGGGTTTTAACCTGGTTCAGCTGTTCTGCAATATGCTGCTCCCCTGCGCCGATATAGGTGCTTGGCTCCACCAGCCAGAGCACCACATCCACTTCCTTTAAGGTGCGTTCCGCAACGCTTACCATATATTCTCCCAGCTTGTTCTTTGCCTTATGGATTCCGGGAGTATCAAGGAAAATGATCTGCCCTCTCTCATCCGTATATACGGTCTGAATCCTGTTTCTGGTTGTCTGGGGCTTATCGGAAGTTATTGCAATCTTCTGGCCGATAAGATGATTCATCAAGGTGGATTTTCCAACGTTGGGGCGCCCGATCAAGGTCACGAAGCCTGATTTGTAATTGTTTTCCATATAGGTTCTCCTTTCCTCTTTCATGTCCATGGCTTTGGACACAGAGGTTCGCCTGCAAGGCGCTTCTTCTTTCGTGTCCGGACTTTTCGGACAGAATTCCCCGCTTACCGGGTATAAGGGTATGCCTTCAAGGCATTGTATTATGAGTGGAATAAGTTCTTGGTCTCTCCAAACAACTGCTTTTCCGCTCCTATTTTATCTTCATTTCCAATGACACAAAGGCTTCCCGTACTCAAAACAGCTTTCACAAGAGGAGCCAGGCTGCGGATGTCTTCCTGAGTGGCGTTTAATACCTCTTCCCGCTCTTTTTCCATCATCTCATGATCCACTCCGGATAAATAGGCGGAAAGACCGCGGTTTCCTCTGGTTGAGGGAGGATAAGGCACATCCATGTCACTGATGGTGCCGATGACGTACTTTGTCATATCCCGGTCCGACGCCTGGAAGTTCTCTAAATAATCCACGATCCCGTCATAAATCCGGTTTGTTTCTACTAAATTAGGATCCCGGTAAGAAGTAAAGTACCCTTCTCCTGAACGCCCGAATCCGCTCATACAGCCATAAGCTCCGCCTTTGACCCTTAAATTGATCCACAGGTAATCATAGCTTAAAATGACCTTTAATATTTTAAGAGCTCCGGTGTATTCCTGGCCGCTGCCTGCAAAGGTACCGCATCTGGCCACATAATTGACCTGGGAAGCCGTGCAAAAGCCTTCGTTCCTGTTTCCTGCCGAATATTCAAAGGGATAATGCTTTTCCTCTCCTTCAGGCAGTACATCCGTAAGCTTCTTTAAAGCCTCCGGAAGCAGTTTATATCCTTGTTCATCTGCCGTATAGCTGACCAGCATGTTTTTGGCCGTAAACAGCTTTTCCATAACCCCTTTTAAACGGGCAATGATCTCCTTTTTATGGGAAGGATATTCTTTTTCCAGATCCTCCAAAAATTCATAGTATCCGATCCCGCCGGTTAAATCGTTGAAATAAGAGGTGGCGGAAAAATAGGAAGTTGCCCTGGCAACTGCTGCCGAATGACAGGAGCCTTCCAGCTTCATTCTGGCCCTTGACCTGGTTTCACTGATGACTTCTCCCAACCGCTTTTCATCATCCAAAATAGAACGGGTCAGGATCTCACCAAGAATGGAGAAGCCAAAATCCAGTTTCTCATAAAGCACCCTGGCACTTGCCATAAAAAGTCCTTTAAACTCTCCCTTATTCTTTAAATCAGGATAAGAAGTCACGCTGAAGCTGACGCCGCCGCTGTTTAAATGGATTTCACTGGTTAAGTCCCCATAGGTGAAGTTTTCCGTATTCACATAACCCAGTAAGGATTTCAAAAATCCCACATAAGGCAGATCCTCCTTAGGAACTGCGGAGGTGTCGAACATCACTTTCAAATACCCGATCCCTGAGGTAAACATCTCATGGTGGATCACCTTGACACCATGGGCGGATTTTTTCTCCCATATGATCTCTTCCGGTTCTTTGCTGATGTCCTCTCTCCTGAGCATTGGAATCATTTCCAAAGCCTCCTGAGGAGAAGGCGTTTCCTGGTATTCCCTTAAAGCTCTGGTCTGCTCTATCAGCTGGAGAAGCTCTTCTTCGGAAAGAGAGGCCTTATAAACTGCCAGCTTTTTTGCCACCTTTTCTTCTTCCATTGCCGTTAAGTTCTTTTTAGGGCTTACGGCCAGGAAGGCTTCAAAAGGATTATCCAGAAGGTATTCCCTGATGAGCTGTTCAAAGTATCCCTCATCCACCACTTTCTTCAAATAGTCAAACGTCTCCTGATATTCCAGGTACATCAGGGGATCCCCGTCATAAAGCCAGCTGTCCATGCATTGAAGCCCATACATCAGGCCCTTTGGTGCTGAACCGTAATCTGCTTCCCTGTAGCGGAATTCAAAGTAGTTCATTCCGGCTTTCAGACTCTTTCGGTTGATTCCCTCATCCGCAAGCTTTCTTAAGGTTCCTTTTACAACTGCCAGGAATTCTCCTCTCTGCTCCTTGTTTGCGTTTTTGGCAATAACAGAGAAATAAGGCTGAAGAATGCCGTTATCATATCCTCCTAAAATGTCCTGGCCGATCCCTGCGTCAATGAGAGCCTGCTTTAACGGCGCGCCAGGGGCATCCAAAAGGGTGTATTCCAGGATCTGAAAGGCTATATAAAGCCTGGGATCCAGACCTGTGCCCACTGCCGTACTGATGGAGAGATAGGTGGCATTTTCTTCGGATTCCCCTTCGGTGATGGAGTAAAATGTTTCCCCTTCCACCGGTTTTTCAAAAGGCTTCTGCCTTGGGATTCTGGAATCAATGGTTATTTCATCGTAATAGCTTAAATATTTTTCATCAATCCATGTAAGCTTTTCCGCCATATCCATATCTCCGTAAAGATAAATATAGCTGTTGGAAGGATGATAATACTTCTTATGAAAAGCCAGGAAGTCCTCATAAGTCAGGTCCGGAATAAAGGCAGGATCTCCTCCTGATTCCTGACCGTAGCAGTTATCCGGGAACAGGGTTTTCCTGGTGTAACGGTCCAGCACCTCTTCCGGGGAAGAAAATGCTCCCTTCATTTCATTATATACCACTCCGTTGTAAATCAGATCAGATTCCAGGCTTTCCAGCTCATAATGCCAGCCCTCCTGCATGAAAATCTTAGGTTCCTTATAAATATTTGGATGAAGCACTGCATCTAGGTACACGTTCATCAAATTCTGGAAATCCTTTTCATTGCAGCTTGCTACCGGATATACGGTTTTATCAGGATAGGTCATGGCGTTTAAGAAGGTGTTAAGGGATCCTTTTACCAGTTCTACAAACGGATCCTTTACCGGAAACTGGTCTGAGCCGCAGAGCACGCTGTGTTCCAGAATATGGGCAACTCCGGTGCTGTCTGAGGGCGGGGTACGGAATCCAATGGAAAACACCTTGTTCTCATCGTCGCAGGAAACGCAAAAAATCCTGGCTCCGCTTTTTTTATGGCGGAGCACGCATCCGGACGCATTGATCTCCTTCATTGCTTTTTCTTCTACAACCTCATAGGCTGCAAGGTTTTTAAATAAATTCATTCTTTGTTTTTTCCTCCTGCATGTTCAATATTATACGTGAGTCCGCAGTGCAGCCGGCGAATCTTACAGATTCGCTGGCTCACGGGCATTCACCCTATGAAACAAGCCATAAAAAGATTTTCTTATGTGCGGGCACAACGAAAATCTTTTCATGGCCTGTTTCGCACTGCTCATTGCATTCGTGTAATTACATGTTTCCCACTAATTTGTCTTTTAATATGGCCGCGCACTCTCTGACGCAAAAGTGTACGAAAAGAATGGGGTCAGATCCGCAGGATATGCCGTAGATATCCGGTATTCCCCATTTTTTCCCAATCTGCAGCGCCCGGAACACATGGAAGTCACTGGTAAGGACACCGATCTTAATGGGCTTATCCGGTACCTCCTCAAAGGTTCCGGGTTCCATGAAAATCGGATTATTCTGCCGCCTGGCTTTCCTTTCCGCCTGATCTTCTTCTATGGCTACGCGGCTGTATGCAATGTTCTCAACCGTACTGGTGGATCGGGTCTCTAAAATCAGCTGTTCCTCTTTTACTCCGTTAAAGATCAGGTAATCCCGCATGGCTGCAGCCTCGCTGACAGGTTCATCCTCGCCCTGACCGCCGGAAAGCACTAAAATAGTGGATGGATTATCATCTACATATTCAATAGCCCTATCCAGCCGTTTTTTTAAAGACTTGCTGATCCCTGTCTCCTTTACCCTGGCTCCCAGCACAATGACATAGTCCAGATTGGAGGTATCCCGGGCGGCAACTCCTGTAAATACCAGGATTTCCACCACTGTGAATACCAGAATTCCGGTACAGCACATGGTAATTACGGACACAGGAATCCATAAGGGAACCTTATCCTTATGCTTCACATAGGCTTCCCCTCCCACCGGCAGCAATATGCATACAGCGGCAAATAAAAGCCATATAAAGGAAAAGGATGTAGTCAGACCTGAATAAAAAATGATCACAACATAATAAATAATACAGGAAACGGCTATCAGCCAAAGAATTAACGCCATATGCCAGCCTCCATTCTACACGTTTTAAAATCAGGTAAATTCTGGGCATAATACTTTTATAGCATACCACAATATGGTGATTTCTACAACTGTCACTAAAATGATACATGATAAACCTGTAACTCCCATTATAAATGGATCTCCAGATATTATATAAAAGGGTTCCCTGACGCATTTACGGAACAAAAAAGCACTTACAGCAAACCGCCTGTTTCCTGGGGTTTGCCGTAAGCGCTATTTAAATAAAACTTCTTGTACATCATGCAGCCTGTCCTTTTATTCCTGCATAAAGGACTGGAATGTTTCAAAGAAATCATCCGTATAAGGAATGTTCACGTAATCTTCATTGATGTTACGCTTAAACAAACTGGGATACTTTTTAATCAGCTCCTTTTTGTCCCTGTCCAATTTAAAAAGGTGCTTTTGCAGCACATACAGCATTGCTTTGGTATCCCTTGTCTGGAGAGCCAGCAGGATTTCCTCATGCTGGGCAACAATCTCTTTTATGTTTTGTGTCTCCCGGCAGCTAAGCAGCCGTATCCTCCTGAAATGGCCTCCCACATTATTGATGGTCTGGAAGCTGAAAAGACGGTCCGTCACCTTGTAAAATATTTTATGGAACTCATCATCCATATACAAAAATGTCCTTACATCGCCATGATTTGTTTCGGCAAATGCCTTCTGTTCCATCAGGTTATTCTGCAATTCCACCAAATCCGTAGGAGTGTGGCATGCCATAAACAGCTTCATCACCTCTTCTTCTACGGCAAGTCTTAAAAAACGTTCCTGTTCCACTCTATCTAAATCTATTTTGGATACCCTTGTTCCTTTCTGGGGAAGAAGAGTTACCAAATCTTCCTGTTCAAGCCTGATTAACGCATCTCTGACCGGAGTTCGCCCAATGTTCAGTAATTCACAGATATCCCTGATGCTTAAGTTGATTCCCGGTCTTAAATGAAGATCCAGGATTTTCTCACGGAGCAGCTGATACGCATTGCTATCTGTGTTTTCTCCCTGACGGGAAGCCTCCTCCTGACCGTCAGCGGAAGATGATATGGTTCCTTTATATAATTCCAACATTGAACCTCCCTTTCAGTATTAACCATATTTTTTCTATCATCACCATTTCCTAAAGTAAAATAATCATCTTTTATTTTATAGGATAGAGGAAAAAAAATCAATAGAGCAAACACCCGTCTTCACTAATAAACACATTTCATACAAACAGGGAGAATAGGATATTCCTTTCATTTTTTTGGAAAAGTGAATGGCCCCCACCTCTCCTGCCCCTGCTAAGCCTCTGGACCGGGGAAACAGATTCCATACCGGCCGTTTTAACATTTTGCTGCGGGTATAGATCCCTGGCGTGTTTTCTTCAATCCAGTGGAAAATTTCATGAAACAGGACCACTTCTTCCAAAGCTTCCTCCTGAATCATTCCCGACAAATGATATTCCTTTATAAAATCTTTAATTGCGTTTAAGGTACTGTCATTTAAAATGACAGTACCTTCCTCCGGCTCAAATATTCCCATATATAAAAATGGTTTTCTCAGGTCTTCTGATCTTTTTTCTATGGACAAACCTAATGTTTTTGCCAGAGAAACGCCGGAAACTGCTCCATAGCGTTTCTTTAGTTCTGACGCATATGTTTCCGCGGTCTGCATGGAGTAAAACAGGATTTCCTTTTCTTCCTCTTTTGACAATTCACAGGAAGCGGGATGATTTTTTAAAACCCGGCCATACCATTTTACATCCTCCGCAGCCATGATTTTTTCTATGAACTGGCGCATACCACTCATCCTTTACAGCTCGTTGCGGGCCAGTACCAGGAGAATTTTGGCATCCTCATTGACATCAATCAGCTCAACCCTGGCTAAACCTGATACCTGATCCAGTTCCGGAATTCCGGAATAATCAATAACTCTGGACTCTGCGGCAATATAGCAATCCGGATTGATCCTGACTTCGCTTGAGAAATTGCTGGCCTTATCCCAGGCCAGTTTCAAATCCTCATAAAGCCTGGATTTTGTTGTAACCAACACGATTCCATTGGACCTTTGTACTTTTACAAAGCCTTTTTTGTCTATCATTCTCACAGGAGTTTTTCCATCTTTTTCTGAAGTTACCACAAATATGGAACCATTGCTTCCTGCCATCTTCATCTTTGAACGTTCCAGGCCAATGGATTCCGCTGCAATTTCAATGGCCTCTTTTTCATCACAATTTTTCATGAGATCCGTTGTTTTGACTTCTGTAGAACCCATGGCAATGGCTGTAACCTTTTGTGCCTGTTCATCAATTTCCACATAAACTTCCACGCTGTCTTCCACAGCACCGCTGTTCATTGCCAGAGTCTTTGCTTCCTTTTTAAGGGCAGCAATATCTTCAGCAGTGGGATTTGGAATGGTTCTCTCCACCATTTCCCTGACCATGGCCAAAGCCACGCCGATAGAGGAAATAACCTCGGCATTTTCCGGTATCTGGTATTTAAAGTTCATTTCTTTTGCCGTAAAGGTCAAAAGGGTTCCAGCGCCTCCTCCGGCTCCTACCAGCACGATCTGTTCTCTTTCAATTTTATATTTATCAATCAGATCTTCAATGACCGGTTTAATTTTATCACAGGCCTTTTGAAGAACTGCCCTTGCCGTATCTTCAACAGACATGCCCACTTCATCAGCCAGAAGCTTCATGGCTTTGCAGCTGGATTCGTAATTGCCCAATGCGTAATCCCCTTCTTCCAGGATTCCCAGCACATTGGCAGCACAGGTATTTGTGATTGTCACGCTTTCTCCGTTTCTTAAGCGGATGGCCACATAATCGTCGGGATCATTTTCCCTTGGTTTGATGTAGTATAATTTTGCTCCTTCAAACAGGGAAGCTTCTGTAAAACATGCATACCCCATATTGGCAATATGTGCGGAACGGGGACCTACATCAATGATCCCGCCTTTTTTTGCACGGATCATACTTCCGCCGGCAACGCCCAATACCCGGACATCAAGGCTGTTTACATAGGTTCTGTGCCCGCCGATAATGGAATAATCCACTGCAGGACGGCCGTTTTTAATGACTCCGATATTGGTAGATGTTCCGCCCACTTCAAAATAAATGCCATTGGAGGCGCGCAGATACATAAGGGCTCCGATTACGCTGGCCGCCGGCCCTGAAAGCATGGTAAGGATGGGGCGCTTTTTCATCTCGCCGATTTCCATGACCCCGCCGTCCCCACGCATGATCATAAGGGGAACCGTCACCTTTGCAGCGCGCACGCTCCGCTCCGTGGAATTGGCGGTATCCAGCATTTTGGGGAGAATCGATGCATTGAGACAGGCGGTTCGGGTGCGGGTCGTCAAGCCGTAGAGCTTTGTAATATCAGAAGCCACGGTACAGGGAATTCCCTGGTTTTCTGCAATATCTGCCACCATCCGTTCTTCTTTCATATTATCCACGCCAAATGCTTTGCTTGCTACAATTACCTTGTCTCCCTGGTCTGACATCTTTTTAATCACCGAGGATACATAATCCGGAGTCATGTCCTTCATTTTCATGAAGCTATGATCAATATTGATCCACTTTCCGGTCCCTAAATCAATATCCTTGATTTTTGTCTGGCGCTTTGTAAAAAATCCCTCCAAACCGCCGCCGCTCATTCCGATGACTCCCACTCTGGCCACATCGCCTTCCAGCAAAGCATTGGTGGCCTGTGTGGTGCTGTGAGCAATAAAAATTACTTCTTCCGGTTTAATGTCGTTTTCAGAAAGACACTTTTTAAATGCCTCCACAACGCCTGCTGCCACTCCGTTTTCGTCATGGTGAGTTGTCATTACTGATCCTTTTCCCACAATTTCGTTGGTGCTGTTGTCAATTGCCACAGCCTTTGTATGGGTTCCGCCCACATCAATTCCAATTCTTATTGCTCTGTTACTCATTTGCTGTCCTCCATTTGAAACAGACAAGGACAGTGTATGTCCCTGTCTGTGAAACTTTTTAATCTGCTGAAGCAAAGAATCAAACCATTCTTCCTATGGTAAAGTAAATAAGCACTTCAATGGCAATCAGGCTTGCCCAGGCCCACGGCAGATTGGTCTTTATGTACTGTTTTGGTTCTACCTTTGCATAGCTTAATCCCCACATGGTCCAGGACTGGGTAGGACAAGAGCTTGCTACGATAGCAACCGGCGGAATGAGGAAAATAGCGTACAGGAAATGAGGATTAAATGCTCCTGTTGCATTTAAAATCGAATACAGGGCAATACCGGAACCCCAGATCATCAGCGGTCCGCGGAACAATGCCAGAGGCGCCAGAATACAGAATGCAGCCAGAACCACGATTTCAGATCTTGGAACCACATCCCCAAGCAAGGTCTGAAGATAAGGCACCACCTTGGTGGCTGCTCCCTGGAAAATGTTTACGCTGTAAAGCATACCGATCAGGAGTCCGCTGTCTGCAACACCATCATATAAGGTCTTCTGGGTTTTATCCACCGCAGTCTTATAAGTCCTTAAATTCCGTGTAAATAAAAGACCTACAAAGCTTCCCAGAAGGAAAGCGGGAACCGGCTGCCATTTAAAAATCCCTACCATTGCAATGGGGATAAAAGGCACGATAAAACAGTACCAGCCAAGGGGCTTTGCCTCATAGGTTTCCTGACTGCCCACATCCCAGGCCCGTCTTCTTCCTCTTTTGCTGTTTTTGAAATGATGGAACACAATAAATCCAATCATAATGACCATGTGAACAGCAGTCGCCATGAGAGCAAAACGTATGTAATTATCATTATACGCAGCCACATCTCCCCCAAATACCTTTTCAAACTGGCTCACATAAGCAATATTTAAGTACATTCCGCCTGCAACGGACAGCATATAAGCGCCTAAAGCCGCCTTTTTTTCCACTCCCATTGAAAAGAGAATGGGAAGTACGATCATACCGATAGCCATAACAGAACCAACACCAAAAACACTGGTAAAAAGCAGATTACAGGTAATGCATAACAACAATGTAGTCACTAAGGGTCTGTCGCCTGCAAATTCCACGGTCTTCTTAATGATATAGCCGGCAATTCCCGTATCAACCAGGATACGTCCAAACCAGGCTCCGAAAATTATGATTGCTATGGTTTTTCCGTAATCATCCAGGGGTTTTTGAAATACATCGGTTACCACCTCATTAATGGGTACACGTCCGATTAAACACCATAAAACGGCTGTAGCAATAAATCCGATTAAAAGATTGCCGCCTTTCATGCAGTACACTACCAGCCCCACAAAGACCAGCAGCAAAAGTATGCCAGTAATAATGTCAAGCATCGTTTTTCTCTCCTTTTTAATTGTAATTTTTTACAACTTACATTGCGTTTGTTTCCGGATTTGATTTTTAGTATCAAACTAAAATTTCATCTGATATATCAGTTTTCTCATATAATATATCACACAAAAAACAGAGATACTATATGCATTATTTATAAAAAATAATTATTTTTTTATAAATAATACACATTTTATTAAGACTTTTCCTCTCCTTTGTAAACATTCAAATAACAGAAGATCGCTCATTTTAATTCTGCCGGAAATGTCTTTCAAGAAATTTCCACATAAAAAAGAGGCGGAGAAAACCCTTTTTCGGATTTTAACAAAAAAAGGATGCTGCAAAACCAACTTACGCCGGTTTTGCAGCATCCTTTTGATTTAAATTGAGATGCTTTTCTTCCATGGCCCCATGACACTGCAGGATGACAAATTTACAGTTTTACTTTTCCTTAATCCATTTCACTGCGGCGCAGAATATCATAAGGTTCCATTTCCACATCCAAATCAACGGAAAGAATCTGCCTGGAATGGGGAGCACTTTCCTGGAATTTGCCTTCCTCATCGTAGATGGCTTTTACAACAGCCTCCAAATTCCGTCCGTCAGGCTTCATTACCTCAATGGTCTCGCCTACGGTAAACTTGTTTTTCTGCTCAATGCGGGCAAAGCCCTTCTCATCCACAACTTCAACAGTTCCCAGATACGTGTAGTTTTTCACATAAGTATTGTTGTCATAGATCTGGGTGGTGGAGTCAGGCTTTCCAAAGTAAAAGCCGGTGGTAAATTCCCGGTAAGTACACTTGCCGATTTCGGAACAATACCACTCCATATTGGCCTGATAAAGCTCAGGATCTTTGTTATAGTCGTCAATCGCCTTCCGGTAGGTCCTTGCCACGGTAGCTACGTACAGGGCAGTTTTCATACGGCCCTCAATCTTAAAGCTGTCGATCCCTGCATCCATCATTTCCGGGATGTGCTGGATCATGCATAGATCCTTGGAATTGAAAATATAGGTTCCCCGTTCATTTTCATAGACAGGCATGTACTCTCCGGGGCGTTTTTCCTCGACAATGGAATATTTCCAGCGGCAGGGATGGGTGCAGGCCCCTTGATTGGCGTCCCTTCCCGACATAAAATTGCTTAAAAGACAGCGCCCGGAATAAGAAATGCACATGGCACCGTGGATAAAGCTTTCGATCTCCATGTCCTCCGGAATCCGGCCCCGTATTTCCTTGATCTCTGCCAGAGAAAGCTCTCTGGCGGAAACCACCCTTTTGGCTCCAAGCCGGTGCCAGAATAAGTAGGTTCCGTAATTGGTGTTGTTGGCCTGGGTGCTGATGTGGATCTCCAAATCCGGCATGATTCGCTTTGCAATCTCAAATACTCCCGGATCGGAGATGATTAAGGCGTCAAGACCTGTTTCCTTTAATTCTTCAAAATATTCTTCCACTCCGGTCAGGTCGTCATTATGGGCCAGAATGTTAGCCGTAATATAGACCTTTACCCCTTTTTCATGGGCAAAGGCAATTCCTTCCCGGATTTCTTCCATTGTAAAATTCTTGGCCTTGGCACGCAGGCCAAAGGCTTCTCCTCCGATGTAGACAGCGTCAGCACCGTAAATTACGGCGGTTTTTAATACCTCCAGGCTGCCTGCCGGAATCAATAGTTCGGTCTTTCTCATGAAAATCCTTTCTTGCGTATACATTTGAAGTTCCATTCGCCTTTTGCTCACTCAAAGGCTGATTTTCTAAATTCTGGCTGGGCTTTGCCTGCCTTCCTTAAGAAAATTATGTTAATATGCTGACGGTAATGCCGTCGCCAATGGGGACAATGGACGTGGTAAGCCGCTCCGAATGCTTTAATTCATACAAATATTCCCGCATCCGCCCGTGAATGGTCCGGTTCCGGCGTTCCACCGCATAGCGGGATTCTATGATATCTCCATCCTGAAGAACATTATCGGAAATCAGCATTCCCCCGGGAGACATAAGCTCTAAGATCCTTGGCAGCCACAGGAGATACTGCCCCTTGGCCGCATCCATGAATACAAGGTCAAAGGGGCCGGTAAGCCCCTTTAAGATATCCTGCGCATCTCCCTCAAGCAAGGTGATCCGCTCCGTTTCCCCGGCCTCTTTGAAATTTTCTCTGGCCTGGGGAATTCTTTTTTCATATTTTTCTATGGTGGTAATATGGCATTCAGTCGGCATGACCTCTGCCATTAAAAGGGTGGAGTAGCCTACCGCAGTTCCCACCTCTAAAATGGCCTTTGGCCTCATGGCTGCAGTCATGGTCTGAAGAAAAGCAGCGGTCTCTTCCCTGATTACCGGGACGCCTTCCTGCCTGGCCTTTTTTCCGATTTTTGAAAGGAGCGGGCTTCTGTCTGTTTCCAGAGATTTAATATAATCCGTTATCCTGTCATTTACAATCATTTTTTCTCTTCCTTTTCCCCTGTATTCTCATTCATCATCTGAAGGATTTCCTTGGAGGTCATGGAAGTGTTAAAGGTATATTCTCCCGGATTTACCTTATAATCAAAAAACTCCGCCTGTATGATAAAGGAATATTCATTGGCAATCAAACCGCTGTTCTTTAAAATCTTTGCCACCTGGGCCACAGAGGTTCCCTTGCTTATGTTTATCTCCTTGTTGCGCCCCGGTTCCGCTTCCATGGCAGAAGCGTAGAATATCTCATGGCCGAACTTATATCCTCTGGTGACTCCCTCATAAAGCAGAAGAATCACCAGTGCGAAGATAATCAACCTGCTTGAAATCGCAATGACTGCTCCTGTTATTTTATTAATCTCGTTCGTTGCCCGGCTCATATCCTGCATTCCTTTCGCCTTGTTTCAATCCACGTAATTGAGCATCAGAGCTGCGGCCAAAGATATATTGGCCGCGCCGTGCTATACTTCCATGATGATCGGCAGAATCATAGGATTCCGCTTCATGCGCTTCCATAAAAAGTCGCTTAAGCTATCCCGTATAACATTCTTAATTTTCCCCCAGTCATTGACATGGCGGTTCAGACAGTCAGAAACAGCGTCGTTGACAACGTTTCTGGCTTCTTCCATGAGATCCTCGGATTCACGTACATAAACAAATCCTCTGGATACAATATCCGGTCCTGCCAAAAGCTGATTGGAGTATTTCTCCAGGGTCAGAACCACTACAATAATTCCGTTCTGAGCCAGGTTCTGCCTGTCTCTTAAAACAATATTTCCCACATCTCCCACGCCAAGGCCGTCTACCAGGATTCCTCCTGCCTGTACGTGGTCTACGATCTTCCAGGATTCCTGTCCCAATTCCACCACATCACCGGAGGACATAACGATCACATTCTCCTTGGGGATGCCCATGGCCTGAACCAGATTTCTCTGAGCCATGATATGACGGTATTCTCCATGAACCGGAATGGCATATTTAGGGCGGACAAGGGCGTACATCAGCTTGATTTCTTCCTGGCAGGCATGTCCTGACACATGAGTGTCATCGCTGATCACCTCTGCTCCCTTCATGGAAAGCTCGTTGATGACCTTGGAAACAGCCTTTTCATTTCCCGGAATGGGATGGGAACTTAAAATTATCACATCGGTTGGCTTGATAGAAACCTTCTTATGGGTGCTGCTTGCCATTCGGGAAAGGGCTGCCATGGATTCCCCCTGGCTTCCGGTGGTGATAAGCACGGTCTGTTCATCGGGATAATTTTTTAACTGGTCAATATCAATAAGGGTCCCGTCCGGAATATTAATATAGCCAAGCTCACTGGCCGTACCGATCACATTGACCATGCTACGCCCCTCTACCACTACCTTCCGTCCGTACTTGGCCGCAGAGTTGATGACCTGCTGCACCCGGTCCACATTTGAGGCAAAGGTGGCCACAAGGATGCGGTTGTTCTTATGGTCTGCAAAAATGTTGTCAAAGGTTTTTCCCACGGTCTTTTCCGAGGGAGTGAATCCTGGCCTAATGGCATTGGTGCTGTCACACATCAGGGCCAGAACGCCCTTTTTCCCCAACTCGGCAAAACGCTCTAAATCAGCCGGCTCCCCGAATACAGGGGTATAGTCAATCTTAAAATCGCCTGTATGCAGGATCACACCTGCCGGAGAGAAAATGGCAAGAGCGGAAGCATCGGCGATGCTGTGGTTTGTTTTAATAAATTCGATACGGAAACAGCCTAAATTAACGGACTGTCCGTGTTTGATCACCTTTCTCTTGGTGTTTTTCAGTAAATTATGTTCTTTCAGTTTGTTCTCGATCAGGGCAATGGTCAGCTTTGTTCCATATACCGGCACATTGATGTCCTTTAAGATATAGGGAAGAGCTCCGATGTGATCCTCGTGACCATGGGTGATGAGAAATCCCTTTACCTTATCCATATTCTGTTTCAGGTAAGAAACATCCGGTATCACCAGATCAATGCCAAGCATATCATCCGTAGGGAATGCCAGTCCGCAGTCCACAATGATGATGCTGTCTTCACATTCAAAAGCAGTGATATTCATACCAATCTGCTCCATTCCTCCTAAAGGAATGATTTTAACTTTTGCGTTGCTGTCTTGTTTTTTCAATATTTTACCTCCATCTTATTATTTTCCGTCCTGTTCTTCTTCCATAGCCTCCCGGCATTCCCTGCAATACCCATGCAGCTTTACTTCATGATCCGTAACAAGAAAACCTGACCGGTCAAGAATAGCCTGCTCCAGCGTATCCAGTAAATCGCCTTGAAAGGAAAATACGTTTCCGCATCGGTTGCAAATCGCGTGGTGATGGTGATGTCTGGACTCACGATCCAAGCCCCCTAATTCATAGCGGGCAAATCCGTCGTCAAAACTGACCTTATCGATCACTGATAAATCCACCAGTACCTGCACGGTCCTGTAAATCGTGGCAAGCCCTATCTCCGGGTACTTCTGCCTGGCCAGATCATAGATCTCTTCCGCAGTCAGATGCTGCCCGGGGCGCTCAGCCATGAGTTCCAGCACCAGCATACGCTGGTTGGTCACCTTGAGCCCTTTCTCTCGAAGCATATTTTTAAAAGCTTCCTGTTTCATGTAACAGTCCCTCAATTACTCACCATCATTTCTTTTAAACCTGAATATCCACATCTGCTCCGTCCAGCAGTTCGGAAAATATCTTAAATAAATAATCTATCTCGTTATCATCTTCTACAAACTCATACAAAGCAAGAGTCTCTTCCTGCTTTGACAAATCCTTTAAGATGTAACATTCTCCTTCATCATCTTCATCTGCCGCATCAGTTACCAGCAGATAATTCATTCCATTAATTCTGGTTTCCTCCAGAACGTAAAATTCCACCGCTTCCCCTGTATCTGTTGTCAGGGTGATTTTCTTTTCGTCACTGTTCATTTCCTGTCTCCTTTGGTAAGCTGTCCAGGTAACCCTGCAGGATCAGCCCTGCCGCCACCTTATCAATGACTGCCTTACGGTGTTCCCGTCTCACACCGCTTTCCTGCAATATTCTCTCTGATGCAACGGTGGTAAGCCTCTCATCCCAAAGGATTACGGGAAGCCCTGTCCGCCTTACAAGCATCTCTTTAAACTGTTCTGTTTTCTCAGCCCGGTCTCCGGCTGAATTATTCATATTTTTAGGATACCCCAGGACAATTGTTTCAATCTCATATTTCCGGATCAATTCCTCAATCCGGGCACAGGTCTTTCTCAGTTTATTCTCTTCTTCTCTCGTAATTGTCTCCACTCCCTGGGCGGTTATACCAAGTAAGTCGGAAACAGCAACTCCTACAGTCTTAGAACCATAATCAAGTCCCATAATCCTCATATTTTGTCTCCTAAATGAATCAAGCGGATTTCTGCATATGCAATTGACGCCCGGTGAAACAGGGCGCAGTGTGCCCGATAAAGCGGGGCACACGGTTTACAAACTCAAGGCTAAAAGACATTTTTCTTTCAACCATCCTCCAATGGCTCATGTGTTCTGCCATAATTTGTATACGAATAAATCAATCGGATATGTTTGCATATCCGGTTGATTCATAAACAAGCGTTGAAAGGTGCTTTCTCTTAACCTTTGTGCAGCAAAAGAAAGCTGGTCCAAAGCCAACCGTATAAAAACAAACTGCCAGACTCCGCCTTCTTTCACATCATCTGACAGCTAGACTTAAGATTATCCACAAACTTACTTCAACATCGTATTAATATATACCCTCATAAGCTCTTCCAGAATCTCATCCCGCTCTACTTTCATGATAAGACTCCTGGCGTTCTTATGACTGGTAATATAAGTCGGATCCCCTGACATAATATAGCCCACGATCTGGTTAATAGGATTATAGCCCTTTTCAGTGAGGGCAATATAAACCTGTTCCAGTACCTGGCTTACATTCAGTTTGTTTTCCTGCACTGCTTTGAAAAATTGCGTATTATGAATATCGCCCATGTTTCTCACGTCCTTTAACTGTTCTACTCTATTCTAAACCAAAATTATGGATTCGGCAAGACCAAAATAAATTTTGTCTGTTAAGGTTCTAAAAATGCCACCTCATCATTCATCATTTCCACAAGAATTCCTTCAACCACCACGCCTTTTAAACCTTCTTCAAAGGGAACCGCAGCTTTCACATATTCTCTTGTGTGGCCGATCATGTAACGTTTTTCATTCCACCAGTATTCTTCTTCCATAAGCACCTCTGTCCTGCAGCCTAACCATGACTTCCGGTATTCAAGGGACATTTCCTTTTCTAAGCAAAGAAGTTCATTGCTGCGCTCCGTCTTTATGGATTCCGGTATCTGGTCCGGCATCACTGCCGCCCTGGTGCCGTTTCTCTTGGAATACTTAAACACATGCATCTCATAAAACTGAATCTTTTTTAAATATTCCCCTGTTGCCTCAAATTCTTCCTTTGTTTCCCCTGGAAAGCCTACGATCACGTCAGTGGTGATGGCCGGATTTTTAAAGGACTTCCGCAAAATATCACAGCAGTTCAAATAGTCCTCTGCGGTATAGTGACGGTTCATCCTCTTTAAGGTAGCATTGCACCCGCTCTGAAGGGATAAATGGAAATGAGGGCATATTTTATGAAGCCCTGCAAGCTCCGCGGCAAACTCTTTGGTCACGATCCTGGGTTCCAGAGAACCAAGGCGGATTCGCCTTAAGCCTTCCACTTCATGAATGCTCTTCACCAAATCCAAAAGGGTAAGCCGGTCTTTCTCAGGAAAATCCATTCCATAAGAGCTTAAATGGATCCCCGTGAGAACCACCTCCTGGTACCCGGAAACAGTCAGGCGTTTTACTTCTTCCACCACTTCCCCTGGCTTCCGGCTTCTCACCCTCCCCCTGGTATAGGGAATGATGCAGTAGCTGCAAAACTGGTTGCATCCATCCTGAACCTTGATAAATGCCCTGGTGTGATCTGCAATCCTGTCAATGGACAGGCTCTCATACTCCCTGGTGTCACTGATATCAATAACAGTTTCCATGTTACTGCCTGTCTTTTGGGAGCGGGCCGGTTCCTCTGTCACAGGCTCACTGAAATTCTTCCAGGATATTTCCTCTTCCAAGTCCATCCTGCTGGCAAAATAATTCTCCAAAACGGAAACCAGTTCAGTCTTTTTGTTGTTGCCGATAACCAGATCCACCGCCTCATCCTTTTTAAGTTCCTCCCCTGCTGCCTGAACATAACACCCGGCAGCCACCACCACTGCATCCGGGTTCATTTTCTTTGCCCTGTGAAGCATTTGTCTGGACTTTCGGTCAGCAATATTGGTTACGGAGCAGGTATTGATGATATAAACATCAGCGCCTTCCGCAAAAGGAACGATTTCATATCCGGCGTTTTCCAGAAGCTGCTGCATGGCCTCTGTTTCATAGGAATTAACCTTGCATCCAAGATTATGCAGGGCTGCCTTTTTCATTTTGTTTTCTCCTATCTAAATAATCAGTTTATTTTCAGTATTTTCATGTAAAATTACCATTGACTTTTGTACAATATATCAGTAGTATTGAAGTGAAAAAGGGGCGGTTCCCTGATTAAATAAAACAGCTCACTCAAGGAGGTTTCTCACATGAAAACAGTTCGTATATCTTTAAATTCCATCGACAAAGTAAAATCTTTCGTAAATGATTTAACAAAATTTGATACTGATTTTGATCTGGTTTCCGGCAGATACGTAATAGATGCAAAATCTATTATGGGCATCTTCAGCCTGGATCTTTCCAAACCTATCGATTTAAATATCCACTCCGAAAATAATGCCGATGAAATCTTAAATATTTTATCTCCATACATTGTAGATTAATAAAGCCAGAGAACATGTTTTAAAACGGGGCCCGGCCTTTTCCAAAAGGAGCCGGACCCCGATTTTATTTTTCTATTAACACCAAACCTTTTCCACCGTGTTTATGGCTGTCTCAACCAGTTCCCCGATCTTTTCCTCTAAGTTTTCTTCTGACCGCCGGATCATTTTTAAATTGGGCTTTGTCACAGGATGCTTTGCCACAAAAATGGTACAGCAATCCTCAAAGGGAAGCACAGAAGTCTCATAAGTGCCGATCTTTTCCGACACATCCACGATTTCCTGCTTGTCAAAACCGATGACAGGGCGGAATACCGGCATGGCGGTAGCTTCGTCTGTAGCTGCCAGGGACTGCATGGTCTGGGAGGCAACCTGTCCGATACTCTCTCCTGTTATAAGGGCAAGGCTTCCGCTTTCTCCTGCCAGCCGTTCTGCAATCCGCATCATGTAACGCCTCATGATAATGGTAAGCTCCTCATGAGGGCATTTGTCGTAAATATAAAGCTGGATATCCGTAAAATTCACAATATGAAGATGAATCGGCCCGGAATATTTAGAAACCAGCTTTGCCAGATCAATTACCTTCTGCTTGGCCCGTTCACTGGTATATGGCGGCGCATGGAAGTAAACAGCATCAATTTTTACTCCCCGCTTTGCGATCATATAACCTGCCACCGGGCTGTCAATGCCGCCGGACAAAAGGAGCATGGCTTTTCCGTTGGTTCCCACCGGCATGCCGCCAGGACCTGGGATCGTATGAGAATAAATGTTGATTTTGTTCCGCACTTCCACATGAAGCATTACATCCGGCTTATGAACATCCACCTTTGTTTCCGGGAAGGTGTTAAGGATCAGTTCACCCAGATTCCGGTTGATCTGTTCAGAATTCACCGGATACTTTTTATTTCCTCTGCGGGCATTGACTTTAAAGGTGAAATTCTTATCCTCATAGAATTGCTCTACATAAGACAGCACCTGCTTTTTTAAATCCTCATACCCATTGTCCTCTACCTGAACCATAGGGCAGATGGCAGCAATTCCGAAAATGCATTTAAAAGCCTCTGTGACCTCGTCAAAATCATAATCCGATTCCGCGGTCACATAGATACGTCCTGATTCTTTGGAAACCACAAAATCGCCTTCCACCCTCTTTAATGAGTGACGGATCTGAGCCACCAGGGCATCTTCAAACAGATAACGGTTTTTTCCTTTTACCCCGATCTCCGCATATTTAATTAAAAATGATTGATATTGCATCTTTTATCCTTTCTTCTTTCCTGCCCATGCTTTCTGGGCATAAAGGGATACCCAAAGGGTGTTTCTTCTTTCCTGCCCATAAGCACTCTAGCCTCTGTGATACCGCCTTAAAACAGGCAAAAGCTCCTTAAGCACATCAATGCAGTAATCCACTTCTTCTTTGATGTTAAAAGCCCCAAAGCTGAACCGCAGCGTAGAATCAAGAAGCTCAGGTTTTACACCGATTCCCCTTAATGTTCCGCTGACAGCCGGATGGTTTGAGGAGCAGGCGGACCCGGAGGACACATAAATATCCCGTTCCTCAAGGGCATGTAAAAGTACCTCGCTGCGAACGCCGGAAAAGCTGGCGCTGACGATCTGAGGCGCTGACAAATCACCGGGAAGACTGTTTACCGTAACTCCCTCAATCTCTGAAAGCCTGTTGATCATATAATCCTTAAGGGCGATCAGGGACTGTATCTTCTCTCCATGATCCGTATACATGATTTTTGCCGCCACTCCCATGCCTGCGATTCCCGGAACATTTTCCGTACCGGAACGCATGCCTCTCTGCTGGCCGCCTCCATAAATCATTGGTTTTACTTTCACCCTCTGGTCAATGTATAAAAAGCCCACCCCTTTTGGACCGTGTATTTTGTGGGCGCTGACGGATAAAAGGTCAATGCCCTGGCGCTTTGGCCTGATGACAAATTTTCCGTAAGCCTGAATGGCATCCACATGGAACAGGATGGAGGGATTCTTCTTTTTTATTACCTTTGAAATGGCTTCAATGGGTTCCACAGCGCCGATTTCATTATTCACATACATGATGGAAACCAAAATGGTTTCCGGGCGGATGGCTGCCTCCAGTTCTTCCAGGCGGATACGTCCATGGGCATCCACCGGAAGGTAAGTCACAGAAAATCCCTGTTCCTCTAAATATGCCAGGGGATTGTACACGGAAGCATGCTCGATTCCAGTGCTGATGATGTGGTTTCCTGCCCTTTTATTGGCCATTGCAACCTCAATCAGGGCCATGTTGTTGGACTCTGAACCGCCGGAGGTAAATACGATCTCCTTTGGAGCCACCTTTAAAGTCCCGGCTATGATCTCTGCGGATTCCTTAATATAACGTTCCGCATCCATTCCCTTTTTATGCTTGGCAGAAGGATTTCCGTAGTCCTCTGTCATGATCTTTATAACAATATCTTTTACCGGCTCCAACACCCTGGTCGTCGCCGAATTATCAAAATAAGCTTCCATATATGGCTCTTCCTTTCCTTTCACTGCCCATACCTCAGACGGAACCCAGCCAACTTTACCGGGCGGATCCTGATCCGCGCCATCAGACCTACGATCAGGCCCAAAGAGATACCCGCAAGGTAATTCCTGCGCTCTGTCAGTCCTCCAGCAGGAAAGCCAGCACGGATAAAACGGCAAGACCGGCGGTTTCCGTTCTTAAGATCCGTTTTCCAAGGGTGATCAGCTTTGCTCCCAGGCTCTTTGCAAACTCCATTTCAGAATCTTCAAAGCCGCCTTCGGGCCCGATAAATATTCCTGCGCTCATTCCTGTCTTGATTTCAGACAGAATCTCTTTGGTTTTTGCCATATCCTTTGCATGTTCAAAGGGAATCACCGTTACATCAAGCTCTTTTGCAGCGGTCAGTGCCTCCTGAAAGGTCATGACACCGGACACCTCCGGTATAATAAGCCGCTTGGACTGCTTGGCGGCACTTTCTGAAACTGCCCTCCACCGGCGAAGCTTTGATTCTTCCTTCTTTTTATCCAACCGCACCACGGCCCGCCTTGTTTCCACCGGAATGATCCGGTATACTCCAAGCTCCACGGCCTTTTGAATGATCAGTTCCATCTTGTCGCCCTTTGGCAGCCCCTGAAACAGATAAAGCCTGGCAGGAAGCTCCACGCCGCCTTCTTCCACAGACAGAATCTTAGCAGTCACTTCTGAAGAAGCCACTTCCACGACTTCACATAAGTAATCCCTGTCCACGCCATTGCTGATTAATATCTGCTCCCCGGCTCCCATGCGCAGGACATTTTTAATATGGTTCACATCCGGCCCCAGGATCCGGATGGTTTCCTCTCCGATCTGCTCCGGACTTACAAAAAAGTGATACATCGGTTTCCTCTTCCTATTTTTTTCTCACTGTTATGGAAACCCATTCGCCCTGATAGGTGGTTTCCACAAGTTCAAAGGCTTTATTTTCCTCAAACGCTTTTTTCACAGCTTCTTCTTTCATGTTGATAATGCCGGAAGTGATAAAAACAGCGTTTTTCTTCATGTGAACAGAGATTTCCTTCTGAAGCAGGATGATGATATCAGCCAGGATATTAGCTACTACCACATCATATTTTTCAAAGCCGGCTTTCTCCTGTACAGCCCTGTCATCAATGATATTGCCCTGCAATACCTGAAATTTCTTCTCTGGGATATCATTGGCTTCCATATTTTCCCTGACCGCTGCAATAGCATTTTCGTCAAGGTCCGTTCCAAATGCTTCTTTTGCTCCCAGCTTTAAGGCAGTGATGCCAAGGATTCCGCTTCCGGTTCCCACATCAAGGAGTGTGGTCTCCGGCGTCACGTATTTCTGCAGCTGCCGGATGCAAAGCTGGGTCGTCTCATGCTGTCCTGTTCCAAAGGCAGTACCAGGATCAATTTCAATCAGAAGCTTGTCCCTGTGTTCCTGCGGAACCTCCTCCCAGGTAGGCTTTATCAGGATATCATCAACGGTAAAGGGCTTAAAATACTGTTTCCAGTTATTGATCCAGTCCTTGTCCTCCGTCTCGCCGGATTCTATGGTGCATTCTCCCAGATCCGTGAACATGGAAAGCTCTGAAAGACCTTCTTCCACACGTTTTAACATACCCTCTATGTCAGAATCCGGCTCCAGGTAAAAGCTGACCTTTGCAACGCCTTCATCTGGCGGAAGTTCCGGCAGGATGTCAATAAACATGCCTTTTGTCTCCGCTTCCGTAAGAGGGGTGTTGTCCTCGATTTCAATTCCTTCTATTCCGATTTCATCAAACATGCTGCTGATCAAGTCCACTGCTTCTGTCGTGGTGGTCAGCGTAAACTTTTTCCATTTCATAACAATTCCCTATCCTTTTATAATTTTCACAAACAGGCACAAAAGCACCACTAATACCACCGGGCGCACGACCTTTAATCCATTTTTTACCACAAGTCCGGATCCAATGTAATGGCCTGCAATGCAGAAAAGCCCTGATGCCAGACCTAAAGGAATCAAAACCTTTCCATTTATTAAAAAAGTCACCAGTGCCGCAACGTTGGAGGACAGGTTGATCACCTTCGTAGTGCCTGATGCGCTCCTGATATCCATTTTCGCAAATCCGGTCAGGATCAGGAGTAAAAAGGTCCCTGTTCCCGGTCCGTAAAATCCATCATAGCAGCCTATGACCAAGGCTGCACATATGCTGATCAGAAACAGCTTTTTCTCAGGCAGGCTCTTATCTTCCTCACGTTCCCCCAGATTTTTATTCTTGAGAACATAAAAGGCAACAATTGGAAGCACCGCCAGCATCATTCCCTTTAATACCTGTTCACTGGCAAGCATTGACAAATGCGCTCCGATTACGGAGCCAACCACAGCAAAAAGTGCCGCAAACAGTGACAGCTTTACCTTAATATATCCGCCCTTTGCATACCTGGCTGTAGAGATCACAGTTCCCATGGTGGAACCCAGCTTATTGGTTCCAATGGCAAAATGGGGCGGTATCCCTGCCGCCAAATATGCCGGAAGAGATATAAGCCCTCCGCCTCCGGCTATGGAATCTACAAAACCCGCCAGAAAAACAAGAGGGCATACGATCAAATACTGGTACATGTGTTGTTTCCTTTCTTTGGCATGATTTTCCTGGCAAAAAAATCTGAATTCAAAAGACAGAAAACCAGCCCCTCTGTCAGTCTCAGGGTACCGAACGTTCTTATTATTAAACCACATGATATCATAACATACAATGAAATGTGTTGCAAGCGTATAACATGAACGAAATTAGAAGGAATATTGGACTTTTTTTTAAAAAAATAATTTTTTTTGAAAAAGGATGCAATAAAAATTGATGCTGGTGCATTAACTAATTGAACGGATGAAAATAACTTTTGTTTCGTTCCGAGAACAAGGGCAAAAAAAATATCAAGTAAACGAAATTCCTTGATGCATTACACCCCATCACACCCGCCTGAGTGATTGGAATTGGAACAGGATCTATTTTCACAAATTACAAAGCAAAAATTTTTGTAATGAAAAACAGGGGGCGCGTCTCATGGCTGAAGCAATTCAGCTGTCTGGCGCGTCTCCTGTTTTTTATAGTAAAAACCTTATTTTTCATCTGATATCAATCATGGAAATATCTCCGGTTATCCATGACAGGTTCTTTTATTTTTTATGGATTTCCATATAGCGATCAACAGCTTTCTTTGCTTATCCTTTTTTCTTCTATATTCGCTTTTAAAAACAAATAATCCGCTTCAGCAAACGTATAATAATTTACTTCTTTTCCCACAGCAAAACTCCCTCCTTTATTAAATTTGGGGAGAACTGATCCTTCCCTGACTTCCAACAGTCCCCGTAAACGAACTTCAATTCTACGTCCGGCAAGTTCCAATCCTCCGGCATTGCATGAATGATCATACTGCGCCCAATATCAGGAGAGAACTTTTCATTGCACTGTATTAAAAGGTCAACATCACTGTCAAACCTTTGCTTTCCTCTTGCACAGCTTCCATAAAGATAAACTGCATCTATATAAGGACGGTATGCTTCACTGCAAAGTACCTCTAAAGCTCCGTTTATTGACTGCATATGCCGCTCCATGGAATCCCTCCGCTCAACCATTCTTCTGAAGACTTTTTTGAATAATTCACCTGGTAAGACTTCCTTTTTTAATCATTATACATGAAAATTAAATAAAAGAAAAGGTACAGCAGATAATTTCCGCCATACCTTTTTAAGCCATTCCATTAAACTTATTGAATCCATGCACCATCAGCCCCCACCTTATATCCGTCAGGAGTGACCGTATTGGTGAGCAGCCGCCCCAGATAGCCATCGGACATGGTATTAAAATAATAAGCTTTTCCGTCAATGATCTGCCATCCGGTCCTCATGGCACCCATGGTTCCGTCATCAACCGGATTTAAATAATACCGTAAGCCTCCCTCATCCGTATACCAGCCGGTGAGCATGTGGCCTTCCCAGTTAAACCGGTACCATCTGCCATCAATATACTTCCAGCTGTTGGAAGGCCAGCTTCCGTCACTATATTGAAACCACCAGCCGGAAGGACTGTAGCGCCACCCCCGCTGATAGCTGTAGCTGCCTGGTCCGTCATCATCATCATCGTCATCCCAGAAATCAAAGGATTCACTTCCTTCAATAGGCCCTTTGATTTTTGTGCCGGAGCCGTTCCAGCCCGGGAAATCCCGGACAGTCTGCCCGTCAGCAGCCATGACGGCCCCAGGAAATAAAGCCGCCAGCCATATCACAGCAGCTCCTAAGACCAGCTTTTTTGCAAACCTTCCCATACCTTCCCTTCTTTCCAATCCATGTACCTTCCGGGATTCCTATTTAAAGATTCCCTTCTTTTTATGTTTTTCGCCTTCCCCTGTGCCGTTTATGGCTT
The DNA here is from genome assembly GCA_902363835.1 of Lachnospiraceae bacterium. Taxonomy (GTDB): domain Bacteria; phylum Bacillota; class Clostridia; order Lachnospirales; family Lachnospiraceae; genus Lacrimispora. The sequence goes on from CABJBM010000035.1 coordinate 50,968, forward strand.
CGTCAAACTTACGAAGTGCCTCTTTTTGGGCTTCTGTCATGCGCTCTGGTACTGAAACCACCAAAGTAACAAAATGGTCGCCCCGGATCGTCCGGTTGCGTAAGGAAGGAACACCTTTGCCCTTTAAGCGAACCTTGGTATCGGTCTGGGTTCCCGGCTTTACTTCGTATTCCACTTCCCCATCCACGGTCTTAATGCGGATGGTTCCGCCTAAAGCAGCATTTGCAAAGGAAATGGGAACTGTTGAGAAAATGGTGGTATCCTGACGCTTGAAAATCGGATGGTTGGACACCACTGCCTCTACCAGCAGATCGCCTCTCTCACCGCCATTAGTTCCCGGCTCTCCCGCACCTGCAAGGCGCACGGACTGTCCGTTATCGATTCCCGCAGGAATTGTGACTTTGAATTTCTTTCTCCTTGTATTATACCCGCTTCCATAGCAATCCGGGCATTTTTCTTTTACAATTTTCCCGGTGCCTCCGCAGTCCGGACAGGTTTGAACATTCTGAATCTGACCGAAGAAGGATTGCTGGGTATACATGATCTTTCCTTTACCATTACATTTTGGACATGTAACCGGTGAAGTTCCCGCCTTTGCGCCGCTGCCGTGACAGGAGGAACACTCCTCCTTATAATTGATCTCAATCTCTTTTTCACAGCCAAAAATTGCATCCTCAAAGGTGATACGGATGCTGGTTCTGACATTTGCTCCCCTAGATGGCCCATTGTAGCGGGCGCTGCTTGTTCTGCGTCCTCCGCCAAAGATATCTCCGAAAATGTCCCCGAAAATATCCCCCATATCCGCTCCGGTAAAATCGAAGCCGCCAAAGCCGCCTGCTCCCCCGCTTCCGTCAAAGGCAGCAGAACCGAACTGGTCATACTGGCGCCTCTTATCAGGGTCGCTGAGGACACTGTATGCCTCGGAAGCCTGCTTAAACTTCTCAGCAGCTGCGGCATCTCCGGGATTTGTGTCAGGATGGTATTTTTTAGCTAATGCCCTGTAAGCCTTCTTAATGGCTGCGTCATCCGCATCCTTTGGAATGCCCAGGGTTTCATAATAATCTTTTTTACTCTCTGCCATCTTAGGTCTACCTTTCATGTTTCAATCCGCATTCTGCATTCATATATGAGCACAGGATGACACAGCACCTACACTTAAAGACTCCGGAAAAAGTGCTGTATCACTACAACACTTTTCCCAAAGTCCTGTCAACCGACCAGACTAGTTTACACCTCTTTGTAATCTCCGTCAACTACATCGCTTTCCTGATAGGAAGTGTTTTCTCCTCCCATGTCAGGGCCTGCTCCCTGTGCTCCGGCCTGAGACTGTGCCTGCTCATATACCTTTGCAAACAGGGCCTGTGCACTGTTCATCAGTTTTTCTCTGCCTGCCTTGATGTCTTCAATCTGGGCATCGGTCATCTCATCAATAGGAGCTCTGCCTATTGCTTCTTTTAATGCATTTAAGTCCGCTTCCACAGATGCCTTATCGTTTGCATCGATCTTATCTCCAACTTCCTGCAGAGCCTTCTCTGTCTGGAATACCATGGAGTCTGCATCGTTTCTTGCGTCAATGCCTTCTTTGCGTTTTTTATCCTGAGCCTCATATTCAGCAGCTTCCTTCACTGCCTTATCAATATCAGAATCAGACATGTTGGAGCCGGAAGTAATGGTAATATGCTGTTCCTTGCCTGTTCCAAGATCCTTTGCAGAAACATTTACAATACCGTTGGCATCGATATCAAACGTAACCTCGATCTGAGGAACACCTCTTCTTGCAGGCGGAATTCCATCCAGACGGAACTGGCCTAACGTCTTATTATCTCTTGCAAACTGTCTCTCACCCTGTACCACGTGGATATCAACCGCTGTCTGGTTGTCTGCCGCTGTGGAGAAGATCTGGCTCTTCTTTGTGGGGATCGTGGTATTTCTCTCGATCAGTCTTGTAGCTACGCCGCCCATGGTCTCAATGGATAAGGAAAGGGGAGTAACGTCTAAAAGAAGGATATCCCCTGCGCCTGCATCGCCTGCAAGCTTTCCGCCCTGGATGCTGGCGCCGATGGCAACACATTCATCCGGATTCAGGGACTTGGAAGGCTCCTTGCCTGTCAGCTGTTTTACTTTCTCCTGAGCGGACAGCATACGGGTAGAACCTCCAACTAACAGTACTTTTCCTAATTCTGCGGAAGTAATGCCTGCATCTCTTAAAGCGTTCTGTACCGGAATTGCGGTGCGCTCAATGAGATCCGCTGTAAGTTCATCAAATTTTGCTCTGGTCAGGTTCATATCTAAGTGCTTTGGACCTTCTGAGGTAGCAGTGATAAACGGCAGGTTGATGTTTGTAGTCGTAGAAGAAGATAATTCCTTCTTTGCCTTCTCAGCAGCCTCTCTTAATCTCTGCATGGCCATCTTGTCGCCGGATAAATCAACGCCTTCTGCCTTCTTGAATTCATCCACCATCCACTGGGTAATGCGGTTATCAAAGTCATCACCGCCCAGACGGGTATCGCCGTTGGTGGAAAGAACTTCAATAACGCCGTCGCCGATTTCAATGATGGAAACATCGAAGGTACCGCCGCCTAAGTCGTATACCATGATTTTCTGCTCTTTTTCATTGTCAAGTCCATAAGCCAGAGCTGCAGCCGTCGGCTCGTTGATGATACGCTTTACATCAAGTCCTGCGATCTTACCTGCATCCTTGGTTGCCTGACGCTGTGCATCGTTAAAATATGCCGGCACGGTAATAACTGCTTCGGTTACCTTTTCGCCTAAATAAGCCTCTGCATCTGCTTTTAATTTCTGAAGAATCATGGCAGAAATTTCCTGAGGGCTGTAATTCTTTCCGTCAATGCTCACCTTATAGTCTGTACCAATATGTCTTTTGATGGAAGAGATGGTGCGGTCAGCGTTTGTTACTGCCTGACGCTTTGCAGGCTCACCTACAAGCCTCTCTCCATTCTTAGTAAATGCAACAACGGATGGTGTAGTTCTTACGCCTTCGCTGTTGGGAATTACAACTGGTTTACCGCCTTCCATAACGGCCACACAGCTGTTTGTTGTACCTAAGTCAATACCAATAATCTTGCCCATAGTTTTTCCTCCTTGTATAATAATGATATAGCCAATAAGGCTTATATCTTACTAATATCTTTTTATTCTGTAACTGAATAAG
>CABJBM010000036.1 GCA_902363835.1 Lachnospiraceae bacterium
CGTGATTTTAGTCCAGCAAAATCAAGGCCTTCAGAAAATCATGAAGTTACCTTTTCACTTAACGATGCAGCAGTAAAAAATAAAATGTAATTCTAACTTCATGATTGTAGGACTAACTTCAGTTTGTAAAGGTAAATTCATTCTGCATGATGTTAGTCTTACACGATATATGGTATGGTAAAGATGGTTAGTGGATTCCTCGGATAAAGGAAGTCTATTATGCCCAACAAAAATAGAAAAAATTTTAATATGGAAATTGATATGAATATATAATATTAAGAGAAAGAGACTTCGATTAGAAATCTCTTTCTTATTTTTTTGATAATTCTGCTTCTTATAATATACTAATATGAAATTATGGGGAAGATATTATAATACGTACAAAATACAGTATAAACAAACAAGGATTTGGGAACTTAAACAGTATGAATATGAAAATGTATTTCGAATTATTGGAAATAAAATCCTTTTGATAGTAATAAAGGACAAGATACGATTATGTTCGAAAAATTGTTTTCAGGAATGCTTCGGAATTCTAATTAAAGAATATCGGTATCATATGAATCCCGCAGGGAGGGCTTTATATTACCTTGCCGGCGGGAGGCCGGAGGAAAAAATTTTACAAGAATTTTACCTATAATTAACATAGATAATGCTTTAATTATCTTTAAGTATTGTATAATTAATAGTTGTTGTGAAAAGGAAGATAGAAATTTAAAAAAATATAAAGGATAAGAGCTTCTTATTTAAAGTATTAATAAGGAGTCGGTTAGCGAGGGTGACGAATGGATGATCTAATGTTAAAGTCTGAGCAAAGAGCCAAGATAAAAACAGATGCGGTAAACCTTTTTTATGGCAACTTCCAAGCGCTGAGGAATGTTACAATGGATATTGCGGAATGCGCTATTACAGCCATAATTGGGCCGTCGGGCTGCGGTAAATCTTCTCTTTTGCGTCTTTTTAATCGTATGAATGACCCAATACCAGGAGTTAGGGTAGAGGGAAAGATTTTGCTTGATGATGTTTCTATCTATGATAAGAACATGGATGTTGTTGCACTGAAAAAAAGAGTTGGTATGGTTTTTCAAAAACCCAATCCCTTTCCAATGTCTGTGTATGATAATATGGCTTTTGGTCCAAGGCATCACGGAATAAAACAAAGAGCCCGTCTTGATGAGATTGTGGAGAGGAACTTGAACCAGGTGGCTTTATGGAACGAAGTGAAAGACAAAATGAAAGAATCTGCTTTTGATCTTTCTCCTGGACAGCAGCAACGTCTGTGTATTGCCCGTGCATTAGCTGTGGAGCCTGAGGTATTATTAATGGATGAATCATGCAGTGCTCTTGATCCGGAATCCACAATGCAAGTTGAGGGGTTAATGGAGGAACTGGCCAAAAAATATACGATTATTATTGTAACTCATAGTATGGAACAAGCGGCAAGGGTGTCTGATATGACTGCGTTTATGATGATGGATCATGATAGAGCGGGGACATTGGTCGAATACGCTCCAACAGCACAAATTTTTGCTAATCCTAAGGATAAACGCACCGAGGATTATATTACAGGTCGGTTTGGATAGAAATTTTTAAAAGGTGTAACCAATGGGGATAATTAGTACACCGTAGAACTTGTAGTTCTTTAATATATTCTGAGAAATGGAGGAAGTCAAACATCAGAGTTTTATCATAGCTGATGATTTTGATGTTTGATTTTTGTGAGAGACATGAGGAAAAAGATTGCAACATGCAAATTATTAAGACGAATAAGAGGTTCTGTCAGCGTAGTGGTATTGACCCTTTCTATGGGTATGCTGACTGCCTGCAGCCAGGCACCTGAATCAGCCACGATTGTTGCAGGTTCAACTTCTGTACAACCTTATGCTGAAATTCTGGCTGAAGAGTACATGGTTTTAAATCCGGACGCTGTGATTGATATTCAGGGTGGAGGATCTTCGGCCGGCATTACGGCGACCAAGACCCACAGTGCTGATATTGGAATGTCCTCCCGTGCATTGAAAGATGAGGAGAAAAATCTGTGGAATGTAGAAATTGCCAAGGATGGATTGGTATTAATCGTGAACCCCAAAAATCCGATCCAAAACCTTACTTCAGACCAGATTCGCGATATTTACGCAGCTACAATTACCGACTGGAGCCAATTGGGAGGCTCTAAGTCAAAGATCAACATAATAGCGCGTGAAGAAGGATCAGGTACAAGAAGTGCCTTTACGGAGCTGTTGATGGGTGAAAAAGAGATAACCCCGAAAGCTATAGTCCAGGACTCCAATGGGGCGGTACGGCAATTAGTTGAAGATGACCCCAATGCCATAGGCTTTATCTCTTTGGGTTTAATTACGGATAAAGTGAAAGCTTTACACTTAGACGGCGTCGAAGCAACACGAGAAAATATAATGAATGGCAGCTATAGCCTGTCCAGGCAGTTTTTATTTGTCACTGACGGTGAACCCACCGGGTTAGATAAGAAATTTATAGATTTTACCCTTTCTTCAGAGGGGCAGAAATTACTGAGCAATGAGGGACTTATTCCATCAGCAGAGGGGGAAGGGAAATGAAAAGTTTTAAGGAAAAATTATCTGAGCGTGTGTTTCTTCTGATTGCTCTTTCTACTTTATCGGTGCTGGCACTTATCACTGTATTTATTTTTATAAAAGGTATACCAATTATTGCAAAAGTTGGTATAATAAACTTTGTATTCGGGATGAAATGGGCTCCAAGCCAAGGCTTTTATGGCATTTTCCCGATGATAGTGGGATCTGTATCAGTCACTTTAGGAGCAGCAATTCTGGGAGTTCCCATTGCCATTTGCTGCAGTATTTTTTTGGCTGAGTTTGCTCCTGCAAAACTTAGAAACATATTCAGACCTGCCATCCAGCTGCTGGCTGCCATACCTTCCGTGGTATATGGGTTCTGGGGAGTATTGTTCGTTGTACCAATGATACGTAATTACCTGGGAGGACCTGGCTTAAGCATATTGGCAGGATCCATTATTTTGGGTATAATGATCTTGCCAACGATCATCAGTATCACCGAAGTATCTCTTCTTGCGCTGCCGCGCCATTATAAAGACGGAGCACTTGCATTAGGGTTGACACAATGGCAAACCATACGCTCCCTGCTGTTGCCTGCGGCTAAATCAGGTATTGTTGCCGCCATAATTTTAGGTTTAGGCAGGGCAATTGGTGAGACTATGGCGGTGATTATGGTTCTGGGTAATGCTGTCGCGCTTCCTGAATCAGTTCTTGACCCTGTCAGGACACTGACCACGAATATTGGTATTGAGATGGGATATGCATCCGGCGAACACCAGCAGGCACTTTTTGCCACAGGTATTGTATTGTTTGTTATAATTATGATTTTAAATGCTACTGCCCAATACATTACACGAAAGAGGTGAGGTTACTATGAGAATTAATGCGAAAACTTCCCAAAAGATAGCAAAATTTTTGATTTGGACAGCTGCTCTTCTTGTTATTGCAATTCTTTTTTCTATAATTATCCATATACTAATCAAGGGCATACCTATGATCAGCTGGCAGTTTTTAACAGATATTCCGCGGGATATGGGTCGTGCCGGGGGTATTTCTTCCTCCATTGTCGGTACTCTGATTGTGACTGCAGTAGCCGTCATTGTTGCAACACCATTTGGAATTGGAACAGCTATATACCTTACAGAGTACACACGGGAGAGCAGAGTTACCCGTATTATCCGTTTCAGTGCCGAGTCACTGGCAGGTATTCCTTCTATTGTGTATGGACTTTTTGGTTTTATCTTCTTTGTCATATACTTAAAAATGGGCTGGTCAATTTTGTCCGGCGGATTAACCATGGCTATCATGATACTGCCTACTATCATACGTACATCAGAAGAGGCAATTCGTACTGTGCCACAGCTATACCGGGAGGTAGGCTTCTCTTTGGGACTCACTAAGTGGCAGGCAATCACCAGGACGGTACTCCCGTCAGCACTCCCTGGTATAGTGAATGGAGTGATTTTAAGCATCGGGAGATGTGTAGCCGAGACAGCTGCTGTTATTTTAACAGCCGGATCAGCATTGCGCATGCCTACATCAATCTTCTCCCCAACCCGGACGATGGCAGTACATTTTTATATACTGGCAAGGGAAGGAATATCCATGGATAACGCTTACGGAACAGCAGCGCTCCTGATTATTCTTATTCTTCTGCTTAATGTTGGTTTTAATATGCTGGTCAATAGATTCATAGCTAAAGGCCGTTAAGAGGTGAAAAATGACACAGAAATCAAAAATAGAAATAAAAGGATTAAACTTCTATTATCAACAAAAGCAGGTTATTAAAGAACTTAACCTGGAGATACCTAAAAACCGGATTTTGGCTGTTTTTGGCCCGGCTAACAGCGGTATAACAACACTGCTTCGCACATTAAACCGTCTGAGTGATTTGACTGTGGGAGCCCGCCAGGAGGGTGAGATACTTTTAGATGGGAAAAACATCTTTGACCCGGACGTTAATGTGACAGAACTGCGCCGCAGGGTAGGGATGGTCTTTGATGTGCCAACACCTCTGCCTATGTCCATCTTTGACAATGTGGCATTGGGACCCCGCATGGGTGGAATGAAAACCAAGGGGAATTTGGCAGAGGAGGTAGAAAAGGCTCTGCGTATGTCTGCTCTCTGGGATGATGTCAAAGACAGGCTGGATACTCCTGCAGCCAGGTTATCCGGTGGTCAGCAGCAGCGCCTGTGTATTGCCAGGGTTCTGGCTCTTGAGCCGGAAGTCATTTTGCTGGACAGACCCTGTTCGGCTCTTGACCCAATATCAACGGCCAAAATTGAGGAATCCTTAATACAGCTTAAAGAGCAGTACACCATTATCATTGCACCACATACTGTTCAGCAGGCTGGGCGTATCGCTGACCGGGTTGCATTCATGTTAATGGGAGATTTAATCGAACAAGGTTATACCCAAGAGGTTTTTTCGTTCCCAAAGGACAATCGGACGAACGATTACCTTACCGGAAGATTTGGTTAAGATTCCATATATTCTATAATTTTTTATAAAAGGAGATGAGCATATTGGTTAGAGAACGTTTTACACTAAAGATACTTAATGTTAAACAAAAGGTATTAAAAATGGGAGCCCTTGTTGGGAATATTATTGACACGGCAGTGGCTGCTTTAAAGACACAAGATCTTGATCTTGCAAGGGATGTTTTGGAGAAAGATGACGAAATAGATCAGTTAGAACTTGAAATTGAAAAGGACTGTATGATGCTGCTTGCCCTTCAGCAGCCTCTTGCTAAGGATTTAAGGACAATTGCATCGGTTCTGAAAATCATAACAGATCTTGAAAGAATGGGAGACAATGCAGTAAACATTGCAGAGGTAATACTTGAGATTGGTGAAGAACCTATTATAAATTCCCTAAAAGATATTCCAAAGATGGCAGATATTGCTCAGAAAATGTTAAAAATGAGTCTTGATGCCTTTGTAAATGAGGATATTGCCCTTGCACAAAAGGCAGCTGAAAGGGACGAAGAGGTTGACAGGCTCTATGAAACTGTTATAAATGATATCCTGAACATCATCGCAGAAAAAAGGGAACTTACAAAACAAGGTACTAAAATTCTGTTCTTAGGGCGGTATCTTGAGAGAATTGCCGACCATTCTACCAATATATGTGAAAGAACCATATATATGATTACAGGCGAGTTAAAGGAAATAAATTAGGGGCATATCTCTAATTTATTTCCTTTCAGACTATAGGCAAAGTCCGTGGCTAAAGCCCGGACTTTTGTCGTATTGCAAAACCATAGTTACGCAAAGGCCAGGTTGTGCTTTTTAGGAATTCACATCACAGCATCTGCACATACAAAATACATTGTTGAATTATATTGAAAACAGGGAGAAATTTAATGAGTATTGAATTTGGCATACCTACTTTAATTGAACTGACAGGATTGGAAGAAAATGCTAAGTTATGTAATGACCTTGGTTTTAAATTCATTGAGTTGAATATGAATTTACCGCAATATCAGGCAGAGAATATGAAATTAAATATGTTTCGAGACATATCAAAGGAGTATGGGGTCTATTACACAATCCATCTGGATGAAAATCTAAATATCAGCGATTTTAATCAAGCTGTGACCAAAGCTTATCTGGATACGGTTACACAATCTTTAATAGCCGCTAAAGAATTAGAAATTCCACTTTTGAATATGCACATGAATAGAGGAGTGTATTTCACGCTTCCGGATCAAAAGATATTTTTATTTGAAAAGTATCGGGATATTTATTTAAAGAACATTCAATATTTCAAAACTATGTGTGAAGCTGTGATTGGCGGGGACAACATCAATATAGCCATTGAAAATACAGAAGGTTATACTGCATTCCAGAAAGAAGCAATTGATATTTTGCTCGAAAGCCCTGTTTTTACTCTTACTTGGGATATTGGACATTCTCACTCTGCCGGCAATGCTGATGAAAGGTATATAATGCAAAATGAGTGTAAATTAAAACATTTTCATATACACGATGCTAGCGGAAAGCAAAATCACCTGACCCTTGGCACAGGAAATGTTAATTTACTGGAAAAGCTTAATATTGCTAAGCGTAATCATTGCAGATGCGTAATTGAAACAAAAACAGTCACATCATTGCAGAAGTCATTAAATTGGTTGGCAACCCATTGGAGTTAATGGGTTAAATATACATATTTCAGTATTTACGGAAAGCGCCGTCAATATTTGTTCTATTGACCGAACGAATCAATGCTGACGTAATAAAACGATGCGGTTAATTCAATATCAGGATTAACCGCGTCGTCTTTTTGCAAATCTTTCAAGTCCCTCACGCAGCTCTTCTTCCGTATGCGTGTTGGGAATCTGGACGTTCTCTTCGAATCCGTCCATTTTGCCCCCGTCAAAACCATGGAGTTTCAGCAGCAATTTCAATAAAACATCTAATTCTTGCTGTGTAAAACCTTTAAATATATCTGCCATATAATCAACGGTGACGTTTTTTGCGCATCTGGCCATTGTATCAAGTCCCGTTTGAGTCATGCGGACGTTGATGGCACGTTTGTCTTTCGGACTGGGAACGATGGTCACAAATTCTTTTCTTTGCAGGCTGTTAATAATCTGTGTAATATTTTGTTTTGAAGTTCCCAGTTTGCTGGCGATATTGACAAAAGTGGTCTCATCTTCCGGCAAATGAAGAATCGCCAAAATTGTCATATATTGTCTTGATGTCAATGGATCACAGTACGTATCGCCTGCCATTTGTACTTTATTTGAAGTAGCGATCAAAGTGGCAAAAACCTGCTCCATCGTATATAATATTTTCCACTCTTTGTTAAAATCCATTGGGTATCAACCTCTTGAATCTTTCTTAATTAGTTATCCTGTTTTTTCATGATACCATAAATATGATCCAATGGATAGATGATTTTGTGAATCGACTGAGAAGCAGGAAACAGCACACAGTATTTCCAATTGCTAAGATGCCTGAAAGAAGGCGATTGTCTTTTTCCAGGAATCATATTGAGCGTTACTATTACCTTCAACAGTGCCGCCGGAAGTGAAGATACCGCCATACATGGGCATTTGAAGCGTCAATGCAATGGGGAGGACATAGGGGATTGGCAACGGGTGCCCCATGTTCTCATAAGCTAAAAGCTTGACATCATGATCATAATTATGTGCCTTGGCAGCGCGGAGGACTTCCAGACAACCGTCATAACTATTCCATATATTATCCGATTCTCCGCAGATTAACAATAAGTCCGCGGAAGCATTTTCTATTTTAATACGGGCTTCTTCCCGGTTTGCTGCATTCTCAATGGAGCGTTTATAGGTGCTGGAAAATCCGAACGGAACATTATTTTCAACGCCTTTTTTTAATTCTTCAAAAAAGATGTTGTTATCAACCGGAATAAACGGTATTGAAGTACCGCCGTAGGACCAGGAGGAGACCAGATTTCCGCTCATTAAGCCGTCTAAAGCTTGAAAACAATAGGTGTGCGCTTCCGCGGCAACTACTTTTTTTACTTGCGGATAGTGGGAAGCGAGTAACAGCGCAAGTTCGCCGCCTTTAGAAGTTCCATGCACATAGATGTTATCTGTTTGTGTCAGTGTGCTGGTTTTAATCCAGTGAAAAACTTTTTCGAAATATTCAAGGGGTACCATCTCAAGTTTTTCCGGCAAATCTTGTGCACCGAAATAAGGGATGGTGAGGACGTTGAATCCTCTGGAAGCAAGGGGGGCGGCCATTAGGCTAAGCGCTTCCATTTGTCCGTCGGAACCTCCCAGAATTAATATCGTCTTATGCGTTGGGTCACCGCTATGGAAGAGCCGGCCATGAAACGGATTGTGGATAGGGGTCTCGATAACATCGTCTGTTTTAAATAACCTTGTTATCTCTAAGGTTTCCGTTCGGGTATCGGTTTCAAATATGAAGTGAAAAATCATCGGATGATCGATGGAAATATTGGCAGCTATGTTTTGGTCATGAGGTGCGGTTACTTGCAACGAATAAACCAGTCCCATGGGATTTGCATGTTCATATGTGCCTTTAATTGGGGCGGCGGTGTCCAAATCAACAATGCCTGCAGAATCGGCTATATAATTGGCATAAGAGGAAAATTCGACGCTCTGACACCAGGGCAGAGCAGTTTTCAATTGAATGCTTAATTGGCTGTAAGGGGGTAGTCCTGAAACAATGATATGAATTTGGTCATCGACCATCGAAGTTATTTTGTTTACGCTAATTTGCATTATAGTTAAGCCTCCTTTTCATAAATCAGGTGTTTTTGCTTATTATTAACATATAAACAATATATTGTCTAAAAGCATAGTAACAGATATGATTTAAAATGTCAATATATTGTCTAGTTTTTTGAATTTTACATCTTATTATAAAATTGTGTAATGGTATTTTAGCATTAAATAAAGGGTTACCATAAGCGCTTAACCCTAAAGAGAATGGGAAGGATAACTAATTGTATCAAATATAGCTTTCAAGAAATCAATTCACTTTTAAAAGTTTTATTGATCAGAAGTTGGTAAATGATATAACAAAAGCAACCTCCGGAACACAGGAAAAAGCAGGCGGTGGCCCCCATTTGACAACCTTTTCTTTGGGATGTTGTCAAATGGAGGCCACCTTTTAAATATTTAGATCCAGGGAATTAATGCCATCAGCTTTGCAGGCCTGCTGGCAGCTTATTCTATTTCCTGCCTGATCGCTTCCTGTAAGGTATGCCATGCCAGAACAGCGCATTTCACCCTTGCCGGCATGTTGGAAATATTTTTGAGTACAATCGCTTCCCCTAATATTTCCAGAAGAGCATCATCCGTTATTTCACGTTTTATCATGCCAAGAAAAATACTAATGAGTTCCTGTGCTTCCTTCAATGTCTTCCCATGCATCATGTCCGTCATAATTGATGCCGATGCCAGAGAAATTGCGCATCCTGATCCGGTAAACGCCGCGTCTTGAATTATTCCGTTTGAGATTTTGACGGCAATCTTGATTTCATCCCCGCAACTCGGGTTAATGCCTTCTAATACCAGATCAGGATTTTCTATGACCCGCTTATTTTTAACAGATCTGCTGTGTTCAACAATCACTTCTGTATAAATATCATTAAGATCCAATGTGCAGCCACCTCCTTATATGGGTTAGACTTTCGGCCAACTGATCAATGTCCTCTGTTGTATTGTAAAAACAGAGGCTGATGCGGGAGGTGGCACTTAGATTTAAATACCTCATCAGGGGATGAGCGCAATGATGGCCGGAGCGGATGGATATTCCGTCTGCATCCAGTATGCTTGCCACATCATGAGGATGCACATCTTTTAACTGAAATGAAATAACTCCTGTCCGGTTTTGGGCAAGATGAGACCCAACAATTGTGATATATGGGGTTTTACTCAATTTTTGCAGGGCATAGCAGGTCAAGTCATTTTCTGTCTTTTGAATATTATCAAGTCCCAGCTTTTGGATATACCGTATAGCCGCGGCAAGACCTACAGCGGCTTCTACATTTTGAGTCCCTCCCTCAAACTTTTGCGGGAGAGGTGCAAACGTAGCTGACTGTTCCGTTACATACTCCACCATATCACCGCCAAATAAGAACGGAGGCATTTGTTCCAGATATTTCTCTTTGCCGTATAAGACCCCTATGCCCATAGGTCCATACATCTTATGCCCTGAAAAAGCGGCAAAATCTACATCTAAATCCACCACATTAATTTTCAAATGAGCTACACTTTGAGTCAGATCCGCAATTACAATAGAACCTACACTATGAGCTTTATGAATAATGCTCTTTAAAGGCGTGACTGTTCCTAACACGTTGGAGACATGGGTGATGGCTACAATTTTAGTTTTGGAAGTGATTTTTTCTTTAATTTCCTTATCCGGAATGTTCCCGCTTTCGTCAATGTACAAATACACCAGCTTTGCTTTCTTCATGGCAGCTACTTGCTGCCAAGGGATAAGATTGCTGTGATGTTCTGCAATGGATACTACAATTTCGTCACCTTCTTCAATCGTTCTCATTCCATAACTATAGGCCAGCAGATTAAAGGCTTCTGTTGCATTTTTTGTAAAAATAACTTCCCTGCTGCTGGCAGCACCGATAAAGTCTTTGACTGTTTCCCGGGCGGATTCATATAGTTCTGTTACGCGAACGCTGAGGGCATAGGCCCCCCGGTGCGGGGTGGCGTTGTTCAGACTGTAATAATCCCGTACCGCATCAATCACCATATGGGGCTTTTGTGTGGTGGCCGCATTATCCAGATAAATGAGTCGTTTGCCGTTTACAGACTGCCCCAAAAGAGGAAAGTCTTGTACATAGGGATTAGACATGGCTTAATCGCCTCCTTACATAAGAGAAGATTTGCTCCTGTAAAGTCGCATCGGCAATTTTCTCCAAAACAGGTTCAAAAGAAGCTTCTACCATGACTTTTTTTGCGTCAGCTTCACTGAGCCCGCGATTCATTAGGTAAAATAGCATGTTCTTGTCCAGCTTGCCCGCGCTCACAGCATGAGCGCCTTCAACATCGTCCTCCCCGCACAGAAGCAGGGGGGTGGAGATGTTCTTAATATCAGGACTGAGCAAAACAGTATACTCGTCCTCGCTTCCTTTGGAACCGGAGGCTCCGCTGACAAAATCAATGGTGCCTCGAAATACCTTTTCACACTTATCTGCCATGACTCCTCTGGAATGGATATTACTTATGGTATTCTTTTGAAAATGGGTGACACGGTAGTTGATATCCAGAGTTCGCTCTTTATCTCCCAGATAGATTGAATCGATCAGTCCTTCCGCGTTTTTTCCGTTTAAATCCATGTTGCAATTGGTAATGGATTCTCCGGAGCCAAGTTCTGCCAGGAGTACCTGCACTTTTGCATTCTCGTCCACTTCAACTGCCACATGGTCTACATGGCTGCTTTGGTCCGAAAGCATTTGAACCTTAATCAGTGTCAACTCCGAGCCTGCCTCCCCGCGGACCCGCGTAATGCCGCTGTGGTGAAAGGTCTCTGTTTCCTCGGAAACGTAGTGTATCAATATGGTGGCTTTGCTGCCTTTTTTTGCCAGGATAAAGATATCGTCAGTCAAAACCGGGGATTGTTTATCAAGAGCATAGGAGAGTAAAATAGGTTCCACAACCTTTTCCCCTTCCGCAATCTGTATGAAATATCCATTGTTTCTATTTTCCCGCATATATGACAGCAATTCTTGCTTTACTTTTGGGGTGGGCATATCTTTGAAAGGATAAGTCCCTGGCTGCTCAATAGAAGATAATGTTATGCCGGCTGGTATGGTTTGCGCTTGCGGATTATTTTTGTATGCCGTAACCGGAGGGAAGTCCTGCTTTAAATTTGCATCATTGACATGGAGCCAGCTCCATGTCTTTACCGGAATTTCATTGATATTATTAAAAATATTGCTCATTTCAACACCTCCTTAGCCGATACTGCCTTGCAGCTCAATATTGATCAAGTTATTCATTTCTGCCGCATATTCAAGAGGCAGTTCTTTGGTGATCGGCTCCACAAAGCCCCGGACGATCAGGGCTTTGGCTTCTATTTCATCCATACCTCTTGTCATGAGATAATAAATGGCTTCTTCACTGATCCTTCCAATTTTTGCCTCATGCCCGATATCTGCTTCATCGTTGCGGATATCCATCACAGGCAGCGTATCTGCACGGGAGATGGAGTCCATCATCAGGGATTCACAGCTTACGGCAGATTTGACATGATGTGCCTGGGGAAGTACTTTGATGGAACTGCGATATAGGGCAATTCCGCCGTCTTTAGAAATAGAACGGGAGTTAAGAGTGGAAGAAGTGTGCGGGGCTGCGTGTACCACTTTGGCACCAGTATCCAGGTTTTGTCCATTGGCCGCAAAACTGACACCGGTAAATTCGGTTTTAGCACCTTCTCCATTTAGGATACTGGCTGGATAGAGCATTGTAATATGGGAACCAAAGGTTCCGGAAACCCACTCCATATTGCCGTTTTTCTCAACCAGCGCACATTTAGTATTTAAATTCAGCATATTTTTTGACCAGTTTTCAACGGTAGAAAACCGTAAAGTTGCTCCTTCCTTGACATATAACTCCACTGCGCCCGCATGAAGATTGAGGGTATTGTATTTTGGGGCAGAGCAGCCCTCAATGAAGTGAAGCCGGGCGCCCTTATCAACAATAATCATCGTATGTTCAAATTGCCCTGCACCAGGTGCGTTGAACCTGAAATAGGATTGCAGGGGAATTTTCACATCAACGCCCTCTGGCACATATACGAATGAACCGCCGGACCATACCGCCCCATGAAGGGCCAGAAATTTATGGGTCTTCGCCGGAAGCAGTTTCATAAAATGACTCCGAACCATGGGCTCATATTCTTTTACCGCTGTTTCCATATCCAGATAGACAACGCCTTGTTTTGTTAATTCTTCTCTAATGCTGTGGTATACCACCTCAGAATCGTATTGTGCTCCCACACCGGCCAGAGAGTTTCTTTCCGCCTGAGGGATACCTAAGCGCTCAAAGGTTGATTTAATCTCATCCGGCACATCAGACCAATTACTGTTCATGGAAGTGTTGGGGCGCACATAAGTGATAATTTTTTCCATGTCAAGCTCGTGAAGAGAAGGTCCCCATTTAGGCATTGCCATGGCATGATAAGTTTCCAGGGATTTCAGACGTAAGTCGGTCATCCAGGATGGTTCGTTTTTAAATGATGAAATCTCGGTGACAATTTCACTGGTTAAGCCTTTCGCGATACGATAGCTGTCCGCATCAGCGTTGGTTATATCGTAGACTTCACGGTTAATATCCTCTACAAAGGTTTTTTTCTTTTCCATCTTTGCCGCCTCACTTTCCCAGGGCGCTTTCCATGGAAGCAAAGCCCGTTGCGGTAATTTGCTCTATCAGGTCAGCGTTTCCTGTTTTGACAATTTTTCCGTCAATTAATACATGCACAAAGTCTGCATGCAACTGATCTAAAATTCTGGTATTATGTGTGATGATCAAGATGGCGTTTTGATCATTTTTAAATTGGTTGATGCCGGAAGATACGGTTTTGACAGCGTCAACATCCAGTCCGGAATCTGTCTCATCCAGAATCGCCAGCTTAGGATTTAGCATCAGCATTTGGAATATTTCACTCTTTTTTCTCTCGCCTCCGGAAAAACCTACGTTCACATGGCGGGACGCATAACTTTCTTCCATTTGAAGCTCTTTCATTTTAGCCAGAATTTCTTTATGGAAGGCATAAGCTTTTACCTCCTGGCCTGTGACAGCAGCTCTGGCTGTTTTTAAAAAGTTTTCCATGGTAATTCCGGGGATTTCTTCAGGCGCTTGGAATGAAAGAAATAAACCTTTTCTCGCTCTTTCATTGGTTTTTTCCTGGGTAATATCCTCATCTTCAAAATAAATATGTCCCTCTGACACAATGTAATCGGGATGTCCCATGATGATATTAGCTAAGGTGGATTTCCCAGCGCCATTAGGTCCCATAATCACATGAACTTCGCCTTCTTTTATTTCTAAATGCAGCCCTTTAATGATTTCTTTATCCTCAACGGACGCATGCAGGTTTTCAATTTTTAATAAAGTTTTCAACATTTAGCACCCCTTTTTTGTTTTTTTAATTTTCTCTGACAGTGTTGAATTTGAAATATAACGTTCAACAGCAAACAACACTTTCAATCCGGCAGTGACAATCGTTTCATCTAATAAGATGAACGGTAAAAAACATAGGTGACAGTACATATAAAAGCGTAATGCATCGAAGGAATCCCATGAAGCATATAGCTGTAAGAAATCCCCAGTCTTTCTATTGGGAATCATTCAATTTCCTTTTTATTCATTGGAATTATTTATGATCATCTTAACCTCCTTAATTATTTTATGTGATATATCAAAATGAGAAGGTGTGTGTTTCATTAGAAACCGGGAAGATATATTTTAAAACAACTTCATACAGATTGATCTTATCAAGTGTTTTAGTGACTAAAACATTTTATAAACGAGTTAGCGTATGCTAACTAAGTGTTAAAAAAAATGAGTTAGTTTCCTGTTTCCGCTCTATAAGTTGATTGCATAAAGGTAAGACATATGAGGAATGATTATGTTTTAGCACCTAAAACATTTGAGTCGATTTTATACCAACTAATAAGATAGTACATTTTCTTAGCCAGTTAATTAAATAATGCAGCAATTGATTTCACCTGATCCTCATCCAAGGAATTTATATATTAATATCTTTACGACAGTTTCCACCTTCATTTTTAGTTACCAAGATAATTATATAACTACTGAAATGCCTTGTCAAGATTTAGCAGCTAAAACATTTTTAAGCTCACAACAAAGAATATTGACAAAATATTTTAGTTGCTATAATATATAGTGGGTGATTTAAATGGAAGAGATAAATATTATTGAAAAATTGTATCAATTACTGAATATATTCAATGCGGAAATGAAACAATGCAGAGACTATGGTACCGGACATTTGCTGTATCATTCTGAGGTACATTTGATCATGGCGATATTTAACCATAAGGATGCAAATGTAAGTGAATTGGCACAAGCATTAGGCATTACCAATGGAGCTGTTACACAGGTAGCAGATAAACTTTTGGAAAAGGGCCTTATTGAGAAGTATAAATTGAAGGACGATAAAAGAGGCACTTACTTTCGGCTTACTGAGCAGGGGGAAACAGTTTATTATGGGCATGAAAAACATCATGATGATATGCAAGATGAAGCAATGGAATATATGGAATCCTTAGACAAGGATAAAGCTGAGGTAATCATTACTTTGGTGGACAAGCTGATTAAAAAAATACCCAAAACATAGATGAACACTTTAAGCGTTTCTTTACAGAATCCCGGAGAGTACTACGGGAAGTATTTTGAACTGGCCGGAAATGGTGATTCTGGAAAGAAAGAAACCGCAGAAATGGGATATTATATTTCAGAGCAGTATTGGGGAAAAGGAATTGGGACAAGTGCTGTAAAACAAGTCTGCAAATATATTTTTGAAAACACTGATATTATCCGTGTTTTTGCTGAACCTTTTGCAGATAATATTGCGTCTTGCCGCGTACTTGAAAAGGCAGGGTTTGAGTATGAAGGGGCCTTGAGAAGAAACGCAATAAAAAACAGTGTGATTCTAGACATGAAAATGTATTCAATTATTAAGTGAACTGCAATTCATAGCAAAAAAGAACAATTCTGCAAGGATATATAAACGGATTTTCTGCTCATTCCAAAGGGGAAACACCTGGATATGAAGTCCAATTGTTTCATAGGAGTTTACTATTATGAATATTAAAATCAGACCAATTTGCATAAATGAGATCCCTGTGCTTAAAGATTTTCTTTATGAAGCAATATTTCAAAGAGATGAACATAATTTGATTCCGAGAAGCGTTATTGAACAGCCGGAAATAAAAGTTTTCATTGAGAATTTTGGACGTAAAGATGATAATTGTTTGGTGGCTGTGGATGGGGATAAAATTGTGGGTGCCGTATGGACACGCATTTTATCCGGTACAGTAAAGGGATTTGGAAACATCGACAGTCAAACACCGGAGTTTGCTATTTCTCTATATAAGGAATATCGTGGAAAAGGAATCGGCACCCGCTTGATGTTAGCCATACTCCAATTGCTGAAAGAAAAAGGTTATGCAAAGACATCCTTGGCAGTTCAAAAGGATAATTATGCCGTTAAAATGTATCGAAGTGTTGGATTTTCAATAATCGATGAAAACGAAGAAGAATATATCATGGTATGTGAGTTCTAATTTCAAACTTGTAAGGATAACAAAAAAGCTAAAAAGGGCAGAACCAACGAAAAAGTAACATAATGAAAATATTTTGGTGAAACATATATAATAAAAAACAAGGAGTGTTATTATGAATAAAGTGACCATAGAGTTTTTCCATGACGTAATATGCAGCTTTTGTTTCCCAATGTCATATAGGATGCGTCAGCTCCAAAAAATGATGCCGGAAGTTCAAATCGTGCATCGATCTTATGCATTGGTCAAATCGGAACGGGACTTTGACGCGATGTTTGGTTCAAGAGCAGCGGCTAAAACAGAGATTCTCAGCCATTGGGAACAGGCAAATCAAAATGATGATCTGCACCGATTTAATATCTCCGGAATGCATCAGGCAGAATTTCCATTCCCTACGTCCATGAAAGCACTTATTGCATGTAAAGCAGCATATTTCACCGCAGGTGACGCTGGATATTGGGATGTTTTTGATGCTCTGCAAAATGCCTTGTTCGTTCAAAACCGTAACATTGAGGAACAGGATGTCATTAACGAGTGCATCAGGCAAAGTGATATAGACTTTACGAAATGGGAGCAGCATTATAACAGCGGTAACACAAAAGAAGCGGTGGAGAAGGACTTGCTTCTTGCAAATAAATATGGCGTCAACGTTGTTCCATGCCTTATCATAGATGGAAAATATCAAATCAGTGGTGCACAGCCCCTTGCACAAATTATCCAAGCTATCCGGGAGGCTGCAAAAACACAAGAAAACTCCCTTTCTACCGGTGCAGCCTGCCGATTGGATGGCGGTAAAATAAATTGCGATTGATCAACTTACCTTGCATGGGGAATCAAGATGGCGGAATTGTTGAAGATATCATGGCACCAAGGAGGAACCAGATGCTGTGATTATCAGAATTGCAGCAGCAAGACATGGGGAGAGTGTCTGCCTTCATGAACATAGCAAAAGCGTTATTTCACAATTATATGCCGAAGAAAAAACATCGGTATGATTTAAAGGAGGAATTCCCGTTAATAAAACAATAAATGAACCATGGATTAAACTTAAAAGCTGTCTTAGTTACGAAGATTATGATTCGATTAATTCACTTCTGATGCAATGCTCTCATGAAGATCAGATCACTTTAAAGTTGGAGCTTGACTATAAGCTTGGTGATGCTGTAAATAATACTTATAAAACCGGTATTCATAGTATCAATGAATTCATGTATTTTGCCGGTGAGCAACTGGCAGGATATATTGGAATATGTGACTTTGGAGGTACATCGTCACCTCTGGAGATTACCGGCATGGTACATCCGAAATATAGGCGACAGGGAATTTTTTCAAAATTATTTGAATTGGCCATTGCAGAGTGCAGACAAAGGAACGGGGGCAGCATTCTTGCATTGTGCGATAAAAAGTCGGTTTCCGGTGAGAAATTTTTAGAAAGATTTGGCGCGGCATATAAATTTTCGGAATTTGAAATGTATCTGCAAGATGAATCCTTTGAGATGAATGAAAAATGGCTATGTGGCATCAACTTCAGAAAAGCCACTAATGCAGATGCTTTTGAGATAGCCCGGCAAAACACGATTTATTTTGGCGGCTGTCCTGAGGAAGAGGAGGAGAGTGTTCCCCATAAAGGAATTCTTTTACCCGAAGACGAAGAAAGACGAGGTATGACCATTTATCTTGCGGAAAAGGAGGATCAGGTCATGGGAAAAGTCCATGTGCAGCTGATTAATGGGCTTGGAGGGATATACGGGCTGGGCGTATTGCCGGAGAATCGTGGAAAAGGATTTGGGCGGGCAATTCTGCTTAAGGCAATAGAAAAACTGAAGGATGAAAATGCAGCGAAGATTATGCTCCAGGTTGCTGCCGAGAATGCGACAGCCCTCAGCTTATACAAGTCTTGCGGATTCCGGGAAACGTCGGTAATGGACTATTTTGAATTGAAATGATTATATTGATAGAACAATCATAATTGCATATTGTATTCCAAGCCAAGGCATTAACAATGTTACACGGCATCTTTTTGATGCTTCCAAGCATATGGATGTAAGGACGAAATGCATGTTTGTACAGATTGTAGAATGTACAATTTCTAACTATAATTATATAAACAAAAAAAGGTTAAGTTTAGACAAAAAAAGGTCTATGAACTTAGCCTTTTTTAGTGCATATATATAGAAAAGTTTTGGTGAAATGTGTATAATAAAAGAAAATAAATGAGAAGCAATGCATCAATATACACAAACTATAAAAGACCAGGAGATAGAAGATAAAAATGAAGAAAATGAAGAGATATTGGGAACGCTTGTCATTTGCCAGACAGATTGCTGCCGTATTTATGGTTTTATGCTTTGTTCAAATCATATTATTGTCAGGAATCAGCAGTCAATATTTAACCAGGGTGGTAGAAGAAAAAATACTTGGCTTCTTTCAGTTAACGGTGGAACAAGCTGCCATGAATATTTCGGCAACATTAAGCGGCTACGAAGATGCTGCCAATCAGATGATTTTAGATGAAGGATTTTTATCGGATATGTACAAGCTTCAGGCTGGGGATGAAAAGAGCGAATTAAAGGCAAAAGAAAGCATACGGGGGAAGTTCAGAACATTTATGTCTTATCGTCCGGATGTAAGGTGGCTGGTGGTGCAGACGGAAAACGGGAAATCTTTTTGTTCGGACCGGTTGTTGATTGATTCTCTTTACCAGGAAACTTCCAGTCTGCATAAAAAATACTTTGAGCAGTACAAGGGTGAGGAAAGCGGAATAAGGCAGAGAGATTGGATTGGTGCCGAATACTATGACACACAAGGGACTTCTCCTTATTATTTGTTTACATATCGGAAAAAGTTATTTGATTTGTATAATACTAAATTTGTGGGCACTTTTTTGATGGGGATTAATGAAACCGTGCTTTCTGAGATCTGTACAGATGCTCAGATCTCATATGATACAAACATCAATTATAATTTTATTATTAATGAAGAAGAGTGCGTTGTGACCCATTGGGATAAAAAGATGCTGGGAAAAGATATGAAAGAAATCCCATCATGGGCGGCTATTATCTCTTCCCCATTGGATAATCATAAAGCGGTGGTGCTGGACGGAAGTAAGAAATTTGTTTTGATTGAGGAAATACCTAAAACTTCGTGGCGTATGGTCAGTGTGCTGGACAATAGTTATATTTTGTATGAAATCCGGGAGTTTCATAGCAAGGTATGGATTATTTCAATAACCCTGATGTTTATAATGGCGTTTTCCATTTGGATTGTATCAAAACATTTATCATCATCTGTCAAGAAAATAGTAAATACCATGCGTGAGGTAGGACATGGAGAATTATCCGTTACCGTTAATATGAATTCCGAAGGAAAAAATGAAATCACCATTATAGCGGAACAATTCAATAAAATGATGAAAAAGATCAATGAACAGGTGGAGGAGATTAAGATTTCAGGAAAAAAAGAAAAAGATGCGGAAATAAGAGCATTAGAGAATCAGATCAATCCACACTTCATTTATAATACACTGGATTCCATAAATTGGCTTGCCATTGAAAATGATCAGGATGAAATCAGTGAAATGTTAAGCCAATTTGCGCTTATACTCCGCTATCAGATTAATAAAAGTAATGAGATGGTTTCTATAAAAGAAGAAATCAATTATCTGGATAAATATCTGTATTTACAAAAAGTGCGTTTTATGGATAACTTTGAATACGCCATAGATTGTGAAGAAAGTATCTATGAATATCAGATACATAAAATGATTTTTCAGCCTTTTATTGAAAATGCAATTATTCATGGATATGCAGACATACACCATGGGGGATTTCTTCAAATTCAAATTACAAGTACAGACAGTGAGAATATACAGTTTATGATTCGGGATAACGGAAACGGTATGTCAAAACAAAGGGTGGAAGAAGTATTCTATTCCAAAGGGAACAGTGAATCCATCGGAGTATCCAATGTGATGACAAGACTGGAACTGTATTATGGAAATATGTATCATTTAAATGTTGAATCCCAGGAAGGAAAAGGAACAGTCATTAAAATCGTGATACCGAAGATCAGCAGCAGAGAGAAGGTGGAGAATTGAAGGTTGTAGTTGTGGAAGATGAAATGAAATCCTTAAAAGGATTACAGGCGTTGGTCCGGTCCCTTGGACAGGAGTGGGAGGTTGTAGGATCTGCGGGAAACGGACAGGAAGGTCTGGAGGTAGTAAAACGTACCAACCCGGATATTATCATTACGGATATTATGATGCCAAAGGTAGATGGTCTGGAAATGATACAGAATATTTATAAACAGCAAATAGCCTGCAAATTTATAATCTTAAGCGGCTATGCGGATTTTAAGTATGCCCAGGCAGCAATTAAATTGGGAGGTGTGGATTATTTATTAAAGCCAATTACCAAAAATTCTTTGAAGGCTTCCCTGGAAAAAGTCCGGGATATGATTTTGGAGGAAAGGAAGCAGATTCAGCCTTCCCGTTTTTCCATGCAGGAATTATGGGAGCGTATCAGCTCTGTTTCCCAGGAAGCAGCGGAGGAATACCTTCAGGAATTGTCAGCAAGGATCCCGGCGGGGAAGAAATTATATTTGCTGCTGCTGAAAGGCGATAATAGCTTCACTTCCGGAGAAATTAAAAAGTGGAAGGAGATAATGGGATATTATTTATCCGGTTATTCGTATTATTCTTTTTCGCAGAAAAAGAACGAGTACTTTTTTCTGATTGAAATGGAAGACAGGGTAAAACTGGAGACAAGGCTTTTAGAGGCGTTTGAGCAGAGAGAAAGCGATGTCGCTTTCTCCTCCTGTATAATGGAAGAAGTCCATGAGTTTTATCAGGCGGTAAATAAGATTGAAGATAATAGCAATTGGAATTTAAGCGGAGTTAAATGGAAGATTATCTGTGATGAAGAAATTTCAAAAGTCAGATGTAAACAATTTGTATACCCAAGCGAAATTGAGAAAGAAGTCATCCAAAAAATCGGCAGACTTGAAATTGAAGAAATAAGAAAAGATCTGCAAAGGTTCGTGAGTTATCTTAAAGATCAGCCATACCATTATAAAGATGTCCGGGAAGCAATGATGTGTATGACAGTTTCTGTTTTATACGAAATCAGGAAGTCCAGCTACGGGATTTATCAGGAAATCAGTCACTTAAATATTTTGGACTGGGTAAAAAACAGAATTTTCACAGGTTCCTACGGCATGGTGATCATGAATGTGTTAACTGACTTTAAGAAAAGCAAAGAAAACATTCATCATTGTGACAATTTAATCATTAATAAAGTATTACATATGATTGAAAAAGAGTTTAAAGAAAATATTCTGTTAGAGGAGATGGCAAGAAGGTTTCGTATAACACCGGAGTATTTAAGTGCGTTATTTATAAGAGAATTGGGAATAAAGTATACCACCTATTGCACACAGGTGAAAATAGAACACGCAAAACAATTATTAAGAGAAGGAAAATGGAAGATTTATCAGATCGCGGAACAGAGCGGATATACGGATGTAAAATATTTTTGCAAAGTGTTTAAAAAATATACGGGAAAAAGCCCAAGTGAGTATAATCATCCCTGAAATCCCAGTTTGGTTTTTGACACAATTCTTAGAAATATGCAATATGTATTTGTAGTAAAGGATGCTATGCTTTTATTGTAAAAATAAATGCGAGGAGGACGTTTTATGGGAAGCAGAATCAGAAAGTTATTGATGGGGTTAATTACTACAGCCACGATTGCAGGCATTGTCACAGGCTGTGGGACCAGTGCGGCAACGGACAAAATGCCTGAGGCTACAAATGCAGCGCAAAGTAAGGAAAAGTCAGAGACCGGTTCAGAGGGTGCAAAAAAGATATCGCTTTTGCTGACTTATCCAAAGGAAAAGCAGGTTCTTTACCAGTGTATTGAAGATTTTACAAAAGAGACAGGAATTGAAGTGGAAATCCAGTACATGCCTTTGGCGGATTCAAGAAAACAGATTAACATTATGGTTGCAAGTGACAGCCTTCCTGATGTTATGGATGTGGATAATACGGATACGGCTACCTATGCAAAAATGGGGATTTTAGCAGACATTACAAGCCGGGTAGAAGCGGAAATCGATGTGGATCAATATTATAAAAGCGCTCTTGGACAAAGTGTATATGACGGAAAATATTATGGGCTTCCGTTTACTTCCAATAACCTTTGCCTGTACTATAATAAAGAGCTGTTTAAAAAGGCAGGTATTGACAATGCGCCGGCGACTACGGATGAGATTTTATCAGCATGTGAGAAATTGGCAGCCATCGGTGTGAATGGGTTTGGAGTGGCAGGAAGCCAAACTACGGATACTTCCTTTCAGATGTGGCCGTTTATCTGGAGTTTCGGCTCAGATGTGGATAAAATCAATTCAGAAAAAACCGTTAATATGCTGAATTTCTACAAACAACTGGTAGATAACAAATATATGAGCACGGAAGTGGTGAATTATAACTCAGGCGATAATGCGAACCAGTTTATCGCAGGCAAAACAGCAATGATTGTTGACGGCCCATGGAGATTAAATGCCATTAAAGCAGATGCTTCCTTTGAATTTGGTGTGGCCAAGATTCCGGAAGGAGCGGCAGGTTTTAAGACCGTACTGGGCGGACACAATTTTGCAATATCCAATAATGATAATGTAGATGCAAGCTGGGAATTTGTAAAATACATGAATCAGCCTGAGGTAATGGAGAAGTACAGCGAAGCTGAGAATTATATCCCTGCCAGAAAGGATGTGGCAGCCGCTTCGGAATATTTTAGCAAGGAACCCATTAAAACATTTGTAGAAATGGAAGATTATGCAATTGCAATGCCAGTAGAAAATTATAATAAGATTAGTGATTGTATAATTGAAATGCTGCAATCCGTAATATTAGGAGCCAAAACGCCGGAGGATGGGGCAAAGGATGCCGGAGCAGCAATTGATGCATTAAAATAAATAAGGTATCAGCACCTGAATAATAGAGAGCGCTGTAAAAAAGTCGTGTTAGTAAATATGATTACTTACAGCGCTCATTTTTTGCCTAAAATTAAGGTGTTAGAAGAATGAGGCGGTGGATTCTTAATGAAAGCAAAGAAAAAAAGACATGTGTCAGATGGTTATACGAAAAGTGAAAAGATAAGCGGTTATGGTT
This sequence comes from Lachnospiraceae bacterium, assembly GCA_902363835.1. Taxonomy (GTDB): domain Bacteria; phylum Bacillota; class Clostridia; order Lachnospirales; family Lachnospiraceae; genus Lacrimispora. Next base: position 23,504 of record CABJBM010000036.1, read on the forward strand.
TTGTTTTACCTGCGACGGTTTTTTTACTTCTAATTGTAATTTTTCCGTTGGTCTATAATATTTCCATGAGCTTCAGAGAGGTTACCCTGGATACTCTGAATGGAAATCAGGCTTTCATCGGATTGCAAAACTATAAGGAAGTATTAATGATGCCAATGGTTCGTAAAGCCATTTTCAATACGATTTTCTTTACAGTAATGTCGATTCTGTTCCAATTTATCATAGGATTTGCTTTGGCGCTTTTATTTTCAAAAAATTTCAGATTAAGTAATGCGTCAAGGGGGCTGTTGATGGTTTGCTGGTTGGTGCCGGCCATTGTGTTTTCCAGTGTCTGGAAATGGATTTTTGCGGGAGACGGCTCCGGAATTCTCAATTACTTTCTGATGCAGCTGCATCTGATTGATGCCCCGGTTTCCTGGCTGACAACGGAACGGGGGGCCATGGCGGCTCTTATTATTACCAACATATGGAGAGGGGTGCCGTTTAATATGCTGCTTCTTGCAACCGGCCTTACCACGCTCCCTGAGGAGGTATTTGAATCGGCTTCCATTGATGGGGCTTCAGAGGTGAAAAGCTTCTTTTATATCACTCTTCCTTTATTAAAGCCAACGATTTTAAGCGTTATTACATTAGGATTTATTTACACCTTTAAAGCCTTTGATTTAATTTACATCATGACCAACGGAGGGCCTTTGAATTCCACACAGATTCTGGCCACAGCTTCCTATAAATTAACATTTTCAAATTTTGAATTAGGACAGGGAGCTGCGGTGGCAAATATCATGCTGCTGATCTTGTCAGTAATAGGGTATCTTAATTTGAAATTAATGGAGAAAGATGAGGTGATGTAATATGGGCAAAAAGGTTAAAAGGAACCAGATTATTTATAACGGGATTGCGGTAATTGTTCTGATTATCTTTTTATTTCCGATTTACTGGATGGTAATCACTTCTTTGAAGTCTTCCAGTGAAATATTTGCAGAAGTACCCACATTTTTTCCTCATAAGATAAATTTAGGCGGGTATGTATCACAGTTGTTTATCAGAGGCAGCGTACCAATCTGGGTAAGCTTTCGGAACAGTATTTTGATTGCTGTAACAACAACATTGGTATCCACTGTTCTGGCCGCGTTGTCTGCCTATGGGTTGGCACGGTTTAAGCTGCCAATGAACAAGGCGGTATTACTGGCAATTTTAATCACTCAGATGCTGCCGGCAGTTTTGTTTTTATCACCGCTTTTTATTATGTTCAAGAAGATCGGAATTCTCGATACATTGATTTCCCCTGTGTTCTTTACATGCTTACAGAGTATTCCGTTTTGCATTATTACCTTAAGGCCATATTTTCTGGAAATTCCAAAGGAACTGGAAGAAGCGGCCATTATTGACGGCTGCGGAAGATTCAGAGTGTTTACAAAAATTATGGTGCCAATTACCTATCCGGGAATTATTGTATCTGCAGCCTTTACATTCCTCTGGGGCTGGGGGGATTTAATGGGAGCTTTGACGTTTATTAAAACAGATCGTTTCTATCCCTTAACCGTAAATATGTATAAGGCGATTGGAGAATATGGAATTGAATGGAACAGCCTGATGGCATTTGCAGTAATTTTAACCATACCTGTACTGCTGATCTTTATCTTCCTGCAGAAGTATTTAATAACAGGAATCACGGCAGGAGCAGTGAAAGGGTGAGAAATGAGGAAAAAATCATGGAAAAATGGAACATATCAGAAACAATCAGCTGGAAATCCGTAGAAATCACAGGCGGATTCTGGAAAAAAAGAGAAGATACCAATCGGATGGTAACCCTTCCGGCTGAGTATGAACAGTGCAGAGTTTCCGGCCGTGTGGATTCTGTCAAATGCATTTACCATCCGGAAAATGATAACAGGCCCCGGAAAGGCGTTTTTACCATTGATGGTGTACTGGAAGATAATATGGCTCAAGGCGGGGTCCCAAGGCCCCATCATTATTGGGATTCGGATTTGGCAAAATGGATAGAGGGGGCGGCATATAGCCTGTACCATCATCCGGATCCGGAAACTGAGGAGAAAATTGATTCCATTGTAGAAGATTTTGCAAAGCTGCAGATGGAAGACGGATATTTAAATACATATTATACGGTGGTGGAACCGGGGAAGCGTTGGACAAATGTGTACCAGATGCATGAATTATATTGTGCCGGACATTTGATAGAAGCTGCTGTTGCCTATTATGAGGCCACGGGAAAGGATCGCTTTCTAAAGATCATATGTAAATATGCAGATTATATTGATACGGTATTTGGACCGGAAGAAGGAAAAATACATGGATATCCGGGACATCAGGAAATCGAACTGTCCCTGGTAAAGCTGTATCGGTTAACAAAGGAATCCAGATACCTGAGATTAGCCAAGTATTTTCTGGATGAAAGAGGAAAGCAGCCGTACTTTTTTGAAGAAGAGGCAAAAAAATACGGCCGTGATGTAGAGGACAGAGGTCCAAAAGGAATCCTGGGAAAGAGTTTTATTGCAAAAGGACCGTATGCGCTGTTTCAGTCCCATCTTCCGGTACGGGAACAGGATACTGCGGAAGGGCATGCGGTCCGGGTGACCTATATGGCATGTGCCATGGCGGATGTGGCGGCGGAAACAAGAGATGAAAGCTTGTGGACCGCATGCAGCCGCCTGTGGGACAATGTGACAACGAAACGGATGTATGTGACCGGAGGAATCGGCTCCCAGGACGGATGTGAACGCTTTAATTTCGATTATCAGCTGCCCAATGAAGAAGCGTATAACGAAACATGTGCTTCCATTGGGCTGGTCATGTGGGCAAATCGGATGCTGATGGTTTCACCTGATGGAAAATATGGGGATATCATGGAACGGGCGCTTTATAACGGGGTAATCAGCGGAGTATCCCTTAAGGGAGATAAGTTCTTTTATGCCAATCATCTGGCAGTACATCCCGGAGTGTTTGAAGACCGTATTATTACAAATCCAAGAATGTTTCCTGTTCGCCAAAGCTGGTTTCCGGTTTCCTGCTGTCCCATGAATTTGGCAAGATTAACAGAATCCATTGGCGGATATGTTTATTCCAGGGGGCTGTCTCCTGATGAAAAAGATATTATATATGTTCATTTGTATCTGGAAAACAGCATGAAGCTGGAAGTTCAGGGACAGGAGGTTAGGATCACTCAAAAAACACGTTATCCCTGGGACGGAAAAATCAGCATTTTTGTGGAAACGGACTTGGAAGAGGAATTTACAATTGCAGTAAGAATTCCAGGCTGGTGCCATCACGCAACAGCCAAAGCGGGAGAAGAAACTCTGAATACCCAGCAGATAGAAAAAGGGTATCTGTATATCCGTAAGAACTGGAATAAAGCAAAGAAGTTAGAACTTGACCTGCAGTTACGGCCCTTTCTTTTGGAATCACATCCATCTGTGCGTATGAATTGTGCAAAGGCAGCGATTCAATATGGCCCTTTGGTTTACTGTCTGGAGGAGGCAGATAATGGAAAAGGTTTATTTGACATTATGCTCAATGGAAATTGCAGTTTGAACGCAGAGTTTGATGAAACGCTTTTGGGTGGAGTCTGCGTAGTAACGGCTGACGGATTTCGCAGAAAACAGGAGTCATGGAGGGGACAGCTATATTTGCCGGTGCAGGAAGGGGTAGAGCCTGTAAGAATCCGTGCCGTTCCTTATTACAGCTGGAGCAACCGGGAAAGCGGAGAAATGACCGTCTGGATTGGTTACCAGTATGGAAATTTTAAATCAGAAACCTGTGTGGATGAAAGAAAGGCGGAAGAAAATGAAAGCAGTTGTATATGAAGGACCAAATCAAATGGTTTATAAAGATGTGCCGGCTGCCAGCCCAAAAGCAGGAGAAGTCAAATTACGTGTAAAGGCCTGTGGTATCTGCGGAAGCGATGTACATGGATTTCTCGGGTTAACGGGCCGGAGAATAGAACCGATGATCATGGGACATGAGTTTGCAGGTGAAATTACAGCTTTGGGAGAGGGCGTTACGGAATATGAAACAGGCAGCAGAGTAGCCGTGTACCCGGTAGCTTTTTGCGGGCACTGTGATATGTGTAAAAAGGGTGATGTACATTTATGCCTGAATAAAAGAGCATTTGGAGTGTTGGAAGTAGACGGAGCCTTTGCAGAATATATTTGTGTGCCTGCAAAATGCTGTTTCCCGATTGAGGATCATGTTTCCCACACCATTGGATCTTTGATGGAGCCTTTGGCTGTGGCATATCGGGGAGTCGCCCATGCAGGTGATTTAGAAGGAAAAAATGTGTTAGTCGTTGGGACAGGAACCATCGGATTATTAGCACTTGCCTGTGTGAAAATGAAGAATCCGGCTAAGATTATTGTTTCTGATTTGAACGACAGCAGATTGGAAGTGGCAAAAAATATGGGATGCCATGTGGTTATCAATCCGGGCAGGGAAGATTTTAAGGAGAGAATTCTGGAAGAAACCCATGAACACGGCATAGATGTGGCAATTGAGGCAGTAGGCGCAGCACCTACGGTCCAGCAGGCCATGTCATCCCTTTGTTTTGCAGGAACGGCTGTGTGGATCGGCAACAGCAAAAAAATGATTGATATTAATATGCAGGAGATCGTTACCAGGGAACTTTCCGTACAGGGTTCTTTCCTATATGGATATGAGGAGTTTCGCCAGGTCGTAAGCTTATTAAATGAACGTAAGCTGAATGTGGAACCGTTGATCAGTAAAGAAATTACCTTAGAGCAGGTACCGGAATATTTTGAGAAACTGGCCCATACACCTGGAAATTTAATAAAAGTAGTTGTTACAGATAAATAGTAAGGGAGGTAAAAATCATGGAATACAGTAAGGAATTAATTGAAGATTTGGAGAAAAAGGCGCAGCTTTTAAGAAAAGATGTGGTGGTCAGTATGGGAGTTGGAGTTGCAGGTCATATCGGCGGTTCAAATTCTTCCGCAGATATTGTTTCGGCATTATATTTCCATAAAATGAAACATGATCCGAAAAATCCCCGGATGGAGGACAGAGACAGATTTTTGCTGAGCAAAGGGCATGTGGCAATTTTACAGTATGCGGCATTGGCAGAGTGCGGATATTTTCCGGCAGAGGATCTTAAGCATACAAAGGAAATCGGATTTCACTTGCAGGGGCATCCGGATGTAATGAAAACACCGGGGATTGAAGCCGGTACCGGATCACTTGGACAGGGACTTTCCATTGGTCTGGGAATGGCCCTTGGATTGAAGCTTGATCATATTGACCGCAAAGTATATGTTCTGGTGGGAGATGGGGAAAGCGCCGAAGGACAGATTTGGGAAGCTGCGATGGCAGCAAGTGCGTTTAAGGCAGATAATCTGGTAGCAATTGTCGACAATAATGAATTGCAGGCAAATGGTAAGATCACAGACCGGTTTAACAGTTATCCGTTAATTCCAAAATGGGAAAGCTTTGGCTGGAATGTCATTGAAATTGACGGACATGATATGGAAGCAATTCTTGCTGCTCTGGATGAAGCAGATACTGTGAAGGGCAGACCAACGGTAATTATAGCACATACCGTTAAAGGGAAAGGTGTAAGCTTTGCTGAACATGTTGTGGGTTTCCATAATGGAATGCTGACCCGGGAAACTTATGCACAGGCATTAAAAGAATTGGCTTAAGCAGGAGGAAAAGAAAATGGCATATACAAATCAAAGAATTGCCTATGGCAATACGCTGGTAGAGTTAGGAAAAGAAGATAAGAGAATCGTTGTTCTTGATGCGGATCTGGGGGCTTCCACAATGGGCAAATTGTTTGAAACCGCTTATCCGGAACGGCATTTTGAAATGGGAATTGCAGAAGCAAACATGACTTCGGTTGCAGCTGGATTGGCACAAACAGGCAAAATTCCATTTACCAATTCTTTTGCGGTTTTTGCGGGAGGACGTGCCTATGATCAGATACGCCAGACCATTGCAATTGGAAAACTAAATGTAAAGATATGCGGATCATCCTCCGGATTATCGGATTTTGGAGATGGAGCCACCCATCAGGCCATAGAAGATATGGCCATTATGAGGGCAATTCCGAATATGACGGTGATAAGCCCGGCAGATGCCAATGAGACGGTTCAGGCGGTTAAGGCAATGGTGGAGATAATAAGTCCCTGTTATCTCAGACTGAACCGGAATGACTACGAAAATGTAACACCGGAAGATAAACCCTTTGTGATCGGCACACCAAGTGTAATAAGGGAAGGCAGTGAAATCGTTGTTTTTGCTACCGGAATTATGGTAGGAAAAGTGCTGGCTGCTGCAGAAGAGCTGAATGGTAAGATTTCGGTAAAGGTTGTTAATGTGAGTACAATTAAACCCATGAACAAAGAGGCGGTGATCGATCTTGTGAAAGGCTGCAGGGCCGTTGTTACCGCAGAGGAACACAGCATTGTGGGAGGACTTGGAAGCGCCATCTCCGAGGTGCTTAGTAAAGAATGCAAGCCAATCGGTTATGTTGGTGTAAATGACACATTTGGAAGCAGTGGTCACAGCTATAATGATGTATTGGAATATTATGGCCTTACAAAAGAACATATTGTGGAAGCGATTGAAGAGATGGCACAAATGAAACCAAAGGTGTAAATTCCTGGTTAAAGTGAATTTGTATACCGCTGAAGCGGCAGATGGAGGTAAATATGAAAATAGGATTTATCGGTCTTGGAATTATGGGAAAACCTATGGCTAAAAACCTTATAAAGGCAGGCCATGAATTGGTTGTGTTTGATGTGATAAAACAAAATATAGAAGCCATGACAGCGGAGGGAGCAAAGGCAGCAGCTTCATCAAAGGAAGTGGCAGAGGAATGCAGACTGATTATTACCATGCTGCCAAATGGCCCCCATGTGAAAGCGGTTGTTATGGGGGAAAATGGGATATTGGAAGGTGCAGCAGAAGGAACGGTTCTTGTTGATATGAGTTCCATTGCACCTCTTGTATCACAGGAGATTTGTAAGGCTTGCGCAGAAAAAGGAGTAAAAATGATTGACGCCCCTGTATCGGGCGGAGAACCAAAGGCAGTGGATGGAACACTGGCTGTCATGGCAGGAGGAGATAAAGCAATATTCGATGAAGTATATGAAGTTTTGATGGCAATGGGAGCAAGTGCAGTACATTGCGGAGAGGTCGGAGCAGGAAATACAACAAAGTTAGCGAATCAGGTAATTGTTGCCTTAAATATAGCTGCTGTTTCAGAAGCGTTTATGCTGAGCACGAAAGCAGGTGTAAACCCTGTCAAAGTTTTTGATGCAATTAAAGGGGGCCTTGCAGGTTCAAACGTTATGAATGCAAAAGTGCCTATGATTATGGAAGGCAATTTTAAGCCTGGATTTAAGATTGATTTACATATTAAAGATTTAAATAACGCACTGGAAACAGGGCATGAGGTAGGGGCATACCTGCCTTTGACCTCCTCGGTAATGGAAATACTCCAGATACTGCATGGGGATGGACACGGCCAGGACGATCACAGTGGGATAGCAATGTATTACGAAAAAAATGCAAATGCCCAAATCCGTAAATAATAAGTAAACTTTATCAGTTAATGAAATCAATTGATCCCCATCTATCCTTTCTATAATAGATTAATAATGAAAGAAGTCAGCGCCATATTGCTGACTTCTTTTATTTATCCCCCGTGTTTTGGAGAATTCCAGCTATATTGAAATGCATTCTTTTTTCTGGCTGTCCACCTATGCCATGATCAACGAAGGCACGGCTTATAAAGCAAGAACGGAAAAGCGGTTATTTCTTTCATAACTGAGCTTTTGTTGGTTAAAAAGATTAAAATAAGTATTGAAACAAGTTTGATTATATTATACAATGACATTGTAATTAAAATAATATATAAGTATTTAAAACAATACAAAGGAGCAATGGTGATATTTTATTACAACGTAGAAAAAGTAAGGTCACGATTCGTGTTTATTTTTTAAATGGGGGTGATTCCATTGGTTTATTAATTTGAAGTAAAGTACAGACGACTGCTAATAAAGGAGGAAAATAAGATGAAAAAGTTTATATCAGCATTACTGGTAGCTTTTACAATATTTATGGCTATTCCATTGGAGACTCAGGCGGCTTCGGTTGATACTGCAGCTGTGCAGGAGATGGAATATAGTGATAGTTCAGATGTAATAATCGGAAAATCTGAGATAGCAGCAACACCTGGATTGGCCAGAGTGCCAAATCTGTTAACGGTAAATTGGGTGGCATCAGAATCTCAGGTGATTATTTCCGTATTTAATACAGGAATTGATACAGTGGACACTTTTGCAGGGACTGTAAAAACAGGATCCACCAGTAAAGCGTTTACTGCCACGAAACTGGCGCCGCTTACAACAAAAACTATAACAGTTAACATTAATATGTTAAAATGCTATGAGGATATTACGGTCGATTATTATGGAATTGACGGTAAAACCGAATTTGGTAAAGGTAAATCTACCGGGCATAGGGAAATGCCGGCGAATCTGTCCTCATCTTGGCATCAAGGTTCATTTTCTTCTGTATATGATTCAATAAATTATCATTTTAATAAGCATAAGTCAGGAGTAGGCAGTTCAAATATCTGTGCATATGTTCGCAGTGCTCAAGGTTTTAAAAGCAACTTGTCAGGTGCAACATCATCTCCTGTATATGGCCCGACACCAAATGTAACCCGATACAAGAAAAATGGGAAATTTATTGACATATATGGCACTCCGAATACAGGTAAAATTATTAGCTACGGAAAATCATAAATTTAATTTTAATGCCCAAAGTAATGCAAAGCATGGTAAGATACATTTATATTATAAGGAAAGAAGGTTAGGAATAAAGTGGCACTAGAACATAGATTTCTATTAATATCCATTGAGGATAAAAGTGTTTTACAGGACATAAGTTTTTATGACCGTATTTTAGATGATGACATGAGTGAAACTTGTTCTGTTTTACTGGATATGGTCATTAATGACAATATCATTTCTTGCTTTGCAGACTATTTGGCATGGGCTCCAGGGAAAAATTATTATGATGATTCGCAGGTATATGGCCTTAACAGAGATGGGATTACTCTATATGATGCTGAGTCTCAAAAACAACTTTATAATATCCTGAAAAGCATAAAATCTCTTTTTGATAATGCCCCTGATATGATTAAATTGCGCGGAGATGTGTATGTTACAGAAAATGGAGTAGTCAGCTATGAAACTGTGGAAATAAAAAAAGAGTGTTTTATGAAAAACATGTGTCAAATGATTGATGCTGTTGCGCAGCTTGGTAAGCAAAACAGCTATTTGATTCACTTAGGTGTATAATTTCAATCGTCAGAGATAAGGGATACATGTTTTCTCTTTTTCAGGCAGCAAAGGTACATACCCCCTGCCATTTATAGGCAGGGGGTAACTTAATGCCCAAATCTCAGATTTTGGAGATAAAACAGCTTAAAAGATCTTCATAAATTATCTCACCCTTTATGGACTCACCTTTTTGTTTTTATATAATTTAATATTTCATCTATATCTTTAGAGGAAAGGCTTTTTAAATGCTGACCTTGCTTGTAGAAATAATACTGCCCGTCTTCCTCATATAGAAAAATACGTTCATCCAAGGCTTGTTCCTGCAAAGCCTTATCATCTGCAATCCATACGGCAGAGTACTTGCCGCTGGTAAGCGGAAGGCTGATGATCATGTATTGATTATATTTTGTTTCATCAAAAGGAACCAGAGCATTACTGGAAATATCCGGAGCATTATCATACAAGCGTTTTATCATGGCTGCTCCCTCCATATCAAATAGATCTATAAGTTTTTCATAATTCCCGTCTTGAAATTTGGAGATAAACAGGTTCAAATATTGAGAACCCATAATTACTTGCTGATTATTTTTTCCCTGCCAGACAATGTTTGTATCTCCATTCCATGGAATATCAAGCGAAAAATGATTGTTGGGAAAGAAAACAGAGGGCATGATCTCATACATCTTAATGTTTATTTGATTGCTTTGTTTGTCATCATAGACTTTGACTCTAACACTGTTTTTTGTTTGTTCCAGCGTTCCGCGTATAGAATAAATTTCCCTGCCGGTATCGTAATTCCACTGGTAGTTAATGGGCGAATCTCCGATAAAAACAGGAGAACCAACGATAAATAAACGGAGAAAAATGCCAAGCAGTATAATGCAAGAGGCGGCAATTACGCCGGATAAGATGTAGGTTCTCCGTTTAAGAGAGTATTTTACTTTCCGCATATATTCTATTTCAATTTTAGGTACTGTGGGGAAGTCAATGGGCTTTTGTATATGTTCAAGATATGTTCTGCAATCTTCGCACTGCTCTAAATGCTGGCGGATAACAGTATTACTTTCTTCGCTGGTCAGCTTTTCGGCATATAATGGGAGCATATCCCGAACGATATTACAATTTAATGTATCTTTCATTCTAATCCCTCCATTAATTTTTTCTTACCCCGATAAAAGGTTACCCGTGCCCATGTTTCTGATTGATTTAAAAGCTCTCCAATCTCCCTAAAACTAAGTTCTCCTGAAAGCCGGAGATACATAACCTCTCTCATAGGCTCGGGCAGATTGTGAAGCATACGGTAAATTGACATTTTGCCCTGCTTATCCAATACCGCAGATTCAACCGATTTTGAACAATCCGGCAAAGATTCATCCAATGGTTCAGTTTTTCTTCGCCGGTTTTTATCCAATTCCTGATACCATAAATGCTTTGCAATCTGGCAGAGCCATGTAGACATTTTGCAGTTTCCATTATATGTATCTATGGATAGTATGGCACGGTAAAAGGTTTCCTGTGTCAATTCCTCCGCTGTATGAGCGTTTAGAGATAGTGAAAACAAATATTTATAAATTAAATCCGCATGTTCTTTGTAAATCCCATCCATTTCCCACACACAATTACCTCCTGGACATATATTTGCTTTGAAGCAGACACGTATTTCGATACGTGTCTGCTTATGCATTATTCTGATGCCGGAATAGTTATATATGAACCATCTGCTCCTATGGCAAATACGGCTTCTTTCACGCCATGGGATACAATAACCTGGCCTATTTCAAGGTTTTCATGTTCCTTATCTGCTGCGAGATCACTTTGTATAAGCTCTCGTTTATCAGCGAATAAGGTAACCTCTGTATTATTTTTACCTGAAAAATGCAAAGAATAAGAATTTGCTTTTGTATATGCGAATCCGCATGTTAACAAGCCAATTATAACTGCCATACACATTACCGATAATAATTTTGGGATTTTATTAAGCATTAGATCACCTCGTTTCCTTTTGATTACTTTGTATGCTTTTTTATTGCTGATTGTTAATTTATCAATGGAATCACCTCCTGAGATATATCCGTTTTAAAGGCAATTCGTTACAACAAAATATAAAAATATTTGTGCAGACAGAATTGTTTTTATATATTTCTTCAGGACAAGTGGCTTAGGGCAGTCATATAATACGGATACAAGTGAAAGGATTTTCCAAAGATAAATGATTCTGATTTTAAAGATAACTTAAAATTTTTATAAATAAACCTCCTTCAGATTAATAAGTGAACAGTAAAGCACATTTATAGTATCTGAAGGAGGTTTTCTTTTATTTTTTACTTTTTATAAAATACTTTTGTTATTTTTTATAACCGCATTCTTTACATGTACTGCTCAATAGAGGATAAGAGTGTTTATGCTTTGTCCAAGTTCCGTAAAATTTAAAACCAGTTTTTTTACATTGTACACAACGTGCATTCTGAACAGTTCTGGTCTTATAGCAATATGTAGAATCTGACTTGTTATAACTAACACTTTGGCCGGTAATAGATCCATATGCCTCTAATTGAGTATGAGAACAGGTGTTGGCTGCTCTTAACATAGAGTATTCTAAAGGTGCAGTATAAAATGATTGATCTTCGTTAACCTTGATAACCACATCATTGCCGCTTTCCGTATGAATGATATCACCAACAGAAACTTGTTCAGGATTATATTGAGATTCTTTGGCAAAAGCACTTGTATTTATTGCCATAATTAATAATACTGCTAAAAATAAAGATAATATTTTTTTAAACATAACAATCCTCACTTTCAATTTTTAATTGATGTCATTTATTACAAAAATGAAATCAAACAATATGGCAGATACTGTTACTAAAGGGCTTGTTATAATACAAAATACTAAAGCTTTACTTAACTTTTATTAATCATAAGGCATCCATCCTTTCGCTTGAAATTTGAATTCACAATAAATTATTTGAAAAAAATATTACATAATTAATCCCTCCTTTTTGCCTATATTAGCAATGCATCATTTATACTTGCTGCTTCGCACTATTACTGGTTAAATGTTATAGTATATAAAATAATAACTCAGTATTTATAACAATATTAAAACACTATATACTAATAATGTCAAGTGGATAAATCAAATATAAAAGCCTAAAATACCTTTTAAGCTTTTTATCGACATAATTTATATTATTTTTTATATAAATTTATATAAAAAACACTTTTGTATAATGCCGAAATTATTGACTTTATAAATAAAATAATGTATCATTATATATGACTAATTGTTCGCTGTAAATCTAAGGAGAAAAGATCATGCCTAAATCTAAAAGTAAAATTTTTTTGACGGAAAGAGAAATGGATGTTATGAGGATACTCTGGGAGAGTAAAAAGCCCCTGGTTGCTTCAGACATTACAAAGATAAATGAGTCATTAAGCAGTAATACGGTACAGGCTGTAATTAGAAAGCTTTTGGAAAAAGGTTATATAAAGGTTGCTGATATTGTATATAGCGGCACTGTTTTAACCCGTAGTTACACTCCGGTTGTATCAAAAAGGGATCTTATGATCCAGCAATTTATCAACCAGCTTCGAAAGGAAGAGATGGAAGTACCTATCCCCGGTCTGGTAGCAACATTGCTGAAACATGAAAAAAATGAGAAAGAAGTTATTGAAGAGCTGGAAGAACTGCTGGAAGAAAGAAAAAAGTCACTTAGTCAAGAGGAAGAATAATATGATTCTGTCAAGTGCTTCATTAATAACAATCTTGCTTATTTGTAATTTATCAATCATTGCAATATCGCTTTTCTTAAATAATTATAAAAGAATTTTGCAAATAAGCGTAAGTGTATTGTTGATGGGAATTTTATTGCTGCTTTTGAGGTTGCTTATACCATTTGAGTTTTCATTTCAATATACGGTATTTGAAAAACATATACTGCCTGAAGTGTTTGCCTTTTTTTATATTCCGGTCATTGAATCTAATATGGCCAGGGTTTCTGTGTACCATATATTTTTGCTGATTTGGATTTGCGGAACTGTTTTATTGGGGTTTAAAACAATATCTGCTTATATAAAATTTAAAAATCTAGTTGAAAAAGAGTCATGCATTAATGATGAAACCATAATGGATTTGATTAAAAAGGCAGAACTTTTATACGGAAAATCCACGAAATTTACTGTGATAAGGACAAACACGGTTTCTGTCCCGCTGCTTTTTGGGATATTTAGACCAAAGATTATTTTACCCCAACTTGAGATGTCTGATGAAGAATTATACTACATAATCAGGCATGAGGTTACCCACTATTACCATTATGATTTATGGATAAAGCTGTTTATTGAGCTGACCGGCATTATCTATTGGTGGAACCCTTTCGTGTATATTTTAAAGCAGCAAATTGATAAGATTCTTGAAATACGGGTGGATACAGCAGTTACAAAACAGATGAGCAAGGCGGAAAAGATCAATTATCTGGAATGCCTTTTGACAATTGCAAAAGGAAATGCTCCTTCCCGGATCAGCAACTTTTCGTTGGCTTTTGACAGCAGAACTGCCTCCGCTCTTTCTCAAAGATTTTATATTGTATTGGATGATAATTTTGAACGAAAATCAGGAGTGAAAAGTGTAATATTATTTGTGGCAATTACTCTTATTTTAATGTTAATATCGTTTGTTGTAGTAGAGCCTTATTCAATAGCTCCAAAGGATCGGCTGCAAACAGTAGAGTTGACCGCTGAAACCGCTTATTTGGTAAGAAATGATAATGGGGGGTATGATATTTTTTTAAACAATGAGTATTTTGGTACGGTTTCAGAGGTAAAAGATTCTTATTCTGATTTGCGTATATACAAAAATGTGAAGGAGGCACTTATTTATGAAAGTCAAAAGTAAAGGAATAATTTTATCAGCAACTGCATTGGTTCTCAGCTTATCAGCATTTCCTATGGATGCATCAGCTCAAACCGGCAAACAACAGCTTTCACCGATTGCTATAAATGCTCAGGAGAATAGTGAACTGAGAGTTGCATATCCAAGGGCTCAGGCTATTGGCTGGCGGTATAAAACCGAAAATGGAAAAGTATATAGACGCCAATACAATTACTCAAGACAGAAGTGGATTGGTGAATGGGAGTTGTGTTGACAGGCAATTATTTCAAAAGACACGATGATAGTATGGCCGTCAGAACCGATAAAAGCCTGCCCTGGTAAAATAAGGACAGGCTTTTTTACAAGTCAGACCGTTTCCGGTCAGTATGTTGACCAGGCACATAGTTTCCTGTACAAACAACTTCACTACAAGTATTTCAAATTACCAGGTAATTATATGATCCTAAAAGGATTTACTCAAGCTTTTATTTAGCCCATTATACCGGTCTATGAGAAAAGAAAGCCGGAGCAGGAACAGCGTATTAATGTCTGAAAGGTCGACCCGGCATATTTCAGTGATGCGGTTTAAGCGGTAGACAAGGGAATTCCGGTGGATATACAGACATTGTGAAGTTAATTTAATGTTACACCCCTTTTCAATGTAAACAAATAAGGTCTGATACAGCTGGGAACTGTTTTCCTGGTCATACTGATTGAGCATTGACAGAGCAGGATGGCAGTACCTTCCTAATTTGTCGGGATTTTGTACTTCCGAAAACAAATCATAAATCTGATAATTTTGATAGAGGTATACCAATTCTTCCGGGTTTATCCTATGACCCAGCTCTAATGCAGCATAGGCTTGTTCATAGTGGCTTACAAAGTTTTCAATGCAGGAAAAAGAGTTGCTGATTCCAATTCGCACGTGTTCCTTTTTGGAAAAGTATTTCAATAGTTCCGGTACCTCTGACCCCGTTTCAGTATCTTCTTTTAAGGGAATAACCGCAGCAATGCCGTTTTTATGATAAGTAACATGGGTTCCGGGAATCTGTATTTTCAGGTTCTTGCATATAAAGTTTTTTAAGTACGGTTGTCCGGGATATCTTGCGGGACGAATGAACAGTACCAGCATTTTGGCAGGAAATTGAAGTTCTGCCAGTCTTGGCATGATATCCTTGGAAGGCGCTCCAATCAGCATGTTATATAATAATTCGTGATAAGGGCTGTTTTTCTCAAATAAGTTGGACGCATAGTACGAAATGGTGTAGCTGATCACATGGCTTATTGTACTCAGCATTTCAAAATGGGAAGGAAGAAAATTGTTCTCTCCTTCAATCATCAATAAAAATCCAATTTGAGTTTGATTATGAAAAACTTTACTGCTTAACTTACGGTAAGGGGATTTTGTGCAGGTGACTTCTATGGCGGCTGTAGTCTGAGAGGCATTGCGTATGGATTTCAATTCTTTTACTTCACTGATAAATTCATAGCAGCAGTATCCCTGCTTTGTATTCTCTATCCAAAGAGGATCCAGGACAGGGAAAGATGCAGAAGCGGCAATGATTTTAAAGTTCATATCACAAAATAGCAAAGAATTTCCAAGCCTTACAGAGGCAGCGTCAATAACGGCTTCAATGCTGTGGGTTTTATCTGCGAGAGCAGTAAGTTCCTCAAAGATTCCTTTCCGAGTTGTTTCAATCAAAGTTTTTGCATCGTTGAATATGGTAAATAAAGAGTCTTCCTTTACCAAAGCAATATTACCCTCAATGGAAAGAGGAAGGGCGGCAGGATCCGTGCGTGCAATTATGCATTGGGATGGAACAGATACTGCATTTTTTAATTGTTTATCATAACCAAAGTAAAGTGTATTCCTGATTGTATTATCATGCTTGTTATCAATCAAAGCAACATCCTGTATTTCTGAATCTTCTCCTTGCGACAGGATATCAATGGAATATTCTTCTGAGATTTTTTCTACCAGCTTTGCAAATTTCATAGTTTCCCCCATTACAGAAATGATCTGCATAAAATATAATTTTACTATAGTGCATCATAAACAAATTGTCAAACTTTTATCATTCATGATGCACGTTGTTAAACTGCTGATTTTAACGTATTCTTATGACATTATGCAGGTTATAGCTTAATGCAGATAATTTTTTATGTAAACATAATAGGAGGGGAAACATGTATAACAAATTATTTGAAGCAGGAAAAATCGGAAAGGTACCTATTAAGAATCGTTTGGTTATGTCTCCAATGGGGTGCGGACTTGCCAATCTTGATGGAACACCGTCTGAAGATATGATTGCTTTTTATGAAGCAAGAGCTGTTGGAGGTGCAGGGATTATCATACCGGAGATTACCCGTGTCAATGACATGCATGGAGCAGGGCTTATGAGGCAGTTGTCCGTTACAAAAGACAGGCATATCGGACCACTGGCCGAACTTGCAAAAGCAGTACATAAACATGGCAGCAGGATATTTATACAGCTGCATCATCCCGGACGTGAAACAGTGTCTGCGCTTATTGGCGGACAGCCGGTAGTTGCACCGTCTCCCATTCCCTGTAAATTAGTAAAACAGGAGACTCGTGCACTTGCCATAGATGAAATAAAACAATTGATTTACCAGTTTGTTGAAGGTGCGGCCAGAGTTCAGAAAGCAGGCTGTGACGGCGTGGAATTACACGCAGCACATGGATATCTGCTGCATCAGTTTCTGTCTCCCTATACAAATAAGAGAGAAGACGAATACGGCGGAAGCTTTGAAAATCGTCTAAGAATGATCCTTGAAATTATCGAAGGAATCCGGAAACAGTGCGGCCCGGATTTTCCAATAGGTGTCCGTTTAAGTGTAGAAGAATTTCTGGATAAGACAGGTGTAACGGAAGAGTATATCCATATTCATGATGGTGTAAAAATTGCCATGGCTTTAGAACAGGCAGGTATTGATTTTATTGATATCAGCTGTGGATTATATGAAACAGGCATGACCTGCATAGAACCTATTTCTTTTCCCCAGGGGTGGAGACATGACATGCTTTTGGCAGTTAAAAGTCATGTGAAAATTCCTGTAATCGGTGTATCGGTATTCAGAGAACCTGCAGTAGCGGAAAAATTCCTGGAAGAGGGAGTCGTAGATTTTATCTCCATGGGGCGTACCTGGAATGCCGATGAAGAGTGGGGGAAAAAGGTGCTGGAAGGAAGGGAAGATGAGCTGCGTAAATGTATCTCCTGTCTGCGCTGCTTTGAAAGTCTGAATGAATATAACGCTGCCGGTTTGCCGCCGGAATGTGCACTAAACCCCAGATATGCAAGAGAACGGAAATATGGGAATCTTGTTCACGATACCAAAGGCCATACTGCAATTGTTGTGGGCGGCGGACCGGCTGGAATGTGTGCAGCACAAACCCTTGCTCTTCGCGGCGTCAAAGTGACTTTGCTTGACCGTCAAAGTGAACTTGGAGGAACCGTTAATCTGGCCAGGAAACCACCGTTAAAGGAACGCATGTTGTGGATTGCCGATTACTATAGCGGGGAATTGAAACGGCTTGGAGTAGAAGTGAAATTAAATACGGAAGCAACCGCGGATATGATTATGGAATATAAACCGGATGCAGTCATTCTGGCTGCAGGCTCTGTATCTATTATTCCCGAAGAAATACCAGGAATCAATGGTAACAACGTATTTACAGTGGAATCGGTGCTGTCAGGCAAATCAGCATTAAACGGGAAAAAGGTGGCTGTAATCGGTGCAGGGCTTACAGGACTTGAGACGGCAGAATATCTTTGTGAAGAGGGAAATCAGGTTACCATTATCGATATGCTTGATAAGCCTGCCCCAAATGCAAACCATACCAATGTAGCTGATGTATGCGGACGCCTGGCTAAGTCAGGTGCAGATTATTTGCTGGGACATTCTTTAAAGGAGATAAGAGCTGACAGCATTGTACTGGAGAGGTTGGAAGACCGCGCAGAAGTAAATGTATCTGCAGATGCAATCGTACTTTCTCTTGGTTTCAGACCGGATCAATCTCTGGTTTCTGAATTAGAAGCAAAGGGCGCAGAAGTGAAAGTAATAGGAAGTGCCATAAAAGACGGAACTATTGCACCTGCAGTACGCACTGGCTATGAAGCAGGGCGGGAATTATTTACGGAAAAACAAAAAACTCCAAGCTTTCGGGTTTCCAAAGATGAAATACCAAACTTCGGTAAGATATCTCTGATGGATAATCAGGAGGGACTTTATATCAGCTATCTTACTGATCCTGCAGCAATTGCAGGAATACTGCCGCCGCCATTGAAACCATATTCCATGCCAATCGTTACCTTATCCATCTGTCATGTTAATAATCCCACATTTGCAGATGACTATTATGAAGCAATTCTGGGAGTCTATGCAACCTACGGCAAGTCACTTGGCTTATATACCATGGGTTTGGTACTTGGCGGACCCGGAGCTGAGATGGCAGTACAATGCGGCCGTGATAATGGAAGTATTCCAAAGAAACTGGGAGGAGAATTTGTCATCAGAAGAAATGGTGATACAATAACAGCAGGAGTAACGAGAAGAGGAACGCAGCTTGTAGAAGCAACCATGAAATTAGGTGAATATAATAGTCCTCTGACTGCTGCGCTCTATCAATTTCCAGCAGCAGGCAAGCAGACATTTGGAGGCGGTTTTTATTTTCATTTTGACCGTATACCTGATGAAAACGGAGTATCTCATTTCTTAAACGGAGCATTGCTTATGAATCAATGCGAATATAATTATCAATCATGGGAGCCGGGAATTGTATCGCTCAATTTAAAATCAAGTATAGATGACCCATGGGCAGAACTGCCGGTTAACACCATAATAGGCGGTGCTTATTCAAAGAACAGTTTGTTGGTACATAAACTCAATTTAGTAGAAAAATTAGAAGCTGATGATGTCATTCCATATTTGTTAACAGGACGTTATGACCGCACGGCATTTATGGAAACAGGCCGCATTTAATTTAATATTTGGGAATAGTATATGCAGTTCCTATTAATAAAAAGAAAGGATGTATTTAAATGGAAAATTTTTTTGATTTAACTGGGAAAGTAGCTGTAGTAACAGGAGCGAGTTCAGGACTTGGAGCAGATGCGGCACTTGCCTATGCAAAAGCCGGAGCAGATGTTGCATTACTTGCAAGACGTATAGAAAAGCTAAACGAAGTAAAAGCAGAAATTGAGAAAATAGGCAGAAAGGTAATTGCGGTTGGATGTGATGTTACAAATGAAGAAAGTATTAAAACAGCGATGCAAACCGTGCTTGATACCTTCGGCCACATTGATATTTTGTTAAATAATGCGGGAGTTGCCGTTCATGGCGGAGTTGACAGCATGTCAGTGGAAGCCTGGGATAAATCCTTTGATACAAATGTAAAGGGGATCTTTTTAGCAAGCAAATATGTACTTCCTCAAATGAAGGAAAGAGGTTATGGTAAAATTGTTAATATCGCATCCGTAAATGCAGTTGTTGCAGATAAGTTTGATGTATTTATCAGACATTCCTATAATTCTTCCAAAGCCGCGGTGGTTGGCTTAACAAGAGGTATGGCAGCTTCCTATGCAAAATATGGTATTACAGTGAATGCCATTGGACCGGCTCTTTTTGAAAGTGAAATGACCAGTGAAACCTTATTTAAGTCAGAAAAATTTCTGGACCAATATAACACATTGAACCCGGCAGGGCGCCCCGGAAGAAAAGGGGAATTAAATGGTACGGTTCTCTATCTTTCCAGCGATAGTTCCAGCTATGTCCAGGGCCAGTTCATCATTGTAGATGGCGGCGGAGCCCTTGTATAGAATTGCATCTTAAAAAACACGTTCAAGGTTTGGGATACTGAACTGACCTCCAAAAGTTAGACTTACAAATCTAATGATTGGAGGTCAGTTTTTACTGTTTATACAAACTTTGGGATGCTCTGTTTTTGCTGCTTTTATACCACTAAATTAATTGATATTCTTTCAGCAGTTTTTCAATATCCGTACCCGCAATCTTCTTAAGCGCTTCATTGAATACAACTTTTATATTGGGGTCAAGTTCTAAATCTGTAATCTTTTTACCATCGCCCAATTTTGAAGTGGCATGAAGCAGTTCGCGGACATCATAGGTGCTTCCCCAGACTTCAGGTACGCCGCGGTCAATATCCAAAAGCGTATAGACACTTTCCATGGCGGTGCGGACAGAATATTCAATTGTAAAAATCGTATCACGTTTTGTTTCTGCAAATTGACCAAGGAAAGCAAAGTTTACGCTGCCTGCGGGAATAATGTCAGGACGGTCACCTGCTTCCCGGGGCATAAAGAATGCGGTAATATAAGGCATCATACAAGGAACAGTGTTGGCACTGTTTTCTGCCATATCCTCAATTTCATTTTCCGGAACACCCATGTGATACAACCACTCCATACAAATTTCCTTGCCTGTGCATTCACGCATAGGTTTTTTGACATAATTGCCGGGTTTGTCAGTAAATAAACCGTAAATCCAGCCAACTAACTGATCCTTAGGCTGATTGCAAAAGTGAGGCTGGCGGTTAAAGGTCCAGCTGAGCAGCCAGTTTGAATCCTTAACCGTAACAATGCCACCGGTAACCACCTTGCCGCTAAAGGGATCGCGTTTGCAAATTTTCTGTATGTAAGGAGGAATGCGGTTGTCAAGGGTTGTCACGGTTGCAGACATCCAGTTACTTTGCTCCGCATCACAGCAGAATTTATCCGGGTGTCCAAAGGACGGATCCTGAGCCGCAATTTTGCGCCACATATCCCAGCCGCCGCCCGGCTTGATTTCACGGTTAAAAGATGCAGGAGAGTTTTGGTCGCCAATAGAGGAGTTTTCAACGCAGCCGCCGTTGGTGATAAATACCAGGTCGTTTTCAGTCAGATCAATGTGTTCTTTCCTATTATTCTGGATAACTTCAATGCGGGTTGCGGTTTTTTTATCTTTTTGGGTATCAAATATTATATTTTCCACCTTAGTGCCGTAATGGAACTGGACATCATGAGCTTCTAAATACTTGACTAACGGCAGAATCATGGATTCATACTGGTTGAGCTTTGTGAATCGGACTGCCGTAAAATCAGGCATGCCGCCAATATGGTGAATGAAGCGTTTGATATACCGTTTCATTTCCAGTGCACTATGCCAATTTTCAAAAGCAAACATGGTGCGCCAGTACAGCCAGAAATTGGAATTTAAGACCTCATCGCTGAACATTTCAGAAATACGCCGGTTATACAGTGCCTCGTCCGGTGTGAAGAATAGTCTCATAATTTCCTGCATGCCTTTGTCTGACAAGGCAAACTTGCCGTCAGTATGGGCATCTTCGCCACGATTAACGGTTGCACGCATGAGAGAACTGTTGGGGTCGTGCTTATTGAGCCAATAGAACTCATCAAGCACACTGGCACCTTCAATTTCCAGTGACGGAACGGAATGGAATAAGTCCCATAAGCACTCATAACGATTATCCACCTCTCGTCCGCCGCGGATTACATATCCGATGTTGTCATATTTGTATCCATCGCAGGCACCGCCTGCAAGAGAATCCTTCTCTAAAATATGGATTCTTTTGCCATCCATCTGCCCGTCACGAACAAGAAAAGCTGCGGCAGCAAGTGAGGCGAGGCCTGAACCGATGAGGTAGGCTGATTTGTTGTCAACACCTTTTGGTTTCTCAGGCCGGGCCAGTGATTCATAATTTCCTTTAGAATAATACATAGTGATTACCTCCATGATTATTTGATTGTCTTAACACTCACCAGTATATTGTTTATTGAAATTATTACAATCATCAATATAGCTGCTTTGTCAAGAATCACATCATACCGGTAATATTGTATAGTTTTTAATCATTTTGAACAGTTTGATTAGATCTGTTAGATTGATATCTGTTTAAGGCTCTTGATACATCCCCATGAATTAAAGCGCTGACCTGATCAATAATTAATTGCGGGTCCTCGCGCATGTCTTTTTTGATCCAATCCAAAAGTAAGCCAACAAAGGCAAAATTATAAAAGTCTGCAATGAACTTTTTCTCTGATTCCGTAACAGACATGCCGGCTGCTTTTTCTTCCACAACTCCGATCAATAAGTTAAAAGTGATTGCGTAAAAATAGTCTTCGATTTTTTCTCTGCTGATGGAATGATAAACATTGGAGATAAATGGTTTATTCTGAAGAACCATTTGAAATGTTTGCAAAAAACCCTGCTGCCAAGTCTCATATGTTTTTTTACCGTTAATTGCCCTTGCTGTTTCTTCGTTGCAAATCCATTCAATTAAATCATAAATATCTTTGAAATGATAATAAAAGGTCATTCTGTTAATTCCGCAATCATTTGCAATGTCTGATATGGTAATTTTGTTAAGTGGCTTTTGTAATAAAAGATTTTTCAACGAGGTTTCCAGCGCCCGCTTTGTTATCTGCGACATTCAAAAGTCCTCCTTGGCGTGATATGGCTTTCTATTCTGGTTTCAATACTTAATTATATCATATATTCCATGAACGCAGAAGTTATGCTTTTCAACTGTCAGGATAACCGCATAGGAAAAATGTTATATTTATAAAAAACTATAGAATAATTTCAAAAATTATTGTATATTGGAGAAATAATAAAGGAAGTGATATTAGAATGAACTTAACTGATATAAGGAGATATATTAGCCTGATACTAAGGCATAAGCCAGACGTCATAGGTATTACAGTGGATGAATATGGCTGGGCAAATGTAAATGAAATGATTGAGGGTGTGAACAGGACTCATCCTAAAATGATGTATGGCTTATAAAAGAAGTGCCTGCAGAATTCCTTGAAAAGGCAGAATAATTCCTTTTTTGCTGGCATGGTGAGGAGAAAAAAGCAAATGGAGATTTATGTGGATGCAGACGCCTGTCCGGTAGTTCGCATTGTGGAAAAGGTAGCTGAAGAAAATAAGATAAAAGTATATCTTCTATGTGATACCAATCATGTGTTACAGTCTGATTACAGTGAAATAAAGATGATTGGTGCAGGAGCAGATGCAGTGGATTTTGCTTTGATAAACTTATGCAGGCCTGGTGATATTGTGGTAACACAGGATTATGGTGTAGCAGCAATGGCGCTGGGAAAAAATGCATATGCGATTCATCAATCGGGAAGATGGTATACCAATGACAACATAAATCAGCTTCTCATGGAGCGGCACATTGCAAAAGCCGCAAGGAGAGCAAAATCTAAAAATCATTTATATGGACCCAAGAAAAGAACTCCGGAAGATGATAAGCATTTTGAGGAATCGTTCCGAAAATTAATTACCCGTGCTGGAGAAAGATAACGGCCAGATTTTTAATATGGGAAACAATACGGACATTGTTCCGGCCTATTTTAATAAACCGGAGCAGTTTCATGGAAAGGTTTTTGCTGATGGAATCAATCTTTGGAATACTCCATAAAGAGAAAGAGAGCAAGGAGGGCTTAAATGTATCATTCAACAACCTATCATTCACCTGTAGGAATAATGACGCTGGCGTGTGACGGTGACAGCCTTGTGGGCTTGTGGCTGGAGGGACAAAAATATCACAGTGGTACCATACGCGGAGAAATGGCAGAGAAAAGCAATATGCCCATATTCGATTCTGCAAAAAAATGGCTGGATAAGTATTTTGCAGGTGAGAAACCCGATATTTTTGAATTGCCGCTCAGTCCCATTGGCGGAAAGTTTCGTCAGGAGGTATGGAATATTTTATGTGAGATACCATACGGCAAGGTTATAACATATGGTGACATTGCAAAGAAGATGGCTGCGAAAATGGGAAAGGAAAGCATGTCCAGCCAGGCAGTGGGCGGTGCTGTCGGGCATAATCCCATATCTGTTATTATTCCCTGTCACCGGGTTGTGGGGGCAAATGGCAGCCTGACCGGGTATGCCGGGGGCATTGGAACAAAAGTGCAATTGCTTGAACTGGAAGGCGCCGATATGTCCCGGTTGTTTGTGCCTGTAAGGGGCACGGCCCTGTAGGCATATGGATACGAATATAACAGGAAATTTATGGTTGTTTTTTACAAATTATCTGAAAAATATAGACATAAAGAAAAAGGAATGGTTGTTTTACTGAAGAATTTGTATTACAATGTTATTTGGTATATGTCTTTGTAAAGGATACAAAGATATTTTGGGAGGAAACCTATGAATAACCGGATAAGAAACGGAAAGGCAGGTCAGATGCTGTTTGCATATTTGTTCTGTCTTGTCTTGTTGTTCTCTGAACTTAATAGCTTTAATCAGGATTTTTACCGGAAACAGGCACTGCCGTCAGGAGAAAACGGCAAAGAAGACGTTTCCAATAAAAAAAGAGCGGTATTTACGAAAGATTTTATAGGAATTGCGGGGGAAGAAAATAGCGGGGAAACCATAAGTCCTTCTTCTGCCCGGATCAACTTTGGGACTCTGCCTGTAAAGTATCTGATTTCCGGAACTGTTCTTTTGTTTATACCTCTTGTACTATGGGCAGTTATAGCGGTTTTGCTTCAGGACAGTTACATCGGCAGATTGTTTCTGATCCGTTTTATCCATGATTCAGATGGTGCAAAAGGGATGGCAGGACGACTTTTGCCCGTTTGTTAAATGAACTTTTAAGAAGAAAAGAGGACAGTATATGAAACCAGGAAAGAAAGTGCTTGCGCTGATCTTTATCTCCATCGCAGCATTAATCGGTATCGCGGCATTTGGGCTGGGCAGCAGTGTCAAGGGAATCTTTGATATGCGTTACGGCATTGATATCCGCGGTGGTGTGGAAGCTATTTTTGAACCCCAGGGCCTTGATCGGAAACCCACGGAGAGGGAGCTTGAATCTGCAAGGGAAATCATTGAAACCCGTATGGATAATCAGAATATTTCCGATCGGGAAGTAACCGTGGATAAGGGCGGCGGTTACATCATTGTTCAGTTCCCGTGGAAATCCGGAGAAACAAACTTTAATCCGGAGGATGCCATTGCAGAACTGGGAGAGATGGCGGAGCTTACATTCCGTGATCCGGATAACAACATTCTCATTCGGGGAAAAGATGTCCAGAGTGCCTCCCCCCATGAAACCACCAGCAACGGCATTAAAACCTATGAAGTGGCTTTGACTTTTAACTCCGATGGAGCAAAATTATTTGAAGAAGCAACGGGAAATCTCATTGGAAAACGTATGAGCATTTATATGGATGAGGATCTGATTTCCAGTCCTACTGTTCAGAGTAAGATATCCGGCGGACAGGCTGTGATTACAGGTATGAAGGATTACAATGAAGCCAAGGACCTGGCAGAAAAGATCAATGCAGGTGCCCTTCCCTTTTCTCTTGAAACCACAAACTTCTCTACCATCAGCCCGTCTCTTGGAAGCAATGCGCTGAATATTATGATCTATGCGGGAATCGCTGCGTTTGGTGTAATCTGTATATTCATGATTGGATTTTACAGGCTGCCGGGTCTTGTAGCATGTATCACACTGCTGATGCAGATGCTGATGCAGATGCTTGCGATTTCCATTCCTCAGTATACACTGACCCTGCCGGGAATTGCAGGTATTATACTGACCCTTGGTATGACCGTAGATACCAATATCATCACATCGGAGCGTATTTCTGATGAGCTGAAAAGAGGGGCGTCTGTTAAGTCGGCCGTATCATATGGATACAAAAATGCTTTTTCTTCTGTCTTAGACGGAAACCTTACCGCTGCCATCATTGCTGTCATATTGATGGTATTAGGTTCCGGTACCATGCTCAGCTTTGGTTATACCTTATTCATTGGTATGATCGTAAACCTGTTTGCCGGAATTACTGTATCAAGAAACATGCTTCTTTCCTTTATTTCTTTCAAGACATTTGATAATGAAAAGTATTTCCGCAGGAGAAAGGATGCAAAAATTATTCCGTTTTACCAGAAGAAATATATTTTTGCAATTATTTCCGGTGTGATCACCATCGCCGGTATTGCCGGCTGCTTCACAAAAGGGGTCTCGCTGGACACTCAGTTTACAGGAGGTGCCGTATTATCCTACTCTGTATCAGCTGACGCAGATACGGAAAAGATTCAGGTGGCAGTTGAGAAACAGACCAACCGTCCGGTTACTGCCCAGATTAAGGAAGACAATATGACAGGTCTTAAGAGACTGTCAGTTACCCTTGCCGGAGATTCAGGAATCTCACCGGAGGAGCAAAAGTCTATAACCGATGCCATTAACAGCACATCCGAAACAGTTAATGCCCAGCTTTCCGAAACTTTTGTAGTAGAGCCTTACATTGGTGCCAAAGCCTTAAGAAATGCCGTACTTGCCATTGCGCTGGCTATGCTTTTCATCATTGTTTATGTATGGGTACGTTTTTCTGCTATGTCGGGCCTGTCTGCAGGTATTACAGCCATGATTGCCCTGGTCCATGATACGATGGTGGTATTCTTTGCATTTGTACTGTTTGGAATACCGTTAAATGATGCATTTGTAGCTGTGGTTCTTACCATCATTGGTTATTCCATCAATGATACCATAGTTATTTATGACAGGATCCGTGAGAATAAGAAGGCAAACAGCAAAATGTCTGTAGTGGATCTGGTAAACATAAGCACCAGCCAGACTCTTGGGCGTTCCATTAATACGTCCATGGCCACAGGGCTTTGCGTACTGATCATCATGGTAGCTTCTATTTACTTCCAGATTGAATCCATCATTGAATTCTCTCTGCCGATGTTGTTTGGTGTAATTACCGGCTGCTATTCATCCATTTGCGTGGCCGGAAACTTATGGGCATATTGGGAAAAAAGAAAAGAGAAATAATTGTTAATGAAAAAACCGAAACGTACCTTTGGGGCGTTTCGGTTTTTTTGTGTTACAGTAAGAATAGTCCCTGCTTTGTTAAGGATGGAAGGCTTTTTGATATCAGGAACTCTTGCGTTGGAATGGAAAGCCTGCTAACCACAAATAAAAATATATGAGATCCAAAATGGGCAATAATAGTTTAGCCCATATTTTTATACAAGAAAAATAATACGAATGCCAGTTTGTCGAAAGATTTTTATATATGGCCGCAATATCCAACTTTTCGGTCACTTACAAATTGCGCATGTTTTTGTAAATTCAGAGCAAAGAACCATAAATCAGGCTGATATCCACACGGCGGAGCAGAGAGATCATGTTTGTCTGAAGCTGCAATTTTCGCCACAAAACAGGGGCTTTTTTACAAATATATGCGTATCCAGAACACCTATGATAGGAAATGTTCAAAAAACGAAAAAGATTCGACATTTTTATTGCATATATGACAATATATATTCCGGAGTGATAAAATATATATACAATCTTAACATGATTAAAGTTGAATTATACAGAAATAGTGCTAAAATATACAATGGAACAATTTTTTTTTATCTTAAAGAAAGTAGGAGGTTAATGGTGTCATGGGTAGTTTAAGCTTATTTCTAATCATTTCCATTCTTGTTTCTGTTCTTGCGTTTGCTTTTGCGGTGTGGTTGTACCGCTGGGTATCTGCGCAGCCATCTTCAAATCAACGGGTGAAGGAGGTTGGAAGTTATATCAGACAGGGTGCAAACACATTTTTAAAAAAGGAATACATTGTTTTATCAAAGTTTTGCGCGGGAGCAGCGCTTCTGATCTTTCTGTTTCTACCGGCTCCGATCTGGAGCGGAGGCTCGGTTTTAAATAATCTTACCGTTGTTCTGGCATACATATGCGGAACTGTTTTTTCTGCCGTAGCAGGTAAAATAGGAATACAGGTAGCTACCATAGCTAATATAAAGACTGCAGAAGCTGCACAAAAAGGTGGTTTGAGGCCTTCTTTTCTGTCAGCCTTCCGCGGCGGCGCAGTTATGGGAATGGCAGTAGTGGGAAGCTCGCTTTTAGGAGTGACTCTTGTTATGATGCTTACCGGAGATTCCGTTGCACTGTTGGGCTTCAGCTTTGGTGCCAGCTCTCTGGCTTTATTTGCCAAGGCAGGAGGTGGTATCTTTACAAAAACTGCAGATATCAGTGCAGATCTTGTTGGAAAAGTAGAACTTGGAATCCCTGAGGATGATCCCAGAAATCCGGCGGTAATTGCCGATAATGTGGGAGATAATGTAGGAGATGTTGCCGGAATGGGCGCAGATCTGTTCGATTCCAATGTGGCTTCCACAGTATCTGCTCTGGTTATGGCTATTGCTCTGAGCAAAAAAATAGGAGTTGACTATGCTTCCATGGTGTTCTGCTATGCAGCTCTGGGACTTTTATCTTCTATCATAGGAGTTATGGCAGCCCGTATGGGAAAGAAGGGTGATCCTACCATGGCTCTTAATATGAGTACCTATATTACCACGGGCATATTTGCCGTACTCACTGCAGGGGCAACCGTAGTGTTCCAGTTTGACTGGCGTATCTGGGGCGCAACAGCTATCGGCTTATTTGTTGGCGTTATTATAGGAATTACCAGTGATTACTTTACAAATGATAATAAAAAACCAGTGCGTAACGTTGCAAAGGCATCTGAGTCAGGACCTGCATTCACCATTCTTTCCGGTGTTTCCTATGGTTTTTTAAGTGTTCTGCCTGCCATGGTGGGAATCGGTATTTCTGCCATGATTTCTTATAATCTTTGCGCTTCCATTGCTCCTCAGGATCCTACTGCAGGAATGTTTGGAATTTCCATGGCTGCTGTTGGAATGCTTTCCATCGTCGGAATGATCATCTCCAATGATGCATACGGACCAATTGCCGATAACGCAAGGGGACTTGTGGAAATGGGAGATTTAGGAGATGACGCACTTGAAATTACAGACTCACTAGACAGCGCAGGAAATACAGTGAAGGCAGTAACAAAAGGATTTGCCATTGCAGCAGCAGGATTAACCATTATCTCCCTGCTTGGTGCGTTTATGAGTGAGGTAAACGATGCGGCCGGTACTACCATACTGACCGGGTTCGATATTATCAATCCTAAGGTATTTTTCGGAATGCTGGTGGGAGCCTCTGTTCCGGCTATTTTCTCTGCCATGCTGATGCTTGGAGTAGACCGCAATGCACAGAGAATGGTATCGGAAATTCACCGTCAGTTCAGAGAAATCAAGGGACTGAAAGCGGGCAAAGCCGGAGTCATACCTGAATATGACAAATGCATTGATATTGCTACCAATGGTGCCTTAAAAGAACTGATTCCTGCCGGACTCGTCAGCATTCTCGTGACCATTGTGGTGGGGTTTGTAGGTGGAGTTGAATCCGTAGGAGGATACCTTGCAGGCAACATTATCAGCGGTCTTTTGCTTGCCCTGTTTATGAGCAATTCCGGAGGATTGTGGGATAATGCAAAGAAATACATTGAAGCCGGAGGAAACGGGGGAAAAGGAAGTGAAGCACATAAGGCGGCTGTAGTAGGAGATACGGTAGGCGATCCTTTCAAGGATACGGCCGGTCCATCCATCAATACTCAGATAACTGTTGTGTCTCTGGTGGCTTCTTTGATGTCTTCCTTGTTTTTAGCATTTTCCCTGTTTTGATTTATAGAGACAGGACTTAATAGGATCATGACAGCTTGCTGCGTACAAGCTGTAGACAAATCGGTGTCAGGACATAGGTCCTGGTGCCGATTTTTTTATGGGTCGTGACCCAGTTGAGCTCGCGTAGCGTGCGAAATATAAACCACCCGCTATGCGGGTGTGCGGTG
>CABJBM010000037.1 GCA_902363835.1 Lachnospiraceae bacterium
ACTGAATAAGATACGTTTTTTACATCGTTCAAATTATTACTTAAAGCGCTTAAATTGCTATTTAGCGTATCAGTGGTTTGCTTGAGAGAGTACGCCAAAGCCGCACTCGCCGCCTTACTTGAATCATTTAAAAACTGATTGACTACATCGGTTTTTAACAATAATTTATTAGCAACTTTATCCGCAATCGCATTGATAAGGAGCTGCACTGTGGAGTTTCCCCCTGCAGCGCCAACCAAGCCCTGAACGTCCGTAGCACTTATTAAATTTGCCGCATTTGGGCCAACCGGGCCTGTGTCTCCCTTGTCTCCTTTATCACCCTTATCGCCTTTCGGCCCTGTAGCTCCTGTGTCTCCTTTGTCCCCTTTGTCACCCTTTGCCCCAGTTGCGCCTGTTTCTCCCTGTATACCCTGCACACCCTGAGGTCCTAAAATTGTACCCGCATACACCCACTTAGCCACTGTAGCGGCCCCGGCTACCGTACACCGATATACCCGGCCTCTGTCTGCTCCTGTACCCGTATTCTGGTAATAATCGTTCACAAGGGCTGCTGTCACTCCTGATCCGCTAAATACTGTGGCGGTTGTACTTGTGCCAGTTATCCCGGTCCCGTTATACCAGAGGCTTCCACGCTGACCAGTATCTCCCTTTGCACCGGTTGCGCCTGTGGCTCCGGTTGACCCCTGGGCTCCTGTCTCTCCTTTTGGTCCTATCGGACCCTGTGGCCCGATTACTGAGCCTAAATCTAATTCTGCCATATCTGGCCTCCTTTAAAAAGTCACTATAAAATGCCCTGCTTCGTTGATTCTTACTGGCGGAGGATCTGCGGAAGCATCTGGATAAATCACATACAAATGTCCATCTCGTATCTGGAAAATGTAATTACCATTAGCTTGCGTTACTACTGCATCAGATCCACGTTCACCCTGCGGCCCTCGCGGTCCCTGGATCCCTTGAATCCCCTGTGGCCCCTGCCCACCAGTGGCTCCCGTGGCCCCCTGATTTCCTTGTGGCCCCTGCGGTCCCATAGGTCCATTGAAGTACCCATTCATTAGTTTAGTATTAAAATCTGTCAGGGTTTCATCTACCCGGCCCCCGGCTGCAGCTATGTCCGTTACGGCATCGTTTGCTATTACTTCCGTCTGATCCCGGAAGGTTTTTGCATTGTTCTGATACTGGAGAGCCATATCCCTGGCCGCTTGAGCATCGAGCATATATTGCCTAAGTTCCATCTGTATGGAAGCGTCCAGTTTAGCCATGGTCACGGATCCGTCCACGATCTCTGCGGTAATAGTCCGGTTCAAGATTTTCATGGAAATGGTTGCTGTACTGTCCACCGAATAAACAAACCGGGTGAGATCAATCACCTTCTGGGTACCGTCTGCCAGGGTAAGGACCAGCTCGTTATCATCATTGATATCAAAGTTTGCAACTACTTTTTCAATGGCCAGATCGTAAGTGGTTACTGTTCCATTCTGCTGGGTAACGGTCAGAATCCCTGTATCCGTATCCAGGGTGATTTCTTTTACCAGGAGATTTACAAGAGCCTGCTCCGCCTTTTTCGCATCTAATTGGACAATCCGATTATCTGCTTCCTTGATGCCGTTCTCAATTTTAAGAAGATTTGTACGGTTAATTGGTGTTTCCTGTGAAGGTTCGTTCTTCCAGTCTGTTATGTAGTAATACGGTCCATAGGCCATTAACTGGCACCCTCTTTCTTATCTGCTTCCGGTTCATTGCTGATTTTAATCCTTTGTTCAGGCATGTTTTTCCAATCGACTGCAGAATATATATCTTTAAGTTTTTCATCTCTCACTGGTTCCCTAATTTCTCCCGGCGTTCCGGATTCCAACACCTGTGCAATGGCTGCCACTTGCTTGGCATTCTGGATCCCGGTTATGGTGACGGCGTTCAGCATGTACTGAATTTGCATCACCTGCTCCTCTGTGTAGGTAATTACTTTTTTCATGGACTCTCCTTTCTTAAAGTGAATTGCCATATCCTCCCAAATCTTCTATACTGTGATTACAGGCCATGCCCGGCCAAGTACAGAAGAAAGGAGAAAGATATGAAGCCAATTCCAATCGTTGTAAATGGTTATGATACGTACTATGTTGATCACAATACCTCAACGGATCCGTATTTATTGATAGCCATTCCATCTAATGCTGGGAAAGACATTTCCCATATTTGCGGCACGTTTGTTTGTGACCACTTCGTCAAACAGGTTGATTACGAAATTATTGATGAAATCCGTTTTATTAAAGCTTACTATTAACTTCCGCAAAAGACACTATTAACTCTTCACACTCTCCCGGAATCCCGGTTGCTTTTTCAGCATTGAAAAGTCTCGCCAGCGGCCAGCCTTCCGGACCCGGGAGCGTTACAACAATAGGTTTTTCTTTATAATCTTTTCCGTTGATCTTTAAAGTGCCAACATCGATGTCGATTTCCAGATTACGTATTTCCATTGATTCTCTCCCCTTTCGAATGATAGGAACTGTCTAAGGGAGCTTTGCACCCAGGAACTCTCTCAAAGTACTTCCCATTACTGTCTTCAGGAATGAAAGCATGAGGTTCCTCAATATCAAGTTCTAAGTTTTTCAGCGTGTCAGCCAGTTCAACTGCCAACGAGCTGGCTGATTTCAATAAACCAATTAACTTTTCTGTCTGCTCCGTAGCTTTTTCTGTGTTGACTGTTACTTCCAGGTTTATAGCTTTCTTCATCTTTATATCCTCCTATTTTCCAATGTGATTTATTAATTTCTGCACACAAAAAGAGCGGGGAATAATCCTCGCTCTCTGTTATAAGTTTATTTAATTATTCGTTACAGCCTCAACAACCACCTGACCATCTTTTACCCACGCTCCATCAGATCCTACCGTATATCCGTCTGGGGTTGTGGTGTCGTGGAGCATTCTACTCCATTCGTCAAAGTAATACCACTTGCCATCGATTTCGGCCCAAGTATTTTGTTTTGACCTTCCGTCCTCGCCGAAATAATACCAGTTGTCCCACATTTGCTTCCATGTATTAACTGCATAAGTTCTATCTTCATAAACATAACGATAGGTTTCGGAATTAACATCATTTCCTATTGCAGCCATTCCCTCTGGCAAGCCAAATGCTACAAATGAAGTATACAAGCTTATTAAAAAAGCAACAATTAATGTTTGTCTAATTTTTCTCATAACTAAACCCCTTTTCGTCTATTTATATAACAATTCTAATATATTCATATGAATAAAGTCAAGGGATTCCACATAAATTGTTTACATTGAGCTTTTTATATTTTCAATTTCTTCCCATAGGGCAATTATATTTTTTTTGACAGACTTCCATGAACTTCCCCAGCCCGTTTCTGTTCCAAGGGCATCTATACTTACATCACTCGTACAATTTGTAGCATCACATTGTATACTTCCTCCAGTTGTAATCTTTCCGGTGCCAAGTAATTCAATTCCTCCATATCCTTCTCCACTTAATGTCAATGAAGCACAGCGTCCTCCGGGACTTCCTGCTGGCCTGTCATAGGTATTTAATTGCACCCACCCATTATTAGAGCTTAACAGGTTACTTCCATCAGCGGAGACGTAAAAATCTCCAAATCCTACGGCACTCCCATTGGCATAGAACGTTTGAGATTGTAGATTACCTGAGAAAGTACCATTTATGGCAACTATATTCCTACAGGTCATTTTTCCATCACTTGTCATACTGGAAAAATCTGATTCCCACGACAAACGATTGGTCTTAATAGTAACGGCATTCGGCTCAATTGACAGCTGGGAAGAGACTTCCCCTTTACTCACCTTTAGGGCGATCTGATTCGCCGTTTGTACAAAGCGTGAATTAGTATCATCGGCAAGGTTCGTTACCGATGTAGCAATCTGATCAGCCTTGATACTTAATGATGCCTCGGCTTGCTGTGCCCTGGTAACTTCCGCAAGGATCTGGTCAGATGTCACCTTAAACTGCGCTTCGGTGTATTCCTTCAGATCGGTTACCCTGACAGAAACTTCTTCCACGGACTTCTTAATGACAGCCGTTTTCCCTTCAAGTTGTATGATTTGTGTCTGAGTGCCAAAGTTCTGTTTTCTTTCCCTGGTCCCGGCAGCCTCAAAGGTGTCCATCATGGCCTGAATGCCTTTTATGGTACGTTTCAGACAATAAGTCTCAATCACATCATCAGAGGTATAACAGATGATTCCATCCCCCGGCTCCACCCATGGCAGAGATGCGGTCACGATCTTACACGGCCTGTAAATCTTCCCTGATATCTGTTCGTATGCTGTAGCTGCTATATTCGTTAATTCTACCGCACTTTTACCATATACGAGGAAATTTCCCTGTATAATATATGAGTTCTTTCCTCCACCGTATACGGCCCCCACATCCCCTTCTTCCTGGCGGATCTGGACCTGGTTGATTCCATATACAAGGAAATCTTCATAGGTGGTCCCTGACGGATTGTAATAAGACAACGTTTCTCCCTCTAACTGAGACGGAAACAGATTATCTGCCGGGAACAATTCTTCCGACGGGAACAGGCCGGAAGCCCCCAGGAAGACATACTTAAATCTTCCGGTTACATCGATCTGACCAAAGCACCCGTTTATCTCACAGATAGCTTTCATCACGTCTCGGCCAGATATCTGGGACGGTTCGATAGTCTTTGTGACCTGCATGTCATCCAGCGGAAGAGTGATGTCATTCTGGTTGATTCCCACATAGGTGCAAAGGGAACCCCTGAACTGCTTCAGGGTCATGGGAAATGTCAGGCCGTTATACCAGCCAGCTACATCTATATCAAAATTCCTCATGCGGTCATAAGCTGTAATCTTTCTTTTACTGCCATCCACCTGTCTAACAAAGCTGTCCACTTTGTAGATCCCTAACATCATTTCATAGTCCCCTACTTCTAAGGATAGGGCAAATTCTTTCCCGGTCACATCCAGGGTGACATCTGAAACAACAATTTCAATCATTGCCGAACTGCACTGCCCGAACTTTAAGGCGTCGCTATCACAGATGTTCTGTTCAAGGACAAACGTTTCTAATGATATCTGGTCTTTGTCGACCAGAAGCACAGGCGCGTCGTCTACGGGAAACAGCTCATCAGACGGCCAGACGTCTTCCCCAGGATAGAGAAGATCAATCTGACCGTCATAAAACCTCAGCCGGGCTGTCTTTACCGTTGGCTTAGATATGTTATTTCTACGGAATAATGTTTTTACTTCTTCCGGAATATTAATCATAGATACCTCCTAATATTCTATAAGCTCAAAAGTGATGGGGCGGTACAATACCGTATTTTCGTACGGCATTAAGATATCAAACTCCACATCAGGTATGTAAAACTCCCCGGCAGTATAATCGTTTGTTTCATCGTTCCAGTATTCAATGCTAACAAGCGTCCGGTCAGGGAAAAGCCCTTGCAATTCGATTTTGTCTTCCAAACACAAGGGCGGGGTGGTGAAAGTAATCGTTGACTTTTTATGGGGCAGGACGTTACGGTGAGTTAATCCGGTTGCGTCCGTCCATGGATTCAAGTCAGTTTGACGGTTTGGAATTGATTTATAGTTTTGAAAAAACTTTTTTGATACGATTGTTCCGGATACCTTCATGAGATATCCGCGATAGTTCGTTGCCATAAGCTTTCACCTCCCCTTTACGTAAACGCTGAATCGCCGTTCTTGCCTTTAAATATATCATTCTGACCTCTTACCGCTTCAAACATTTCTTTTGCAGTAGGAGCTGCCTGCGGATCCTTCTCACTAATTTTCTTTAAAAAGGCTTTCATTTCCCGAAGCAGCATGAGCAATTCTGTTTTTGTTATGCTATCGCCCATTACCTGATCTGTCTGGGACAATGCCCCATGGGCAGAGCTTTCTGTTCCGTTGGATTTTGTGCTGCCTACTATAGCAAGCTGCGGGGTCGCGTTGCTTACCAGATTTCTTATACCGGAGATCAGAGGGGTCAGGGATGAACTCATCCCGCTTTGTACTGCTCTGGAGATCCCCTCCGTAATCTGCATGTTATTGGCAACGGCGGTCCGGTTCCCGATCTGGCCCACCAATTCCGGTCCGCCTTCACGAGCAACAAACATTTGGCCTTTGTTAGGATATCCTCCGGAGGCAAAACCGGAAACCGGAGATACAGAAACCTCGGATCCGCCTCCTATGCCCATAGCGTCCTTGATTCCGTCCCCGATTCCTCCAAAGAACTCTCCCATTTTGTTCTGCAGCCAGTCTCCCATGGACAATAAACCGTTCCAAATAGCTTTAATCATATTCTTACCTACGTCCACAAGTTTCCCTGGTAGTTTATTAAACCAGCCCACAATGGAGTTTAAGGCTTTCGGTATGTTGGTACCAACCCACCCTATGATATCCGTGGTCCATTTGACTATCGTGTCTTTAAAAGCAATGATCTTATCATAGATTTTGCCTGGAAGCTCTGCGAAGAAGGTCAGTATGTTTTCAATGATTTTTGGCACTTCTACCGAAGCAACCGCAATCATGTTTGCCGCCCAGCCCACGATCTTATCCTTCACCGCCAGGATCTTTTCCCATATCTTGCCCGGGAGCTCTGCGAAGAAGGTTATTACGGCGCTGATTATTTTGGGAACTTCCGTTGTCACAGTGGAAATCATGTTAAGAACCCATGTGGCCACGGTCCCGATCGCAAAGCCAATCGCATAACCGATTTTTCCGGGAAGTTCATCAAACCATTTTACTACGTTGTCTATGACCGTCCCGATTTTATCCGGCAGACCTTCCAGATACTTAAGCAGGCCGTCCCATGCGTCAGAAGCTTTTGTCTTAACGCTTTCCCACACCGCCGATAATTTTTCTGGGATACTCTCGAAAAATGGAATCACGGTATTGTTCCACCAATCCGGCACTTTCTTCGTCCAGAATTCCTTGATCTCATCCCAGTGGGTAACTGTGTAGACAATAGTGGCAACCACAGCTGCTATTGCGGCAACGATAAGTGCGCCGGCAGCTGCTACACTTATACCAAGAGTGGCTGCAAGGGCTGTGACTCCGCTTACAATGGCACTGCCTATCATTCCAGGCAAGGAAGCAAAAAAGGTCTGTATAGGCGCCCAGATCAGCCCGGATAATACTGCGGGTAATGAAGCTCCCGTTTCAGCCATGGTTGCGGATATTGTAGTTATTACGGCGCTGCTGGAAAATGCTTTCGCTATGACTGTGCCGATCGCAGAAGCTGTTAAGCTCTTTGCAATTGAGGTAACTATTTTTGATGCTATGGCAGGCCCAAGCCCTGTAAACCGCAGCAATCCTACGGCGGTGATAATTGTTGTTTCAATAGGGGCGGCATCAAAGGCCCCTTTCCAGATCTCAATTCCGGCTCCTATGGCTTTCCAGATCACCTCTCCCACTTTGCTGCCGATTTCAGTAAAATCAATGGATTCCAGAAATGTTCCGATCTTGGTGCCAATCAGGGACCAGTCTGTGTTATCCAAGGCGGCTATCAGTGCGTCCAGCAATCCCTTAGCCCACACATTGATTGTCTGTCCGGCAGAAGAGAAGTCAAAGGTCGAGAAGAAGTTGTTTATACCACTCGCAATGGAATTCCCCCAGTTCGACCAGTCAAAATTTTCACCGAAAGAGAGCGCTGTGTACATTACAGTGTTGAGTGTACCTGCAATGGTTCGCCCTACCGCCCCAAACAGATCAGGCGTGATAAGTCCGTTTAAAAACTCAGCCAATCCCTGACCGAAGTTGCTTGCACCAGTATAGATAGAAGGCCAGTTGATACGATTTAAAGCATTTGTAAGGCCGTTGCTGATGATAGACCCCACCTTTTCATAATCACCTGCTTTGAAAGCATTGGTAAGTTTTTCCACAACGTCCTGTATTGCTTTATCTACCGCGGGACTGACGGTAACATTAGAAAACAATTCTCCTCCGGAAAGATCTCCAAGGTCCGGAATCCCTGCGCCTCCTGCCCCGGCACCCCCCGTTTTAGAATCCGAGGTGGTCATAACATTTAGCTTATCAATGCTTGATAAACTTTCTTTTGCTTGTTTCCCTGCTTTCTTTGCCGCATCTCCAATGCCCCCAACTGCATTAGAAGCATTGTCTGCCGCATCAGTAACTGCACCTATGCCAGATGCCGCATCTGATACTCCTCCGCCGGAGCTCTTTTTTCCTCCTAATAACTCCGTAAATGCTTTGAAAGCGTTGGCAAGGGTCATCATCTTACCGATGATTGTATTGATTACCTTGATCACCGGGGTGAGGACATTAATAAGTCCCTGGCCGATGGTAGCCTTTAAGGAATCAAACTGAAGCTTTAAGATCCGGACTTGATTAGCCCAGCCGTCGCTGGTACGGATAAAATCACCGGAAGCCAGGGTCAATTGTTCCTGCACAAACTTATACCTCAGGGCCACCTTTTCGGCTTCTGACATTTTGGCAGTTACTTTCCCGTACCCATTGGCAAGGGCATAGCTGTCTAGGGCACTCTGGGTCATAACAATACCCAGGTCTTTCAATGTTTCGGTCTCACCCGTGAACACTGATTTCAGCTTTGTGTATGCTTCATCCTGGGATATGTTATAGAATGATGCCACATCTCCGGCCAGACCGGTTAAGGTAGTGGACATATCATAAGCTGCACTTTCAGAAAACCCGAAAGCCTTCGACATTGCTCCAAAGGTACCAGTAAATTTCTTTGCCATAGTCTCTGACAAGCCAAAAGACTGTGCGGCGTTTTTGGCAAAGGAATCTATCTGCTGGGACATTTTAGGGAATGTCACGTCGACAACGTTCTGTACCTCCTGTAGGTCAGATCCAAGTTCGATTGCACTTTTTCCGAAATCAACAATCTTCTTGACAGCAAAGGCAGCGGCCAGAGCTCCTCCTATTTTTAACGCGAATCCCGACATCTGTGACGCCAGGGAGCTACCTGCCCTGCCCGCCGTTCTCTGAATGCCAGCTATCTGCTGATCAAAACTATTTTTATTAACTACAAGGTCAAGGCCAATCTGACCCACGCTATCAGCCATAAATATCACCTGCCTTTAATGAGACAGGCACATCGGCACAGCGTCTTAGATTCTTAGCTCAAATTCTTTCTTGCAATCCTTATTTTTGCATTTTAAAAACACCCCCCTGCAGGTGGCGTCTTTGGTATGAAAAACATTTATCGGATACCCGCAGTAAGGGCATTTCACCTTTATCTTTTCTTTTTCAATGTCAATCACCTCCCACACATCTGCGCAAACATCTGCTCCATAGTCTTCATTTCCTGATCATAAGTAGCAGGAGACATTGTTTCTGCCTTCCGGTTCCTCCAGTTATCGTAAATGCGTTTCTGGTCTTTACTAAAATGCTTGATCACGTTCTTGTCTGTCTCGGATCGGATCGCCACAACACGCCCCAGAGGGGTTTCCGGATCTATTCCGGTAATCAGGGACTTAAATTCATCCCAGCTCACTGTTTCAAACTCTTTCGTGCGAATGCGCAACCCGTACTGTGAAAGGAAACTAGAAATAATTAAATCCCAGTCCTCAAATAAATCATAGTACGGGTCACTGCTCTCCCTGGCTCATATCCTCCCCGGTGATCAACTCTATCGCGTTCTGAATCACCACAGTTAAGTCGTGAAAACTCAGTTTCAGCTTTTCAATCTCTTTCTGCGATTTCTCCGGAAACATCAGGTCATAGGTTTTTAAAATCTCACTCAGCCCTGGTTCGCCTGTACTCATAAGCCCCATAACCTTAAGCATGGTGGGGGCGTCAGCATTTACCTCCAGTTTCTTTCCTTTAATGATCAAGGACGGATTCCCGTCAAAAGTCAGCTTTTCTGTAATATCAATTACTTTTGCCATAATTTATATCTCCTCTCAAAAAGAGCCGGGTTTTATTGTCCTGGCTCTACATCTGATTCTTTATTTTCTTCTGGTTCTTCCGGTTCCGCGGACGGCGCAGGATCTACGCTCCCGCCTGGGTAAAATTTGGCTTGCCATAGCAAACCACTTCAAATTCAAGTGTATCAAGTGCCGCGGTGTCCCCGCCACCCGGGGTGGTCACATTAATGACGCATTCAAATGCCAGTTTCGCTCCGGATACCATTTCCCATTCAAACTTCGTCATCGCTTCATTACCCATAGCCATAAACAAACCCGCTATATAATCATTCCCCGGATCCCCAACACTTCTCTTTCCCTGAAAGGAAAAGCTGAGTTTCTTGCCGACTACTGCGCTTTTCGCCCAGCCTTCCGCGTCCATGGCATACCATTCATCTGTTGTATTGTCGATTGTGGGCGCAAAGTTAGTCAAGTCCTTTGGTACCACCATATCTGTGTCCGTGCTTTCTAATCCCTTAGTTCCAAACTTAAACTTATTATTGTGTACTGGAAATACTTTTGCTGCTTCTGACATTTTCCATGCCTCACTTTCTCTGATATATAAAGTCCAGCCAAATCACATATTCATATACCCCGTCATCATCTGTCCCAACATCTTGCGGTTCAGGAACCATCAGACGAAGATAATTAATGTGGGTATCTCCTATGGTCAAGCTGGTTACGCTTTTTAGCTTCTCAAATAGATCATAAGCCGTTCTTTCTGCCTCATCTTTGCTTTTGCTCCAATGGATCAGGAGGGAAACTGGCTTTGTATCATAGGTGGTACATTCAAGTCCTCCGATGGCTATGTTGGCCGGGCCAGAGGTTGGCCGGCTGTAAACACCGATGGATTTTTGTTTTTTGCTATCCAGCTTGCCGATGTAGACATTATCATCTGCCGCAATACCCAAACTGGAAATGTACTGCCTGATGTCATATAAAGCCAGCATCATACACCACCTGCTTTCTTATAAAATTTCTTAAATGCTTTGGGGGCAAAATCCGCACTAATCCCTCCCGTCAGCCACGGTTCATACCACTGGCCGCTGGCAAATGCATTTTCATCTGTCCGGAAGTTGTATTCCGGGTGGAAGTAAAGCCGCCTTGCATAAGGGGTGCTGGATATCAGCTGAACTCTCCCTTTGGAGGAATCGGAGTAATCAACAAAAGTGCTTTCATCTTGAAGATTGCCGGTTTCAAAAGGCATTATCTCAGATTGAATTACTTCCGTATGTAATGCTTCCGCCGTCATTTCCAGAGCCGTGACAGCCGCCTGTGACAGCTGCCGGATCCGTGGCATGTTCATCTTAACCGTGGACTTTACCTGCATCAGATCACCTCCAGTGTACAGAAATTAACTGTCCCGTCCGGATTCCGGTTCTTACTTCCCTGCTCAATGCGCCGATCTTCCCCATATACAGTGACAGTACCTCCGCTTAAGGTTGGGAAGTCAGGTGCGATATCGCCGGGGAACATGGCCGTCCCGGTTATCTGGACCAGTTTCTTTTCTGCTGTAAGGATCGTCTTTGCCCGGTCCTGGAAGTTGCATTTTAAGTCTAGATCTGCCATATATTTAGGCTCTCCCAGATTACTCAGTTCCTCACTTTCAAGATGGACGTGGATATCTGTCTTGCATAGCCGCTTCGGTACCAAACACGGATATTTCATAGTCTCACCTCGCTAACCGGCAGCACAGGCCAGTCTGGGACAGCTGGGAGTATACATCTCGTTTCATGGCCACGCCTTTATCCATGAACACATTCCAGGAGCTCCCAAACTGTGCCGACACTCCATTAATGCTGTAGCTGGACAGGATTGTGTTGATCTCATCAGCATTCTCATACTCAAAATCAGCCTGCTGACAGATCACTTCCTGAATGACTTCCTGCTGAAACTCTGTCAGAGAAGAAAATCCCCGGCCCACAATACGGTTGTAGGTCAGGGAATCAATGTGCCGGCTGGCTTGCCGAAGGTGCCTTTCCAGGTCTTCTTCCGGTACTATGCTGCCTTTATAGGTTTCTTTGTAATAATCTGACGTCACATAAGAGACGTAAGGCATATTACTCACCGCCTTCCGGCTGAAACTCCTTGATTTTCTTAACGATTCCGGATACAGTGGACGTCTTTCCCAGATCAATGCCTTTTTCATGAGCTACATATCTCAAAATTTCGACGACATCCTGATCGTCTGCATTCTCTCCAGCTGCTTTCAGTTCTTCCAGTTCCTCTTTAAGCGCCGCATAATCGCCATAAGGGACCATCTTTCCCCTTCCATAGGCAATGACGTTCCCATCATCGTCCATGATGTCAAAGCCGCCGTCCTGATAGGTTTTCTGCTGGCTTTCGTCAATGGTATATTCTTTATTTCCTTTCATTGCCTTCATAAAGCATTCCCTCCTTATTCTGCGGCCACATTCATGGAGCAGCCTTCCACTTTCTTTTCAAGCAGAAATAAATCTCCGTAATTCCGGTTCTGGTACAGGTAGCCATCTGCCGTTCTGCTGTCGGTACCGGGAGTAAACAGTTTGATATAGCTATATTTATCCCTGGCTACTACACAGGAGGTGTGGATCAGGATCCAGTTGATCTGCTTTGCTGTGGGAGCTGCCACACAGCCGTCCGTAAAATCATACTTCGTTTTCATCCTGGCCGCAGGCACCATCTTGATTGTGACATCATCAAGGGAATGTACCTTACGATTAATGGTAGACGGAGTGGTAACGGTCATCATGCGCTGAATCCCCTCCGCTTCCTTGACGATCTTACGCATGGACGGGGTGACGTAAAGGATACGCCC
This sequence comes from Lachnospiraceae bacterium, assembly GCA_902363835.1. Classification (GTDB taxonomy): domain Bacteria; phylum Bacillota; class Clostridia; order Lachnospirales; family Lachnospiraceae; genus Lacrimispora. The sequence goes on from CABJBM010000037.1 coordinate 12,682, forward strand.
CTCTTCCGGCACCCCGGCTTCATCCATGATAGCCATTTCTGTATCAAAGGCTTCCAGAAAATTGGCTGCTGTGATCACAGTGGTATCAATGCGTCCGGTGAGCGTTGTCAACTCCGCGTGAAGCTTAGAAAATCGGTAAGAATCCTTTTCCGGAATCGCCTGCTCTGTCTCAAAGGTATTCTGGATATTGGCAACAGACAAGGTAAGATTTGTCTCGTCAATGTCCATAGGATCCACAAAGAATTCAATATCCCGGTCGTGTTCCAGTTTCTTAGGCTCCCAATCATTGGAAAGGGTGCCGGAGTTGAACCCCGCGGTCCTTGTGTGATCCTTATACCCGGATACCGTCATCCTGGGTAACTTAATCGTCTGCGCATTTAAGAATTTTACCTGTGGATTGCTCTGCGTCAATGCGTCAGAACAAAGCTCCTTTGCGTATTTCTGCTGAAGGAGATCTGTAAAGGTTGTTGCATACTCATATACTGCCATGTGTTAGTCCTCTCTTTCTTAAAGTCCAAAAGCTTTCTTTAAAGCTTCGTCTGTTGCTGGCTGCTGTTGTCCGGATCCGCCTGCCCCTACCTGAACAAAACCAGAGGCCTGGCTTGCCTGGGGCTTTAATGCGGGTACGTCCTCCAGCACCTTGTTTAAAGCGTTTTTCAACGTCTCATCATTGATCTTCCCGTCCTGTCCCATGACCTGGCTTAAATCCGCCATCTTAAGGACGTATGGAACGGTTTTCACATCAAGCCCCAGGCTGATGGCTGCCATAGTAGCTGCATTCTCAATCATAGCCTGCTGTGCCGCTGCTTGTGCCTTGGCAAGCTGTGTCTGAATGGCATTCACATCTGGCTGAGAAGCCGCTTTCTGCTGCTTGAAGGTCACAATAGCCTGATTCATTTCTTCCTGGCTAAGGCCCTGCTGCTTAAAATAACCTTTCAAGACGCTGTCTTCCGTTGCGGTCTGTTTTCCGGCCACCAGCTGGGCGATCTTATCATAATCAATAGCTGGAGCAGTGGCCTGTGTTGTCTGCTGGGCAGTTCCTGTCTGCTGAGCTGCTGTTCCACCAGTTCCAGTTGCGGCTGCTCCTCCCGTACCTCCATCAGCTTCAAGTAACGGCATCATAAATCTTCCAAATCTCATAATTTTATATCTCCTTTCACAGTTGAATGGTGTCTCCATATAAACAGTTTTTCATGTGCTGTCTGCACGGACAGTTGTTGACGGTGTGTCTCACCGTAGTTTATAGCGCCTTCGGGCATAAAAATAAGTCGTATTTCTACGACTTTAATTACTCAACAATAACCCAATCTTCTGCTAAGCAATCATTGATTGAAGGAACCCACATTGCATGGGAGCCATTGACCATCTTTATCTGCAAATAAGGCTCACATTTAAACAAGTCACCCTCATTAAGCCCCCAAGCTTCGGCGGTTTGTTTATTACACGGAATGCCTTGTGGATAACCCTTTTGATATACAACAAACATTCCCTTGCCATTCCAGCCAACACGGGCGATTTTGATGCCCTTTTTAGCCATTTCCAGAGCGATGCCAAAGGACATGCCCATACAATCCTTATACGATTCCTCGAAGATATCTTTTGGTGACCATGATTCATATCCATCCTGATATCTCACAAGATACCCCTCATCGTTTGGGTTTTCGTTTGATGGGATCGTCCACCCCCTGTACACGTTATATTCTCCCCTGCTCATCGGCATTGCTTCTAACATTTTTGTACCTACATACTTTTTCATTCTTTTTTTCTCTCTCTCTGTTGCGATATCGCAACTTTAATCATTTATTTACTGGTTCGATTTTCCCATAACTGCTTTCTCGCCTTGTATGCTTTTTTATTATCAGGATCCAGGGAATATTCTTGCAATCGTCCATACTTATTTGCTTGCCGTTTGGCATATTGCTGATCCTGTTCCCGTTTGTACTTCTGCTCAATACCTTTCAACTCATCTTTTGTCCAGGTATCTTCTGCCGTATAAACTCCAGGAAAGTAGGTTGTATGGCTATCCTTGCACCTTGGATGGTAAAGCCCCCTCGCTATGGCAGTACTCATTAGAGGATATGGACCATCACCAGCTTTTCCTCCTGACCAAACATCATCAATTAGAACTTTTCCTACAAAGGGAAGACACTTAGGGCAGGGATTCCCGCGCTTTGCAACAATGACTGTGGCAATTCCCCATTCCTGACGTTTCTCTCCCTCTCCTTGCAGGTATGCCCGCTTGCTGGCCGTCCGGATTGCCATATCCGCATAATCTTCCAAGGTGTGAAGGGTTCCGTTTTTATACTCCACACAAGCAAGGCCGCGGGACAACATATCCTTCGTGGCCATATCCACGGCTTTTTCATAAGTACCGGCTCCTGAATTGGCATACACCTGGGCGTTAAAAATAGCCTTGCGGTAATCATCGTTCGCCCGGCGCAGGATTGCGGTTTCGGCTTTCTCCATGTCATGAGTGGTCGCTTCAATCAGTGCCTCTAACTTCCGATCATTCAATTTGAAGAATTCTGCCGACATCCCCCGACGCGTAGGTGATCTATTGGTTCCATGCACTTTATATCCTTTTTTTATCGCCTGAAGAATACGGATTTCCTGTTGCATGTTACCTTTCTGCCGGGCCTGCCAGATCAGTTCCCCCATTTGAGCATTGATGTTTTTAAACTGCTTACTGTACTTCTTCTGATTTTCCAGCTTATACTTTTCCAGGGCTTTGAGCTGTTCAGCCTGCCACATAGACCACTCATATCCTTCTTTTAGCTCTTCGGCCCGGTGCCGGTCCATATTCCGGATCATGGAAGCAATCAGATCCTGCTCTATGGCTTCAAAGGCGGCGCTGATATCATATTCATTCATAAGCTCACCTGCCATTTGCCAGCACTTTATAACCCTGTGCTTTAAACTGCCGGATCAGTTCCTTTAAGCGGGTAATGCTCTCACACTTATCGCACCGCAGTTCCGCGTAGTCACTTTTCTCAATGGCGTAAATACCAAATGGGACCTGTTCACTTGCTACTTTCAGAAGCCCCTGGTACTCCGGCTGGCTCATTTTGTACAGGCGGTTCATTACTTTTACCTTCAAGAATCTTCACCCCCTTCGTATTCAGCCCGGGTTCTTCCGTCTCAAAGATCCCAAGTTCAGCTTTTAACCGGCTCACCTCTTCGGTTTTCCACTCCTCGTCCTTGCTGTCTCCCCACATCTCATCCACCTGGGCCTTAATGCTCATGACCGGAGATCCTGGCCGGGCCTTCGAGAGCGTTTCCACCTGACTTTCAAAGGACGGGTTGGCATATTCCCCAAAAGGTATTTCTACCTTCACCTCTTCCACCGGCTGTCTAAGCAGGATGTGATAGGCGTTGATACATGCCGTTATGACTTCCGGCAGTTCTTCCTGCAAAGCCTCCACCACAGCGTTACGGGTGTAGAGAGTGGCCTTCTCCTTCTCTCTTTGGGCCTCCGCATTGTCCAGCTTCTTCACATCAATCCCAAGAGTACTGGGGGATATGATTCCCTGCAGGCAAAGATCCAGAGCAGTCACGTAGCTGGCAAGATAGCTTTCATGGGGTATGTTCGGCTGTTCCGTGTTGATCGTGTTCTTTCCGTCCTCCCCCATATTGTCGTCACCCTTAATGAAGCGATTATCAAACGGGTTCGGGTTCAGCAACTCACCAGTCCGGGGATCTCTTGGTATATAAGACTCAGGTATGTAGGTCCTGGCTCTGCCTGCTCTGAGAGCGTCCATCCATTGGCTCCACGCCTCGTCAAAGGCATCGAAACTATCCAGCTTTCCATCAAAGATAGAACCTCCACGGCCTTGCCACTTCGTACTTTCATAAACTTTCAGAGGAACTGCAAGAATGACAGATTTATCAAACTCCCAGTCAGATATGTTCTTCGTGGCCTCTATGGTCTTGATATCCACCGGATTATCTTCCCGGTACAGCTCATTTTTGATATATCCTTTACCATAATGCTCATATAGGACATACTGCTGTCTGTGATCCATATAGGGCGACTTAAATACCACCTCTTTTAAACGACCATGTTCCTCAATGACCTCGATCCGTTCTCCTGGATACCATTCCAGAATCGGATACCGGCTTAAATCGGTATTAATCGTCACCTTATAGGCTCCATCTCCAATATACAGGACTTCTTTCAATGACCTTTCAAGAGCCTTCCGAAACTTGTTTTCCTTTTCGATCTCTTTCCATAGCTCTTCCTGCGCCGACTCTGTAAACTCAAAGTCATTCATGTCAGAAAGAACGATTGCAGAGAGAATGCGGACGATCAGACCCGGCAGACCGGTATGGATCTTTCTCATTTCCATTCCCGGAGTACACTTGGAGGCCCAGAACTTATGCTTATCCGCATATTCATTCACGCTGCTGTAGAGCTGTTCCAGTTCGTTGCTATCACCCCTGTACCAGATACGGTTGCGGATGGCGTTTAATTCAAAGTCCATCGTCTCCTGGATCTGGATACTATACGGGCTTGACGGCTGGATCTGGAGCCAGCTGCGGATCCCCTTTTTTATGTTATCGCTCAATGCAGATACCCACCTCATTTCTTTTCTTCCTCCTCAAATCCTATCAAATTCCGGTATGGGATCCACCCATACTGGCTGGCGTTGATTGTATGATCGTTGCGGTCCTCCGGTTCGTCCTTATCTTCCTGCCAAGAATATCGGTCCAGCTCTCCCATGTGCTCTGTGCAAGTATCTACAACCAGATAGCAGCCCTGTGTGATCCAGCCCAGCATGAAATTGATACGATCCAGGATCGTCACTTTCTTGTAAGAATCGTGGAAGTTATACAGACAGCCTTTGAGCCGCTTGTACTTCTTAAGCTCCGTGATCGTTGCCTGATCGGCACAGTCTATAAATACATCTTTCGCAAGACCCCATTCCTTCCGGTTCCTTTCCAGGAAATCCAGGAACTTTAAAACCGTGTCCGATGGAGCCAGCGGGATTGATAGATCAGCATTGCTATACACCTTTTCATCAAGGACAATCACCCTACGGTCCGTTGTGATGGCCTGGAAGATCATTGCAATGGTATCAGGGCTTTTGCTGGAATAAGAGGTATCCAGGGCAGCCGAAAACTTCTTGACCTTTATCTTTCCGGATTCGATCTGCTGTTTTACCCAGGCTTTGCTGACCGCGTGTTTCTTGCGGTCAAAGTTCGGGAAGATCAGGCCGGTTGCTTTACCTCTAAGGCCCTCAATCTTGTTTTTCCATATCTTCGTGCCTTTGGGGGTATTGGACATAATCCGATCCAGCTTCTCCTTGGATAGACCCAAATTATGGGTAAAAGAAAAGAACCAATGCACCCAGCCGGGCTTTGGTTCCTCTCGTAATTCCTCCAATATTTCTTTTGGCGTCTCGTCCTTCCATTCAGGAAGCGGGCGGGAACAGTTTATGTACTCTTTATACACTGGCAGATTCGGATCATCAGGATTAAGGGTGCCCATGAGGTAGTCCGAACGCATGGCGGACTCTCTTACAAACTCAATATCCGCTGTGTTGATCTCATCAATGTACAGACAGCCGTACTGGCCTCCCAGAGCCTTTTGCCACTTCTTCTTATCTCCGTAGCCCATTACATAGATGACCTTATCACCACCGGAAGTATGGAAAAGAATGTGGGGGATCTTATCATCTTTGGTTCCGTTGCCGTTGTACTCAGCCAGAATACCAAAATCGTCTATGATTCCCAGGTCCTTATTGATGATATTCTTTTCTGCGGTTCCGGTGTCTTTTGCTGCAATGATGTGCAGCTTCTTAGGGCTTTCCGCCACCTTAAGCATGAACTTAAACAGACCGACCGTAGTCTTGCCCGCAGCCGTGGTCCCTTCCAGGAACTCCACAGGAGCATCACACTTTAAAAAGGCTTTGTACTTCTCTGACAGAAGCAGGCGTTCATCACTCATTACCCATCACCACCGCGCATCTGCTTAACCAGGTCGTCAAGCTTCGTTTTCTCAGTCTCCAGAGCGCCAGACACTTCCAGCTTATCCTTAAACATACCCAGGTGCCTGCCGATCAGTTCCAGGGCCTTTCCCTTATCATTCAGTTTAATTTCTATCCCGTTGGCACCTTCCTTAATGCCAGCAATGGCTCCAAGCTTATCTGGGGGCATATCTTCTGTTTGCTTAACTTTTACATAGGGACCTTCAATCGTCACGTAGTCCGTAACATTGGCAAATCCTATCTTTGCAAGCTCCTTTAAAACCATATCCTGGGTGATCTCAGTGCGCTTTTCCCGGTCCTGCATGCGCTTTTGGATATAATCCCCAACCTTAACATTTCTTAACAATCTGGCTCCTGCAGCTGAGGCTGTTTCATCATTCTTGACCCTGGGATAAGCCACCTTGTAAGCTCTGGTGGCATTAAGATCAATCAGGTACTCATCTGCAAATATTTTCTGTTTGGCTGTTAATGCCATCAGTCTCACTCCTTTCGTCGGTTTTGGATATTAAAAAAGAGGCGGGGGTGGCCGCCTCTTACCATTGCTTTTTTGCTGCATGGGTTGGATTTTCTCCGTATTTGCGCAACTCCATATCCTTTGGTGGGTTTCTTTGAGCAAATGCCCGTGTTCCGATCTCCGCCAACGACCTTTGTTGTTGCTGGGGGGTAGTCTTTTGGTTGCATCGCTTAACTAATATGCTCTTCATATTATCCCTCCTTGCGCTTTAAATAAATCAGGAACATTTTCATATAAATGTCGTGTATAATTAAATATGGTTTTAATCAGGATATCCTTTAAGTGTTTATCAGTTGGAATTTTAACCTCATTTTTACTGTCCAATGCAATGATAGCAATAATTTCATCACAATCACTATAAATTGGACATACTAAGCTAAATTTCAAATCGTTTGTCTTGCTAATTTGATAACCATTGAGATTGTAGTTTATGCTATTGCTATTCTCTAAATCGTCATCATAGAACATATCATGTTGACTATAACAAGCACCAACTAAACCAACTGTATTCGGACTTACTTCAAATTTTAAATTATCAGTTTTTCCCGAATCTGCTAAAGCATCAACGTTTTTTATTACAAACTCATATTTAATATTTTTTATTATTCGATGTAACAACATCCAATATACGGTTTTGCGCGGTACAAAAATTCTTATGTCAAACTCACTATATTCCTTACCAAAATGCGACACTAAAGTTTCAATAAAAATACTTTTATTGTACTTTAGCAACATATTTGACTGTTTCTTGTACTTTTCTTCCCTAAGCTGAGAATTGATTAAATTTACTGTAAGCAAAAAGAAAGTTAATATGATACTTATGATAAAACAAATTTCCTTACAAAATGGCACAGGAATGCCGCTTCCTAAGAAGTTTTTCTCTATGAGATAATCAAACGCATTATTAGATTGCCCCAAATATGCAAACACAGCAGGAAATAAAGAAAAAATAATCCCCTGAACAATTATCGTTCCCGTTCTTTTCATACCCTTTAATCCCTTGTACACTCTATTATACTTCTAGTATATGATATTTGGGAAATAAATCAACCTTTTTCTAGTTTTTACCAAAAGAAAACACCCATCAAGGCAATTATCAAGACAGGTGTTTTTTAAGGAGAATTACAAGTATGCTCTTTAGGCAATGTTTTCTTTAGGCTGCTTTACGCCCAGGTGCCGCCACCTGATTGACCGCATTTAATCCGGCTTCCCATGCACGCCGAAACCTAGCTGTTTAAAGATTGCAGTCCATGTGCGCCGATACACCAACTGCATGAGGGTTTCCAGCCTGTCTTACAGGCCATTTTGTTTGAGCGGTAACATTAAGCCTTTCGGCTACCCTGAAGTTGACCGCCACTGTCCGGCGCCTTGTGGAACGAATAAAAATTTAGGGGGAGGCTATCGGCCTAAACCTGATAACCTAAGTATATTATAAAACGATTTTTCCGATTATTCCGACCTTTTTCATTTTATTTCCATTTTCTTTAAATACCGGTCCCGAATATGTAGCCGGGGATAGTCCTCATTCTGGGGAATGCCGATTTTCTTAGCGATATCCTTCCAGCTTAAATTCTCTATGTACCTCATATTGAAAACATACCGGACTTGTCCGTCTTCAATCTCCGCTATCCAGGATTCTATCCAGGCGGCTTCCGCTTTCTTCCTGGCCAAGAGATCCTGTTTCTGCTCATACCGTTTCCAGTCAAAGCCTGTAACGCTCTGCGGCCTGGGATAGCCCCTCTGGTAGTCCAATATAACACTATGCCCCATACCGCTGTCAGTATCCTCCATAGCCCTGATTTCATGCTCCAGGCAGACTATATCCAGCTTTAGCTTTTGATAACCTTTTAGCCTTGCCTTGGTCATTCTCTTCACTTCTACCACCTCACAGATGTCTTATTTGCCAGCTTCCGGCTGATCATCGTTCAGTATTTATTGCTTCTTGAATTCGAAAATCATAAGACTCCAGCATCTTGTAAGCGCTTAATCTGCTTATCCGTGGCATTTTCAAGGGATAAAGACTGTTCAACTATCACTCCCTGATTTTCAAGCTCCTCACGAAATTCATTCGGCAACAAGGAAAATCTATCTGGCTTTTCTACATTTCCAGCTTTCAAAATAATTTTGTTATACGATTCCCTAAGTTCATAAATTGTAGGAGGAAACCTGTTATGTTTTATCCATGCCAACGTTGCCTTTTTTAGATAATAAATATGCATATCCTTAAGGCATTCATACCAGATAGTCCACTCGTCTTCTACCGCCAAAAAATTCTTTTGTCTAAAAGCATATTTAAACATTGTTGCTATCTCAGCAAATTCTTTTTTAGTCATCATTATTGCCACACCTCACCATCATCGTCAGTGAACCACCTGTTTGAAATTGATTTGTTTTCATCTTCAGGTTTGTCATTATAATTACCATCAAGCACTTTAGGAAAGTTGTTCGGCCTTACAAACCAATCAAACGTGATAGTCCACCCTTTTTTGCTTTCGCTTCGACCAAGAAGAAAAGGACTGCTCCGAACATTTTCAATGGCTCTTAAAACTTCATCAAGTCCGTAATCCCTGATCCGGGCTTTTAGCCAACCATGACGCTGGGTGCCTGAAACAATCTTTTTAATCCTGCTCAATCCAGGTAAAGAATTCCAGGCATCAATGACTTGTTGCACTTCAGTGCTACGAACAGTATTGTCAAATACTGTATTATCTTTTTCTTTCTCTTTATTACCTTCTTTATATTCTTTATATTCTTTATATTCTTTATATTCTTTAGTAGTTGTTAGCTCTTTGTTAGGCCTTTGTTGGCTCTTTGTTAGCTCTTTGTCAAGGTCTTTGTTAGGCTCTTCATCATTAACCTGATAAATCCCCCAATTTACAATGGTTATCAGCCGTCCGGCCTTTGTTGATTCGTTTGTTAAAAAACCGAACTTTTCAAAACGCTTGATTGCAGTCCTGACGTTCTGTATACTAACGTCTTTCCCGGATTTTTCAGCTATTTTTTCCAAACTGGTGACAAATTGACCTGGAGCACAATCATATTGCTGACCATTCCATTCCCACCTTTTCTCTTTATAATTTGCCATTGATAAAAGGGTAATGAGAACAGTTTTCTGCTCAGATGACGAAAGGACCCATATTGGTTTTTCAAATAGCTCTCGATGAATTTTTATCCAACCATTCATCCACTCCCCTCCTTTCTAAGCGTAGTTACCAAGAATATTTTTATAATAACTATAGGCCCCATTCCGCTTTGATCTGGTTCAAAAGTTTCATTTCTTCCGAGGTATCTTTTCCAGGGTTGCTATCCGGGTGATAGGCTTTAGAAAGGGTGCGGTAAAACTGCTTTAATATGGCCTTGTTCCCTTCCCCATGGTCTCCCGATACAGGACATCTTTCCTTTTGATTTTCGTCGTAGTTACTGAAAAAATCATCATAATACCTACTGTAAGACTGCCGTGCTTGTTCCTCACGCCTCTTCTTTGCTATATATTCTGCTTCTATCTCCTTAAGTCTCTTGGGCCTCTGTAACACTCCAAAAACGTCATAGCACTGGTCATATTCATTGGAGCCTACTGTTTCATACTTAGCATTGAATTCAGTCTTTCTGATGGCATATAAAGTGGTTATACGCTCATGTTCCTGGTGGACTTTAAACTCCTCTGTTTGAGCAAATTCAGCTTGGATACGTTCTTGCAAGGGACTTATTTTTTTCTGGATCAGATTATATAAAAATTCAGGAGTGCACCCTATGGCATCTGCAGCTATATTAATCTTTGAATCTCCCCAGTCATAAAGGGTAAATATATCATCGGCCAGATCATAATAATTTACAGTGCATATCCCGTACTGATTCTTCTTGACCATTCCATCTTCCCGGTAGCTCTCATGAATACTAATCCGGTAGGCTTTCTTAATCGGTCTTTCAAATCGCTCCGTACTGTAGTAATATCCGTAATAATTTGGCATGACATTACTTTTTGTGTGATAAGATTCTATCCGCTTAGGATACCCGTTCTTTTGCATTCTCCTGGTCTTGATTTCCTGAATAACGCAATACATTCCGGTCTTTCCTTCCTGTGGTTACTACCTTTTTAAGCATAGCAACCACATTTATTTTCAGCATATCCAACTTGTCTATTATATGCTTTTGGCAGGCTTTTTATCTTCCAAGAATACATCAATAAACAAAGAAAGCTTACGGAGCTTATCATCGTCTGCAGCATTGATTTTTTTGATAATTGTTTCAGAAATAGAGCTTTGATTGCTACTTTCTTTTCCCTCACTATTGCCGGCAGAATAAGCCGCTTTCATTCCCTGCAAGTAGCCGTAATTAAAGGCACACGATATCGAATTAAGATTTCCTCCATAAAACTTTTTAATACTTACTGCCTGATCCAAAGTCATATCATATTGAGGATCAATTTTGTTAATTGTAGCATCAGCCTCTAAAACAATATTTTTTACTCCCATTTCCTAAATCCTCCTTTGATTTATCGCCAGAGCTGTGTTATTATGTATGTAATCCTTTGATTTTCACGGCTCTGGCTGTGCTTGCCCCAGGGAAGCTGCTACTTCCTTTGGGGCTTTTTTTAATGAATTCTTGTTACGGTAGCCGGTTCAGATTCCTGATCCGCAGTTCCTGTTGCAAAATAATCAATCAGCATATCAAGATTAATTAAAATTCGTCTACCAGAACGGCATACTGGAATCTTGCCCTGATTTACCAACTGTCTGATACACCACTCTCCAATACAGCAATCCGGATCCTGCTCTTTAAAGAAGGTTGCACACTGCTGGACTGTTCTCATTCTTGGCACTGTCATAGCTACATCTCCCCTCTATTAATTTTACCTATATCCAACTTCAACAGATGATTCTTTGAATATCCCAAGGCAGATGCCTGCTGTGATGATTTAAAATGAACGTCCTCAAATTTCATGATGCTATCTGAAGCTTTCCCCATTTCGGGAACGCTGTCTTTTTCCCAAAACCCTGTATAATCTACCATGTTAGAAAAACCATATGTAATCATACTTTCTATCCAATCCACATACTTTTTAGAAATTTTTAATTTAGCATGTAATTCTCTTCCATACACAACCTTTTCGCCTTTATTAGTCGTATATACTGGAATCACATCAGTACTAAATACGGTTAAATTGTTCATAAAAACCTCCTTCTTTTTCATTAAATTTTAAATCGAGCTTCTGTTCTCAAGGCCTTGTGGAGGGTATGATATCACCTAAATTCCAGGCTGTAAATACCCCCAAGGCCGCTCCAAATCAGGAGTTATTCCGTTAAATCACGATTTACTGGTCTTGGACATGAAGAGGATAACAATACACATTTCCTACTTTGTCCACAGCGCTTACTTGGGTCCTTAACACATACCTTATATTTATTAAGATTTTTTTGCTCTTTTTTCCATCTGTTCATCTGATACCTCCATTGAACAATCAAATTTCCTGCATAATATGTATTTCCAAGACCCCTTCACACGCTGAAATTCCGACAACATAACTCTCTGAATATCGGCTAAAATCTGCTATGCTAGGGCAGAATGAAGTTCCAAAATCATCTTCATGAATGGAAATTCTTCCATTTACCTTTATTATTCCTGTAACATGTTTTAATCTTCAATCCTCCATTATTTTCCTTTCCGGTTACTCCTGAAAATCCGAGTTTACCTGAGCAAAATTTCTAAATATAAAATTTTTATAAACAGCTTTCTCCACCTGTGGGGATTCAAATTCCGTAGCAAACTCTATCTTCTGCATACTGCTGGCTGATAATATGTCCCTATTGCAAACAGGTGACCATGGGCCGTACAGGTACAGTTTGTTCCCTGAAAATCGGAAGAAAACACCTTACCACAACACATACATTTCTTTTGAACATTGCTAAACTGAATTTTCCTCATTTGTAAATTCTCCTTTTATCTTGATTTTCCTCGCCATACCGGATATACTATGGTTGTAAAATTATTAGTTATTACTTTGATTCCCTGGGAGTGTCCGCTCCTGGGGTTTCTGCTTTTCCATAAAACTTTTTACCCCTGATCATATTACGCCCTTCTTCAAGGGAGTACGCATATCCATCGTTATCTTCAACAAATTGAATCAACACACACTCGTTAATTCCATTTTCCTTACGCCAAGCTGCCATTAAACTTGCAATAGCATCCATTAGTTTCTCATTTGACTTTTCCACTTTTCACTCCTATCCCGGCTTCCCTAAGAGCCGATACAATGATTCTTGTCCACCAGCCTTCCTGATTCCAATTGACATTGACAGGACCTTTTTCATCAATCTTATTCAGGATAATTTTTGCCACCTTATACTCTTCTTGCATGATTTCTACCTCCTCTTACATTTCTTGCCCTTTTTCCTGGATCTCTTTTCCTGAAGCATCTCTCCATAAGTCTTTGGAGAAGTGCCGTAATCTTTGAGCATTCCGGTAACACGCCAATAATGAAAATTCCCTAAATTCACCACACACCTCACTATCTGATGTACTCAACAACGGCCAAATAGAGCGTACACACCAACATAGCTACACCTGCTCCAGCAAAGATACCATTAAGCAACCCTTCCACCCAGTCAGTCATCGGCGGCCGGCTATCGTCCTCAAAATCTTCTACAAAATCAAACTGTTTGACCTCTCCTCTTTGCCGTCTCACTTTGCACTCCTCTTTTCTCCCGATTCCAGTAAATAATCCACTTTGACATTAAATAATCTAGCCATTTTAATAAGTGCTCCACTGGGTATAGGATTTACACCGTTTAACCAGTTGTAGTAGGTCTTTGGTACAATGCCTAAAATTTTTGCAAATTCTTCATCTGACATACCGAGCCTTAATTTCTCTTTTTCAATATTCGGAAATATCGCATTTGCCCTTTTCTTTGCTCTTTCCTGCCGAACACCCTGAATCTTGCCATAGTGATAGATTGCACTTAAAAAGGCATTAAAATTATCCTTATCACGGCTCAAGGGCTTGCAACCAAAGGCATCTGCCATATTCTTACAGAACAGCATTTCTTCCACATTTGCATTCCGACCAAGTTTAACAGCCTCTTTCACTTCCCTTATATATTTCATCATCATACTCTCCTTTTGTTTTAATGTTTCCCCCACTTGCGGTTGAACGTGACAACCAAATGGGTGTCAGTAACTTACTTTACCTCTACACAATAGAACACCAGCATTTCCCGGATAACAGATTCATAAACTGGCTTCAGATCCTTGTCACTTTCAATAATGGAGATTTTATTGATTGCCTTAATCTTCTCCTGGCTGGCACCGGCTTCCATGGCTCGATCCCGTTCATTTATAACTCTCTGGTTTAACCTGCAGGGCCGCTTCGCTGAAAGGCGTTCATAGCTTTCGGTCCGGACCGCCCGGTACCTTTCTTCCCGGCTGCCTATGTACTGATAGTTTTCACTCTCCGCAATGGCCGACAAAGAACGGTTTACCCATGGCCTGAAATTTCTATCACCATTCGGATCCAATGCCAGAGCTATCGTTTTCTGGTTTTCCTTTACCTCATTGAGTTCAATGGCCTGCCGCTTTTGCTCCTCGGCTTGTCTCTTCTGCTCCAGTTCCTGCTTTGCCATGGCTTCACCCATCTGCATGAACATTTGAAGCTCAGGCGATAACTGCGTACGGTTTATGCTTATTCCTTTATCCCTCTCTTCCCTCATTTCAAAATACTCGTCCATCAGTTTGTCATGAATCTCCCAAGCCAAATCGGTATCCATGATTTTTATCAATCTGGCATACCCACGTTCCGATAAAATGTAGATGTGTTCTGCCTGTGTAATAGACTGCTTTGCATAACCTAAATTAAGGAGAAAATCAGACGTATGGCTCTCACCCATACGTTGCTTCAAATCAATAAAATCAACATTTTGAGTGAATCGTTTGATATTATCTCCAATCCTTCTTCTGATTTCAAATACAGGCTGATTATGTATTTCTGCAATCGTCTTATCAGCCAAGCACTTCTTGTTCTCTCCAAATCCTCCAAGTACAACCGGAATTTCAATTCCCGAAAATTTTCGGGTACCTTTGATTATTAAATCGTTCATTCGTTTCCCTCCTCGCAAAAAATTACGTCTTTAAATTTCAAAGAACCACAATCAATGTCATGAGCCTCCACAAAAGCAACACCTTTATTAACTCTACTTTTCGCAATTTCAACAGCTTCAGCTTCCGAATCTGCTACGATATCATTGACCGTAATACTTATGGAATAGTTCATTTCGATTGTATATTTCATTTCATAAACTCCTTTCCTGATCTCTACCAAAGGGGGCGCCATTTTGCCGTACCCTTAAGTTAGTTTTTAGTCTTTTTCATTTTTTTCAGCTCGCCATCAAAGGCGAACGGAAGCATTCATAAAGCAAATATCACATAGCGTCATTATTTTGGAGGACGTTCATGATTTTAAGCTCAGACGTATCCTCCTCACGGATAGGTTCAGGTTGGTAACTGATTTTCTCTAACCTTTATAAAATCAACCACAATTTTGTTGTCGTTGAACAACACTAAGCTGCCTGATCTGATTTCTTCTCAGAAGCTAATTTGTAAACCTCTTCACTAACAGATAGGTTAAGATTATACTTTTCCTTAATTCCCATCAGCTCTACCGCGCTGTCAAGCAATTCCTGGCGGTCCACCAGCATTTCCGGTGTCATATCAGCTTTTTTTACCATCTTAGGACAACCATATTTTATGGAAACAGCTTTGTTGGCAATGACATTTGATTTTATATAGTCCGGCTTCCCAGCTTTTTCAATCCTCTTTTCAGTTTTTCCATTGCTTCTTTCTAATGGTCCTTGTCCAGCATTCGGAATATCTGGAAGCCCTCAAGGCCGGCAGATTGACGAAGTTCTTTTAGTACACTAAATGTCCATGTTTTAAATTCCTCTGCTGCTTCTTTGACTTTTTTACTTCTACTCTGCTTTGCTGCTTCAAATACTAAATTGTAAATATCAATTTCGGAAATAATACTAGTCTGCTGTTTTCCACCTTTTGAAGGTATATCTAACTTAGATACCCCTTTGCAATGATTAATCACTGCCATACTTGGATTTGCATATCCCAGCGTTACCGCCACATCTTTTGCAACCGCCCACCACTCACCGTCCTTTATCACGAAGCGAATGGGGTATCCGTTCCAGATCTCGGTTTTCATTTAGCCTCCATTCTTCATAATATCCATTAGAGACATCTGGGTGTATTCCGGTACCTTGACAAAATCATCAGGGAGTTTAATTCCAAATTGCTCACATTCCATCTTAAAAGCTTCCGCAATTTTATATGGCTCTGATTTCTGCTTTGTCATGATCCGATCTGTCACTCTTCCAAGTTCTGCAACGCCAGAAGCTATCTGTGGATTTAATGGATTTGTTGTGCTATTTTCCATCTCATAAAACTTCTTTACATATCTTGCAGTAAATAATACCCCCTTTTCTCCGGTTGATTTGTTCGCCAGGAAGTCACAGCCAAGTCGTGTTACTTCATAACAAGGTAGCTCTTTATTTTGCTCTGTTCGATACGTTGCTTTGATGAAATAATCGGTGACAACTATTTTGTTGTCTCCTAAAACTTCAATATATCCCCGAATGTGCTTACCTTCTTTTTCTTGTCCTTCCAGTTTCCTTAATACTTTCCAATGCTCTGTTTCCATCATCTCAGCCACTTCCAGAGTGGTAAGTGTTGCTTTTCTTAAATCGTTCATGCGTCCTCCTTTTCAATCCAATATTCTTTTTTCAGATTTCACTTTACTTTCTCCATTAGTCACATGGTAAGCCCACACGTTTGCGTAAATCTTGAAATACTCAAATAGCTGATCCGCTTCCTCTTTAGTAGTAACTATGTTTGTTACGTTAGGTCTTCTGCCGGTCATCTGGGCGTACATTTCCCGCGCGGCATTATCGCAAGCTGAACCCAGCCCCCAGAAATGACAATTATGCTTCTTTTCAAGTTCAGCAACATAAGCTAAATGCATTTTTCGATAATAGGTTGATGGAGTAAGCTTCTTCACTGGTCTACTCTCAATTATGTAAATGTCCAATTTATAACCTCCTTGAATTGAGTGATATAATTAATCCACTACCAAGCCCATTTGGGCGTTAACATCCGCAATCAACTCCTCCAAATATGTAGGGACTTCATAACAGTCAATCAATTCATGGGCTTCTGCGATATACTTCCGCTTCAGAGCCTTATAAGACTTTGGCTTACCGCTATCATCATAAATGCCAAATTCCCTTTTAATCTGATCATAAATATCCCGGTATACCTTTGAGCGGATTTCCGTGTCCTTATAGGCTTCTGACTGCTTACCGCCCAGGACTTTTACACCCTTGCGCCTTACATGGCTGGAAAGTTCGTCTGCTTCTGCTCCATAAAGAGGAATATCGAATTCCAGTTTGTCCATGCAGTTCTCCATCTGAACCTGTTTCCTATCAATCATTACAATGGCTTTCATTTCTTGTGACAGACCTGCCAATACGTCCTGTTGCTTGTAATAGACATCAATCAGCTCGCTATAAGCCTCCCATGCTTTGTCTGTGTTCAAGGACTTTGCATGAAGGAACGCTCCCTTTTCGGTCCAGAGATAAAACTTGTTTGCATTCTGTTGCAAACCGTAAATTTTACCACTTGCCTTTGCCGTCCTTAGTTCATCACCTATTAAACAGATGAAATGTTTTCCCTCAGCATACTTGTCCTTGTTGTTGTTAAAGTTTTTACTAATAAGATCGGAATCGACCTCATAGGTTTCTGCAATCTGCTGCGTTGTTAATACCCGGATATTCTGGTATTCGATTTCTTTTAAAATCGTTCATTCAGCTACCTCCCTGCATAATCATTAAAATCATCTTGCTCTCTGCAAAACAGCCACATGAAATTACGTTCTGGAAAGAATACTTTCCAAATCTTCATTGCGTCATTGACACAAATGCCCTTTTCCGTATTTCCCTGGATATTTTCACTTACAGTCTGATATCTATAACCAAGCAAGCTTCCGATCTGAGCAAAAGTAATACCTCTTTCTTTCATGGCAGTAATTAAATTTGTGTACACTTTCTCCTCCTTGTTTACATTATGCTGTCTGATCCTCTCTCATAAAAAGTTCATCTTTTGACATGTTTTCATTAACAATCTTTTGAATCTTACAAACTTCGCTCCATGTAAATTCTGTCTCTTCGCTAATTTTATTGCGCATTCCTCTTTCGGATATACCTACCATTTCAGCCAGTTTAGCAACGGATATATCTTTTTTAACCATTTCACCTCTAAGAACTCTGTACATCTGATCACCTCCTTTAGCCGTTAACGGCTATCCGCTTATAGATTATCACCGTTAACAGCTAATGTCAATAATTATTCGGGTTTTTATTTCCGTTAATTACTATTTATTTTCTTTTGACGGCTATATTTTATTGACATTATCCATCAACGGCTGTATAATTTGGGCATAAGGAGGAATATTATGGGACTTGATAAAATAGAAGAATACAAAAGAAAACTTGGTATGACAACAGCGGAATTAGCAGAAAAGTCAGGCGTACCAAAAGGAACTCTTGATAAGATATTGAGCGGTGTTACGAAAGATCCGAAACTAGAAACACTTAAGGCCATTGCAAAAGTATTAGGATTATCACTTGATGACTTTGATGATGAGAGAACAGATCGAAAATTGAATTATGAGCCTACATATGAAGATATTCAAAGTTTAATAGCCAGAAATGGGAAGAAACTTACATTAGATCAAAAGAAAGACATTATTAAAACATTATTATCTGATGATTAAAATAATAAGCCCCAGGAGGTACGAACTCCCAGAGCTTATCAAATAAATGCAACCCAATAACCAACGGATACCGGGCCACAAAACCAATTATATTATACACGGTATCCTTCTAAAAGTGAACCCTAAAACAGGTGTTCGGATGCTTCATAAAGAAAGGAAAGATATCATGGCAAGTATAAGAAAAAGAGGAAACTCCTATCAGGTAACGGTCAGCAATGGTCGAAAAACTGATGGTTCTCAAATAATCGAAACTGATACCTATACCCCAGAGCCAGGAATGACAAAGCGTCAGATAGAAAAAGCTCTTAATGAATTCGTAGTGGATTTTGAAAGGGACGTAAAAGCCGGCAAAAATGTAAAGGGTGAACGCATGACTCTCTTGGAACTATCTGTACCCTATCTTAAAGATATGGCTCCCCCAATTCTGGAAAAGAC
This sequence comes from Lachnospiraceae bacterium, assembly GCA_902363835.1. GTDB lineage: Bacteria > Bacillota > Clostridia > Lachnospirales > Lachnospiraceae > Lacrimispora. Next base: position 31,442 of record CABJBM010000037.1, read on the forward strand.
CACCTATCATGATTATAAACGTAAATTAGAGCTTCGAATACTTCCCCGTATTGGCCATGTCAAAATAAAAGATGTGAATGCCCGACTACTTAGAGATTACTCAGATTCTCTCCGGAAGGACGGCGCACGTCAGGACGGCAAGAAAGGCGGACTATCAGAAGGAACAATTTCCAAGGATCTGGCCATTATCAGCGCCATGATGAGTTATGCTGTGGGTGAAGCTTACATAACAATCAATCCTATCATCTATTCTGGGAAGCAGAAACAGGGTCGCAAAGCCAAGAAAGAATATAAAGTGAACTGTTTTACCATTGAGCAAACAAAATGGTTTCTGTGGGCGCTCGATAATCCTATTCAGGTAAAGCGTAAAGCTCATGATCGAAAAGATGATACCGGGAAATCATATCACGTTCCAGAATACGCCCAGGAATGGCGCTTGCCGTTAAAATGGAGAGTATACTTTTATATCGCTCTCTTCACCGGGGACCGCCGTGGTGAAAACGTGGCCCTTACCTGGGAGCATCTCAATTTTGATAAATGTGAAATATCCATTGAAAATTCTACTGCCTACGTAGATGGAGAAACGTATCAGAAGGACACAAAGACCCATTCTTCCCGTTCTAATATTGTGCCGCCTATAGTTATGGAAATGGCTAAGAAACTGAAAGCCCAGCAACAAAAAGAATATCTGGAGCAGGGCGATAGCTGGCAAGGGCATAAAGGAAAGGATTTTGATAATAATTTTATTTTCACTCAAACGAACGGAAAGCAAATGAATCTATCCAGTCCATATCATGAATTTAAAAGAGTTATTCGAATCTTCAATGAAAATGTTGCTGAAGATGAATCACAAAAGATTCCGGAAGCCGCAACCATGCACGACCTGAGACATACCGCTGCAGCTATCCTGATATCAAATAATCTTGATCCGCAATCTGTAGCTGGAGTACTGGGTCACAAGGACCCCACAACAACATTAAATATTTATTCCTATTTCTTCCGTAGTAAAAACACCGAAGCAGCCAATATTATGCAGTCTGCTCTACTGGATTCAGTCCGAAAAGTAGACTGATTTTTGACTAACATTTGACTAACGTTTGACTAACAAAGTTGCAAAATGGCACTTTTGATTAACAAACGACACCTAACGAAAACCCGCATAAAACCTAGGAAAAATCGACATTACCTCAAATTACCAAAAGGCACAAAAGCCCATTTTTTTGATTCGTAATGCGTGGGTCGGGGGTTCGAGTCCCCCCGGGAGCTTATTGTAAACCTCGTATTTATGGGGTTTTTTCTATTTTTAAAATGTATTCTTCTTTAAATGCCGTTATTTTAACTGATGTTTTTCTTCGATATATTATTGCAATACAAAAAGTCTTATTGATCTTAATTCTGAGTAAAATTATCTTCTGTTTCCCATGCATTCCAAATACTGCAGCATAACAATTTATTGACATAAAAAAGAAAGAACACAAATCAGTAAATTTGCATTCTTTCTCTTCGCTCTATGAAATTATAAGTCTTATATCAGAGATGCCGTAATAATTGCCATTTTATAAACCTCATCTGCATTGCAGCCTCTTGAGAGATCATTGATCGGAGCATTCAGTCCCTGTAAAATAGGGCCGAACGCCTCAAAGCCGCCTAATCTCTGTGCAATTTTATAACCAATGTTGCCTGCATCAATGTTGGGGAAAATAAAGGTGTTGGCATGTCCGGCTACCGGAGAATCCGGGGCTTTTGTTTTAGCCACTACAGGAGAGAACGCAGCATCAAATTGCAGCTCCCCGTCTACCGAAAAGTCCAGGTCCATGGCTTTTAATTTCCCGGCTGCATTGTGCACCTTATCAACAGACTCCCCTTTGCCGGAACCCAGGGTGCTGTAAGACAGCAGCGCAATCTTCGGGTCAATGGAAAAGGTCCTGGCTGTTCTGGCAGTTTCCAATACAATTTCCACCAACTCGTCTTCATCAGGATTTAAGTTAATGGCGCAGTCACCCATGGCATACATTTCATTGCCGCCTTCTGCCTCACGGTAAAGAATAAAACAGCTGGAAACAATTTTGCTGCCGGGTTTGGTTTTAATCAACTGTAATGCCGGCCTTACGGTATCGGCAGTGGAATAGGTGGCGCCCCCAAGCAGGCAATCCGCTTTTCCAATTTTAACCAGCATGGTGCCAAAGTAATTGGATTTTGCAAGCGCTCCGCGGCAAGCTTCTTCATCCATCTTGCCTTTTCTCAGCTCCACCATCCTGGCAACCATTTCTTCCATTTCGCCATAGTTAAGAGGATCTATTTTCTCAATGCCATGAATGGGCCAGCCACATTCCTTGGCAGCTGCGTCTATTTCATCCGGATTCCCCAGTAGAATGGGGGTGAGAATTCCTTCTTTATAAAGGCGGCTTGCCGCTTCCAGGATTCTTGAATCAGTGCCTTCTGTAAATACAATTTTTCTCTTCTGCTCTTTCAATGCAGCAATCATAGGACTGAACATGTTTTTACCTCCGTTACTTAAATATTTTTTATTATATAAAGTATAATTCCAATGGCATAAATAAATCAAGAAATTTTCTTTAATTTATAGAATGTTTTATCTGTTAAATTATCACATTCAAAATCATTATGTAAGATGCCCATTCCCGGTTCTTTATAACCGGTTCTTTGCATCTTCCGGTTTTATGTTTTTTATCGATGATCCAATATCATTTTACCATCATTCAAAAATAACATGATCATCATTTAAAAATTATTTCACTTAACGCAAAAACCTTCAGGTTGTTCCTGAAGGTTTTCCATTATGACCTATCCGAGAATCGAACTCGGGTTTCCGCCGTGAGAGGGCGGCGTCTTGACCGCTTGACCAATAGGCCATCTCCAAAATATAATTGATACAGAATCGAGGCGACAAGATTCGAACTTGCGACCTCTGCGTCCCGAACGCAGCGCTCTACCAAACTGAGCCACGCCTCGATTACGTTAGGTAGTATAATACAAATCCCAGCGTATGTCAACCTTATTTTCAAAATTTTTTTATTATTTTAAAATTCTGGAAAAATTGCAATAAAATTCAGTAAGCAGCCTGTCCGGAAAAGTCCCGGGCATCAGAGGTTTTCATTTCTCCCTCATCAGCCCAGGTCAAATAAGGACAACTGATTGGATTCCGGAAGCTCAAAAAGCAGGCCTAAGTCTCCCATCAGATCACAGACAGTCTTGCTGACTTTTGTCCTGTTTCTGAAGTCTTCCCTGGAAAGGAAGGCGCCATCCTTTACTGCATCCACGATGGCATCCGCAGCCTTTTCCCCCAGTCCGTCAATGCTGCTTAAAGATGGCATCAGCTTGCCGTCAACGATCTGGAAGTGCCTTGCCTTTGCCCGGTAAATGTCAATGGGCATAAAATCATACCCCCTGGCATACATCTCCTGTACGATCCTCATGTCCCTCAGGGTGTCCTGCTCCTTTTTGGAAAGAGTATCTATCCGCTTTTTATAGTCAGCCAGATAGTGTTCCAGCTTCTCCCGTCCCTGACACATCAGCTCATAGCTGAAGCCATTGGCCCTGATACTGAAAAAGGAGGCGTAATAAGCCAGAGGATAAAACACCTTGCAATAAGCAATACGCCAGGCCATCATAACATAGGCGGCAGCATGGGCCTTTGGGAACATGTACTTGATCTTTTTACAGGACCAGATATACCAGTCCGGAACTCCGTGGGCAGTCATTTCCTCTTCCCACTCCTTTTTCAGCCCTTTTCCCTTTCGGACGCTCTCCATGATGGAAAAGGAAAGGCCTTCTTCGATCCCCATTGATATTAAATAGATCATGATGTCATCACGGGTACAGATAGCCGTCTGAATGGTCGCTGTCCCTTCCTGGATCAGGGTCTGGGCATTTCCCAGCCACACATCCGTGCCGTGGGCAAGACCCGCAATTCGCACCAGATCGGAAAAATACTTGGGCTGTGTGTCAATTAACATCTGCATGGCAAAGTCCGTACCAAACTCCGGAACACCCAAAGCTCCAAGCTTGCATCCTCCAATATCCTCCGGCATGATCCCTAATGCCGAGGTGTCCTGAAACAAAGACATGACCTCTTTGCTGTCTAAGGGAATATCCTTTACCGGATCAAATCCGATTAAGTCCTGAAGCATGCGGATCATGGTAGGATCGTCGTGTCCCAGAATATCAAGCTTTAATAAGTTGTGGTCAATGGAATGGTAATCAAAATGGGTGGTCACCGTCATGGTGGTCATATCGTTGGCAGGTCTTTGAACCGGGGTAAAGGAATAGATCTCTTCCCCATGGGGAAGTACAATGATTCCTCCCGGATGCTGCCCGGTGGTTCTTCTGACTCCCACACAGCCCTGCACGATCCGGCTGATCTCACAATTGCGCTTTCTCACTCCATGTTCTTCGTAATAATTCTTCACATAACCGAAAGCCGTTTTATCTGCCAGGGTACCAATGGTTCCCGCACGGAAGGTCTGGCCCTTGCCGAAAATAACCTCCGTATAGTCATGGGCCTTACTTTGGTATTCACCGGAGAAGTTTAAGTCAATATCCGGCTCCTTGTCTCCCTTAAAGCCCAGGAAGGTCTCAAAAGGAATATCAAATCCGTCCTTTGCCAGGGGACGGCCGCATACCGGACAAACCTTATCCGGCATATCGCATCCCGCCATACCGGAAAACTGTTTTACTTCGTCTGAATCAAAATCATAATAATGGCAGGAGGCACAATAATAATGAGGGCTTAAAGAGTTTACCTCCGTAATACCTGACAGGTAGGCCACAAAAGAGGAACCAACAGAACCTCGGGAGCCTACCAGATATCCATCCTCATTGGATTTCCAAACCAGTTTCTGGGCAATGATATACATAACCGCAAACCCGTTGGATATGATGGAATGAAGCTCTCTTTCCAGCCGCTCCGTAACAATTGTGGGAAGATTCTCTCCATAGATGGCATGAGCCCTGTCATAGCAGATCTTTCTTAGGTCTTCATCGGAATTTTCAATGACCGGCGCACACTTATCCGGGCGTACCGGAGAGATCTTTTCGCACATATCGGCAATTTTTCTCGTGTTTTTTATTACCACTTCTTCCGCTTTATTTGGTCCCAGGTATTCGAATTCCTTTAACATCTCCTCCGTGGTCCTCAAATACAAAGGAGCCTGATCATCGGAATCCTTAAAGCCCTGGCCTGTCATAATGATCCTTCGGTAAACCTCATCCTCGGGATCCAGAAAATGGACATCACAAGTGGCGCAGACCGGTTTTCCAAACTGCTCTCCAATGGTCACGATTTTTTTATTGATATCTATTAAATCCTGTTGTGTCTTTACCGTACTTTTCTCATCCCTGAGCATGAACGCATTGTTTCCCAATGGCTGTATTTCCAGATAGTCATAAAAATTCACCAGCTTTGCCACCTCTGCATCGGGAACTCCCCGAAGAAGGGCCTGGTACAACTCTCCCGCTTCACAGGCAGAGCCTATGATCAGTCCTTCCCGGTTCTGGTTCAGCACGCTTTTGGGAATTCTGGGCCTTCTTGCATAATAATTAATATGGGAATAAGAGATCAGGCGGTAAAGGTTCACCCTTCCCACATCATTGGCAGCCAGTATGATCACATGATAAGTAGGCAGCTTTTTGATCATATCCGCAGACATGGCACTCAACCCGTTAAGCTGGTCAAGAGTCTCCACCCCCCGCTCCCGAAGCATTTTCACGAATTTCACAAATATTTCAGCCGTACATCCTGCATCATCCACTGCTCTGTGATGGTTTTCCAGAGAAATGTTCAGCGCCTTTGCAACCGTATCCAGCTTAAAGCGGTTAAGGTTTGGAAGGAGAAGCCTTGCAAGAGCCACTGTATCAATGACCGTAGGTTCAAATGCCAGGTTAAGCTGAGACGCATTATAGGAAATAAATCCCACGTCAAAGGAGGCGTTATGGGCTACCAGAACAGAGTCCCCGCAAAATTCCAGAAACTGAGGCAGAATTTCATTGATTTTGGGATGAGGAAGGACCATATTATCATTAATGCCGGTAAGCTGCTCAATCTCAAAAGGAATGGGCACATCCGGATTCACAAAGGTGCTGAACTTATCCGTAATGATCCCGTCTTTCACCTTTACCGCTCCGATTTCAATGATCCGGTTCCTGGAGGAGCTGAAACCTGTTGTCTCAATATCAAATACCACATAGGAATCTGAAAAACTCTGGTTTCTGGAATTTTCCACCAGCTGTTTTAAATCATCCACCAGGTACCCTTCCACTCCATAAATCAGTTTAAAGGTGTCTCCCTTGTCCAGGGCATGGTTTGCATCAGGGAATGATTGGACACAGCCATGGTCTGTTATGGCAATGGCAGGCATTCCCCACCGCTTTGCCCGTTTCACAATGTCCTTGACCTCTGAAACGCCATCCATATCGCTCATTTTCGTATGGCAGTGAAGCTCCACCCGCTTTTCAAGGCTGTTATCCACCCGCTTTCCGGTAAAATCTTCTGATTTCTTGATTCCAACCACTGACCCTAAAGTCAGTTCCCCATCGAATTTATCAATGGTGGTAACTCCCTTGATGCGTATAAAGGTACCCTGTACCACTGCTTTTTTTAAATCCTCAATCTGTTCTTCCCTGGCAAACATCTTCACTGTAATGGTATCCGTAAAATCCGTCACATCAAAGATCATAATGGTTTTCTGGCTTCTTAACTCCCTGCTGTCCACGGTTAAAATCTTGCCGCGGATGGCCACTTCACCGATTTCACCGTCGATTTTTTCTATCTCAATGATCTCTCCGTCAAAGTCACGGCCGTATAATACGTCAGGATTATCTGAGCGGCGCCCATAGGATCCGCCGCCTTTTTTATAATCCTTCCATTCCTTTTTCCCGGAATCCGAATCTCCCGCTTTAGAGGCGTCCTTTTTTCCGCCCATGCGCAAGGCGGGCGCAGGGGCCTGGGAACCCTGGTCAGCCGGAGCAGAAGCCACATATCCTGCAGTCAGGGCATCTAAGGAAGAACTATCCATCATGGAAGGCCCTGCATTTCCTCCGCTGCTTCCGCCACCGTACTCTTCCTGCCCGTCTCCCATTCTTATGGCAAGGGAAGTCCGGCTTACAATCTCTTCTACCTCCCGCTGCATCTGCAGTTCTTTTTTCTTTGCCAGCTCATTTTCCTTTGGGGCCACATATTCGTACTGGACCTCTACCGGCAAGCCGCACCGTTCATGGAAAATCTTTTCCAGGATCCGCTTTAAATCCCCGGCCTTTTCATGGGTAACAATGGTATCTTCCACCGTCATCTTAAGAAGGTCCGGTTCCGGAAACCCGTACTCCGCTTTCCGGAACATGTTGTATTCAATAATGCTGTAATTTTTAAGCTCTGTTAAAAGGCTTTCCCGGTAGGCCTTTAAAAGCTTCTGAGGGGTGTACTGACCCGACAAACGGAACCGCTCTATAATCTTTATGGTAAGCCGTTTGGAGGGAAAGAGCTGGTCCTTGATCCCCTTTTCCAGGCTGTAAATATTCTGTTTATGTATTAATCTTGGACTCATCAGGTAAACACGAATAGAGCTTCTATCCCTGCCTAAAGTGACCTTTTCCACTTCCACCAGATTTAAAAGCTCCCGTAATTCATCTGTGATATGTAAGCTTGGAAAAACTTCCAAAAATCTTTTTGCCATTCTATCACCTATTGCATTTTTATAAGCTCTTCCTTCAGGGCATTCAAAAGTTCATCTTCCGGAACCTTGCGGATGACCTCTCCTTTTTTTATCAGAAGGCCTTCTCCGATTCCTCCCGCAATTCCTAAATCCGCTTCTCTGGCTTCTCCCGGCCCGTTTACCACGCAGCCCATAACAGCTACCTTAATATCCAGATGGTCAAATTCCGACACCATCTTTTCCACCTGGTTTGCCAGTGAGATTAAGTCAATCCTGGTCCTTCCGCAGGTGGGGCAGGATACTACCTCAACACCGCCTTTTCTTAATCCCAGGGTTTTTAAAATCAGTTTTGCGGTCTTTACTTCTTCTACCGGATCTCCGGTCAGGGAAACCCGGATGGTATCTCCGATTCCCTCGTAAAGAATGATCCCCAGGCCTACGGAAGATTTTACGGTTCCGGAAGCCAGAGTACCTGCTTCAGTTATTCCCACATGAAGAGGATAATCCGACTGCCCGGCAATCAGCTGGTGGGCCTTGATGCACATGAGCACATCAGAGGATTTAATGCTGATAACAAGATTCTCATATCCCAGTTCTTCGATCATGCGGACCTTATGTAATGCACTTTCCACAATTCCTTCTGCTGTTACTCCTCCGTACTTTTCAATCAGATTCTTCTCAAGAGAACCGCTGTTTACACCCACCCGGATGGGAATATCATATTCCCTGGCCTTTTCCACCACAGCCCGGACCCGGTCGGCTGATCCGATATTTCCCGGGTTAATCCGTATCTTATCCGCTCCTGATTCTATAGAAGCAATGGCCAGCCGGTAGTCAAAATGAATGTCAGCTACCAGGGGAATGGAAATCTGCTTTTTTATCTGTTTTAAGGCTTCTGCTGCTTCCATATCCGGCACTGCAACCCGGATGATATCGCAGCCGGCCTCTGTCAGGGCCTTGATCTGTCCCACGGTTGCTTCCACATCCTGTGTTTTTGTATTGCACATGGACTGGATCAGAACCGGATTTCCTCCGCCAATCACCCGGTCCCCGATTCGGATTACTCTTGTTCGTTCTCTGCTCATGCATTCCTCCATTCTGTGCACGCCTTTTCCATACTTCAAATCCTATGCACGCTTTTAAACCGGAATCAGCCCGCTTTGCAGGCTCCATCCGGTTATTAAGGCAACGGCCAGGTGAACATGCAGGCATGTTGGTTTGGCCCGTTGCCCGCTTAAATATGGTTTACTTAGGTAAACCTGCTGATATCGTTAAACACCACAAAAATCATAAGAGCCATGAGGGCCGCCATACTGATCAAATTTACCAGGCCTTCCTTCTCCGGATCCATGCGCTTGCCTCTGATCGCCTCAATGATCAGGAACAAAAGCCTTCCCCCGTCAAGAGCCGGAATGGGAAGAAGATTCATAACTCCCAGGTTCGCACTCAGCAGTATGCACATGCTGATTACATTCATAAGCGCTGCAACAACGCTGACCGTAAGCCCTGCCTTAACAGAGTCATCGATCATAACCACAATACCTACCGGGCCGCTTAAATCATTGACGCTTGCTTTTCCTGTAAAGAGCATTCCAAGGCTTTTTACGGTCAGCTTCACATCATATTCCATTTCCATGTACCCATACTTTACCAGTTCACCCATAGAAGCTGCCTTCTTATTCTCAGGCGCAATGGTAATACCGATTAAATACTTTCCGCTTTCCTTCGAATACTGGGGAGTAACAGAAGCGGACTGGATTTTCGCGGTTCCGGTAGACGGGTCAACCCTGGAAAACTCCACTAAGTTCATCTTTTCCTCAGGCTTTAAAAGCTTGTAAAGAATGTAATCCCGATACATGGACACATTCTCCCCATTGATTTTAAGAAGCTTATCTCCGGGACGGATTCCTGCTTCATAGGCAGGGGAATTTTCTGTTACTTCCTTAATATAGGTAGTATCATATCCGTTCATCCCCACAAGGACCACTGCCAGGAAAAAGGCCAAAATAAAATTAAATATGGGACCGGCAGCAATCACTGACATCCGGGCAGGAATCGACTTATTCTGGAATGCCCGTTCATCGGGATTTTCCTCATCTTCTCCCAGCATCATACAGGAACCGCCTAAGGGCAGAGCCTTAATGGAATAAATGGTTTCACCCTTTTTAAAACGGACCAGCCTTGGCCCCATGCCGATTGAAAACTCAATCACTGCGATTCCGTTCATTTTTGCGAATAAAAAATGCCCTAATTCATGAATTAATACGATCAGTCCAAAAACCAGAATCGCTACGATAACACTGGACAATTTACCACCTGCTTTCTATATATTCATAAGCTGCAGCTTCTGCTTCAAGAATTTCCTCTACTGTCGGATTCTCCTTTACAGTATGCCCGTTCATAGCCCCCTCTATCATATCAGTTATGGCTGGATATGAAATTTCTCTATTTAAAAATTTGGCAACTGCCCGTTCATTGGCAGCATTGAAAACTGTTGGAAGAGTTCCGCCTTCTCTGCCGGCAAGATAAGCCAATCTCAATCCGGGAAAATTTACCATATCTGGTTTTTCAAATGTAATTTGGCCAATGGTCCAAAAATCCAAACGTTCCCCGGGAAGAAATCTTCTCTCCGGATAGTAAAGGGCATACTGGATGGGAAGCTTCATATCCGGCGTTCCAAGCTGGGCCATGACAGCCCCGTCTTCAAATTCCACCATGGAATGGATCACGCTTTTAGGCTGGATCACCACCTGGATCTGGTCCATTTCTACTTCAAAAAGCCACTTGGCCTCCATCACTTCAAGTCCCTTGTTGACCATGGTGGAAGAATCAATGGTGATTTTCCTGCCCATAGACCAGTTTGGATGATTTAAAGCATCCTCTACCTGCACGGACTCCAGTTCTTTTCTGGTCTTTCCCCGGAAAGGGCCGCCGGAAGCGGTTAAAAGGATCTTATGGATGGCTTTCTTATCTTCTCCGTTTAAGCACTGAAAGATTGCACTATGTTCACTGTCCACGGGAAGAATTTTCACTCCCCGTTTCTTTGCAAGGGGCATGATAATATGCCCGGCAGTCACAAGCGTTTCCTTGTTGGCAAGAGCAATGTCTTTTCCAGCCTCAATGGCTGCGATGGTAGGGCGTATTCCTATCATACCAACAATGGCAGTGACCACGGTTTCTGCAGAGGGTTCCAAGGCCGCTTCAATAAGCCCTTCCATTCCGGAAACAATGCGGACCGGCAGATCCTTTACCGATTCCGCCAGTTCCCTGGCCTTATCTTCCTTCCACACACAAGCTATCCTTGGTTGAAACTTTCTGATCTGCTCCTCCAGCAGGCGGATATTACTGCCTGCCGCCAAAGCGGTTACTTCTATGTCTTTTTGATTTTCAGCTACTTCCAGAGTTTGTTTTCCAATGGATCCCGTTGAACCCAGGATTGCTATTTTCCTCATCTTATGTTGGTTACTCCTTTTCTTTTCCAATTCACAGATACTTTAGCGCAAAAATGTCATGGCAAAATAAATGGCAGGAGCCGTAAAAAGCATGCTGTCAAAGCGATCCAAAATGCCACCGTGACCTGGAATCAGTTTTCCATAATCCTTTACCTGATGGTTGCGCTTGATTGCAGATGCAGCCAGATCCCCGATCTGGGAAATCACAGCCCCAATGGCGCAGGCCAATCCGCAGGCAACCTGGGGATTGCGTATTTCCATCATGAATCCTCCAAAAACAGATGCATAAAGAACTCCTAAAAGCGCTGCGCCTGCCACTCCGCCTATCGCACCTTCTATGGACTTTTTAGGACTGAGTACAGGAGCCAGCCTGTGTTTTCCTATAAGCATTCCCACGCAATAAGCACAGGTATCACACCCCCATGAGCTTAAAAATACCAGCCACACCAGGTATTTTCCGTCCGCCATTGTACGGACCTGATAAAGATAGGACAGCATGACAGCAACATAAAAAACTCCAAAAAAGGCTACCGTCACCTCTTCCATCTGATATTTTGGAAAGGTAAATACATAAATACTCATGAGGATCATCAAAAATGCAATGGACATGAGCATCATAAACTGCTCTTCATGAAACCACAGCATCCCATAATAGGACAGGGCCGTCACATACCCCATATACCCCAATGGGTTTTTCTGTATCTTCATCACACGATACAACTCAAACAAACCAATCATGGAAATGGAAATAGTCGTGATAAAAAGCAAGACCCCTCCGCTTCCAACTGTAAAAAGAGCAATCAAAACGAGAATGACTCCGCTTATCAGTCTGGTTGTAAACATCGCGTTTCCTCCCTCCGAATTACTTCACTCCCCCAAATCTTCGTTCCCTACTATTGTACGCTGCAATTGCTCTTTTCATTTCTTCCATATTGAAATCCGGCCAATAGCAGTCCGTAACATAGAGTTCCGTATAGGCCAGCTGCCACAGCAAATAGTTGGAAAGCCGCAGTTCCCCGCTGGTGCGTATGAGAAGGTCAGGATCCGGAATTCCCTCTGTATCCAGGTAAGAAGCAAAAACATCCTCCGTCATATCCTCGGGCAGTAGTTTTCCTTCTGCCGAATCCTTTATAATTTTCCTGGCAGCCCGGACGATCTCATCACGGCCCCCATAATTGACCGCAATGACAAAGGTCAGGCCTGTATTCTCCTTTGTCTGCTCCACCAGCTTGCTGATTCCCTCTATAATATCCCGGTCAAACTTATTCCGGTCGCCGATCATCTTCACCCGCACATTATTGGCTTTGGCAATCTTTAAAAGCCTGACCATATAATAGCGGAACAGCTGCATCAAAGCTCCCACTTCATCTGAGGTGCGCTTCCAGTTTTCCGTTGAAAATCCATAAACAGTCAGATATTTAATTCCCAGCCGGGCCGCATCCTCCACCGTTTTTTCCACAGTCACACAGCCTTCCTTGTGGCCCATGCTTCTTGGAAGCCCCCGTTTTTTGGCCCATCTGCCGTTGCCATCCAGTATAATGGCCACATGCTCAGGAATCACCATATTCTCGTTCATTTTATCCATATAATGCCGCTCCTTTAAAAACACAAAACAGGACAGGCAAAATGCCTGCCCCCCTGTTCAAGATTTTTATACAATAAGAAGATCCTTTGACTTTTCTTCAACTGCTTTTTCTACTTTGTCGATCATCTTGTCTGTCAGTTTCTGAATCTTGTCTTCAGCCTCTGCCTGCTCATCCTCAGAGATCTCCTCTGCTTTTAACTGTTTTTTGAAAGCGTCATTAGCATCCCGGCGGATGTTGCGGATGGCGATTTTAGCAGCCTCTCCTTTTTTCTTAACATCCTTTACCAGTTCTTTTCTGCGTTCTTCTGTAAGTTCCGGAAATACAAGGCGGATCACATTGCCGTCATTGGTCGGATTGATCCCCAGTTCGGAAGTGAGAATTGCCTTTTCAATTGCTTTTAACAGGGTCTTCTCCCATGGCTGGATCACGATCATACGAGCCTCCGGAATGGAAACATTGCCCACCTGCTGGATCGGGGTAGGTGTTCCATAATAGTCCACTCTTATTTTATCCAGTACATGTGGGTTGGCACGTCCTGCGCGGATCGTCATAAACTCGTTCTCCAGCGCCTTTAATGTCTTGTTCATCTTGTCTTCGTAAACCTGTAAACTCTCCTGCATATCGTCCTCCTGGTTATGCGGTCACTATGGTACCGTTTATTTTTCCCTGCATTGCATTGGCAATGCCATTTTTTTCATTTAAGCCGAATACCGCAAGGGGCATTCTGTTTTCCATGCACATGATGGAAGCGGTTAAATCAATGACACCAAGCTGTTTGTCAATAACCTCCTGAATGGAAATCGTATCATATTTAACAGCATTGGGATTTATCTTGGGATCGCTGTCATAGACTCCGTCAATGGCTTTTGCCAGCAGAATACAGTCCGCATTCATCTCAATAGCCCGGAGCGCAATGCCCGTGTCTGTTGAAAAATAAGGATGGCCCGTTCCTCCGGCAAAAAACACTACCTCTCCCTGGGCAAAATATCCGTTAGCCCTGTCCTTGGAAAAAAGTTCTGTCATGGAACCGCATTCAAAGGGAGTCAGTATGTGGGTGTTCATTCCGGCATTGCGGAAAATCTCGGAAACATAAATGCAGTTCATTATGGTAGCAAGCATGCCGATCTGATCCGCCTTTGGACGGTCAATGGCATCGCTGGTTCTACCTCTCCAGAAGTTACCTCCGCCAATGACAATGCCCACCTGGACGCCTGCCTCTGCGGATATCTTAACCTGCCGTGCAACCTCCTTAACAGTGGTTTCGTCAAAGCCTGTCTTATTGGGCCCTGCAAGCGCTTCGCCACTGAGTTTTAATAATACACGTCTTGGATTCATAGCCTTAACTCTCCTGTGCTTTTGTATTGTCTTAGGAGATTATAACATACTTTCGGATGGTTGGAAAGAGGAAGTTTGCAGGCAGGGGACAAAGGCCGGTCAAAGCCAAAACACCCGGGAAATAATTCCCGGATGTTCTCTTAACATTCAGATTATATTTGCTCACTTTTTCACATGAAAAGTATGTATGACCTGCCCGGGGCCGGCTTTCTTATTTAATGATAAACCGGCATCCAGTCCTTGTGTGCCTCAAACAGCTCGTCACAGAGCTTGATGATCTTATCAAGAGGCAGCTCTGCCGCTGTGTGAGGATCCAGCATTGCGGCATGATAGACCGCCTCTTTACTCCGGGTTCTGGCTGCTTCAATGGCCAGCAGCTGCACATTTAAATTGGTCCGGTTCAGAGCCGCACACTGCTCCGGCAGCGCTCCGATATAGGTTGGGGTGATACCGGTGGAATCAGAAATACAGGGAATCTCTACACAAGCCTCCATCGGAAGATTGGAGATCATTCCATTATTGATTACATTGCCCCCAAACTTATATGGCTGATTGGTTACAAATGACTGGATGATATAGGCCGCATATTCGATGGACTTTTCATGGGTCAACCTGGAATTCTCAGTCAGCTCCGCTTTGATGTCTTCCCAACGTTTGATATTTCTCACGCACCGCCGGGGATACTCATCCAGAGGAACATTGTAGTAATCAATCAGTTCAGGATAGGCCGCCTTGATGAAATAGGGCATATATTCCGCATTATGCTCGCTGGATTCCGTTACATAGTAGCCGAATTTATCCATGATCTCAAATCGTACCTTATCGGTGTCCACACAGCCCTTCTCCCGGTACAGCTTTTTAAGTTCAGGATACAAATCCTTTCCATTCTTTGATATCTCCAGCAGCCAGGCCATATGGTTAATACCTGCAATTTTTGACTGAATATCTGTGTCATCTTTAAGACCAAGTCCTGTCAGCAATTCCTTTGTGCATTTTTGAACACTATGGCACAACCCTACTGTTTTAATATCCGTATGACGCAGCATATAGCCGGTCAGGATTCCCATTGGATTGGTGTAGTTTAAAAACTGTGCATTAGGACAACAGCGATTCATCTGCTCTGCAAATATCTCCATGACAGGTATGGTCCTGAGAGCCCTGAATACACCTGCGACCCCCAAAGTATCTCCAATGGTTTGGCGCAGACCATATTTTTTAGGTATCTCAAAATCCCAGATGGTACAAGGATCATATCCTCCGACCTGAATGGCATTGATGACAAAGTCGGCATCTTCCAAAGCTTCTGGCAATTCATCCAGGCCAACGTATTTTTTAAATACAGCACGGCTGTTGTTTGAATTGGCATTGATATTTACCATCATCCGGTAACTCTCTTCCACCCTGCCTGGGTCAATATCATACAATGCAAATGTGGCATTGTTTATCTCAGGTGTTAAAATACAATCACCCAGGACGTTTCTTACAAACACAGAACTGCCTGCGCCCAAAAATGTGATTTTCATTGCTTTGTGCTCCCTTCGCCTTATTCGTCTAAAGCCTCTTGCATTTTTTCTTCAAGGTTTTTCATGGTGTCTTCGGGGCTTACGGAACCGTTTACAATCAGGGCTTCGGTCTGCTCACACCAGATTACGTTTAATTGCTGGAACCTGCTGGAGGTCTCATCCTGAGCCATCTTAGGATCTACAGTTGCTGCAATCTCTAAGAAAATCTTCATCTCCTCAGGAAAATTCTTAAATTCAAGCCCTTCTGCAATCAGACTCTGGGAAACCGGAATAAAATTGCCTTCTTCGCAGAAAAGCTTCATATTGTCTTTTCTGGCAATATAGTCGATAAAGATGGCACAGGCATTGGGATACTTGGTCTCTTTATAAGCAAATAATCCGTTTCCGCCAAGATCAGATGTTGTCTTCCCATTGACCTGCGGCATATAAGTAACTGCCCAGCCGTCTTTGAAGTTTTCATCCATAAAGGTAGTATGCCAGCTTCCGGCAAATACAAATGCAGTTTTTTGTGCCGAGAACATCATGTTGGTCTGAGCATCCTGCTGAAAGCTCGCCTTAGGCATCAGTCCTTCTTTGGTCCAATCGCCCAGCATGGTCAGGATCTCCAGAGTCTCCGGAGAATTGACGGCAATCTGGGTTCCGTCATCACTTAAGATTTTACCGCCGTTCATATAAAGGAGGGGAAGGAACCGATAGCCGTTACCATTCTCCCAAATTCCCGAAAATGCTGTATCCAGATCATATTCTGCTTTCAGCTTTCTGGAAATATCCGTCAGTTCTTCCAAACTCCAGCCATCAGTGCTATTCTTCGGAATCCTGATTCCTGCTTCCTCAAACATTTTCTTATTGTAGAAAATCGCAATGGTATCGGTATGATGAGGCAAGCCAACCAGCTTTCCGTCATAAGTAAGAGCTTCTTTATAAGCCGGAATCAAATCATCTAAAGTCTCTTGGGAAATTTTCCCGGTCAGGTCAAGCATCACATCCGCTTCTTTAAATTTACCTAATCTCTGATAGGTATACCGCATTACATCCGGCCATTCATTGCCGGCGATCATGGTATCCAGCTGATCCCTGAAGGTTTTGGATGGATAAGCTTCCGCAACCAGCTCAATCTCCGGATGATCGTTCCGGAACCGGTCAAGAACAGCTTTCCAGGCTGCTGTATCTGACGGAGAGCCTTCCCAATAAGCGAACTTGATCACCGCACCGTCTTCTGCTTTTAATCCTTCTTCTTTTGCTGCTTCGGTCTGAGCCGTTGCTTTGGTCTCCTGGGCCTTTGCTTCGGTTTGTCCGGCCGCAGCCGGGGGTGGTGTGCTTTTTCCCGAACACCCTGCTGTCAACACAATGGTTGACATCATAAGAACTGCTGCTAACATCTTTCCTGTTTTTGATTTCATTCTGCTCCTCCTGTTTATTAACATTATATTTCACTACCCCTTGATACCCGATGAAGCGATACCCTGTACAAATTGCTTCTGAAATATCAAAAACACAATCAGCACCGGTATCGTAGTGATCAATGCGGCACTCATCAGCATGTTCCAATTGACAAACTGTGCCCCATTGAGTAATTGCAGCCCTATCTGAACCGTATACATGCTGCTTTTTGACAGTACAATCAGAGGCCACTGAAAATCATTCCAACGCCACATAACTGTAAAAATCACCAGAACACTGATCAGAGACTTTGTGTTGGGTAAAATGATCTTTGTAAAGATTTGAAACTCGGTAGCACCGTCTATTCTGGCCGCCTCAATCAATTCATCCGGAATTTCTGACATAAACTGCCTTGACAAGAACAACCCAAAAGCTTCTGCACATGGCGGCAAAATCAGTCCTGCATAGGTATTGATCATCTTAAACTTTGACAGGATTATAAAGTTTGGAATCATCGTCACCTGCACCGGAATCATCAGTGTGCTTAAGATGATAAGAAAACACAGCTCCTTACCTTTAAACTTATACTTGGCGAATGCAAATCCCGCCAGAAGGTTAATAAACACAGTAATCGTAGTAGCTGATACAGTTACAATCGTACTGTTCTTAAAATACACAAGAAAATTGTTTTCCCGAAAGGATTTCACAAAATTGCCCAACTCAAACCGACCGGGCCACAGGGTGGGCGGATAGGCAAATATTTCTTCCACCGGCTTAACCGCCGTCACAAACATCCAATAAAACGGAAAGAGAAAAAGAATGGTGATGCAAATAATTGCAATATAGGTGAACACATCCAGGGCAGTTATTCTTTTCTTAACCATCAGTTTTCCTCCTTTTGGAATTTATATCGGAACAATGTAAACAGGAACAAAATCACAAACAAAATTACCCCGGACGCCGATGCCTGCCCATAATTATTTTTAAGGAATGCCGTCTCATAGATATACACTACCAGGGTTTTGGTGGCGTTGAGCGGCCCACCCTTGGTCATGATATAAATCAGATCAAAGGTTTTAAACGAATAAATAATACAGGTAATCAGTATGAATACATGAGTGGATCGAAGCAGGGGAAATGTTATGTACAAAAACTTCTGCCAGCCGCTGGCCCCATCAATGGTGGCTGCCTCAAAATAATCTGATGATATTCCCTGAAGCCCGGCCAGATAGATGACCATATTGTATCCGACCCTGCTCCACAGCGTACCTGCCACAATCATGATCATTGCAAAACGGGGATCGTTGAGCCAGTCAATCCTCGTAAGCCCTGCCGATTCCAACAAATAGTTAATCAATCCCAGCTGGGGATTGAAAATCCATATAAAAATCATACCGGCCGCTACCATGGATATAATAGACGGAATATACAATGCACTTCGAAAAAATCCCCGTCCCACCATCTTTCTGTTTAACAACACCGCTAATCCCAGAGCCAGAATCATCAACAGCGGAACCGTTATGATGGAGAATTTAACCGTATTTAGTAAAGAGGTTAAAAATATCTGATCATTCAATATTTTCTTAAAATTATCCAAACCTACAAACTTTGGATTTCCAAGGCCCTTCCATTTGACCAGACTGTAATATCCTGTCATAATCAGGGGAATGATCATAAACGCCATGAATAAAATCATATTGGGCAGAATGTAAAGGTAAGGCACTATTTTTACATTTTGCCAAAACGGACGTTTCCTTATAGTTGCATCTGATGCTGCCTTTTTCGTCAATTATCCCACCATCCTTTTTGCATTATGTTGTTTTTTCATTTTCACACAAACAGACTTTTTTATTTTTCTAAAAATCCTCCACCGTTCCTCCTTATTGATAATAATATCACAAACCAAAAATAAAATCATAATTATGACTAATACAGGTTAAAATTATTTTATTTTTTATGCATATTAACATCATTTTTTTATTTTTCACCTTTTTATTTGTATATCTTTTCATACATAATAACATATAATTTTAAAAATACATATTGTGTTTTGTTTGTTTTATATGTTATAATTTTGGAATTATAAAAATGATGAGGGGTGGTTTAACCATGAAGAACAATTATGAGATCTCAGAACAGCAATATACCGATACCATAAAACAGACAGTCTTCGATCCCTGTGCACCCGGCAACTACGAGCATGAGACAGGCCGAAAAGACATCATGATCATCAATCAGCAGCTGACGGATATCAATCCCCTTACCTGCGGGGAGCAATACTGCGAGTCAGGCTATATGTACGGACCTAAGATGCGTGAATATTACCTGCTTCACTACGTTTCCTCCGGCAAAGGAACTTTCAGCACTGAACGGGGTACATATTCGGTTGACAGAGGTCAGATCTTCGTGATTCGTCCATTTGAAGTCACCAGCTACCAAGCCGACAAAGGACAGCCATGGCATTACCGGTGGGTGGGTTTTATGTCCGGCCTGGATCTTTCCACCATTCTGGATGAGGATGTAATCTCAGCACCGGAATGTGACTATCTATTCCGTCTGATTATGGAATGCGAGCACATGGAAAGCCTGAAAGAGTATTTTATCTGTGCAAAGGTTTTTGAGATTTTAGCGCTGATCAATAAAAAGA
This sequence comes from Lachnospiraceae bacterium, assembly GCA_902363835.1. GTDB lineage: Bacteria > Bacillota > Clostridia > Lachnospirales > Lachnospiraceae > Lacrimispora. The sequence continues at coordinate 51,032 of CABJBM010000037.1, forward strand.
AGCACAAGGAAAATAACAAAAGCAGAGAATATATCTTAGCTGCCAAGAATTTTATAGAGGTCAATTATCAGAATCCCGATCTAACCGTCGCCCAGATCGCCGACCGAATCAATCTGGACAGAAGTTATTTCAGCACATTATTTAAGAAGTATATGGATAAATCCCCCCAGGCCTATCTTATGGATCTGCGTTTGAGCAAGGCAGCCGAACTCATCGCCTTCAAGGGGATGACAACCGGCGATGCCGCCATGGCCTGTGGTTACTCCGATGTACTGAACTTTTCCAGGATGTTCAAAAAAAAATTCAATGTTCCCCCTTCGAAATTCTCAAAGAGGGAACTGATTCATTAGAGTGTACTTAAATTTTCAGACATTCCCCTGGCAAATCCGCCCGGCAGCCTGGGCAGCAGCAATCCGGTAGGCACTAAGAAAAGCATTGACAGCGGCTATCCTCTGCCCGGCAATGTCAAAAGCAGTTCCGTGAGCCGGAGTGGTGACAGGGATCGGAAGTCCGGCAGCCACTGTAACGGCATTTGCAAAATCTTTCAATTTCAGTGCGATCTGACCCTGATCGTGATACAGGGTCACCACTCCGTCAAATTCTCCCCGGAAGGCCCGGATAAAAATAGTATCTGAAGGAAATGGCCCCGCCACACAGACCCTTTTCTCTATGGCAGCAGCAATGGCCGGTTGGATCATATCAATCTCCTCCCTGCCGCAAAGCCCATTTTCACCAGCGTGGGGATTCAAGGCACATACTGCGATTCTCGGTGCGGTGATGCCAGCCGCCTTCATGGTCTGATCTGCCAGCAGAATGGCTTCTTCTATTTTATCACGGCTTAAAAATTGACCGATCCTGGCCAGGGGGATATGGCTCGTCACCCGGGAAGTCCACAAGCCTTCCACTACATTCATTTCTCCGGTCAGGCCGGTGTATCCCATGGCTTCCTGAAACAGCTGCAGCTCACTTTCAATATCCGGCCTGACCAGCTTCATGGCTCCTTTGTTAAAGGGTGCATAACAGATCCCGTCAATGATTCCCTTTTGGTACAGCTCCGCCGCCTTAGCGATCATATCAAGAACTGCCTGCCCGCAAACAGGATTCAACTCTCCATACCTAATCCCACGCAGATCCGCCTCCTCCAGCTCATATACTGTGATTCCCCCCGAGATTTCCTGGTCTTTTTTTGTAAAATCCGTTTCATCGCTGATCATTTCATAATCAAAGCTGACTTCTAAAAGCTCCATTTCCCTTTTCAGCATGGATTCATGCCCGATAATCAGCGGAACTGCATCCTTGCTCAGTTCCCCCGACTGCAGGCATTTCACTACCAACTCGGTTCCAATCCCGGAATAATCTCCTGGCAAAACTCCTATCACCGGTTTTTTCTTCATATCACCAGACTCTCCTTTGTTTAAATTTGAGCTAATCCTAGCATGTTCTATTCATATTTACAACGGCATTTTGTTCGTAAAAAATAACATTATGTTTCAATATGACGTTTCAATCATTTTTTTAATTGTCTTTTCCGGTTCTTGCTATCTGTAAAATTCTCCTTTGCAAAAAACTCTCCTTTGCAAAAAAATTTCACCTTTCAAAGCCGTTTGCAAGCCGGGAACAAAACAGGAACAAAAACCGGGCAAAATCATGACCACCCGTCAAACGGGTGGTTTGCACGCCCCTATAAGGGGACGTTACTGGCCAGCGCCTC
>CABJBM010000038.1 GCA_902363835.1 Lachnospiraceae bacterium
CCCGCATAGCGGGTGGTTTATATTTCGCACGCTATGCGTGCTCAACAGGGTCACGACCCATAATTAAATTAGCTTTTATTTGTAATAAAACCAACTGTTAACTGGGTTCCAATACGAAAGGAGTGTTAAAAATGGCAGATGCAACAATGTGTCAGAGCTGTGGTTTACCTTTTAACAAAGAGCACGCTCACTTCATTGCAACAGAACCTGACGGAAGAAGGAGCATTTACTGTACAAACTGCTATAAAAACGGAAAATTTATTGATCCGGACCTGACAATGGAGGAAATGGTTGATATGATCGTGCCTGTTTTAGGTAAATCCATAGGCAAAGAAAAAGCAAGAAAAGAAATGACAACTTTATTGCCAACGCTTAAACGCTGGAAGTGATCACAATCCGGATACAATCAAATATAACCTGATTATATATAACCGCAATGGGCGATACAATAACCTGCAGCATAAAATCAAACAGCAAGCATTGATGAGGTGATAAACATATTAGGCGTATATTTCAGCAATGCTCCTAAAATTGTTCAGGATTTCATTTCTGCAAACAAAATACTGTTTGAGAATAAAAAAATATTTATCATTGCTACTATGGGATTATTTAGCGGAGACGGAACAGGATGTACCGCGCGGTTATTCCGCAAATATGATGCAACAGTCTTAGGTGGATTACACATAAAGATGCCTGATTGCATAGGTGATGAAAAGGTATTGAAAAAAACACCGGAAGCCAATAAAGCGCTTGTTTTACAAGCTGAAAATAAAATTACAGCCGCAGTGTCTGAACTGAAAGCGGGAACACCGCTTAAACAAGGGCTGGGCATTTTCTGTCATATTGCGGGATTGTTTGGGCAGCGCCTGTGGTTTTATAAGAAAACTGCAGAATATAAGAAAAAACCTGACATTGATGAAGACAAATGTATTGGCTGCGGGCGTTGTGCTAAATTATGTCCCATGGATAATATCTGTATTGCGGAAAGTAAAGCCAAGTCATATGACAGATGTACCATGTGCTACCGTTGCTTTAGCCATTGTCCGACGCAGGCATTAACAATCTTAGGCAAACATGTGTATGAGCAATGCCTGCTTGAAAATTATAAATAACCCCCACTCAACCTGTGGCAAAGGTTAAGTGGGGAGATTCCACATATCAGATCATCTTCTTTCAGCGGCTAATGCAGCATAATAGCAGAGATCACAGATTCCTCTATTATTTCGGCCTGCCTGCCGCATTGTCCCTTCGTATCTCATACCGCATTTTTCCATGACAGCTCCGGAATTGGCGTTTAGAGGATCATGGGTTGCTTCTATACGGTTCATTCCCACTTCATCGAACAAATAATCCATAACACCTTTAAGAGCCTCAGAAGTGATTCCCTTGTGCCACCACCTGCGCCCAATGCAATACCCTATCTGGGCTAAGGCAACGCTGTCGTTCTGGTACACCACGCTTATGGAGCCAATGGGCTCAGACGGGGATTCTTTTAAAGCAATCGCCCACTGGTAATTGTCCGCCCTGGAATAGCGGTTTACCCATTCTTTCAATATCATCCTGGTGGCTTCAACATCCTGGTGAGCCGGCCATGTCAGATATTTTGTGACCTCAGGGTCAGAGGCCCAATTTTTAAACATTGCTTCAGCATCTTCCAGGGTAAATCTCCTCAATACCAGGCCTTGTGTCTCTAAATATTCTGTTCCCAGGTGTTTCATGGCTTTCCCCTTCCTTCCGTTTTTTCCTGTTATTTATACCATAATACCGGAAAGACTGGGCCCGGTCAATAGTAAGCGTTCAAAATCACCATGGCAGGCAATGCAGCATCCAACGGCCAAAAGGTAATTTCCGGCAGCTTGTTTTCCGTATCAACAGTGTATTTCATCAAAATGATCAAAACTGAATCAAGCTAACAAAAACTTTGATTTTTTACATTCTCCTTGCCATAAAGCAATAATCTTTGTATAGTAAATCTGAGGTGATAAATAATGCGCATAATTACAAGAATCAGGATTGGTAAAGACAGGATTTTTATTGGCAAAGGCGTAAAAGAAATGCTGGATGCCATTGAACTGAATAAGTCCATAAAAAAGGCAACGGAATACACGGGAATTTCCTATCCAAAGGCCATCCGGATGATCCGGACCCTGGAGGAAGAATTGGGATTTCCAGTTGTCATTTCTGAAAAGGGTGGAAATGAACGGGGAGGAACGCGTTTAACCGAGAAAGGCAAAGAAGTTCTTGAGACTTACCGTAGAATCGAGAAAGCCGTGGAAGAATATGCGGAAAAGCTTGTGAATGAGGAATTCAATTTTTAAAAAGCAGCGGTCAATCATCTGTATTTCCCTGGATTTTAAACCTTTCGGCAGCAATAAGATACAGGCAGAATAGTAAATAAAAATGATTTGAAGCTTCTGTATTTGTCAGGGCATATATCAATAACGCATATTTTTTCGGCCACTGTGCATACTCAACTCGTGAGGTGATGATATGAAATTTTTAAGTCTTTGCGAGATCATATTTCGGTGCGCTTTATTTGCGCTGGCAGTTTTTCATATTTATAAACGGGAATTTAAATTAATAAAATCCCTTATTCTGGTATTTGCATTGTCATTCTTACCGGAATTATTAAATGCGGTATTTCAAATAAGAATCGATGCCTTCAGCATCATCGTGTATCTGATCATCTTATTTATGGCATTGTACCTGGGCAGCTCCCTTGGTTTTTATGATAGATATAAACGGTGGGACCGGACAATCCATTTCCTGTCCGGCGTTGGATTCGTGGGATTTGGAATTGCAATTGCAGATACAAGCTCCGGTATTATAAAATTGGTAATTCTGTTCTTTGGTTTTTCCTTTTCAATCACACTTCATGTATTTTGGGAAGTGCTTGAATATATAAGCGATTGTATATCTCACGGAAATGCACAGCGATGGCAAATAATCCATGCTTCCAATAATCATGTATCTGAAAAGGCCATTCAGCCTGCCGGTCTTGTGGATACAATGAACGATATTATCTGCTGCATTGTGGGCGCCGGACTTGCAATTCTTGTCTGGTGGTTTATTATATAGCATTTTTAACGCCTTTCTTCCCCGGTATTTCATAACAGGCCGGGAAAGAAAGGCTTAATTCCTTTATAGGCTGTAAGTCAGCCTTTCTCATCAATTCTCTCTATTTTAAAAATAACCGGTCTGGTCCCGTCATTACAGCAGGCAATCATCATTTTCTCATCATTGGTCCAGCCTTTCATAATAGAGCCGCCCTGCAGTGCCGTATATACGTACCGGCTGATTGCATCCCATGCTTCTGAGCAAAATTTCCCATCCATCATATGCCAGAAATCACCCCTGTTTTCATTCCGCTCCAAAATAAACTCCTGCCCCACCTCAAACATGCTGCAGGGACCTGATTTCGGATCAGCCAGATACTCTTCCTGTAAATCTTCATAACATTCTTTTCTCAGCACAGTAATTTTACATTTATGAGTCATTTTCATATACCTCCCCTTCCTTGATCTGCTAAATTTCCATTAAAGACATTTTATCATTTCAGCCAATAGTTCTGCAACAGGTTTCATAAACAAGGCAATTAACAGCCGGGTAATCCATTAACACTTTTATCTATGCTTCTGAATATTTTTTCTAAAAAACTCAATAATATCTTATAAAACGAATTGAGGTGATTATATATGCCAAAAAGCAATGTAATTCCAGAGGCAAGGGCAGCTCTTGACCGGTTTAAGTATGAAATCGCCGAAGAAACCGGCTTCCCGATAAAAAGCAATGATTATAGTAAAATGACATCTTATCAATATGGTTATATGGTTAAAAAAATGATTGAAGAACAGGAAAAACAGATGATGGATAAATCCTGACAGTCATTTCCAGCAGCAGCCAGATAACATCACCGTATAAAAGTCATATTATCAAAGAGGTTAAATATGGAAAAATACACCAGCGGCGCGGAATTGCCGGTAGGACTTGGTTTGGCACTTGAAGAATATAAAGCAATGGATTACTTTTTTTCCTTACCCGCCCAATCACAGCAGCAGATTATCGATCAGACCCATACAATACAGTCAAAGGAAGAGATGCTGACTTATGTTCATTCTATAGTGGCAGCAAAATAAAAGTCCTGTCTTTTTCCGTGCCGTTAACATGAGTGATCAGATCGCGGATGTCCAATAAAAATAACAGTCACTCCTGAAAAAGGCAAATACCCTTTTTCAGGAGTGACATTTTTTTAATCATGATCAATATAACATAATACTTTTAAAAGATTTTGCCATCAGGTCCAGTCCTGGCAGAAGCAGAGTATTACCGGAGTTCATCTCTCCAGAAAGCCACTCTCTTTTCATTTATTTCCTTTACCTTCTCCGGATCTACCTTAAAGTTTCTCCTGATATCCATTAGTCCGTTGACTTCCTGCTGCACATCTGTGACCTGGGTATAGCAATAGCCGCATACATAGGGAATCTCCTTAATGGCCGTGGTAATGCTCTCAAACCTCTTTAAAAACTCTTCCTTTGTATTGACCTTATTACCATATCCCCATCCTTCTTTGTCATTGTCAAATGCGATTCCTCCAAACTCACTGATTATCACCGGCTGGCCCCTGTAGGAAAAGCCGTTGGCAAAAGCGGATTTAGAGGTGGAGTGGTAAACCTCTGACGTCATGATTTCAGCCTTGTATTCTTTATAACGCTTCTCAAGCATCTCTCCCTTTTCTTCATAATCGTGAAGAGTAATGATGTCTGAAACCGTGTGCTCCCAGCCGTCATTTACGATCACCGGACGGTATTGGTCAATGCTTTTCGTCAGGTGATAAATTCCTTCTGTAAAATGCTGCTGCTTCCTGTTGGTCTCAACCTGGGGAATTCCCCAGGATTCATTTAACGGAGTCCATGTAATGATGGAAGGATGATTATAATTCTGCTTCACAATATCCAGCCATTCTCTTGTAAACAGCTCCACTGCCCTGTCGGAATAAACATAAGCGGCCGGGGCCTCGCTCCAGACCAGCATCCCCTTTACGTCACACCAGTAGAGAAATCTTTCATCCTCTATCTTCTGATGCTTTCTTAAACCGTTATATCCCAGGGCATGAATTTTATCAATATCTTCTATCAGCGCTTCCTCATCCGGCGGCGTCAAGTGGGTTTCATCCCAATATCCCTGGTCCAGGATCAGCCTCTGATATAGAGGCGCCCCGTTGAGAAGAATGTTAGGACCGTCAATCCGTATCTCACGCATTCCAAAGTAGGAACCAACTTCATCCCACACCTCTCCATCATACCGGAGACGGAAACTGATGTCATAAAGCTGAGGATTTGCCGGAGTCCATGTGCGTATGCCCCATGGATTGCCCGCCTCGGCTGCCTCTAAGTCAATGGAAACCTTTGTAGGATTTTTCCCTATGCTGGTCAGGGTCTTTGCAACAAACGCGCCATCAAAGCTTACCGCAGCCTCCACTTCCAGCCTTCTCCCGTCAAGGGTTCCGGGACAGTCCGCAACATATTCCAGTTCCAGTCTGCCTGACCGTAAATGGGGAGTCATTTTCACGGAACGTAAGCTGATGTCCGGCACATATTCCATCCATACGGTCTTCCATATTCCCGTTGTCTGAACATACCAGCAGCCAAAATTCTCAGAAATCCACCGCTGCTTTCCCCTGGGCTGCTGGGGATCCATATGATCCTCCACTTTTATTGCCACAAGGTTTTCCCCATCCTTTACAAGGTTTGTGATGTCAAAGGAAAAACGGGAATACCCACCTTCGTGCATGCCGGCAAATTGCCCGTTGACCCACACCTTAGTGAGGAAGTCACTTCCCTCAAAATGCAGAAACAGCCTGTTTCCTGATAACTTTTCCTTTTCCGCCTGAAACCTGCGGCCATACCACACAAAATGGTGTACCCCTTCATCATGAATATTGCTTTTCTTCGTTTCATAGGTAAAGGGTACGCATATTTCCCGTTCCGCGGGTAAGCCCTTATACCAGCCTTCGATTTCCCCCTTATTGTCATCATCAAAATCAAAGTCCCAAATACCGTTTAAATTGATCCAGTCCTTACGGACAAACTGGGGTCTTGGATAGTCTTTTTGATAGCAAAGCATGTAATGAATCTCCTTTCCTTTTTCCTGCCTGGTTTTGGCATAAATGTATACTTAGCCCTTAACGCCGGACATGGTGATCCCCTGCACGATCTGTTTTTCAAATATAAGATAAATGATAATGGCAGGTATGGATGCGATCATATTAGCCGTCATTGGCTTCACATAATCCACAGTGTAAGTTCCGGCGAAAATGGGAATTCCCACAGGCAATGTAAATTTACTGCTGTCCATGGCACAAAGCAGGGGCCACAGATAATTATTCCAGCTTCCGATAAATGCGAAAATGCTGATGGTTGAAAGCACTGCCTTTGATAAAGGCATGATGATCCTGGCAAAAATTATAAGCTCTCCGGCGCCGTCAATCCTTGCAGCTTCAATGAGAGAATCCGGAATCCCCTTAAAAAACGTCACCATAATGATCAGATTCATGGACACCGCAACAGATGGCAGAAGAAGCCCTGCGTAAGTATCAATGAGATGCAGCCCATTGGCCGTAATAAACAGCGGAACAATGGTCGCCTCCCCAGGAACCATGAGTCCCAGCAAAAAGTAAAAATACAGCTTATTTCTTCCCATAAATTTAATTTTTGCCAGAGAATAGGCGGCCATGGCGGAAAAAAGAATTGTTAAAACTGTAACAAGTACTGCTACGATCACTGAGTTAAGCAGCCACTTGGCAACATCGGAACCAATGATCAAGTCCAGATAATTCCCAAAGGTATAGGGAGGGGAGAACCAGCTGACAACGCTTATGATCTGCTTCCCCTCATACTGCAGAGATACGAAAAAGGCCCAGAACACAGGTGCCAGAAAAATGACGGCAAGCCCGGCGGACAGAAGGGTCAAAACAAGACTCCCTGCCTTTACTTTCTTATGCTTCATCTTCCTTTTCCCCCTTTCTCTGAACCGCCTTCTGAACGAGGGTGCACACTATCAGAATGGCAAACAGCACATAGGACATGGCTGCAGCATAGCCCATATTGTTCTTTGTAAATCCTGTCTCATAAATATACTGGATCAAAGGCTTTGTGCTTCCTGCAGGCCCTCCTACCGTGATTAAGTAAATCTGGCCGAACACCTTAAAGCTGGCAATGATCTGCAGCATGACGATTAAGTAGGTGGTGGGCTTTAATAGGGGCAGGACAATGGAAAACAGCTGCTGCCATTTTGCCGCCCCGTCAATTTCCGCTGCCTCGTAAATCTCCGGAGAAATATCCTGCAGAGCCGATAAATACAAAAGCATGGAAAATCCCACGGTCCACCATACAGTCATCATGGTAATTACGGCCCATGCATGATTGGTGTCGATCAGCCACTGGATTTCCGATCCCGGACTTAAAAGCCCGGTCAGATGAAGAATTCCGTTTACAAAGCCCATATAGGGTGCAAACATATATTTTGCAATAAAAGACGCAACAGAAACAGATATGATACTTGGAAGATAATAGGCGATTCTCAATCCCCTCTTAATCTTCACGGGACGATTGGCAAACAGCGCCAGTATCAAAGCCATAATCACCAGAAACGGTACGGAAAGGATGACAAAAAAGACCGTATGCTTCAATGCGTCAATAAACTTCTGATCCGATAAAAACTTAATATAGTTATCCAGTCCTACGAATTTCACCTTACCCATTAAAGACCACTTATGCAGGCTCACATACAGCCCCTGGATCACCGGCCATATGGTGAAAACCGTATACAGGGCCAAAAAGGGAAGGCACAATCCCAGGCCCGCGGTCATATCTCTTATTTTTCTGTTTTTGCTCAAATCACTGTCCTCCCCAACCATGTAATCCTTTTTAAAGAGGGGAGAAAGATTCCCCCCTCGGTTTCGCAAAATTACGGAAGGTTTGATTCAAGCTCATCATAGAGTGCATCAATGCCGGCAGCTGCATCTCCCTTTCCTGTCCAGATGGTATCCAGGCTGTCGATCATCCCCTTCTTCATTCCGTTAAAGGTAGATACCTTTGCCGGAAGAACTGCCTTTTCTACCTCAGACATATAGCTGCTTCTGTATGGAAGCGCTTTATAAGCATCGCTTGCAAGAACTTCCTTGCATGCCGGAATCTGGCCGGAGCTAGCCCAGGTTACGCCGCCGTTCATGGATGCCGATACCATGAATTCCACGGCTGCCTTGCTGTCGGCTTCATTCCTTGAATTCTTTGTGGGAAGAATGAAGGTATGGGAATCAGCCCAGCAGTTATCAGTGTCAAAGAGTTTTGGGAATGCCATTGGCACAAAGCTTAAGTTATCTGTCTGCTCAAAAGCGCCTACCGCCCAGGTTCCGCCGATGCAGATTCCTGCTTTTCCGCCCTGGAAGAATTTCTGGTGATCATCAATGCCTTCTGCTATGTAGCCTTTGTCATACAGTCCTTTTACAAACTCAGCTGCCTTTACTGCCTTATCTTTATCAAGGGTGACCGTTTTGCCGTCTTCACTGACAATAGGGGTTCCTCCCATCTGGAAATAGGTTGCCCACCACAGACGGTAAGGATCGTCTCCGTTATTGGTGATGGCAATGGTGGAGCCGCCTTCCGGGATCACGGCTTTGATCTTATCGCAGACAGCATAGAACTCATCCACATTCTTGATGTCAACTGCTCCGTCTGCATTTAAGGTCACGCCGGCCTGTTCTAATATGGCTTTGTTAAAATACATGATCTCCGCATGAGTGTCCAGAGGCACTGCATAAACCTCTCCGTCAAAAGTAACAGCATCAATGGAGGCCTTGGAATAATGCTGGCTTAAATCAATTCCCAGTTCATCCAAATAGGAAGTAATCGGCTGCACCACACCGTCTTCCACCAGCTGCGGTAAGGAGGAGGCATGGGAAATACCGATATCCGGCCCTTTTCCTGCAGCAACTGCTGTCTGAAGCTTTGTATAATAATCCGCCCATACCAGCATAATGGACTGCACCTGCTTGGTAGGACTGGTTCCGTTATACTCCTCAATCATCTTGTTCATAAAACCGCCGTCGCCGCCGCTGAATAAGGACCACATAACCAGCTTGTTGGCATCAACCGCCACCTGTTCCGGATTGTTGACCGTTCCGTCGTCATTGACATTCTTTGTTTCTTCCGCTGCCGCTGAAGTTTCACCGCCGGAAGTCTCCTTGCCCGCCTCAGCTGCCTGTGTCGTCTGAGCTGCCGCTGTCGTCTGTGTTGATGCGCTGTTTCCGCATCCTGACAATGCTGCCATAACCAGTGCCGCTGCACCTAATGCAGCCATCCATTTTTTGCCTCTTCTCATAATTACCTCCTTGTTTTGTTTGTTTTACCACGTAAACTATAAAACAGCTTGTTGCCCTCAACTCGTAAAAAGTCGAATTAACAACAGTAATACTGCTTTTATATATCAACAATACACCTTTTTATTGTATAAGTCAATATATTATTATTTATTTTATATGTTTATTTGTGTACTTTTTACATTTGTAACAGTGATACTGTTTTGTAATCTTTTTCTTTTGTACGAAAAAATAAAATTCCTGTTATAATACAAGCTCTCTGCCTTCCTGCTGCAGGGCAATAAAAAGCAACCGTCCGGAAAATGTACCTATTCTCCAAACGGTTGTTTCTTCTTTCGTCATATATCGTCAATATTCGATTTCCATAATAATATCCTGGGCATAATCACCGAAGGCCTTTCCAAAAAGATTAAAGCCGCCCTCATATTTGGCATCTTTTTTATTCCCAATGGTCATGCTGATAAATGCGTTCTCCAAAAGTCCGATGTCGCTGATCCTGACTTTGGAAACCCGCTCTCCGTTTATATAGCTTCCGTCTTCCCTGATCTCCCATTTTATCAAAAGACCGTACTGGGTAGAGCCATTGGGCCACGGGAAAGGCGTAAGCCTCCCTCTTCTGGACCCGAAATCTCCCGGGCAGCGCCAGGTGGCACATTCCATCCCGTTTACCCATATGGTGATGTCGGACCTCCAGTCCTCTGCATACCCAGGTGCTTCCGAGCATATTTCCATGGAAAAAGCCAGGCGCACCGGCTGCTTTCCCTTTGGAAGCTGATTTGGAAACCGGTATTCCACATATCCTTTGGAAGTCCATAAAAGGCTGGCATCCCTCCGTTCCGGCAGATAGAAGCTGTATTCCTTATCCTCCATTCCTACCACTCCGGCAGGCGAGTATAAGCCGCAGGTAGGGTAAATGCTGCAGTCAACAAATGCGCCCACCGGCATTTCAATGCTTAACACCTCATTGATCTGGCTGCTTCTGGGCAGAAAACAGAGATTGGCGTAATCCTGTTTCCTGCTGCATACCTTCATGGTCCCATGACTCCCCGGCTGCTCTTCCATGCGGATCAAATCCGCTGCCTCAAGAAGCTTTAAATGAAAAGCAGCACTGGACTGAGGAAGGTTAAGGGCATCCGCGATCTGGCTGATGGAGTAATTATTCTGATATAACAGTTTAATAATTTCCAGCCGGACAGGTGATGAGATTGCCTTGCCAAACTCACAGATCTCCTCCATATTTTCCAGCGTAAATTCCTTGATTTTTGCCACGACGCCTCTCTCCTTTCCCCTTTTCCGCGCCACAGGCGCACACGTTGCAGGTTTGGCATTGCACGGAATTCAGATCCATAACCAATTGATCCTCATTCAGGAGCACCTCTGCCATGCCGGGTATCCTCTCCCACGGACAGTCCTTAGGGATGCATGCCTGGCCCAGGAACGCTTACAGCTATTGCTTGATAACTTATCATACCTTATCTTGCGCAATGATGTCAATCCTGGTTACCGGCATATAATCCCCTACCCTTCTGGAATCAGATCCCGCAGAAATCAGTCCATTAACAATGGCACCTCCCGTATGCCCTGCTGTTTTCATATAGGACTTTGCTTCTATCATAACGTTCTGTGCACAGCTGCAATGGGAACCCGGGAAATCATATACATGGAAAGCATAAATTATATTTTTAAAGAATTAAAATTTTCCATTTTAGGAAAATGTTTATATTTACCATATAGTTTTATAAAAAAGAAAAATATTGCCGAATAATATCTAATTATGATAAAATAAAAAAAGTTTCATCATTTAAAAAATTGATTTCACAATATTCAAATTTATCTTTATTACAATCATTTTTTCCTAATGATGAAAGAATAATAAAAGAAAGAATCCTTGAAAAATAGGACTGGTTAATTTATGGAACCAAAATTGGAAAAAAAATTTGGTCTTTTTACAGCCATTGCAATGGTTGTAGGTATTGTCATCGGAAGCGGCGTTTTTTTTAAGGCGGAAAAGATCCTTACAGCAACCGGAGGCAATTTAAAAGAAGGCATCCTGGCGTGGGTGATCGGCGGTATTATTATGATTTCCTGTGCGTATACGTTTTCTGTTATGGCTACCAAATATCAGTATGTCAACGGTGTGGTGGATTACGCGGAAGCCACAATGGGGAAAAAATATGCCTATTATGTCGGCTGGTTTATGGCAGTGATTTATTATCCCACGATTACCTCTGTACTGGCATGGGTTTCCGCACGGTATACCTGCGTAATCTTTGGCTTTCCCATTACAGGCGGAGAATGTATGACCATTGCCTGCCTTTACCTGGTTTCCAGCTTTACAATGAATGCCTTATCTCCTGTTTTAGCCGGTAAATTCCAGGTAAGCACTACAATTATCAAACTGATCCCCCTGTTTTTAATGGCAGTTATTGGAACATTTGCAGGACTGCAAAGCGGTATGACCACGTACAATTTTACCCATTATGTGTCCCAAAGCACTTCCAACGGATTGTTTACGGCCATTGTTGCGGCCAGCTTTGCTTATGAAGGCTGGATCATTGCAACCTGCATCAATGCCGAATTAAAGAATGCAAAAAAAAATCTTCCTCTGGCTTTGATTGCAGGCACTTTTATTACCATGTCCGTTTATATCCTGTACTACATCGGTTTGGCAGGAACCATTAAAAATGAGGTGATGATGGCCGGCGGTGAAACCGGCGCCAAGCTGGCATTCCAAACAGTTTTCACTTCAGCAGGCGGTTCCCTTTTATTCGTGTTTGTCATCATTTCATGCCTGGGAACCTTAAACGGGCTGATGCTTGGCTGTACACGGGGAATCTATTCCCTTTCTGCAAGAGGTCTTGGCCCTAAACCCCAGGTTTTCAGCCAGATTGATCCGACAACCAATATGCCTGTTAATTCCGCAATTTTAGGATTGCTTCTTTGCAGCATCTGGTTATTTTACTTTTATGGAGCGAACTTGACCTCCAACTGGTTCGGATTCTTTAGCTTTGATTCTTCGGAATTGCCCATTATCACCATTTACGCCCTGTACATCCCGATTTTTATTATGTTCATGGCAAAGGGAAAAGAACTTAATTTCTTTAACCGGATATTTATGCCCTGCCTGTCTCTTGCAGGCTGTATATTTATGATCACTGCCGCCTGGTTTGCTCACGGAATCGCTGCGGCCGCTTATCTGATTGTGTTTTTTGTTATCATGGTATTTGGCGCCGTATTTTTGCAGAAAGCAAAACCGGGGCAGAAGGAACACACATATAAATAAGGAATAACAAATTAAAAGTGGCTAAACTGACTTAGCCACTTTTACAGTATCCTCTTTTTTAAATATCGTCATGCTTATTTCCTGTTTTGTAGTCATCTCTTGCCCAGTTTGGAGCATTGATGGGACCGGCTTTTTCATGGCCATTTTTCGCAGCGCCCTGGATTTCCTGTACCTGGGCCTGCTCATTTTTTGGATGATGCATTTTTTCATGATTTTCTGTCCCATGATTGTTTGAATCATAAGGACTTGGTCTTCTCATACCTGCTTTTGCCATAATGATACCTCCTATCTGCCAATAGTTTTTGTATTCCCGTAGAAACTATGCAGAGAAAATCATGATTTTTATGGAACGTTTACAGGGAGGATAAAATCACATGTCCGGCTGTTTTCTTAATTGCCGTGGTGGTGATGTTCGCCGCAGCCCTGGTCTCCGCAAACATGATCACCGTGATGTTCACCGTGATGTTCGCCGCCATGGCTGCAGGCAGCTTCTGGATCAAATTTCAGTTTTCCCGCCAGAAAATCTTCAACAGCCTTATCCGCTTCTCCGGAAACACCTCCAAAAAGCTTGATATTTGCCTCGCTTAAAGCCCTTTTGGCTCCGCCGCCAATGCCGCCGCAGATAAGGGTGTCAACCTTAAGATTTTTAAGGACACCGGCAAGAGCACCATGACCGCTCCCATTGGTATTTACCGTAGCAGCCGTAACCACCTTATTGTTTTCTATATCATAAACTTTAAAACGCTCCGTGTGGCCAAAATGCTGGAATACCTGACCGTTTTCATATGTTACCGCAACTCTCATATTATTTTCCTCACTTTCAATTATTTTTATCATATTGCCCTTAAATAGTCTGATCATGCTTACAGGCTTTTGCAGCACAGCAACAAGGATCAGCCCATTGGGTTTCTAAATTGGTACGATCACCATTCATTCTTCCTCATCTCCTGAACAGCATCTTCTCCTATGACAATGGCCGCAGCCAATATGGCCTTCATCACAAAGGATATAATCGCCGCCGTTTATGGACAGCTCCATACCTTTTACCAGGCATTCGGCCAGCTTTACCCGTGCACTGTTATAAATTGCCTGGGCAGTTGTTCTGGCGACGGCCATACGTTGGGCACACTCCTCCTGATTAAGGCCTTCAAGATCAATTAACCGTATGGCTTCAAATTCATCAACCGTCATCACAATGACTTTGCGTTCCTCTGAATTGCCGTCTAACGGGCCAAAGCTCTGACTGTCCGGCATGCGGCAGACACGCCGCCATTTTCTTGGTCTTGGCATTTTTTCCCATCCTTTATTGAAAGTTTATTGGCATATGCCATTTACTATTTGCAATATATCACTATTTCCGGCATATGTCAATAACTATTTTCTGCGATTCCTGCTTCCATTTGGCAGGACCGGGAAACAGCCTGGCTCCTTTGATTTTGACAAGCATTTCACAGACATATGTTTATTGACAGATCTGGCAGAACTTTGGATTAATGAAAATATTAACATTCACTAGTATCTAAATGAATTTAAACAAACCGGACAATTTCCTCCAATGGTTTACGGGATTTTTTCCGTACAGTCTGATCTGCTGGATATCCGGCGGCAATTAACCCGCAGATATGCTTTTCCTTGGGAATATTCAGCAGTTCAGCAATTTTATATCTATCAAAGATTCCCAGCATGCAGGTACCGATTCCCTGTGATTCGGCCTCCAGGCAAAGATAGGCAGTTGCCGCTCCAATATCGCCGGGAGCAAAATACTGGCTGTCTACAAGGCATCTGACATGGGGCATTAAATTTGCGTGTTCTTCAACCACAACAAAAAATGCCCGCGCTTTGGAAGCAAACCCATTTGATCCATGCTGCTGTGCAGATTCTGCCACCTTTTCTATAAGTTCCGGATTTTCCACAACCACAAAACTCCAGGGCTGACCATTACAGCCGGAAGGTGCCAGGTGAGCCGCCTCAACACATTTAACCAGCTTTTCATGTTCTACCGGTTGATCTTTAAAATTTCTGCAGCTTTGCCTGCGAAGGCATAAATCCATAAAATCATTCATTTTAATTGCTCCTTTCTATTAAAGCCTTTTATAAAGGCTGATAAAACATTTTAATCTGGTTACTTTTTTAGCTTAATGTCATGGCCTGACGTTATGTAATAATGGCCTTATACTAAAAAATTTTCACTCAGCAGATAGACGGCACCCTTAAACCAGATAACCGCCTGTTTTCCTTATTTCAATTTATCGTCCAGAAGCCTTTTTAAATCTTCCATCTCTTTTACGGATATTTTTTCATCATGAATAAAATTTGCAACAAAATGATAGATGGAACCTTCATATATTTTTTGAACGAAAAAACCGGTTTCTTCCTGAATGCATACATCTCTTGTTATAAGAGGGTAAAAGGTATGCCGGCCGGAATTTTTATCAACACCCAGGGCGCCTTTTTTTACCAGTCTGGCAATCAGCGTGTGGATTGTTTTGGACTTCCAGTGGGTTTCCTGGCTTAAGGCTTCTATAATGGGCGTGGTTGTTTGAGGGGATTCATTCCACAGTACCTTCATAACCAGCCATTCTGCATTGGATATTTTACAATTGGTGTTTTTCAATTCATTCCCCCCTTTCCTACAAGTGTAGTCACCAAATAACATTATACTTGCTGAAAGCTGTTGTCAAGTAAAATATGAATTTTCAATGTAATTCAGTGAGCTTTACCACTGACCGGTGCACCAAACCATACTCATGGACCGTACCTTCCCAAGCCATAATTACGTGCCTGCTTTTTCATCTACAACGGGCATACTGCCGTATGGGACCCTTATGAAATCAGCAGATATTGTTTACCTGTTTCCGTGTCCTCTAGAATGCTGATCATATAGACTTGATTATCCTGCATGTAGATAACTTTGAACCGTTCTTTCTCCATTCGGAGCACCTCATTCCGTACTTTATTAAATTTCCTCCCATTTAGCAGAAACCTTATCCTCTTTTCTTAAATAGTTTGCTGTGATCGGTTCAGCAATGGGGAGACAATTCCGAAAAAAGCAGGCGTATTCTGCTGTTACTTCAACCTTATGGTTGAGCAGATCGTTACTCCCCAAGCTGACCAGATCCATTTTTTATCCTTGCTTCTCTGCCGCCGTATCAGTTACA
The DNA here is from genome assembly GCA_902363835.1 of Lachnospiraceae bacterium. Taxonomy (GTDB): domain Bacteria; phylum Bacillota; class Clostridia; order Lachnospirales; family Lachnospiraceae; genus Lacrimispora. The sequence goes on from CABJBM010000038.1 coordinate 15,818, forward strand.
TTTCTTTTAGGCTTCATTCCCCAAAACACAGCATTCATCACAACCACAATGAGCAGGCATATAACCATAGCAGCCCAAAATCCCATGTCAATGCCAAACCACTGTGTTGTGCCAAAAAGATTCATCCAAACATTCGTCAGGTTCATCATAAAACTCCTTTCCTTTAAAGAAGATCACCGTAATGCCGCACATATGCTTTCTTGATGCTTGTGGCCAGTGCCATGTATGCAAGGATGCACGGAATCAGGTATGCAAAGTATGCAGCCGGAAGGGGAATAAATCCCAGCTTTCCTCCAAAAGCGGTAAACGGAATAATCGTCAGCACTGCAATACCTGCAAGAGTGAGCAGGGTAAGCGGGGTGGAGGCACGGCTCTGGATGAACGGGAGCTTTGGGGTGCGGATCATGTGAATGACCAGAGTCTGACTCCACATGGATTCCACAAACCATCCTGCATGGAACAATGCTACATAATTTGCCTGCATCTGCAGCAGCTCGGCACCGGAAAAGTGGTTGGCCAGATCGTTATACAGAACACCGTTGGACACAAACAGCGGGCAGAAAATAAAATACATAAACGCATAGGTCGTCCAGTCAAATATGGAGCTTGTCGGCCCGAGCCATATCATAAAGCTGCCAATGGAGGAGGCATCCCACTTTCGAGGCACCTTCAGGAAATCCTCATCTGCGTTGTCCCAGGGAATTGCTGTGCAGGACAAGTCATAAATAAGGTTAAGGAAGATTAACTGCAAGCTCATCATGGGCAGGAATGGAAGCAAAGCAGAAGCAGCCAGTACCGAAAACATATTGCCGAAGTTGGAGGACGCTGTCATCTTAATGTATTTGTTCATATTGGCATAAGTCTTGCGCCCCTCGATAATGCCTTCCTCCAGCACCATAAGGTCTTTTTCAAGAAGAATAATGTCCGCGGATTCCTTTGCAATATCCACCGCATTATCCACGGAAATACCTATATCGGAAGATTTCATTGCGGCAGCGTCATTGATGCCGTCCCCCATAAATCCAACAGTGTGTCCGTTGTTGCGAAGGACAGTGACAATACGGGCCTTCTGATCCGGCGAAAGCTTTGCAAAAACATCGGTATGTTCCGCTGCTTTTGCCAGAGCTGTATCATCCATTTTGTCAATATCGGAACCCAACAGCAGGTTGTTGACCTTAAGTCCGACCCGCTTGCAGATATAGCGTGTTACTTTATCGTTGTCGCCAGTCAGGATTTTGGTTGTAACACCATACTCCTTAAGGGTCTTGATTGCTTCATGAACCGATTCTTTCGGCGGATCGAGGAAAGCCAGATATCCGATGAGTACCATGTCGCATTCATCTTTCACACCAAATGCTCCAACAGGAGACGGGTTGGTTTTTTGCGCAACGGCAATGACCCGCATCCCATCTTTGTTAAGATTATCTACCGTCCAAAGGATATTTCCTTTCAACTCTTCCGTAAGAGGCTCAACCTTGCCCTGATATTCCACAAAAGAGCAGATAGAAAGCATTTCCTCCACAGCGCCTTTCGTGACCATCTGCGTTTTTCCGGTTTTGTCACTGACAACTGTGGATAAGCGGCGGCGAGTGAAATCAAAGGGGATTTCATCCACCTTTGTATAGGTTTCAGATAAATCCACAAGCCTTGGGTCGGACGCTTCCTCTTCCTCCGTTTTGCGGATAATGGCCATATCCATCAGATTTTTGTAGCCTGTCTGAAAATAACTGTTTAAGTAGGCGTGGCGAAGCACACGGGTATCTTCTTTTCCCATCACATCCAGATGATATTCCAAAACCACCCGCTCCTGAGTCAATGTACCGGTTTTGTCCGTGCAGAGAATATCAATAGCGCCAAAATTCTGGATGGAATTTAAGTTTTTCACAATAGTCTTCTTTTTAGACATGGATACGGCGCCTTTTGCAAGGCAGGTGGTGACAATCATGGGCAGCATCTCAGGAGTCAGCCCCACAGCGATGGAAATACCAAAGAGGAAGGCTTCCAGCCAATCGCCCTTTGTAACCCCGTTGATCACAAATACGATGGGCACCATGACGAACATGAACCGGATCAGTACCCATGACACGGAATTAACGCCCTTGGTAAAGCTGGTTTCCACAGCCTCGCCCGCTACCGAAGAAGCCATGGAGCCGAACAGAGTATGGTCACCGACAGAGATTATCACTGCAGTGGCACTGCCGCTGATCACATTGCTCCCCATAAACACAATATTGGAATACTCTGTAACCGTATCAACCTGGTCCTCGCTGACTGCTGCGAGTTTTTCCACTGGTTCGCTTTCACCGGTCAGAGCTGACTGGCTGATAAACAAATCCTTTGCTTCAATCATTCTGGCATCTGCGGGAATCATGTCCCCTGCAGAAAGATGGATGATATCTCCTGCCACCGCATCCTCAAGGGGAATTTCCTGTTTTTTACCATCCTCCCGGTCAACCGTGCAGGTGGTGGTAATCATACCCAGGAGTTTTTCGGCAGCGTTGCCGGAGCGGGATTCCTGTACAAAGCGCAAAGTGCCGGAAATCATGACCATGGTCATGATGATGATAACCGTAAGGGGATCAGCCTCCTTTGGTGTGCCTTGCATAATTGGAAGGATAATATCCGTAATGGTGGATACAATGGCAAGGCAGAACAGGATTGCCGTAAAGGGATTGATAAATGCCTCCGCCAATTTTTGGAGCAGCGTTTTTTTCTTTTCATGGGTCACCTTATTATTGCCATAGGCATTACGGCTTGCAATGACCTCTTTTTCGGACAAGCCGTTCAGGGATGTGTTGAATTTCTGCAAAACAGCTTCGGATTTATTGGTCGCGGCAAAAGCAAGCATTTCGTCTCTGCGAATGAAGCTCTCTGAAATTTTTTTAACAGCCGCTCTGTTTGTTTTCTTGTTCATGAGTCCATACCTCCTAAATTATTCTTAGTGAATCGGAAGCGTTTCACTCTCATTTTTAGTGAAGCCTCCCTGTGGACGGCTGAAAAATGGCATAAAAAAGCCATCGCTCTGATGTAATCCGGTGCTGATCCTTAATCTCCCTTCTGCAAAGTTTTCTTCGCATTACGGAAATGCAGCATTTAGAGGAATACACAAACGATGGACAAATGATCTATGGATGAAGATTCCTGTGCTATTCCCATAGCAGCACACCAGTTTCAGTCATAGTGAACCTGCCACAACACCCATACATCTTTATTTGCCTGACCGTTTTTCTCAGCCCTCTATAATCACAACTGTCCACGAAATCTTCATCTCCTTTCATCTATTTCTCCATATAGTGCACAACAGCACTTACATAGTATATCCATATTGGAAAAGAAATCATATGGCTAAATTCTTGCGATTTCCTTGCAAAATAGCAAGAAAAAACGGATTGACGTTTACTGGCTTCCCAGTAAAGACCAACCCGTATTTTCTATATCTGATCTGTAAACTTGTAACCGATCCCCCAGATCGTTAAAATGTATTCCGGCGCGTCCGGATTTGGCTCAATCTTTTTTCGGAGTTTTCGGATAAAAGCCATGATATTACTGTCCGCCATAAGGTAATCCTCTGCCCAGACTGCCTGATAGATCTGTTCCTTGGTAAATACCTCTCCCTTATTTTTCCCAAGAAAATATAAAATGTCAAATTCTTTTGGAGTTAAGCTAACCTCAGTTCCATTGTGCAATACCTTGCGGTTCCTTGGATATATTTCAAGCGCACCGGCATAAATACCATCGTCCGCCATATTGACTAAATGCTCGCTCTGACCGTCCAGTCCCAGCATGAGAGTGGCCACTTCACCTTCCATCAAATCCTTTAAGCCCTGGAGCAGTTCGTCGGAATACTCAGATTCAAGGTGTAAGGCTTTCAGGGCAGCATATAAGGATTTAGCAAGGCCGGAATCCATCATAATGAAGCTGGCATTTTTCTTCAATGTGATTCCTCCTTTCTAAATCAGTTCGCCGTATTGCGCAATGTAGATTCGCTTCAATACGGTGGTTAACAACATATAACTGGCAACAACAACAAGCAGGAACCCAAAATACCACAAGGGAAGAACCGTTAAGCCCAGAACATTAACCATTGGGGTAAAGGTCAGTCCCGTAAACAACAGGATGCCGATCACCGTAATCAGCATGACCGGGACCGAGGGCCTGCTTTGCAGGAAGGGTACTTTTTTCGTTCGCAGCATGTGGATAATTAAAACCTGTGTCCACATGGATTCCAGAAACCATCCGGTCTGGAAAAGCGCAATATATCGAAGCTGCATGGCCGGATCAGTCAGCTGTGTGTAAAGCAGTCCTCCGGTAAAGGCAGGACAAAGGATAAAGTATAAAAACAAGAAGGTGAGCCCGTCAAAGAGGGAACTGATGGGACCGAAAAATCCCATAAAGCGTCCAAGCGTTTTACCGGACCATTCCCTGGGAGCAGAAAACACCTCTTGATCAACATGGTCCCAGGGCAGGACAATACAGAGAAAATCATAGAGCAGGTTCAGGAGCAGAAGCTGTATGGCTGCCATTGGTAAAAACGGAAGGAAAGCACTGGCGCAGGCAATGGAAAGAATATTGCCAAAGTTGGAGCTTGCAGTTATTTTGATATATTTGGACATGTTCGCAAAAGTTTTTCTACCCTCTAAAATACCTTCCTCCAGCACATTCAAATCCTTTTGCAGCAGAATGACATGGGCTACGTCTTTTGCCGCATCCACTGCTGTGTCAACGGATATTCCCACATCCGCTTCGCAGAGCGAGGGAATATCATTCATACCATCGCCAAGAAATCCTACCGTATGCCCATTTTCCCGCAATGCTGCCACAATACGAACCTTCTGACTGGGGGTTAGTTCGGCAAATACATCCGTTTTTTCTACGGTATGCCGCAGCTTCAAATCGGATAAACCGTTTATTTCCGCCCCGGTCACCATGTTTTCAGAAGCGATGCCGATTCTGCTGCAAATAGAGAGGGCAATCTCCCGGCGGTCTCCTGTCAGAATTTTCGTCTTTACCTGAAGTTCCTTGAGCTTTGCAATGGACTGAGATGCTGACTTTTTAGGCGCATCAAAAAAGGCAAGGTATCCCACTAAAATCATATGGGATTCGTCTTTTATGGATACTGTATTCTGATTGCCCAAGTCTTTTCTGGCAACAGCAATCACCTTCATGCCGTCTTCCAGCATTTCATCTACTACCGCTGCAACGCTGCTTCTTCCCTCCTCTGAGATGGGCTGAACACTTCCCTGATACTCCACAAAAGTACAGCGGGAGAAAACAGCTTCCACCTCCCCTTTCATAACCAGCTGATGATTCCTGTTATGGTCTGCAATGAGGGTGCTGACATATTTACGGAAATAATCAAAGGGGATTTCATCCGCTTTGTGGTACTGCCCGGCTAAAGCCTCGTAATATTCCCCCTTCCCCGGCATGTTCCTGTATTCCAAAATCGCAGTATCAATGGGATTTTTCACACCAGAGTGGTATAAGCTATTCAAATAGGCGAGACGGAGCGTCTCGTCACTTTCGTTTCCAAGAATGTCCATATAGTATTCCAATAGTATGTTTACATTGGTCAGGGTACCGGTTTTGTCCATACATAGAACATCCATGCTTCCAAAACCCTGCATGGCATTGATATCCTTAATAATCGTTTGTTTTCGGGACATGGAAATACTGCCCTTTGCCAGACAAGCTGTGATGACCATGGGAAGCAGTTCAGGGGTCAGTCCAACCGCTACGGACAATGCAAAAAGAAATGCTTCCACCCAATTTCCTTTGGTAATTCCGGAAACTACAAAGACAATGGGTATGAGCACTGCCATGAACCGAAGTAAAACCCATGCAATCGAGCTTGCGCCTTTTTCAAAATTGTGGGAAGGCGGGTCATTGGGCTGAATAAAATTACCATATAACGTTTCCTTTCCAACGGCCAATACTACTCCTTCCCCTTTTCCGCTGATCACGGTCGTTCCCATAAAGGCCAGATTTTCATACTGTGAAAAGGCCATTTGTTCCGCATAGTCATATTTCCTGCTGTTTTTTTCAAGAATACCGCTTTCGCCCGTGATGGCTGATTGAGAAACAAACAGATCCGTTGTGCTGGTAAGGCGCATGTCCGCCGGTATGCGATCACCCGCTGATAAAAAAACACGGTCACCCACCACCAAATCCTCGGCAGGTATTTTAATAAGCACCCCATCTCGTTTTACATTGGCATGGGCATGCACCAACCGGTCCAGCTGATCGTAGGCATGTTTTGACCGAAGTTCCTGAATAAAGCGGACAATACCGCTGACAAGGATCATTACGATCATAATGGTAACGGTTGAGGTACGTGTATTAAAATCATCCGTTGACCATACATCCGTTACAAAGGATACGGCGGCAAGCGCGAACAAAATCATTGCGAACGGGTTGATAAAAGCCCTGCGAAGCCGGAACCATATGGTATCCGATCTTCTGGCGACAATGCTGTTGTTCCCATATTTTTTCTTCATGGCCTCAACCTGCTCCAGCCGGAGTCCGTTTCGTGTAATGCCCAAATCCTTATCCAGAACCATTGTATCATTATGTGCGTATTTCTTCATACGGTCATTTAATATGGATGCCTTATTCAAAGTGACACCTCCTTCCTCCAGAGCTGGTTTTTATTCTTCATTCTTTTCATTGAGCTGCTCAAACCTCCTGTTTATGCGTATAGGAAAGACTCCCGGTGATAACAAGCGAAATATTCGGCTTCATAAGACGAGAAATATATTCTATATTAACATACTCTGCCTTTATAAAATCTTGTGTTTTTCTTGCGATTTTTATATGGAGGGGCAGCCAATTGATTTTTATAGTATAATTATAATTTGTATAGGAAGAAAGGGGTGTAAGCGGAAATGATAGGGATTTTTAAGGTGATTCTTTTTGGAATAGATACAATGAAAGCCACCTGTAATGGCACTTACCATAAAAAGATTAACATATGAAAAACGAGGGTCTTGAATTTTTCATTCAAAACCCTCGTCAGGCCGCATAAACACCGTTCTTTTCAGCCCTGCATCTATTTTGACCTAATCTTATGATGGCGATAACGGAAATCAAACCCGCACATCATATTTTGCCATATTTAAATTTCTATAAAAGTCACCTGCGGGGCAGGGCATGAATCGCTCCGCCAATACAATCCTCCAATGCTTCCCCTACAGATTCATTATAGGTAGGATGAGCCCGCATAGCTTTTAAAAGCTGCTCTGCAGTAAGCTTGTTGGAAATGGCAGTGCCCATCTCACCGATCATATCAGTAGCCCTGGCGCACATCATCTGTGCTCCCAGCAATGAGCCTGTTTCCTTATCCGTTACAACTTTAACAAAGCCTCTTTCTTCCTTCGTTATAAATGACTTACTGTTGCCGTGGGTTAAGAATTTCCCGGTAACAGTCTCAATTCCCTTTTCTTTTGCTTCCTCTTCCGTCATTCCCACACAAGCAATTTCAGGATCAGTATAAACACATGACGGAACTACCGACAAATCAATTGACGGCTCTTTCCCGTTCATTCCTTCCACCGCACAGATGCCCTGGGAACTTGCGGCATGGGCCAGTTGGATGCCTCCTGTGACATCGCCGATAGCATACACGCCCGGCATACTTGTCTCAAAATTTTCTTTTACCAGAATCCTGCCCCGGTCCATTTCAAGTGATGTCCCTTCCTCCAGCAGGCCATCCGTATTAGGAATACGCCCGGTGGCTGCAAGCAGATATGGAATTTTTAAAACCTCAATTTTTTCTTTGTCTTTTGCCATCTCCCCATAGGTACAGATAAAATCCGGACCCTCTTTTTCAATTTTCCGGACAAATGCCCTGGTGTGAATGTCAACGCCTCTCTTTTTCAAAATCAGCTTTAAATTCTGTGAGATTTCTTTATCCAGGCCAGGCAGAAGTCTTTCTTCCGCCTCCAGTAATATAACCTTGGAACCAAAGGAAGAGAATACGGTGGCAAATTCCACACCTATGACTCCGCCGCCTATAATAAGCAGGCATTCCGGTACATGGTCAAGCTGAAACATCTCATCACTGGTCATGATTCCGGGAAGGCGGATTCCTTCAATTGGAGGAAGGGCGGGCTTGGATCCTGTTGCAAGGAGAATATGTTTTGCCTGAAGGAGCCGCTCGTCTTCCTTTGTCTGTACCCTGACCTTTCCCTCCTTTGTCAGCGTCCCTGTCCCATGGATCCGTTCAATTTTATTTCCCTTAAAAAGCTGTTCCACTCCAAGTCTGAGGCTTTCAGATGTCTCATTTTTATAGGACATGACTTTGCCGTAGTCATAGCTCACCTCTTTTGAGATAATTCCGAACCTCTCTCCGGACAGAACCTCCTGGTATAATTTAGCGGCATGCAGCATGGCCTTTGCAGGAACGCAGCCCCGGTTTAAGCAGGTGCCGCCGACTTCCCTGTTTTCTATTACCCCAGTCTTCATTCCCAGCTTTGCAGCCTTAATCGCCGCCACGTATCCTCCGGGGCCTGCGCCAATAACAAGCAGATCATATACTTCTTCCATCCTATCCCTCCCTGGCTTTTATAATTCTGCTGCAGCAAAAAACTCTTTTAAGTCTTTTATCATAATTGACTGGGCCTGGGTTTGTGCAGGCACCTGATCCAGTTTGTTGCAGATATCCTGATTTTCATATCTGCTTCCCTTTATATATCCTGGAAGCCGGTCCACAAAATCAGGTTCCATGGAATCGGAAAATAATTGTAAATCCTTTATGATCCCGCTGTTCACCTGAAACTGCCAGATTACATTTCCCCATACAAACCGTTTTGACAGTTCGTATTGAAAATCCATACTCCGTCCGTACAACCAGTCCCAGGAAGAGAATTTCTCCCTTCCCTTTGACAATGCTTCCCTGTCTAAATCCTCCTGCCTGCAAAAAACCGCCTTATGCCCATAGATTTCCTCAAATGCTTCCAGAAGCTTTTCCTTTAGCATATCAACAGTTAAGTCAGCCCGGTATTCAGAAAGATTCGTTACTCTGGATCTGACGGAATCCACCCCTTTTAAAGCCAGTTTATCCTTTGAAACCTGCAGATACTTGGAAAGCTTCTGCATATCCGCATGAACCAGCAGGGTTCCGTGATGATAGCATTTCTCTCCTCTGGTATAAAAGGCATTGCCGGAAAACTTTCTGCCTGACACGGTAATATCATTTCGTCCGGATTTTTCCCCGTGGATTCCCAGCTTTTGGACCCCGCTTAAAATGACCTCCAGCTGTTTATCCAGATCATAATGATCCTTGCGGACAAGAAACGTAAAATTCAAATTGCCAAGGTCATGGAATACGGCGCCTCCTCCTGAAAGCCTTCTCACCAGATGTCCGCCATCCTGCTCCAGTTCCCTGATCTTGCATTCCTTCCATGGATTCTGGTTTTTACCGATTACAACGGTATTTTCATTCTGCCAAAGGTACAGTATGCAGGCATCCCGCTCCACTGTTTCTAATAAATGCTCCTCTATGGCAAGATTCAGATAGGGATCATAACCGCTTCCATTTAAATATTTAATTTCCTGTATCATCTTTATCTGTTTCCTTATCTGAGAAGTCATACCTTAATATTAAATTTCTGGCTGCCCTTACTTCATCCAGTCTGGTGACCGGTGTATGAACTGGGGCCTGATGAAGGGTTTCCGGATTGGATTTTGCTGTTTCATACAAGCTGTGAAATACGGAAATCACCTCATCCAGGGTTTCTTTTGACTCCGTTTCCGTAGGTTCTGCCATTAACGCTTCCGGTACAATCAGAGGGAAATACATGGTCGGCGGATGGATCCCATGGTCTAAAAGTCCTTTTGCAATATCCATGGCTGATATACCTGTTTCTTTTTTCAGCCTTGCAAGGCTCATGACAAATTCATGCATACAGGGTCCCTGGTATGCCATATCATATACATCCTTTAATTTTGCCATCATATAATTGGCGTTCAATACCGCATGCTTTGAAGCTTCCGGAACTCCTTCCTTTCCCAGCATGAATAAATATGTCATAGCTCTGACCACGATCAGGAAGTTTCCGTAAAAGCTTTTCACCTGCCCGATGCTTTGATCAGGACGTTTAAACACATATCCCTTTTCTTCTTCCACCAGGTTCCCCGGCAAAAATTCAGCAAGGAGATTCTTGCAGCCTACCGGTCCGCTGCCCGGGCCTCCTCCGCCGTGAGGAGTGGAAAAGGTTTTATGGAGATTTAAATGGACCACATCAAATCCCATATCCCCAGGTCTTACCATTCCCATAACAGCGTTTAAATTCGCTCCGTCATAATAAGCCAGCCCTCCGGCTTCATGAATGATTTTTGTAATTTCCAGAATATTCTTGTCAAAAAGACCTAATGTATTGGGATTGGTCAGCATAAGTCCGGCCGTATCTTCCCCCACTGCCTTTTTTAATTCCTCTAAATCAACTCCGCCGTCTTCTGTGGATGGGATGCTGATTACCGAGAAGCCCACCATTGACGCACTTGCAGGATTGGTTCCATGGGCGGAATCCGGCACTATGATCTTTGTCCTCTTTTTGTCACCGCGGCTTTCATGATATGCTTTTATCAGCAAAAGCCCCACAAATTCTCCGTGAGCCCCTGCTGCCGGCTGAAAGGTCATTCGGTCCATTCCAGTGATCTGGCACAAATATTCCTCTGCTGTTTTCAATACCTCCATGCAGCCCTGGACCGTATGCTCCGGCTGAAGGGGATGAATCTGCTTAAATCCGGGAAGGCCTGCCATGTCCTCATTGATTTTGGGATTATATTTCATGGTGCAGGAACCAAGAGGATAAAAGCCGTCATTGACACCGTATGCCTTTTTCGCAGCTTGTGTATAATGCCTGCTTATATCATTTTCAGACACATGGGGAAGGTGCAGGCTCTTTTTTCTCCTGCTGCCCTCATCCGGTAAACTCACCGGTACATCACACTCAGGCAGAATGGTCATTTTTCTTCCTTCCCGGCCCTTTTCAAATATCAGCATAACCTTACACCTCCTTTAGAATGGCAATAACACGGTCAATATCATCTTTTCCATTCAATTCCGTACAGCACCATAAGATCTGCCCGGCTCTTTCACCGGTTAAAGGATAACCGCCAAGAATTCCCTGTTCTTCCAGTGCACTCATCACCTGTTCTACAGGAATTTTTGAAGCGGTGACAAATTCATGGAAGAATTCCCCGCGGTTTACAACCGGATACCCGATTGCTTCCAATTGACCCGCCATATAATGGGCCTTTGACATACACTGTATGGCCGTCTGTTTCAGCCCCTCTGCTCCCATGGCTGATAAATAGACTGATACTGCCAGTGCGCAAAGTGCCTGGTTTGAGCAGATGTTGCTTAATGCTTTTTCTCTTCGGATATGCTGTTCCCTTGCCTGAAGGGTCAGGACGTATCCTGTTTTTCCGTTGGAATCAACGGTTTCTCCCACAATCCTTCCAGGCAGTTTTCTGATCAGTTCTTTGGTACATGCCATGAAGCCGATATATGGCCCGCCAAATGCCAGAGGCAGTCCAAGGGGCTGCCCCTCTCCCACTGCAATATCAGCACCGTATTCTTCCGGTGTCTTTAGAATTCCAAGGGAAATGGGATTTACGCCCATGATGTAACGTGCACCGGCTTCCTTTGCTATGCTTCCGATTTCTTCCGCAGGCTCCAGGCTGCCGTAATAATTAGGATTCTGAATATAAACACATGCGGTCTGACCGTCCATATGCTCTTTTAGAAAATCCAGATCCGTTATACCGTTTTTCTCCGGAACCACAGTCAGTTCCATCCCGTTTCCAAAACAATAGGTCTTTATAGTTTCCATTACCTGAGGATGAACTGCTGCGGAGACAAAGGCCCTGTTTTTCTTTCTGTCCCTGCACATGGCCACCGCTTCTGCTGCTGCCGCCGCGCCGTCATACACGGAAGCATTGGCTGTATCCATTCCCGTAAGCTCGCAGATCATTGTCTGGTATTCAAATATGGATTGTAAGATTCCCTGGCTGATCTCCGCCTGGTACGGGGTGTAGGCCGTGTACAGGGTTTCTTTGGATAACACACTTTTTACAATGGAGGGAATGTAGTGCTTATACGCGCCTGCCCCTCTGAATATGACAGGAAACACCGTATTTTTTGCTGCAATGCCTTCCATTTTTTTACATACTTCCATTTCAGACATTCCACTGGGAAGATTTAATTCATCCTTTAACAGAACCTCCCGGGGAAGCTGTCCAAAAAGGTCTTCTATGCTCTCAATTCCGATTGCTGACAGCATTTCTTTTCTGTCGTGATCGGTTGCCGGTACAAATGAACCCATATGCAGATCTCCTTTATTCCATTTCTTTTTTCACAAATTCCACGTATTCCTCAGGACTTAAAAATTCTTCTTTCTCAGTAATGTCGCTTATCTTTGCAAACCATGCCCCATAAGGAGCTTCATTGATCTTTTCCGGCGCATCCAGAAGTTCCTCATTGACTTCAGACACGATTCCGGTTACCGGGCAATATACATCGGAAACGGCCTTTACGGATTCCACGTCGGCAAATACTTCACCGGCTGTCGTCCCATCACCTTCTTCCGGAAGATTGACGAAAACAAGCTCTCCCAATGTCTGCTGGGCATAATCCGTAAGTCCCACCAAAGCTGTTGTTTCGTCTTCAAACTTCACCCATTCATGGGTTTTTGTGTAAACCAGATTTTCTAACACCTTCATATTTTCTTCTCCTTTATAAGTCATTTTGATTTTTTATAAAATGGAAGGGGCACCACTTCTGCCTCTACTTCTCTTCCCCTGACAATCACCGTTACTTTTGTACCTGCTTTTGTATATTCCTTATCCAAAATAGCCATGGCAGCCGGATAGCCCAGATATGGGCAATGGGTTCCTGACGTTGTAAATCCTGCCTTTTTCCCGTTTACAAGCACATCTTCCTGCTCCCGAATGATTCCCCGCCCGGTTACTCTTAAACCTGCCCGCTTTCTCATCAGGGACTCTTTGTCAGGCAAATGGTCTTTCCCGATAAAATCTTCCTTCTGCATTTTCACAGCAAACCCAAGACCGGTTTCCACCGGATTTATTTCGTCGTTCATTTCATGTCCGTACAAAGGCATGCCGGCTTCCAGCCTCAGCGTATCTCTGGCCCCCAGCCCGCAGGGAATCAATCCGTACTCTTTACCTGCCTCCATGAGCGTTTCCCACATGGTCTCAGCATATGCATTGTCCAAATAAAGTTCAAAACCGTCTTCCCCTGTATAGCCGGTCCTGGATACCATGCATGGGATTTCAGCCACCTTAGCATCAAAAATACCATGATAGTATTTTTCAGGAATGTCTGCGGTCAGTTTCATAAGTATTTCCTGGGACTTAGGGCCCTGCAAGGCGATTTGCGTGATTTTATCAGAAATATCTTCAAACACCACTTCTCCTAATTTATGTTCCAGCATCCATTGGTAATCCTTTTCTTTATTGGAAGCGTTGACAACAATAAAGTACTCCTCCTCCTTTTTCTTATATACAATCAGATCATCCACTGTTCCCCCCTGCTCATTGCACATGGGGCTGTATCTTGCCTGGCCATCTGCCATATCGGTAAAATCATTGGTCAGCAGCCGCTGCAGATTTCCAAGTGCATCTTTTCCCTTGCAGATTATTTCCCCCATATGGGAAACATCAAAAAGTCCTGCTCTTGTTCTTACTGCCATATGCTCCTTTATGATGCCCTCTTCATATTGGATAGGAAGAAGATACCCGGCAAAAGGGACCATTTTGCCGTGATACTTCAGATGCATCTCATAAAGCGGTGTTTTTAGTTCCATGTTTTAATCCTCCTTAAATAATTTATATGATAATATTAGGAACGTCATCCGTTTATATGCACAAAAAAAGGCAGAAAGAAATATCCCTGTTGAATATTCCTGCCTGCCTCTGTCCTTTTACCTGAAAGATTAGCTTCGTCGGTACATAAATGTTCTCCAGAGTTACGTCCGAATCCGATCCTTTTGCCTGAGAGTTTCTGCCTTCCCCTTCGGCGGCACAGCTTTGTGCTCTCTCTCTGATTCATCATCCGTTATTTATTATTGATATTATCAGAGTATTTTTGCACTGTCAATGATTTTTTACTAGACCTTTTATAATAATTCTGACAACTGTTCAAAGCAGTTCCTATTTTTATTGGCGCAAAATTTTATCCATTTTTTTGCCTTTTGACAATTCATCCACTAATTTGTCTAAATAGCGAATTTCCCGCATGATCGGATCTTCGATATCCTCTACACGTATGCCGCAGATGACACCCTTAATGAAAAGTCTGGATGGATTTAACGCCGGGGCTTCTGAAAAAAAAGTTTCAAAGTCTGTGTCTTTTTTTAATTGCTCCTCTAACTCATTCTGGCTGTATCCAGTGAGCCAGCATATAATTTCATCCACCTCTTCTTTTGTACGGTTCTTACCTTCCGCCTTTGCAACATAATGAGGATACACACTTGAAAAACTGGTTGTAAATATACGATGTTTTTTCATAATAACCCCTCCGTATTGGTGACTTTGTTAAATTCAGGCCCTCATTATATCTGATTTTAAATTAAAAGTATAGCGGTGTGTATTTATTTTTTTAATGTACACCACTGATAAACAGGATTCCGGTTTGTTTACAGACTGAGAGAAGGGCATGATATAATAAGAAAATCCAATGCAGTTACAATAACAAATTGCGCTGGCAAAAATGCCCTGTATGGTTTCGTCTGAATATTTTAAATCTGTGATTATCCGCAACAAAAATATCAGGAATTTATCATAGAACTCAGATATGATTGTTCTGAAAGGAGGACTTAAATCATGAATACATTAGCTCAATTTAATAGTGTCATGGAGTACATTGAAAGAAATCTGATGTGTGATATTGAGTTTAATCAGATTTCCCACATAGCAGGCTGTTCAGAATACCATTTCCGCAGAATGTTTTCCTTTCTTGCAGGAATGCCCTTAGGCGAATATATTCGCCGCAGGCGGCTGTCAGTGGCAGGAATGCTGCTGCAGACTGAATCCGTAAAAATCGTTGATTTGGCATTACAGCTTGGCTATGAATCGCCGGAAGCTTTTGGTAAAGCTTTTCAGGCAATGCACGGGGTAACCCCATCACAAGCAAAAAAAGAAACTGTTGAACTTAAAGTTCTGCCCCCAATGACTTTCCAATTGACAATTAAAGGAGGAATGGAAATGAACTACCGTATTGTGGAAAAGGACGATTTTTATATTGTTGGATTTAAAAAAAGAATTACAATGCAGTTTAAAGGCATTAATCCACAAATGGACTCATTGGTGCAAAAACTAACCCCTCAAATTATTACTGAGTTAAAAGGCTTATGTGACGTGGAGCCGAAAGGAATTCTCAGTGTTTCTGCTGATTTTCATGATCGTACCACAGAAGGCTCTGAGCTTGACCAGTATATTGGCGTTGCAGCTTCTAAAATGGGTTTACAGGATTATGACAGCCTGCATGTGGCTGCTTCCACCTGGGCGGTATTTAAGGTGGTTGGTGCTTTCCCGGATGGGATTCAGGATACATGGGCTAAAATATACGCTGAATGGTTCCCGGCTTCGGGATATGAATTGACCGGTGGACCTGAGTTATTATGGAATGAAACTCCTGATACCAGCAAACCCGATTATAAAAGCGAGATATGGATTCCGGTTCGCAAAATCGGCGGTTAAATCCCCAATGGCAATAACTGCAAAGAGGCATTGTTGCGTAATACCATTCAGAAAGTCTTCCATAACCAGCAAAGATTCCCCGGAAAAATCCGGTGCAATGTGACGTGAGCCTGGTTTTGCCCGGAATGAGCCTATAAAAGTTTTGCGCTGCCGCAAGTCCATTGCAGGCATCTCCCTGTAAAAGTATATGGAAATGGTCATATTTCGGTTATCTGCCTGTCAAGCTTTGCAGAAAGACAGTGGATGCCTGTGTTAATGCATAGTATAATTCATTAATAAAGACCAGACCTCTAATTATTTATTTTTTGCAAAGGAGAAAACAGATGGAAATTAAGAATGCAAAACAGCTTCCGGAAGAATTCATTTGGCAGGATACCGTCGGCCTGATTACAAAATCCCTGGGTGCGGCAGGAGGCAGCCAAAAAATTTATGTGAACATTGATTACGTTCCGCCGAAAGCATACAGCACGAAATACCATAGTCATTCCCAGCAGGAAGAATTTTTCATGATTCTTTCCGGCACCGGTACGCTGCGCCTTCAGGACAAAAAATGCTCTGTCAGGCAGGGTGACTTTTTTGCAAAACCATCAGCACAAAACATTGCCCATACGTTTTATAATTCCGGTAATGAGGTTTTAGTGATTCTGGATGTTGGGACAAATGAAAAGGAAGATACCTGCTACTATCCGGATGAAGATGTTTACATGCAAAAATCCAATGAACAGCGGCGTGTTTTTCGAGGCTCAAATGATGACCTGTCGTGGACCTCAGAACCCAACCAGGCAAAATGAAATTAATTGAAAAGATATAAATATTTAAACAGTCCGGTCTCATAATACATTGACCGGACTGTTCTGTTTTCTGCGCTCCTCTTCAGCAGCCGCACTTATCCCTTTGAAAGAGCCAGCTCTGCCTGCCACATATCCGCATATTTGCCTCCTCTGCGCAGCAGCTGCTGATGAGTTCCTGATTCAGCAATTTTCCCCTTGTCAACCACAAGAATCTGATCGGCCCCCTGTACCACAGACAAGGTGTGGGCAATCATGATAACGGTTTTCTTTTTGGAAAGCAGCCGGGCCACCGCCTGCTTGACCAACAGTTCATTTTCAATATCCAGATTTGCGGTTGCCTCGTCCAGAAGCAGAATCGGGCTGTTTTTCAGGATTGCCCTGGCAATGGACAGACGCTGCCGCTCCCCGCCGGATAAGAAGTTTCCATTCTCGCCGATTCTTGTATCATATCCCTGGGGCAGCCTTTGAATAAATCCATGGCAATTGGCTTCCCGGCAAGCCTCCTCCACGTCCCTGTCATCCGCGTCCTGGCGGGCATAACGGATGTTGTTGCGCACAGTATCATCAAAAAGGAAAACATCCTGATCCACCATGGAGATCAACCCCAGCACCTGCGCCGCTTTCACGTCCTTTACAGGTATTCCTCCAATGGAGATACTTCCGCTCTGAGGCTCATAATACTTTGCGATCAGATTCAGGATGGTGGACTTTCCGGAACCTGAATCTCCCACAACTGCGGTGAGTTTTCCATCCCCTGCAATAAAGCTGGCTCCACTCAGCACCGGTTCGCCGGGATTGTAGGAAAAAGCCACATCTCTCATGGTAATATCAAAGGAACCGGGAGCAAATCCGGAATCACTGCCTTTTTCTTCCTGCTCCCCTATCAGCCTGGTAATCTGCCTTTTGGAGATCATCAGATTTTTGTAAGCGGTCATATCTATAAAAATCGTACCGCACAGTCTGGAAAAGAATAAAGGGAGCATGCACAGCAGCAGATATTCTACGGTGCCCAGGGTTCCCCTGATCCACTGGAAGGAAGATGCCCACATGGTCAGGGGCAGGGTCATCCAAAGCAGAATAGAGTATAGAAAGCCTACTGGAATTATTTTTGCCTCGTAGTGAAAGCTGATGTCACTGAAAGCCTTCATTGCTGCAACAGTAGTCCTGTTCCGGGCGCCGCCCATACCATAGGCGCGCAGCGTCTGAATTCCTGTCACATATTCCACAATGCTGCTGACGGCTTCCGCGCTGATGGCATTCTTTTGAACTCCATATTTATTTACCGCACGAAAGGAAAGCCGCAGCGCAGGAATCAAAAGCAAACCTGCAGGGAGCAGAATCAGTCCCGCCGGAAGCCAGATACTGCCCACAAACCCAATAAGCAAGGCGCACAGGGCAATATTTTTCGCAAGGTCCCCGATCTTGTGGGTCAGGATTTTCTCGTAGTTGTTCACATTAGCAGTCAGAGTATTGATGTACTGTCCGGTCTGCCCCTGAGAAAACCGGGACAGAGGAATCCGCCGTATTTTGTCACCCAGGAACAGGCGTATCTGCCTGCTTACCTCCGCACCTCCGATCTGCGCTCTCACATAACCGGTGCTGTATATCACAAGCCTCAACACAAAAACAGCCCCTAATCCTCCTGTGAGCAATCCAATCCGGTTCATATCCAGCCTGCCGCCCCAAAGAACCTGCATCACGGCGTAGAGCAGCATGAAATTACTGCCGGAAAGAATGCCCTCCAGGACGCCCAGCACCAGACCTATCCGAAAATCTCTGTTTTTCTTCATGGGATTTGTCTCATTCTCCATGAGCCGCACCTCCTTTCAGCCGGTATTCCATCTGCCGGGCTGTTTCATAATCCATCCACGCCTTTCGGTAATAAGCGCTGCATTCCAGCACTTCCTCATGAGTTCCCCTGCAGGTAATTGTCTGGTTTTCCACTACTGCCACCTGATCGCATATGCGTATGGCACTTAACCGGTGAGCAACGATAATCACTGTTTTCCCGCAACAGAGATTATGGATCGCCTTGTCAATCTCCACCTGATTTTCCGGATCAGCCGCAGAAGTAGCCTCATCCAGAATCAGGATAGGGGCATTTTTTAAGATGGCTCTTGCTATGGCAATGCGTTGTTTTTCTCCCCCTGAAAAACGGGAGCCAAAACTGCCCACCTTTGTGTCGTATCCTTCCGGCAGGGACATGATGAAAGCATCGATCTGCGCGGATCTCGCCGCTTCCCGTACCTGCTCCAGGGTTGCATTGGAGCCCATGCGGATGTTTTCCAGCACGCTTTCTCTCGTAAGGAAAGATTTCTGGAATACTACGGAAATATTTTTCAAAAGCGTTTCATAGTCAATTTCCCGGACGTTTTTATTTCCGATCAGTACCTCTCCCTCCTGTACGTCATAGAAGCGGGAAATCAGCTGGATCACAGTGCTTTTTCCGGTACCGGAGCCTCCCACAAGCGCCAGCTTCTGCCCTGCCGGAAGCTTGAGGTTACAATTACGCAAAGCATCTGTTTTTCCATCATAGGAAAAGCGCACATTTCTCAGTTCAATACCGCAGCTTTCCGGGAAAGCGCCGCCGCCTTCAAAAGCCGGAATATCCAGAATATCCTTTGCTTTGAAAAGTCCGTTCAATACCTCTGCAAAGCCGCTGCCCAGCTCCTGCAATGGGCGGAGCTCCGTGAAATACAGGGAACCGACAAAAGCAAACAGTAAATAAATGCCGGCAGAAAAAGAGCCTTTTAAAAAGAACATTCCGCCCACAGGCACCATAAACAGCATACCGCACTCCACGATGATAACAAACGCAGCATACAATGGGCCCATTCTGCGGGACATTTCATTCCATACGGCATTTTCCTCATGAATGGTGTCAGAAAACTTCTGAAACGACCTGCTTCCCATGTTGTAGGCTTTGATCAGCCTCATGCCTCCAATGTATTCAATGGTTACGTAATTAAGAGCCGCAATTGCCAGACTTGCACGTTCCATCATGCCGCCGGACCGCCGGAACATGGCGGTCATCACAAGCATTGAAAGGATGAGAGGAATCAGGGAAATCAGTGCCAGAGGGATGTTGACTGTCAGGAGATAAATAAAAATCGCCACAGGACCAACCAGGTAATATACAAGCTCAGGCAGGTTGTGCTGTGCTCCCCCAGGGCTCCCAGGGGAACCCGGGCCAGGTGGTCCGTCACCATGCACCGCACCTTAAACAGTGCCCCATAAGCGCCTTTATGAGAAAGCACGCCTGCAAGTCCAAACAGGGTAAATCTCACGGTCACCGCAGCAGCAGCCATCAGGGCGCACCGCACAATTACCTGCCGCGTGCAAGTATCTGTCAGCACGGAATCCATGAGGCGGTAAAGGGCAAAATACGGAACTGCTGTACACAAGCCGCTGATAAACGCAGCCAAAATGGACAGATACAAATAATATTTATCCCGTCCTGCCCACTTAAGCAGCAGGAAAATGGGGTTTTCTTCTTTTTGTTGCATGAGATGTTTCTCCTTTCACTGGTCCGCTCCCAATAAGGTTCGGAGCTTCTTTTCATTTTCCCGGTTCACTGGAAGATCATCCGGCATTTCTCCCTTGTCAAAGTGCAGCACGCGGGTACAGGCCCGGCAGATTAATTCATAGTCATGAGTTACAATAAAAATCACCTTTCCCATCTGCGCCAGCTGTTCCAGAAGGGCACCTACCTGTGCCATACTGTCGTAATCAAGGCCGCTGGTGGGCTCGTCAAATACCAGCACATCCTTTTTGCATACCATGCTCACCGCCGCTGCCAGCCGCTGCTTCTGCCCGCCTGAAAGAGTATTTGGATGGCGCTGTTTCAATGGACCCAGGCCCAGAAGTTCCAGAGTGGAATCCGCTAAAGCCAGGTCCGGATTTTTTACGCCCAGCACACACTCCTGTTTCACACTCTCGGCAAAAAGCTGGTAGTTCACATCCTGCATCACCAGATAAGAGCGTTTTCTCCGCGCTTTGCTGCTTTGCGGAACGCCTTCCCAGAGAAAGTCTCCCGTGAAATCCCGGTGCAGACCGCAAAGACTGCGGGAAAAGGTTGTCTTCCCCGCACCGTTGTGTCCCACCACGCCAATGATTTCTCCTGCAGATGCGGACAGGGATACATTGTCTAAAATTTTTTGTTTTTTATAGGATACGGATACATTTTGCAGTTCCAAAACCGGTGCAGGCTTTGAAACCGGCTTTGCCCCAGGCGGATGAACCTCCCCCATGGTGACGGCCCGCAGCCCCATACTCTCCCGCACCCCGGCCGAAAGGCGCCGCAGCTCCTCCGGTGAGTAAATACCTGCGTTTTCCCCCTGTTCCAGGCAGACAATGCGGTCAACAAGCTCCATTAAGTAATACAGTCTGTGCTCTGCAATCAGGATGGTTTTGCCCTGTCTCTTTACCAGAGCCAGATGCTTTTTCAGTTCCTGTATGGAGGCCATATCCAGATTGGAAGATGGCTCATCCAACAGATAAACCTCCGGATTCATTGCATATACGGAAGCAAAGGCGATTTTCTGCTTTTCTCCGCCTGACAGTTCAAAAATATTGCGGTTCAGCAGCGGTGTAAGCCCCAAATCCCGGGCAGTGCGGTCAACTCTTCTGCGCAGCTCCTCCGGGGGCAGCGCTGCATTTTCCATGCCAAAAGCAATCTCGCTGTCCGTATCCACGTTAAAAAACTGGGTGCGGGGGTTCTGAAACACGGAGCCGGCTTTCCCGGCAATCTGATACATGGGCACCCCGGCAATCTCCATTCCGTTCATCACAACGCTTCCCGTAAGCTCTTGGGGGAAAAAGTGGGGAATCAGGCCGTTCACCAGCCGGGTCACCGTGGTTTTTCCGCAGCCGCTGCGCCCGCACAGCAGAATGCATTCCCCCTTTTGAACGGTCAGGCTGAAATTTCTCAGCCCTGCACCGGTCTGACCGGAATAGGAAAAGGTCACATTTTTAAATTCGATCATGGGTCCCTCCTTACTAAAACCTGCCTGCAGCAAACCAGACCAGAAAGCAGAGGACTGTGAGAACATCCGGAAGCCGGAAGCGAAGCTGTGTCAGGCAGGTGCGGGGCGCCGGGTTTTCAATTCCACGGGTCACTGCCGCCATGGAAAGCTCATCGGCAGTTTTGGAAGCCGACATCATGAGAGGGACATAAACGCACTCCATGGTCATGGCAGGATGGAAAATAAGCCCTGCCAGATCAGGGGAAACATTCCGCAGTCCCATGGCATCCTTGATAAAGCGCCAGTCCTCCCTGACAGCCGGAAGGTAACGCAGCATTACGGCAAAAGGAATGACAAGTTTTTTCGGGGCATGTATCCGGCACATGGCTGACATAAACTCCGTGACTTTCATGGTGTAGATGATCATTCCAGCCATCATCCCACAAGGGTAGACCTTATGTACAAGGCCGAGAAACGCAATCATGGTTGTCTGAAGCCAGCCATGCATCATGTTAAGCGCCAGCATTGTCAGGCAATAGAACGCCCCATAAACGGCTGCTGCCAGCAGGCTTTCACAAATACGTCCGCAAAGAATACCGATGACAGCAATCAGCCCAATTAAGCATAGTTCATAGAACAGGGACGGAGCCATGGCCGCCGATAAAATGACAATCAATAATAGAAACAGCTTTGTTCTGGGATCTAGGAATTGTTTTTGTAACGTTCTTTTCATGCGGTGATTCCCGCTCTTTCAAACTGTCTTTTTAAAAGCTTTGTTCCGATCCAGCCGCTGGCAATTGCCGCAGCAGCCGTTCCCAGCAAAATGACAGCCAGCATCCAATCGGCAGCGGAGGCAGTCATTGTGTCAATATAGGATTGTTCTGTTCCGTTTTTCAGCATGGTGCTGATCCAGGCGGAAGGATTAAGGAAAAACACAATATATGTTCCCGTCGCTCCCAGACAAAGCAGCCCATAAGACAAAACATTCATCTTTACGCTTCTATACCCTTTTGTTCCGGCTGCAAGGTCCGCAATAAAGCCCATCACAACATATCCTAGGTCCATTGCCCAATGCATACCGGTTGCAAAAAAGATCAGCCCCACTATGATGCCCAGGGTAGTGATGGCCCAGCGCTTAGGCACCTTTGCAACCAGAAGCAGGAATATGGGACCGCAAAGCAGCACGGAGCCAATGGGCATATAAAAGGTCAATACAGGATTGGGAGCAAAAGGAAGCCCTCCAATAATTGTGAAGATAAAAAACAATGCCGTGAAAATCCCTGTAGTAACCAGATCCTTCACAGTCAGTTCCTCTCTTTTTAAATTTCTCTCATTGTTCATATGTTATTTCCTCCTTGTTTTTACGTCTTTACCTGCTGTCTTGACGAGATACATCAGACGCGGTATAATTCAGTTAGTTTCTTCTAACTACATGACCGATTATATTCTGCATGCATAATTTAAGTCAACCGGACAGAGCAATGTTCGTCTGTTCTGGATAAGTTTCCGTCTGATCGTGTGAAGGAGGTGAATATACAATTGACTAACATTATTGAAGATATTTACTCCCCATTGCTGGTGGAACACGGTTTTACCGCTGAACCGGATAATAACCGGTTTGGGTCTCTGGGATTGTGTTGGAGGTTATCAGAAAAAATAGGAAAAGGCTATTACTGGACATATGGTCAGAAGGATTTGTTTGATATTAAAATTCACGACTTTTATTTCCACGAGGATTCATTCCTGGAATTTGATCTTCCCCAGTGCCTGAATGTGACACAGTACGAATCCGTATCAGGGGAAGAACTGACCCCTTACCGCAGACTGACCGCCGGATGCATAAAAAGTGTGATCGGCGGACAGGAACCCTATAAGATTTTAATACACAAGAAGATTCCCATCCGTTCCATTGGTATTGAAATTATGCCTGCTTATTACGAAGACTATTTAAAGAGGCAGTATCCGGGTGAATATACAGATCTCCACGAAGCCTTTCTGTCCCTGGATCAAACAACGGATTTTCCTGAAATGGCCAGACTTTTAGGGCAGGTAAAAAACTATGGCGGTCAAGGGTTTTCCGCAAAACTGTTCTATGAGGCAAAAGTGGCCGAAGCAGTGGCACTGATTGCGGAAAGGCAAAAAAAGAGCCGGATCAAACCGGCTTCCAGGCTTTCGGGTCAGGATATACGGCAACTGGAAACTGTCACGTCTTACATAAATGACCATTTCGCATTTGACTTACCCCTTGAGCGCCTTTCCAAAATCGCGTGCATGGGTACAACAAAATTAAAGATCAGCTTTAAACTTTATCACAACTGCACTGTTACTGAGTATATCCAGCAGCGGCGCATGAGCCAGGCAGAGCATTTGCTTTCCGCCACGGATCTCACCATCGGACAAATTGCGCAGACAGTGGGATATACCAATGCAGGAAGATTTGCCAAGCTATTCCGCCTAAGCACCGGCCTGCTTCCCGGGGAATACAGAAAAATTTCTTCCGGTTAAAGGGATACGCCGGAAATCCGTGCATAATTTTAGCCTTTTGCACCTCATCCATTGGATGCTCCGGATCATCCGGCCCTTCGCCATACCGGGCAAAAACCGGCTCCTGCCCGCCAAAGGCACGCTGGTATAATCGAAACGCTTCTTCGCAATCTCCATTAAAGTTCAGATATGGCATAATCATAATAATCTCAACCTCTCAATATTTTTGTTTATCTTGTCAACCTCATCAACAGTATGTGCAGCTTTAAAAATAAGATGAGTTCCGGACGGCAATAATCCCCAATCAGATATATCACTCATATCAGGATTTCCTTTCATCAGCAAATTTTGCATGGGGCTCGTAACAGGCGGCGGAACAGCAGGCAGCGCAAATGAATTTTCGGCTGAGATCCGTATGTGGGATGGCAGTCTCCATTTTTTTATCCACCTCTATGCCGTGCTGATTCACATATTCGATAAATTTATCGCAGCTTAAGGACCTGCTGAAATAAAAACCCTGATAATAATCACAGTCCAGTTCATGGAGCATTTGAACCTGTTCTTCTGTTTCCACGCCTTCCGCTATAACCTGAACCGCCATTTGCCTGCAGAGAGAAAGGATCGTCTCTACAATCTGCTGCCGCCGCCTGTCGCTGGCAATGCGGGTCACCAGGGAAGCGTCGATCTTCACAATGTTTGCATGAAAGTCGCACAAATACAATAATGAGCTGTGGCCCATTCCGAAATCATCAATGGAGATATTCACTCCCATCTCCCTGATTTGCCTGAGTCTGTCCCGTGTGGAGTCGCTGCAGTCAACTGCGGCGTTTTCCGTCAGCTCAAACTCCACACAGCCAGGCTCAAGGCCATAGAGGGAAATAAGCCTCTGCACCGTTCCAATCAGCGTATTGTCCTCCCGCAGCTGCTGCGGGTTCAAATTAATGGAAAGGGACAATCCGTCATATCCTTGTCTTTTCCAACACCGCAAAGCAGGCAGAGCCTGACGGATTACCCAGGTCCCCAATTGATTGTTAAGTCCGGCTTCATCACAGATTCTTAATACCATAAGAGGCGATATGTATCCATAAACGGGATGGGTCCAGCGCAGCAGGGCTTCACATCCCATAACCTCGCCACGGTAATTCACCTTAGGCTGATATTCCAGATACAGACTTTTCTTATGACCATTAAGACCGCTTCGGATTTCTGCCAAAAGAGCGCGGGCCAGTAAACCAATATCATCATGGCGGGAAATGATCTTTTCCCTTTTCTTTTCCTGAATATTCTGCAGCTCCTTTGATAAGGCCTGGAATGTGATCAGGCGGTCCCGCTGCTGATGCTTCACCTGCAGCCGGACAAAAGGAAGGTAAATCAACATGGATATCACCAGATTCAGCGCCTGCAGTAAAACCCCGGAAACCGATCCCGATGCAAGGAATCCGGACAAAAAGATCGGGGTCGTCCATTCTATCTCCTGTGCAATTGGCGGCACCCATCCTAAAATCATGGCAAGATATGCGTTCAGGCCAAGAAAAACAGGCGCCAGAATAAACGGAATAAAATAATAGGAATTAAAAATAACCGGGAAGCCGTAAAGCATGGTATCGTTGATATTAAAAACCCCCAGCGGTATGGAAATCTTTACAATCCGGTTGTTTTCACCGGCCAGCAGCAGGGCAGACAACAATCCCAGCGTTGCACCAATGCCGCCCAAATACACATATGTATCAAAAAATCCCTTGTTAAAAATACTTGGACCCACAACGGTTGAAAAAGCCGGTGTTACACCTGATACTGCATCTGTTATCATCGGTTCGCTGCACACACCAAAAAAGGCCAGGATGTGGGTCAGAAGGAGGATCAGCGCGGCGGAAATAAAGTTGGTTCCTGTCATCCAGGTTCCATTGATTCTTTGCAGCAGCATCCCAGGGTATGTGCTTATGCAGGAAGAAACCAGCAGCACCCTTAGCCCGCTGAAAACCAGTACAGTGAGAAAGGCCGGCATAACAGCCAGAAAGGAAGCCTGGGTCAAAGAACCGCCCAGATGGGTAATGCCATTTAAGGGCAGGATACGGCAGCAGTGCTTATAAAAAAAGCAAAACAAATGGCATGCAGCCACGGATACGAAAAGGGCTCTGAACAACCCGGCAGAACCCGCATCACTTGTATACATAAACAAACTTCTGTAGGACAGCGCAATATAAGAGGCAAATACCGTAATCATAATGCTGACAGGGTTTACCTCACCGGATTTTACAAGTGTCTCTTCCTTTGCTGCGGCGTGGCTGACCGTAATCAGCGCCAAAAGCGCCATAATCTGAAGTGTAGCCTTATGAATGGACAGCCCGATTTCCCGCCATCCTTCCCCAAACATGCCTGACATGAAGCGATGATAAGGCGGAATGGGTAAGGTCAGCAGAGCCATAACAACCGACCCCACCAGTACCATCGGCATCATTGATAACAACCCTCTGCGAAGGATTCTCAGGGTTTTTCTGTTCACCAATTTTGAAAGCATGATGTCAAGCTTTTCTATCATATCCGTTCCCCCTCTTTCATGAAGATGCAAACCTTCCGGCAAAATAGTATGATTCTTTCCATAGACCAAAGAGTTTTCTTTGTATTGTCTGCACCTTTTTGTATATACATTTTCTGAGCCTTTTCCAACATCAGATCGATTATTTTACAATCAAAGCTGCTGCAAGCCGTCTGCTGAAAAGGCATTCTCATAATTCTTTTTTTGATAGTTTTTCTCATTTAAGGAACGAGCAAGCCCGGGATAGTCTTAAAGGGGATGTTGCAAAACTAACTTAAATTAGTTTTGTAGCATCCCCTTTTGGGAGTTAAGCTGGAAAACAAATAGTAGTCAGGTATCTAAATATAAATTGAGCACCGTATTTTAGTATTTATCACTTGCCACGGCAAAACCTGCATATTCTGGCGAAGATTTCATAGGGCTTTGCTGAGATATTGAATGGGATGCACCGCCAGTTCTGCTGCTCCGGGAGTCTCCCCTCAGTTTAAATTGAGCAATTACCTCTTTCAGAACTGCTGCCTGCCCACTCATTTCCTCGCTTACAGCAGCACATTCTTCAGAGGCGGCACTGTTTGCCTGTACAACCTGGGATACCTGCTCAATAGAATTGCTGATTTGTGTCATGGAATCTGCCACATTGCTTGCTGATTGTGAAATACCTGTAATTACCTCACTGCTGTGAATCACGCCTTCCACAATCTTTTGTAAAGCGTCAGATGTCTGACTGGACATTACAGAGCCCTGGGCTACCTTTTCTATGGTTGTGTCAATCAGCGTTGCAGTATCTTTTGCAGCCTCCGCACTTTTTGCCGCAAGGTTACGTACTTCATTGGCTACAACTGCAAAACCTTTTCCATGCTGACCGGCGCGGGCAGCTTCCACGGCTGCATTCAGTGCAAGTATATTGGTCTGGAATGCAATGTCATCAATCAGCTTAATAACAGAAGCAATTTCTTTGCTGGCATCATTTGCCTGCTGTGTGGTCAGTATCATATCTTCCATTTTTGAGGAACCGGATTCAGCCCTCTGCTGAATTTCATCTCCCATTGTTTTTGCTTCACCGGCCATGGCCGCACTGCTTTTCATCTCATCGGAAACATCTTTTATGGTCATGCTCAATTCCTGTACGGTTGCTGCCTGCTCTGTGGCCCCCTGCGCCAATGATTGTGCAGCATCGGCAACCTGTACCGCACCGGTGGCCACTTGATCCATGGCAAGGTTGATTTCTGTAAACAGGCGGTTAAGGTTATCCTGTATTGTCAGCAATGCTGTACCTAAAACATCCTGTTGAGACAGCAATTCCACTTCACCGCTCAAATCCTTCTCAGCAATGGCTGTCAGCACTTCCGACACATGTGTGATTTGCATAACCAGTTTTTCTGCAGCAGCTATACTTTGGCCAACTTCATCCTGGGACTGCTTGTCACGTTCCAGTTCCGTCTGTAAATTCTTTTCAAATTGCAAAGCACCGGTTGTTGCAATCTGCTCCATTACCTTTTTCAGTCTTCCCATGGGGCCGGCAATGACTTTTGTTATGTAAACAGTGAGGATAATTCCTGCCAGAATTGAGAAGAGCAGGATAACCATGATCAATGTATTGGAACGCTGAAATATCCGTGTATTTGACTGGAGCATTTCATATGCAAACTTCTTATTCATATCCCTGCTTGCATTGAGCAAACTTGCCATACGGTCCGTATCTGCCGCAGTTCCATCCATGGCTTTTTTTGCACCGGCGAAATCATTGGCCATACTAAGTTCAATTGTCTTACGTTTTGCAGTGGAATAATTATTGATATAGAGGGTTTTGAATTCATCAAAATTCACCTGATCCTCTGATTTATTTATAGTCTTTTGATAGGAATCAAACAATTCACGCATCTCAGCATCCAGCTTATCCAGCATGGACATCGCATCCTTAAATACTTCATCATCTGATTCGTATATTACAATATTACGTACATACATTTTTTGCTGAAAAAAGTTTTTACTGATTTCTCCGGCAACTTCAACCCCCAGCAGCTGCTCTGAATATAAGGCATCTTCTGCTGCATTCATATTCTTCATGCTTAATATTGCTGTAATAGCTACAATAATCGTGAACAGTATCAGAATAGAAAAACTAATAAATAGTTTAAAATGTATTTTAAGATTCCTCATTGTAACTCCACCTCATTTTAATAGTATTATTTCAACCTTTTATCATACAATATTACTTATACCAGGCTATTAACAAGCTACCAGCCTTCCCATCCCGATTTGTTTTGCGTTATCTCAAACCCCTGATTATTTACATTACCACCAAATACCTTTCCTGCCTGAAGCGCTAAAGTTTTGTACTCATATTTCATAGTCAATTCCTCCTTGATTGAATTTTTATTCCCTTCGTGCTTTTTAATTGACTTTCAAAGCAATCGTTGAATATGATGCAGTAAAAACCTTATTATTGTTGAAAATATACATTTTTTTCCAGTTGGCAGGGGGATTGACGTATTCAATTAAGCTTCTGATGTAGCAAATATTGTCGAAAAATGTTGTTACATAAAATTGATACATAATGTATAAAATTCAAAAAATATTACTATTCCTTTTAATAAAACATTTAAATAATCGACTTTACTATCATAAAATGGCAATAAGTTGTAACCAAATGCCCCATCTCATTTGTTGCAGAATATAAGAAAACCACAGAGCATTTCCGGTTCTGTGGTTTTGTTTTAGCTGAACTGTAAAAAACACTAAAAATACGCCCTGGGCCAGGTCTGGCCGCAGGACGTTAAGGCAATCCCAAATGGATTGTACATTTTCTATTTGCAAATGCTGTTTATGCGCTCCGGAGTGATTTCACCGTAATACTTTTCCATAATCTGACATCCTTTGATCCAGACCATGCAGGGAGCATTCTCAACATCAAGCCGTTTTGCAATTCCATCTGATTTATAAGTATCAATGCAGGATACCCGGATGTCACAATGATCCTGTTCAAACTCTTTGAAAGCCGGCAGCAGTTCTCTTCCGCGGGGATCAATTGCATTATAAACATACACCAGAGAAGGCTTTCCTTCATTCATAATTTGAGTTTCAAATATTTCACTTTCTGACACATATTTTTCCGCTCCGTAACCAGCAACAGCTCCATCTCCCACCGCTGTTGCAACCTGCTTTAAGTATTTGTCACGCACATCTCCTACGGCAAATACTCCGGGTATATTTGTTTCCATCCGTTCATTTGTTATGAGATAACCTCCCCCATTCATATCCAGAATGCCGCGGAATAATTCTGTATTTGGAAGATAACCGATAAACAGGAAACAGCTGTCAACAGGAACAGGAATCTTTTCCTCAGTTTTTAAATTCTTTAACACAACTGTGTGCAGCCTTTCGTCTCCTTCAAAGCTGTCTGCAACCGTATTCCAGATAAATTCCATTTTAGGATTTGCAAGAGCCTGGGCTTTTGCAATTTCATTGCAGTCCATTTTGCCGTTTTCATGCATGACAGATACTATAACCTTGTCTGCAAATTTAGTTAAGAATATCCCCTCTTCAATGGCCGCATCTCCGCTTCCGATTACCATAACAGTCTTTCCGGTATTTGCAGCCGCATCACAGGTTGCACAGAAAGAAATCCCTTTATCGTAAAGATATAATTCCTCGTTTTTGGCACCGGTCAAACGGGGTTTTCCGCCGCTTCCGATGATCACGGCCTTTGCCTGGTAAATGGTGCGGAACGTTTCTACCTGCTTTATATCCCCTTCCAAAGACACGGATTTTACATCAGTTAATTTAAACTCCACACCAAATTTTTTAGCTTGTTTATGAAATAATTCCATCAGCCCAAGCCCTGTTGCCCCATCGGGAAAACCGGGATAGTTTTCTATTTCATTGGTATATGTAGCAAGTCCTCCTACCAGGGTCTTTTCTATGATCAATGTTTTAAGTTTGGCTCTGCCGCAGTATATTCCCGCAGTTAAGCCGGCCGCTCCGCCTCCTATAATTACAACATCATATGATTCCGTTTTTTTTGTCATTGCAACCTGTTCCTTTCTGAATACTCTTATGCATTCTTAACAGCCGTTCTTCTCTTATTCCATGACTGGGTGCTCATATGTTATGGGGGCAATCAGATATGATCGCCCCAGAATTATAAATCACATAAAATATTTGGCCAATAATTTGCTTCCAAAAAAAGCACCTACCAGCAAAAATGCACCGAATACCCATCCGGATAAGGAAAAACATGAAATTGCAGTAAATAAGGCTCCTATATTACAGCCATTTGCAAGTCTTGCTCCATAACCCATTAACAGACCGCCAAGAACCGCCGCCACTACCTGCCGGAAAGATTTGATCTTCTTGATCTTAAACTGTGATGCAAATAACGTTGCTGCAAAGGCTCCCAGCACAATTCCTAAATTGCGGATGGAACCGCCGTCTGCCAGAAAGCTGGTATTTAGCTCCTTCTGCATTTTTTCAGAGGCATAATATACCCAGCCGCTTGCATCACCGCCAAGTGCTTTGTAAATCCAGGCGCCCCAGTTGGCAAATGCGCTTGTCACTCCCCAGCCGCTTCCCAGGGCTGTAAAATGGGCGATTTGGAAAACTGCAAGCAAAACTGCACCGGCCACGTATGTTAAAGGCTCTTTTAACAGTTTTTTGTAAATGGGATGATCGCCAAGCTTAATAAAAAATTGTTTCAAATTTATTCACCTGCTTTCACAGAAGTTATCTACTTCGTCTTTTCAATGACAATTTCCCACTCTCCATCATCCACTTCTTCAATTTCAACGTTATGACCCTGTTTTCTTGCCCACTCAGGAACATTTTTCATTGCACAGCTGTGATCAATGGATACGACTAAAACATCTCCTACGGATAACTCATTGATTTTCTTCTCGGTTTTCATAAGGGGGACCGGACAAGCCTCTCCCAGACAGTCTAATGTAAATTCAGCCATATGATTTCTCCTTAAATTTAAAATTTTAATTTTATTCTGCGCTTCCCATTTTCTTTTCCTGCCATTTGACGGCAGCTATGTATAACAGTACAATAATCAATCCCTGTACAAGGATTGCACCAAACCAGCCAAACACGTCCGGCAAAAAAATCTTGGGAGCATTTTCATTGAATCTGCTCCAGAAGTTCATATCATGTGCACCCCAGAGAGAACCGGCTACGAAAAACACCAAAGACAGTACCTGCATTGCAAAGCCCTCTCCAACGCGCATCAAAGTTCCTGATGCACAGCCTCCGGCAATGACCATTCCGGTGCCAAACATAACCGCACCGATCATCAAGGGCAAACCAATGGGCGCTACTCCTGACATGCTGAAATTGGATTCTGCATTTGCCATTACGCTGGAATACTTGATCGCCCAGAAGCCCACGCTGGCAACTGCAACCGCCACCAGTACGGCTCTTGTTACGGATGTGCTTCCTGTTATGCACGGGTCACGGAATGCCGCTGTAAAGCAAAACCGGGAACGCTGCAGGATATACCCAAATGCAATGCCGAATCCCCAATAAACAGGCAGTTTATTGTTCCCTCCTGCCAAATAAAATCCAAAAGCAATGATCAGGATTGTAAGTAGAATCGCATATGGAATCTGGCTCTTTTTGGGCTTTCTTGGTTTACGCACTCTTTCCCCACTTGTGCTTGTGTTAACCTCTGACACGTAAATCCCCCTTTCTTAAAATAGTATTTGTTAATATTATAACGAAATCACAATTCAGATTATACCACATTTATGAAAATCTGGTTAATCAAGAATTTGATATGTCATAAGAATTACTTATATCCCATTATTTTATCACACTAGCCACAGGGAATTATATTTGCTATAATAAAAGGGCAAAAAAAGAACTGTTAATATTTTAACAGTCCAATCAACTGGTATGGAGCTAAATTCAGAAAGGCGGGGCAACATGAACATTCATAATCTGAAAATGTTTATTAAAATAGTGGAATCCGGCAGCATCTCAAAAACCGCGGAACAGATGAATATCAGCCAATCCGCCCTGAGCCAGCAGCTGCGGGTCATGGAACAGGAATTCAGTGCACGGCTTTTTGAACGGAACTATCAGGGTGTGATTCCCACTGACATTGGTACGATTGTTTACAACCGCGCTCTTGAGATATTATCCTCCTATGACAGAATGCTCGTTGATATAACCAATGCACAGAATCAAAATAAAACCATACATATCCTGGCTTCTCCCTGTGTATATTCTTATGCCCTGCCATGCAGTTTTTACCATGTAAAAAACAAGTATCCGGAATATACCCTCAATATGGAAATGATGTCCAGCAGAATCATAGAAGAAAAAATATCAAAAGGCTTTGCTGATATGGGAATTATCATAGGCAGGCCCAGGGATAAAAACCTATGTGCAAAAAAGGTGTTTTCCGACCGTGTTTTTCTGGTTGCAGGGGAAAAAATGAAGGTACCTTCCCAGCTGGACTGCCAGGATCTTTATCATTATCCTCTGCTGATGCTGGTAAAAACCCAAAAAACAAGGCAGGTACTGGATAAAATGCTGAATAAAAACGGAATCCACATCAATCAGCTTCATATTCCTTATACCCTTGAATCCACGGAATCCATTAAACTGTCTGCAATTAATGGCTTTGGACTCGCTTTTCTTCCCTATATGGCAATCAAAAAAGAAATCTACAACAAACAGCTCCGCATTATTGAGTGCCCATGCCTGGAATTTGACAATGAGTATTATTCCATAAAAAATGCAGCAAGTGTTCCTATTAATTACGAATCATCAAAACTCATTAAATATATTGAAACAATACT
The DNA here is from genome assembly GCA_902363835.1 of Lachnospiraceae bacterium. Taxonomy (GTDB): domain Bacteria; phylum Bacillota; class Clostridia; order Lachnospirales; family Lachnospiraceae; genus Lacrimispora. Next base: position 49,116 of record CABJBM010000038.1, read on the forward strand.
GAAAGAGACTATTTGTTAGCGGAAATGGTAATTTCCCACACTCCGTTAATGACTTCATTCGTATCATAACTTAAATCATTTGCCTTGCAAAAAGTTTCAATATTAGAAATCGTACAGCTATGATCCGTTACCAGCATACATTCTTCACCGTTTTTTATGGAATGAATGACATTTTTTAATCTCAGAACAGGTACCGGGCACATATCACCCAGACAATCGATTTTAACCATAAACACTCCTTCTGCACATTTCCATGCTTTTGCAAGCTGTCATGCTTTATTTTGAACAGAAAACAGGAACTTTGATTGATAAATTAATCATTCCAGCCCTTACACACATCAACCCATTGGGAATAACCAGCGTATCTTTCCAATTCTTTTATTGTAAGCTCAATGGCACTGCTGCTGCTCCCACAGGCCGGATAGACCGTTTCAAACCGTTTGAGGGATATATCAAGATAGACGGAAACGCCGCTTTTAATAGCAAAAGGACAAACCCCTCCAATTGCATGTCCGACCAAATCAATGACCTCATCAGGCACAAGCATTTTAGCTTTTGTGCCAAAATACTCCTTGAACTTTTTGTTATCAACCTTAGCATCACCAGAGGTAACAACTAAAACTGCTTGTCCGTCCACCATAAAAGAAAGCGTTTTGGCAATTCTTTCAGGCTCACAGTTTAGGGCAGATGCAGCCAAATCTACAGTTGCACTGGATACTTCAAATTCTCGAATTCGGGTATCCATGTTATATTGTTTAAAAAAAGCTTTTACGTTTTCAATTGCCATAATCATTCTCCTTGTCTTAGCATTGTTTCATTTTGCCTCCTGTACGAATTCGTACATAATACGAAGCCCCCCTATGCTCTTGGGTAAAAACCATGTTAAAAATAATATATGGACATTGTGCTGCCCTTTATATGCCATATCATCTTTTAGTATAATATAGCATACAAAAGTAAAATTCAATGATTATATGATATTTTAAAAAAGCATCTTAATATGACATATAGCTGTCCAGTTACGTGTGGTATCATTTATATATCTTATATTGAAGAAGCAAAATAAAACTACGAAAGGCGGTATCCCCTATGGCAACCGATTTCAAAAAGATGCAAAAAGCTTTATATCAACCCGGCGAAAAACCGTCCATCATTGAAGTGCCGGAAATGGTTTTCATTATGATTGACGGGTGCGGCGACCCAAATACCTGCAAAGCATATCAGACTGCTTTAGAAGTTCTTTACGGCTTGTGGTAAGTAGATAAGTCCCTTACGGGACTTACCCCTCTCAGAACCGAACGTGCGGCTTTCCCGC
>CABJBM010000039.1 GCA_902363835.1 Lachnospiraceae bacterium
TGAAAGCCAGCGTCTTGAGGCGCTGGCCGGTAACAAAGGCTTACAGCCTTAGTGCAAACCACCCGTTTTACGGGTGGTCATGATTTATAAAGGAAATTCTTGCAGATTGTCAACGGGAAACCAGGCGGCTTTTATGGGATTCACTTCATCGGCAAGTAGGGCGCTGATGGAAAGGCGTTAAGGTAGTGTTAAAATTTACCTTTTTCTCTTCCTTTCTCTGGGAAATTTCATTAGAATAGAAATAGAAAAGGAGGATTGATTATGAATACCTTTATTGTTTTCTTAATTGTCGTTTATGCAGTCATAGGGGGGGTGTCCAGCCTGTATCTGTTTTTCAGTATGCCTGCAGTTATTATATGGAAGATTTACCGGAAGTTTAAGTATAATATATCTTTGATGGATTGAACAATATATAAAATCCAAATTTTAATATAGGGTGTCCCGAACTATGATTTTTATATGATAGTAAGGGACACCCTTATGCGTATGCTACGGAACCGGAAAGATCTATTCCGGCTTTTAATGGACTCATTAAACATTGGTAAGCCTTCGGAACAGATTGTTCACATCCAGCTGGCCGTATCCCCATATGTTATTGGGATAAACATTGGCAATTTCCCGCCGGGCGCCTCTTATGAGGAGGCGGTTTACATCATATCCGGTCATGGAGGTATAATTCCCTCTGGGAATGGCCCATTCCAGGATCATGGCAATGGCGCCTGCCGTGTGGGCTGCTGCTGCCCCTGTTCCGGTAATGATTCCATACCGATTTACCGGGATAGCGCAGGGAAGCTGGTAACCTGGAGCGGCGATATCTGGTTTGACCAGGCCGCTTCTTGTATAACCTCTGCTTGATTCTAAAAGTATGCTGTCGTCAAATTGGTTAAAGGCCGTAACCGTCAGCTGATGGAGTCCATTACCGGGAGAGGTTATGGTTGTATCCGGATTTGGATTCAGAAAAAAGGTTTCATTTGAAATAATGTTTCCGGAAGGCAGCCAGGAATGGAAGGATATGGGCTCATTTTCTGTGCTTTGGACCCGAATGCTCCAGACTCCGGGCAGGGGATCCCTGAAACGAAGCAAAATCAGCTGATCCCCGCTTTCTTCTTCAAATATAAAATTATTAACCCAAACCACACTTGGGGTGAAGATAAAATTAAACATTCTGCAGGAGCCGATGGTGGGGTAAATCAGCTGAGTGGATTCCCGGTTTGGTGAAGAAACGTCAACAGCCAGCCGTCCAAGGGCGTAAGGCCATATTTCCATGGAAAATAATTTATCCTGCTCTCCAACTCTTAATTCAAAGTCGTTATAAAAGGGAGCTTCCGTAGTGCTGCTAAAGTAGTGCCTGCGGTTGTTTCCTTCATTTCCGGCTGAAACAGAAAGGCCGATTCCGGGAAGCCTCCCCAAATAGTTTAGATAATTGCTGAGGGCCCCGTTTCCGTCATGGCCTTCCTGGCTGCTTCCCAGGGCAATGCATATGACCACGGGACGGCTTACGCTTTGTGCATAGGAATATATATAGCGTACTCCAAGTATGATGTCGGATTCCTGAAAGCACAGGACGTCGTTGGGTACAAAGAAGATTTCCTTAAGATTTTGCTTTGCCTCTTTCAGTTTTACAACTACCAGTTCCGATTCCGGAACAATACCGGAAAAGGTACCTTCCACATTTGGTTTCCCGGCGATTACACTTGCAATAGACGTACCGTGGCCGTTGTCATCAACAGAAGGTACAATGGATAAGGGGTTATCAGATCTTAAAGCAAGATTAATAAGCTCTCTTTTATATTCTGTACCAAATGTAAAGCCTTCGGGAGGGGAGCTTCCCTGTATGGACTGGTCCCAGAGAGAGAGAATTCTGGTGGTGTTATCATTATAAAGGAAGGCCTGATGACGGTAGTCGATTCCCGTATCTATAACCCCAACAATGACGCCCCTCCCAAACAGGCCTAAGAAAGGATTTCTCTGTACCGTGCCGATCCCTGATTTTTCAATGCTGACAGTGGAAGTAGGCACAAAGAGGGTCGAAAAGCTGTGATAAGGATACACGCCCAGGTTGCAGGGATCTGAGTTTGTCTTAGGAATATGAAGAAGAGAGTGCCTGAAATTCAGCGTTGTAATGTTGTCCCCAGAAGCATACATGGGGATTGAAACATTATTAATAATGAGGTCGTAGTAGTTATTGTCCAGAACTTTTTCCAAATTTCAGCCTCCAGGTCTGATTCGAAAGGAGCATTTGTTTTATATTATGCAGCAGGAGTGCTATTATGAGCAGCATAAAGGTTTGTTTTATTTTGGACTTCTGAAAGGTTACAATCCGGAGTCCGGATGAGTCTGCCAGCCTCTGGCAGCGGAGATTTGTACGGAGTACCGCAGGTGAGAAAGCACCGGGAAACATGGTGAAAGCGCGGGATCTGAAAATGGAATCCAGACAGCTGAAAATATCCGACAATAAGTGGTCATTATGTTAAAGATATCACCATATATTGTAAATAATATATAAGCGGAGACCAAGGGTGAATTACCTTACAAATATTTATCTACAGAAGTTATGCAGGCAACAAGTTCCATTTAAACAGAGAGAGCTTGATCCCAATCGAATAAGTGTACCTGTAGGTTACCAAATTGAAGTCTTTGCTCAAGGATTGAATGCACCAATCGGTATGGTTTTTACCGAAACGGGTGATATGTTAATTGGTGATTCCGGAGTGGCTACAATGAATCCTCGGGTTATGCGGATAAGTGGCGGGAGTATCCAGGTCATTGCTGACGGTTTTAATGTTCCACTGACTGGAATAAATTATAAAAACGGACGCATTTATGTATCACATAAAGGAGTAGTAACTTTTATTAATCCGGATGGTACAAGACAGGATATTATAAGCGGCCTGCCAAGCAATGGGGACTTTTGCAATAACCGGGTTGAATTTGGCATTGATGAAAAAATTTATTTCGGACAGGGAACAGCAACGAATTCCGGTGTAGTAGGACTGGATAATAGATGGGTTTCTGAACATCCTCAATTATGCGATTATCCAGGTTCCTATATTTTCCTTAACCAGGCTAATTTTGAAACCAGAAATTTGCTGATACCGGCCATAGAGTCGGCTTTTACCGGAGCTTATTCTCCCTTTGGAGTTCCCACCATCCAGCAATACCAGGTGAAAGAAGGCAGAGTTTTTGCTTCTGGAAGCGTATTAAGAGCAAATCTGGATGGCTCTGGTATAGAACAGGTTGCATGGGGGCTTCGTAATCCATTTTGTATGAAATTTGACGGCTTAAACCGGCTGATCATATCAAATCAGGGAATGGAGGCAAGAGGAAGCAGACCAATTGCCAATGCATTGGACGAATTGCATTTGTTTTATACCGGGGCATGGTATGGCTGGCCGGATTACTCAGGAGGAGCTCCTGTTACATTGCCCAGGTTTACTCCCATCAGAGGCAGAAAACCGGAATTATTGCTTCACACCATTCCATCGGTTCCACCAATGCCAATTGCAGTTTTTCCGTCTGGTTCCAATATCATGGGATTTGATTTTAACAGATCATCAGATTTTGGACTGATTGGAGATATTTACATTGCTTGTTTTGGGGGAGTCCAATATGAGGAGTCCAGCGAATATATACGTTCAGGTGTGGGACATAGAGTATTGAAGGTTAATGTTGTGAATGGAGATATATCAACATTTGCTATTAACAAATCAGGATTTCCGGAAGAAAGAGGCTTGAACAGACCAACGGATGTCGCTTTCGGACCTGATGGTGCAATGTATATATCAGATCTGGCAATAGATGATTTAGATAGCCCGGATGTTTATTTACCTAATACAGGAGTAATATGGAGAGTTAGAAAAATAGAGTTGTAAATATAAGGGGCCTGCAATGATGATCCGGGTTTTATTCCGGAAGAGTGAAACTTTAGGTTGAGCCAGCAAGGAATATATAATAAACCTTGCTGACTTAGCTGTAATTATTAAACATAGCTCTGACTTTTTAATATACAGATTTTGGGTACATATTCACTTTATCAATGTGGTGTTTTGAAGAAAATGGATAAGTCAGATGTGATAATAATACGGTTGAGGATTAAGCGACGTGCACATTTACAGCCTGTAAGCCACGAGCACCATTAGTAGTCTCGAAAACAACTGACTGGCCATCTTCTAAAGATTTGAAGCCTTCCATTGCAAGACCAGAAAAATGAACGAATATATCGTTGCCTTCTTCATCGCAGATAAAACCGAATCCCTTTTGTGCATTAAACCATTTTACTGTACCTTTTTTCATTAAAGATACCTCCTAATATAATTATATTGTATTTTTCCTAGTAGCAAAAATCGCATATATGTGTAAATCATCAATAAGAATAATGACTTACAAATATATGCGAAATCATGACTTTATTAAAATACTGATTCAGTTTAGCATGGTATTACAAATAAGTCAAGCGGAAAATTGCCGGTTAGCAGGGAAAATTATAAAGTTCTCTTAAATCGGTGGGATGTCCGGTCAGGGAAACCTTTGCCAACGATTCCTCATAAAAAGGGAGGAGCCGGCAAGATCGGGGAATCCTGCCGGCTGTATGAAAAAAAGTTTTATTTAAAAGGTCATTGCCTTTTTACAATTTTAACTATACCGGAGAATTGTGACGGGAATTTGAGTAATCTGTGAAGAGTTTGTGAAAATTTTATTAAAGAAAAATTCGTATTGTATTTAATAGCAAAACACATATTTGAATGGCATCTGTCTGCTGTTTAATACAAAACAGAAACACCGGAAAACCTCGTATTTACAAGGGATTCCGGTGTTTCCTCAGTTCATATGATACTGGAAGTAATGGGGCTCGAACCCATAGAAAGCCTAGCATTTACAAGAAAAATCAGCTATCGTGTGATATTTCGTGTGATACTCTCAAAGTGTTTCAAGATTTTTTTATTCTGCTTAGCCGATTCAATATCAATAATGTTTCTGTAAACATTCTTCATTACGTTGTCAGTTTGCCAGCCTCCTCTTTGCATTATGTACTGATCCGGTACTCCAATAGCGTGCATAATAGAAGCAGCATAGTGTCTGAGATCATGAAAGCGGAAAGAAGGCAAACCAGCTGATTTAATAGCTCGTTGGAAGCGATGCGTAATCTGGTCAGGGGTAGCATTTACGAGCTTTCCATCTATTTCTTGGATTAACTGTATGACAAAATCTGGAAATTCGATTTTTCGATAACTTCCAAAGGTTTTAGGCTGCTTAATGTGCCATTCCTTATCAGCGCCCATAACCATGCTTTTGCTTACGGAAACAATATTCCCGGATACATCGTCAGAAGTAAGTGCACATATTTCTCCACGCCGAAGGGGGCCGAACGCAGCCAACAATACGGCGATTTCTAACTCCTTACCCTTTATATGTGTCAATAACTTCTTGATATCTTCATCGGAAGGCGTATATAAGTCTGGTTTCTTCTTTGCGGGAAGTGTGGTTTTTAACCGGAAATCGGGGACAAACATTTCTAATGTGGAAGAGAGCAATCCATGAGCATTCCGCACGGTTTTAGGACTTATTTTTTTTGATATGTCGCTAACCCAGATTTGAATAGTTGTGTTGTCCAGTCCTTTTTTTAGGTTAATGGCTCCAAATCTACCAATAAAGTAGTTTCTTTGCACAGCTTCATAACCTCTGATCGTACTTGGGGATAATACACCTCGTTTAGAGTCTATATACCTGGAAACTGCATCATATACAGTAATATCAGCTATTTCATTTTCTCTGTTATTCCGCCACTGTAGGGCAAGGAATTCAGCCTCTTTTCTGGTTGGAGCCGTAAACGATTTGTAGTGCTTCTTTTTGTTTTCATCCACGTAGTCAAATACCTGGACGCGATACGAACCGGATGGCAGCTTATTTTTTGTTCGCTTATCCTCCTTGACCTCGTTTCTTTTTGCCATAATACCATTTCCTTTCTATTTTTGGGTATAAAAATGACGCTCCTCTTGCCAGAGCGTTCCAGAAATGATATAATTCACTTGTCTATGGTGATTATATCTTCCGGAAGTCCGGTAAGAGAAAATCTATGTGAAGCCGTTCCGATTGCAGTCGGGGCGGTTTTCCTTGTTTATTACAATACTTGTGTTTTAGGACCAGAAATACTATTTTTTAATTCTTTCACAAATTTATTATATCCAGTAGAAATCATAGGACTAAATAAAAATCTAATTGTTTCATCGTCCCCACTTTGAGACTGAAACACAATTTCAAGAGTCATTCCTTTTAAATCCCTCACCTTATCTACTATATTCCCCAGCCTGACATTCGAAACCTTAGAAAAAGAAATTTCATATGGACTTTTTTCTCCAGGCACATATAATAAAAGTTTTGAATTGTTTTTATCCAAAGATAATTTAATCACATGTTTAAAACCCGCAGCAGTCAATCCATCAATATGAAAAACAGAAGTTGAAATCATCTTGTTTCCAAATATCCCCATACTCATTCCCTCTTTTCTTTATTATTTTATTAAAAAGCCATTGGCAATTTAATCCTTTCTCAATAATCATTTCCGTAAAGCCACTGTGATTCTGCACGACGGAACATATAATTACCTCCTCGCTCCGCGCTCAGATCATCGAAGAATGATATACACCTTTCTGTCTCAGGTGAAAGCCTCGCTTTCCTTTTTAGTTTGCTTTTTGCCTCTTCGCGGACCTCTGGAAAGAAAATTTGTTCCAGCTCTATTTCTGATTTAGATATCTCTCTGGTCGTTCGACAAATATATTGAAACCATATCTTGTAGTCTATCAAAGCATTATTGGCGGCTTGGGTAGATATATTGAAGGCATTGCGGATCTGGTCTGAATTTCCGTATCCACACTTATGTATTAAAACCCGAGGGGCCAACAGATAACTGGTAAAGTAATCCACGATGCTCTCGAATGCCTGGCTCGTTGATGGAATATTTAATATGTAATGCCCCAATTCATGCAATAAAGAAAAGCGAATCCGACTTGGTAGGATTCTTTCGTTATAGGCGATTATCCCATTCCATGAAAAAGCATCATTAGACCATGATTTACAGATTTCGTATAACTCCAGATTCTTTTCTCTTAATTCAGTATAGCTATATAACTTGAAGCTGTAGTGATTTATAATTTCAAAGCAGTCAATAGGAAGAGACGTAATATTGCAATCCCTATAGACCTTTAAAACACCTTTCAATATTTTATCTCTCATTTCGGGTGATAAATCCGTGAAGCGTAAAATGTCATGCAATTAAATCAGTCCTTGTTTTCGATTTCGGACAGAAGCTGTATTAAGCGCATTTTTTGTTCAACAGACATTTTCTTTCCATTACGGGCAACTAACTTTTCTACGTCTTCGTAAGTGGGGCCAATTAATGATAAGTCTGTTTCTCCATTAGCCCATTCCTCTAACTGGTCAACCGTAATTCCAAGGTTATGGCAGATAATTATAACATTATCGACAGTAGCCTTTCCAACACCATTCTTCATTATTCCATACAGAGTTGTATACGGGATACCGCATCTGGCAGCAAAAGATTTAAGATTATACCCCTGCTCTATTATTAATTTTTCTAAAATTTTTGCTCTTTCCATCATGTCTACCTCTTTTTCTCTATGTTCCCTTATTATATATCCAAAAACGTATTTTGTAAATGAAGAATATTCGATTTGGCGAATAAATACGGAAAAAGGAATATTTCATATTGACATAATACTGAATAAAGAATATAATACAGCTATCGAATTCGAAATTCAGAATTAAGGAGGTGATTCACAATGTACAAAAACTTTATTCCTGTCATGAAAGCAGAAGAAGTTACATTTGCTCAAATAGGTACTTTGCTTGGTTACAGATATCAAACTGTAAGTGACATAGTAAACGGAGAAACTAAAAAGGGCTTTTACTTTGATGATGCAATAAAAATTCAAAAAGTCTTATTTCCAAAATACAGCTTAGATTATCTGTTTGAAAGAACAAAAAATGATACCTGATAACAAACATATGTTCGATAAAGCTAATATACCACTATCAAATATGTGTGTCAATGGAAAAATCTATTAGAGAAAAAGAGGAGGTGAGAGAGGTGTGGAGAAAATTGATGAAATGATCAGTTATATTTGTGATTGGCTTCAAATCAACAATGATTCAGTAGGAGCGCCTGAAATGGGAAAAGCCCTGGCGGAGTTGATATCGGCCAAGGCTAAGATAAATACAGCATTACGTTCATGCCAAGGGAAGAACGTTAATCATCAGCAGGAGATGTAAATCCTATTCGCTTTGGCGGTTTACTTTTATCTTCTTTTTCTATAGAAGTAATTAAAAAGTTTAATTGGCTAACATGTTGAATGAGCTGGGTATACTTCCCATTTACGTATCCCCAGAAATACATCAGGTCAGGATTTTGATAACCTAGATCGGCTACCTGCATGAGAACTGTGGTGCCAAACGATGCAAGCAGTAGTGCAATTTCATGATTGTTGTCTAATTCTTTTTCAAAATTTTGGATTTGCTTCATTATTTTATCGTATTGCCAATCAGCAAAATGGTGATTTCGTCCGATATCACGTGGGTCAAAATCATCTGAAAATAAAACGTCATCCATACTTTTTCTCCATTTTTTCGTACTCAGCTCTGGCGGGAGCCTGTACTTACAGTATAAGGAGAATTGGAAGATTTTACAAGAAAGGAATGGTGATACATATAGAAATTACGTATTCACGCAAGTCCTGCCGGTACCGCAACCACTGCCCGGATCGAAGCCGGAAGTATCCGTGCAGGGATTATGAGAGGAGGAAAACAGGTGTCTATACCAAAAAAGAATTATTACAAACGGCGCGAAGATGATATGAAAATCCTTATCGCTGAAGCAAAGGCCAGAAACAATCTGGACAACCGGGGATTAGCTAAGAAGATAGGGGTTTCCCATAGCACTATTTCCCACAAAACGTGCCATCCTGGAAACTTCAGTTGTTCACAGCTTTGGCTGCTTGAAGAGCTGGCGGGAAAGGAGGGACCCCATGCAAAAGTACTATGAAAACTTAGATGATTACACTGACCACAGCCCGTCGCGCTTGATGGAGGGCTGGAAATGGCTTATGCCCCGGCTGATAGCCGCAGCGGCCATAGTAATAATACTGGCTTACTGTGCAGTATTGGAAGTGATGTGAGAGGAGGTTAGAGAATCATGATGAAGAAGGAGTTTGAAAGGCTCACGGGGAAAACGGTCTGTGATGAAGAGTACGGCACCATTGAGTATGTCTACACTTGGCACCCGGCCATAAGCGAAACAGAGGGCAAAGATCAGATCACAAGGCTTTACACAGATTACGGCATGACTGTCATTGAGGATATGGTGGAGAGAGCCGGGAAGATGGAGAAGCTTGAAGGTGATTTAAAAGCGGCTCAAAGTCAGGTTGCTGTCATTAAGGACCGGATTAAGGCTTTGAGGGGAGAAGAATCATGAAAGTTGGGACTGGACCGAAGATGATAAAAAGCAGAAACCCCAGCTGCGGGCACAGCCAGGGAATCCAAGTAACTGATAATTAATTTACATCCCTATTATAGGAAATCTGTCGGAGGAAATCAAGATGGAAGAAAAAATAATAATGGTATATGTTCCTTTGAATGATTATGGAAAAGGACAAGCTGCCATGGCGAGGCTCGATGCCTTGAAGGCATTTACTGTAAAAAATGATTACAGCATTTCACGGGAGGATATTGCCAGCATTTTAGGATTTGAGCTGCCGGTAAAGAAGGCAGGACATGAATAAGTATCGTAAGCTCTGGATTCTTCTCAGGGAAAAACTGACTGATTATGAAAACAATGAGAAGGATCCGGAGGACAAGGAAGTCTATCACTTTGTACTAACTGAGATGGCCCAGATGGAGGCTGCAGAGTTTTTGGAGGATTAAAGTATGGACAGGCATAAATGCGACATGTGCGGCCTGTATCTGGATTCAGACGGAGCAGCGTGCGAAGAGTGTATCAATAAACCGAGGATTACTAAGAAGGTGGCTTACAGAAGCCAGATAGGAGCGGATTATGAGCAATATGGAACTGAAAGTAACAACGGTGAATGCGGAGATCACAGCAAACTTTGAAGATTTTGAAAAATGGATAGAAGAACGTACCCATGAGTACGATGGTGTTGTTTTCACAGAGGACCAAAAAGCTGCTGCAAGAAAGTCCGTTGCCGATCTCAGGAAAACAAAAAAGTCTGTAGATGACAGTCTTAAAACTACTAAAAAGTTATGGATGGAACCGTATGAAAGGTTTGCTGATAAGGTCAAGGCTCTTTCTGCAAAGCTTGATATCCCTATTGATTACATACTTAGACAGGTTGAGGAGTTTGAAAACAAGCGTATTGCAGAACGTGAGACCGATATCCAGAGAATCTATGATGAGAATATCGGTGATATGGTAGACTTCCTTCCGCTGTATAAAATCAAGTCCGACAAGTGGACCAATGCCAGTACAAGCCTTAAGACTCTGACAAAGGAAATGACTGAGGTTATTACCAACACAAGAGCTGGAAAACTGGTTATTGATGCCAGCAGTTCAGAGGTCAAAAAAGAGGCATTACGTATATTTGCGGCTACTCTTAACCTGCCCGAGGCATTGGGCTACATCAACAAGTATGAGGCTCAGAAAGCCGAGATATTAAAGCGAGAAGAGGCCAGATTGCAAGCAGAGCAGGAGAGACGTATACAGGCTGAAATTGAGCGTGCAAAGGCAGAGGAACGCCGGAAGATTGCCGATGAGGAACGGATCAGAAAAGAAGCAGAGGAAACCGCGAGGGCGGAAGTCAAAGAAACGATCACCACCGTTAATGAAGTCGCAGCCGCACCTCTCACTATGCCGGAATCTATCAAGGCTGTTTATACGGTAGTCGGAACTGATGTGGAGCTGCAGGAACTTGAAATGGCTATGAATAGCCTGGGACTTTATTTTGAGAGAAAGGATATTTAGGTGGATATATGAACAGCAAGAATTTAAAAAAGGCTTTGAATGCCAAGTTAAACGACTGGTTGAAAAGCGTTGATGATAGCGAGATTAAGAAGGAAATTAAGGAGAACGTAATTATTACCGGGGGTGCCATTGTTTCCTTGCTGACTGGAGAGAAAGTCAATGACTATGACGTATACTTCCGCACCAAAGAATCACTTGTAAGGGTTGCAGCATACTACGTCAAGAAATGGAATGACGGTAAACACAAGCGATCTGCCGTACTGAGAGTAAGCGAATCTGGTCAGGTTAAGTGCTTTATTTCTTCCGAGGGAGTGGCTGCGGAAGAAGATGAAAAAGAGGATGGTCCTATTCTTTTTGAGGAAGTAGAACCGGAAGAGTCCGAAGAAGATACTCCAGAAGATGAAAAAAAGGATAAATACAGACCAGTGTTCCTTACAAGCAACGCTATTACCTTATCCGATAAAGTCCAGGTTGTGACACGGTTTTATGGTGAGGTTGATGAAATACACAAGAACTATGATTTTGTACATTGCACCTGTGCGTGGAGTAGCTGGGACAATAACCTCTCATTGCCGCAGAAAGCCCTTGAATGCATCATAAACAAGGAATTGTACTACATCGGCAGCAAGTACCCTCTGTGCTCCATTATACGTACCAGGAAGTACATCAACCGTGGATATACAATCAATGCCGGGCAGTATTTGAAAATGTGCTTGCAGCTTAATGAGCTTAACCTCCACGACATTGAGACTTTAAAGGATCAGCTGGTCGGAGTTGATAGTACATATTTCACAATGGCGCTCGATAGCATTGAGGCAGCCAAGAAGGACAATCCAAATTTTGAACCTGATAACAGTTACCTTTTCGAAGTGATTAACCGTATTTTTTAGGAGGTGTTTGCATGAATATCCAGGAAAAACTCCTGCAGGTGCAGGCTGGTCTTAAAGCCCCCAAGAGTCAGTATAACAAGTTCGGTAATTATTATTACCGGAACTGCGAGGATATCCAAGAGGCGGCTAAGCCGCTTCTTGGGGAGGTGAAAGCAACTTTGGTTGTGGGGGATGAACTGGTCCAGATGGGAGAACGGTTCTATATAAAAGCTACAGCACGGTTTATGGATTGTGAATCAGGTGAAGAGATCACGAATACAGCTTATGCCCGGGAGGAAATGGAGAAGAAGGGGATGGATGCTTCTCAGGTCACGGGGAGCACCAGCAGCTATGCACGTAAGTATGCCCTGAACGGTCTATTCTGTATTGACGATGTAAAGGACGCTGATAACCAGAGTGAGGCAGATAAGGGCAAGGTGGAAAATAACAAGACTTCCGGAAAAGGAAGAAGTTCCTCTTCCAATACAAAAAGTTCTGGGAGGAATGTGGAGCAAGGGAAAAGTTCGGCCAGCAATCCCAGGATAGAACCTATTCCGGACGGAGCAAAGATGTCAGACAATGTTACAACTCCGATGATAGCTTCTGTGAAAGCTCTAATAGAGAAGTACAGCAGCAAGGGACTTAAAATGGAGAAGATACTGGCCATGTACAAGATTAAAAAGATTGAAGAAATGACCTTGGAGAATTACAAGGACTGTATGAACAAACTGAAACTTTACGAAAAGGAGGATATAAAGCATGAATAATGTGCAGCTCGTGGGAAGATTCACCAGGGATCCGGAAGTACGATATTCGGACGGCGGCACAACGGTTGCCCGGTTTACTATTGCAGTAGACCGGCGTTTCCGTAAAGAAGGTCAGCAGGAAGCGGATTTTATTTCCTGTGTGGCCTTTAGCAAGACCGCAGAATTTATTGAAAAGCACTTCCGGAAAGGTATGCGCATCGGCCTGATCGGGCGCATACAGACTGGATCCTATACGAATCAGGATGGACAGAAAATTTATACAACAGACGTTTGCACGGACAGTGTGGAATTTGTGGAGAGTAAGGGATCTTCTGAAAGCGGTCAAGGAGACTCCAGGCCCGAGCCTTCCAGCGCAGGAGATGGCTTCATGCATATCCCTGATGATGTAGGGGATGAAGGGCTTCCCTTTAATTAGGCGGTGAAATTGATTGAATATACAGATAGACAGCCGAGAGAAGGCCAAAGCAATCAAGAAGGTTCTTGCGGAGTTTGACCGCCAGAGAGTGGATTACTATGTATCAAAGTTGTATGTCGGGGATTACATGAATCTGGACAACCCCCGGTTGATCATAGACAGGAAACAGAATCTGACGGAGCTCTGCAATAACGTCTGCCAGGATCATGACCGGTTCCGGAACGAGCTAATCCGTGCAAATGAGGCGGGCATTGATGTAATTATCCTGTGCGAGCACGGAAAGGGCGTGGAGCGCCTGGAGGATGTGATCTGGTGGGATAATCCCCGGCGCCATAAACGGATACAGGATCCGGACACAGGAGAGTGGAAAGATATTACAACCAAGGCAATCACCGGAGAAAAGCTGTATAAGATCCTTTGCACCTTGCAGCGAAAATATCAGTGCCGGTTTAAGTTTTGCGACAGGGGCGAGACAGGAAAGCGGATTATAGAACTGCTGGGAGGTGTTCCGGGTGACAGTGGACGAGATTAAGGAAACATACAACATGAGTGACATTGTGGCCCGGTACGGATTTCAACCAAACAGAAGGGGGTTTATTTCCTGTCCGTTTCATCCAGGAGATAGGCAAGCCTCTTTGAAAATTCATGAACGGGATTTCTATTGTCATGCTTGCGGAATTGGCGGGGACATCTTTATTTTTGTAGAGCAGATGGAAGATATTTCCTTTAAGGAGGCGTTTCAAGTTCTTGGCGGAACCTATGAAAAACCGACCTTCGCTTCCAGGCTGACTGTTTATAAATCCCAAAAGCGCCGGGAGATGCTGAGGAAAGAGCAGGAGAGGCTTCGTGGAAAGAAGCGGCTTAACTGTATGCTTATTAGTATTTACCGGGCATACATGGAGCGTACAGAGCCTTTCAGTGATGTCTGGTGTGATAGTTACAATGCCTTGCAATATCAACTCTATGTACAGGCAGAATTAAATGAAATAGAAGCGAGGTGGTAGCATGGTGCCGTTGAATGAGCTCACGGCAGAAACAATATTATCCAGTGCAATTTTGACAGAAGTTTTTGACCAGGAAGATGAGCTGTATCGAGCGGAACTTCTTGCTTCCCTTGGCTTAAGAGCTACGGAATTAAAAGTAAAAACAGAATTCAGGGACATGGTGGCGGCCTATAAAAAGGTTGAAAAGGAAATGAAGCGCCAAGAGAGGGAGAAGAGTAAAACTCCCTGCTATTTGGACAACTGGACGAATTTTGCAGGTCCCTATGACAATATGCAATGCAAGGAATGGCTTGCTACGGAAAGCGGGATCTGCCTCAGAAATCCATCAACAGGCTACACGGATATCCTAGCCTGCTATCATCCAATCCTTCCGATCGAGCGTTTAAAGAACCTGGAAACGGGTGAGGAGCAGATTAAGCTGGCCTATAAGCGGAATGGACGGTGGGATGAAATCATCGTTCCCAAGACTATGGTCACATCCGCAAATAAGATTGTATCTTTGTCAGGCCGTGGAATCGCTGTTACCAGTGAAAACGCAAAATACTTGGTGAGATACTTGGCTGACGTAGAAAACGCTAATGAAGAGCATATCACGGTCCAGTACTCCACATCAAAGCTGGGCTGGATCCGGGGAGGGTTTCTGCCTTATGATACGGAAATTGTCTTTGATGGAGACGCCCGTTTTCGGCAGATCTATGAGAGCATAGGACAGGATGGAAGCCGGACAAAGTGGTTTGATCATGTGTCAGCTCTGCGTAAGGCCGGGAGAATAGAGGTCAAGTTCATGCTGGCCGCAGCGTTTTCCAGTGTGTTGGTGCAGCCGCTTGGGGGCCTCCCATATTTTGTTGATCTTTGGGGAGAGACGGAGGGCGGCAAGACGGTAGCATTGATGGTAGCTGCGTCTGTCTGGGCGAATCCGGACGAGAGTGCTTACATAAAGGATTATAAGGGCACAGAGGTAGGCCTAGAAGCCATTTGCGACTTATTAAATAACCTTCCCTTGATTCTGGACGATTCCAGCAAAAAGAACCGGAAAATTGAAGATAACTTTGAGGGATTGGTATATGATCTGTGTTCTGGAAAGGGAAAAACCCGCTCTAACAAGGAGCTGGGTTTAAACCGGGAGAATCACTGGAAGAACTGCATCCTTACAAATGGAGAGAGGCCTTTAAGCTCTTATGTGACCCAGGGCGGAGCCATTAACCGTATTCTTGAAATAGAGTGCGGGGAACGTGTTTTTGAAAGCCCTGGCTATACAGCAGAGCTTGTTAAGGGAAATTACGGTCATGCAGGCAGGGAGTTTATTGAGATTATAAAAGAGTTGGGAATTGAGAAGATCAGGGTGATCCAGCAGGAATTTGCAAAGCTTCTGGCCGATGATGAGAAGATGCAGAAGCAGAGCCTGTCTCTGTCAATCGTCCTGACGGCTGATAAGCTGGTTACAGATTATTTGTTTAAAGATGGGCAGTACATAAGCCTGGAGGAGGCCAGAGAGGTTCTGGTGGACCGAAATGAGCTCTCTGACAATGAACGCTGCTACCAGTTTATTCTGGATAAGATTTCCATGAATCCGGCCCGGTTTGATGTCCAAAATGAAAATGTGGAGAAGTGGGGCGTGATAGAAAATGGCTATGCCATTATTTATACCACAGCATTTACTACGCTATGTAAAGACGGAGGATTTTCAAGGACTTCCTTCCTATCATGGGCGAATCGCAAGGGGCTGATCCAGGCGGAGAGTAGTGGAAAAAAGATGGATAAGATAAAGAGCTTTAAGGGAAATAAGGTGCGCTGCGTATTCCTTAAGCTGAATGATGATGCGGATAAGGATGGCTTTGTGAGAATAGATGATGCGGAAAGTATTCAGGAAGAGCTTCCGTTCAATTAAGAGTAACCCAAGAGGGGTTACCGCAAAAAGCTAGGTTTTATGCGGGTTTAAAGGTGTTTTTAGGGGTGAGTAACCTAGTAACCCAGAAAAACGCACTCCTATATACAAAAAAATAATTTCAAAACTTTTGTATTTTATTTAACAATGTTTTTGTAAAAATGTCTCGCGCGTAAGGAAACCTAAAAAAGTGGGTTACCGGGTTACCGTAGCTAGAAAACCGTTATTCTATGCGGGTTTGAGCGGTAACCTAGGCAAATAGAAAACAGGGTTACTGTAACCTAAAATCCGGTTACTGAGGTGATGTTATGACGGAAGAAGTGAGGAAATATGCGGAAAAACGCATTCTGGAGAGCAATATCAGAATGGTTTCCGGACATTATCCTAAGTTTGACAGCAAGGAGCAGGTGGACAGGTTCATGGAAATGTCCGTAAAGATGAATGAAGTGGCTCGCAGATCCCGGGAGGAATTTCAGGCGAACATATTTGATCTAACAGATGTTGATTTGAACGATTTTCAGTCTTTGCTGGAACGTTTGAAGCGGAATAAAGAAAATGTTTCACTGGATCTTCTTACAACAAAGTATAGAGTTCCCTATGAGCAGCTAAAGGAAAAGCTTAGATCCATGACAGAAGATATCCTTCAGGACATAGTGCTTTGTGGTTTGCAGATTGAGCAGATCCAGGCGAAGGAGAAATACGCGGAGATCAATAGGGCGATCAAGGAATCCGGAATCTTGGAAAAGGTGAGCCATGCAGTGTTTCGGCAATATGATGCGGGTCTGGTGCTTGAATATGCTGGCCAGCTGCGGGAGATCGTTCACCGGATGGCAAGGGAGTGTGATCAAGAATGAGTAATTATGAGATCGTATGTGATATATGTGGTAATAAATGCGCTGGAATTTGTGCTGAGTGTAAATTTTACGATGGAATCGAATGCCACCAGGAAGCAGATGAATGTCGAAACTGCTTAAGAGGGGATCACTGGACACCTGAACAATTTGAAACCTTGAAGGAGGATTGAGGATGCCGGCTAAAAGAAAAGCAAGCGCCCCCCCAACAAGAAAAGACTTATCTCTGCCATATCTGCGGTAGGGAGATCCACGGGGAGCATGTGTACATACAAACCAAGAGAAAGAGTAAGCTACATATACATTTTGAGTGTATGCCAGGAAGGGAGAATAAGCCATGAAAGTAAGAGTGTCAATGCCAGAAGCAAGTATTGCTATAGATTTTGAAGAAGGAAAGGCCCTGGAGGTATTTGAGAAGCTGAATGAGGTTCTTCTTGCCATGAAGAAAAAAGGTAAGGTTGTGACACCGGAAGAATCTGTTGTTCATGTCAAAACAGTCATCAAGCCAAAAACTGAAGTTCTATCAAAACAGGAAACCAGTCCGCTGCCAGTATCTATTCTGGAAGAGCTAGGGGAGCCGCCAGTTTCGGTATTACCCAAGTATAAGGGCTTCATGCATATAAAATGCCCCAAGTGTGGAAAGATAAAGGACTTTTACATGAAAAAGGAATCTGATCATTATCATTGTGATGACTGCGGAGCCAGGACAGAGTTTGAGAAGCCATTAGTACCATTATGGGTACATTGTGAATGTGGAAGGCGATTTCGGTACCTTACTAACATGACAGATCCTATGTTTGACATTAACTGCCTGGATTGTGGTGCACCGGTAGCTGTGAAATGGAACGAAAATAAGCAGGTATATGAAACCATCAAATAGAGCAGGGAGGTACTGCTATGGATGAAGTGAGATATTATAATTCCTCCATGACTTTGGAGGAGGCGGAGCAATACATACAGAGTGGTCTGATCACAGCGGCCAGGGCCTATGTAGCAAACGGGTATTATCTTCGGAGGATCCGGGATGACAAACTGTTTGAGGAGGCCGGGTATCAGAATTTTGAAGATTATGTCCGCGGAAAATATAACAAGGATAAAGGCTGGGCTTCTAAGTGCATTAAGGTAAATCAGCAGCTGTCTGAGGAAGGGAATTCCCCTATTCTCAGTAAGCAGTATCTTGAATATAGCACTTATCAGCTGGTGGAGTTGGCCTACATGTCAGAAGAGCAGCGGGAGGAAGTAAATCCCGATATGACCGTCAACCAATTAAAACAGATCCGGAAGCCTGAGGAAGCTGTTGAAGTGGAAAAAAGTTGTGATGTTACAACTTTTGAGCCGAAAGAAAAGGAGCAGGATCTAGAAGAAGGACAGGAGCCGGAGGAGTCTCAAGATCGAGCTGCTCATGTAAAAGAACAGTACAGGCTACAAAAATCATTCCTATATCCCTTTGCAGCCTGGTTAATCAAAAATCATAAAACATGGTTCATGGAAGATCATATGAGCCGGGTAATACATGTAGGCAAATCGGAGCCACAGTTAAAAGCTTATCTTGGTGCAAGCCAGAGCGGTTTCAGATCCTTTGGATTTCCGGTTGGTGACGATACCTATTATGCCAAAATGTATGATGATGGAATTGAAATATCGCATTTCACGGATACAGGGTTCACTGTGACGGATGGAATGTCGGAGTGGTTCTATTTAGCAGCAAGCGTACAGGTTCAGTGGAACGTGGTGGTATTGGAGGAAGTTCAAAAAGAACAAAGGCAGGCGAAGAGCCAGGAACAGGAGCAACAGCCAGAAAGCAAACGGGAAAGCAGTAAATTTAACTCCACTCCTACCAGCTGCCCGCATCGGAAAGAATACAGCTGCACTGTTTTAGAGGAGAATAGATCAGTCCCAGGAGATGGAAGCAAATGCGGATCCTCCTGCTGTTGGATCTGTAAATTTCAAGGTAAGTGTAAGCTGGAATGTAATGCTTCTGCTGGGCGTGATGGAAGCTTCCCGGAATATGATGCAGCATGGTTGGTGAGAGAGTGGGCGAAGCGTTCACCTGGAGACTTAAAAAGAGTACTGGAGGCTTGTCGTAAGGGTTGCACCAATGCAGAACGGGCCAAGGCAGCGCAGGAAGAGATTTCTCCTTATGGAGCACACTGCTGTAGCTGTTGGGAGTATGATTTTTCCTTTCACGGTTTTGCAGGAGGAATTGATTTCCGGATTGGAAAAGTAGATATCCACTTGAAGTATGGCCGGTTTGTGCAGGAGCTCATGAACCTGTATCCGGATTTTGAAGAGCGTGTAAGCAAGGGGCCAGAGAATGTTATTGAGGAGCCAGAAAACGAGCAGGAGCAGGCCGAAACCGTATCGGATTCCCCGGAAACCGTAATTGACGGGGAATATGTGGAAGTTCCGCCAGAACAGGAACTGTCCGCCCGGTCTATTCTGGAAGAAGAAAAAACAGAGCTTCACAATTGGATAAAGGTATATCAGAATGAGGGGCTGGAGATGCCGCCGATGGTTGAGCGTCAGAAAATAATTGTCGCAGCCCTGACCGCCATGGTGGCAGAACTGGAAAAACCAGATCCCGAAAAACAGGAGCAGCCAGAGCTTCCCATCCTGAAAAACAATGATCAGAGAGCTGCCTTTGTGGATGCTTATGAGGCCTGGCCATTATGGATTGAGACTGAGCAGACCGGGGAGCGTTATTACCGGTACGATCTGCCAGATGGCACCAGTATTGTGGTGAAGGTATATCATGCAATGCTGTTTAATTATAAAGGCACCGGGAAGTATGAAAACCGATTCCATGAAGGATACGGTAGACACGAATACTATTTACTGCGGGAAGGGAAGTTCTTCCGGGATTGTGAAACAAACAGATCCAATCTGGTGGACGTGTTGAAAGAATTGCAGAAAAAGAAATAGGAGGGCCTTATATGGCAGATCAGAATGAGATGGAAAAAATCGTTACTCCTATGGTGGGGGATATATGCGATCACTTGTGCCGGTTTCCTAAGGAGGTTCCTGATCAGGAAGCTTTGGAGGAAATATGTGCAGAGTGCCAGGTGGGAAAGTATGTGTGCCTGATACTGAATACATACAATGCAACCGATCAGCTTCAGGCAGCTGCGGAAGTGGTCAGGGCTGAGCTTATACAGAAGGGTGACTGGTACAATGCATTAGCGGTTTCGATCCATGGTTATTTTTGTGAAATGGACAAACCAATGGCTCCCTGGGAAGTGGCAAAGGGATTGGCTGAGCGCATTGTGGGGATCGAACCGGCGGAGCAGATGAGTCTGGAGAACTAAAATTCAGGAGGTATGTGAAAATGAGTAGGTGCAACTATTACTCTTGTTTTAAAGGAAAGCCCACATGCAAACATCCGACTTATGGTGATACAAAAACTCAATGTATGAGAGTATGTGGTGCAAGAGGAGGCTGGCATCCGTGTGATATATGCAGAATTGTAGGTCAGGGGGTTTATCCAAGTGAAGTGCCACAAACTTCTTGGAGTGGAACTATTGAAGTTGTTGATAGAGATGGAAACGTCTTAAATTAGGATTTAATTAAGCTTTAAAATGTACATTGACAATTGAATATGATAGTTGGATAATAAAAGTATAATTTTGCTCACGGAGGGATCTTTATGAATTTCGAACAATTATGGAATTATATAAAAAATAAAAAAGTTACAGTTTATGCTAAATTCAAAAATAATATTGAAGTAGGTCCTATGTTACTTGATAACCCTAAGTTAGTAACGAATATGATAAAAAATAGCAAATACATACGTTATGATAATGTAAAAGCAGAAATTACAATTAGTATGCTTGAGCCATCTAATAAATTTTTAGCAATAGATGAAACTGACATAATCGAAATAATTAAGGAAGAAAACTATGTTTTAGTTAAATGCAAAATCGCTGAGTATAAAATATCTTTTAGATAATATATCACAATACGCCAACTATCATATTCGGTAGTTGGTTTTTTATTGCAAAAAAATGAAAGGAGGCGGAAGCCCCGGCCGGGAAAAGATATCTGGTTTCCTTTCAAAAAAGATGAAAGCATTTATGAAGTATCCTGGAAGTAAATGGAGTATAGCAGACTGGATTATAAGTTACTTCCCGGAGCACCACAGTTATTTAGAGGCGTTTTTCGGAAGCGGAGCCGTTCTGTTCAATAAGCCCAGGTCAAACATTGAAACAGTGAACGATCTGGACGGTAATGTGGTAAACCTTTTTGAATGGATTCGTAAGGACCCAGAAAGACTGGCCAGAGAAATTTATTTAACTCCTTACGCCAGACAGATTTATGATGATGCCTTTAAAACGATACCAGAGGACAGTTTTGGTAAGGCGGTTAATTTTTACATAAGGCTTAATATGGGCCACGGGTTCCGCACTACTGGCGAAAAGGTTGGCTGGAAGAATGATGTACAGGGACGTGAAAAAGCTTACGCCGCATCAGACTGGTGCAACCTTCCAGAAAAGATAATGAAAGCTGCGGAGCGGATCAGGGGAGTGCAGATTGAAAACCGCCCGGCGGCAGAACTGATAGAACGGTTTAACAATCCGAAGGTCTTGATTTATGCTGATCCTCCGTATGTGCTGAGTACAAGGCATGGAAAGCAGTACCGCCACGAAATGGACGATAAGCAGCAGAATGACTTGATAGACGTGTTACTTGCTCATAAAGGTCCTGTGCTGTTAAGTGGATATGATAGTGATTTATACAATGACAGATTATCTGGCTGGTACCGTGAAGAAACAACATGCTATTCGCAGGTTTCAAGCAAAAAGAGAGAAATATTGTGGATGAATTTTGAACCTGCAGGGCAGACAAATATATATGATTTTATTAGCTAAACTGATATTTGATGGAGCAGATCAGAAAGGTAAGGTCATGGGAAAACTATTAAAAGCATGCTGGTGTTTTGTTATTTTGGGACTGATCTGGCAGGGCTTAGAATTACTCATATATGGTCAAATTCAGCTAAGGGTGGTTGATGATATTATGGGATTGTTATTCTTCCCGTTTATTTATAAGTCCATGGGATAAGGTGGCAGGAAGGATAGTTGAATGATTGAAATTATATGCCAAACCATCGTGGCTGTAAGTGTGATCGCGGGAATGGTATATGTGGTAACGCATTAAAACCAAAGTTTGCATCTGTACACCAGTAAGTGATCCGCACAAACTGAGAATGCGTTAATTAGCTGCCGTGGCTCTGCGTGTACACAACCAGTAAGAGCAGCGTTAATAAAGTAAAATTAGTATTGGAGGTAAATCATGAGCAAAGCAATACTTGTTATAGATATGCCAGCGTGCTGTGATTACTGCCAGCTTTCGGCAATAGCGCACGACTCTGATCTGTACGAAGAGGGAGAATGTTACTGTATCGCTAGATTGGAAAGTGTGGATAGTGTGCCGGAAGGAAGCAAGCCAGAATGGTGTCCACTGCGGGAGTTGCCGGAAAAACGGACCGATATCGAACTTGATAGTATGCAAGATTATGAACGTGCACAGGCAGAAGGATATAACTTCTGTGTCGATAAGTTTTTGGGGTAGGACAATTAATAATGGGTTGGGGTGCAGCGAGGGACTGATGGTCACCATGCCGGTACGGGGCGGGTTGCGTGGCTGGTAAATTAGTATTTGACGGAATAACAGAAAATGAAAGGAGTCGGAACTCTGGCCAGGGTAACGATGCATCGGTTCCTTTCAGAAAAATGGAAAAGAAAATAATTGGAATTGATGGATTTTGCGGTGGTGGTGGAGCTTCCCACGGATTAAAACGAGCAGGAATAGACATTAACATAGCAATTAACCATGACCAAGCTGCTATATTGCTACATGAGACCAACCACCCAGAGACACAGCACTTAACTGAGGATATTTTTACAGTCGACCTGACCAAATACTTAAGTAATGATTGCAAGGTGGGCGTTATGTGGGCTTCACCAGACTGTACCCATCACAGTAAAGCGAAAGGCGATAAACCGTTAGATGCAAATTTACGAATGTTGCCATGGGCGGTACATGGACTCTGTGAACAAATTTTAGAAATCACAGGTAGCCTGCCGGATGTCTTGTTCATGGAAAATGTGGAGGAAATACAAGATTGGGGTCCATTAGACGAGAATGGCAGACCGATTAAAGAGCGAAAAGGTGAAGAGTTTAAAGCGTTTATAGCAGCAATGGAGCAATTAGGTTTTGTTTTTGAAGGTCGGGAGCTGGTTGCAGCAGATTATGGTGCACCGACTACCCGTAACCGTTGGTATGGTATCTTTAGGTCAGATGGCAAGCAAATTGTCTGGCCAGTACCTACACATAATAAAAACGGTGCTGACGAATTACCAAAGTGGATACCAGTATCTACAGTGATTGATTGGACGGATTTGGGAAAGTCGATATTTGACCGTAAGAAACCTCTGGCTGAAGCCACGCAATGTCGGATTGCAAAAGGAATTAAAAAGTTTATTGTGGATAATCCAGAGCCATTTATTGTGCCGGAGAAAGAAGCAATGGCATTTTTAATCCAATACCATTCGGAGACCAGGGCACAAGATGTAAGAGGGCAAAGTTTAGGCGAGCCGATCAGGACGCTGGACACCAGTAATCGATACGGCTTGGTAACAGCATTTATCACCAAATACTATAAAACTGGTATCGGGCAGGTGTGTGATGAGCCACTACATACGATAACAACATCGCCGGGGCATTTTGGACTGGTATCAGCATTTTTGATTAAATATTATGGAGCCGATGGTGGACAACCGGTTGATATGCCACTACATACAATTACTACAAAGGATAGGTTTGGACTCGTTAATGTGATTTTGACGATTAAGGGTGAGAAGTATATTATTTCGGATATTTTTTTGCGAATGTTAAAAGCAGAGCCAGAACTTAAACTGGCACAGGGATTTGATGCAGATTATATCATCACCCATGATCACACAGGGCGGAAGTACCCAATAAAAGAGCAGGTGGCGAAAATCGGTAATAGCGTTGTGCCGGTAATGGCAGAGATGTTGGCAAAAGCAAATGTGAATAATTATATTAACTAAACTGATATTACAAGGAGGGATCATTGATGAAAGAAATACAAGCTATAGCGGAACAATTATATGCATTGGAGTTGCTGGAATATCATAACAAAAACTTTTTAGCAGAAGATAATTGCCGTAGATCAGAATATCGGCTTTGTCTTCTAAGTGACTTAATAAAAATTGCTACAGCAAACGGGGGATGTGAAGGAAGGGCAACAGTGTAAAGCTGAAATTTAATAGACATTTATGGCCCAAAATCCCTGTTCCTTAAAATACACAATCTTTATGGTTCGCCTGATATCATATGTGGTCACGTAACAGGTATAAGCGGTTTTACTGGATCCCTTTTCCGTCTTAATGATGCGGTCTATGGAGATATCGGTGTAGGTCCCGTCCTCGAAGTTGTAGCGAAAATACAACGGAATACAATCGCCCTTAACATCAAAACTGGCAATTACTGGTACCTTTCGACTGGAGGACAGGTCAATATATTTTTGGGACGGAACTGTGTGCATATGTATCACCTCAATGGAAATCATAGCAAACATATGTTCTGATTTCTATAGGGAACAAAAGGAAAAACATAGGAATAACACAAAGATTATCCACTATTGTATATTATCCGTAAATGGATTATGAAGAAGGGGACGAGAGATTGAGAAAATCACCAAAAGAGCGCCGGATACAGTACGTGCAAGCGCATAGGATCACCACGATAGAGGCAGCCATTGCTATGAAGGCACCGCCGGCCATGACCTTCTCAGCACAGATTCCGGCTTATACATATACAAGCCTTTGCCCGAATCCTGCGTTACGGGAGCCTCCAGGGCGGAGAAAGAAGGTGCAGCATGAAACTGGAAGATAAAAAGAAGATAGTTGTGCAAGTTTATCCTGGCCGGAAGTTCGGGACCGTGATCGGTAGCAACGATGGCCTGATCGGGATCCTGCAGGACAACGGTGAATACATAGATGTACCGCAGGAGAGATTGAGGATTATTTCTGAGGGGGTGGAAAGAACTGGAAAAGACAAAGATCAGTAATGTCCATAAGAAATGCATGTATTGTGGAAAAAAGTATCCTTCTGATTCGCCAAGAAAGAATTGTGCGTGCAAGGATCACGGAAGGTTATTCGCAGTGGGTAGCTGGTATCGACCTGAGAACAAGGGCAAACATTGACAGCAAGGGAGGCGATAGTTTGGGAAATGTAAGGCCATTAAACCATAGTAAGTACGGTATCAGCAAAAACCGTTTTTGGGAATTGTATTACTGGTGCTTGCAGTACGGAGAATGGAAGGATGAACTTAAGTATAAAACAGATACGGTAGGATCCACGGAGATTACAGATATGCCTACGGGCCATAATGGCGGTGACGCTACTCAGCAACTTGCCATGAGGCGTGTTATGCTGGAGCAGAACTGTCGTCTGATAGAGCAGACGGCCATTGAGGCTGATCCGGATATTTACCAGCATTTACTTAAGGCGGTAACGGAAGACGGCGTGACATACCGATATTTGAATATGATCATGGAGATTCCCTGCAGTCACAATACGTATTATGATCGGCGCCGGAAGTTCTACTGGTTATTAGATAAAAGAAAAAAATAAAAAGATTGGTAATCACGGGACATGTCAATATGGTATATTAATATTATCCAGAAATAGATAAATCTGGAAGGGCCCTTGGTAGCTGATTGATTCCTGATTTTCTCCTTTTTGAAAACGCCTACTGTGATGTAACCATGGTGGGTGTTTTCTTTTTTGAAACATAGATGTATAATGAATAAAAAATAAAAAAGTAGGGGGTTAAAAAATGAAAGTGGATTTAGATAAAAATGACTTAATCAATCTGGTAAAGGGAACATCTCCAAGTTACGAATTAATGGATCACCCTCTGATTTCACGAAACGGTCAATATCGTGGCGGATTTGATGATAGATGGGTTTGAAACAATGATGCGTTCGTCGACTGTACCGAAGAGCAAATCTATGAAATATACTTATGGCTAAGAGAAGAAAAAAAGTAACACATGTTTTAAGAGGCGGCCAACCCCGTCTCTTTTTTAATACCCAAAACGAACGAATGAGAAAAGGCAACTAAATAAAAACTTTCTTGTGGATAGTTATTGACATACGGTGCACCGTATAATATAATAGTAACATAAGGAGGTGAGATACAGATGAGAGGCAGAAGCCGAAAGAAAAAGCCCGATAGCAAACTCAAGACTTGGCTGGTCGGAGTGCTAACGGACTTAATAGTAGGAATAATCCTTCTATTCATTTCAAAGCTACTCAAGTAGCGGAGAGGGGCGAAAGCCCTTCTCTTACAACTAATTATAACACACTCATCTGTATAAAATCAATATGTCAGATAATTTAAGATTTTTAGGTATCTTCTTCATCGCCTTGGCATGTGCGAGACTGGCAATAGGCTTGTATTGTATGTGGAGGGATAGCCGTGGAAGAAAAGAAGATTAGGTCACAGGACAAATGGAACACCAAAGCTGGTCTGATCAGTAAATCCTATAAACTGAAACGGGAATTGACAGAACAGTTCGCAGAAGCCTGTGAGAAGGCAGGAGTTAGCCAGGCAGGCCAGATTACCAAAATGATGAAAGAGTTTATTGATGAACTGAATAAGTAATACAGAGAAGCATTCGGGAAACCGGGTGCTTTTTCTATTGCATAAAAATGTTTTGATACCTAAAGCGGCGAAAGGAAGTGAGACTGATGGCATTAACAGCCAAACAGAAAATATTTGCAGATGAATACCTGATTGATCTTAATGCCACCAGGGCTTACAAGGTAGCATATCCGAAGGTCAAGAAGGAAGAATCAGCCGCAGCTGCAGGGGCCAGATTGTTAAGAAATGTTAAGGTTGAGGATTATATCCGAAAGCGCATGAAAGACCGGGAAAAACGTACTGAGATTACCCAGGACATGGTTTTAAAGGAGCTTGCCAAAATCGGCTTTGCGGATGTTACTGACTTTGTGACGATTGAAAGCCAAGGCAGCTATAAGGCAGTGCAGGTGAAGTCCACAGATGAAATGCCTAGAGATAAGATGGGAGCCATTGCCGGAATCAAAGAAGGGGCAAACGGTATTGAGATCAAGCTGAATGATAAAGGCAAGGCCCTGGAGCTGATCGGCAGGCACTTGGGTATGTGGAAAGATAAAATGGAATTATCCGGCGAGGTCAAGACCGTAAATCCTTATGCGGGCCTAACTACAGATGAATTAAAGAAGCTGATCCATGGTGGATAGAGAGACAATAATCAGAGGGGCCAAGATAGAACTTGCCAGGAGGGAGTTCTTTTTTTATTGTAATCTGAAAGCCCCGGACTTTTACAAGGAAGACCGCAAGTACCTGGCTGAATTGTGCAATGAGTTCCAGGACTTTATTGAGTCCGATGATGAAGTCATGATTGTGAATGAACCTCCAAGGCACGGTAAAAGTCGTACAGCGGGTCTTTTAGTTGAGTGGGTT
Source organism: Lachnospiraceae bacterium (assembly GCA_902363835.1). Lineage (GTDB taxonomy): Bacteria > Bacillota > Clostridia > Lachnospirales > Lachnospiraceae > Lacrimispora. The sequence goes on from CABJBM010000039.1 coordinate 27,318, forward strand.
CTGGGGAATGATCAGTCACAAAAGATCATGACAGGCTCCTATAATGAAACTCTTTCTACCATGTTTTCCAAAAACGTCCGCAACGATATACAGGAAGCAAAAGCCGATCAGGATAAAATAGTCTTTTCTGATGTGTTCCCAGGTGTTTGCATTAAGCAAGGTGATGGAGCTATGAACCTCTGGAGCCTTGAAGGAGGGTATAACAACTATCTGGCTACTTCCCCTACGGGAACGGCCACCGGCTTCGGCGCAACGCTGCTGATCATAGATGATCTGATTAAAAATGCAGAGGAAGCCAACAATGAGCTGACAAAGGAAAAACACTGGTCCTGGTTCACGGATACCATGCTGTCCCGTCTGGAAGAGGGCGGTAAGATCATTATCATTATGACCCGGTGGGCCAGTGATGATCTGGCAGGCAGAGCGTTGCAGCACTTTAAAGATGCCGGCGCAAAGATCCGACATATTTGCATGAAGGCACTGTTAAATCCAGAAACCCATGAAATGCTTTGTCCGGAGGTATTGTCCTATAAATCCTATCAGGCCAAAATAAAAGCCATGGGTGCAGACATTGCTTCTGCCAACTATCAGCAGGAACCGATTGACTTGAAAGGAAAACTGTACACCAGCTTTAAGACTTACAGCGGAGAACTGCCAGAGTTTAAAGAGATCCGAAACTACACCGATACGGCTGATACCGGAGAGGATTATCTTTGTAGCATCGATTATGGAGTTACCTTTGCCAATGAGGCTTACGTCCTTGATGTTCTTTATACCAAGGAGCCAATGGAGATCACAGAGCCGGCAACGGCAAAGATGTTCTATGAAGATGGAGTGGATGTTTCCAAGATAGAGTCAAATAACGGCGGCCGCAGTTTTGCCCGTAATGTGGAACGAATCCTCCAGGAGAAATTTGATAGCAATCATACAACGATCAAATGGTTCCATCAAAGTAAGAATAAGCAGGCCAGGATATACTCGAATTCTTCATGGGTTATGCAGCACATTTATTACCCAAAGGATTGGAAAAACCGCTGGCCGGAATATTACAATGCTATGAACCGGTACCAGAGAGAAGGCCAGAATAAGCATGATGATGCCCCTGATGCCACAACGGGCATTGCAGAAAACTGTGGTAAGAAATCAGGAATATCTATCTTTAAATAAGGCAGGTGAGAAAAATGAATGATGAAAAGCCCAATATTGGTGTAGTGAAAGAACTAATTAAGAACCGGGCCAGCTGGCACCGGCAGCATGTGAAGCGCTGTCAGGAGGCAGATCGGTATTACAGGAACGAAAACGATATATTGAAGCGTGGAGTGAGGGGACAAGATTCCGGGCCACTCCGAAGTGCTGATAATCGAATTCCTCGTAACTTTCACGGCCTTCTAGTGAATCAAAAGGCGGCCTATATGTTTGCTGCACCTCCGTTGTTTGATATTGGTAAAGAGGAAGTGAACAAGCGGATTGCAGACGTACTGGGAGATTCTTATCCAAAGATATGTAAGGATCTATGTGTTAACGCCTCAAATCACGAATGTGCCTGGATCCACTACTGGAAAGATGAAAGTGGAAACTTCTGCTATGGTGTTGTGGATTCGGAACAGATCATTCCCATTTACTGCAGTGATTTGGATCGGGCGTTGATAGCTGTATTAAGGACTTACAAAGATATTGATTTTGCATCAGGCAAGGAAATCACCATCTGGGAGTACTGGGATAATGAAAGATGCTACAGCTACTACCGTACAAGCAGTGCCATTTCTACTGCCGGCCTTTCTGAATACAATGTTTTTTCGGGGCTTGCTGAAGAAGGAGATGCTGAAAAAGGAAATATCTTTTTTCATGGTTGGGGTGAAGTTCCCTTTATCTCTTTTAACAACAACAACATATCCACCAATGACCTAGTGAACATTAAACCGCTGGTAGATGCATATGACAAGGTATTCACCGGCTTTTTAAATGACCTGGAGGATATCCAGGAAGTTATTTTTATTCTTACCAATTATGGCGGCGAGGATAAAAAGGAGTTCATTGATGATCTTAAAAAGTATAAGATGATCAAGCTTGATGATGATGGGGACGATGGAAGTAAAACAGGAGTGGAGACTCTGACGATCAGTATCCCGATTGAAGCTAGGGAGAAGTTTCTGGAGATGACCAGAAAGGCGATCTTTGAGCAGGGACAGGGCGTGGATCCGGACCCGCAGAAGTTCGGTAATACATCGGGGGAAGCACTGAAGTACTTATACTCTCTTTTGGAGCTGAAAGCCGGTCTTATGGAAACTGAGTTCAAACTGGGATTTGGCCGGCTAGTTCGGGCTATCTGTAAGTACATTGGTGCTGAATGTGGCCAGATCATACAGACCTGGACCCGGTCCGCAATAAGGAGTGATTCTGAGCTTGCTGATATATGTGAGAAGAGCGTAGGCGTAGTTTCCAATAAGACAATCCTTAAAAACCATCCGTTTGTAGAAAATGCTGATGAAGAAGAGAAGCAGCTGGAGAAAGAGAAAATGAAGGCAGCAGAGGAAGCTGACGAATACCGAAGGGCATTTCAGAAGCAGACAGAGGGAGATACGGGTGGTTAGATAGATGGCGAAGAAGAATGATTCTTATTGGAAGGAACGAATGGCAGCCCTGGAAGATGAGCAGTACAGCCTAAGTGTGGCATACTACCGGGATTTGGAAAAGCAGTTTGATGAAGCCTCTAAGCTATTACAGATGGATATTGAACGCTGGTATAGTCGACTGGCGGACAATAACGGAGTAAGCTATGCCAAAGCCAAGAAAATGCTTAAGGCCAGTGAACTAGATGAATTCAAATGGACCGTTCAGCAATACATAAAAGCCGGGAGAGAAAATGCTGTTGATCAGCGTTGGTTAAAGGAATTAGAAAATGCTTCTGCTAGATATCATATTTCCAGGCTTGAGGCTATGAAGCTGCAGATCAGGCAGCACGCTGAACTTTTATCTACAGCTTATGAGGGGGGCACGACGGCGTTTCTCCATAATGCATATACAGAAAATTATTACCATACCGCCTTTGAAATAGCCAAGGGAACAGGAGTGGGGAGTAATCTGACACGCTTGGACCCTAAGATAATAGACACGGTCATTCGTAAGCCATGGGCGCAGGACGGATCCAGCTTCTCAGATCGTATATGGGCTAACAAAGAGAAGCTGGTTACTAAGTTGCATACAGAGCTTTCTCAGAGCATAATCCGGGGATCTGATCCGAAGAAGGCGATTCGGAACCTAGCACAGGTGATGGATGTAAGTCGAAGTCAGGCGGGACGCTTAATCATGACGGAATCCGCTGCCATAGCTTCCACGGCCCAGAAGGATTGCTTTAAAGAGCTAGGAGTAGAGCAGTATGAAATCTTGGCTACGCTGGACACCCGTACTTCAGATATATGCCGGGATATGGATGAAAAAGTTTTTGATATGAAAGATTATGAAGTAGGAGTTACCGCGCCTCCTTTTCACCCGCATTGCAGGACAACAACAGTTCCCCATTTCGACGATGAGTTTTCAGCCGTTGAGATGAGAGCTGCCAAAGATCCAGTTACAGGTAAATCTATGGAAGTACCGGCCAGCATGACTTATAAGCAATGGCATGAGGAGTTTGTGGAGAATGACCCTCAGGCGGTCTTATTGGAGAAGATGCAGAAGAATAAAGAGTCTGACAGAACCCAGTATGAAAAGTACAAAGAAACTCTTGGGAAAGAAGTGCCTGCGAGCTTTAATGAGTTCCAGAACATAAAATACACGGATAAGTTAGAATACGGTATTTTAAAAGCTCAGAGCAGAGGGATGACATATTATAATCAGGCTCTTGAAAATGAACCGGTAATAACAGATCAAGTTAAAAAAATGGCTGAGTCAGCCGGCATGGATAGCTTAGGCTTGGAATACAGGATTAAAACAAAAGACTCTTTCCTAGAAAAAATCAGGAAGAATTATCAACCTGATGGGAGTGAATACGAGATTAAGGACATTATCCGGTATACATTAGGCGCTCCCCCTGATAATTTGGCTGATAAGACGCTCCTTGCCATTGAAAATTTTGAGAAGGAAGGCTATAATACAGTTAGGATAAAGAATACATGGCATCCGGATAGTTCGTATAATGGCATAAATACTTTCATCAAATCTCCAAGTGGGCAGACATTTGAGATGCAGTATCATACTCCGGAAAGCTTCGATTTAAAAAATGGAGAATTGCATAAGTTGTATGAGAAACAAAGGAAACTTCTAGATGATGAATCGGAGGAATTCCTTGAAATTGAAGACAGAATGATTGAGCTCTCAAGTAAGTTGACTTTTCCTAACAACATTGAAAGGGTGAAAAATAAATGAAATTCTATGTTTTAGATGATATTGAAAACAGAGGGATTGTTATTTGCTCTGAGGGGCGTAAGAGCTTTAAGTATGATAAGGAAAGAGGATGGGTAAGGACCGGGATAATGGCGCAGTACCGATTTCCTGAAAGTCCGGTATATGATTCCTATCATGAAATATCTGAGGAAGAGGCAAATAAAATAATTCAACATAAATGATACCATCAGTCTGTAAATGGCCGGTGGTATTTTCATATTCAAAAGTTGCGATATCGCAACAGGAAGGAGAACGGAATGAAATATCGAAAGAAACCTGTGGTAATTGAGGCCTTTAAGTGGACTGGAGGACCCGATCAGGAAGAGGATCCGGTATGGATTGTGGAAGCCATCAAAAAGGGAGAAGTGTGGTTTAAGGATATCGGGACGCCTGATGTACGGTGCTGCATTAAGACATTGGAAGGTACAATGGCCGCCTCCGTTGGCGATTACATCATTAAGGGCGTAAAGGGTGAGATTTACCCATGCAAGCCTGAGATCTTTGAAGCTACTTATGAACCAGCAGAATAATAGGAGGTGATCCAATTATCTCCCTCCGGGTGGCGGGGTGAAGCCACCTATCGAATGATACAGTTATCAAACGCGCAGGACTTCCTGGGCGTTATTTTATTGCATGGAAAGGATGAGATCATGAAAAAAGAAGAATTCATTGCACTTGGAATCAGTGAGGAGCAGGCAACAAAGGCGGCAGAAGCTTCTAAAAAGGAGCTGGAGTCCTATGTTCCGAAGGCGGATTATGATGCCGCTAATCAGGCAAAAGGACAACTAGAAAATGATATCAAGGACCGGGATAAACAGCTGGAGACCTTGAAAAAGAACAGTGGGGACAATGCAGGGTTGCAAAAGCAGATTGAAACCCTACAGGCAGAAAACAAGGCAGCTAAGGAGAAAAATGAGGCAGACATGAAAGAACTGAAGCTTTCCACAGCTATTAAGGTAGCTCTCGCCGGATCTGCCCACGATGTTGATATTGTCACTGGACTTGTGGATAAGACAAAGCTGGTACTGGCTGATGATGGCAAGGTGTCCGGCCTGGAGGAGCAGATCAAGACCATAAGGGAATCCAAAGCATTTCTGTTTAAAGAATCCAATCCGGGCAAAGGAGGTATTGGAAAAGAATCGGGTACAGGAGGCTACAAACCCAGAGCCGGTAGCACCAACGAAAATGGTTTCGGGAAGGGAATTGCAGAGACCTTAAATAAAACTGCTGAAGCAGCAGAAAATCCTTATGCCAAGGCATGGGGCTAACAAAAAATGAAAGTGAGGTAATGAAATGTTTTTATCAAAGAAAACCTTTGGGAACACCCCGGAATTTTTGAAAAGTGAAAAGTACCAAAACATCAGCTGCACGGTAAGCGATACCGGTGTTACAGCTGATGAACATGGAAAGAAGTTTGTATCGGCTGGTACACTTCTGGACAAAGACGGAAAAGCAGTAAAGATTACAAGGAGCGGTTCCGCAGGTTCTTATACTTATACGCTGACATCTATCCCTGCAGGTATCCTGTTTGAGACTATTGAGGTTACGCATGGGGCACAGCCGGGTGCACTGATGATTGATGGATCCGTTAACGTTGAACGCCTTCAGGGGGATTATATCGAGGAAGCCGTACAGCAGCTCATTGTAAAAATGCCGTTTATCAAATTTTTTATTGATGGACAGCTACAGATTAAGGAGGACTAATATGGCCAGAGTAGAAGAATTATTAACACCAAGAGATTTAATTGATTACACCAAGGAACGTACACAGGAAGCCTATATGGGGGAATATTTATTCCCGGAAGACAAAAAGGAAGCGCTGGAAATTGACATGGTAAAGGGTGCCAGCAACTTGCCTGTATCCGCGAAGGTCCATGCCTTTGATACTGAGGCTGAGATCGGATCCAGAGAAGGTGCCGAAGTATTCACTCAGGATCTGGCTCTGATCAAGAAGAAAATCAAGATTCCGGAGAAAACAATCATCGCTTTGGAAAGTCCTAGAAATGACCGAGAAGAGGAGGATATGATTAAGAATATTTTCCGTGATGTGGATAATCTGGTTGCTTCTGTCCGTACTCGTGTAGAGTGCATGAGAATGGAGGCCCTTTCCACTGGTAAGATTGTGATTAATGAAAATGGGGTCAAAGCCTCCATTGATTACGGAATGCCGGCAGAGCATAAGGCAAGTAAGATTTGGCTTTCTGGAAGTCCTACGATCCTGGAAGACATGGAACAGATGGTGGAAACTATTGTGGATGATACTGGTTTCACCCCTGTGAGAGCATTGACTTCCAAGAAGAACTTAAGCGCCATCTTGCGTGATGAAAGGATCCGGGCGGCTGTGTTTGGTGTAAACAGTTCCAAGCTTTTGACTGTGGCAGAGCTTAACGCATTCCTTGCCCAGCAGAAACTTCCTCAGATTGCTATTTACGATAAAAAGTACCGTATTCAGGATTCAAAAGGAAAATACAGTGCAAAACGTTTCCTTCCTGAAAATGCTTTTGTCATGATGCCCGAGGGTAAAATGGGAGATACCTTCTACGGAGTGACTGCAGAGGAGTTAGAACTTAGAAGAAATTCTGATGTTGAAATTTCCGAGGTTGGGAAAATTATTGTCTGCCAGTACAATACCATTGATCCGGTGGCCAAGTGGATCAAGGCCGTGGCTACGGCGCTGCCTTCCTTCCCTTATGCCGATCAGGTATTTGTTGCTACCATTTCATAAGGAGGATTCTATGGAACTGGGAAGATTAAAAGAATTACTGGGGATATCCAAGGAAGATGTCTCCCAGGATCCCCAGCTTACATTTATCATGGAGGACGTGGAAGAAACGGTAAAGAACTACTGCCATATCAAAAACGTACCAGGAGGGCTTGTAAATACCTGCTACCGCATGGTGATAGATTTATACAGGCATGAAGGGCTGGGAGAAGGAGAGGCGCCGGTTACAGTCACTTCTATATCGGAAGGGGATACCAAAACCAGCTTTACCAGTGCGGCCAGTACCTTACAGGGAAGTATCTTAAAAAACTACAAGGTGCAGCTGAATCGATATCGAAAGACCGGGTGATAAAAATGATTGCTGATGCAATGAAACGGACCAGGAAGATACACCGGAAGGTTATTGAATCTACTTATGACGGGACCTGTAATATCTATGAAAAGCAGTCATATAAGGATCCGGACACAAAAGTGACCGGCCAGAAGATGATGAAGGTGGTGGAAGATCGATCCTGCCACCTCTCTTTTTCAAATATCTCACCCGCGGATGAGACGGAGAACATTTCTAGGATCCGTCAGGTGATCAAGCTATTTCTGGCGCCAGAGATTGTGGTGAAGCCTGGAAGCAAAATAGAAGTTACTCAGGCTGGCCGTACCGAATTCTATTCCGGAAGTGGTAAGCCAGCTGTTTATTGCAGCCATCAGGAGATTGTACTGGAGCTATGGAAGGAGAAAGCATAATGTCTGGAGGAAAGTTTGATTTTAAAGAGATCAGACAGCTTCAAAATCAGATTGAGCAACTTGATAAAGACAGGGATAAATTATGCGAGGACTGCGCTAAGTATCTGGCGGCACGTTTACTGGCGAAAGTTAAGAAGAGAACTCCTGTGGGCCAATATGATAAGCCTGTTACATTTACTACGCCTGCAGGGAAAAAGGTTCATTTCACAACGAAAAGTGGTAAAGAGGTTGATTTTGTTACGAAAAACCCTAAAACCATTACATTCACGCCGAAAACTGGTAAGCAAGGTGGTGTACTTCGTGCCGGATGGACAGCTGGTGAAGTGGTGAAAACCGATGAGGGCTATTCAATTGAAATTGTCAACCCCACGGAATATGCCTCCTACGTGGAATATGGCCATCGGACTGCCAATCATAAAGGCTGGGTGCCGGGAAAGTTCATGCTGACCATTTCAGAACGAGAGCTGGAAGAGCAAGCTCCCAAGATGATTGAAAAGAGAATATCAGATTATATAAAGGGGGTACTTCATGTATAACGACATCATGGACGCAGTAACCCGGAAGCTTGATACACTCTTTCCGGAAATCACCGTCTATACCAGTGGGGTGGAACAGGGATTAATTGAACCCTGTTTTTTTGTTGGCTTTTTGGAACCATCGGAAAAGCCACTTCTTGGCCATCGGTATTTCCGCAGCACAGGAATGTATGTCCAATATATGCCAGGAGAGATGGAGCAGCCTGTCAGGGAGTTGAACCGGGTGCTTGATATATTGATGGAATCCATGGAATATCTTTCTCTGGCTGACGGCTCTCTGATGCGGGGAACAAGACGAAGCGGAGTATCAAGAGATGGAGTGCTGTCCTTCTTTGTAAATTACGACCGGTTCGGGCTACGGTCTGGAAAAATGGAAGAGTCTATGGAGAATATCACAGTAAAATGAAAGGAGTAAGGTTATGGCAGGAAGAATGAATAAAAAGGCAGAGCCGGAAGTGACTGTTCGCTATACCAAAGAACAGTTAGCTGATTCGAAGCGGTACCGTGGAAAAAAGGATTTGATCAACGCCCTTTTAGAACCAGGAAAGGCCTACACGATGCCAGAAGCAGAGGCGCTGTTTGAAAAGTTCATGAAAGGAAAGGTGAGTGTATGTTAGGCGGAGGAAATTTTACAGCACAAAATAAGGTTCTCCCAGGTGCCTATATCAATTTTGTCAATGCTGCTTCAGCTGGGGCAGCTATGGGAGAGCGAGGAGTTGCAGCTATTCCCATGGTGCTTGACTGGGGACCGGAAAAGACAGTGTTTGAAGTAACGGCAGAGGATTTTCAAGGAAAGAGCCGGGAGATCTTCGGATATTCTTATGATGATGCAGCCATGATTCCGGTCAGGGAGCTGTTTAAAAATCTAACAAAAGGGATTTTTTATCGGCTTAATGTTGGCACAAAGGCAGAAAATGATTACGGTACTGCTGTTTATGGAGGCGTCCGGGGGAACAGTCTGAAAAGTGTGATTGTCAAAAACATTGATGATGAAACTAAGTTTGATGTTAAAACATTGTTTGCAGGGAAAGAAGTAGATGTCCAGACTGTGGCCGGTGCTAGTGGCTTAAAGGATAACGCCTTCATAACCTTTAAAAAAACTGCCACCCTTGCAGAGACGGCCGGTATGCCATTTACCGGGGGGACCAGCGGAGAAGCAGTAACCGGTGAAGACTATGCAGCTTTTCTTGCCAAAATGGAGAATTATTCTTTCCAAGCTCTCTGCTGCCCTTCGGTTGATGAGAATGTAAAGGCGCTCTTTGCGGCATTCACAAAGCGGATGAGAGACGAGAATGGGGTCAAGTTTCAGACCGTTTTATACCGGTACACAAAAGCCGATTATGAGGGAGTTATTTCCGTGGAGAACGAAGCGGAGGAGCTGGAGTCGGGATTGGTTTACTGGACTACCGGGGCGGAGGCCTCTTGTGCTATCAATAAGACCACGGAGAATAAGACGTATGACGGAGAATACTCAGTTAAGACTGATTACACTCAGATTCAGCTCAAAGAGGGAATTCAGGCAGGAAGATTTTTATTCCATAAGGTCGGGAGTGAAATCCGAGTGCTGATGGATATCAATACCCTTGTGACCTACACAGAAGAGAAAGGCGAGGATTTTTCCAGCAATCAGACAATCCGGGTCCTGGATCAGATCGGAAACGATATAGCCTCCCTGTTCAATACCCGTTATCTTGGAAAGATTCCTAATGACGCCGCAGGGCGGGTAAGTCTTTGGAATGACATCGTTACATATGGAAAACAGCTTACCACGCTCCGGGCCATTGAAGCGGTGAAGGCGGATGCAATCACGGTTGACAAGGGTTCCAGTAAACGGTCTGTTGTGGTGAATTTCCCGGTAGAACCGATTAACTGTATGAGTCAATTGTATATGACCGTAGTGGTTTCGTAGGAAGGAGTGAAGGATTATGAACCAGAACACTATGAATGCCTGGGACGCCATCAGTGCTGCTCAGGCAGAATGTTATGTCACGATCGGTAATAACCGGTACAATTTTATGCAGGCCCTTAACCTTGAAGCAAAGATCGAGAAGACAAAAACAGAAGTCCCTATTTTGGGAAGAACCATGAAGGGAAATAAAACTGTTGGATCTAAGGGAAGCGGCTCCGCAACATTTCATTACAATACCAGTATATTTAGGGAACTTTTATATCAGTTCCAGGAAACTGGAAAGGATATATATTTTGATATCCAGATAACCAATGAAGACCCAACTTCAAGCGTGGGACGTCAGACTATCATCTTAAAAGACTGCAATCTTGATGGTGGGACCATTGCTAAGTTCGATGCAGACGCGGATTATCTGGAAGATGAATTTGATTTCACCTTTGAAAGCTGGGAAATGCCGGAGAAGTTCAGCAACCTTGTAGGAATGCAGTAGAGGAAAGAGAGGATAAGAATATATGGGAGATTTAAGTTGTTTTTTAAGCCAGAACGCTATAACCGTAGAAAATGTGAAGGTTGTAGTGTCTAAGAGATTTATGAATAAAGATAAGAAACCGGTAGAATGGGAAATTAAGTGCATAACTTCGGAGCAGGATGAGCTGATTAAAAAGGAATGTACAAAGCGAAAGCCGATTCCAGGGAAAAAGGGAGCCTACATGCCGGAAACAGACTATGATCAGTATGTTGGCAGACTGGCTGTGGCTTGTACGGTATTTCCGGATCTTAATAACAAGGAGCTTCAGGATTCCTATCAGGTAATGGGAGCAGAGGCCTTGCTTAAAAAGATGCTTACACCGGGAGAGTATCGGGAGTATTTATCTAAGGTACAGGAAGTGAACGGATTTGATATTGCACTGGAAGATTTGGTGGAAGAAGCAAAAAACTAATGGAAGGAGGCGATATGGAAGCAAACATCGCTTACTATTGTCTCCACAAGCTTCACAAGTGGCCCCATGAGTACTTGGGGCTTCCTCGTTATGAGAAAGCTGTTGTCATTGCAGCGGTCGAGATGAAGATAAAAAACGATAAGAAGGAGGCCGCTAGGGCCAGAAGAAAAAGGGGGTAGGAAGAAGTGGCAGGATTACAAACTTCAATTCAACTGCAGGATCGAATGTCAGGGATATTAAACAACATCACACAATCAATGTCTATTATGCTCTCTACCTTTGAACAGGCACAGGCGGCGACTAATGCAGGACTTAATGCTGCTTCCATAGATGCAGCAAAGCAGGGAATCGCAGAAGCATCGGTTGAAATGGCCAGGTATCGGGAAGAGGTAGAAAGAGCTGCGGTCGCTCCACCTCCTGTCACTCCAGAACCGACTTGGAACAGTGTGGCGGCACCGGCTGTTTTTATGAATTCTGGAGCGGACCGGTTCCAGGCAGAATACCAGGCCGCCGATCAGATGGCAAGACAATTATACGAAAGCCAGAAAGCCATATCCGCCCAAGCCAGAAGCATGAGGGTGACTTCGCCCGGAATGTTAAATGATGTGGCAGCTACAGAAAACCGGATGCAGGCGTTGTACTTACGGCTCCAGCAGCTAAACAGCATGCCGGTAGATTTAAGGACGGACCAGACCAATAATGAATTGGAAACTCTTCGAGGAAAACTTAGTCAGGCGGTATCCGTTCAGGAAACGCTAAACCAGGCAATGGGGCGAATGGATATCAGTGCAGCCAATGCAGCCTATCAACAGCTTAATTCTGTAATGGATTCTGCCGAACGCAGTATTCGGGATAATTTAACTGCCCAGAACCAATTTAATAATTCTATTAGAGATGGAACCAGTGCAGCTTCTGGGTTGTGGTCAAAGTTAAAAGGAGTAGCCGCCGGTGCAGGAATTGCTTTCAGTGCGCAGAAGGTTATAGCTTTGTCTGATAGTGTAACTCAAACAACCGCCAGACTGAATCTGATGAATGATGGTCTGCAAAGTACGGAACGATTGAATCAGATGATATTTGCCTCCGCGCAGAGAGCTAGAGCGCCATATATGGACACAGCCAGCGCTATTGCTAAAATGGGACTGAACGCAGGAAATGCTTTTAGCAGCAATAAAGATTTGATTGCGTTTATGGAGCAGGTAAATAAGCAGTTTGTAATCGGCGGAGCAACCGCACAGGAGCAATCCAATGCAATGGTACAGTTATCTCAGGCAATGGCCGCCGGCGCTCTGAGAGGCGAGGAATTAAATTCGATCCTTGATGCCGCTCCAGGAATTGCCAGGACCATAGAAAAGAATATGGGCTGGGCAGAAGGTTCCATTAAAAAGTATGCTGAAAAAGGCGCGGTCTCAGCGCAGGTTGTAAAGGCATCGCTTCTTAATATGGCAGATGAAACGAATGCAAAATTCAATTCTATGCCGATGACATTTAGCCAAGTAATGACGAGCATTCAAACCACGCTGCTGCAAACATTTTACCCTGTGATACAGGCGATAGGGCAAGGCGCTTCTTTTATTAACAATAACTGGTCTACTATTGCGCCCATCTTTTATGGTCTTGCCACGGGTATACTTGTAGCAGCGGTAGCGTGGGGAGTGTACAAAGTTGTCACTTGGTTATCTGTAGCTGCAAACCAAGCGTTACTAGCCAGTATGCTTTCAAATCCTTTTTTATGGATTGCTATTGTAATTGGTATCATCGTGGCGACCATTTACAAATGGGTACAATCCGTAGGTGGTATCAGAGTTGCGTGGTTGATCTGTGTTAATGCTGTGTTAACCCAGGCGGATAAGTTAAAATTAGGTTTTATGATGGCATGGATGAATATCCAAAATGGTATTGACAATATGCTTTATGGCTTTGAAGCGTTTAAGGTAGGAGTTCAAAACGCTATTGGTAATATGAAAATAAAGGTGCTTAATACATTACAATCATTGGTAAATGGTGCTATTGATCGAATTAATAAATTAATAAATGTTGCCAATAGTGTAGGAGGTCTATCGATTCAATTAATTGATCATGTGGAATTTGCGGCCGATGCTGCAATAGAAGAGCAGATAAAGCAGAGGCAAAGAGCTGCAGACTTGGCGGCTCAAAAGGATGCAAATGCGGCGGCAAAAGCTGGCCGGAAGAATGATTATGACAGAGCGGTAAGGGCGGCCGATGATGCAAGGATGCAAAGACAAGCAGGAATTGAGGGGGCTAAGGCCGATGCTGCTAGACGTGCGGCAGAAGATGACGGTGCTGTCGGGGCAATTGCCGGAAACACGGAAAAGACCGCAGGAAACACGGCACGCATGGCGGATACCATGGACGCATTAGACGAAGAAATCAAATATATGCGCGATGCGGCAGAGCAGGAAGCCATCAACCGGTTTACTCTGGCAGAGCTTAAGATTGACCTTACCAATAACAATACCTTGAAAACAGAGACTGACTTTGATCGAATGAATGGTATGTTAAATGACTTAACAGATGAGATTCTATCAACAGCAGCGGAAGGAGATTATTTATAATGGCTTATGAAGTTTATATTGATGATATGCTCCTCCCTCTGCCTCCGGAGAAGATACCTATTAAATATTCTGGCCAAAACAAAACGGCCACGTTGATCAATGGGGAAGAGATCAATATGATTCGCCCCCCAGGACTTGCAGAGATTAGCCTTGATGTGGTAATTCCTCAGATGGACTATCCTTTTGCGGTATGGGATGGAAGTTTTGAAAATGCGGAAGATTTTCTGGAGAGGCTGAAAGAACTTAAAGAAGATGGGACTACCTTTGAATTTATTGTTATCCGGGATGGGCCGGGGAATAACAGCTTTTTTGATACTAATATGGATGTAACTTTGGAAGATTACAAGGTATCTGATGATGCAAAGGAAGGATTAGACCTTATTGTTTCCCTTTCCATGAAAGAGTATAAAAGCTATGGAACTAAAATCATGAACTTTGTGATCGTAGAAGAGCAGACGGTTCCCGTGGCTCCGGAACCAGAACTGGAGCGTCAGGGAACACCACCTGCAGCAAAGATCTATACCGTTACAAAAGGTGACAGCCTCTGGGCAATCGCAAAGAAACAGTTGGGAAACGGAAGTCGCTGGCAGGAGATATATAATCTCAATAAAGACAAAATCAGTAATCCCAATGTGATTTATCCCGGTCAGGTACTTACTATGCCATAGAGGAGGCGTGTCGATTTGGAAGTACATTTATATATACAGAACGGCCAGACAGTTTTTGAGCCGGTAGTCCAAGGGAGCACCACTTGGGAGATGCAGCGTAAGGGTCAGCCGGGGAAATGCTCTTTCACAATCATTTCGGACGATAGACTAAAGATTGAGGAAGGAAATGCAATACGTTTTGATGTTGCTGGAAAGACAGTCTTCTTTGGATTTATCTTTGAAAGGAGCTGGAACAGCGACGGACAAATGAAAATTACAGCTTATGATCAGCTCCGGTATTTAAAGAATACAGATAGCTATAATTATTCCAATCTGTCTACCGGGGAAGTGATTCTTATGATTGCCCGGGATTATAAATTACAGACTGGCACGCTAATTGAAACCGGTCATAAGTTGTCCAGGAACAGGCAGGATAAAACCCTGTTTGATATTATTTTGGACTCTCTGGATTTGACCTTGATCCATACCGGAAAGATGTTTGTGCTGTATGACGACGCCGGGAAGCTGGTACTAAACGACGTGGAGAATATGAAGCTGAACATTATGATTGATGGCAGTACAGCCCAGGACTATGATTATAAAATCAGTATTGACAGTGATACCTATAACCAAATCAAGGTCTATTATGACAACAACGAAACAAAGAAACGGGATATCTACATGGTAAAAGATACCGGAACAATCAACAAATGGGGGATCCTTCAAAAGGATGAATCCATTGAGAAAGGCGTAAACGGTCAGGCCGTGGCTGAGAGATATTTAAGCCTTTACAATCGTCCTTCCAGAAGCTTAAGCATCAAAGGGGCCTTTGGAGATATAAGAGTAAGAGCTGGCTGCCTGATTCCGGTATTTTTAGATATAAAAGAAATGGAGCTGAAAAACTATTTGCTGGTAGAATCTGTTACCCATAAGATTGATGAGGGGATTCACACCATGGATTTAACACTGAGAGGAGTTGGGATTAATGGCTGATGCAACTTGGGTAGAAAATATGAAAAGGATCGTCCTAAAAGCCATGGAGGAGGGTGATCCCTGCGATATTATTCCCGGTACCGTGATTAAGGTTTCTCCCTTATCCGTACAGATCAATCAGAAAACCACCATTTCCGGCGATCAGATTCTCGTACCAGAGCATTTAACGGATCATGCGGAGCAGATGTCCATTCCAGGAATAGGAGAAGTTTCAGTCACGGTGAAAGGCGGCTTACAGTCTGGCCAAAAAGTTCTTATGTTACAAAAGCGAGGCGGACAACAGTATGCAGTTATCGACCGGTGGTAGAAAGGAGTGCGCGACATGCTCCCTGAATCAGGAAGTATTTTAAAACAGGATTTTGAAATCGTACAGCAGCCATCTAAAACCTTTAAAGTTGATATGGAGAATAATCGGATTACTGAAATGGTAGATGGTTTGGAAGCAATCCGGCAGGCTGTGTATTGTGTGCTTCATACAGAGCGTTTTGAATGGCTAATCTATAGTTGGAATTACGGTGTGGAGCTGGATCGGTTATTTGGCCAGTCCATGGGGCTTGTTAAGTCTAAACTAAAAAAGCGGATAAAAGAAGCATTGATGCAGGATGACAGGATCCTAAGCGTTAATGCTTTTTCTTTTGAAGTATATGGCCGGAAACTCCTTGTAAAGTTCACCATTCATACTTCCATAGGAGATATCAACGCTGAGAAAGAGGTGAGTGTTTAGATATGTATGAGGATGTAACCTATGAAGTTATTTTAAAGAGGCTTCTTAACCGGGTACCAGCCGAACTTGATAGAAGGGAAGGTTCCATTATCTATACGGCCATTGCCCCGGCTGCGGCGGAGCTTACCATCATGTATATTGAATTGGATACGGTATTGAAGGAAGCTTATGCGGATACTGCGGATCGTGAATATCTGATCCGTCTGGGGAAAGAGAGGAGGATCACTCCCAAAGCGGCCACTTATGCAGAATTAAAAGGTGAGTTTAATATAGATATCCCCATCGGCAGTCGATTTTCTCTGGATATGCTCAACTATACAGTAGTGGAAAGACTAGGAGAAGGTATATACAGATTACGGTGTGAAGTTGCAGGTACGGCCCCAAATAGTAAGTTGGGTTCTCTTGTGCCTGTTGACTATATTAGTGGATTGACCAGGGCAGAGTTGACTAAACTGATGCTGCCCGGGGAAGATGAGGAAACGGATAAGAGTTTGAGAGAACGGATCCTTACAAAGCTCCAAAAGCCATCTACCGGGGGAAATCGGTATGATTATTATAATTGGGCCATGGAATGTGAAGGAGTAGGAGCTGCAAAGGTATTTCCCCTGGCTGATGGTCCTGGTACTGTTAAGGTAGTAATTGCAGATTCTAACCGATCTGCAGCTGGTGTTGATCTGGTAAATCTAGTTGCGGCTCATATCGAAGATATCCGCCCAATCGGAGCCAATGTGTCAGTGGTGTCAGCACGGGAAAAGGAAATTAATGTGTATGCAGGAATTAAGCTTAAGAACGGGATGAACCTTGGTGCGGTCCAAAATCTGTTTGAAGAAGCTCTTACGGAGTACCTTCAGGCAAACGCTTTTGATGTGACTTACATTAGCCTGGCCAAAGTGGGAAACCTTCTGCTTAACACAGTAGGAGTAGAAGATTTTTCAAACCTGTTGATCAACGGAGTGGCTGGAAACCTGGGGCTGCAGGATGTGGAGATTGCCGTACCCGGCACTATTACCCTGGAGGTGATATAGGTGGAAATCAGCAGATTTTATGAGAAGTTGGACAAAATAGATGGAAACATTTATGTGGTGGAGGAACGGGTGGAGCTGACTGGAGGCGTTTATGATGCTCCACTGCAGCACGATAATATTAATACCTCCACCCTTTCTGTCTATACCGGGCCCAAATTGACAGGGGAGAAGATCCAGACCTATGTGCTTTCTACGCCAAGCCTCACACCCTGGAAGAGAACCATACGGGTCTATGCTGACGTACTTACGGTCTATATAAGCTATGAGGCCGAAGGGGATACCGTGGAGGCGGAGGACGTCAACCAGCTACAGGAAGAAGTAGTCCGGACCCAGAAAGCAGTTAATGAAGAAATCAGCCGGGCGGTGGAAGCTGAGCAGTACATAGCTACAGAACTAAGGGAAGAGGTTGCCAGGGCGAAAGCGGCAGAGCAGACGGTAGCTGGGAACCTGTCCGCAGAGATCAGCCGTGCCAATGGAGCGGAGCAGGAGCTTTCCTGGAGCTTGACTGCAGAAATAAACCGGGCGAAAGCGGCAGAAAAGGAAAATGCTGATAATCTGGTTACGGAGATGACAAGGGCGAAGTCCACTGAAAATACTCTGACAGAAAACCTATCGGAAGAAAAGACCAGGGCCATGGCTGCGGAGGAATCCATAAAAAGCACCATTCAAAGCAACATGCCTAATTGGGAAGATAAATATACCCGGAATGAAGTAGATAATAAATTTGCCACACTGGAGAATGCCATTGACTGGAAAGAGACAGTCAATACCTATGCAGACATTGAAAGAACTTATCTAAATCCACAGGACGGTTGGACCGTAAATGTAAAAGACACAGACTATACATACCGTTATAGCGGTACAGAATGGGTGGTCATATCGGCTAATGCGATCCCAAAGGCAACTCAAAGTGTGGACGGTCTTCTCTCCAAAGAGGATAAAACGCTCTATGACGATGCCAACAGTAAAAAGCATACCCATGGAAACAAATCCACCATTGACAAGATCACAGAGACGCTTTTGGCCCGGTGGAATGAAGCCTATGAGAAAAGACATGAACATGAGAATAAAGGGATTCTGGACACGATAACACAAGCCCTGCTGGACAACTTGAGCGCTGCCTTTACCCATATCAGCGACGCAGTGAAACATGTCACAGCTACAGAGCGGACGAACTGGAACGATGCCAACAGTAAAAAGCACACTCATTCTAACAAGTCCATTCTTGACGGAATCACTCAGACCCTGGTTGATCGGTGGAACACAGCCCATGCCCATGTTTCTGATACTGTAAAGCATATAACGGCAGAAGAAAGGACAGCTTGGAATGCGGTTTCTGATAAGGTGGATACGGTGCCGGGAAAGGGGCTTTCCACCAATGATTATACCAATGCCGAAAAAAGTAAGTTGGCAGGGATATCGGCCGGTGCGGAAGTAAATGTGCAGACTGACTGGGATGTAGCAGATTCAGCATCAGGTGCTTTTTTAAAAAATAAACCGTCATCTCTCCCTGCCAATGGGGGAAGTGCGGAAAGACTTTCAGGTGCAATACAAATTGCGGACTATGATGCTTTCGTTCCAATAAAAGTTGCTCAGGGGGCAGTGACTCCAGTTAAAGCGGATAGTAATGCCAAAGCTCCCTGGACTAATACTACATCCGGCTTTTTGATTCAAAGCAATGGCGCCGACAGTTGGCATTTGTTGATTTTTCGCAGTGGCGGCGATGGGTGGGCTTACAGGTCGTTTTACAATAATACATGGGGAAGTTGGAAGGTATGGTCTACCTTTGATGGGAAATACAGCAGTCTGGCTGAAAGGCCCACAAGCTTCCCGCCGGCAACTCACTCCCATACTAAGTCCCAGATAACTGATATGCCCACTAAAGTGTCAGCATTTGAGAATGATGCGGGATACGTAACGACTGCTGATATTGATACCAGTCAGAATCACACTCACGCAAATAAGAGCGTATTAGATACCATCACTCAGGCATTGCTTAACAATTGGAATGCCGCTTACACCCATATCAGTAATAAAAGCAATCCTCATGGAGTGACGGCGGCACAGGTAGGAGCTGCTACGGCTACCCATACACATACAAAAGCCAATATTACGGACTTTCCCACATCTTTGCCTGCGAATGGGGGAGATGCGGCTACTGTAGGCGGCCATTCTGTAAATGCTGATGTTCCCGTCGGTGCCAAGTTTACGGATACGGCCTATACTCATCCGAACAGCGGAGTAACAGCGGGGACCTATAGATCGGTGACAGTGAATGCTCAAGGGCATGTAACTGCCGGTACCAATCCCACCACACTGGCCGGATACGGAATCACGGATGCAGCTGCTAAAAATCACAACCATGACAGTACGTATTTAAAAAAGACTGGTCTGACCTGGGACGATCTGAAAGGGGTGTAAGCCATGTATGGAAAAAATCAATATGGCCTGATCCAATATGCCCAGGAGAAAAGCACTGACGAGGAGCAGAAAGATTACTATGTGGACCTTGCCCGGTATGCACCTCCTTTCCTGGCAGAGATCCAGGAGCTGAAAGCCATTTATGAAGCCGAAGGGTATGCCGTGGGCCTTTTAGAACATGAACTTGCTGATTTACTGGATCAGTGCTTTATATCGACAGCAACCTGGGGCCTGACCCGATGGGAGGAAGTCTATGGCCTGACAACAAATATGGCCCTGTCTTATGAACAGCGTCGGGAAATCCTTATGGCAAAGCTCCGGGGGCAGGGAACCACTACCCTCCAGATGATAAAGGAAACAGCTGAGACGTTTTCAGGTGGAGAGATCGAAGTGATTGAGGATAATTCGAACTATCATTTCACGGTGCGGTTTATTGGAATTAAAGGAATTCCCAGAAATATGAATGCTTTTATCTCCATGCTGGAGGATATCAAGCCGGCTCATCTTTCCTATTCATTTGAATATCGGTACACAACCTGGGGTGAACCCATTGACAGAAGCTGGAACAGTGTGAGGAATTTCACCTGGGATAGCATCAGAACTTTAAAGGAGGCATGATTGAAATATGAAATATACGCAGAATTTTAATATGAAGATCCCGGAGGGTGTAGATCCGATTGATATTTCGGACATTACAGGGAATTTTGAAACCCTAGACGAGGAATTGTCAAAGAAGGCCAGCTCCTCTGGAGGAGACATTTCCAGCATGACTGTAAAGACACTGGATACCATAGCAACAGAATTTCCGGTACCCAGCGCTGGAGAGAGCAGCAAAACCTTCATGGGAAAGGTCAGAAAGTTCATTCAGGACTTTAATAACATAAGAACCGGACTTCTCACCCTGGGGCAATTAGTAAACAACGGCCAAACCACGGAACCAGGGTTTGCACTGGACGCAAGGTATGGAAAGACCCTGTATGATCTATACGCTCAATTAAATAGCAATTTAAGCGCTTTAAGTAATAATTTGAACGATGTAAAAAACGTATCTTATTCAGT
>CABJBM010000040.1 GCA_902363835.1 Lachnospiraceae bacterium
TTCCGATGCACGAACGTGCTTCGGAAAGTCCTATTTTATTGAGGAGTTATTTCACAGCCCCTTTATTTTATTTTTAAAACTTATCAAAATCTTCCTGAGTCGCAACTTCTCTGTACTTGTAATCATCATTCCTGCTCTCTACGTACATATCATTAACCATACCAATCGTGAGTAAATCCAAATCACGGATGGAAAGACCAAGCTGTACGCATCGGAGCAGAAACAATGGAGTTGTCATTTCACGGTCTGTGCTGCGAACTTTTTTTTAGAGTCGATATCCGTCTGGGTATTCAGACCCCAAAGCTGAATCAGCTGCGGAAGTACTTGGTAGATAGAAAATGTATTAAATTCGTCAAGCCAATACTCCGGATTATCCGGGATAGACGGATCTGCGTGTTTTGCCATAATATAGGCAATGTTCTCGAACATTTCCAATGAGAACATATCCAAATTGGAACTTTCCTCATTTCCATCACCGATGCTCTTTTCCAAAGATTTTAAATCCTTGTAAATGTCACGGTGGAATTTCATACGGTAAATTCGTGGAATGGCCGCAGATGCCTTAAAAGACACCTGCCTGCCATCAATCTCAATATTTTGTTTCATGCTCATATTCATTACCTCCTTAAGAACTGGACTTTACTGCTGTCAAAGCAGCAGCAGATTGTTTTGCAGCAGCAGGAAGATTTCCTTCTGCTGCTGTTGGCATATAAACCGTCTTGTACCAGTCTGCGTAAACCGTTGCATCCGTGGTATTCCCGGTTTTTGCTTTGACCATGCCATTACCAAGCGGAGTTGCTGTAATGGTAAGCGTCTCCGTCTGTACTTCCTTGCTGTCCTCATTGGTCTTCCCTTCAATACCTGGACGGGATGCAGCACAGTTGTAAAGAGCATGACGGATGTGCTTCTGATCGCCATCAAACTCGAAGAGCAGGGCAAAGGAGCCGAGTTCCACATCAGAATTTTCGATCAGAACCCCCTTGCTGTCCAGTTCCTCTTTCAAACATTCCATGCGGAAGGACTCCGGAATCATTGCAAGTTCCAGGTCACCGTCATAACCCATATTGTTATTGATGACATAATATGCCACGCCATCTGCATAGAAGTTTTCCGGTTCGCCGTTAGCATCTAGGGAGATGGAAACAGCACCCGGCATTGCAGTTGGTGTGCCGTAACTCACCATGCCATCCTCTGCAATCGTGAGCAGAGCATAGTGGGTATTCTTCAGATTGTATTTAACCTTATTATTCTTATCTGCCATTTGTCAGACCTCCATTTTGAATTGGTAAAGGATCTCATACAGCTTTTCGCTGGCGATCCATGTTTCAGACTTGTTATAAAAGACTTCATGTGCATCAAGCACATCCTCCAATTGCTGCTCCGCCACCAGGTCTTTTGTATCGGTGTACAGTTCTATCCGCACCTCATTCATCTTTAAGTACACTCTTCCATCTGCAGCGAAGTTATTACTGCCGGGAAGAAGGTAACAAATGAACGGTGGGTCAGGCGATTCTCCCTCTGCAAAATGGTCATATGCAAAGGGAATGCCTGTTTCCTTGATGATTTTCAGCAGTTCTTCCATTCCTAACCTCCCAGTTTCCTTGTGATTTCCTGTTCCAGTTCGGATACTGCTTTTTCCTCTGCCGGGGCAATATGACTCTTTCCATTAACCCTGCCACCGCCACGTTTGGCATGACCAAACTCCAGAAGATGGGCCAGCTGATAGCGGTTCCTGGAATACACCGTGACCTCCAATGTGTTCGAGGTTTCCTTGGTATTCTTTACAGACCAGCTTTTGGCATAAGTCCCGGTGTCGCTTGGGGCATTGGCCTGGATTTCTTTCCTTGCAGTAGTGCCAGCCTTTTTGACAGCTGCCTTCAAATCATCCGTTGCTAGGTTTACATACTCCGTCAGCCCTTCCATGATAGCAGCCGCCATGCCATCGATATTTACTCTGTCTCTGCTCATCCTTACCGCCTCACTTTCTGACACCGGAACTTGATGTATTTTCTCTTGTAATTCATATGGTCAATCGACAAAACATTGTAGATTTCGCCGCCAAACAGTACCCGGTATCCATCCGTAGTAATCTCCGCAGATTTCCTGCAGTACCGGACGGTAAAGGCAAGGTCTGCATTATCCACGGTTGTTCCGGCTACTTGTGTTTCCGTTCCACCCTCGCCACTGACGGTTGCATAACAGGAATACACATCTGTCCATTCGTTTTTATGATTGCAGATGGCATCCACGGTCACAGCATTCTTCTGGAACATGACTCTTGCATTCAGTAAAGCAATCTCCATCAAAATCCCTCCTGTCTGATACCAAAGAGAAGGGAACGAAGGGATAAGGTCAGTGCATGATGGTCGGCATCCTCCCGGTGTTCATACTGATACGCTACCGCATACATGACAGCAATCCTGCTGCTCGGTTCTTTGGCAAACACCACGGCATCATCCGTTCTTATAATATCCATGCACAGCCGTTCTGCAGCTATAATCAGATGCTCCAACAGCACATCGTCATCGTCAAAATCCACACGGAGATACTGTTTCATCTCCTCAAGGGTTACCATCATATCTATCACCACCTCACTTGAAAAAGACAGTGCCGTTTCAACAAAAAATGACACCGCCAAGCCATTATTCAGATTTCAGTTTCAAAATCTGCACTGCTTCTGGAAGAATCAGCTTACCGTCCACACGCTCCTTGGCAAGATAGCCAACCATACCGTTGCCTGCAAAGAGTTCACGCAGTTCGGAGAAGGAACGGCTGCCACGGTCACCGATGTTGTAGTAGCTGTAATCACCAAAAGCAATACCATCTTTTGGTGCATACGCAGAAGTGCGTACCTTATAGCCAAGAATGGTATCCGGTTCACCTGCCTGGTAGGAAGGCTGCCAGATATATGCACCGTTGTTATCCTTCAGTTTACGGATAGCTGCAAGGTTCTGGTCATTAATGATGAACGCGGCATCCTTACGGTACGGACGCTTAAGTGCATAAATCAAATCCAGAATATCATCCGACTTGATAGCAGCAGTCAGCGTATTTGCTACCGTACCACCACCTGTTGCAGCGAACAGACCGAGAGGCTTGCCGACACCATCGCCGTTAAGGAATGCATCTTCCTCTGCATTTGCCAATGCCTTGCCAAACTGGGTAAGGATGTAGTTCTCCAGATTGAATGCATTGTCATACAAAAGCTCGTCCGTCACCTTGATGGCAACGTGGAGTTTGTGCGCATCCAAGAGTATCTGACTGAAAGTCGCATCACCAAAAGTAAGCGCACCGCCCTCTTCAATCCAGGCTGCGGCAGGCCTGGTGGCTGCGATATTGATTTTGTGTTCACCGCTTGTGGTAATAACCGTAGCAAGGGAACGCATCGAGCATTGCATGACGGTATTCATCCGATGCACGGCCGGTCTTTTTCTCCGGCTCTTTTCCATTTGCAGGCTTGGAAGTGAGCGGAGTGTTCACTGGCTTATTCAGTTCTGCCTCCATCTGCTCCCGACGCTCCATACGGCTGATTTCTTTGCCAAGGTCTGCGATTTCCTGCTCCATCTTGGTGTAGGCCGCATCATCCTCAACAGTAAGGATACCTTTATCGGTACGATGGGAATCCAGAAATGCCTTTGCTGCATTCCATGCGGTATTACGTTTTTCTCTCAGTTCTAAAATAGTCATAGTCTATTACCTCCATTAAATGTGTTGTTTGATAAGGTTGAGTCGTTCCATGATGGAATCGACAGTTCTGCCTTCCGGCTGTTCCTTCTTTTGCAAAATCCTGCATTTGGCTGCAATCTTATTCATCAGAGAATTGGTGACTGCCACCTGGGAATACATCATGAAAATCTGTGGCTGTTCCACATCTTCCGTACTCTCCGAGCGGTGCAGAATATCATCTGCAAAGCCAAGTTCCACAGCCTTGTTTGCATTCATCCAGCTCTCTGCATCCATCAGATGGGACAACTTCACACGGCTCATCCCGGTCTTGATTTCATAAGCATTGATGATAGATTCCTTGACTTCGGAAAGCATATCAATGGCTTTCTGCATTTCTGCTGAATCGCCCCAGGCAAACGTTGCCGGATTGTGAATCATCATCATGGACACCGGGGATACAAGGACCTTCGTTCCTGCCATAGCGATAACGGATGCTGCCGAAGCTGCAAGTCCGTCAATCTTGACCGTGATGCTGCCCTTGTATTCAGTGAGCATATTGTAGATTTGAGCAGCTGCCACACAGTCACCGCCGGGACTGTTAATCCATACAGTCACATCGCCCTCTCCAGCATTCAGTTCTTCTTTGAAAAGCTGTGGTGTGACATCATCGTCAAACCAGCTTTCCTCCGCGATTGTGCCGTTTAGAAACAGTGTCCTCTCCGGGCTCTGCTCCTGTGTCTCCTGATTCAGAACCATCCGGTTCTTCCACTTCCAAAACTTTTTCATGGTCATTTTCCTCCTTTCCGCTTGCTGCAAAGATACCCGCATCTGCCAGTTTGGTCATATTGCCGTTGATAAGATATAAATCACCGCCGTCGACCTCAGGGATGCGGTCAAAATTCTCAAGTTCACGGATGTCATTTGCACTCATCCAGCCATTCTGTCTTGCCGTGGCATAGCCGTTCATTCGGCTCTGATAATCGCCGCGGAGCAGTCCGTCTACATTGAACTTGATAAAATATATTGGTTTATCTTTGGTGGAAATAATGGAACGCATCATGGACTGTTCCCAGCGCATGAGCCAAGGTTCCAGTGTGTATTTCACGAATTCTAAAGACTGCTGCTCTATATTAGAAAAGCTCGACTTCTCCAGGTCACCCACCATATGCGGAGGGACTCGGAAAATTCGAGCAATTTCATTGATTTGGAATTTCCTCGTTTCCAGGAACTGTGCCTGTTCTGGGGAAATCGATATGGGGGTGTACTTCATGCCTTCTTCCAGAATGGCTACCTTGTTGGCGTTACTACTGCCGGAGAAACCTTTGTTCCAGCTTTCCCTCACACGCTCCGGGTCTTTTACCGTTCCCGGATATTCGAGCAGTCCGCCCGGTGTCGCACCGTTTGCAAAGAACTTAGCTCCATACTCCTCACAGGCAATTGCCATACCAATGGCATTCTTCGCCATCGCAATCGGAGAATATCCCACAAGGCCGTCAAACCCAAGTCCTGGAATATGCAATACATCCGTGATTTTCAGAATAACAGTACTGCCCTTCATGGTCGGTGCTTCATCCTTACTGGTATTATACTGGTAATACAGCTGACCTTTTTCGTCTCTGTCCACTGTCATACGGTTTGGCATCAGCGGATATAGCGCAACTACCTCTCCCTTGCCGTTTCGAATAATCTGTGCATAGGCATTGCCCCACAAGAGCAGATGGGTCATGAGCGTCTCACGGAATACAAAGGAACTCATCTCCGAATTCGGCTCATCATGAAGTAAAAAATACAGCGGATGGTCAATTGCTTTTTCCTTCCCACCGCTGTCGTTGTATTTGTATAAATGAAGAGGCAGTCCGGCCACTGCCTCTGACAAAATACGAACACAGGAATATACCGCCGTCATCTGCATGGAGGAACGCTCCGTTACTACTTTGCCGGAAGTAGAACCCCCGAACAGGAAACGGTAGGCACTGCCTGCTGTACTGTCAGTTATTGGTTTATCTCTTGACCGGAACAGACCACTTAAAATACTCATATAAAAACACTCTCCTCTCATAAAAATATGCATAAGAAAAGCACCTACCTTTTGATAGATGCTTTGTAAATCATTCCTCATTATGCACTTACAATTATTTTTTGATTCTTAATCGCCTTAAAGCCTTACGCTGTTCATATGCCCATAAGAACCAGTTGTTTAAAATTTTCTTTGCAGTTGGGCGATAGATAGTTCCTCCAACTGCTTGCTCCATCTCACTAACGAAAAATTCAAAGTCATTATCATATTCGCAGCCTACTGTTATGTTGTCGTATTTTTTTGTTCTCTGAAAATATACAATTCTTGATGGGTACATCTTTTTAATGCCGTGTTGTCTCTGTTCTACATCCATAATAAGTTCAATCATTTCCTTTGCTTTCATGTATTCACCTCTTAACTTTATACATAATGGCATTATTTATACTCAACTTGAGTTTTCCATTCTCGTTAATTTGCTCAATATTGATAAATTTTCCTGCTCCAACTTTACTTGCAAAACTTCTCCCAATAGATGCTCTAACTGCACTCGGTTTTTTCTTACTTATCATCTCAATCTCCCCAAAAGTCTTTGAAGCTGATAGTATATCAAATTCGCTAGGGTTATCAAAATTATCCGCATACTCTTGAATTTCATTCAAAACCTGCGCAGTCAAAACAGATAATGGCAAATCATTCTCCTCTCGTGGAAAATATAATTCATTCAATTTTTCATTTACCAATGCGCTTATACTCATTCCAGAAAGATTTGCTTCTTCATCCAATTTCTGTTCTAGCTCTTGATTTGGATAAAATTGTATTCTCCTCATGGCTACCTCCAATATTTAGCGACCAACTCAGTTACTATATCTAGTATACCAGTTGTTAGTGAGTGAGTCAATTACTATTTCCTAAATAAATAGAATCCCACGATCATCATAAACCGAAACACCTACATCATTGCCACAGCGGATTGCTCTGTCCAGACCCATGATTGTTGCAATGGCACCGTCTATTTTTTCTGTTGATTTCTCTTTGTCCGCCTTAATGTTCCCTGCAGAATCTGTTCGAATAAAAATGTTATCCATCATCCACCGAAGAACCGGATGTCCGCCGTGGGCAAGTCTTTCTTCCAATGTCAGCTTCATCAGTTCCTTGGTAGGCGGTGACATATCCTTAAATCCCTGTCCGAAGGGAACAACCGTAAATCCCATGCCCTCCAGGTTCTGCACCATCTGCACAGCCCCCCAGCGGTCGAATGCAATCTCGCGGATATTGTATCGTTCCCCCAGGTTCTCAATGAACTTTTCAATGTATCCGTAATGCACCACATTTCCTTCAGTGGTCTGTAAATATCCCTGTCTCCCCCAAATATCATAAGGAACATGATCACGTTTTACTCGAAGGTCGAGTGTATCTTCTGGCACCCAAAAGAACGGCAGGATCGAATATTTATCATCTTCATCCTCTGGTGGGAACACCAAAACGAATGCTGTAATATCCGTAGTAGAGGAAAGGTCAAGGCCGCCATAACAGATGCGCCCTTCCAGATCATCCGCATTTACATTAAAGGAACAGGCGTCCCACTTTTCCATTGGCATCCACCTAATTGCCTGCTTGACCCATTGATTCAGTCGCAGCTGACGGAAGGAATTCTCCTCGCCGGGATTCTGCTTGGCAGACTCACAGGCTGCCTTTACTTTATCGATACCCACCGTGATATCCAGAGATGGATTTGCTTTCTTCCACACCTTAGGGTCTGTCCAGTCATCCGATTCCTGCGCACCGTAAATCACGGGATAAAAAGTCGCATCATGTTTTCTGCCCTCCAAGATATCCAGTGCTTTCTGATGGGTTTCATAACAGATGGAATGGGTATCCGTTCCGGCTGTGGTAATCAAAAAATACAGTGGCTGCATTCTGGCATCACCGGAACCTTTTGTCATAACATCAAACAGTTTTCGGTTCGGCTGAGTATGAAGTTCATCAAATACCACGCCGTGAATATTGAAGCCATGCTTGCTGTATGCCTCTGCCGACAGCACTTGGTAAAAGCTGTTGGTGGGTTGAAAAATGATCCTCTTCTGCGATGCGAGTATCTTCACTCGCTTATTCAGTGCCGGACACATACGCACCATATCGGCAGCCACATCTAATACGATGGTTGCTTGCTGGCGGTCAGCGGCACAGCCATAAACTTCTGCACGTTCCTCTCCGTCACCACAGGTCAGAAGAAGTGCCACCGCAGCAGCCAGTTCTGATTTGCCCTGTTTTTTGGGAATCTCAATATAGGCAGTGTTGAACTGACGATACCCGTTTGCTTTGATAGTTCCAAACACATCACGGATAATCTGCTCCTGCCAGTCAATTAATTCAAATGGTTTTCCTGCCCATGTACCTTTGGTATGACACAGAGCCTCAATAAAATTCACAGCATAATCTGCCATCTCTTCACTATAGGCCGATTCCTTCGCCTTGAATTTTGTCGATTTGTATTTTTTCAATTTTCTCATTCTCTGCCACCCCCTTCATTTGGACATAAAAAATGACCTGCCACTGGCAAGCCTCAGCAACAAGATACAGAGCCGATCGGCTCCGTTCTTGGAATTTACAGTTGTAAAATTCTCAATTATGTTCCTTCATCAGAATGGCAAGTGCCTGCTCTGCTTCCTTGGTCTGCGGCGGGATGTCCCATCCCCTGCCATAGTCGTATACTACCTCGCCATCCTGCTTTAGTATCAGCTTGCAGATTCTGCCGCTTTCAATACCGTACTCAACACTTGGCTCATCAAAGTGTTTGCACCAGTAATGCACCGCCGTGTATTTTTTGCCTGCATTCTTTACTCCAATCGTTCCTTCGCTCCACATGGCTTATGCCTCCCTTCTTACAAGGTTGAAATCGTTCATCCAATAGCCGTTGCTTCTAACGAAGTCGCAAAGCCAATTGTCAGCCTCCGCTGGATTGGTGAATGTCTTTAAATCCTGCCATCCCTCAAGCCCTCTGTTTACTCTTACCGTCCAAATTGTTGTCTTCTTCTTTGCCATTTTTGTTTCCTCCGTATGTGTTTTCCCTTTCGGTAGGTACATATTCGCTCTAAACGCACACTATATCAAGTCAATTACGGCGTATATAACCACACAATCTTTTGAGGATTTTCCCTTGGAAATTGTGTATTTTACAACCTCACTCCCCATTTTCCTTTTGCGGATAATCTGTAAACAGCGAATGCACTCCTTCATGGAAGTTATGGTTATAAATCACCTGCGAAAGAAGCTCCTCGGCTGCCATATTCACACAGAATTGAAAATCTCCCGGATGTGCTTTTACTGTTTTTCCATTCAGCAGCTGTTCAATTCTTTCTTTATTCAAATCTACATAGCCACCTGGGGACATAATATGAATTTCTGCTGTTTCATTCATTTTCAAAAACTCACAGAGCGTTTCATTTATTTTTCTGCATTTATCCTCTCCACAGACCACATTGAGATGCGAACCGTTATCCCACTTAACCATAATGGATGCTGTATCATCCACACCTTTCACAGTACCTTTGGTGCCAATGGGCGGAGCCTGTGCATCCTCCATCTGCACCAACTCCACTCTTGTGCCAACAGGATACTGACTGCGTACCCGCCGGGCTGTACCCTTACTCGGAAATCTCATCTTCTGCCGCCTCCCTTTTCGCACCACCCTTGAAAGCGGAACTTCCCGCCAGATTCTCCAGCAGGATTTTCCGGTCTGCCTTGTACTCTGCCCCCACAAATCCCAGCCGGAGAAGGAAGCATCGGAATGCATATTTTTCATTCTCCACCGCTTTCTCGATGCTTGAGATTCGTTTCTGCTCCCGGCTCATTTTGCAGAGGGCGGAAATGAAGTCCGTGTAGGCTTTGACCGCATCGGCATCCAAACTATTGGAGAACCAAGGAAATGAAATCTGTTCCTCCGAGATTTCAATCGGAAGTTCGCTGATTCCCAATGCCTTTTTTATCAGGCTGCCTTTGGATTCCAGAAGGTTGGTAAGATTGCTGGCTTCTACCTTATCAAGCGGCATCGCCACCGTAAGCCCCACTGTTGTGCCGTGTTCGCTTTCTTCCGGCATTTCGTATGCAGGCAGGCAGTCTTCCAAAAGCTCCTCACAGTCGATTTCCGGCTGCGTATTATCATACTCTGCACTCTCGCTGCGGAAACCAAGTTGATTGAGTTTCTTAAGCATCCTCTCGATTTCCTCGCTGTCAGTCATTTCATTAAAGGAAAGTGTGCCAAATCGGTCGATGGTAAAATAATCGACCTCGTATGCACAGCTTGGAACTCCCTTGTAGATGGCGGCTGCTCCGGTAATCTCTGCAATAGCGGTAACCAGTGCCTTGCGTTCTTTTCCAGTTACATTGAATTTTACTTTCATGTGAAGTACCTCCTTATTTTTCGGTACTACATTAATCACTCTAAAACCGATTAATAGCAAGTGAATGTGCAGAAAAAAGTGACCGATTTATTCTGTGGGAAACTGTGAGTAATACACAATGCCGGAAAGTACAAAGTAAACACATGGCAGAGCCACGCCGTTGCCCCACATCTTATATTCAGCAGCATCCGAATGGGGATTTTTCAGCCACTTAATGATCTGCGTTTCTGTCTTCGGCTTTGTAGAAGTTCCGATAATCTTCCGGTTGGTTTCAAACACCTCCGACCAGAATGCAATGTCATCGGCAGCTGGTTCTTCGATGCCAAGGTCACTGCACCACCACTCCGGGAATCCCTGGAGCCTTGCACATTCCATAGGGATCAGCCTGCGGACGATATACTCCGGCACTTCGCCCACATCATTTACGATGGGCGGATCCTTATAATCCGTGGCAACCAGTGTATTCGCCAGTTCTTTCTCTGCCGAAGTAAAAAACGATGCCTTGCTGGAGGAATAGGCCACAGCATGTTTGTCTGCCGTATTAAGGGTAAAACAGACATCCTTATTGATGCCGTCACCCTGGGGACCGTTCTTGTCGGCTCTGCCAATCATCGACCCCTGCAGTGCGACCACGGCAATGCCGCCCTGGTTGCAGGATGGATTACCACCATTGGCATCCAGGCATCTGGAAGTATCTGCCTCATAAATGCCGCTGTGAGGATTATCCGATTTCATGGAATTGCTGTCTTTGGAGCAGATGCCGTATGCCTTTGGCACGAACAGCGTCTGGTCATTATTGCAGGAAAGGGTCGCAGATATATTGTCCTGGATTAATGCACCCTTGCCGCCGCCCTCACAACCGGAGCGGATTTTCAGAGTCTTTGGTGTTTCCAGTACGAACGGCTGATTGTTGCCGCCAGTTCCATAAGTGGATGAAACTGTCTGTGCCACCTCAAGAGGTCCTGCATATCTTGTGTCCTGTGAGTGATTCTCAAATACCAGTGGTGGATGATGGGACTCGGCACGAAGAGTGCAGGTCACATCTTCTGTCACATCCATCCGGCTGCCGCCTTGGTCATTTAAGCAGATACGGCCTGTCTCTCCAGTGCGGTTTTCAGCATGGCAGGCAGTTCTTTGCCACGCGCCGAAGCCCTCCGCAGAATACCCTGACACGCCCTCTGACTCAAATAATATTTTTCCGGCACTCCCGCCTGCAAAATCTGCGACAAGATAGATACGTTTTCTGCGTTGGGGAACTCCCCAATACTGAGCATCGAACACTCGCCATGCAAGGGAGAAATGTTTTGCCACAATGTTTCCTGCATTGCTCCATTTTCCGGTGGGAGGTTCAGGAACAGCATAGATCTCGGATTTGACTTTGCAGATTTCTTCGAGGACTGCCCGGAAGTCTTCACCTTTGTTCGAGGAGAACGCTCCGGGGACATTTTCCCACACAATGTATCTTGGATATTTTCCATTGGTTGCACACCTCATTTCTTTTATGATTCTGACTGCCTGGTAAAACAGCACCGACTGCTTCCTATCAAGTCCGGCCCTTTTTCCAGCCACGCTCATATCGGTGCAGGGCGAGCCGAAGGTGATCACATCCACAGGTTCGATATCCGCACCGCTGACGGTGGAGATATCACCCAGGTGCTTTACATCCGGCAGGCGTTTGGTTGTTACTCGGATTGGGAACGGCTCAATCTCGGATGCCCACTTCGGAATCATACTGCAGAGAAGTCCGCCCAAAGGAAAACCCCCGGAGCCATCAAAAAGGCTGCCGAGGGTTAAAGGTTTATTCACTTGTTCCATCACTGACCTCCACTTCTGCATATTGGTAGATCAGACCGTCACGCTGTATGGTTATACCATCCGAACTGCCGACCTGTTCAATGTATCTTTTTACAATGACATCACAGTATTTCTCATCCAGTTCCACCATGCAGCAGATACGCTTGGTCTGCTCACAGGCAATCAGAGTAGATCCACTGCCGCCAAAAGGGTCGAGAACAATACAATTGCTCATACTGGAATTCATAATCGGATAAGCAATGAGCGGAACCGGCTTCATGGTTGGATGGTCACCGTTCTTCTTTGGTTTATCAAATTCCCAGATGGTAGTCTGCTTACGGTCGGCATACCACTGATGCTTTCCGCTCTTTTTCCACCCAAACAAACACGGTTCATGCTGCCACTGATATGGGGAACGTCCAAGCACCAAGCTCTGCTTCTTCCAGATGCAGGTGCCGGATAAATAAAATCCCGCATCGGCAAAAGCCTTGCGGAAGTTCAGTCCTTCGGTGTCAGCATGGAACACATAAATGCTTGCATCGTCTGCCATGACCTTTTCTGTATTGCTAAAGGCATCATAAAGGAACTGATAAAAGACACCGTTCTCCATGTTGTCGTTTTTGATTTTCCCAGCAGAGCCTTCGTAGTTCACATTGTAAGGCGGGTCTGTGATAACGAGGTTAGCAAGCCTGCCGCCCATAAGCAATTCATAGGTGTCGGCTTTTGTGGAATCACCGCATACCAGTCTGTGGCTGCCAAGCATCCACAAATCTCCCAGCTTTGTCATGGTCGGTTTCTGAAGCTCCGCATCAACATCAAAGTCATCATCGGAAATACCGTCCTTGGTGGCATCCTTAAAGAGGTCATCGATTTCTTCCGGGTCAAAGCCAGTGAGAGATACATCAAAATCCGCACCCTGCAAATCTGAAATCAAAAGTGCCAGTTTATCATTATCCCAGCCACCGCTGATTTTGTTAAGGGCGATGTTCAAAGCCTTTTCTTTCTCTTCATCCATCTCCACTAGGACACAATCGGCCTCGGTGATGCCCATATCAATCAGCACCTTCAAACGTTGATGTCCGCCGACCACTCTGCCTGTTGTTTTATTCCAGATCACAGGTTCTACATATCCGAACTGTTCTAAGGAGCGTTTCAGTTTTTCATACTCCGCATCCCCAGGCTTTAAATCCTTACGGGGATTATATTCAGCCGGGATGAGGTCTGTTACACTTTTCTTTGCAATCTCCATCAGCCACACCGCCTTTCCAATAATTTATACATTCCTTTTCCTGCACCCTCTATATCTCCGGCAAGTGCCTGACCTTTGAGGGTACGAAACTGCTGTCTGGTCAGATTTCCTTTATTGGCTTTCAGACATTTCAGAAAATCCGACAAATGATACTTTTCTCTCATGTCACATTCCTTTCCTGGCTCTAAGGAGACGCTCCATCACATCATTTGGCGGAGCCTCATCGTTGTAATCCGTGCTGCAGTTTTCCTTCACAATCTGAAATATTTCATTCCACAGCCTTACTGCCTGATTCATGTAATTGATACCGATATTGATAAACGGGGAAGGGATAGGCTTCTGCGTAGTCGGATGTTTTGAGAGAAATCCCAGCTTACTGGTCATTTCTTCGCATTGAATCCACCTTGCAGATGCCATTGCACATCTCTCAAGCAGCTGACCGGACACCTTGGAACTGCATCCTACTTTTTTCAGCCACTCCCAGGTTTCCTTGTAAATATCAGCCGCCTGCAGTTCACTGCCGTCACGCTGTTCCGCTGACAGGAAATCATGTGGCTTTGGCATCTCCACCCCTTCGATTTCAGGAATATCTAAAACCTCTAATTTCCTGCCTCCTGGATTTCCGCTTTCTGCTTTTTCTGCCACGGCGGTTTTCTTTCGGCCGGCACCCGGTCTGGCACCGCCTCTGCCGCCAGTATTATTAGATTTTGTAGGCATATTTTATCGACCTCCTTTATTACCCTTTTGAAATCGCCCTTTTTGTGCGTGTGACCCCACGCCCGTTCCACGGAGACTTTGCTGTAGAGAAGTGACCCGCCCCTAGGTGTCATGACTTCCACCATCAATGGTTGTGCCAACGGTCACCACTCTCTGCATGAATCCTCGCATGGCAAGGCTTGCACAAGGCGATAAGGTTATCTGTGTCATGAGTTCCCCCCTGCGACAAAGGTTTCTTGTGGTGTACCTCCTCGGTTTCCACAAGGATGCCCTTCGCATAGCACTGCTCACAGAACGGATGCTGTGAGACATAGCGGTCACGAATTCTCTTCCATGCCCGTCCATACCTACGGCGTACAGCAGGATCTCTGTCGTACTTCTCGTAGCGTTTATTCTCCTGTTTCTCATGCTCCTCACAGAACCGTCTGTCCGTTAGGTTGGGACAACCGGGGAAGGAACACGGCCTCTTTGGTTTTCTTGGCAATATCTCTACCTCCTTTTGGGCATAAAGAAAGCCCTGCAGGACTTAACCCACAAGGCTCACTGTTCTTTATCCAATTTTTCATATTATCAGTATAGCACCTTCAAACAGGAAATGCGTCCGCGATATTGGACACACCTTACTTGCCAAACAACAGCACGGCTAATTTTGCTAAAGCACGGTTCTTTTTCTTATAAGCGGATGTCCTCTCGATATGATAACGGTCGCAGATATCATAAACCGCTCCGCTCTGATAATCCTCATCGTCATAAAAGGTCTCAAGAACATATTGCTCATCCTCAGTCAGTTCTTCCCATGCAGGCTTGAACCATTCCATGTACTCTGCTGCCTGACGATAACGCTCCTTCAGCACATCAATCTCCTCAATGCCTTTCAGAATACGTTCCTCTCCGGCCTGTGGATTGTTGCTGTGGGGCATTCCGTCAAATCTGGGGCTTCCGACACCACTCATTTTGTCATAAGTGTTTT
The DNA here is from genome assembly GCA_902363835.1 of Lachnospiraceae bacterium. GTDB lineage: Bacteria > Bacillota > Clostridia > Lachnospirales > Lachnospiraceae > Lacrimispora. The sequence continues at coordinate 14,814 of CABJBM010000040.1, forward strand.
TTATCTCATCACCAGTTTGACTAATAATAAATTTCATACTGCTGTGATCTTTCAGCGCCTCCACCGCAGCGGATCGCTTGTCTAAATATTTCCAAATAATGCTCATGGCTGTTACCTCCGAATAAGAATTTTTAGTTCCCTCGGATTGTCATTGATTGTCTTAGATTTGCTTTTACTGCATTGATTAAAGCTGACTGGGTGCTGTCTTTCTGGGATAACGCTTTCATGATCCGCTCGTCAATCGTGCCTTTCGCAATAATGTGCTGCACCACCACGGTGCCTGCGATCTGTCCTTGTCTCCAGAGCCTTGCCACGGTCTGCTGATACAGTTCCAGGCTCCAGGTAAGTCCGAACCACACAAGGGTGGAACCTCCGCTTTGCAGATTAAGACCATGTCCGGCAGATGCCGGGTGGATCAGTGCAATCGGCAGTTCTCCCTTATCCCATTTGCGGATACTTTCATCAGTATCCAGCTTGGAAAATGAAAGATGCAGTTTATGGAGCCGTTCTGCTATCCGATCATAATCATGTCGGAACCAATAGGCCACAAGCAGTGGTTTCCCATTTGCCGCTTCGATGATGTCCTCCAGTGCATCCAGTTTTCTATCATGAATCTGCAAGATGGACTCATCATCGGAATAGACTGCTCCATTTGCCATCTGACACAACTTTCCGGAAAGAGATGCTGCATTGGCTGCGGTAATTTCTCCATCCGGCAGCTGAAGTACCAGGTCTTGCTTTAATTCTTCATACCTCTTTTGCTCCTGCTCCGATAAATGCACGATACATCTGGAATTGATCAGTTCCGGCATTTTCAAATGGTCGGTGGATTTCATGCTGATTGTGATATCCGATATTTTCCGGTATATCTGTTTTTCTGCTCCCGGCAGTGGCTTATAGGAAAACACAATCTGCCCATTCCTTTTATCCGGCATAAAATAGGTGGTTCGATACTGACCGATGAATCTTCCAAGCCGTTCTCCCATATCAAGAAGTCGGAATTCCGCAAACAGATCCATAAGGCCATTGCTGCTTGGTGTTCCGGTCAGACCTACGATTCTTTTGACCTTTGGTCTTGCTTTTATCAAAGAACGGAATCGTTTGGACTGATGATTTTTAAAGGACGATAATTCATCCACAACCACCATATCGAAATCGAAGGTATGTCCACTATCCTCCATAAGCCACTGCACATTTTCACGGTTGATGATATAAATATCTGCCGACACCGCAAGTGCTGCTTTTCTCTCCGATGCAGTTCCGACTACAACGGAATACAGAAGATTTTGCAGATGCTCCCATTTGGATATCTCATCCGACCATGTATTTCGTGCCACTCGAAGCGGTGCAATCACCAGAATACGGTGGACTTCAAAACAGTCAAACAGGAGGTCATTTAAGGCAGTCAGCGTTATGCTCGTTTTCCCTAAACCCATATCAAGCAGGACTGCTGCCACCGGATGTGTTTCAATATAGTCGATGGCGTATTTCTGATAATCATATGGCTCGTACCCCAGGGTACCCTCTCTTGCATTTTCAGTGCAATTCACCTTGTATTGCATCCAGAATCCCTCCAATCTGTTCTTCCTCATCAAGCACATACACCTTGAAACCCAACCCACGAAGCATCTGATGCCTTGCAAGCTGCAGGGGACGCGGCTTTTCTCCTAGTGCTTTTACCTCGACAAATCCCATCATTCCAATAGGGAGGAGTACCAATCTGTCAGGCATTCCGTCCAAACCCGGACTTACGAACTTTGGTGCGGCACCGCCTAACTTTTTCACTGTCGTTACCAGTTTTTGTTCTAATACTTTTTCTCGCATTTTTATACCTCATTTTTTAATTGGTGCCACCACCGACAACCTCTCCTATAACTCCTCTATATAATATTTTTTTCTCTAAAATTTCTTTATATAGACACTTTTAGAAAAGAGGTGTCTGAGGTGGCACCCTCGGTTATTCTTCCTCGTTTCCAAACGGCGGTTTTAATCTCAAACCCATGATATATCTTGCTTTTTTAGTCCTATACTTGCGGAATCCACCATTCTCCAAAGCTGCATAGAAATCAGCGGAGTTGCGGATATATTCACCCATGCGTACACAATAGGTACGGTATTCATCATAAAGTTCGCCCGACTTTTCCTGAAAGGCTTCATCCACTTCGCAGCACTCCTCGATGAAGTTACCAAACCAGTCATTACGCTTACGATACTCACTGATTGCCTCACTGACACAAGACGGCACGGACAATTTGAAGTTCTGCTTGATGACTTTCTTCGCACCTTCGATGATCCATGTCATGATATAGGATCCTGCATTCTGATACAGATAATCTGCATAATTCTTAATGTCACTGCGTCCTTCAATTTTGGCATCAAAGGGAATTACAATCAGTCTGCGCCAGGTACCTTCATCATTGGCACCCACCCTTGGCAGGTGATTGGTGTAAAGTATGATGGAGTGACTCGGTGTAAATTTGAACGGGTCCTTATATTTCTTTTCTGCATAAATATCATCCGTGGAGCAAAGGTGTTTGATGACGGAGGTGTTCAGCCTCATGCCTTCTTCCAGTTCTGCTGCAATGACCAGACGCTTTCCCTTCAGTTCTGCCATCTCAGGTTTTACATTACGCTTACATCCAACGGTCAGTGTATCCGCAGACATATTGCCTGCATAAGTGCCGAGGACTCTTGCAATAGTATTCCAGAAGGTGGATTTGCCGTTTCGTCCTTCGCCGTATGCAATGATGAGTGCCTCCACATACACCTTGCCCACGGATGCCATCCCCACAATCTGCTGAACATAATCAATCAGCGCTTTATCCTTACAGAAGAAAGTATCAAGAGCATCCTCCCACAGCTGTTTCCCTACATCGCCTGGTGCACAGGTGGTCTGCTTGGTAATATAATCAGCAGGCTCCGGTTCTTTGGCATCTTCCAAACCGTGCATCAGATTGTAAGTAGCCGCCGGGACATTTAGGAGATACTCGTCCTTATCCAAATCGCTGACCTCAATGGCAAGCATCGGCTTTGCCGCCTGCAGTGCCGATACCACATATTTCATATCACGGCGTTTCATCACAAACCCCAGATACTGTTTCGCTTTCAGATATTTCCTGTACAATTCGAGTTGTTCGCCTTCCAGTGTCTTTTCAAAACGCTTGCCTCCGGCAGTAACTTCATTTTCACCCGCACCGCTTGCAAGCATGGCATCCAGTGCGTCCTTCACTTCATCCAGTGCGTCCTGCAGCTGTAAATCCAAAAACTCTTCCATAGCGCCAACAGCTCTCTGCTTGGATTCCACCCAGTATTCGCCGTTGTATCTTAAGTAGTCAGTAGCATCGGTAAAGCGGAGTTCATCCCCATATTCACGGGACACCACCTTGGCCTGCCCGATATCCGAATAATCAGAAGGTTTCAAGGACTCATGCGCAAAATCATCGTTATAAGCATCCGGTGCAACATATCCTGTCTGGCTCTGCACCTTTACGGCAAACTTGCTGGCACTGCCCCAGATCAGCTGAAGTTCCTCATCTTCCAACGGCGGGTCGCATTTTGCCGCCTCTTCCGTAAAAACTTGATAGGCATGGTCCGTGATGCCATAGCGTTTGACCACCCTTCCTGCAAATCGGGACATGGTGCTGTTACGCTGGCCTTGGGGAATGGCAGACATGGACGGCTTTAACAGACAATCAATGGTAATCTCGCCCTCATGCCAGATGATATCTTCACAGGCAGAACCGTAAATAAACCGGGCGGCATCCAGTGCATTCCCGTCAAAGAACGGAAACTTTTGATGTATGGCCGCTTTCAGTGCCGCACACTTCTCCGCTGTATCAATAGAATCATGCGGAAAATATACATGATGCCTGGGCCTTGCAGATTTACCGTCTTTGGGTTTCATGTTGTTCCGGCTTGGCACAACAATATAGCTGACATCTGGGAGCAGCGTTTCATAATTTTCCGGATAAATCCAGTCTGTCGGATTATCCGAACGGTCATTGTCACAATCCATCACATCCACATCTGAAGTACGAAAATTGTCCGTACTGCGGTAGCTTTTATCAAACCAGGCACATACGTGGTCATATCCGACCGCCGCCATGAAATCCACCTCATCTTCAATTACGCATCTATTAGGATAGATGCAGTTCTTTTTGTTGCCCCTACAGTTTGCTGTATATAACGTCACTCTCATTCAGCTGCCTCCTCACATTCCTCCGTAAAATATCTGATCTTCTGTTTCCTCTTCTGGGCAACAGAAATCTCATATTCCATACCCTTTGAAATGTTTCTGCCAAATACCCACAGTTCCTCGCATTTGCCAATCAGTACATAATTGATTTTATGGCAGGCAAGGTGCCTTTCCACAGGGTCATTGTCATTAATGAACTGCGGATATAGAAGATGCGGAGTAATCGGTATCGTATTCTGCTCCAAAGCAAAGCGGCTGTATCGTCTTGCCCGCTTCACATTTCTATCGATGTTACCGCTGTATGGGGAACAAATATATACAAGCGGCCTGTATCCATCCGAGGTGCGGAAATCGGCAGCTCTCCCTACTGCCTTTTCTTCCTTTTCCACATTGATTAATGCCGCATAAGTAGTCGGATCATAGTAACTTTCGCCGTTAAACTTATCAATCGACATAGCCGTTACACCTCCTGTTCAATCAGAGGCGGCATCCCATCCGCTTTCATCAGTTCATAGATAAACAATCTACCCTTCTGCGTCCAGTAGGTATGAACCTTGGTGTGCACCTCCCCACTGCTTCCAGGATAGCTGTGACTCTTTGTGCTGGTATAACCGTTTTCTGCATACTTCTGATATAAAAGCCAGATATCTCCCTGCTTGAACTGCACACCCTTTTCATGCAGATAGCGGTTCATCCAGATCGCCGACTTCCCATAGTCCTTGGCGATAGCAGAGGTAGAAATAAGATCCTTGCAGTTCAAAACCACGTCATAATAACTGGCTTTCGGCTTCATCTCCGTAATCTGCTGATTTTGCACGGCGATGGTGCAGGATAGTTCCGCATTCTGATGTTTCACGAGAGCAATCTGCTGATTTGCAAACTGCAATGCTCTCGCCATGACCGCTTCTGGGGAGTTCCAGGATTCTTCCACCTTGATGAAATACTGACGGAACTGTCTGCCGATGTCGGTACGCTGAATCATGCAGAGCTGCTTTGCCATATCAATGGTTAACTGATGGTCAATCGCCGGTCTGCCGCCGTCAGAGGTTTTACTCAAAAATGAGTAAAAGTCTGTTCCTTCATTAAATCCATACTCACACATACGCTTGAACCAATCATTGTAACGGGTATCGATGCCTAGGGCATCACGAAGTTCTCTCCCACTCACAGTAGGGCGGTCACTGTCGAAATTGATTCTGATTAATTCGTTCATTACGAATTCCTCCTTAAAATTTTATAGGCAGAGGAACTTGTATCCCTCTGCCTATAAGCAAGAAATCCGAATGAATCGAACCCCTAATTTTTAATCTTTTTTGTAGAACATCGTCTCGTACCCATCCGCACGAAGGAGCAGCCCCTTGATCCAAGGCGGCGTCCGTCCCATCTGCTCACAAATGACAGGCAAGGCTACTTCTTTGCTGCACTCAATCACCAACTCATCGTGGATATGTGCCACGATAAAACAATGCCGGAGCGTTTTCATAGCATACATCAGAATGTCCCGGCTGATTGCCTGGACGATATTTTCCACGAATTTGGGACCGTAACTCTCAATACGCTCCCACTTTTTCGTAACGCCGACACCTTCATAGGTCACGCTCTCCGAACCGAACTGGTTCACGCCCATGTGTGGTTTCACATAGGATAAAGTTCTGCCGGAGGGGAGACGGATAAACAACATCCCGCCCCTGCAGAAAATATGGATGTCACCAATATCTGATGGTATCTTCTGATTGACCGCATTCTTTACTGCACGGTCAATATCCCACCAGAACTGAACAATGCGTGGATTGGAAGAACGCCATGCATCCACTAGCGGCTGCAGTTCCTCTTCCTCCAGTCCCATGTCCAAAGCACCCATCGCCTTTAGTGCGCCGACTGAACCGCCGTAACCAAGTGCCAGTTCTGCGATTTTCCCCTTCTGACGAAGGTGTCCGTTCACACCATGCTTTTCCACCGGAACATGAAACATGGCTGATGCTGATGCGCAGTAAATATCTCCGCTTCCTGCAAAGACATCTATGCGCCACCACTCCCCGGCAAGAAAGGACAACACCCTGGCTTCAATGGCAGAAAAGTCCGATACAATAAATTTGTATCCCTCTTTCGGAACAAAGGCAGTTCGGATCAGCTGCGACAGGGTATCCTGGATATCATCATATAAAAGTTTCAGAGCCTCATAATTGCCACTCTGCACCAGCCCTCGCGCCTGTTCCAGATCCGGCATATGGTTCTGAGGAAGGTTCTGCAGCTGGATAAGCCTACCTGCCCATCTGCCGCTTCGATTGGCTCCATAAAATTGGAACATCCCTCTGGCTCTGCCGTCTGCACACACGGCATTCTGCATTGCCTGATATTTCTTCACAGAGGATTTGGCAAGCTTCTGTCTTAAGGAAAGGACTTCTCCCAAAGGATGCGGTGCTGTCTTTAAAAGTTCTGCCACCGCCTTTTTGCCGAGGGTATCCGTTTCCATACCGTGTTCTGCAAGCCACTGCTTCATCTGAATAACCGAGTTTGGATTTTCCAGATCGGTAATCTTCTTGATGGCTGCATATAGTTCCCCTTTAGATTTGGCATCCATAGTGATTGCATTCTCCACCATCTCCATATCAAGAGCGATGCCACGGTCATTGATTTCCTGGTCGATGTGGTATTCGTCCCACACAAAATCCGGCACAGGATACTTGGACAGTTTCTTCTGAATGGACATCTCCACTTCCACATCGCGCCTGTTATAAAATTTGAACAGGCTCCATTTCTCCGCATCATGCTCCGGCAGATTGCGGGTTCGGCCACCGTTGACCTTCGTGGGTTTACACGGTACACAGAAATACCGAATAAGGTCTTTGCCTTCCTTCAACTTCTGCTCTTCCAGCCCAAGGACTGCCCCGACTCCTGCTAGGGACAACGGCAGTCCCATATATGCAGACCAGATCATGGAGCATTTCCACGATTCCGGGTCAAGATAATGACGGTTGGTATCCTCTTCGATACTGTAGCGGTAAAAATCCTGCGGATAATATCTGCGGAGCCAGGCTGACAGGCAGATTCGTTCAAAGGATGCATTGAATGCCCACTTGGTTACAGTTTCATCCGTCAGTGCAGCAATAATCTCTGCCGAGACACTATCGCCACACGCCAGGTCAACGACCTGCACATCACCGCCGTTTACCGAATATCCAAATAGCAGAATGTCAAAAGCGGTCGATTCCGTGTATTTATAAACACCGCATTTACTCAGATCGATATCACTGTATGTCTCAATATCAATAGAGAGTGTTTTGATTTCACTCATCTTGTGTCACTCCTTCCATAACAAACAGGGCGGTCAAGATTGTTCCTGCCGCCCCGTCCGATTACTCTGCCTTGTCAGCAGATTCTTCTTTTTTCTTACGTTTTTTCTCTTTATGGTCATCAATGGCGTATTTGATGAGGAACACAGCATTTCCAATAAAAGTTCCCATCACCGCACCAAAGCATACCGCAAGCATCATACTCTGAACTGTTGTCATAATTTTTCTCCCTTCCTTATGCCAGGAAATCATCCTCTTCTTCACTTGCAAAATCATCCTCTGCACGGGACTTACCGCCGAGAGGTTCGCCGTCCTTCACTTTTTGCAGATTGTTCAAGCCACAGGCGATACCCTTATTGCCATTGGAATTGAACGCATAGAAGTTGATACTTGCACGGCCATACACACCGGAGTACACTTCAGAGCGATCAATCACAGGCTGGCGGTCTGCATCCACGATGCCGGGGGCAGATGCGCTGTTGGCATTGATGAAATAGGAATCGGCATAAGCCTCATCGTCCGGGCGTTCCGTATCGCCGTCACGAAGGGGTGTTTTAAGTACGGAAAGCGCCGGAACACTTCTGCCGCTGCCCTTCAGCTTGCTTTCGCCCTCTTTGTAGGCAGCTTCAATGGCAGCCTGAATTTTGTCTACGGTCTTGGTGTCAGCTTTCGGAATGATAAGGCTGACGCTGTACTTCGGTGCGCCGCCGTTGATGCTCTTAGGCTCCCACACATTTGCATAAGACCAGCGGGTGTTCGGGCCAGTAATAACCTTCATGGGATTTGTATTTTTTACATTAGACATTAGATTGTCCTCCTTCATTTTCATCTTTAAAATCTTGATTTGCGGTGTTCATTACCAGACGTTTATCACTCTCCGGTACGAGTGTTGGTTTGCCCTGTGGCTTGTAAGTAAGACTTCCCAGGATGTTTTCAAAATGCTTTTTGCCAAGCATGGAAGTCATGGCGGTAATGCCCAATAGTTTCTGCTCATACGGATGAAATCCTGCTGCCGTAACGGCTTCTGCCACAGCACTTTCATCCGTGTACTTACGATTGGAACGTCCCTCGACCAGTTTCCAACCTGTCCAGTCCTTGCCGCTGACTGCGGACTGGAGAGCGAATTCCTTGATATCACTGACCCATGCGGTCAGATCATCTGCCTTGGCAAGGATGGCTTCGATTTCTTCATCCTCCAAGGTGGCTGGCATCTCAAAATCATAACGGGCAAGTTCCAGATTGTATTCCGCACGTTTTCTGCAAGTGGCTTTTACCTTACAGAACTGGCAGTGTTCGCCGGCCGTGAAATCTCCCTCGCCTGCATAGGCAAGTTTGGCTCTTGGAATCAATACTTCCTCTGCCCACTGCAAAAGTTCTATCTTGCTTATGGTATAGGTGCTGACATTCTCCCTACGTGGCTGGAAGATGGTCATGCTGACGGTATCAATATCATAAATTCCATCAAAGAGTTCCAGTGCGCCAAGTGCATAACAGAGCATCTGCGGATTTTCTTCTGCCTCAACAAGGATGCCTTTTCCATGCTTATAATCAATCACGGACAGCGTACCGTCTGCAATGATTACACAGTCTCCGGTGCCAAATCCCTCCGGCACATATTTGGAAAAATCCAGTCTCTGTTCTACCAGGACAACCGGATCCGTGCAGCGTTCCATTGCTATGGCTCTCTGCTCCATTACATAGGCAGCATAACTTTCTGCACAATTCTCCATCTCTTCATCATAGAAGTTCAGGCTTTCTGTAGGGTCTGTCGTATCTATCCCAAGAGCAGATTCCACCTTGTACTGGCACAGGCTGTGGGCATCCGTGCCTTGCTTGGCAAACTCACTGCTTTGGTCTTCACAGTTTTCACAGAGCCTTGCAGACGGCGGACAACTGATCCATCGGTGACTGGATGATGCGGATAATAATGCGTGATTTCCCATTACAGCACCTCCGCATCTGCAAGCAGAGCGGCATATTCTGCCGGGTCAATCTCTGACAGCTTGTCTGCACCATGCTTGGTAAGAAGTGCTTTGACTTCTGCCGTATGCCCCTTACGTGACTTATCTGCTAACACAGCACGGACTTCTTCCAGATTCAAGGGTTTTTCTTCCTTTGGTGCAGGTTCTGCAGATGTTTCCTTGGCTGCGTTCTTCTTAGGCTTGGCTGCTTTTACTGCTGGCTTTTCAGCCGGAGCATTTTCAGCCATTGCATCTACAAGCAACTGTAGACTGTCTGCCAGGGAACGGATGTCGGTAATAACTGCTACCGCAGCATCAAGCATTGCTGTGACTTTGCTCATGGTGTGTACCTCCTTTCTTGATTTCTCTGACATCCACGGATTCAACGCTCTGTCCGGGCTTCAAGAGGTACACCTGGGTGAAATCCCCAAACAGGAATCTGACGATTCTTGCCGGGAGTTTCATATCCGCACCTCGCAAAACTGTGGACTTTCTTCCGTTTGCCTCAGAGACATTGATTGTGACTTTATGTTTTACGGCCATATCAATAGCTCCTTTCCGAGAGGTTCTTTTCCTGCCCCTCTGTCTATAAGCCAAAAGAGCGGGGGAATCGAACCCCCATGTTCAAATCTTTTTTGCGAGGTTCGCATAAATCTTTTTCAGACGGTTTCGGATAGCCGTTTCGCTGACACCTTCCTTCGCCGCAATATCTATGTTGGTGCGGTTCTCATAAAACACTTTCTGAATCAGTGCTTTTTGCTGTGGCTGTAAAGTCTCGATGGCTGTTTTCAGTTTCTTTAGCTTGTCCTCATGCTCCGCTTCGTCCATCGACTGAATCAGACTTTCAAATGGATTCGGGGCATCATCTTCCATATAAGAATTACGGTCTGCTGCATCATCGCCCTCTCCATCAGAATAGGAGTCATAATGAACGGGAACGTGATAATCCTCCCTGCGTTCTGCATCTACAGCTTCGTCGTCTTCGCCGTGTAAGAATGCAATCCAGGTGCTGTCCACATCGTCTGGAGTAAGAACAATCTTCTTTTCCTCTGCGGTGTAGTAAACATAATTTGTGCGGTTCTTTTCCGCTGTCTTGAACTTTCTCATAAAGTCCCTGCCTTTCCGCCTGGATAGGTGGCGGCAGGAATACAAAAAGGAGTCGATGGATTTTTATGTATCCACTGACTCCTGCACCTAAAATGGCATGACAAAGTACGGTGGGTACATCATCGGCTTGTCCACAGATAAACTGTGTTCAAACTTCCTATGTATCCCGCCGCCTTAATGCGCATCTCAGGCTGTGAGATTATTTGTTTTTGATACTTTAGTGCTTGTCCCAAAAGGGGAGAGATGAAAAGGTTGATTATTCAAATCATTCTCTTTTCATTTCGATTTCCGAGGTATTATTTCTTTTTCGGTTTGGTTTGTGCTAATGCACTTCCAGCTACGGATTTAGAATTTTTTCCGTAACGTCCATCTTTCAAAATTTTGCTTGCTGTAGATGCAACTTTCTTTGAAGTTTGCTTTTTGTTCTGAGCCATTTCCTTCACCTCCCTTTTCTACAGAAAATCTTTTCTTTTGCCAAGATTTCTGATATAATGTACATAAATATCAGTCAGACCCTTTTCCTTTTTAGGTCACTTTAATTTTATCAAAATGACCTCTTTCAAAATCGGACTGACTGGACGCTTTTGGACACTCTCGGACAGAGTAAAATGCAGGTCTTTTATTGTAGGGAGGTGCTATAATTTGAAGTTTTCAGACTACGCCCAGGGACTCTCTCCTTTTTGTTCCGCTGGAGCCAGTGAACCAATTTATTTCATTGAATTGATTGGGAATTTTATCAAGGATGCCGCAATGGATGCCTGCAAAATTCTCACTAGAAAAGAAGATACTCGTTATCGCTATATTAAAGGAACTCGTAATATCCAAGTAAAAGATGCGCAGTTCCTCTATGATCACAGAGACATTGATAAATTCTCTGCATGGCTTGATGAACAAATGGATAATTCCGATTCCTATGATGCTGTTTCAAAATGGCTTGATGATTGCAAAATCAGCCATGACAAATACGATATTTCTGATGCGTGTGCCGAGTTATTGGAATCCGTATTTCTTGATATAATCCGTGGTACGAATGCTACTTCCAATGAAACCACCGACTTCGGATACGATTTTTCTCTTGTGGATGAAATAAACACAAAAATAAAGTCGCTCCCTCGACCAGCTGAATTGCCGGTTCCAGAGGAGGCGACTCCCGAAGAGCATGATTACATTTGTGAATTGTACAGTGCTTATGGAGATACCGAAGAAAAAGATGATTTTACCAAAACGGATCTTTCTTCTTTTCCAGAATATGAAGAAGACCTGACAGATAGACGAATTGACTTTTATGCGGCTGAATCTATTCATCGTGGTGTAATGGAACTAGGTAGCGGAGGTCTTTCTGGTCAGTTCGATATTCTAAAAGGTGAAACTTATGATGGTGTCAAAGATACAGCGAAGCGCAGTCATCCCAATGGATATGAACGAATGCTTGCTGTCATGGAACAAGCTGTAAACTTAAGTGTCAAAGACTATATTCTCAGTAATTCACCCTACTGGATAAGTGGCAAAATAAAGAAAGGGGTCTGCCATCAATTAGTTAATGACGGCAGGCTTAAATGGGTGAAGAAGAAAAATGAATAAAACTAATGTACTTGGTTCTCCATTTGAAATGTCCCTTCGAATACTTCTTATCCTCAACGAAGCAAAGGGAATTGAATTAGGTATTCAACGAATTAGTGCTATCGATTTTATTGCCGTCTATGCTGCAGATTTTAATCTGCTTGATGAAAATCTGCACGGCTATGGCAATTATCGCTTCAGTGAATACCCCGCCAGAAAGGATTTAGTTTCATCTGCGCTCAAAATACTTGTATTAAATGGAACCATTTCTTTCTTGGCAAATCAAAATGGTTTTGTATATAAAATTACCGAAAACGGAAGACGTGTATGCCGTGATTTAACCAATTCATATTCAGAAGAATACAAAATTGCATTAAGAGCAGTTTTCAGGAACTATGATATGACAAATGACACTTCCATGTTTCGGGATATCAACCGTTACACCCTACACTACCTACAGGAGGACAAACATGAATAGATTCTATATTGATAAAATGGTTGTTTCCGGTGCAGGTCACAAAGACTCTATTATAGACTTCCATCCTGGACTCAATTTGATTATTGGACCATCAAACACAGGGAAAAGTTTGGTTACTGATTGCATCGATTATGTATTTGGTTTTACTCCTAAACCAGATCACCCTTCAAAAATTGTAGATAATAATAATGGCTACGAGAAAATCGCATTACATTTGAGAACCAACGCTGGAACAGTTATCCTTGAAAGAAAACTCGGGGATAGTAAAATTACTGTCAGTGGCACGGATACAACAATTGAGCACGATACATATAGCACAAGTAATTCTGCCAAGAAAAGCATAAATACTGTTTTTCTACAATTGCTCGGCATTAATGAGCCTCACAAAATATTATCCAGTGAATCTGGTAATACACAGACTTTAACCTGGCGAAGCATACTACATCTATTTTTTATGCGGCAAGCCGACATTGCAAGGGAATCGTCTGCCCTCAAAGCACCTGGTAGTTTCGGAAAAACCGCTTCTCCTGCAGCATTATTATATTTATTAACAGGGCAAGATGCTGATAATCTTGAAAAGCCTGAAAATCCAGAGGTAAGCAAAGCAAAACGTAAAGCACTAACAGATTATATTCGTGACAAAGCTGAGCGTTCTTCAAAGCGGCGCGAAGAACTGGAGCAGATACTTTCAGATACCGGAACCCCCAATTTACAGGATGCCTTAAATAAGATTCAAGAAGAAATTGCTGCACTACAAAAGGAACTGGATGCTGCCTCCACTGAAAGTAAAAGACTGATGTCACAAATCTATGAACAGAATGGCAAGCTGTCAGAATGCAATACCGTTGTTCATAATTTCTCTGTTTTGCGGAAACAATATCAGTCAGACATAAGACGGCTTGGTTTTATTGTCGATGGTAAAATTAGCGTATCGGGATTGTCAACAAAAAAACACTGCCCATTTTGTGACAGTGAAATGAAATCTGTAGCTAATCCACAATATATAGCTGCATCTGCAGTTGAACTTGATAAAATCAAAAGACATCTCTCGGAACTGGAAGAAGCTCAGAACGATATAGAAAAGCAGCGAAAAATTGTAATAGATGCTATTTCTTCTTTGGAACAACAAAAGAAAGAAGTGGATACTCTAATATCTGAAAAACTCAATCCACAGCTTGCCGTATTTAAGGATCAACTTGAAGGGCATCTTATGTTAATGCGATTTGCTGGTGAGTTAGAGGCTGTTCGACAAAATGAAACGCAATATAAAAGTGAACTTTTTGAAAAAGAAACTGAAGAAGTACCCGAAAATCCCAAATATAATATTTTCAGCTATTATGATTATGATATTGTTCACGGGTTTGAAGAAAAATTGGTCGAAATACTGAGTGCTTCTAAAGTCGGTGGTGCAACCACTGCAAGGCTTAATATGACCAATTTTGATATTGAAATCGGGGGCTTATCAAAAGCAGTTTCTATGGGCGGCGGCTTCTGTGGTATTCTAAACACAATTACCACTCTTGCTATGAGTTCATATCTTATTGAGAAAGACCGCAATGCACCTGGCTTTTTTGCCGCAGATTCGCCTTTAACGCAACTTTCAGAAGCAGATTATATTGAGCAAAGGAATACTATTAAAATGAATTTTATTCAATATCTCATCAACCACGCTTCTGAGCGTCAAGTCATAATAATAGAGCAAAAGAAGCGTATGCCATTCATACCTCAAGAAAATTCGGAGAATAATATCCATGTTATAGAGTTCTCCGGTAATAAAGCCTCCGGCCGATATGGATTTTTGAATGATGTTTACAACCAGGAGGATAGGTAAACTATTAAATTATTCTCAGTAAGAACAGGAGAAAATACATGCACATCAGCTATGAAAAATTATGGCATATCTTGCTAAGCAGACACATGACCCGTGAAACACTTCGCAAAGAATGCAAAATTAGTTCCAATACCATTGCAAAACTTGGCAAGGGGCAAAATGTAACAACTGATGTTATTCTTCGCATATGCGCGTATTTAGATTGTAACTTAGAAGATATCATGGAAATTGTCAAGGATTGAGGGGGATAAATGGCACAGAAATATTCATTGAATGCAAATACCGAATCCATTCGATACCTCTGTTCTAAAGACAAGCGATTGGCAAAGGTAATCGCTCTGGTAGGTCCCATTGCGTATGATTTGTATGAGGATGCTTACTCTTTCTTAATCCATGAAATCATAGAGCAAATGTTATCGATAAAAGCTGGTCAAAAAATATATTCCCGGCTTGAGTGTCTCTGCGGTGGACGCATCAATCCAAGTACGGTATCTGCTCTATCCGATGAAGAAATTCGAAGTACTGGCACTTCAAATGCAAAAGTAACATATATACGCAGTATTACAACTGCCGTCACTTCTGGCGATTTAAATTTTGAAACACTTAACCACCTGTCTGACAAGGAGGTAATTAAAAATCTAACTCGCCTTCATGGTATTGGAACATGGACGGCAAAAATGTATCTTATTTTTGTTTTGAATAGACCGGACATACTTCCATTTGAAGACGGAGCCTTTTTACAAAGTTATCGTTGGATTTACAAAACAGATGATTGTAGCCGTAAAGACGTAATCAAAAAATGTAAGAAGTGGAGTCCATACTCTTCTATTGCCGCACGTTATATGTATAGAGCTTTAGACATGGGATTAACACGAGAAGAATTCCACTTATTCAAATAAAAAATATGGAGGTACTAATATGGGATTAAAAGAAGATGCCGCTGTTAAACTACAGGAGGCCTACTCAGATGCTCTGAATGGAAACGAAACAGATTGTAATTACAAGGAATTTATTGATTTCATTATCGACAACTCACATCTTACATATAAGTATGTACTTTTTACGGCTCTGCTTTCCAAAGCAACTGACGAGACAATAAATGCATTATGCTTACAGAAAAAGTCTACTCTTCCAGGCGCATACGATGCACGAACTGTGTGCCACAAGGTAATCGTTCCTTTTGAGATGGAAACCTTGGGAAAAGTATTAGGTGGTTCAAATGAACCATTTTTAAACAAGCCTGCAAGATTTCCCGAACTTTCAAAAAGTAATGCTGTACGCCGAGGCAATGACCAATCCCTCTTAAACTCATTGTACGACAATCTGCCTCAAATCTTAACATCCGCTGATGCTTATTGTTGTTTGGTATATCTCCTGCAGAAATTAATTGCAATGAGAGATGCGCAAGAATCCATGACGATATTTACAGTAGAAAATTCATCAAATCTTCCTGCCAGACTATTTGCATATATGGAAAAAGCATTGGAACATAGTTACGAAGGAGAGGTTTTAACACTCTTAGTCGCTGGTGCATATCATCTACTATACAATAAACCAAATGCAACTGTGGAAGTTCATCCTGTGAACCAAAGTGGTGCTTCCGGTAGAGAAATCAGTGATTTAGATATTTATGTAGATGGCGCTCTTGTAGTCTCTAATGAATTGAAAGATAAAGATTACTCCGAAACAGATGTGCGTCACGCTGCTGATAAAGTTCTCAATGCTGGTGGAAATAAAATGTTCTTCATAGAGGGACCTCGCAGCACTCCAAATGGTGACTTTATCCAAACCATTGAGGAAGAATATCTTAATAGAAATTTTCTTTTGCGAGTAATCTCCTATAAAAACTTACTCTCATCGATTGTTGGGTCAATTGAAAACGTAGATACCCATGAGTTCATGCGCTTCATGCTAGAAACCGCTCATGAAACAAAATTCAAAGAAGCGGTAATTGCATATCTCGATACGCTTGCTCAAGAGGAATTCGGACTTGAGCGTGAAACTGATGAATCGGAAACATCCGAGGAAGAATAACACAAAGAGGGATGGAAGCCTGTGCAAGCTGGTATCCATCCCTCTAAATTAATTCTGACTCATATATTTTATTACAGCTTTAGCTACAACCTCTGCAAGTTTACACGGTACAGCATTTCCAATCTGTGTATAAATTCGGCCTTTATTTCCGCAGAAAATATAATCTTCTGGAAAAGATTGAATCCGAGCTGCTTCCTTAATCGTAATTCTACGCAATCTTTTAGGTGCTTCCTCAAACTCTGGTGTAACTGTTCCATCCACTAAGCCTTTATGATAGTCTACAACCCAGTCACTTACTGCATCGCCATATAAGTATTCTTCATCCACAAATGGTGTTTTATTGCCGCCCATTGATGCCGGGAGTGTATTTGCATACCCATCAATATTAATTGGTCTGCCTTGTCCGTTGAAATACATTCCCGCATATGGTGATTTTCTCATAATGGGATGCGTTGCAAATGTAATCTTTGCTGTGCATGTATCTGGATTCTCATCTGTTCCTGCTTTACCCAAAGATGCTAGTAATTCTCTAATGACAGGTGCCTGATTTTTTTGCTGTTCAATCAGTTCCCTTATATTATGTTCAAAGAACGGATCTAAATTGTCTCGTATTCCAACAAAGAATACTCGTTCTCTCTTTTGCGACACTCCATATTCGGTAGCATTCAAAATGAATGGGGCACAATTGTAACCCAAACTACGAACTCTATCAAGATATTTTTTTCTGATTGGTTCCCACTTTTCCAAAATTCCTAATGCCTTGACATTTTCCATCACAAAAGCCTTCGGCTTGACCTTTTCTATAACATCCAAGAATGTAAATATCAATTTGCTTCTTTCATCGTCTGGGTCCATTTTTCCTGCAACAGAAAAGCCCTGACATGGGGGACCTCCAAACACTAAATCAATCCCTTGGAATTTATCTAGGTCATCAATGATGTTGTTAATATCATCATTAACCATTACTCCGCCTATATGATTCGCACTATAGGTTTCTGCTGCTTCTTTCACAATTTCATTCGCAAAAACCACTGTAACTCCAGCTCTTTCAAATCCAACATCCATACCTCCAGCACCTGTAAATAAGGAAACAGCTTTGATTTTATTTATCATTCGTGTTGCCTCCATTGTCTTCATGGATTTTCAATACCAGTGATTTTTCACTTGAATTTAAGTAAATATCAAATTTGGTTGTACCCTTTTCCACATCAAGATTTGACAGAACAGACTTTGGAAGCCGCACTCTCATGTCTTGCTGCAAAACATAGGTGTCCAAGTATATATAAGATTCTTTCATTCAATTTAGCTCCTTTCGCCAACGGTCTAATTATAGCCTATTTTTAGTCTAAAATCAACCTTTTATAGTATAAACATCTTATTGACTCAACCCATTTTTTTAACAATCCTATCTCCATAACCCTACCCGTTTCCATACTATCAACTCAACCCCATACACTATGATCCGATTTCCAGGCTACATAAACGAAAAAATCCGAGAGTCAGAATTGCTGCACAGCAGTCCCAACTCTCGGAAATCCCTTTATTTCAAGCCTTTTTCGCCTTTTACTTCTCAACCCTTGACATCAATACAACCGTCTCAACATGTGTCGTCCTCTCCATCTGAACATAGTTTACCATACTCGTCAACAGTTTGGGAATATGAATTTCCAAAAGAAAAAGGCTGCTTTGCAGCAACCTCATTCTCCATTCCTGTTTTATATACAAATTTCAGATTATAGGGATCTACCTCGCCATTCTCTTTCTTCTCTCCTACTATCACCTTGTCCACTATACACTCAAATACGTGACGATCAAACTCTCCTAAAACCTTATGATTGCTTAATATCGTCTGAAATTCTAACAGCCTGCTGTTAATATCTTTTCTTTCAGTCTCCTGGTCTGTATAGGCCTGCTTTTTACTGATAAGCTTATCTAACCTGTCCGTTATCTCTTCCTCCTTAATCCTATAGGTTTCATCGTCTATCTTACCATCAAGACGCATATCCACAAGGCTGTTCTTTCGCCTTTTTAGTTGGTCAATCTCTTTTTCGATAGATTTCAATTCTTTGCTGTTATCCTCTTCCTGTAATACCTGTTTTACCCTTATCAGGAAACCGTCCACGATTTTGTTGTCATTCTTACATAATAATTTATACGACCGCAAAAATGCCTGTTCAATAAGCTTCTCTGGAATACCTTTACAGTATGGACAGTTATGTTTTCCGTCTTTCGTGGCTGTCACACAATGCCAGACCACCTTTTTATAACTGGTATTTGAGTTCCATGCACGTCTCGTCAATGTCCCCCCACAAAACCCACATTTTAACATGCAGCTAAACGCATACTGTCTGCTGAACTTTTCTCTTTTTCCAATCCCCCCGTTTCTTTTCTTCGGTGCATTTCTTTTTCCCAGTATCTCCTGTGCCCTGTCAAACAGTTCACGGCTCACAATCGGCTCATGGTGGTTTTCAACCGTATATTGATCCACTTCTCCCTTATTTTCTAGCCTACGCTTTGATATCGGGTCAAGGGTAAAGGTTTTTCCCATCAGCAGATCACCTTTATATTTCTCATTCTTGATAATGCCAAGAATGCCGGAATCGCTCCAATTCGTATTTCCTGCCTTATTTTTATATCCCAAATTTTTCAGCTCTCTTGCAATCACCTTTCCTCCTGCTCCCTCCACATATCTTTCAAATATATAGTAGACTGTTTGAGATTCTTCCTGATTAACAGTGATGGTTTTATCCTCCGGGTGATAATCATATCCCAGACAACCATTAAAGCCCACCATTTCCCCCCTCTGCATTTTCATGCTTAGTCCCTTTTTTACATTAGCTGATATGTTCTCGACTTCCTGCTGTGCAACAGAGCTTAAAATGGTCAATAGCAGTTCCCCGTCCATTGTCGACGTATTGATATTTTCTTCCTCAAAGAATACTGCTACCTGTTTTTCTTTCAGCATACGTACATATTTAAGTGTATCAAGAGTATTCCTGGCAAAACGTGAAATAGATTTTACGATTATCATATCAATTTCCCCATTCATACAGTCATTTATCATTCGTTGGAAATCCTCTCGCTTTTTCGCCTGAGTGCCAGTGACAGCTTCGTCCGCATATATTCCGGCCATCTGCCATTCAGAATTTTCATTGATATATTCTGTATAATGCCGTACCTGTGATTTATAGCTCTCAAGCTGTTCCTCATTATCAGTACTCACACGGCAGTATGCAGCTACTCTTAATATGTCTGCATGTTCCCCCTTTCCTCTGTTAATTAACTTTTTGCTGGCCTTTTTAATTTTTACTTCATTCATGAATAAGTCCTCCTTTGTAATTTTATATGAAAGCCTGTTTATCAGGCTCCAATAGCAGTAATATCTGACACTATATAATATTCTTTCATTAACTGCTTTTTAATTAATTGGTATTCTTCTTTTGTTACTAATTTCTTTTGAAACAGTTGCACCAATAAAGCAAGTTCCATGCTGTAATCTAAAAGTCCACTTTTTTCCATTTCTCTTCTTCCTCAATTCTCTATAAGTTCATGCAGCCCGGGCAGTTCTTTATAACCATATTCATCAGGAATTACCACAGGATTGATTCCTAAATTTCTGATTTTAGTCAAACGCTTCTTCTTGAAAGTTTCCAAATTTCCAAGTTCTTTCGTCAGAGCCGATGTGGGATTAGCCAGGGCCTTTTCTAAATTGTATAAGCCATCCATTTGATGAATTAACTCTATAGTGCGTATCATCTTTCGCTTTTCTGCATCCGTCTCTTTGCTTTGATTTATTAACTGGACAGCTAATGAATAAGTAACATATCTCTCAGTTCCAAATGTAAGTTTCAATTCTGATATCAAATAATTTATCACTGTTTCATTATCAAGATATGATCGGATAGAACGATTATCGTTCCACTTTTTTGAATTGTACTTTACACCACGCTTTAAAATCTGGTATTCAATACGAAATAAATGCTCCAAGTCAGGAATAACTTTATATGCTATTTGTCCTCTATTGACCATAGCAGCCATCTTATTATAAATATTGATACGTCTTGATTTATTGCTAAAACAACAACTTTCATAGTAAAGAGTATCCGACGGTTTGTTTATATTTGCCCGTTTCAACCTGCGACAACCATATGGAACACCTAGGTTCGTTAAAAGGGCATAGACCTCCGGTTTATCGACATATATATCTTTTGCTAAGTCGACCCGCCTTACTTTCCACTCGCGAATATCTACTGTTCCCAGATATGACAGGCGGAAACAGTCAATCTCATGTAGTCGCTTTTGTATGGCATAAACGATTTGATCCGTTGTGTAACATTTCAAATTTAAAGCAAAGATACCGCTTCCCCCCATAATTACGTTTATATTTAGCCACAAGATTATATAGTACTTTGTTATTGGCTTCGAGCATTTCATTAGTTTAATCTGTCGAATTCCTTTTCTTCTATAATAATTACTAACTGCATTACCATATCGATTTTGTCTTAACGCCGGTATGCTATTCAATAGTTGCCGATATGTAAGTAAGTCTATTTGTAACTGGATTGTTGCAGTATGAATCGCTATCGCCTCCTTTTGTAATCAACAAGTTACTTATACTATTATGGGGAAACCTGGTATGATATGGTCTTAACGCTATCCCAAAGGGATATGCGTTTATGACCATTCATTATAACTTCTTCTATATTCCGGCCTAGAATATATTATTAAAAGAGAACGTCGGCGTTCATAACCCTAATTTACTTCTTATAACCAATTATTCTTCCTCTGATTATCTACAATCTTCTGTATAGCATTTATTACATCATCATGCTGTTCCTGAGTTAATTCTTTTCTGAACCAACGGGATAAAGATGTCTCTGATATACCAAGGAATTCTGCTATCTGCCTTTGAAAGACATTTAATTCTTTAAGAATTTGTCGAATCTCTTTGTTAGTCAAACCTTTCCACCTCCTTATTTTATAGGGGCACATTTACTATTTATAACATTATGTCTCCTAAGAATGAATCATCAACCCAGCTTATCGAATATTCATATGCTAGCTAGCTGCTTTAATTTGATTGATAGAACAAGCCTATCATGATATGATGGGAGTTAATAGCCGATATATATATTTCATACTTTTTAAGTTTTTATGTTATATATAAAAATAGATAAGGGGTAACAAAGCATGGAAACCTTGGATTTGATTGAAGACAAGACAATTATGTATTATAAAAACAAAGGCTTTGCCATAAAATATAGCGAATTTTCCTTACTGCTTGCCAACATGAATCTTGATGATACGAATAAAGTAATCAAGACATATTTAGAAAGCTTGAAAAAAGTGAGAATCGAAAGATTAAAGAGGGAAATAAATAATACCGATAAATTAAGACATATATATTCAAATTACTTCTTTAATTTTAAACAGCTAATAAACAAAGTTATAGATGATGAGTATGTGTATTTGGGTAACCAAACCTTACTCTTTATTTTGTCTGATCTGATGGATAAAGAAATTAACAGTAAAATTGAAGAAAAAATTAATACGATCAATGCGAATACTTCGAGTGAATCCGACTATGCAAAACTATAAAAGTCTCTCGTTGATGATATTTCGCTTGAATTAAAAGATCTTGAAGAAGACGCTAAAGCCGCCAATCGTGAGTCCCAAAGTATGTGTGATATTTTAGAAAAGCAATTTATTTCTGAACTAGAAAAAGAAATTGAAGAAAGTTTTAATGAAATAACCAGTACTAATGATTCAATAAAGTTATACGAAGCTATTAATCGAATAAAAATTAAAATAAAAGCAATCAATGATCTTTCTAATGATTCTGAAAAAAACAAACAAATATTTGAGGCTATTTGGGATATCTTATTTTACATACCCGCTTGCTTGTATGATAGTCAATTTCAGAAAGAATTAAAAATGGTCTTATTAAGGCAAGATACTCTTTTATGTTCCTATGTATTGAATACATCGATTTCAAATGCTAAAGTATCTATATCAAAAATAATAAATGAAGATAATGGCTTAAATACTATTTATCACCTTTCAGATATTAATTCTTTATTATGGGTAGATTTGCAGAAATATCTTGAAAGTGATAAACAAATAAAAACTTGCGAACAGTGTGGCCGCCTCTTTATGCCAACATCAAAAAAGAATACGAAGTATTGCAGTTTTCCAAATAGGAATACTGAATTAAAATGTGCCGAGATACACCACCGAAAAGTTAATGATTTTATGAAAGAAGTAAAAAGGGCCAGAGGTAATCAACAGAGATTTGTTTCTAATGTGAACCCAAGCAATGGTTATTTAAGCAAAAAGTTCGAGTATGATTTCCCAGAGTTAAAGAAGAAATATGATCAATGGTTACTTGATATTTCTGATAAATACAGAGAATTCAAAAAAAATGATGATCTTCAAGGTCTTAAGGACTGGATACAAGACCACAAATTTAATGTTAAAAAGATGGACGCTTGGGGAATTCGGACAAGGTTAACCATTAATGAAAAAAGAAAATGTAATTGACTTGTTACAAAATTCAACTAAGGGGAAACAGCTTTTATAAAAAAATTATCTTTTTTGAAAGTATGCGATATTTTTAAAGATATGCCACATAAAAGGAGGGGGAATATCTGCTCCAGATAAGCAAATAGTCCCCTTTGAAATCCCTAATAGTGATAAAATGCAGTTACAATTTTAATTAATTTATTTATCGTTTGGATTGTGGAATAGGTTCTTTCCTCAAAAAAATAAAGTAATCAATATTTAGTTATTTTATATCAGACACAGTTTGGTGAAGATTAAGACACAACAATTCCACAATCCCTATTCTGGATAATACGATACGCAAAAGTCAGGATTTAATCCCTGTCTTTTATAAAATCTTATGACAGAATCATAATCAACTAGTTCATTATATACTTCTGCAAATTCTCTATAGTGCCTATCATGTATTAATTGAGTTTCTCCCCCACCGTCTTTTTGTAACTCTGGCGTGCCATATGCAAATTCTTGCTTATGTATCCAGTCGCCATGGTTATCTCTTGAATATCTATAAACCTTGCTCCATTCTGAATATTCCATAATTTCAGGATGTGGTTTAATAATTTTGTCAAGTTCATCACTAAATTCACCGGGGGACATATGATTAAATGCAAAGCCCAATGTGACAAGACATTTAAAATTTAGATCTTGGAGAAAATCAGTAAAGCTACTATGTCTCTCCGCTTTTAAATTTTCGTCTATAACATTTTTTAAATAATTCATCAGCAACATTAAATTCACAAATTCTATACTCCCAAATTCTCCCATTACGGGAATCAAATTGGAAGAACCTTTATAAGTGTTGTAATAATAAAGAACTTTTGTTTCTAAATCATCTTGAGTTAATGAACTAACGTAATTGTAAAATTTTTCATTAGTCAGGATTGATTCAGGGGCATGATTATTAGAGATAATTGGTTGACTTCTCCCAACCACTTTGTTATTTTCTGAAGATTTAACACTATAATCAGTTGAATGGCTTCCTAATACATATAATACGATAATTATTATAATAATTATTCCTAACATGTTTTTTCCTGCTGTTTTTTACAACAACTTTTCCTTTCTTAAATATGTAATATGAGTTCAGGTTTTCCTTTCCTACTTTCGTTATGTTAGTTACATGTTTTTAAAATATTGCTCTTTGAGATCTTGAACCTTTTGTTCATCTTCACCATATACAGAAAATTCCTTTCTCAAATCGTCTAAGTCATAATTACCATTAAAGGATAAAAAGTTATAACTCCCTAAAAGATAAGAATTATCACATGTACATAATTTCACATGAGTGTTGTCTCTCTTTACTGTTAATGAATCCCCTAATGCTTCTATATATTCTTGGATTGCTTCATCTGAATCCGTTCTTCTTTTTTGCTCGCTTGGATTACTTGTATTATCAGAAATACCGTATATAATTTTGATTTTAACGCCTCTCTGTGATGCTTCCTTTAGCAGAGGAATTACTGTTTTAGATACCCCCTTATTGACCCACGGTGAAATAACACAAATTTCATCGTGACTAGCCTTAATCATTTCGTGAAATCTTTTCTTAATATCTATATCAAAAAGATTTTCTTCATATTTAACTTCAGCTATGTATTTCCAGATAAATTCACTTTTATATTTATCATTCAAATCTACTTTTTGAATGAGGGTTGTTTTGTTGACTAACAACGTTACTTTTCCAAAGGTTGTGTCTGCATTCATAAAAAGTGTGTTTCCTAATCTTTTCTCTAAAATACAATTAGATTTGGAAATATCGTGATATACTTGAGCAATAAATGGTTCTGCCTCTTCGACCCACACCTTTGTTGGCAATAGGCTCAATGTGAAAAGAACGGATTGAGTACATAATACCTGGGGATACTTTTCATTAATGCGATGTTTAATGTCAGCCATCTTATTCCCGATCTTCTCATTTATGTCGATGTTTTCTCTTGAATCAGTATTGATTTCTATTTTCTGTAACAAATTATACAAATCATTTTCTTCTATTAATGTTCTGTATTTCTTATACTCTTTGGAATTTCTTTTAATATCACCTAATAATTTTGCAGCCTCTGCCAGACCCATGTTTTTCCGCTCTGATTTTGCCATTCTTTTTGTTTCGTCCGCCAGCTTTTTTAACTCTTCATCACTTATCTTTTGGTCTTTGGATTTAGCTTCAATCATGGCTTCGGCGCATTTCCCTAAAGCATAGGTTGCTGCATAAACTAACGGAATTGTAGTTACTGCACCGAGAAATGGCAGGACAGTCTTATACAGGCCTAATATTACGTGTTGTGCCAATGCCCCCCAGCCCACTACTCCAAGAAGCGAAGCCAAAATTTCACTCATTTCCGCTTTTTTATAGGGATTTCCTTTTATCTTATTTAAATATGTAACCATAATAAGCTGAATCGGTGTCAGAACAAAAATATCAGCAAAAGGGATAGGCTGTGCTGCAATAATCCCACATAATAACGAAGTGGCCTGTATAATGATTTTAGCCTTGTCCTCCTTATAAACAGATGGGTCTTGTACCGTTAATTCAAGAATTTCCTTTAAGCTTTCTTTCTCATTACCAACGTTCATTTCCATACCGTAATTCCTCCTATGTTCACAATAAATTTGTCTATAAAAGTATATTTAACTTTTGTAGATAATTCTATCATGAGAACGCAAACATTACAATTAGAACATAAAAATACTTATATAAGCAAAGTGGAGGTGTTATAATTGCAGCGGGAAATAGATTACGCAAAGCTTGGATTAAAAATTAAAGAAGTTCGTCGAAGCAAAGGCTTTACACAAGATAACATTGCAGAAGAAGTCGGTTGTAACACTTCACATATTTCCAATATAGAAAATAATCATACAAAGGTTTCACTTAATGTCTTGCTGGCTATTGCTAATGCCCTTAATACAAGCATTGATTATCTTTTAATGGATCAGTATGATAATTCTTCTCTGGCCTTAGATAATGAGATATTAAGGGCATTAAAAAATTGTGATGAGCAAAAGAAAGAACGGATATTAAAGATGATTGAAATTCTTTAATCCAATAGCAGAGAAATTAATAATTTTATCGCATATCCCATACCTAATTGAAAGCCCTCTTGTTCGGCAGTTAAGGCTGCTGCGTACATGAGGTCTTTTAGTTCTTCAAGCTCTGTCTCCTTTAACCGCTCAATATACGGTGTACTAAGCATATCAATTTCTACACTCACACGTTTATCCATTTCAATGGCTTCCTTTTCACGGCAGATAATATGTTCATAGATTTTTTTCAATCGTTCATTCATGATAAATTCCCTCATTCTCATAGTTATAGTGGGTTAGTATATGTATCAATTCGTACATCTGCCGATAACTTAGTTGTTTCCAATCCGTTAGGCCGTATAATTCAGTTAGAAACAGGTCAAAGAATTGTTTTGTGATTTTCTTCCTTATGATTAAGCGGCATAGGATTTTATACTGCGCCTTGGTGTAGGTATCCGGTATTTGGGCCGCATCAGAGCGTACATTTTGCATGATTAAGGTTCTTTTATCGTAATTCAGTAGTTTCATAATGATCTGTCTCCTTTCCTATGTTGACGGACATTCTCCGTAATAGCTGCAATACTCACAATAGCAGAGGTCGCATTCCCCGAATATAAGTCCCTCAACGATGATCGGCATACAAGTGACTAGATAATCGGGACAAGCACCACAAGGGCAGCTATACTCATTTACAGGCTGATTATTTTTGAAACACATAACAGATTCCTCCTTTTCAGCTTAAAGCATGTTGTTTGGTCTCGTTGGTTACCTTTTGTGAGCCATACTTAACTCTTATGTCATCAAGGCTTATTTCTTCCTTATGATGCTTATGATAATCACCATAGTGCCAGCACCATGCTTTTTTCTTTGGCGAAAACTTGAAACCGATTTCCTTTAATCTGTCTTTATATGCATAACAATTAAAACACCATATCCAGCTGCCGATTATTTCAATCTCCATATGGTAACCGATGATAGTATTTAAAACCTCTTTAAAGGCCATGTTTTCCTCGTTTTCATCGTGTTTGGAAGAATGTCCATCGTTTTCCCTTTTCGCCTTTAAACGGACGAATAGAGCGTCATACTCTGCATTGATTTCCTGCATATCGGACACTTTACCTCCATTATCAGGGTGATACTTCATCAATAGCCTTTTGTACTGTACTCTTAACTCATCAATATTTGTTACTTCGTTAAACCACTTCATCTTGAAAAACTCCTTTCCTTTGGATTTTTAGGCATAAAAAATAAGCCTTTTAACGTCATGCTTAGGACGAGTATTATTTAAGGGGCTGGGTTCCGAACGTCAAAAGTGTATTTATAAAGGTTGAACCGGGTTGCTCGGAAAATTTATCTATTTTTTATGAGGCTATAAAGGAAAAAGTACTACCACTTATATTTCTATAAATGATAGCACTTTTTATTCTTTACTCGTATAATCTGCTGACATATCTACTGTCACCAGTTCTATTCCTACACTCACATGAATCTTGTTTTCAAGGCGTTTTTCCAGTATATTTTTCTCATTCGCAACAAATACCATATGCTTGTAAAAGTACGTAAAATCAAGGATTTCTAGGTATCTGTCCGACATATCAACACAACAGTCTCCACATGGGTAGTCGCCGGAAACATATCCACCCCCCATCCCATCTTCGCCTCATACCCTTTCTTTTTAAAATACCCCAAATCCCTTGCCAGCGTCTCCGGTCCGCAGGACACATAAATAATTCTTTCCGGTCTCACTTTCGCCACGGAATCAATAAATTCTTCCGTGCTCCCGCTCCTCGGGGGATCTAGAAACACTACATCCACATGTTCTTCATTTTCTGCCATATTCACCATAAATTTTCCTGCATCATTGCAAAAAAATCTGATGTTTTTAATACCATTGATTTTGGCATTTTCCACTGCATCCCGTACTGCTTCCCGATTCAGCTCAACACCAATAACTTCCTTCGCATGCTTACTGGCAACAATTCCTATCGTACCAATCCCGCAATAAGCATCGACTACCCGTTCCTTGCCAGTAAGTCCGGCAGCCTCAATAGCTTTATTATAGAGGGCCTCCGTCTGTACCGGATTTACCTGATAAAAAGATTTAGAAGAAATACGAAAATGGCAACCGCAGAGAATATCCTCAATATATCCTTTTCCATACAGCACATGCTCCTTATCTCCCAGCACCATGCTTGTTCCCCTGCCATTTACATTTTGTATAATCGTAGTGATCTCCGGGTGTTTTTCCCGCAGCGCCTTAACAAAATTATTTTTAGAAGGAAAAACTGGTGAAGCAGTTACCAGAACCACCATAACTTCTCCTGTTGTAAATCCCCTCCGTATCAATACGTGACGTAATAACCCATATCCAGTATCTTCATCATAGGTACGTATCTTAAAAGACTTCAACATGCCTCTTATGGTTCCGATAATCTCATCCGCCTTCTGATCCTCGATCATGCAGCTTTCTACAGGAACAACACTATGGGAATTCAATTCATATACTCCTGAAATCGGATTGCCCTTCCTGTCATGGTCGAACACCGCATGAACCTTATTGCGGTAATGATAAGGATTCTCCATTCCAATTATCGGCGCAACACGGCAATATGGCTTCAGCAACTTTTCCAAATGCTTTTGCTTCTGTTCCAGTTGTTTTTCATAAGGCATGTCCAAAAGCTGGCAACCTCCGCACTTACGAGATACCGGACATTTGGAAGCAGTTTTACCTACTGCACGCCTTTCCTTATTTAACATATTACTGATCTGCACACCCTTGCTTCCGATGTCACCGTTCCTATCATAATTTCTGCCATTTCCACCATCACCATTGCCTATCTTGCCATCATTGCTGCGATTCCGGCCGCCACTGTTACTACTAATGCCACGGCCCCTACCACCACTGTTATCACCCATGCCACTGTTCCGACCACTGTAGTTACCACCCATGCCACTGTTCCGGTCGTTGTTGTTATTACCTATTTCACGGCTCCGATCACCATTATTGCTGCCCATACCACTACTCCGTCTACTATTGTTGCCGCTCTTACCACTGTTACTTCCTTTTCTGACGCCACCGTCGTTGCTCCTGTCATAATTGCCGTTGTTACCTTCGCCTTCCCTTCTCTTCTGCCCCCCTTTCTTTCCATTATCACTGCTCTTTACCATTCTATCATTCCGGAATCTTTCTTTTTTCAGCCTGTTATCTATCATAAATGCACTCTGCCTTCCTGTATTTATTTTCTCCCTATATCTGATCTATTTCTGATCTATTTCTGATCTATTTCTGATCTATTTCTGATCTATTCCTATATTTAATTTCTTCCTATATTTAATATCTTCTCCTATTTATTCTCTTGCCATATTTATTCTTTTCCTACATTTAATCTCTTCCTACATTCACTTTCTCCCCATACATACTCTCTTCCTATATTTATTTTCTCCTCAATCCTTCTACTTCAACCTCTCCACAAGATCCCCGGCCTCTGCACAAAACCATTTCTCCTCCCA
The DNA here is from genome assembly GCA_902363835.1 of Lachnospiraceae bacterium. Lineage (GTDB taxonomy): Bacteria > Bacillota > Clostridia > Lachnospirales > Lachnospiraceae > Lacrimispora. Next base: position 44,362 of record CABJBM010000040.1, read on the forward strand.
TTTACCCTACAAGCCTTTCACCCTTTTCTTTTCTCCACAGCTATTATAATACATCTCTACCTACAAAACTACTGAAATCCTCTTATACCTCCAAAAAACACTTGTATTTTTCCCCCTCTGGGATATAATAAACCATAAAAAGACAAAAGGAAGTGCACCCATGGCTCATACATACGATACCTTTTACCTGGATAAAACCCTTTATAATGGCCGGCCCGCTGATTTGACAGGACGTCTTCCCAAAGAAATCCGTACCTATGACCTTCTAGACAAATTGAACATCTCCTATCAGAGAGTGGATCACTCCCCCCTCCCCACCATAGAAGCCTGCCGTGAGGTTGATGCGCTTTTAAAGATAGATATCTGCAAGAATCTGTTTCTGCGAAATGCCCAGAAAACCGATTTCTATCTTCTTCTTCTGCCTGGCGGAAAAAAATTCCGCACTGCTGCCCTTTCCAGGCAAATAGGCTCAGCCAGACTTTCTTTTGCTGAACCGGAATTTATGGAACAATTTCTGGACATTACTCCTGGCTCAGTTTCGGTTCTGGGACTTATTAATGATAAAGACCACCGTGTCAGGCTGCTGATCGATAAGGATGTGCTTTCCAACGAATTCTTTGGCTGCCATCCCTGTATCAATACCTCCAGCCTAAAGTTTAAAACCGCAGACCTTTTAGACAAGATTCTTCTGGCTATTCATTGTGAATACACCCTGGTAGACTTGCCTTCCGAGCAGGATTAATTCCTGCTTGTGCATCTTATATTTTTACACCTTATACCTTACATCTTGCATCTTGTATCTTACATTTTGCACCTTACATCTTGTATCTTGTATCTTGCAACTTACATTTTGCATCTTACACTTTACATCTTGTATCTTACATTTTTTACCTTACATCTTGTATCTTACATTTTTTACCTTACATCTTGTATCTTATATTTTTCACCTTATATCTTACATCTTGCACCTTGCATTTTGTACCTTACATCTTGCATTTTGTACCTCACATCTTGTATTTTTCACCTTACACCTTGTATTTTGCACCTTCCACCTTGTATTTTTCACCTTACACCTTATACCTTACGCTTTACACCCACCACCATTCGCCTCATCCCCCACACCTCTCACATCACACACTACACCCCGCACCATAAAAATAAACCTCAAAATGGGACAGGATATTCCATATCCTGTCCCATTTTATTCCCCCATTCTCCTCTTCACCCAAATTACCGCCACACTCCATCCCCCACAACCCCCCCCCATCAACCATCACAAAAAACAGCAATCCGGTTTTTTCCGGCCTGTTTTGCTTGATACATGGCCTGGTCTGCCCTGGAAAATAGTTTTTGATAGTCCTCTCCCTCTGTTCCGTTACTGGGAACGATTCCAATGCTGATGGAAAGATGCCCCTTTTCTTCCGGTATGATCTTTTCTACACGAGCCAGCAGATCCTTTGCCTTTTTCCGGACATTTTCCTCTGCTGTGAAAACCACAAACTCATCTCCCCCTACTCTTCCCACCAGATCTGGCTCCGGGTAAATATCGCAGAGCATTCCGCCTACCTGCATCAAAATCTGATCTCCGGCCAGATGGCCGAAACAGTCATTAATTTCCTTGAAATTATCAATATCAATCATGCAGAGCCAGCCCCATCCGCCGTCCTTTAATATTTCCTCTACCCGGTATTCAAAGGCCATTTTATTGTATAATCCGGTAAGCCCATCCTTTAAAGACTGAAGCAAAAGCTGCTCTTCCCTTGCCTTTAGTCCGGTAATATCCTGAAGCTTTCCAATGAGTTTCACCGGACGGTCTGTCCCAGCCCCCCATTGAGCGGTAAGCTTGCAGCTGCACCAGTGATATGGTTCTCCCATCTTTCCCATGCAAAATTCAAAGGAACGGATTTCCCCGTCTTTTGGTGCATTGTTCCTATGTTTGGCAAAAACCTGTTCAAAAGTCAGCAAATCGATCTGGCCTTGAGCATTTGGTGACAGATATAGCTTCCCATCTATATAAGAATACTCAAATAAAACCGTATCTTTAAAAAGACTCATATTTTTATACATTTGCTCCGTCTCACTAAAACGGAAGAACTCATGCTCATTTACCGTACCCCATTCCTCAAACAGCTTTCGTGAATTTCCTGTCATGATCCTTCCCCCTGCACCTGCTGGAATCCTTTATTCCGCATCTTTTCCATTCGTATATGGTATATGATAACGCTTTTTATCCGTATATGCAACCAGTTTTTCAACCATTATTACGCATATAATACGTAGCATCTGCATAGAATATCCTTTATGATTAACCTAGAGGTGATAATGTTGGATGAACAGTTTGTCAGGAATAGAATCACGGAACTCCGCCTGAAAAAAGATATCTCCGAATATCAAATGAGCCTGGATCTAGGAAAAAACAAGAGCTATATCCAGGGAATTTCTTCAGGACGTTCTATGCCATCTATGAAACAATTTTTTGAAATCTGCGATTATCTTGAAATTACTCCCATAGAATTTTTTAATACGGAAATAAAAGAACCGCCTCTTCTAAGGGAGGCCGCTGCGCTGATGAAGGACTTGACCAAAGAGGATTTGGAAGCGGTTTTCCCCATATTGCTGCGGCTTAAAGCAAATGCGGACAAATCATGACCACCCGTCAAACGGGTGGTTTGCACGCCCCTATAAGGGGACGTTACTGGCCAGCGCCTCAAGACGCTGGCTTTCAC
>CABJBM010000041.1 GCA_902363835.1 Lachnospiraceae bacterium
AAGAATTTACTCTTTCAAAATGAATTTAGTCTTGCAAAGTAGAATTTAACTTAGCATTTAACTTTTTACTGCTGCATTTTACAAAAAAATTCATTATGCTCTTGACTTAAAGTTAACATTAAGATTTATGATTGTCACTATACAACACCTTTTCTGACATGTCAAAAAATTATTTAAGGAGGAGGGCAAGGAGGAAAGCGTGGCCAGTGCTCTGATTGGTGTACGCAGGCCGGAACAGGTTACGGAAAATGTGAAAGCGTAGGGATATGTGCTTTCAGAAGATACTCTTGATGAAATTGAAAAAGCGTTACAATAATTCGTGAAAGGAATTTGATTATATTATGGAAAAAATGAAAAAAGTAGTGATTACCGGTAGTGCAGGGCTCCTTGGCCCCTATGTTGTTGAGCATTTCGTAGAACAAGGCTACAACGTTTTAAGTGTGGACAGGGTCAAACCTGCAAAATCACTGGCCCCTCATATGACGGCAGATTTAACCAATTTGGGGGAGTGCTATGGCATTCTGGAAGGCGCTTACGCCGTCATACACCTTGCCGCGATTCCCTCGGCTTACATCTATCCTAACGAGGTGACTTTCCAAAATAATGTAATGGGCACATATAATATACTGGAAGCTGCAGCGGGTTTGGGGATCAAGAAGGCAGTCATTGCTTCCAGTGAATGTACCTATGGCATTTGCAATTCGAGGCAAGGGCTGACACCGTCCTATGTCCCGGTAGACGAAGAACATCCCACTCTGCCGGAGGACAGCTATGGACTGGGAAAAATTGTAGGTGAAGCAATCGCTGATGCCATTCACCGGCGCTGCGGAATGCAGATTGTTTCGTTTCGGATCGGCAATATTATCAGCAAGGAAAAGTATTTAAATTTTCCCGGCTTTATTCACGAATCGCACAAACGCAAAAACCTTATATGGAATTATATTGATGCGCGCGATATCGCCGTAGCTTGCCGCCTTGCCGTTGAAAAAGACGGGCTTGGCTCAATTGTAATGAACCTTGCAGCTGATGATAATTGCATGGACATCAAGAGCTGTGATCTGGTTAAAGCGGAATTTCCCAATGTTACCGATATCCGCTCACCAATTGATGGCTATCAGACCTTGTATTCCAATGAAAAGGCAAAAAGGATTTTAGACTGGCAACCGATTCATTTCTGGCGTGATAATGTATCAAATGAATAAGTCTATCGTACAATTTCACCGGCTTCAGCCTCTGATTCTTGGATAATACAACTGGCATATCGGTAACAAATTCAAAGAGAAACAAAGCGAGATAGCCGCGCTCCGGCGCGGCATCGAATTTGACCCTAATCTGGTTGATACCGCTGAAATGTAAAGCAGATGGACTTCAAGACGGGGGTAAAATACAAAATAAGATGCGCAAAGCGATATCTTAGATAATTGCAGATGAAAAACGGGCTTTATTCCAAGCAATTTATTCAATTACCATGATAAAGTCTTTTTACATTCGCTTTTCCATTATTCCTCTATAAAAACTGCACCCAAAAAGTTAGGCATGTTGATTTTATCATATGCCTAACTTTTTGGGTTCGGTTAAATCAGAGGTTAATTTCGCTGTGTTGTTTTAATAAGTCTTGCCGTTACTTTTGCATAATATGGATGGCAAAGCCGCCAAACTCGCCGTCTAAATAGACATTCTTCAGTTTGCCATCCTCGGAATATGCGGCAGTATCCATGTTAAAGGAGAAGCCTTTCTCTTTCAGCTCTTCTGCGGCAGCGGTCAAATCAGGTGTGCGCATAGCGATATGACCGTTTGCCCCCAGGAATGGGGCCTTCATACACTCAAAGTAAGGGCCGCCGAATTCGGACTTTTGACCATGACGAGGCTCCAGGTTAAACATCATGCTCAGAAGCTGAGCCAGTTTTTCTGCCTCCTCAGCATTTGGAGTATTGATGCCGATATGTTCCAGTTCAAATTTATTATTCATAATCATACCTCTTTCTCAAAATATGGGAAGATGATCCGTTTCATATAAAGTCGGATATTTTTTTGATACACATTGAATGCGTTCGGTCACTGCTTGTTGTAAACGATAAGAGAGACCATGGATCAATCAAAAAGATTGCCATTCATTTAAGTAATTCAGAATCTTACATTGGGAACAACAGCAAAGCTCCGGCAGTTAAAGCAAGCAGGCGGATAAAGTACATGGGAATTGTGTATTTCCAAAACTCTATTAGTTTGTACTTACCAATTCCCATTACCATAGCCGGCATACCGTCAATTGGTAAGAAATGGCCATTCCAGCCCGAAACTACAATTGCAGCAGCTGCTGCTGTTGGATTTAGCCCCAAGCTCATGCAGGTAGCAATAGCCATAGGTGCAAATACATACACAGTACCTATCGTGGATCCTGTAAGGGTTGCAAGTACACTTGTTAACATACAGAAGACAAAGATCAGGATGAAAGGATTGATATTAGTGCCAAGCATATTTGCTACAGTTTCGCCAACTAAAGCAGTTAAGCCTGTACTGCCAAGAGCATCAGCAACACCGATAACACCGGCAGACATCAAAATAATTGGAGCACCGATGTTGTTGCGAATCTCATCGAAATTCAGAACACCGACAGCTAAAATCAGACATGCAGATAAACCTGGAATCATATATCCTGCATCGCCAACTTTACTTTGAAGAATCATACCAACAACAGCTGCAATAAAGGCTGCATATGTTGTATTTTCTTTCCATTTTGGTAAATCGTAAACTATTTCTTTAGATTTGCCAGCGTCGATTTCTGTATCTTCAACATTTTTGTCAGGCAGAACTTTATAACCAATTAAAGCCCATACTACATAAGCTAAGGAAAGTATTAGATTTACAATAGAGAATTTTGCTAAGGAAACGCTGGTAATACCTGAACCAGCAGCTCCTAAAACAGCAATAACAATACCATATTGTAAAGTAACATTTACAGGAATTAGTGGATGGTTAGCTGCGAAACCAGCAGCAGCAATAACTTTACCACGCGGTAACTTGTCAGTATACTGTATGGTAGATAAGATGCCTAAAGTAAGAACATAGAATGCAGTTGAGCCCGTGCCAAAGATACTGCTGGCCAGCATAACGATAATAAATAACAGTATATATGCCTTAAATCCACCTTTGTTAGCCATATTCAGAATAGTTTTTCTGAAAGTTCCAATAAGGCTGGTTTTTTGAAGGGCGGCCACGATTGCCATGAAAGAGGCAAGCATAATAATGGTAGCATTAGAAAAACCGCCGAAAGCAGTCTTGATATCGGTTATTCCAAAAAGAACCATTAGCAGACATGCGAGAATTGGAGGTGCGCCGAACGGAAGTTTTTCTGTCATGATTAAAATAATCATGAATGCAGTAATAGCAATGGCAATAATCATTGGGATAGTCATTTGATTGAACTCCTCTCTTTTATACAGGATTATTTTTTGCATTTGGGACATTAAATCAATTCAAGCATTCTGTTTGGTGAAATGCGTGTACAGTGTGTACACCATACAATATCATGCTTTTTTCCTGGCATTAACCATAAGGATGGCATAATCTATGGCATTGACCAGGCTCAGCTCGCTGGAACGGCCGCTGCCGGCAAGGTCAATGCCGGTGCCATGGTCCACGCTGGCGCGAATGACAGGCAGGCCCAGGGTTACATTCACACCTTCGACAGCCTCCCAGTGCTGTTCCTCACGGTTATAAACAAAGCCTTTCACCTTTAGTGGGATATGACCTTGATCGTGATACATTGCCACAACAATGTCATACCAGCCGCCCAGCGCCTTGGAGAATACGGTATCGGGAGGGGTAGGTCTCTTTTCAGGGATAATGATGCCCTCAGCCATGGCAGCCTCGATGGCAGGCTGGATTTCCTTAACTTCCTCCCAGCCGAACATGCCGTTCTCACCACAGTGGGGGTTCAGCCCTGCAACGCCAATTTTAGGCTCTTTAATTCCCAGCGCTTTGCAGCCTTCATTGGCAATGCGGATGCAATCCAGGACACGGTCTTTCTTCACACGATCACAGGCTTCACGTAAAGACACATGAGTGGAAACATGGACTACCCGCAGATCGCCGTGAGCCAGCATCATGGTATACTTAGGTGTATCCGTGTAATCAGCATAAATCTCGGTATGGCCTGAGTAGTGATGGCCAGCCATGTTTATGGCTTCCTTGCTCAGAGCATTGGTAACCGTAGCATGGATCTGGCCATTCATAGCCAGCTGAATAACTTTTACAACATACTGGAAGGCTGCCTCTCCACCCAGGGCACAGGCTCCCACGCCAAAAGGCTCAGGCACATCCAGTTCGGAGGTATCCGGAATTTGATCTGCAGGAATCAGCTTCAAATCCATTAGATCAATGGTGCCATAGGTGTACTTGCCTTCGGCGGGTGCGGAAACCACATTCAGTTCCAGATGAATGCCATGAACTTTCTCGGCCACCTTCAAAGCATAACTCATGGAAGTCTCATCTCCTACTACGAAAGGTTTACAACGCCGGTAGATTTCCGCATCTGCCAGTGCAAGAACCGTAATTTCCGGGCCATTTCCAAAGGGGTCACCCATAGAAATGCCAATAATAGGTTTAAATTGTATACTCATATCAGCACATCCCTTTGTCGGTATTTTCCTTTAAAACTTGTTTTAGTGCGGCGGTTCCTTCGTCGCATAGGTAGTTGAACGGACGGCGGCAGTCGCCTACAGGATAACCAAGCAGAGAAACAGCCTTTTTAACAACAGTGTTAGGATTGCCATATTTGAATACGGCGCGGAAGGAGGCGATGGAATCTTGAGCTGCCTTAGCCTCTTCAAGCTTACCGGCCTTGAACAGTTCATAAATAGATGCCAGAACATGAGGATATACGTTGGCACATCCTGCAATGCCGCCTGCACCGCCTGCCTCCAGGCAAGGCAGAATCAGTGAATCGTTTCCGGACAAAACACGGAAGTCTTTGTCCAAGTCCTTTGTAAGGTTGATGTAGGCAAGTAAGTTATCCCAGTCACCGCTGGAGTCTTTGGCACCCATGATAAGGTCCACATCTTTAGCCAGCTTTGCAACGGTTTCAGGAAGTAATTTGTTGCCTGTGCGTGCAGGGATGTTGTACAGCACGATTGGAATGTCTACATGCTTAGCAATTTCCACGTAGTGGTCGTAAAGCTCTTTTTGTGAAGCAAGAGCAAAACTGGGGGTGATAATGGACAGTACATCGGCGCCAAGCTCCTGGGCTTTCTTGCTGATACGAATGGTATCAGCCGTGGAAATGCAGCCGGTACCTGCGTACACCGGAACACGGTGTTTTACTTGATCAATTGCAGCTTCAAGAACCTCAATTTTTTCTTTTTCGCTCAGGATGTAACCTTCACCGTTGGTTCCGAATGGGAACAGACCATGAACGCCGCCCTCCAGCATACGTTCAATCTGGTTACGCAGCTCCTTCAGATTGATGGATTCATCGGAATTCATCGGGGTTAGAATAGGTGGGATAATGCCTTTTAATTCAACTTTCTTCATAACAACGCTCTCCTTTTCTATTTGCATAATAATTTATAGAATTTCTAAGTACAGATTTCTTGCATCCTCTGCAGTTACAGGACGCATATTATTTACCAGCAAACGCTGCACTTGCATGCCGGCCTCTACTAAGCCATCCAGATCCCCCAGTGGAACGCCGAATTCCTTTAAGCTGGCTGGAATTTCTAAGTGACGTACGATTCGCTCAAGCTGCCCAATCATCCATTCTGCTTTTTCATTCGTTGTTTGGCATCTATTTTCGGTATCATGGCAGCAGCGATCATAGGCCTGAGCTAAACGATCCTGACAGACAGGTGCATTGAAACGCATAACCGGTGCCAGTAAAATAGCATTGGAAACGCCGTGAGCAATGTGATACTTGCCACCCAAAGGATAACTTAGGGCGTGAACAGCTGTGGTACCGGAAGCTGTGATGGCAATTCCGGCATAGAATGCGGCAATCTGCATCCTGTTCTTCGCTTCCATAGCCCCGGGATCATCACAGGCGGGGATAATATTATTCAAAATCAGATCAAGCGCTTCCATTGCAAAGGTGTCTGAGAATGGATTAGCTTTTTTGCTGGTGTAGCACTCAATAGCATGAGCTAAAGCATCCACACCAGTAGCGGCAGCAATCTGTCTGGGTAAATTTTTGATCATGCGGGCATCTAAAATTACATAATCGGCAATCATATTTTCATTTACTATGCCAACTTTCAGCTCTTTTTCCGGAACTGCGACAATGGCATTTGGAGTTACCTCCGCACCGGTGCCGGCGGTGGTGGGAATCAGAACTGTTGGAACGCATTTTTTTGCCCGCCCCGGCTCATCCAGCAGTTCCTTTACACCGTATTCATCGGTTACAAGCACACTGGCCAGCTTGGCAGCATCTAAAACACTGCCGCCCCCGCAGGCAATAATCATATCTGCGCCGCTTGCCTTGAATTGATCAACAATATTCTGCACCGCTGTGTAGGAGGGCTCCGGTGGAATCTCGTCCAGTACATAATAATCTGCTCCCGCAGCCTTTACTGCTGCTTCCGGCAAATCAAACAACCCGGAAGCATGTATTCCCTTGTCGGTAAACATGGCTACACGCTTAACCTGATTATTCTTTAAGATTGCAGTCATATTGTCTATTGAGTTTTCGCCGCCATAGACGGCATGAGGCATTTTTAAATTATATATAGTCTGCATGTGATATCACTCCTATTGGTACCATTTTAGTGAAAGACCGCCTTGTGGAGGCTGCTTATTTTGTGCCCTCGCCGGAGGTAGGATTGTACACGCCAACATACTCACGCTTTGCGCCGATAACGTCTTCTTCGGTAAAGCTGACGTATTTAATACACTTACGGGTGTAGGCTGCGTATGTTAGATGCAGTCTGCCATCAGTGCTCTGCATCAGGTAAGGGTACTCGTACTGCTTGTTGTTTGTTTTATTCTCCTCACCCATATATCCCTCGCCACGTTCCATCAGGCGGATTAAGGGGAAAGTAAGGCCGCCGTCTTCGGACAGTGCCACGGCAACAGGGCAGCGCAGCCCTGGCCATGCAGCTTTGCCTGGAACCGGAGATGGAGTGGAGGTGGGATTATATGCCACAGCAACACGGCCGCTTTTGGTGCGGATAGCACTTATGGATGAGTTATTGTTTGGCAGAGGAGTAGGTTTCGGCTCTGACCAGGTTTCGCCCCAGTCCGGAGATTCGCTGCGGTAGACATGATCGGCCTCACGGCTGCGCATAAATGCTGCAAGGTGCCCGTCACCAAGCTCCACAACGGTAGGATGAACACGGCCGCGGCTGTTCGGCATTTCCACCATGTGCCAGGACTTGCCCTGGTCATCAGAAATCTGAAATACGCTGGGGTCACCGGACAGACCTTCCTCAGAGTCGGTGCACAGCCAGTTACCAAAAATCCAACGGCCATTTTTCAGAATCTGAATCGGCTGGCGGCAGAAGCTGCCTTCTCTTGGGAAGACGGTTTCATAGTCGCTCCAGGTCAGACCGCCATCAAAGCTTTTTTGGCATCTGATCTGAGAGGTGAACTGCATGTTGTCTTTGCCCGCAATGCGATCCAGCTGAGCGGTGTACATACACCAGACAGCACCGTCAGGACCGTAGAATAAAGATGGATTCTGCTCGCTGCGCTTGGGATCACCGGAAACGGAGACCGGCTCTGTCCATCGATCTGCCCCCTTTGGAAGACGGGCACATACGATATGTACGTCGGCTTCCCCTTCATAGGTTCCCGCAAACCAGCAGCACAGCATGTCACCGTTTGGCAGTTCCAACATGGCAGGAGAATGACAGGTAGCAAAAGGGCCGGGAGGTACCATGGATTCCATAGTCCCCATTTCTTCGTTGTGGTAAATACGGCCGTCTAAAGTTAAACCGGCAAGAGTAGGATAGCTCATAATATATACCTCCAATTAATATTTTGTTATTTTCAGGAAATCTTTTCTGCTAATTTTATCAATAGATCTGGATCTCCAAAGCCACCGGATTTTGAAATAATATGATATGTTTTTCCTTTGTAAATAAATTCTGTTAAGACAACGCCGGTTGCCATTTCACAAATTGGCATCAGCTCCGAAACGTCTACTGCCTGCATTAACGCCATCAGCGTGTCGCCGCCGGTGCACAAAAGAGTAGCGTTCAAACCGCTGTCAAGCATTCGCTTAACCAAAGCTGCCAGATTGTCTGAAATTTGCGCCCGAAGCTGTTCCGTTGTCAGGTTGTGTTCCCGTGCGTAGATATCCGTATCCTCACAGCCTTCCGGGTCATTAACATCAAGAATAAAGCGTTTTTTTGCGGATGCCTGTGTCAGCCACTGACGAACACATTCGGCCGCCGGTTTACTATCCACCCAGCTGCCTTCCAGTTTTTGAACAGGGGTCAGATTTACATGTGGAAAGCCGTGTTCCTGTGCCGCTTTCATTTGGCTGATGGTTACTGGATTAACACTGCCGCAAGCTATAAACAGTGTATCTTCAGACTTGGGTATTTTCGGGGCAGGCCCCTTTAAGTTCAGCATATCTGCCAGCACCGCCGCAAACCCGGCACATCCTGCACAAAATCGCAGCCACCCTGGCTCCAGTTTTCTTCCAATGTGTTTCAGATCTGCATCTGTTTCAGCATCAAATACATGGATGCCGGGATTTAAAATCTTATACTCTTCATTTCGCAGGTGTATAAACACCGGCACATTCGTTTGCTTTCCAAGGATATCCGCCACCGCCGAGTCCAAAATCGGTTCAAAAAGATCTTGGCCAAAAACGCTCTGAGCTACAGGTACACCGTCGATATAGTGAATTCCCTCCCGGGTGACCCTGCCCAGTTTGGGAAATGCAGGGAAAAGTGGTATGGTGTCCACACCAGTTGCGTCCATCAGCGCCGTCAATTCACTGCCAATATTTCCCCGCAGTGCGGAGTCTGTCTTTTTATAAATGTAAGCAACCCCGGCTTGAAATGCTCTATGCACTGTGCTGTACACAATCTCATAGGCCTTCTGTGGCTGCAGATGCCGGGTTTCTGCAACCATTACTAAAACCTCCACTGTTTTTTCTATTGATCGGAAATCATAGTTTAAATCTGTGACCACGATTGTTGCTGCGCCCCTGGATGCAAACTGCACACCTGTGTCAAGTCCTCCTGTGAAGTCATCAGCAATGATTAGAAGCTTTACCATTCATCCACCTCTTATTGTTTCAATTTGAAACAGCATAAAAGGATTAATTTCTTTTATTGTATATTTCAGAAATTATCAATCCCTTTTCACTTAAATTTATATTTATTTTATACAAATTCCACTGCTTCCGTCAAGTTATTTTCGTCTTTAAATCGTTTATATTTGAAACATACGAAAAATTTGTTGCTTAATTTTTGTGCATTTGGTATAATACGTTCAAATATGAAACGCATTATTGAGGTGCCTATGAAAAACTATATTCGTGTTTTGGGTATTGCGCCCTACGAGGGAATGAAAATTCAGATGCTTAATCTGGCGAAAGAATATCCCCAGATTGATTTGACAGCCTATGTAGGTGATATGGAGCAGGGTCTTATTATCGCTCAGAATAACTTTCATGGAGATTACGATGTGGTAATATCCCGGGGTGCTACGGCGCAGATGCTGCGGCGGCAGTTGACCATTCCGGTTATTGAGATTGAAATTTCCATGTATGATATTCTCTGTGCTATCAAACTGGCGGGCGGGCTGAAAAAAAAGATTACCATGATTTCTTTCGCCGATATCCGAAATCATGTGCTGCCTTTATGCGACTTGCTGGAATGCGACATTGATATTCATACAATGGATTCTATTGAGGCAGTGGAACCAACCCTGCGCAGTCTTCAGGATAATCAGTGCGAGACCATTCTGTGCGACGTGATTGTTAACACCGCAGCCCAGCGGCTGGGAATCAATTCTTTCCTTATCACCTCCGGGATGGACAGCATCCGAAATGCCTTTAACCAGGCACTGCTGCTGTGTGACAGCCAACAATACCTGCGGGATGAAAACTTGTTTTTTCGGGAGCTTATTCGAGGGCAGATCGGGCAGACGATTGTCTTCGACAGTCAGGGAAATCTGTTTCTGTCCACGCTGGAGGATCCAAAGCCTGAATTATTGGAATTGCTGCGTCAGGAGCTATCCCAAACTCAGCAGGAGGAGGATCAGCGAATCAGTCGTTCTCTGAAAGGCATGCGCTACTCCATTCGTATTCGGCAAATTGCCAGCGGTGCTTTGAGATATACCGCCTTTTTCTTCGATGAAAGAAAATTGACGGTATCCTCAAACCAGATGGGCATCAGTTTCTCCGGCCGGGCCGAGGCAGAGACAGCTTATTACAACAGCATTTTCAGCTTTGCAGGGAATCTCCAGGGTTTTCAGCAGGAACTTGACCAGATAGGCCAAAGCACTGCCCCTGTCATCTTCACAGGCGAGGATGGCACGGGTAAGGAATCTGTCGTCAGCATGCTTTATATCAGAGGCCCGCTGCGGAACAACCCCTTAGTGTCCATCAACTGCAGCCTGCTGAATGACCGCAGCTGGTCGTTTCTTATGGAGCACCACAACTCCCCATTGGCAGACGAGGGCAGCACCCTATACTTTGCAAATGTAGATGTATTATCTTTGGAACGGCAGTACCAGCTAATCGCTGTGCTGACGGAGATGGATGTATGCCGGCGCAACAGGGTAATGATTTCCTGTGTTTGCCAGAGTGGCGAATATATATCTAAAGTAGGTGCTCTTTTTCGAGAAAAACTTTCCTGTCTTTCCTTGTATCTGCCGCCGTTGCGACAGCTCTCTCATCAGATCCCCACCCTGATGAATCTATGTCTGAGCCACATGAACGTCAACATGCCCCGGCAGATTTTGGGTGCAGACCCGGAAGCCCTGACCCTGCTGCAAAGTTACAACTGGCCCCATAATTACACCCAATTCCGTCGTGTAATTGGGGAACTTGCGGTAACGGGTACCGGACAAATCATCACTGCCGAAAATGTCCGTCAGGTACTGCTTAAGGAGCGGCACGTTGGTGCTTTCTCCTCCCAGAAAGAAAATGCCGCCACTCCTCTGGATTTAAACCGCACGCTTTCAGAGATCAGCCAGGACATCGCTATCCGGGTGGTCAACGAAACCGAGGGCAACCACACCGCCGCAGCCAAACGCCTGGGCATCAGCCGGACAACCCTATGGCGTCTGTTGCAAAAATGATGTACAAGAAAGGTACGCAAGTTAAATATCTATGCTGCATAGATATTTTCAACAGGCTAAAGCCGTACTAAAAAGAGAGCGTTCATTTTCAATTAGTTTGAAAATGAACGCTCTCACCATATATTCTTATTTCGTTGAATAATAAAAAAACAGGAAAATATTAACCGTATTTTGATATGTTTCCGGATACCATATCAAGACCACCGATACGTTCACACCGTCAGAAGTTGCTTTTCACTTCCCTTTTCAGTCACCTTTTGAAAACGGAGAAAACCTCTCAAAGTTCCTAAAGTCAAGAATTATTAGATATCGTTCCGACATAGTAGAATCACTGTCTCCACATGTTCTGGCATAACAGCTCTATACTATATAATAAAACTTATTGAAATTATGTCATTTTCATTTTTTTAATAATTTCTTCTAATGACTCCATCAAAATCTTTGCTTTTTCAAATTCATTCGTTCGAAGCAGCTGTTGAATTCTGGTTTCCGTCTCTTTTTTCTTTTGCTCCAGCAGCAGATAATCTTTGTCGAAATAATTGGCATAAATCATCTGTCGGAATTTACGGATGCTCATTCTGCGCACAGTGTTGTCTTCTACTAAAAGTACATAGTCCATACAATTGGCCACCGTATAATAATCATGGGACACCATAAGAATTGCACCTTTATACTCTGAAACTGCCTGTTCCAATGCAATCTGCGCATAAACATCCAAATGCCCCGTCGGTTCATCCAGCAGCAGAAAGTTGGCTTTATCTAATGAGAGCACCGCCAATTGAAACAAATCTTTTTCTCCACCAGACAATTCACTCACTTTCTGGCCAAGGGTATCTCCTTCAAAACCATATTTTTTCAAATAGTTTTCTATATCATTTTTTATACCAAAACCTTTTTCTTCGAAGATCTCAAGCAACGTTTTCGTATGGTCGTATAATGAGCCGGTAATCTGGGAAAACATGCTGACCTTTGCATCTTCACTAATCCTGATCGTGTCTTTCTTATTTTCAAAGATTTCACATAGCATTGTTGTTTTTCCGGTTCCATTATTCCCCACAATTGCTACATGCTCTTTGGGCTTCATTTCAAAATCCACATGTTCTAAAAGCTGCTCATCAAATGCAACACTATAATCCGTCAATTCCAGAATATTTTCATCTGTCACTTCGTTTTCAAGTCCAAAATGAATCTCCGGCTGTTTGATATCCAAGAAAGGGGCCTTTGTTTTTCTTGCTTTCAGCCGATCCACCAAAGTCTGTCTTGCATGTACAGCTCTTCCAAGGGATGCGTTGTCCATTTCCGTTGCTTTTGCTCTGGATTTTTGTAAGATTTTACTTTGACGGTCAATTTCTGCCTGATCTGCAGCTGCTGCTTCTTTTAAATCAATCTTCGTAGCAAGAAGTTCATAATTATATTCTGTATAGGTTCCATCAAATTCCTGAACATCCATATTTTCCATGTGAAGTATCTTGTTAAAGCAATGGTTTAACAAATACCGGTTATGCGTGATAATAAGAAGCGTTCCTTTGTGGGCATTGATTAAATTCCTTAATGCATTCAGATGTTTAAAATCCAAAAACACATCCGGCTCGTCCATAATAAGAAATCCCGGACTCAGCATCATCTCTCTGATTACCTGAACCAGCTTAAATTCTCCGCCACTCAGACTGGTGATTTTCTGTTCTTCTAACTTTTGTAAATCAGCTAGTTTTAATTGCTTTTTAATATTGATTTCATAAGACTCTCCATCAATTGCATTCCATTCATCTAATTCTTTTTGATACCCCTCAAAAATCTTTTCCAGGTCTGCAGCAGTCTCCATTTCCTTACAAAAGTCAAATATTTTCTGCTCATGCTTTACAAATTCATCACTGATATACTGAAATACCGTCATATCTTCTTTTGGATCTAATTGCGAAAATTGACTGACATATCCGATTCTGTCTGTATTGTCAATTACTATTTTCCCATCGTACAGATACTCTTCGGAGTGCATCAGTAAATCCAGTAACGTACTTTTTCCTGTACCGTTGGTACCAATCAATGCACAATGTACGTTATCTTCTATTGTAAATGAAACTTTTTTATATAAATCCTTTTGCGGATACGAGTAGGATAAGTTTTGAACCTTAATCATGATTACCTCCTATGGCATTTATTTTCGACATGAATATCACTTTTTTACTGCAATTAACTTTTTCTTATTAATATTATTATTCCTTTTTCCTTCGGCAGATCCGTGAGTATATCCTATAATATCAAAATCTTTAGATAATTCATCCACAAACTCTTGATAATGCTCGCATTTACTCCTAATACATGAGGATAGATGAATCGTATCAACTTCTGCCTTTTTAAATTTTTCGATTTTAGTTAAAAGACTTTCTATAGGAGCCTCATCACATCCATTGCAGTTGTTAAATGCTGCCAGTTTATAATCTAATTCATCATAGATGCTAAAAGAATCTTTATTCTCATTGAGCGCTCTCATACAGCCATTTGCTGTACACTTTTTAGAAACATTTCCACAAACATAGATACCTATTTTTTTCAAGTATGTTCCTCTCTTGCATGCAATTTCAAATATTTATTGCATCTATCTTTTCTAAATAAATGTATGTCTGCTTTTTTTATAGAAAAGAAGTACAATCCTCTCTATATGCCTTGTTACTGCAATTCTGATCATCACCGGGCCTGGTACCCCTTGGCGTCAGGATATATTTTCAATAATTCCCAATGCTTAACCCTTGTTTTTGACAGCAGTATTGATTATAACATGACAACTCTCATTTTTCGACACCTAATTTAATATAATAAAATCTGCCAACAATAAGACCCTCAATGTACTGAGGATTTTAGTCTTAGCAGTTTTTAACAGAAACCGTTATCTCGATTCCTACTTATCATTTGTCGTTTTCGTTTTTACAAAGTTCCTTTTACTGATATCCACTCATTACATGAATGGAATTCCATAATTTTGAACATATGCCATTATGCTGTTTATTTCATCAATAATAATCGCTTTAATCTTTTATAATAACAAGCTGTTCATATTTGACGGTAGATGGTGCTGCAAAGACTACAACGTATAGGTGCCAGCATTAATGTTGTGTCCGTACAAATCACCGTAACAGAATCGAGTGATACCTCACAGCTTATCCTGTCAGAGGACACTCTATTTCCAGCCCTGCTTCAGGCGGTCAGGATGCTGCCATTGAGGATGTAACGGCTTTTCTTCGCCTCTTTCTCCTCAATTTTAAAAGGTACTGGTGTTCCAAGAAGCTAACACCGGCACCTTTAATCAAGCCTGGACTCCGCTGCTTTTGCAGTAAATCCAGCGCTGTGCTATAGATATAACAATCAGCAGATTCAAGCCTCCGCTAATACGCTTTTATGGCGCTTCAAATATTTCCCATCGCCTTTCTTTCCAAGGAATTCATTATCTTTGACAATGACACATCCTCTCAGCAGTACAAGGTCAATATCGCCTTTTACCTTCATTCCTTCGTAGCAGGTGTAATCCGCAGTGCCATGCATATCCCCATGGGTCAAAGTGCGTTCCTTATTAGGGTCTAAAATCACCACATCCCCGTCAGAACCTGGTAAAAGTGTTCCCTTCTGCGGATACATACCGTACATACGGGAAGGATTGGTGCATAAATATTTCACCATCTGAGAAAGTGTAATTCTTCCCTTTTGTACCCCTTCTGAAAAAACAACGCGCATCCGCTCTTCCACACCGGGAGCACCGTTGGGACAAGCGGTAAAATCATTGGCACCCGCCTGTTTTTTTGTAGTGAAATTAAAGGGGCAGTGATCCGTTCCGATGGTATCAAGCACATTGTCCTGCAGCGCCTGCCACATGGCCTCAATATCCTCTTTTTTGCGAAGCGGTGGCGAAAGGATTGCTTTAAACCCTTCAATGTCATCCTCATACATTTCATCAGTCAGGGTCAAATACTGAGTGCAGGTTTCCACTGCAAAATTCTTCTGATGAGCGGCCCTCGCTTTCATGACCTCAAAAATACCTTCTTTACTGGATAAGTGCACGATATAAAGAGGCGCATCCCCTGCCATGGCTGCGATATGCAGCAGTCTGTCCACTGCTTCTGCCTCGCAGCGGGCAGGACGGCTCAGCGGGTGATATTTGGGCTGTGTATATCCTTTTTCCACATAGGTCTTTCTGAGATAACCTATAACACCGTCATTCTCACAATGTACGGCAATCACAATTCCATCCTTTTTTGCCTGCTTCATAACCTGGTATATTTCGTCATCGTTCAGCTTTAAATTATAGGTTGTATAAATCTTAAAGCTGGTAATTCCTTCTTTTTGGGCAATTTCACCCATTTCTTTCAGGATTGATTCATTCACGTGCTGAATCACACCGTGAAACCCATAATCAACTACCGCTTTGCCATCAGCCAGTTTATGATATTCCTCCACCTGATGCCAGAGACTGCAGCCAACCGGACCAAATGCCATATGGTCTACAATTGTCGTTGTTCCTCCGCATGCTGCCGCAACCGTCCCATCATAAAAATCATCCACCGCCCGATACTTTCCGGACTGTAAATCCATATGGGTATGAACATCCACACCACCCGGAAGCACAAACTTTCCCGTGGCATCAATCACCTCGGCATCCTCAGCAGGAAGATCTTTTCCGACTGCCTTAATCAATTCACCTTCTATAAGGAGATCTCCCCGAAACACTTCTGAATCTGTAACAATCATGCCATTTTTAATTAATTTATTCATAATGCCTCCTTATGAGCATGTAATAGTACTGATTGTATAGTACACCCTATATTGTGCCTTTGTCTAATCTTTTCTTTCATCCGGATATTAAATCCTGTGAGAAAAATTATTAATAACAAACCTTTGATAGCTGTCCCGCAATTTTTAAGGGGGTTAATCTTCTCCTAACGTTTCATCCACGTTTTTTTGACCTACACCGCTCTTTAAATAATCTATTGCCAACCTTATGACCTTTTTCATATACTTTTCCTCTCCTTAATATATAAACAGCATGAAAGTTACTCAAACCTTCACGCTGTTTATATATCAGATATTCATTTTTCTATTTCTCCGTTGGTTGAAACAGAACGCAATATTCTGTGTGTTGTTACTGCAACTCTGATGACCATCGCCCACTACTCTCTTGGCGTCAAGGTATATCTTCAATAAATTTCACGCCCATACTTTCTTTTCTTACAAATCAGCTATGCTAATTATAAAATGACAACTCCTATTGATCGATGCATTTTTAATAAAGATAAATCATTAGACATTTGCATCTGTTGCAAAAGCCTCTGAGCCCATTGGTGAAATTGTGACGAAAAGGCGCAAGACATCTTCACCGGTGTTTATCACCTGCATGCTTTCCTGCCCGTCAACCTGCATTAACTCACCCACCTGTAACGAGGTTTCATTGCCATCCGTGACAACCTTGGCACTACCCTTCATGACCTGCAGGAAAAGAGTCGACTCCAGATGTGTGTGTCCTGGTAGTATTTCCCCTTTTGCAATGTTTAAAACAAAGGCAATTACATTATCACTTTTGAAAAGCATCCGCTTGGCAATTTTTCCCTGTGGTTCATGAAAATAATCATTGAAAATAAACTTGTTCATAGATACAGCCTCCTTTAATTTTATCTTAAACTTTAATATACCCCGATTAGGGCATATAATAACTAATTTCTTTTCTATAAAATGTTCAGATATTTTATAAGGAAATAACCAAGACAAATCATAATGAAAGATGTGGTTCAAGGTTACCCACGAAAGTTCATCATGGATGGTAAGAGCGAAGTTGTTAGACTGATTGATGAGCGGTATATTGCTCGCAGCCTGCTGATAAATTGAAATTTATCGATATTTACCCATCACATATAATTCCAAATATCTGCCCTTATGTATCAATTATATCATTAATTGGAATTTCTTGTCTATCGGTCATGACAACAATTCTCTCATATTCGTCTCTCTTTTTAACCGTCTCCTCAGCCTTAATATTATCCTATTTTTCTTATAGAAGCTGCAAACCTTTTTTCACCTATTTTTCTTTCTGGAACTGAATTGAGAAGTATATCAATCTTCTAAGTACACTTCACATACTTTAACCTTATATCTCTCTTTCGTTCCTTCCAGGGGATATAGAAATTCAAAATATTGTCCACTTAATACTTCGGGTGCAATTTGTGAATAAACAGCTTCTAATAAATTTGAAATAAAATAACCAAAAGCAAAACCAGGTTTTTCGCCATCTTTTATACCTGTTACATTCTTGTATGATAATCTATATGCACTATAGCATCTTCTTCCGTCACCTAATGGGTTTCCATTGAAAATATCCGTATTCCCAATCATTCTTCCATTCTCTTCTGCTTTCTGAATTACAGAGAAGCCACTATTCGTATTTGAAAGAGTAGAATGAGTTGATTTCGACTTAACTTCAATGATTCCCAGAATACTTTCGGGCATCAAAATTACAAAATCTCCTTCTGAAAATAATCTGGGTGCAGAACTTTTATAGACAATAATATCAATTTGGCCAGTTAATTCACCAATTTTATTCTTTACAAATCCAGTACCTACTGAAACATCACTCGGTAAAATTCTACGCAAATAGTTCATAAGAATTACTTCTTTATATCTTCCATCCTCACCCCAATGTTTGTCATTAATAAAAAATCGAACCCTATCTTTGATAGCTGAAAATTCAGACGCAATTGATTGTTGATATTTCATAACTCCATTCATTAATTCCCCTCCAATTTAAAATAATAGTTTCTAATAAATCCTTCACCTGTTTTATATTTCCGTTCTTGGGTTATAATCAGCACTTGTCGCATATATATTACTTTTCTCGCTACCCTATCAATAGAAGTCTGCCCTTCCTCATTACCAATCTCTACATTTAGTTGATACGCATCTCTGCTTTTTTGTAGGAGACAGATACCATCTCCATATGTGTAGATGCTATGATTCGAATTCACACAAGGCATAATTTGACCTTGGTGGAATCCTCATCATTCTTGCCAAGCCGGATCATAAACTCTTTTTTTATAATCACTTCATTCCTGCTTTTCAATTATACCATATTTTCATGTACCCGCTGACAGAAATATTCTTGCTCGCATATATAGGCGGCATTCAGTAAATAAGTATTCTTGCCCTGCTCGCCGGAGCGATACTTTTCCATGATTTCCGCTCATGCCACATCAACTCACACATTGAGGTTTTGCACCGCCATATTTGCAATCCGATCAACATAAATCTCAATGTCGGCCATCAGTTTTACAAAACCTCTGTGCGCAGCCATGACACCGCACTTCGGGCCAAGTTGAGACGTTAACAAGGACCTTGGTAAATACTTGATTCATCAAATATTTTCATTGACAAGAACCAGTGTGATCAAATATACTTGATGAATCAAGTAATTATATTATAGGAGGAGCTATGAGAATACTACTTATTAACAGTAGCTTTAGAAAAAACGGCGCTACAGCGAAAATTCTGAATGAAATACTTAGAGTTCTAGAGACACATAATGATGTTGAAGCGAGTATTCTTCATTTATCAGATTTCAAATTAGATTATTGCAAAGGTTGTTCCCGATGTTTTCAAACAGGAAAATGCTACTTACAGGATGATGCGGAACACATATCAAATCTGATCGCTGAATCAGATGCAATCGTTGTAGGAGCACCCACTTATGCAAGCAGTATCCCTGGACAGATGAAAACATTGATTGATCGTGGACACTTTGTTATGGAACAGCTGCTCCATGGGAAATATACTCTTTCAGTTGCCACCTATGAAAACGCAGACGGGATGTCCGTTATCAAATCATTAAATAAACTGTTCCTTTATTCCGGAGCAGTGCTAAGTGGCAATATTTGCATCAAAACGGCTTTTAATCAGGACCCTCTCAATAGCCAATCAAAAAAAGACAACGTTCGTAAGCAGGCGGAAAGGCTTTATTGGAATATGACAAAGGGAGCAAAAGGAAATATCATCAACCGCATCATTCATCATATTGTTTTTCATGTTGGCATAAAGCCCTTTGTTCTCAAGGAAAAAACAAAATATGCCGGGGTTCTTGACCATTGGAAAAGGAGGGGGATTTTTAATGCAACAATTTGAGATATTTGATACACTCGGTTTTTTAACCATTAATACGGCCTTTCAGGCTAAACAGAATCTAAACAGTATTTTCTTGCGAAACGGTATAGATGCCTCGGTGGACCAATTCGTCATCTTGTCAGTGTTATTGATAAAAAACGGTATTGTGCAAAAAAAATTAAGTGAACAGTGCTACAAGTCAGATTCCAATATAACCAGAATATTAAATGTCATGGAAAATAAAGAGCTGATTACACGGAAAAAAGGTACGGATGGCCGAAGCCGCAGTATTTTTTTAACAGAGAAAGGTACGCTTTTGTATCAAAGGCTGGCTCCACTTGCAGCGGCATACAACAGCCAATTGTTTGAAGGTTTTTCTGAAGAAGAAATAATAATATATAGAGGACTTCTTATGCGTATGAGAGAAAACTTAATGGTGCAGGAAAGAGAATACAAATAAATGGAAAACCCAATTGTTTATTGTTATACGGCTACAGGCAATAGCTATGCAGTTGCAAAAGCAATATCCCATCAAATCAGGGCAGAGCTTTTGCCCATTACTCATCAAATACCAGAAACAAGAAAACCATCAGCCATCGGCTTTGTGTTCCCCACCTTTTTTATGGGTTTACCGGGTATTGTGGAAGAGTTTGTCCGAAAAATCTCCATAGATGGCAACCCGTATCTGTTTGGCATTACCACCAGCGGTCCAATGCCGGGTGATTCACTGGGACATCTCAACCGCATTCTTTTGGAAAAAGGGAAGTCCCTGCATTATAGCTCCCAAGTGCGCAGTGTGGCCAATTATATTGCGGAATATAATGTGCGGCTTGATAAAACAGCATCAATTATTGAAAGTTCAAAAGAAAAGACAAACCAGATAGCTCAGGATATCGTTGCACGAAAAACTGTCCGAACCAAAGGAAA
This sequence comes from Lachnospiraceae bacterium, assembly GCA_902363835.1. GTDB lineage: Bacteria > Bacillota > Clostridia > Lachnospirales > Lachnospiraceae > Lacrimispora. The sequence continues at coordinate 20,308 of CABJBM010000041.1, forward strand.
GGAGGGGATTCCTTCCCATATTTTTCATAAGCTTTATATTAAGAATTATCCCATTCAGGATCAATATTTTACTGTTTCCGACACTTGTATTGGCTGTGGTTTATGCAAAAAAGTGTGCCTGGCCGATAATATTGAAATTCAAGAAAAAAAGCCGATGTTTCATGGGAAATGTGAAAATTGTATGGCCTGCATTCATTGGTGTCCCACGAAAGCTATTCAATGGAAAACACACACACAAAAGCGTAACAGGTATCACCATCCTGATGTTAGCGCAAAGGAGCTGGCTGCGTTCAAGCTGCTGCATATTATAGATAAACAACTGTAAAAATAAGAACTTCTTGACCTACTTAAATGCCTGGCGATGTTCTGTCCATTTCTTGGTGATATCCATGGTTGCCAGATACAGCATTTTTAGCAGGCTGCCATATCCGGATTTTCTTTCAGGTATCCGCTAACCATTTCACGCAGTGCCTATCTTTCGTGAGACTCGTCCCTTCTTGTTTTCGTCATAAAATAAAACCTCCAAACTGAGTAATTTTATTTTACATCAGTTTGAAGGTTTACGTAAACTTGAGAATACTTTCAATTTTAGTGTAATCACAGCTTTTTTAATACCCAATAAATTTAGGTTTAACTCTTCTGCCTGCGGTTTGTTCTATTGCATAAGCTATGTTTAATAATTCTTCATCAGTTTGGGCGATGATATTTATTCCAAAAGGCATGCCATTATTATATAGACCGCAGGGTACTGTAATTGCCGGTAAACCTGTATATTGAACAATTGGGTGATCTTTAAATACAATACATACATTTACTTCCTTTAGCTGATCCTTTATATATAGTTTAGTGGATTCTATATCTTTTAACGTATCCAGATAAATAGATTCTGTCATTTCACCAGAGGTATTGTTCTGGGCATCTTCTAATAATATTTGACCATATTTTAAAGCTTCTTCTTTATGAATATTGTTAAATTCAATTATTTCCTTTAAACTCTTTATTTTATAATCTGGTGGTAATTCAGCTAAATATTGATTCATAGCATGTTTAAACTCATATTTTTTAATGTTATCTATCTTTTTATTGGGAATTGTGTTGAGATGTATTCGTTTTAAGATTGCACCAGCTTCCTTTAACTTATCTAAAACAACATTAGCCTTCTTTTCTTCTTCCTGCGACATATTATCTATGGCAGATTCATCAACTCCTATTACAGTATCTTTAAGATTTGTCTTTTCTGTAAAGTGTATCTTATTAGCTGATATTTCATTAAAAATAATAATTGCATCTTTAACGGTCCTTGTCATGGGACCAACCATATCAAGAGTAAAGCTTATGGGTATAATCCCTTTTATGCTCAAAGTACCCTTGCCTGGACGATACCCTACAATACCATTCTTTAAACCAGGGGATATGATAGAGCCAGAAGTATCCGTGCCCAAAGCTGCCGTACATAAATTAGCTGCTACTGCAACTCCTGAACCGGTGCTGGAGCCTGCCGGGTTTTCACCTAAAACGTATGGTGATTTTACAATTCCTCCTTTGGAGCTATATCCGTTTGGCATTCCTTTCGTCATATAATTGGCAAATTCAGTCATATTTGTTTTGCCAAGAATAACAGCACCTTTTTTTCTCAAAATTTTTACAATCTCAGCGTCCGTTCCTGGACTTGAATCTGCCAATGCCAGTGATCCTGCGGATGTGTGCAAGCTATCTGCAGTATTTATATTATCTTTTAAAAGAATAGGTACCCCATAAAGCAAACCAGAATCATCATTATTTCTTTCATCAAGCTCTTCTGCTATTGTAATAGCATCAGAATTTACCTCAAGAATAGAATTTAATCCATTAAAACCTTTGTCGAAAGAGTCAATTTGCTCTAAATATTGTGAAACAATCTCTTTTATAGAGAAAGTCCTATTTTTTATTATTTTACTTAATTCAGTTATTGTTACTTCGTTTAAATTTATTTTGGCTGCCATATTAATCTCCTGCATCTATTTGACGTTCTCTCATGTATCAATATTAGTTTTATTTTTACTATTATCTTCCTATATATTTCGATTTATTCATAGTAATGTTATCAGTTAAGTATTATAAAGCTATGCTTACACAAAAATACGTTGCAGCATCACAACACTGAAACGAAATGATGTTGTGGATCAATTAACAAAAACATTTTGCCATTTCCTTCCTAATCTTATTAAACATTTCGGCTGAAACAATAACCGGATGGCTGTCCTGTACATAATAATTGCGTTGACCGATATTCTTGCTCTTCTCACCTGTCACAAAATCTTCTGTAAAAGCCTTTTGCAGCATTGTATCACCTTTATATTTTTCATTTAAATTCCTTCATTATCTATATAAAATGTGGTGGAAGATTATGATTCTACCCAAAAGAAAAGACGTGAAAGCATCCTCTCACGCCAAAATATGTTTCTATCTATAATCCTATAAATCCTCTATTTATCAAGTGTCTTTCCGCTGCAACAGGACTACGGGTTCCACATGTCTTTAGCGAGTAAAAATAATGCCGAAAAGGCACACTTCTTCCCAGGTGTTTTACACTTTCGTATTAATTCTGAATATCTCATCCAACACTCTGCCGTCACAAGGACCGAAATCAATGCCGAGAATTTCTACAATTGTAGGAGCTATATCTACCATCTGGATTTCTCCCAACTGGTATTCTTTCTTAATACAATTTCCTGATACTACAAAGCCACATCGATACTCTGGTTTGTCTGGTGAATACCCATGAGTTGCATACTTTCTATTCTCTTTCTCCAAGTCAGTCACAAGGGACCCGGTAAGGCTGTCATCAAAACAGTAACCAGTCTTTGCTTCCAGCATATACCCCGAAACCGGGAACGCATGAAAACGTTCCAATTCTTCTCTGGTATAGATCCTCTCAATACCTAAGTTCTTCTCTTCTGCCGCTTTTAAAAGAATCTGTAGTACACGCTGCTTCGCTTCCTCGTCATTTTCCTTTAAGTGCAAATAGGCGGACCCTCCTGCAGACTGTATATAGGCTCTCCAAAACATTTTCCCTTTTTCTTCATAAATAAGGCCTTCTTCTTTTAACAATTGATTCAGCTTCACCTTATACCTTACATTTTTCTGCCCATGATCTCCCAACACCAGAAAAACCGTTTCCTTAAAAATACCTGCCTCCCCAACTGCCTCGATAATCTTACCGATTCTTTCATCCATCCGGATCAGAACCTTGTCAATCTCAGGACTGTCTGTCCCATAATGATGCTTTGCATCGTCCAGTTCAATGAAGTGCATCATCAGAAGTTCCGGTTTTTTGCTTAGAATGGCGTCTTTTCCGCACATAGCTGTAAAATCATCCAGGTAAGGCTGTTCAATCCCTTTTCTTGATTTTCCATATTTTTTCTCAAGCCTCATGCAAAAAAGTGGACTTCCATTTTTTAAGATCTTAAGAGATTGATTCTCATGTCCGATTGCCTTTATTTCAGGAAGATTATAGCGAATGGAAGCCTTTCCGGTAACAGGCCACAGGATTCCGGCTGATTTCATTTTACAATTTCTCAAAGCATCATACACTGCAGGTACCTTGATATCCTTTTTAAACCAGAACCACGCCTGTTCCTCTTCATCAATGAAAGGCTGGAGAGGGGTATTATGAAAGATTCCATGCTTATCCGGATAAACGCCGGTCACCATAGTGGTATGCACTACATAGGTAAGAGTCGGATAAACACTTTTTAATTGTGTACTGAATGCTCCGTTTTTTATTAATCGGGAAAGGTTGGGAAGCCGACTTGCCTTTTCCCAGTTATCTTCAGAAAATGCATCATATGAGATCACTACCAAATGCTTTGCTTTTCCTTTGCTCATTTTTCCAGCTCCATTATCTTTTATCTTACTTTTGTTCTTTAGGAAGCTTTTGCTTCCGAGTTAAAAAACTTCCTATTGCCTACATCATTTTTTCTTCCTAATAGAAAATTTCCCTTTATAAAAATTCTCCTTACCTGTTTTTTCGCTGCCATTCGAAAACATACGTATCCATCCGGGCAGACAAAGTCCTTTACTTGTTTTCACAACCTCCAGCATTCGTAAGGTCATCATCACCTCGGACTGCTTCCATTGAAGAGAAAAGAATCATCATTAGCTTAGAACATATTCCCTGCCCCTGCTCATTCACTGGGCTAGCATAGGTACAGGTAATTATTCCCTATTTTATAAATGATCCAGTTTCAATCAGATTTCCCTCTGAGTAAATAGTATAGCTGCTAGTTTGACCTATAAAATTTGCATTGTTAAATGATACTTTTTTCATGGATTTAACCGTCATTTCATAAAAACTTGTTTTTAATTATCAATTCTTAAATAGCGACTAAATTTTGTTCTATACTATAATATCTATCTCAATCCCAGACTTGAATTCAGAGGCTTTTCACTTTTTCATATTGGATTCTGGAGAAGGCTTGCGATCTGCATTTTCCGTTTTTTTCTTTTCTTTTTCAATGGCTTGTAATGCTTCTGTTTTACTTCCGGTGGTGGATCGAATCGAGAAAGCAATGTTTACAATATGATCCGATATTCTTTGCAATGAAAACAGAACGGAATAAATGCTTTTTGATACCTCAACAGGATACATTCCAGAGCTTAGGCGTACCACATGTTCGTTACGCGTAGAGGATATTAGTTTTTTAATTTCCTTGTGAAGATTTGAAATTTTTCTAAAATTTTCGGTTCTACGCTTTGTAAACGCATCAAATCCTAAGTCGAACATTTCGGATATATGCCCGTAGATTAGGTTAAGCTCATCTTTGGTCTGATCTAAAAACTTTACATTATTTTCCTTCATGTAACTGGTTTCTTTTACCAAAAGTACCGCGTAATCGCCCAGCCGCTCAATATCATTTGTTACATGGTGCAATCCGGCGATCAATTTTTCGTCATCAGCAAATTTAGTAACTGATGAAATTTTGATAAAAAAGCTTGTAAGCTTATTTGTTAAGAAATCAATACGATATTCAGCATCCGCAATTTTTTTGCTTTCACTCATATCTTCGTTGACTAACGAAGCAAAAGAACGATCAATGTTCTCCTTTGCAAGAATTGTCATATCATGCAATTCCTTTAATGCTTGTTCAATGGCAACCGCCGGAGTTTGCAAGAAACGCTCATGAATATATGATAATTCTTCCAGCTCCTGTTGCTTATCTTTCACTAAACTTGTCACTAAATTGACTAACGGGTCGATAAATATGAGTAACACTAAGGTGTAAAGAGTATTATAAATCAGGTTAAATGTTGCAAGGCTAAACTGGGGTCTTCCGGGGAATAGGCTTTCAAACATGTTGCTAATGGGTGTTCTGAAAAGAACCAGAATAATAGAAAAAGCTGTCGCACCAATTACGCTGGTAATCAGATGGAATAATGCGATACGTTTCCCGTTGGCGTTCGTAGACAAGGAAGCCATAATGCCATCGCTACAGGTTCCTATATTTGCTCCCATCATTAAAAAAAACGATTGATCTATATTGTGGATAACTCCCGTAGCCAAGAAAGCTATAAAAACACCAGTTGCTGCCGTAGATGACTGTATGATTCCTGTAAAGAGAATTCCTAATATCACCAGCAAGATGGGATTTTGCATGATTTCATATTTGAATACTTGAGATAGTTGAATGCTCAGCGTCGAATCTGGTCCACCAATTGCAGTTTCCATCACTTCCATCCCGATAAACAGCATTCCAAATCCAATTAAAAATGGTGCAATTTTATTAAGGGTTTCGTTATTAGTGGAAAAAACGATCATGACACCAACAAACGCAACCGCTGCAAAAACAGAGCTAATGCTAAAGCCGCCTTTGCTGATGCCTGAAAGAGCAAATATAAATGCAGTAAGAGTGGTACCTACTTTTGCACCTAAAATAAAACCCGAGCCCTGCTTGACCGTTACAATATTCGCATGAGCAAGTCCAACTGTCATGATCGAAGAGGCTGAAGAAGATTGAACAAGTACGGTAGCCCCGATTCCGATTCCGTAATTAAAGACTCTGTTTTTGTTGATTTTTTTGAAAAGATTTCGTATTCCTGATCCTGCGCTTCGTTCCAAACCAGAGCTCATCTGCTTCATGCCAAACATAAATACAGCGACTCCACCTAACAGAAGCAGTAAATTCATTAAAATTTCCATTATATTTCTTCCTATCTTCATTGTTTATTTGTTACTTCACTTTATATAGCAGACAGCACGTCTCCACATGGCTTGAGGATACAAAAAAGATGTCGTATCCCGCTGATATCACCTTGGCGGCAGGATATTACCTCCAAAAATCTTCACTGATCGATCAACAGAAAAATAGAATTAGCTTCTTTTCTGCCTGATTGTATGAATAAACGATCTCATTTTATATAACTCTGTATCTGGAAACTTGTACCGCCATTCTCTTTCATAATACTTGCTTTCATCATCCAGCTTCTTAGCTTTTTCAAAGGAGGCTGCAACTTCTTTTACAAACCCAAGAAATACACCATTTGTTTCAAAATCGATACGATACGTTTCTTCTTTTTCAAGATGCTTTCTATTTTATATGCCTGCTTAAGGCCTTCAATCATAATTTTCATATCAGGGCAATGCCCTAAAGCTCGGTTAAGATATTCTTGAATATAATGCATATTGGTACCAGCAGAAACCACATAACTACCATATGTATTCAAAGAGCCTGCCAACTTCTCTTCATTTATAAAACACTCGTCACACAATAATGACTCAACCCATTGTTCAAAAGCATTTTTTCCAGAATGTATATTATCATTGGCTGCCAATGAATCCCAAACAGGTATGTTCTCATGACAACCTCTCGCCTACATTATGAATACGTATTTTGAGTTGCTGGAAAGCTTCTTGCAATAAGCAAATCCTAGCTCCCGGAAATCCTTGAGACCATTCAGATCAGAAATATTATTCTCTGCCATGAACCGCACCATACTACCGCGAGCCATTTTAGATATTGTTCCCTTTTGCTTCACTTTCCCTCCCACTAGCTCACCAAACTCAATCGTAATAAATCGATCCTTCGGTGTGATATATTTCTCGATGCATTGTGAGTATTCCTTTGAAGCCAAGTTAAGGATAATTCTGTCATCATCCACTAGACTATGATACAACCGATCTCCCCAGAAATCATATAAATCTTTACAATCATTCACGGATAGCTTTGCCTGCATTTCCAGTCGATATGGCGTTACTCCATCAAAGGGCTTGAGTACTCCATAGAAGCCTGACAAAATCCGCAAATGATCTGATAGGTACGAAAGCGCCCTGGTTGTAAGCACTTTCGGAGCCATATGCTGATACTGCAAGCCCTCATATGCTATTACTGCCGGTGTCAGTCTATGCATCAAAGCCATATCTTTGTAGCGCTTATAGTTTAATTCTGCCAATTTATCATTGCATTTCCACAATGCTTTTCCCTCTGATAAGGATAAGGACTTCATTTCATTCATCAATATCAGAGTATCATTAATAAATCCGGGCACTCCGGTAACCTCAATGGAATCCGTATCCTCATTCATCTTCTTTGCCGGAGAAATTATTATCTTCATATCCTATAACTGCGCCAGCATTTGTGCCGGATTCTCCTCTGCCTTCACTTTATCAAAGGCTTTTACAATTATCCCATCTTCATCGATGAGATATGTGGTTCGAACCACTCCCATGCTAACCTTACCATAATTCATTTTTTCCTGCCAGACATCATATGCCTGAATACAGGTAAGTTCCGTATCAGAAAGCAATGTAAATGGTAGTCCATACTTTTCCTCAAATTTTTTATGAGATGCCACACTGTCCTTACTCACCCCAAGAACCACAGCTCCCTTTTCCTGAAACTGCGGATACATCTTTCCAAAGTTGCAAGCCTGCTTGGTGCAGCCCGGAGTATTGTCCTTTGGATAGAAATATAAAATAACCTTCCTACCCTTGTACTCCTCCAACGTGTGCATCAATCCATTCTGATCCGGCAATGAAAATGCTGGTGCTTTTGTTCCTACCTGTATCATATAATCTTACCTCCTGGTTCTTCTGTTAAGCATAAAATCCTTCTATTCCGCCTTTTTAGTATTCATTTCACTATTACAACTTCCATCAATTCCTATACTTTTATATCACTATGCCATCGCAGTGGTCGATTTCATGTTGTATAATCTGTGCAATCCATCCGGAATATTTCTGGCACTGTTTATTGAAATTAATATCCTGAAACTCTACCTCGATATCCATATATCTGGTGGTCTTGCGAACTCCAATCAAAGAAAGACAGCCTTCCTCCGTCTCGTACGCACCAGACTTCTTCACAATCATCGGATTAATCATAGCAATATTAGCAAACCCCATACTCACTGCTATTATTCTCTTCTTGACACCAATCATATTAGCCGCCAGTCCTACACAAGCTACTTCATTCGCTTTTAAAGTATCAAGCAAATCCTGAACCACCTGCTTGTCCGCTTCCGTTGCCGGTTCTGACTTCTGATTCAGAAAAACGACATCCTTCATTACTGATTTAATCATTACAAACCTTCTTTCATTTGCTCAAGATAGTTGTATTTCAGAGCATTCTACCCCCAAGACATTAACGTATATTTACCTTGTGGTACAATTACGCTTATGCCTATCTTTATTTACTGTATTATTTATTTATCCGTTTAAATAGGTCAAATTGGTAGAACTTTTCTGTACTTCTGCCTTAGGCTATCTGCAACAGAGTTATTACCTCCACAAGCAGTGAAAGTTGATATTTATACTACATGGTAAAAGTAAACCTGTGGATTCTTAAGCGGGGTAAATTTTTCGTCCCAATTGGTGCCGTTATGCTTCCTGTAAAAACTTCCAGCAATGGCAGCGCCAATTGCTCAGCCTTACAAACTGGAGTTTATCGCTCCCTTTTCAGATAAACCATATCAACCAGTTGCTCTCCGTCTTCAAACATTGGATGGTTATAGTTATCTATAAAAAAGTTTTTTATTTGATGTGATTCCGTAAAACCACATTTATTATAAAAAGTAAGTGCAGAAGGAACACCACCTGTCCCAACAAACATAGTGCTACAACCAGTGCAAGAGGAGAACAGGAACTCTATCAGGCTTTTTCCATAGCCCTTTCGTTGATAATCAGATAAAACAGCAATATTTTTAAGCTCATAAACACCATCACCTTCTTGTGTGATCACACATTCGGCTTTTATGCCGTTGTCATCCAAAACGAACATTTCACCACGCTCAAGATACTTATCTATCATGTCTTCCTGCTCATCCGCCAGCAATAGCAAGTCTAAATATTTCTTTTTGTTATCTGTAATTTTTCTTATATTCATCATATCAGAATGTGCTTCGCCATGGGCCGCATCATAATCTTTAATCGCTTGAATCAATTCTTCAGCACTGCCATTAGTTATTGCCATCCTTGATAATTTTTCATAATCCCATGCCATTCCATATCCCCCCTAAATTCCGATTTATTGATTGCTTGAATCAAAATTTATGTTTTACCTATTGTTTATTCGATATTTTACAATCTTCATTCCATACAAAAACCAAATATAAAAATACCAGAAAACCAGTGTAATTGTTGGATATTCTATTTTCATCAGTTTCATCACAATCGCAATCAATATCATCACTGCTGAAAAAATATGTAGTAACAGCCATTTGTTTTTTCTTTCTGTGCATATATGAATAACTGTCGCCATCATGAAAGAATAATCCATTAGTAGTATAAACACACCTACGATACTAAACCATTTTAATTCCATACCTTCATAAAATACTCCGGCGATTGCTAAGGTTGTTGCTATAAATACCCAATAATCGAAATAAATAAGTAATCTTTTCATATCCTCCCCTTCATAACTTCCAATTTATTTGACAAAATCCAACCCTTTTGCCAAAACATTCATTTTCCTTACCCCACCACGGTAAGCGGAAACATATTGCACCTCATTCATCCGCTAAAGCACACCTACATATCCTGCCCAAAATCCTCAATCCCTTTGATTTACCGGGCATTCTTCTCCAGCAATAAAACCGTCTCAACATGTATTGTTTCTATAATTCTGATGACCATCAACCCCACTATCGCCTTGGCGTGAGGGTATGTTTTCAATAATTCTAATACTCATACTTTCTTTTTTGTAAATTCACTATACTTTTTATAACATGGCAAGGTTAAAGATAAGCCATTAAACATTAGCATCTTTGCAAAGGTCTCTGAGCCCATTGGTGAAGTTATGACATAAAAACGCAAGACATCTTCACTGGTATTTATACCCAGCATACTTTCCTGCTCATCAACTTGCATTAACTTGCCACTAGAAATTAGATTTCATTTCCTTCCAGGACCTACAGAAAAAGGGTCGATTTTGATGTGTGTATCCCTGTAGTATTTCTCCCTATGCAAGGCAATTACATTATAACTTTTGAAAAAGCACACGCTTGGTGTTTTTCCCTGTGGATCATGAAAATAAACTTATTCATAGATACAATTATCTTTGAAAACACTCTTTGTCATCTATAAAAACGTTCTAAAAAATGGATCTCATTTTACACTTTTTGATCCACTTTTTAGCCTATTTCTCAATCCAAATCCATACAGCCTGTGATTAAACCGTCTCATCTTTTTATTACCACAATTCATCATCATTATTATTTTTATATGCGCTTAAAGAATATTATTATACTTCATATTAAAATAACAAATATAATTACAAACTAATTCAATCATTCTTAATTCCTTTATATCCCAATCAAAAACTATTATTATCTTCTGGTGATCGCCACGCAAATGCTGATCCATACTTCCCGGGAACTGGTTCTAGCATATTTTTATCTCTTAATTTCCAAAAAACTCTTTTCATTGTATTTTCAGATTTTATACCTGTAAGAAGTCTTCCTTCTTTATTTGTAATTTCATCATGAGTCCGCATATACTCTATTACCATTTCTTCTGGTGAAGCTAATCTTTCATGTCTTATTTCCACCATTACAGTATTATCCAATTCTTTTATTATAGGGGTTCTAAGCCTCAATTTTGTCATTGCCTCAAATGCAGTATTTAAACCTTCGCCAACATCTTTGTTAGGTGCATCTGGGAACTTATTAATAAGACGTACAATTTTCGGATTTCTAGCTGATTGCTCATCTAATATATTTTTTACGGTTACATGTCCAGGTAGTTTTCCTGGACTTTCAACTTCAATTCTATTATCAAATATTCTAATTTGAATATCAGTGACAATACTATAATCTCTATGTATAACTGCATTGGTTATTATTTCATGTAATGTTTCTCCTGGGTAGTTAACATTTTCAAATTTATCCCCTAATTTCTTCATTGATTCTATTATTCTCTTAGTTGTATTTACTGCCTCGTATATTTGATCATATAAACACCCTTCAATTGTAAGAGGTTGTCCTTCTAACATATCTCTGTCAGCAATACCAGCAGTTCTATATCTAAATATTTTAATAGCAGATCTTTTCGGTAAAAGTACCTGTGGCTCTTCGCTATATAGTAATACACCAGCAACTATTATTTTATTATCTCTGATTAACTTCTGTTTTTTCAACCATTTGTTATTCCCAACATTTGGAATAACTGATTGCATAAATTTCAAATATATTTCTGATTCTAATATGTCCTCGCTGGAGCTTTCATTTACAATTTCGTTTTCAAATTGAATAATACCTTTATCCAATTCTAATCGCCTTAATTTCTCAGGTGAGTTAATAGGTAGTTTTTGAGCCCCCTTCCGGATATATACCATTCCGCTTGTAGCATAAATAATTGCCTGTGTTTTAAATATAGTTATCTGCATTACATAACTACCTAGTTGTGGATGTCTAAGGAACGAAATATCATAATAATTAGCAAGTGGTGCTAGATCTTCCAACATTTGTATAATTGCATTTGAGTCTTCAATATCATTAAAGCCCTCCCATGAAAAATATGATGTGTCTCCTGTTTTTTTTTCTTCTATACCTACATAAATATCACCCCCGCTAGTATTTGCAAAAGAAGAAACACTTTCACTCAATTTAGCAGGTTTTATCCTCTTACCTTTCATATCAAGAAAATGATTTTCTTGATATCCAAGTATTTTTACCACTTCTTCTTCATTTAAATTTTGTTCTAAATAATTCATAGTTTGTCTCCTTTAAGCTATTAGCTAATACTAAAAATTCATTAATAAAAATTTTATCTATTGCCAAAATATCCATTATACTTCCCCCATCATGATAGCAGGAAATAGATTTATTTCAACCCGCCATAAAACACACCTATATATCACTCTCCAATTACCGAAACCTTTTGATTTGCTAAGCTTTCCTCTTCAATAACACGACAGTCTCCACATGGGGCGAGGGGACAGGAAGTACGTCAACCCTCCGCGTCCGTATTGGGGAATTAGTCAATCGGTTTTTCCGTTAAAGAAAACTGGTCAATCCCGTTTTTGACCAATTTTTGGGGTTGCACAAAAGGATAAGACGCACATCTTCTGCTTGTCAGTTCGGCCGGATTAATCCACCAATGTTTTTATCCTATCGGTCGTAATATGAAACATATCATATCCCTTTAATTATAAATTCCTTTTCCGAGACAACATTTTTTAAACTTTTTCCCACTGCCGCATGGGCAAGGGTCATTTCTTCCTATCTTTTTCTTTTTCCTTATGCCTGTATTTCCAATCCCCGGATACTCATATGGAATACCATGCTTTTCAAAATAAAGTTTATCAATAAGACTTGGACCATTAGGTGGGAAAAAGGCCGCAGTACTTTTTATACTTTCCTTTAACTGGGGATCCAAAAAGTATCCCTCTATAACATCCAATTCATCTGATGATAAAACGTTGGCATGATTCTTAACTCGCCAAACGAGATAGTCGATAAAATCCTGTGCACCTTTATGTAAATATTCTAAAACTTCTAATATATTTTCAAAATCATGCCAATTACATACCCAAGGGTAAGGTTCATCTACGTCTTTCTCCAATATTAGAGATGTGTTTACTGCCAAGCCTCCAAATTGATTTAAAGTAAGTACAAGTGGCAATATAGTTTTTTGCGAAATATTTTGAATGTGAAATTTACTGTTTTTGTTCTCATATAAAACTATATCTTCCTGTCCTTCAATTAATCTTTTCAGAGCAATTGCCTGTGCATAAGCTCCACCAATTCCGCTATCTGAATGAAAATGATCAGTAATGCGTTTATATGCTTTTTGAGGGTTAAAGAATGGCTCTCTAACTTTAGAAGCTTTCACCTCTGCTATCAAAATGTAATCATTAAACTCAATTAAAATATCATGTTCTTTTGTTCCTCGTTCCTCACATACACTTGTGTGATATATTGCCTCATCTCCAAAAATACTATTTAAATAACCGAGAAATTGATTTTCAACAATTTCGCCTTTAACTTTTTTATATTTGTCTGCAAATTTATTCTGCGGATTTTCTAAGACTTCGGTTATACGATTATAAATTGCATTTAATAGAAACTGCGGATGAACAATAAACAATGTTTCTCCTTCATCAATCCAACAAAGGGGACACTCTGCAAACGGATTTTTTCCATTATAATATAAGAAATCTCTTGATTCTCTATATAGTCCAAAATTATCTAATAACTTCGTTCCTTTTTCTTTTCCAAATATATCCTGTATTTTTGAAGCCTTTATTGTATTCAAACTATCCATTGTATTTTGTAGATTTATACTTGCCGAACCTTGAGCAAATGACATTAGGCGTTCATACTCTTTTTCAACGTCAACTGCATATGGATTTAATGAATTTAAAAACTCTTTTATGCTATTAATTGCATATTTGGATGAACTCATTGCATTTTCAAACTCATCGCATACCAATTGATAGAACGATATATAATCCTCAGTTCTTAACCCCGTCAAATTATCTAATTCCGAATCGAAAGGACTATAAAGTATTTTAATCAGATTAATTGTCTGTTCTGCATATCGTAATATTCCTGTATCAAAATAAGATGTGAAGGCATCCATTGATACTAAGTTTCTTTTTATCTCATCAGAATTCGATGTCGGATCAATATTGAGAAAAGTTTTCGCATATTCCAAAGTGATCTCTTGAACATCATTTTCTAATTCATTATATATTCCACTTTCTTCATCTCTCATAATATGAGCGTTACTTTTATCATCTGTACTCATAAGTAACCCCGCCAAATAAGTGTATTGCTTTTGTGGCGAAGTTAAATTCGTTTTATTGAATATGTCTGATTGCTCTGCAATATCTGCTGCTCCGTTTGCAAATGTTATAAAATGAATCCCAATCATACCCAACAAATCTCTCGTACCAATGTATTGAAGTTTTACTTTTAATGCATTTATTTTTTCATCCATAACACTACTCCTTACAATAACTAATGTCCTATCTTTCAACATTTTCTCAATAGATAGTGACACACTGAAACTGTTTGAGTTATATTACCTTTGTTCCTGTTTTCTTCTGATTTTCAAATGTACTCCAAATAAAATCAACAAATGTAATACTACTCCCCACTGCCAACTTAGCGTGACGTTCTTCTAATCCCTGAAAAGACGCGCTTTTCCCATGTCCACTACCAAAAGGATTCCTGATTTCAGCTAACTTTGTCGAAATAGCTCTTAAATTTCCCAAAACAGCCTTTATCGCATCTGCTCCTTGATCTGTTTCTTGTATATTTGCAGGCAATAAATTCAGTGCTCCCATTGTTTTGTTTGTAAGTTGGGGAACATCATCGTTCTTGCTCCATTCAATACCTAATTCGTCTAAAATTGTTTTACAGCAGCTCTCTATAAGCTCTTTTGCCAGTCCAATAGCATTTGTAGGGTTTGTCAACTGCATTGAAACCATTAATTCTATTTGCTGAGACATATATTCGCTCGAAAACTTGCGTTTTAAATTATCGGCTGTTTGCGCAATAGTAGAGGATCCCCCTTCTACTCTATCTATAATGGCTTTGCATTTTTTGAAAATCTTTGCATATCTTTCATCATACCTTGAAATGCTGCTCCCCCAATAGGCATCATCTTCATAATTCTCGTTATACTCATATGCCATATTGTCTTCATAATAGTGAAACAAATCAGAAAGCAGCTTAATCCTATCTTCATCAGATGCACTATTTAAATATGCAGTAAGCGACTTACCCTTTGATAAACCAAACTTCTCACATAATGCCTCCCCTATACTATTTGTCGTAAATACATCAAAATCATTAGTTGAAAAATTCAGGACATATCCGCTCCTGTTAAAGAGCATTAGAAATGTTCCTTCCTCTCGTTTTGTCATTTCTCCCATTGCGATATATGTACCTCCTGTCTATTTATTCCCCATCTTTATTTCATCACCATCCGAAAGAATAAATGCCTGCTCATACCCAACATCCAATGCCTCTGCAATTTCCATCATTTCTTCAAATGAAACTGTCCCACGTTGTAACTTCTTATTAAAATTCTGCGGAGTCTGTCCAATCCGTCTGCACAATTCTGCAATACTGATATTCTGTTTTTCACATAGCTCTCTTATCATATCCGATGTTGTCATATTCTACCTCCATCAGTATGTCACTATTATAAACCATCTGGTTGATAAGCACAAGTAACCCATTCCCAAATTTACATCCAAATCATGACCACCCGTCAAACGGGTGGTTTGCACGCCCCTATAAGGGGACGTTACTGGCCAG
>CABJBM010000042.1 GCA_902363835.1 Lachnospiraceae bacterium
AAAGTGAAAGCCAGCGTCTTGAGGCGCTGGCCAGTAACGTCCCCTTATAGGGGCGTGCAAACCACCCGTTTGACGGGTGGTCATGATTTACTTCATCAGCTAAATGCAAAAGCTTCTTTAAATTTTAAAGGTAAAATATTTGAATGATTGAAAATATGATTGACTTGATTGACTTGATCAATAATTGTGCTATAATTTAATTGTTAAACAATTAAATTAATAAACCTATAAATTTTTAATAGTCCATTGAATCCTGGAGGTCATATGAAGAAAGAAATAAAAATACTGGCGCCCTGTGGAATACTGGGTTACGGATATCCCAAGTCCTCTTTTCTAAAAGGAATGTCTTATAAACCGGATGCGATTGTTGTTGACGCGGGAAGTACGGATGCAGGACCGCATAAATTAGGTGCCGGAGTAGCAATTGTAAGTGAAACAGCCTGTAAAAAAGACTTGGAAATCATGATTACGGAGGGGGCAAAAGCTAAGATTCCGGTAATAATCGGGTCAGCCGGAGGAAGCGGTGGAAGAGTTCACGTTGAATGGACCTGGAATATTATAAAGGAAATTCTTAAGGAACAGGCACTGCAGTCACAAAAGGTGGCAATCATATGGGCGGATATTCCAAAGGAATTGGTAAAAGAAAAATTACATAATGGCAAAGTTCAGCCCTTGGGTCTTTCTGTAAAAGAATTGACGGAAGAACGGCTGGAATTAACCAATGGTATTGTGGCTCAGATGGGGCATGAGCCCATTGTAAAAGCATTGGAATCAAAAGCTGATATCATAATCTGCGGAAGGGCCTATGACCCATCTCCCTTTGCGGCAGTGGCCGTGTATCACGGATTTCCGCTGAGCTATGGATATCATGCCGGTAAGATCCTTGAGTGTGCAGCCCTTTGTGCCGTGCCGGGAACTACGAAAGACTGCATGCTTGGAACAATAACAGAGGAAGGATTTATGATCACACCATTATCCGACGAAAGGATTTGCACTCCTCTTTCTGTGGCAGCACATACATTTTATGAAAAAGATCATCCATATATCCTCCACGGTCCGGGAATAACCTTAAATTTAAAAGATTGTGAATTTAAGCAGGTTGATGAAAAGAGCGTATTTGTAACAGGAAGCAGAATTGAAAAATCAAATCCTTATTGTATTAAATTAGAGGGAGCCATGAAAGTTGCCTACAGAACCTTTGTGGTAGCGGGTGTAAGAGATTCTCTTATGATATCACGGTTAGAGGAAATAGAGGGGCTTGCAGAGCAGCAAGTCAGAGCTTATTATTCGGACATACCGGAGGAAGATTATACAATTCACTTTATTAATTATGGAATGAACGGTGTAATGGGAGAATTGGAACCTTCAAAAGAATTACCCCATGAAGTCGGAATCGTTTTTGAGGTAATTGCAAAGTCCCAGGAGCTTGCCAATGCAGTATGCGGTTCCCTACGGTCCAGTTTACTTCATTATGGTTATATTGGAAGAAAATCAACTGCCGGAAACCTGGCTTTCCCATTCGCGCCAAGTGATATTCCATTTGGTGCGGTATATGAATTTTCTGTTTACCACTTAATGGAGGTAGAAGACAGCTGTCAGATGTTTCCCATAGAATACCCTGATATGTAATGGAAAGGAGGAGATAAAAATGGCAGAATGCAGTTTATATGATTGTGCAAAAGTAATTCGTTCAAAGAACAGCGGACCTTTTGAGATTACTCTGGATGTGCTTTTTGATGATCCGGTAATATATCAAAAAATAAAAGACAGTAATATTATTAATAAAACCACTGTTTCCAATTTATACCGGTTGACGGAGGATAAGATTACACAAATTGTATTTTATGACAAGGCGTTGGGGTTTAAAGTGACATTTGCGAGAAAAATATCATCAGGTACTTGTTATGATACCGATGTTTATGGGGCGCAACAGCATGCACCTTTAAGTGAATTAATCGTTAGCATTTAGAAAAGGAGTGTACAGGTGATGGCAAAACTAAAAGCCGGGGGGGCACAATCAAAGTTAAAGCGCATCTGGCGGGACAGGTTTTTATATCTGACCTTACTGCCCACTTTAATATATTTTTTTGTATTCCACGTTATTCCGATCATTGGCATGAAATTGGCCTTTTATGATTACCGGATTAAGGGTGACAATGTATTTGTAGGATTTACATATTTTAAAAAATTATTTTCGACTCCGGTATTTCTGCAGATACTGGAAAACACCTTGATTATCAGTGCAATGAAAATATTCCTGTTTTTTCCGCTGCCTATTCTTTTTGCAATTATGTTAAATGAATTCAAGGCAGGTCCTTTTCGAAAGAGTGTACAGGTGATTTCCTATTTGCCCCATTTCCTTTCCTGGGTTGTAATTGCGGGAATATGGTTTGAATTTTTATCACCTTCTACCGGGATTTTAAACAGCGTTCTGTCTAATTTGGGTTTTGGAAAGGTGGATTTGTTAACAAGCAAAAGTTCAATAAGATGGGTTCTGCTGGCATCAGAATCCTGGAGATCCATTGGGTGGGATTCCATTGTGTTTCTGACTGCAATTATGGGGATTGACCCAACCCTTTATGAAGCTGCAAAAATAGATGGGGCTAACCGCTTTCAGATTATTGGAAATATCGTTATGCCGGCTTTGGCTGTAACAATGGTTACCGTTTTAATTCTGAATATCGGTTTTTTCATGAATGCAGGTCTGGATCAGGTGCTGAACTTTACCAATGCTGCGGTTAATTCCAAGATTGATATCATAGACACCTATGTTTACCGGATTGGTCTGCAAAATTCCCAATATTCCCTGGCAACAGCAGCCAATTTATTTAAAGGTGTAATAGGTACACTTTTAATTGTTTCTACACATCTGTTTTCTAAAAAGCTGACTGGTAAGGGTGCATGGTAGGAGGATAAGTATGAAAAGAAGAAAGAAAATATCAATTGGAAAACTTCTGTGCGGCTTTATTATGATGCTGTTAGCTTTATGCATGTTAGTTCCATTATTGAATATCCTGGCAAGATCTCTTTCGCAGCCGGATTTGGTTCACGGCCTGAAAGGATATGATATACTGCCCAAAGGCTTTTCTACGGTGAATTATCAGGTTATTTTAGGGCAGCCTCTTGTAATTAAAAGTATACTGAACTCATTGTTTATCACGGTTGCCGGTGTGTTTTTAAATATTATATTGACTGCCAGTGCTGCTTATGTATTAACAAGGCCGGGTCTGGTTGGTAAAAAGGTCTTTATGTATTTCTTTATTATTATGATGATATTTGAACCGGGTATTGTACAGGAATATTTTTTGATGAAAAATATTCATCTGTTGGATAATCTGTTTTCCATGGTCATTTACAGAAGCGTCAATGTCTATTACCTGATTATATTAATGAGATTTATGGAAGAGGTTCCGGCGTCCATTCAGGAAGCCGCAAGAATTGATGGGGCAGGACATTGCAACATCTTATTTAAGATCATGGTTCCTTTATGCAGAGTCCCATTAATTACGGTAGGAATGTTTTATGCGGTATTCCGATGGAATGAATTTTTTAAATCCAGTATCTTTCTGACCAGCAAAAATCACACTGTTTTACAGGTGCTTTTAAGACAATTTGTTGTTAATTCAGATTCACAGGTAATTGTCGGTGTATCCAATATTTTGGCTAATAATAATATTGCACAACTGGATAACGCTTCCTTAAAAGCTGCAACCATTGTAGTGGCTGTTGTACCAATTCTATTATTATATCCAATTATTTTAAAATACTATACCAGTGGTGTTTTGTCAGGAGGTGTGAAAGAGTAGATTACAGATAGTTCAGTGAGAAGAAACAGCAAAAAATTATATTAATTTTATGGAGGGAATGTAAAATGAAAAAAACAATTTCATATCTGTTAGTTATGGGAATGGCAGTAATGGCCCTGGCAGGCTGCGGGAAAAACATTGATTCCGGTACCAGTGTACAGAGTTCTCAGGAAAGTAATCAGGAAAGTACAGATGATTCATCACCTGTAACGATTAAAGCAGTGATAAAGGATTTGTCAGCAGATGATGAAGTTTCCGTAAAATTCCTGGAGGCAGTAAGCAGCGGTGTGTCAAAAGAGCTTGGCAGGGAAGTACATATTGAATTGGCTCCGATCTCTGAAGGAACCTATTCAGAAAGTATGGGTCTGTTGCTTCAAAGCGGTGAGATTCCGGATCTTATGTATTTCCAGGGCGGTGATTATCAATTTGCCATTACACAGGGGATTTTGGAAGACTTAACCCAGTATGTCAATCAGTCAACGAATATTAAAGCATTAATGCAGCCATATAACAATGAAAGATTAGCTAACTATCCATATCTTTTATGGTTGTCACCGGATAGAATAAAAGTTCCGGTTGTGAGACAGGACTGGTTTGATGCAGCACAATCAGGTAAAGTACTTTTGGAGAATTCAACCGCAGATAATTATAAAGCATTCTTTAAGGAATTAAAAGAGAACAATAATCTGAAAGCTGCATTTACCGTTCCCGGAGATATTACCGAGCTGGATACTGTATTTAATCTGGCTTTCGGGGTAGAGGCAGCCTGGATAAAACAAGGTGATACCTATGTTTACAGTAAAGTTACCAATGCAGAAAAGGAAAAGTTGGCATTTTATGCAGAGCTTTATAAAGAGGGCTTACTGGATAATGAATGGTTAACAAAAAAATGGGATACAAAAGAAAGTGCTTTTTATAATGGGGATGTTGGAGTTGTAAGCGGAACCCAGGGCAGTGTGGTTAATGTTTACAATAATAAGATGGTTGCACAAAATGGTGAAAATGCAAAATTAGTGATTCTTCCGCCTGCAAAAGGTGCAGCACAAGGATACACTCCAAGTGATGTCAGTAAGGAATCCCGCGGCTGGGCAATCAGCAAATATTCTGAAAATAAGGAAGTTGCTTTTGCAGTCTTAGAGTATATGGCCGGTCAGGAAGGTCAGATTCTTGATAAACTGGGGTATGAAGGTGAAGAATACAAGATAGAAAATAATGAGATTGTGTTAACAGATAAAATATCGGAATGGTGGCCTCGTTTCCATGAATCAATTGCAAAGTTTGATGCACCTATATCAAGCAAGACTCCGTATTTTAGTGAAGCAGCCCTTAAATCTTTAGACATGGTCAATACCTATTCTTCTTTTGACAATGGATTTGTTATACCCGATGAATATGCAACAAACTGGGATGCATGTCAGGCGCTTTACATAGAATTCGCAGCGGATGTAATAAGCGGTAACCGTTCCATTGATGAATTCGATCAATTTGCTGCAGACTGGAATAAATTAGGCGGAGCAGAAATTACAGAATACGCCAACACAATACTGAAATAACCCAGGGAAGAAAGGAACTCATGATGTTAACAAGAGAATATCTGATTCAGAATAAAGAAATTGCACTGGATAAAGCAATCGGTTCGCTATGCGGTTTAGCAATCGGTGACTCCTTTGGTGATGCTGCAAGAAGCCCGGAAAACCAAAGAGATTATGGAATAACTACAGATTTTAATAAAGGTTCTTCCTGGAGTACGGACGATACGGAATTTGCCCTTATGACGGCTGAAATTATGATTGAAGCCGGCGGGGAGTTTACTTCAGAAAATGTAGTGAATATGTGGTTAAGACATGTGGCAACAGAAGATGAGCTGAAACGCGGCGGTGTCAGCGAAGTAGAAGCATGTAATAATCTTCGCAGAGGCATGCGTCCGCCGGAATCCGGAAGATTCAATGCTTACTATTTAAGCGATGGAGCTGCTATGAGAAGCGGCCCAATTGGTATCCTGTGTGCAGGTGACCCTGAAAAGGCAGCCAGACTGGCGGAGATTGATGCCAGCGTAAGCCATCATATGGACGGTGTCTGGGGAGCGCAGGCAGTTGCGGTTGCTGTATCTTTGGCAATGGTTGATGCGTCCATGGACGAAATATTAGATGCTGTTTTAAAAACAGCACCAAAAGGGTCCTGGTTCAGGGAAACATTATTACGCGCGTTCCGGATCGTGGATGATGCAAAAGGTGATATTGCAGATGCCTGGATGCCATTGCATTATGAATTATTCTCCACACACCGTTCTACGGTGGCAGAGGCGTTGCCGGAAGTGTTTGGATGCCTGAAATTAGAACATAGCAGTTTTAAGTCAGGTTTGATTCTCGCCGGCAATTTTGGACGGGATGCAGATACCATCGGAGCGGTGGCCGGAGCTGTTCTTGGAGCAAAATACGGTGCAAAAAACATACCGGAAAAGTGGCTGCAAAAAACCAGATATCCCTCCGGAACCTGTTTAAGCTTTACAAAAGGAATTGATATCTTTGACCGGGCAGCTAAACTGGCAGCCTTAATTAAATAATATCATATGGCCTGTCTGTCTGATTGACAGACAGGTCATAGCTATCAAAGGAGAATGAAGATATGATACCTGATAAATACTTGGAAAAAGTATATTCCGGATTTTTGGGAATGAATATTGGTATTCGTTTAGGGGCTCCTGTAGAGCCAACCTTATGGACTTATGAACGTATTTTAAATACATACGGTGAAATTACGGATTATGTAAAAGACTATAAAAATTTTGCTGCGGATGATGATGTGAATGGGCCGGTTTATTTTCTCCGCGCTTTATATGACGATGCAAAAGACGGTAATTTAAAACCCCAGGATGTTGCCAGGGCATGGCTGAATTATGCCCGTGAGGGTGTTGGCATGTTCTGGTGGGGCGGCTATGGCATCAGTACGGAGCACACTGCTTACCTGAATTTAAAGCATGGTATTCCTGCACCTCAATCCGGGTCTGCAAATCAAAATGGCCAATTACTTGCAGAGCAGATTGGAGGCCAGATATTTATTGACACCTGGGGACTGGTAAATCCGTGCCAGCCGGCCAAAGCAGCCGAATTTGGGCAGAGTGCTGCCAGCGTGTCTCATGACGGAGAAGGCATTTACGGTGCGCGTTTCTTTTGTGCATGCATTGCCCATGCCTTCCAATGCCAGGATATCCATGAAATTATTCAAGTGGGATTATTGCAGATCCCTGACAACAGCTTATATGCAAGCGTTGTAAATGCAGTACTGGATTTTCACAAAGAAAATCATAACTGGCGGGATTGTTATAACATGCTGGTGCGTGATTGGGGATATGATAAATACGGCGGTGTCTGCCATATTATACCTAACGCAGGCGTATGTGCATTGTCCATGGTATATGGGAATGGAGATTTTGCAAAAACAGTTGAAATTGCGACCATGTGCGGCTGGGATACAGACTGTAATGCAGGCAATGTAGGAACCGTGCTGGGCGTTATGTGCGGGATCCAGGGTCTGCCGGAAAGGTATCGCAAACCAATAAATGATGGTATTATTCTATCCGGAATTTCCGGTTATTTGAACAATCTGGATGTGCCTACTTACGCAAAAGAGGTTGCCCTGCTGGGTTATAAACTGGCTGAAGAAGAAGCCCCGGCCTCCCTTTCCGATAGTATAAAAGAAGGAGAAGTTCATTTTGATTTTGAACTGCCGGGCTCCACCCATAATATGCGGTTATCAAATTCATTTTATTGTACTGCAAGCCATTCCATTGATTTAGCGTATAAAGGAAACGGCTCCTTAAAGATATTAGTCGACAGGATGACGCGGGGAAATCAATGTAAGCTGTACTACAAGCCTTTTTACCGCCGGGATGAATTTTCCGATGAGCGTTATATGCCGGTATTTACACCTACGGCATATCCGGGGCAGACAGTATCCATGAAGCTTTATCTGGATCAATGGAACGGCTGGGAAACACTTGGGATAGCGCCTTATGTTCGTTCCATGAGCGATAAGAAAGAGCATTTGCAGGGCTATATTAAATTGGTACAGGGGGAATGGATTGACGTGACCTTTGTAATACCGGAGGTAGACGGGGATTTAATTGATGAAGCAGGTATTGTAATAGAAGGTTATTCCATTGCAAAAGCCAAAACCCTGGGATTCATATACTTAGATGAATTTTCTATTACAGGTAAAAGCAAGTATACTGTTAAAATCTCAAAGCAGCGAAAGGAATTCGGTACAATTACCCCATTTTCTGTCAATCATGGAGCCTGGGACAAAGACGGAGATGCGTTGTCCTTTATGAGGTGCGGGCCATCCTTTGCTTATGCCGGTAATTATTTTTCAAAAGACGTAAGGTTGACAGTGCCGGTTACTCCAATCAATGGGGAAAACCACCTGCTGCAAATCCGCGCTCAAGGTGTAATGAGAGGATATATTGCCGGATTTTCAGAAGAGGGGAAAGCAGCCATTTATAAAAATGATTTTGGTTTTCAGAAAATAATGGAAACGGATTTTGCCTGGAAGCATGGGATTACTTATAAACTCACTTTGGAAGCGGTTGGTGACCGGATTACCTTGTCCATAGATGACGAGAAAATACTGGAAATTAAAGATGACAGCTTCCGGTACGGCATGTTTGGCTGTGGTTCCATTGGCATGGGAAGAACCTTATTCGGTGATTTTGAAATTATGGAGATTTAGGATATACTACCTGGTAACAAGAGTTGCTGATGCGGACAGTTCCCTTCCGGGCAGGGAAGAAGTCAATGCAATTCGTTGACTTATCTATTAATTCAGGTATAATTGAAGTGTTAGATCTTTTAAATGTAAAGTTAGAGATGAAGCGAGGTATCAATATGGGTTTTGCTCCAATTGAGAATGAAAGATTATCAGATAAAGTTGTACGGGTTATAATGGAACAAATAAAAGACGGAACTTTAAAACCTGGAGATAAATTACCAAATGAACTTGATTTGGCTGATGAATTCTGCGTAAGCAGAGGAATTCTAAGAGAAGCCCTTACGATATTACAAGCAAGAAATTATATCTGCAGAAAACCTAAAGAAGGTACCTTTGTTAATCCGAATATTTTAGAAATTATGAATATTTCTGTGGGAATTACACTAAAGGAAGGTACTTACAGCGATTTAATTGAAATGCGTATTTGCCTGGAACAAAGAACTGTGGAAAAAATCATTGAAACTGCATCGGATGAAGAGATTGCAGAATTATATGATTTGATTTCAGAAACAGATAAGAAAAAAGGGGCGCGTTCCATTGATCACTATTTCCACTATCGTCTTGCAGAGCTGTCCCATAATGCGATATTTATGAATTTTATTGATTCCTATTATGATATCATTGATGAGGTTGCTACCCATACAACTAAGAATGCAAACCGCAGACAGGAGATATATAAAGAGCATTGCGAAATTATTCAAGCTCTTAAGGAAAGAGATAAAGAAAAGGCAAAAGAAGCCGTGGTAAGCCATCTTAAAAATGTATTGCAAAATATTAAAAAAGATTGAGAGTAAAATTCTGCTGCAAAGAAGTAACGAAAGTATCTCAAAGATCGTACAGACCTCCAAGCTGATGTAAGGTAAAATGACTCAGTTTGGAGGTGTTTTTATGCCTCATGATTCCTTTTTCAAAAGCTTTGGTTTCACTTTGGTTTCGGATAGCCACAGCCCTAATAATGTGAGAACTGCACCAGTAATTAAAACTATGGTTAACGGCTCTTTTAATATCAGTACGGATGTCACAACCGTTACCAGCGGAACAAGATAGATATAGATGCTGGTTTTGACAGCTCCCAGCAGCTTGACTGCTGTATTCCATGTGACGAAACAAATCGCCGAAGCGCCAAATCCCAAAAACAGGATGTTGCCAAGATTGACCGGGTTTGCAAAAGCGGGGCGGGGTTTCGCATCCCAGCACCTCCCGGGTGACTCCGGCCATGATTTCCGGCTTGATATTCAGGCTGCGATAGCTGAGCCCTCCTGCGTCCATTTGTTCGCAGGCGTGGTTGTCCATTGGGTTGAAAGTCAATAAATGGCCTGGACCAATCCGGTATTCCTGGTGATTGACCATTAGACGGCGTTCCCCCATTTCAATCAAACCAATGACATAGTAATCATGAAAATGGTTTGGAAAGTTCTGCCCCAACCCCATAAACTGGTAGGCTTCAATTTGCAGTTCATCGTCAAAGCGAATGTTCTTTTTATTCATGTCCAAGTGCCTTTATCCCCCCGATCTGATCCATTTCAGTTTAACAAGTTTATGAAAAAGATGATTGTATGATATTGACTTTTTTATAGTACTATTTCCCGCAGCACTTTTGTATCTTTGTCAACTGTTTGCGGCTTTTCATGCACCGAATTTCAGCTTATTTTCCTGCGGATTCAAATATTCCTCCATTATTTTCGTTAAAAAGAAAACTAAGATTGACTTTGTACTGGAAATAAATGTATACTTTCACTAACTATCAATCAAAGAAAGGGGTAATGCAGTATGAAATACTATGATAAGCAGTTTATTGATGGTGTATGGCGGGAGGGATCCGGCGACAAAATTATGGAAAACCGTAACCCGTACACAGGGGAATTAATCTATTCCTATCGCTCAGCAAGCACTCAGGATGTGGACGATGCCTATGAGGCTGCTAAAAGGGCCCAGCCGCAGTGGGGCGCTACTCTGCCGGAGGAAAGGCGTACATATTTAAAAAGACTTGCACAAGTTATTAGAGAAATGGAATCGGAAATCTTTCAGCTTCTGGCGGAAGAAAGCGGCGGAACCAGGGCAAAATTCGGCTTTGAGTATGGCGATTCCCTGAAAGTCATTGATGATGCAATGGGATACCATATGATGATGGATGGCCGTATCATGCCCTCGAATATTCCGGGCAAGGATAATTATGTTTTTAAAATACCCAAGGGCGTTATCTGTGTGATTGCTCCTTTTAATTTCCCATTATTGCTTTCTCTCCGCTCGGTAGTTCCTGCCATTGCATGCGGCAATACTGTGGTGCTCAAACCTTCTACCGAAACACCAGGCTCTGCTTTTCTGATAGCTGAAATGTTTGAAAAGGCTGGATTTCCTCACGGCGTGTTAAATGTAGTGGCTGGAAGAGGCTCTGAGATTGGGGATTATATTGTCTCTCATCCGGTACCTTCGCTTATTTCCTTTACAGGCTCCACAGAGGTGGGGCAGCATATAGGCAAGGTGGCAGGAGAGCTGCTCAAGGACGTTTCCTTGGAATTGGGAGGTAACCAGGTCATGATTGTGTTGGATGATGCCGATGCGGACCAGGCGGCCAGGGCTGCCATTGTGGGAGCCTATTCCCACCAGGGACAGATTTGTATGGCGTTGAACCGTGTCCTGGCAACTCCCAAAGTATACGATGACTTTATCAAGGCTTTTGTGAAGTATTCAAAGGAAGTAAAGGTGGGAGATCCCTTTGACCAGCAGGTCTCCATAGGTCCTCTTATCAACAGGCAGCAGGCGGAAAAGGTGGAAGAAAGAATCCGGGAAACCATACAGGCAGGGGCAAAAGTAGAGCTGGAAGGTAAAATTGAGGGCAGCGTGGTGTACCCTTGGATACTCTCAGGCGTTACCAATGATATGTGCGCCGCAAGATGTGAAATGTTTGCACCGGTATGTTCGGTTATACCGGTCAAAGATGAGGAGGAAGCCATCCGAATTGCAAATGATACGGAATACGGCTTAAGCAACAGCATCTTTACAAAGGACCTTTACAAGGGGCTGCAGCTGGCCCGCCGCCTGGAATCCGGTATGGTCCATGTGAACGATCAATCGATTCACCATGAGCCTCACGTAATGTTTGGAGGAGAGAAAAACTCTGGCGTAGGGCGCTTTAACGGGCATTGGGTAGTAGATAAATTCACAACCGAAAAGTGGATCAGCGTACAGCGTACAGATCGGTATTAAGCAGCCCGGCCGCGTATCCTAAGGATACGCGGCCGAGGTGTAAATAAAGGAAAAAATGTCATGCCGACAGGTCAAGGCAGATATAGCTTAATAAAAGATCATGAGGCTAAGTTTTTAGGTCTGCTTTAACGGCCTGTCTACTTAGCTTCTTTTTTTAGCTCCAATAATAGAAAGGAAGAAATCTAAGGAAAAATGAGTGATCATGTACAAGAAAGGGCTTGTTAATTCCAATAATCAGGATATTTGCAAAAGGTATGCAGCATGACGCCGGTCCCAATGATGCAGCTAAAGACAAAATGAACTACATAATCACAAAATCTGACAGTAGACTTTCAAGAATACTCTGGAAATGTATATGGTGGATTTTTATTGTCCAATGAATTAGCTCATGATTTCATCACATTTTTCCCGTGAAATTAATATTGTTGGAGAAATGATGGATATATTTAATTGATAAATCAATAATATTAATGTAAAAGTTAATATTAGTGATTTGCCTGTTGACATATTTAACTTATAGTTGTATATTATAGTAAATAATATAACAGGAAGGTGAATACAATGAAATACAAAGCCCCGGGTAAATGCCCTGTATGCGGCGAAAAACTTTCCATAACCAAGCTGGGTTGTCCCAAGTGCTCCACAGTCATTGAAGGAGATTTCCAGCCTTGTGAATTTTGTCGACTTCCGGAGGAAGATCTGGATTTTGTTAAGGTCTTCATAAGATGCCGCGGTAATATCAAGGATGTTGAGAAAGAGCTGGGTATTTCTTATCCCACGGTCCGCGGTAAACTGGATTCGGTCATAAGAGGCCTTGGGTATGAAGTGTCATCAAAAGAAGTGGTTAAGGAAAATGAAGATAAAACAGCCGCCAGGAATGAAATTCTTGACCAATTATCAAAGGGTGAAATCTCACCAAAAGAAGCAACGGAACGGATTAAAAAACTATAATTGGAGGATCAGTCTATGAGTGAACAACAAAAAATATTAGAAATGATAGAAAAAGGGCAGATTACCGCTTCCGAAGGTATGGAGCTTTTGGAAGCTTTGAATTTGGCTAAGGAAGCAGAATCGGTTCAGAAGGTTGAAACCCTTACAACTGTAAGAGGAAACTATAAGTTCCTTAAGATAACGGTGAAGTCAGATGACAATTCCGTTAATGTTAACGTAAATATACCCTTACGTCTGTTGACTACCATCAGTGAAATCGCTGATAAGATGACTACTATGGTTCCCGCGGATGCCAGAAGGGAGATGGAAGCGAAAGGTATTGATATATCCAGCATTGATTTTGCAAAAATAATCGAAGAGATTATAAACGGTACCTTGGATGACCCGAATATCATTGATGTGGAAGCATGGGATGAAAGCCATAAGGCGATGATAAAGGTGAGAGTATATGTGGATTAAGGGATGTCATTTATTGTGGATCAAGCTCAGGATTGAGAGCAGAAGGTTCATAGGTATTCCCTTTCCGATTCCTTTGTTTATCTTTCAGGAATTATTGGACTGTTTCCTGGATTTACTGACTGCAGCATGTTTTTTTATACCGAAAGCACCTGATCCCAGTTCCTCATCCCGAATCACCATCTCTTCTGTGAAAGTACTCATTACCATGATCATGAAAATGCTGGATTCTTTAACCGGAGATGGACCATATGATCTTGTGGATGTTACAATTGATAAAGTTAAAGTATTAATTAAAATCAGGTAAAGCATGTTTGTTGGAGGTAAAATGATGAAACTGTTCATAAAATATATATCCATAGTATTAGCGATATATCTGCTGTCACTGGTATCACACACGATTTATATTGGCAGTATCTCAGCACTTCTTATTATGGGATTGGTACTGTTAGTAGTAAACTTTATATTAAAGCCGATCCTGCTATTGATTACATTACCGGTCAGCTTACTGACTTTAGGATTATTCAGCTTTATTGTAAATGCCTGGACGATCATGATTGCAGATTATTTTGTAACAGATATAAGCATGGGTGGCTTTCTTAATTCATTGCTTGCCGCTTTTATCATCGTTATCTTTAATCATCTGTTCAAGGATATGAATAAGAGCTAAAATTAATGAGTTGTAAATATTAGATGTACTTAGCAATATCATAATCGGAGAAAACAAAAGGAAGAGAGTAGTCCGGAT
The DNA here is from genome assembly GCA_902363835.1 of Lachnospiraceae bacterium. GTDB lineage: Bacteria > Bacillota > Clostridia > Lachnospirales > Lachnospiraceae > Lacrimispora. The sequence goes on from CABJBM010000042.1 coordinate 13,936, forward strand.
ACAGTTCTGGACTACTCTCTTAAGCATTTTGACCTGGGGGGCGTACCTGGGCAACAGATATTTATCAGCGTCAAGGTTTAAAATAAGTACCCGTTATTATTGAGCTGGAGGAAGTAAAGGATATGAATCAGATATTAATGGATATAATGAAGGAGAAGCAGAATCTTCATATGTAGGCTGAACTGGCTTTTTATGAGAGCATGTGCTTATCCGAAGAAAATTATATTCTTCTTCATCTGGCAGGTTTGGATGCAATTTGATAAAATAGTTATAAAAATATCCAAACTTAATATTAGGAAGGTGAATCCATGGGACATATTACAAGTAAAGATGCCTATAAGAATCTGGAAGAAAGAATCAATTGGTTTACACAAGGGGCTCCTCCATCGGATAGCCTGTATAAAATTTTGCAAGTTCTATATACGGAAACAGAGGCAAAATGGGTCGCACGATTGCCGGTTCGTCCATTTACTGCAAAAAAAGCAGCAAAAATCTGGAATACCAGTGAAGGGAAAGCAGAAGCCTTTTTAGAGCATCTTTGCGAGAAAGCATTACTTGTGGATTCATTTTATAATGGGGTACGTCAATTTGTAATGCCGCCACCGATGGCAGGATTTATTGAATTTGCATTGATGCGTACAAGAGGCGATATTGATCAGAAATATTTAAGTGAACTGTATTATCAGTATATGAACGTGGAAGAAGATTTTGTTAAGGATTTATTTTTTGCAACAGAAACCTATCTTGGACGAGTTTATGTGCAGGAACCGGTTCTGACTAATGAAAACACAATTCATATTTTGGATTATGAAAGAGCAAGCCATATTATTGAGGAATCAACTTATATAGGCCTTGGAACCTGTTATTGCAGACATAAGATGTTACATGCAGGCCATCCATGTGAAATAAATGCACCGTTGGATGTGTGCCTCACCTTTGGAAATGTTGCCCGCTCTCTTGCAGATAATGGGCAGCATGCGAGATTAATTGATAAGAAAGAGGCAATGGATGTATTAGAACGTTCTTATGCAGCTAATCTGGTGCAAATTGGGGAAAATGTTCGGGAATCCCCGGCATTTATCTGCAATTGCTGCGGTTGCTGTTGTGAAGCCTTGCAGGCAGCAAGAAAATTCAGCCCCATGCAGCCAGTTGCTACTACAAATTATATACCTAAGATTTCCAGGGAATGTGTAGGATGCGGTAAATGTGAAAGGGTATGTCCGGTGTTAGCGATTTCCATGCAAAACAACAAAGAGGACAAGGCGGTAGCCCGGGTAGATAAAGAGGTATGCCTTGGCTGCGGAGTATGTGTGCGAAGTTGTCCTAAAAATGCCATTGAATTAGTACGAAGAGAGGTTCAGGTCATTACACCTGTAAATAGTACTCATAGATTTGTGCTGCAGGCAATCGAAAAAGGTACCCTTCAAAATCTCATTTTTGATAACCAGGCATTTGCCAATCATCGTGCCATGGCAGCAGTACTTGGAGTTATTCTGAAATTACCGCCTTTAAAGCAGGTGATGGCCGGTAAACAGTTTAAATCAATATATTTGGATAAACTTCTGTCAAAAAAAGGTGCTAAGAGTTCATAAAACCTCCGCAAATATTATGAGGATCCGGAGACGTTGATTTTGCTGATCACTTTTGTATCTTCAAGGTACAGAAACAGCCTGCTTAACAGAACGGGCATAAACCTTGGTAAACAGACAAAACGGACTGAAAAAGCTCATTTTCAGTCCGTTTTTAACTGCCTGGTATTTGGTTGAATTTGATAGCCATAAATCATGGAACAATTTCAAAAACAGTGCCGTGATTACGATCAGTTACTCTCGTGGAGCCATAGACCCCTAAAAACAGTTTGGTTTGATCCAGATTTGTTCCCAAACTGACATAATAAGCTGATTCAGATCCAAAATCATAACCGGTTTCAATAACACTAAAATCATTCAGTCCACAGTCTTCTCTTGGTCCGGTATAAGCTAAAACGCCTTTAACAGGCGGCAAAGATCCATCGTCCCGAGCCAGATCCGTAAATACAATTTTCCCCGTTAAATCGGGGATTTCACTCCCCATATATGGCTGGACACCTGTAAGTGAGGTTGCTCCAAATTTACCGGGGCGGGGATCCTCATGAAAATAGCTGATCAGAGGAGGAAGGCGTTGTACGGAAGTCTCTACTGCTTCATCATAATAAGCAAATATTTTCTCATTCAAGGTTGGATTTGCAGAGCAGCTTCTTATTATGGAAGTAGGAAAATCACCTTCCCAACCTCGCCAACCTAAATTAACAAACCCTTCTTCATCAGGCTCATTTTCCATTAATGAAGATTGTACCAGCTCAGTAACAGGTATTGGCTTGTAATTAACGAATGAAAAAATCGACTCTGTCAGATCCTGTCCCACATTCCCTACATATTTAACATACTGATCATATAACCTTTGAAAAGAAATTCCTGGTATATTGCGGACCCCTTTAGCAGTAACCGTAAGCGCTTCCTGAATGGAGGGGGGAAGTTCATTAAGACGTGTGGCAACGGGTGGATTTTCATAAAATGTATTCTTAGATACATCAATTTCAATTATTTTGCCGGCGATTTCCATATCATCCTGGCTTAAATTAAATGGATCGTAGCCGGATCCGCCATCACCGGTGGTTAGAACAAGGTTTCCTGTTTCAGGAGAAAAATTTAAGCTGTTAACGCCATTGTGATTTAAAAACGGCCTTTTTATATTGAGAAATGTCCGTCGTTTTAGATGCTGACCATCTGACTGCAAAACCCATTCTTCAACTGTGTCAATATGATCATATTGAGTTTCTCGATTTATCCATTTTAGATTTAAGGTTGCGGGGATACATGGGTTAGGCTCAAATGATCCGGAAAGAGCGCCTGGACCTTGTGTTCTGGCTACAGAATAATGAAGATAAAACAGGCCATTATAAGAAAATTCAGGATGAAACGCTAATCCCAGCAGTCCACGTTCATCATATCCACCGGAAGAAGCGCCCAGTTCAATAATTCTGGAGCGAATATCTAAGAAAGTCTCTATATTTCCATTTCCTATGTAAAAAATTTCTCCTACTTGGGTTGCAATAAATAATCTTTCTATTATGTCGCCCGGCAGTATAGCTGTTTTCAATACCGTAGGTAAATTTATGTTACTTACCAGGGGCAATAAATTAGCCTTTACTTTTTTCAACGCCTTTACCTCATCCATATTGATTTTCTTTTATAAAATATGATTGGCATGATTCTATTAGTACCAAATTTAAGGCTCCCATTATTAGTACAACCATGTACTCCATGCAGTTTTTAAACGTTTTACACAGTCAGGTATATCTTCAAGACTAATTCTACTAAATCCAAGAAAAAGCGTGTTAGGAGGACAATCTGCTTTTTCTTGCCAGAAGTTCATGGTGGAGTATACCCGTACCCCGTAATTGAGTGCACTTTGAATCAGTTCCTCCTGATTAACTGTTTCTGAAAATTCCAATAAAAAATATTGACCGGAACCATTGCTGGAAATTTTGATCTTACTTTGGACATCAGATAATTCTTCAAAAAACAATTCAAGTCTTTTGCGAAAAATTTGATTCAGCTTTCGTATATGTTTATCATACTGCTCAGTTTCTAATAATTTTCCAATAATCAGCTGGTTTAATAATGGTACTGTACTGGAGTAGTTGTGATACTTCTCATCATACACTTTTTTTAATTGAGGAGGTAAAATCATGTACCCCATACGGATAGAGGGAGAAATTGCTTTAGAAAAAGTACCAAGATATATAACACAATCATGGGAATCAATTGACTGCAATGATGGAACCGGTCTTGCATAATAGCGTAATTCACTGTCAAAATCATCTTCAATAATATACGCTTTATGCTCATTGGCCCAATGCAAAAGCTCATATCTTCTTCCTACTGGCATAGTAGCTCCTGTAGGAAATTGATGAGAAGGTGTTGTATAAATCGCCTGTATGCTTTTATGTTCAGGCAATTGCGATGTGATTAGCCCCTGATCATCAACAGGTATTGCTTTAACGCCGCAGCCTTTATTTCTGAAAACGGTTGTTGCCTTATCAAATCCGGGTTCTTCCACTAAAACGGTTGCGTTATCATAAAGTATTAAATCGCAGATGGTATTTAAGGCATTTTGGAATCCACAAGTTATAATGATCTGATCTTCCGTACAGGAAACCCCACGTATCTTTTGTAAATATTTTAATAGGTGTGAGCGTAGATATTGTGATCCGTTTTTATCCTGATAGGGACGCAATTTGGACTCGTTATCCAGCATATCAAGGCAAATGGGAGTGTATTTTCTCCATAGCTTTTTAGGAAACAGGTCACTTGTAAAACTGCCATTTGTCAAATCATACTTAGCCTGCTTCCGTTGTCCATGATCATTAACCGGCTTATCTGAGTTTACGGGAGATTTTTTCGTCATGATTTGAGGGACAGGCATTACAAGATAACCAATGCCTTGCTTGGGTGTTATGTAACCTTCGGCACATAGTTGGGAGTATGCACTGTCAACGGTGTTGCGGCTGATTTGTAAAATCCTGGCCAGTGTCCGGCTTCCAACCAGAATCTGATTTTCTCTTATTTTTCCGGACAAAATATCATGGCATATTTGATTATAGATTTGTATATATATCGGTTCTTTTTTCTCTTTATCTAAATAGATCATGCAGGACCTTTCTTCATAGTGGAGCTATAAAAATATCAAATAGTGGCACTTTAATAATTCCACCTTCTATTATAAACTAATTAACAAATATTTTCTATGAAAATTACTTGTTAGATGGGAGGATAGTGTATGAGTATTATAAATTATATCGGAAATACGCCAATTGTAAAAATTTTAAATCCGTATGGTGAAGGGTTGGGGCAGATTTATGTAAAAGTATCCGGAAATCGAATAGAAGGAAGCGTTTTAGAAGAAACAGGAGGCAATACAGGAATTGGAAATTGACATTTGTGTTCCACAGATAAGGAGGGTAAAATTTTGAACAGTAATTCAAAGAGAATTAGAAAAAATGCAACCAAAGATGTGGTTATTGAATTGATTGCCGTGGCATTTTTAGCCACAGGAGGAATTTGGGTTAAGTTAAGTACGTTATCTCCAATAAACACAGGATTTTATCGGGTGCTTTTTTCAATTCCCCTGCTATTTCCCATGGTTTATAAACATTTAAAATACATATCTAAAAAAGATGTTATTATCTTATTTTTTGCAGGAATTTTTCTGGCAGGTGATGTAGCGCTATGGAATTTATCCTTTAGTTACACTTCCGTAGCAAACGCCAATTTGCTGACGAATCTTACACCGTTTACAGTTATTCCGGTTTCCTATTTTCTATTTAAAGAGAAAATCCCGAGATTCTATTTAGTGGGGGCGGTTATCACACTCATAGGCGTGTTTATTCTCCTTGGAGGAAAAACAAGTCCAGGCACAACGAACTATTTTGGAGACTTCCTGGCATTTCTTGCTTCTTTCTTTTACGCGGGGTTTTTGCTCATTTCATATCACTTGAGAGACCGTATTGAAAGCAGTGTCATTATGTTTGTCAGTGCTTTTGGGAGTGCAGTTGCTTTGTTTTTTGCATCAAGTTTCATTGAGGGATTCCAAGTTCCGCAAAACATCAACCAAGTACTTCCTTTAGTTGGTCTGACTTTATGTCTGCAAATTATAGGGCATAATTTGCTTGCCCATTGTCAAGGTAAAATCAGCATCAACTTGTCCTCTGTTATTTGCCTTACACAGCCGGCGCTGGCTACTGTATATGCTTTTGTCTTGTTCAAGGAAACTTTGTCTGTGTTAGAAATTGCGGGAATTTTTATTGTAATGGCGGGTGTTTATATTGCCAAAAATCAATATAGTTTAAAGGAGGAGCAAAATCAACAATAAAGAGATACTTTAACTCATTGTATCGATCTTCAGGGGATTGGGTGTGTCCGCAGGTGAATGAATTGCCTGCCGGTTTCTCGCTGAATCGTTGCAGCCGGTTTCTTGGAAATTTCTCCCTATAAAACGCTATGAAAATTATTTTCATTGTTTACTTTTTGTTGTATAATTGAAAAGAAAAAATTGATACAATATCAATTTTTTAGTAAAAGCCAATTTTATATAACTGCGGAGGCTACAGATGATTCTTTTCAATATTAACATGGCAACAATTTTAATTGTTCTTGTATTAGGTCATCTTTTAACAGGGGCACTCATTATTGCTTATACCTGGCAACAAAACAGAAGCAAAGCGGTCAACATGTTTTTACTATCAAAATTGCTTCAGCCGGCCGCATGGGTTATGCTTGGTGTGAGAGGGTTTGTGCCCAGTGTGGTTTTAGTAGCTGTCGGCAATTCCACCTTGTTTATCGGCGCGGCTTTGGAACTGATTGCTCTTATGATTCTAAAGGGCAATTACACAGAAACCGTGAGACGGTCTTACAGAGTCCTGCTTATTGGCTTCACCATGGTATTTATTGCAGTGACAGCATGTGGCTTTCCGGAGAATGTCAGAATCACATTTGCCTCCTCCATTACAGCCATATTAATGATATTTCCGGTATTTAAGCTTTTTATAGACAAGAATGCTTCCAAACTGCAAAAGGTAATTGCCGTTCTTTACAGCCTTACAATACTTTTTTTGATATTCCGGGCCATTGCGGCATTAACCACAGATTTGGATATGAACCTGGCATCAACAAGCATTTTTAACACATGGCTGTTTTTGCTGCTCTACATCGTGATGCTTGTGGGAAGCACCGGATTCATCCTTTTAGACAAAGAAAAGCAGGATGCCGAGCTGTTAAAATCTGCATCCTATGACGGATTGACAAACATATTAAACCGAAAGACCTTTATACTGCGTTCAAAAGAGCTTATTTCCTCGTCCTTGAGGAAGCAAGAGAAAATCTCATTTTTACTGATTGATATTGATGACTTTAAAAAAATCAATGACAAATACGGGCACTTTGTAGGTGATGCCGTACTACAGGATTTTGCCGATACCCTAAAAAAACAATTGGGGAATCAGGACTTGTTCGGCAGGTATGGCGGAGAAGAATTTGCAATATTACTTCCCGGCTCAGACGAGAAAAATGTCGAAGAGGCTGCAGAACGGCTAAGATTAACAGTAGAGAATTCCACGGCAGATGCTGATCTTAAAATAAAGTACACCATAAGTATAGGTTTTTACAGCGTCCTTCCGGACGAAGGAACCGATATAGATATGCTTTACAAGCTTTGCGACCAGGCTCTTTATCTGGCAAAATCCCATGGGAAAAATTGCTGCAGAAGTGCATCGGAAATATGAAATGAGACGTGAGAGAATACCTGAGAGACTAAAAGCCGCCGCCTATTGCAGGAAACCATGTTGGTCAAATACCTGGAAGATTGAAATTTTATAGGTGCAGACACCCCTGTCTGGATTTCTGAAAAAGTCCGTCAATCAGAAATAAAACTCCAACGGCAAGTAAAAAACAAAATCTATGAATTTATAAATGAAAGAAAGAGCATCCTTCCTTATGCAGGGATGCTCTTTTTGCGGTTCGTGCCCAATGCTCGTCATTTCCCTGCAATACCGGTTTTTAAGCGGAAGTTTTTCAAAAATCAAAAAATATATAATACAGTTATTGCACCCGATAAAAATTCAAAAAACTCAATCACCCGCAGCAACACGGAATACGTATAAATTTTATAAATACGGCAGGAAATTAATAAAAAAACATAAAAAGTGCTACAATATAATATTGCGCTATTTTTTACGAAAAAACAGACAAACTATCTGTAAAAAGATGCCGTCATGTCTGAAGGATTTCTTATATAAGGAGGAGCTTCAATTGCAGAGCTTGTTGGAAAAAATTAATTTTTATATAAATTCGCCGTTTCTGCTGAATGTTTTATTAATACTGGCTGTGTCCATCTGTATTGTACTGTTTATGCTGTATTACCGGCGTTACCATTTTAATAAAAGGGTGCATTTCCCGGCCTGTTTCCTGGAGGAAGGAGATAAACCGGGTCCCAGTGAGTGGGAAGAGGAGATGCTTAAGCTGGCAGAAGATCATAGTAAAGTCAGACTGGTAGGACATAGCTTTGTTCTGAATGATTATAATCAGGCCGCCTATAAAAAACTGAATAAAATCAGGGACAGCATCTCTGCCGTATCCACTGATATCATTTCCCTGATTCCGGCAGCACGCTGGCTTTTTGACAATTTCCAGATGCTGTACCGGGAAATTAAAAAAGTGCGTACATCGGGAACCAGCTATGCCGTATTGCCGGTACTGGAGGAAAGGGAATACCGTAACTTTCCCCGTATTTATATTGTGGCAAAAAAGATGGTGGCGCTTTCCGGGGGACACTTAAGTGAGGAAAATATTGACTTAATGCTGAAAGCTTATCAGCAGAAAATATCACTTACGGATAAAGAAATCTGGGTCTTGCCGGAAGTGCTGGGCTTTTGCATTCTTGAAGAAATCATTGCAATTGCGGAAGAAATTCTTCAAATGATTGATGTGAAGTCAAAAGCAGAAACATTTCTCCAGAATAAGCTGGCAGGTAAGCAGGGACCGGCTGAGATATCAGCACTGCTTTGCAAAATAGAAGAAAACTTGCGGCTGAACTACACATTCCATGCTCATGTAATATATCTGCTGAGAAATATGTCTTTTGATGAGGCTTCCATTCAAAGGTACCTGGAACATCATTTTGCATCCCTGGAAAGACAGGTGAAAACCTCCGGCATATTCATGGAAGAAGGGAAGATCGAATCATTTCTTGAGACAAATATCCGGACTTTGATTGTCAGCCTGAGGGATATCAATGAAGTTGATGAGGAAAAATTCTTTGAGGAATACTCCTGCCTGGAGCAGATTCTGTCTCAGGATCCGGATGGTGTATATCCAAAGATGGATTTGGAATCCAGGGGCATGTACCGTGGAGTTATTGTTAAGTTATCTCTCCGTTACCGGCTGCTGGAGGAGAAGATCGCAAGGGATTGCCTGGAACTGGCGGTTAAAGGAAGGGAGGAACTGCATTGCTCTCATCATGTGGGAGCTTATCTTTTAGGCAAGGGTTATCCGGTTCTGAAAGCAAAGGTATTGGGAAAGCCGGTACCCAAAAACATTAAGAAAAAGGTAAATGTAAATGGCATCCTTTATTTCCTTGCCCTGTCCCTTATTACCTTAGGGGTAAGTGCCTGCCTGCTCTATGCTTTCCAAACCCTTGGCGGACTGCGGGCTGTTAACCGGCAGGTCATTATCCTTTTGGCGGCAATTCCGCTTTTAATAGGCATTTCCTTAGAGATTACAAATTTTATATTTACCAGAAGAATTAAAGTCAGGAAGATTCCTTCCCTGAATTATCTGGAGGAAATACCAGAGGAAGCGAGAACCTTTGTGGTCATGCCGGTTATCGTTTCCTCAAAGGAACAGGGCCTGGGTTATATGGAACGTCTTCAAAAGCACTATCTGGCAAACAGGCAGCCGAATCTTTACTTTGCATTGCTGGTTGATTTTGAGGATTCCCCGGACCAGTCCATGGCAAAGGACCAGGTAATTGAAAACGCTCTTGCCGCACGCATGAAGGAACTGAATGAGCTTTATCCGTCGGAGCACCAGCGCTTTTCCTTATTCTTCCGCTTCCGCAAGTGGAACCAGGCGGAAAACTGTTATATGGGCTGGGAGCGCAAGAGAGGAAAGCTGGAAGAGTTTAATAATCTTTTAATTGGAGCAGAAAAGGAGAATACCACCTTTTCCGCAATTTACTGCGACGAAAAGCTTCTTACCACCTTCCGGTATGCAATTACACTGGATGCGGATACCAATCTGCTTCGTGACAATGCCTCGAAACTGGTGGGACTGATTGATCATCCTTTAAATAAACCGGTTCTGGATCCTGCAGGTCAAAGGGTGAAAGAGGGCTATGTCATCATTCAGCCTTCTGTAAGAAACCATATCGTGGATAAGAATGGCAGCAGGTTTACAAAAATCTTTGGAGGAGAATCAGGGCTTTCCCATTATGGAACCGTAATATCGGATATTTACCAGGATATTTTCAACAAAGGAATCTATACCGGGAAGGGCATTTATGATATAAAAGCTTTTTACAAGGTGCTTGAAAATAAGGTGCCGGAAAACCGGATTCTCAGTCATGATCTTTTTGAGAGCTGCTATGCACGGGCGGCTTTTTCCAGCACAGTGAAGATTATGGACAATTTTCCCAACAGCGTCTTGTCCTTTACCAAAAGAGAACACCGATGGCTGAGGGGAGACTGGCAGCTGGTGCCCTGGTTGTTTATGAAAAAGACTAAGGACGGGAAAAGCCTGTGTGCCCTGTCAAAATGGAAAATCTTTGACAACTTGAGAAGAAGCCTGGTTCCTCTCAGTAAGACTTTATTTGTATTGCTGAATCTGGCATGGATGCCAAAGGCCTATTACCTTTGGCTGCCCCTTGTTTTTTTTAATGATATATTTTCCCTGGTGATCCTGCTGCTCGCAGTGATCACCCAGAAGTTATTCCGGCCAAAGCTTGCCTTTGTTTATAAAGGATTTTTAAAGGAGCTTGGTGCAATGCTTTATCGGGCATTCCTGGAGTTTACAATCACTCCCTATCGTGCTTATGTTGCTTCCGATGCAATTGTCAGAACTCTGTACCGGATTCTTATCAGCAAAAAGAATCTCCTTCGCTGGAATACGGCGGAAGCAGTGGATGCTTCTATTGTCAATACCAGAAGAGGATATTTTCTTACCATGTGGAGTTCTCTTATTCCGGCTGTTGTCCTTGCAATCATTTTATTGATGGGATATTTGAGCCCGGCAGGAATGATTTTAACGGCAATCCTGATTGCTGACTGGGGAATTGCCTATGAAATTGCATACCGGATCAGTCAGCCGGAAAAGAAGCTTCATCTGAGAGATAAAACACAGGACAATGAGCTGCTTATGGATACTGCACGCAGAACCTGGCAGTTTTTTAGAGAGCTTTCCATAAAGGAAAATAACTGGCTTTGTCCGGATAATTACCAGATTTCCATGGTTGAAAAGGTCAGCGATAAAACATCACCAACCAATATTGGGCTTCAGTTTCTGGCAATCTTATCAGCAAGGGATTTTGGATTTGAAACTTTAAGCTCTATGGTTGAAACCGTGGAAAACCTGATGGAAACGATTCAGAAAATGCCGAAATGGAAGGGGCATCTCTATAACTGGTATCATATTAAAACCCTGGAGGTGTTAAACCCTGCCTATATTTCAACGGTTGACAGCGGTAATTTCCTGGGTCATCTGGTAACTTTGAAAAACGGCCTTCTGGAACAGATCAGCAAGCCGGTTTATTCGGACAATTTACTGTCCGAACTCAGGATTGCCATTAAGAACAGCAATGAGGAAATCCGGCTGAAAACCGGCATTCCCGCCGGAAATGGGCTTAGGACCGGGTATCAAAAGATCGGGGAACTGACAAAAGATATTGCAGATATCTGGGAAAACTTAAACGACAGGGAGCTTCGGCCTTCTGCAAATTATCCCTGGACCAGGCAGTTAATGAACTTGATTGACAGCATTGTCAATGAAGTTGGGGCCTTAAAATTAAAGGAAGAGGCCTTTTCTTCCTGTCCGGCGCTTTGCCATATTGCAGAAGGGGACAATAATTTTGCAAATACCATGACGGAGCGGATCAAAGCACTGAGCAATAAAATAGACTGCATATTAGAAAATGTTGATTTCCGCTTCTTGTTTAATGAAAAGAGAATGCTGTTTCATATCGGATATCATGTATCTTCCCATATGCTGGATGAAGGGTGTTATGACTTAATGGCGTCGGAATCGGCACTTACAAGCCTTCTTGCCATATCCATGGGGGAAGTGCCGTTAAAGCATTGGTATAAACTGGGAAGACCTTTAACCATTGTAAAGGGCATTCCCTGCTTTGTATCCTGGAGCGGTACCATGTTTGAATATCTGATGCCGAATCTTGTGTTAAAAGAATATGAAGGCTCCGTATACGCTCAGACCTCCAGGGCAGCGGTGCTTCAGCATATGAAGTATGCAAAAGAAGCGGAGATTCCCTGGGGCATATCGGAATCCCAGTATTACCGTTTTGATTTAAATTCAAATTACCAGTACAAAGCCTTTGGTGTTCCCAAGATACGCCTCCAGCCGGTGCGCAAGAATTCCCTGGTGGTTGCTCCTTATGCAACCATGCTGGCACTGGATGTTGCGGAAGAGGAATGCATGGCAAATTTAAACCGGCTGAAGGAATTAGGCGCCTTTGGTATTTACGGTTTCTACGAGTCTGTTGATTTTAATGTGCCGAACTCCGTGGAACTGAAGCCTTATTGCATTGTAAAATCCTATATGGCCCATCATCAGGGGATGATTATGGCGGCAATTAACAATTATCTCAATGAAGGCATCCTTCGGGAGCGGTTTCATGGGGAGATGATGATAAAGGCTTCAGAAGTCCTGCTGGAAGAAAAACGCCAGTCCTATTTGATTTCCATTGCCAAGCAGGGATATACAATAAAAATTGGGAAGCATCTTTTTAAAGAAGATATATACAGCAACCGGTATGTTAATCATACAGGCGTAAATTCACCAATTGTGAATTATTTGTCAAATGGTAAGTATTCCCTGATGGTAACAACCGATGGGGATGGCTTCAGTAAATATGAGGACCGGATGCTTTACCGCTGGCGCTCGGATATTTATGCGAATACAGGTAATTATATTTATATCAAGGACATGAAGCAAGGGAAGATTTGGAGCGCCGCCTACCATCCCACCAGAAAGGAACCGGAGGATTATCAGGTGATTTTCAGTCCCCACCAGGCGGAATTTAAACGCAGGGATGGAGATATCTCATCACACATGATTGTGAGCCTGGATGCGGACCATAATTTTGAGATACGCAAGATCACATTTACCAATGACGGGAAAGGGGAAAAGCAGCTGGAAGTGACCAGCTATATGGAGGTGGTGGATGATACCCATCAGGCAGAGTTAAGCCATCCGGCATTTAATAAGCTCTTTCTGGAAAGTGAGTACCTGGAAGAACAGGAAATCTTCCTTACAAAAAGGCGGCGAAAGAAGGAAGATGATAATTCCTATGTAATGCACATGGTAAAAACAGGAACAAAGCTATGTAAAAAGTTAGAATATGAAAATGACAGAAAACGTTTTATCGGCAGAAACAATACCCTGGAGAATCCGGATGCAGTGGTTAACAGCCTTGCCTTTTTAAATAGTTCAGGCTTTTGCAATGATCCGATCATGAGCCTGCGGGCACAGCTTTCCATAGGAGCAGGTGAAACTGCCTGTATTTCTTTCATTACCGGAGTGTGCGGCAGTAAAGAGGAAGCAATAAAAATCGCAGGGGAATTAAATGTGAGCTACCGGATAGATGATATTCTGGAGAAATTCAGGCTGCAGACCAACCTGGAGTTAAAGTATTTAGAAATTACCAGAACCCAGCTGAACGCTTTTCAGGATTTAATCAGCCCTGTGTTCTATCCTGCGGGTATTTACCGGGGACCGGATGAAAATATAAGACGGAACTTTATGAATCAAAGCTTCTTATGGAAATTCGGCATATCCGGCGATAATCCAATTCTGCTTTTAATGGTTCGGTCCATAAAAGAGGAAAGAATCGTAAAGGATGCATTAAAGGCTTACGAATATTTAAGAATCAACCGTGTTATGGTGGATCTGATTATTCTGATTGATTCCAAACATGGTTATCATCAGGAAGTGGATGAATTAATCAACGATATGACAAGCTCCCTGCGGATTTATGATTCCAGAAGTGAGAAGCCAAGCTTTTTTACAATGCATACCTATGAGATGAAACCGGCGGAGCTTGATTTGCTGTATACGGTAGCCCGGGTCGTATTTTCAGAGAAGACGGGGATTTATTTTACCAATGGTAAAGAGAATCTGTATGAATTACTTGAGGAATATTAGGCTTTATGGAGGAAGAGGCTTTGGACACAGCATATGGACCAACAACACAGGAAAAAGAAAAGGAAGAATATGAATTTTTTAACGGCTTCGGGGGATTTGCCTGTGAGGGCAGAGAATATGAAATTCTGCTGGAGGGCAATAACAAACCGCCGGCACCCTGGATTAATGTTATCTCAAACAAGAACTTTGGATTTCAGATATCAGAGTCAGGGGCGGGCTTTACCTGGAGCATTAACAGCAGGGAAAATAAGCTTACCCCCTGGTCCAACGACCCTGTAAGTGACAGAGCCTCTGAGGCAGTTTATATTCTGGATGAAATAACCGGTGAGGTAATGACTCCCATGTCTCTTGGAAGGTCTGACCGGGGCATTTACCGGGTAAGGCATGGCTTTGGCTACAGCAGGTTCCTTCATGAGGAGGAACTGGTGGATCAGGAGCTGACTGTGTTTACCCCTTTGGATGAGCCGCTAAAGCTATGGAGCCTTAAGCTGACGAACCGTTCGGATAAAGTGAAGTATTTAAGCCTGACCTATTATGTGGAATGGGTTATGGGTACCCAGAGGGAAGAAACCAATCCCTATATTCTGACCTCTTATAACAATGAGCATGAATGCTTATATGCAAAGAACATCTATACCATGAACTTTCAAAACACCTATTCCTACCTGTTTTCCAGTGAAACCATTGTGGGATATACCGGTGACAGGCAGGAGTTTCTGGGGCAGAAAGGCAGCATCAGGGAACCGCGGGGAGCAGAAGTCAAGCTTTCCTGTAATACGGGTGTATGTTATGATTCCTGCGGAGCAATCCAGGTATCAATCGCATTGCAGCCGGAAGAGAGCAGGACCGTGTCGTTTGGGCTGGGACAAAGCACCAGCCTTGAAGAAATATACAAAATCAGAAACAAGTACAGAGATGCCGCCGCTTCTGAAAAGGAACTTGGCAGGGTGAAAAATTATTGGGATGGATTATTGGGAACGGTTCAGGTAAAGACAAAGGACAGGGCCATTGATATTCTGGTTAACGGCTGGCTGCTTTATCAGACGGTGGCCTGCCGCATTCAGGCAAGAGCAGGATTTTATCAGTGCGGAGGGGCTTATGGATACCGGGACCAGCTTCAGGACACCCTTTCCCTTTTATTTGCGGATCCCGGCATTTTGCGCAGGCAGATTTTAATTGCCTGCAGCAGGCAGTTTGAAGAAGGGGATGTCCAGCATTGGTGGCATCCTCCCATGGGGATCGGAGTAAGGACGAGAATAACCGATGATTTGCTGTGGCTGCCTTATTGTACCGCGGCATATATCCGAAGCACCGGAGATACCACAATTTTAAAGGATCAGGTACCTTACATCAAAGGCCCTGTGCTTAGGGAGGATCAGCATGATGTCATGTTTACCCCGGAAATATCAGAACGTTTTGACAGTGTGTATGAGCATTGTAAAAAAACCATTGAACGGACCTGTTTCGGAGAACATGGACTTCCTCTCATGGGCGGCGGCGACTGGAATGACGGAATGAATGAGGTAGGAATCATGGGGAAGGGGGAGAGTGTCTGGCTGGCATGGTTTTTGTATACTGTGCTGGGTGACTTCATTCCTCTTTGCGATCAGGAAGGCGATGGGGATTATGGCCGGGAGTTGGAGCAGAAACGGGAAGCACTGCTTCAAAGCATTGAAGAACACGCCTGGGATGGGGAGTGGTATCTTCGGGCCTTTTATGACGACGGCTCAAAACTGGGCTCAAAAGAAAACGATGAGTGCAGGATAGATTCCATCAGCCAGTCCTGGAGCGTGATATCAAAGGGGGCAAAAGAGGAACGGGCAAAAACAGCAATGCAGTCGGCGTGGCGTTATCTGGTAAGAGAGGAGGAAGCTATTTCCCTGCTTCTTGCACCTCCCTTTAATAAGACAAGCAAAAACCCGGGTTATATTAAAAATTATATTCCGGGCATGCGGGAAAACGGAGGCCAGTACACTCATGCAGCGGTTTGGCTGGCGATTGCCACATCAATGCTGGGTGACTGTAACATGGCGCAAACCCTGTTCACCTTACTTAACCCCATCCATGTGACGCAAAACAGGAAGGATGTGCTCAGGTACGAGAAAGAGCCCTATGTAATGACCGCGGATATATCCCTTTGCCCGCCTTATACGGGAAGAGGCGGCTGGAGCTGGTATACCGGTTCCGCAGGCTGGATGTACCAGGGACTGTTAAGCTGGTTTTTGGGCATTCGGAAAGAAGGAAATGAACTTGTCATTGATCCGGCAACACCGGCAAGCTTCGGCGATTTTTCCATTGAATATAAGTATGGAAATTCCCTTTATGAGATCAGGGTGGAAAGCAGAAGCAAAGGAATGCTGACAACGGAAGCAATCACCGTGGATGATAAGCTCATTCAGGGGAACAGGGTTTTGTTGGAGGATGATGGAAAAAGGCATCAGGTTATCGTATAGGTTATTGATTACTGCTGTTTTTCATATGGCAGAGGATAATATGACAAAATTTACTGTATTTGCACATCTTGAGATTTTTAGTCTCGCATTCATTCTGACTTAATTTGAATTCTATCATAAAACAGGCATAGACAAGTCCTTCCACAACTTGTTTATGCCTTGAGCAAAGTGAAAAGAATAATAAAAACCGTGAAATTAGTGGAGGTAAAATGAAGACTGACAGACGATTGACCAATGCTTATAAAAATGCTCATACTGTGTATTTTGATGATAATTCAAAATATATATTTTTTAGTGATATGCACAGAGGGGATGACAGCGTCTCAGATGAATTCACAAGAAATCAGAATGTTTTTTTACATGCATTAAATTACTACTATAAAGAAGGCTATGAATATATTGAAGTTGGAGATGGAGATGAGCTTTGGGAATATAAGAATTTTAGCGTTATTCGTTTGGCCCATAGCGATGTTTTTACCGTAATAAAAAAGTTTTATGATGCAGGCCGTTTTATTATGATATATGGTAATCATAATATCTATTTAAGATCAAAGCAGTTTATTAAAAAAAATTATTATCAATATTATGACGAATACAATCAAATACGGGTAGATTTGTTCCGGGGGCTGGAGCCAAAGGAGGCTTTGATTCTTAAACATAAAAAAACAAAACAGAAGATTTTTGTGCTGCATGGCCATCAGGGTGACGTTATGAATGATCAGCTGTGGCTTTTCTCCATGTTATTGCTTCGGTATTTTTGGAGGTATTTTCACATTGTTGGATTCGACAACCCAACCAGCCCGGCTCGTAATTTATATAAAAGGCATAAAGTGGAAAAGGTTTATGACAGATGGATAGAAAAACATAAAATGATGCTTATCTGCGGACATACTCACAGACCTAAATTTCCCAAAGCAGATGACCTTCCATACTTTAACACAGGCTGTTGTATACGAACCCGGGGTATTAATGGGATTGAAATTGTTGACGGCAAAATACAAATGGTAGATTGGAGGATTGCCGCTTCTGAAAACGGAGAATTGCGTGTTCACAGAACAGTAGTCAGAGGGCCGGTGCCAATTGAAAAATATGATTATAAAAACAATCAATATTCCGCTCATTGTAAAAGCTATGATGACGATTAGCGGATATTGTATTTAAAAATATCATCTCGGGCTTGTTTGGGAGTCTCATAATGAGCATCCTGAATAAGCTCTCTTTTTATGGTCCGATAAAACCATTCCATAAGATCAAAGAAAAATTTAAATATAATGGATACAAAGGTGTTGACCGAATCGGTTAATTGTGTTATTCTGTCATTAACCGATTCGGTCAAAAATATTTAAGAGGTGAGTTATTTGGAGAATTTTTTAGGTCTGCCCTTGGAAAAACAAAATATAATTATTGATGCTGCTCTTACATGCTTTGGTACTAATAGTTACAAAAAGGCATCTATAAGAGATATAGCTGCAGCAGCAGGGGTTTCAAAAGCATTGATTTTTCATTACTTTGGTACAAAAAAAGCCTTGTATTTATACCTGGTTGATCGATGTATTCATATTATTATGAATGAGGTCGAGGAAAAGTTTGATAACACTGTTACTGATTTTTTTGACAGAATTAAACTTTCAACCAGCATTGAAGTTGCGGTTATGAAAAAGCATCCTGGGATTCTTTCTTTTTTAGACAGCATGTATTTTGAAAATGATGATGAAGTGAAGGCGGAAATAAAAGCCATTCTTGCAAACAGCCAAGGGGAAAGCCTGAAAAACAAAATTGCTTTTGAAGGCACTGACACCTCAAAATTTAAAGATGACATTGATCCTGAGCTGGTCATGAAAATACTGACCTTGCTCACCAATGGGTATTTAAGTAAAATGCCAAAAACAGGAATTGATCTCGATGCATTATGCGAAGAATTTGATGAATATATAAATCTGTTTAAAAGGAATTTTTACAAGGAGAAATACCTGTAACGTGTATTTGATTCAGTCAAAACACTTTGTTCAACAGAAGGGAGAATCTGTATGAATTTATATGTACTTGATTTTCAGGAGATTGATAAAACCAAGCTGGAGATGGCAGGTGGAAAAGGTGCTAATCTGGGAGAACTATCCAGGCTTCAGGGAATACAAGTGCCGGAGGGCTTTTGTGTTACAACCCGGGCATATAAACAAATGATTGGAAATAATGAGGAATTTGATTTACTGCTGAATCAGTTGTCCCTTTTAAAAGCAAATAACAGTGAAGGTATCAGTGAAATCAGCGCCAAAATCCGAAAGGTCATTGAAGGCATCCCCATGCCGCAAACCATCCATGAGGAGATTACCAGTCATATTGACCGGCTTGGCGAAGAAAATGCTTATGCAGTACGTTCCAGTGCAACGGCGGAGGATTTACCCACAGCCTCTTTTGCAGGCCAGCAGGATACGTATCTGAACATTATAGGAAAGGAAGAGATACTCAGACACATCAGCAAATGCTGGGCATCTCTGTTTACTGACCGTGCCGTGACGTACCGCATCCAAAACGGCTTTGATCACCGCAAGGTTCAGTTGTCCGTTGTAATCCAGAAGATGATTTTTCCGGAAGCATCGGGGATTTTGTTTACTGCTGATCCAATCACTTCCAACAGAAAGGTTGTGTCCATTGATGCGAGCTTTGGACTCGGTGAGGCTCTTGTCTCAGGCCTGGTAAATGCAGATAATTATAAGGTGCGTGACGGCAGGATCATGGATAAGAAGATATCCACAAAGAAGCTGGCAATTCATGCCTTAAAAGGCGGCGGTACAAAGGAGAAGGAAATAGAGGCCGGCCATCAGAACAGGCAGACGCTGACTGATGAGCAGATAATAAAGCTTGAAAAGACAGGCAGAAGAATAGAGGCTTATTTTGGCTGTCCCCAGGACATTGAATGGTGCCTGTACGATAGCAAATTCTTTATCGTCCAGAGCCGCCCCATAACCACCTTATATCCGATACCAGATGTGCAGGACGGGAAAAACCATGTGTATATGTCATTTGGCCATCAACAGATGATGACCGATGCCATGAAGCCCTTGGGGTTATCGTTTTTCCTGTTAGGGTTTAATGATTTTCCCCTGCTACAGGCCGGAGGAAGGCTGTTCATTGATTTTACCCGGGATCTGTCTTCTTTTACAGGACGATTCATAATCAACAGCACCATGAGTAAGATCGATCCCCTTATGGATAATGCCATCAAGGGCTTAATGAAGCGGGAAGACTTTGTAAAATCATTGGCCCGTACCGGTAAAAAAGCGTTCAGCATTGGGTCAGGGTATTTCTCCTGGAGGCTGCCTGTTGAATTTATCAAGATATGCCGTAAAAACGACGGAAGCCTGGTTCAAACTCTGATATCACGGAAAGAAGCCTCCATGGAAAGCCTGAAGCAAAGCATCGTAAAAATGTCCGGAGCGGAATTGTTTGCCTTTATTATTGAGGCTAAAAAGCAATTAAAAGAAGCTATGTATGATCCGCAAAGCATGGCAGCCATTTATGTGGGAATATATGCAATAAGCTGGATTAATAAGAGCATGGAGAAATGGCTGGGTGAAAAGAGTGCAGCGGATGCCCTTTCCCAATCAGCAGCAAACAACGTTACATCGGAAATGGGGCTGGAGCTGCTGGATGTAGCGGATGTTGTCCGGCAATATCCGGAGGTAAAGGAGTATTTCAGCCACGCCAATGATGAAACCTTTTTTGAGGATTTGGCAAAGCTGGAAGGCGGTGATGCTGTCAGCAAATCCATTCAGTCGTATCTTGCAAAATATGGAATGCGCTGTGCCGGTGAGATTGATATCACCAGGCCCAGGTTCAGTGAACAGCCGGCCGTGCTGATTCCCATGATACTCAGCAATATTAAAAATTTTGCGCCAGGTGCCCATAAGGCCATATTTGAGCAGGGCCTGGGGGAGGCAGAGCAGAAGGAGCAGGATATCCTGAACCGCTTGGCACAGCTTCCCGGAGGAAAACGAAAGGTGAAAAAGACAGAAAAGATGATCAGCCGTCTGCGCAATTTTACCGGATATCGGGAATACCCCAAGTACTTGATGATTGAGCACTCCTGGATCATCAAACAGGCTTTATTAAAGGAAGCTGCCGGACTGGTGCAAAAAGGAATTATCCGGGAGAAAGGGGATATTTACTATTTATCCTTTGAGGAACTGGAGGAGGTGATTCGCAGGAACCGGCTGGATTACGGTATTATAATGAAGCGTAAAGAGGAATACCAGGTTTATGATAAATTAACACCTCCCCGTATCATGACTTCGGAAGGAGAGGTTATGACCGGTGAATACCATGGCAGAAATATCCCAAAAGGCGCGTTGGCAGGCATACCTGCTTCAACCGGAATCATTGAAGGGCGTGCGCGGGTCATTTTAAAAATGGAAGACGCTGATGTGGAGGAAGGTGATATTTTGGTCACCGCTTATACGGACCCAAGCTGGACCCCTGTGTTTGTATCCATAAAGGGGCTGGTAACAGAAGTTGGAGGGATGATGACCCATGGTTCCGTAGTTGCCAGGGAATATGGCCTGCCTGCCGTTGTAGGAGTGGAAAACGCCACCAGATTGATTAAAGACGGACAGCGGATCCGGGTAAACGGAGGGGAAGGATATATTGAAATACTGTAATTGAATGAAAGGGGCTGTGAAATAAGTCTCTACAAAAAAGGAGGATTCTCTTCTGAGCGATAGCTTGGAAG
>CABJBM010000043.1 GCA_902363835.1 Lachnospiraceae bacterium
TACCGCTTGGACTTGCCATTCGGTTCAATCCGGGGTCAAAATCAACTAACTAGCTAATTTATTTCCCGTTTTACTTGTTGTTTGGTTCGTATACAATTTCTTGTATTCGTTCTGAAATTTTCTCATTCAAAGCCATCAAACACGACTTATTTTATTAGAATTTTCAGGGTTTTACATACTGTTCAATCTTCTGTTTTCAAGGTGCTCTATTTTGTTGTCTTCTTCATCGGCAACTCATTTACTATATCATGTGGCCGTTTTTTTGTCAACAACTTTTTTTAATTTTTTCAATCTGTTTTAATTGATTGCCTGTGCTGTCTGTCTCGCACCGGGTCTTTAATATAACATGTCCGTATAATATTGTCAAGGGAATTTGTGCCTTTTATTCATACAACTTTTTCAGCGATTTCATTACCACTATATATAAGGATTTTTCCTTAATTTCTCTATATTTTGTGGTGAATAAAATAATCTGCAGGCAAAGGCAATTGCACCTTTGCTTGCAGACTTGTTTTAATTGCATATATGATATCTACAATTCCTGTCTTATATGAAGCTGCGCAATACCCCTAAAACCATGAGATTCAGGAAGTTGTGGCCGTATATAAAGGACAGCCATTTACTTGCCTCAATCTGCCGGGATAATATAAGGCCCCACTCGGTACCTGAGAAAGCGGTGACCAGAAGACAGGCGATCCATAGAAATACCAGTCCTTCCAGACCTCCCAGCAGGGCGCCTGCTATCTTGTTGATTCCAGAGAGAATAGGGAGCCTGGCAATGATATCCAGCCATCGCATGACCAATCTTGAAAACAGGTAGATTGCGGCGAACAACAGGACAAATCCTGCGGAATTAAGGATCATATCTGCCAGATAGCTTCCAATGTAGTCTGTAAACGCCTGAACTCCCAGCATTTGATATACTTCACTGTTGTTGTTTTCTATGAGAGCGTTTTTCACACTTTGGGACAGCTTAAGGTTTTCAATCGCCGTACGCTGTGCAGAAGGCGCTTCCAAGACTCCTCCGGAGGGATTTTCTTCCTGTTCCAAACCAATGGATTTTTTCAAGCTTTCTGAAATGGTCTGCTCAAGACCTGTATTTTCTTTTAGGAACCCTGTTACAGTGGGCAAGGAAAACCGGACAATGGTCAGGGATAAGACCACTGCCAGCATTGATACAACCAACCGGATAAATCCTCTGTGATGGCCATAAAGGACCATTCCTAAAAGATAAACTCCGGCCACCACAGATAACCAGTTTTCCATATATAGCTTCGTCATAATTTCTCTCCTAATGAATCAGCTGGATATGGAGGCATATCCAGTTGATTCATAAATTTAAGGTTGAAAGATATGTTTCTTTCAACCTTCTGCTCCAAATATTAATCGGTTAATCGCGGATGCCACTCCATTTTCATCATTGGTATCTGTTATATAATCCGCAGCCGCAAGAAGTTCTTTGCTGCCGTTTTTCATAGCCACTCCAATCCCTGCCTTTTGGATCATGGAGAAATCGTTTTCTCCATCTCCTATGGCCATTGTCTGCTTTTCGCTGATTCCCAAATGAGAAGCAAGTCTTAGGATCGCCTCTCCCTTTGTCGCACCGAACGCATTGATCTCCAGATTGTTGATTAAGGAAGACGTGATCAGAACATCGTCTCGTTTCTCCAGTTCGGCCCTTAGTCTGGCACGTTCTTCCATATCGGGGAAGAATAGGTTAATCTTCTCTACGGACTTATTGCTCTTTTCCACAAATTCTATAATATTAGGATAGACATCCCTTGTCCGTTGAACCAATTCCTGTAATTCGGGGGACAGACAGTATTCTGACAAGTGTTCATAAAAGCGGGGTTCCGTTATTCCGCGCCTATCTATGTAGGGATCATACATGACATGGTAGGAATCCACCATACGTAAAAGCTCCAGCGCATGCTCCCTGGATAACATCCGGGTGTCAATGACCGCATTTTCTTCCATATCCTCAATGACAGCTCCATTGGTGGTGATCGCATAACGGATCCCGGAAATATCTTTTACTTCTGCGGGTATTCCATGGACCGTCCGTCCGGTGCATGGGACAACCCAAATCCCCTTTTGAACACATTGAATAAGTGCCTGGCGATTGGCATTGGAAAGGTGCTTTTTGCTGTCTAAGAGAGTTCCGTCTAAATCAATTGCAATGAGTTTAATATCCACATTTAATACCCCAACTTAATAAATGAAATGTTCCTCTTTTAAAACAAGGAGGCCGTCCTTATCGTATTTAGAGGAAAACAAACCTTTGATCCGTTTTCCAAGGGAAGGTTTCTCTGCACGGTCAGCTGCTTCTTCGATCAGACTTTCTGCATTGGCCCTGTTGAGAGGAAGGCCATCTTCTTCCATGATCTCAATTCTTTCATACAGTGCCAGCATACTTTTTCCGGTAATGCTGCAGTCGATCTCATTGGCATAACGACAGGCATATTGGGCGAATTCGTCAATGTCCATTTCTTCCCCCTGAAAGCCAGGGCCTTCCTCATCCCGGACAGACGGGCGGAATTCTTCATTTTCTTCATTCTCTTCATAGAAGTCACCGTCTTCACAGACGCCGTCTTCCCTATAATCGTTCTCCTGCCAGGAATCATATTCATAGCGATACTCCTGGTCCTCATAAGTTTCGCCGGGTTCTTCTTTCAGACTTTCTTCATGAAGGGCAGGAGTCAACGTTTTGTAAACAGGGGCCTTAGGGGCCTTCACCGGTGTTTCCTTCTGTACCGCTTCTCTTACACGGAAAGCCGGCGTTGCTTCTCCGCTTCCAATGCATTCGAATTTGCTTGCCAGTGCCGGATGCTCCTGATGCAGCGTTTCCATTTGCTTGGGATTATCAATGAGAACCACAATCATTCCGCTGGTATCCCTGTCCATCAATTCATTTAATTCAACCAGCGCTTCCTGGGTAAGATCACCCGCTTCCTCAATGACTAAATCCTTTCCGGCCAGCCTGTCTGCGGAAGCTAATACTCCCCGTTTGGACAGCTTGGAACCGGTGATTTTTGCCACCGGATTCTTTACACCACTTTCATTATGAATCTGTTTTAAGGCTTCTACAGCCATTTGAAGTCCTTTTTCAGAGGTCCTTGCTTCTATCATAAGATGGTTTTGAACCGGTGTTTCCTCTGGCTCGTCGTCCTGTTCTTCGTACAGGTCTTCAAACTCCAGACCATCTTCACTGCCGAAATTCCGGAACTCCTGATTCCAGTCCGGTATGCTCTCCTCTTGTGAGGATTGGGTTAAAGATGCATAGGGTGGTTCTGATGCCTCTTCCGAATCATAGTAAGATCCAGCCGGCTGGCTATCATCATTTTCTTCGTAGCCATAATCATCCTCCGGCTGATTTCCGGATTCAAGGAAATTCTCGTCTGTTGCCGCGGACTGCATTCCGAAATCATCAGACTCTGCCCTTTCCATGCCATAACCTTTATATTCCATTTCACCCTCATATTGTCCGTCAATGGAGGATTCCTCCATTCCAGGACCTTCCGGCTCTTCTTCCTCAAAAACAGGTTCCGGATGATAAGAAAGAGACTCCTCATTCTCAGGCATATAAATGTCCCTGGCTCTTGGTATGGCGGTTATGGGACGTCCTACTCTCCGGATATCCTCCAAAACTCTCGTGTGTTCCAGCCTGGGTTCTTCCTGTATGACAGGTTCTTCATAGGAGATTCTGGACATTTCCCTTGCCAGTGTTTCCTGAACAGCAGCATCCTGAAGCCTTGCTTCCAGATGATCCTCAACAGGATTATCTCCAAATGACAGATCCGGTTCCCTGACATCTTCCGGCTCTTCCTCATAGTATTCTTCTTCAGGCTCAGAGCTCAGCCTTTTTCCGGCGCTGTACTCCTGTTCAACAGCCCGCAGCTTGGCTTCGTATTTATCCCGGTTCTCCACCAGATCCATCTGGTAGTTGGTAAGGGGTGCATACCGTATTTTTAAATCCATGGCCTTGTCCACATATTTTCCAAGACCAAACATCAGCATGATCCTGTCGCAGGTTTCCACGCAGCGGTCAGGCATGCCTGCAAGGCTGTACAGTTCAGCCAGTTCATACAGCCATTTTTCATCCAGTTCCACACTGGTATAGGATTCCAGGGAATGGATGAGCTGCTGGGCCGGCGCTCCTTTTGCTTTTAAAATCATGTAACGAAGCAGCTGCTGTCTGGGATCGTCGGAAGCCAGGTCGCCAAATTCCTTATAATATGCTTCCGCCTCTTCAATATCCCCCTCCTTAATCGCCAGCTCTGCCAGCTTATAAAGCAGACGCTTCCCAATGGGGGCGCGTTCAAAAGCCTGGAGAAGGATATCCTTAGCCTCCTGGTAATCTTCATTTTTCTCGTAAACCATGGCAACCATGGAAAGCAGATTGGTGTTGCGGACTCTCTTCCAGTCTATTGTGTCGGCTATTTTCATAGCCGTCTCATAGTCGTTTTTGCCGACCAGTTTTTTAATCTGTTCAACCTTTATATTAAACTCGTACTTATCCATTATTTGTCTCCTAATGAATCAAGCGGATACATTTACACATCCAGCTAATTCATAAACTCAAGGTTAAAAGATAGTTTTCTTTCAACCTGCATCTCCTAACAAGGCAAATGAGCTACAGCTCGACCCGGCCTTCCAGGGCTCGTAACAATGTTACCTCATCTATGTACTCTAAGTCTCCTCCAACGGGAACTCCGCTAGCTATACGGGTAACCCTGATTCCTGTGGGCTTGATCAGCTTGCTGATATACATGGCTGTTGTCTCTCCCTCAAGGCTGGAATTGGTGGCAATGATCACTTCTTCCACATCCCCCTGCAGCCTCTGCATCAGTTCCTTCAGCCTTATGTCACCAGGTCCGATTCCCAGCATGGGGGAAATTGCCCCGTGCAGGACGTGATAAACACCGTCGAATTTTCCTGTTTTTTCATAGGCAGCCAAGTCCCTGGTGTCTTCCACCACCATGATCACCTTGTGATTGCGTTTTTCACTCTGGCAGATGGGGCACAGCTCCTGATCCGTCAGGGTGAAGCATTCCTTGCAGTAGCGTACATTTCGTTTTGCTTCTGTAATGGATGAAGCAAGGCCTGCCACTTGTTCCTCCGGCATGTTGATGATATGAAATGCCAGGCGCTGTGCGGATTTATTGCCAATGCCCGGAAGCCTGGACAGTTCTTCAATTAATCTGGTTATCTGACTGCTGTAGTAATTCATGGTCAGAACGGAAAGCCGCCGCCTAAGCCGCCAAGGCCGCCGGTGAGCTTAGCCATAGCAGAGCTGCTTTCCTCTTCCATCTGGCGGAAGGCTTCATTAGTAGCCGCCATGATCAGATCTTCCAGCATCTCAATGTCATCCGGATCCACAACTTCCTGGGATAATTTAACGGAAGTCACTTCTTTTTTACCTGAAACTGTAACTGAAACGGCTCCGCCGCCGGCTGCAGCCGTATATTCCTTTTCTTCCAGCGCCTTTGTTGTTTCTTCCATCTGACGCTGCATCTTCTGAGCCTGCTTCATTAAATTATTCATATTGCCAGGCATTGCGCCTGGAAAACCGCCACGTTTTGCCATGGTGTGTATCCTCCTGCTATTTTTATGATTTTTAATCTTCCATTGTTATATCCATTAAAATATTGGCTTTCAATTCTTCATCGCTGACGTAAATGGTATCAGACCGTTCCCCTCCGCCCCGAAGCCTTGTCTTAAAGGTTATGGACTTCTGGTAATGGTCTTCCACATAACGTTCAATCTCTGCAATGGTGGTCTCTCTGCTTCCGATCATGTAGTTGCTCTGCTCAGAAAAGACAACGCAAAGGCAGCTCTCTCCTGCCGGCTCTACTACCGTATCCCGGAAGCTGGCCCTGATAGGCCCTCCAAGATCCCTTATGATCTTCCCCCATTCGCCCCGGATCAGATTTAAATCCTCTAACTGGCCTTTGGGAAGGGCCACCCGCTCTGCAGGGGTTAATTGGGGAGCAGGACTGCTGCTGCCGTCTTTTCCTTCTGCTATAGCTATGGCTGATGGGGAGGCTGCTGCCACAATACCGTTTTCCAGCTGCTTTTCTATATTGCTGATCCGCTGAAGTATGGAATCTAAATTCTGTTCCATCTGAGGGCGGGTCAGTTTGATTAATGCAACTTCAATGAGGACCCGTTTCTGGAACGCATAGCGGAGCTGATTGGACAGATCCGAAAACACCCGGATATACCGTAAAAGGGTTTCATTGTCCGCACGCTTGCTGTCCTCTTTTAACAGGTTTTGGTTCTCCGTTGACATATCCAGAAGATTTTCTCCATTGTCCACGGATTTTAATATTAAAAGGTTTCTTAAATACCAGATAAAATCAATGACAAACTGGCCCAGCTCCCGGCCCTGGATCACCAGCTCTTCCAGACAGATGATGCAGTCCTTTGTCCGGTTTTCCACGATTGCCCGGAACATGGTTCCAAACACGGTAATGTCAACAGCTCCCAGTACATCCAAAACATTATCATAAGTAAGAAGCTCCCCGTAATGAAAGGCAATGCACTGGTCCAAGAGGCTTAAGGCATCACGCAATGCACCGTCAGCGGCCTTGGCAATATAGATAAGGGCCCGGTCTTCCACCTGGATATGTTCTATGGCTGTCAGCTCTTTTAAATGCTCTACAATGGTTTCCACCGTAATGCGTTTAAAATCATAACGCTGACACCGTGATAAGACTGTCACCGGAATCTTCTGGACTTCCGTAGTCGCCAGAATAAATATCACATAGGATGGGGGTTCTTCCAAAGTCTTTAACAGTGCATTAAATGCCCCTGTGGAAAGCATATGAACCTCATCGATGATATAAACACGATATTTGCCTTCTGTGGGAGGATACTGGACTTCATCCCTTATCTCCCTGATATTTTCCACGCCATTGTTTGATGCAGCGTCAATTTCCACCACATTCAGGGAAGCGCCGGCCGCAATGTTCTTGCAGGTCTGGCATTCCCCGCAGGGACTTCCGTCTGCCGGGTGTTCGCAGTTAACTGCTTTTGCAAAAATCTTGGCAATACTGGTCTTACCGGTTCCTCTTGTTCCACAAAACAGGTACGCATGTCCAATACGCCCGGCTTCTATCTGGTTTTTCAATGTTTGTACGATATGGTCCTGTCCCTTTACATCCGAAAAGGAAGGTGGACGCCATTTCCGATACAATGCCGTATATGACATGTCTGCCCGCTCCTTATTCGTCGCCGAAGCTGATGCCTATCATCTTGGCTTCCTTAACAATAGAGCTTTTCGGATCGACGGTTTTTAATTTTCCGGCTACATCGGCTAAGGGGACTTTTACAATCTCATTGTTATCCACCGCCACCATATATCCGTATTCTTTGTTATTTATGAGTTTTGCTGCCTCTGCTCCAAGGAGGGTGGAAAGCACTCTGTCGTAGGGGCATGGATCGCCGCCCCTCTGCATATGGCCTGGTACGGTAACCCGCACTTCCTGTCCGGTGCGCTCCGTGATCTGAGCCCCGATCTCATATGCCACAGAAGGGTAAACCACCCCGTTTTTCTTTTTTTCTTTTAATTCCTTTTTTGTCAGGCAGGCATCTTCCCTGGAAATTGCCCCTTCCGCCACGGCGAGAATAGAAAATCTTTTGCCGTTTTTGGTCCTGGTTTTTAATGCTTCCACAACTATATCCAGATAATAGGGGATCTCCGGAAGCAGAATGATGTCAGCCCCTCCTGCGATCCCTGCATACAGAGTGAGCCAGCCCACCTTGTGTCCCATGACTTCCACAATGAAGACTCGTCCATGGGAAGCTGCTGTTGTATGGATGCAGTCAATGGCATTGGTAGCCACATTGACAGCGCTCTGGAAACCAAAGGTAGTATCGGTTCCCCACAAATCATTATCAATGGTCTTTGGAAGGGATACTACATTCAATCCTTCCTCCCGAAGGAGATTGGCTGTTTTCTGGCTCCCATTGCCTCCTAATACAACAAGGCATTCCAGCTTCAGCTTTCTATAGGTGTGCTTCATGGCTTCCACCTTATCAAGACCGTTCTCATCAGGTGTCCGCATAAGTTTAAATGGCTGTCTGGAGGTGCCGAGAATGGTCCCGCCCTGTGTCAGGATTCCGGAAAAGTCTTCCGGCTTCATCACACGGTAATCTGCATAAATCAACCCTTTGTAACCATCTTCAAATCCGACAATTTCAACATCGCCGGACATCCGGTACAGGGCTTTTGCCACACCGCGCATGGTCGCATTCAGGCTCTGGCAGTCACCTCCGCTTGTAAGCATTCCAATTCTCATCATGAAAGCACACCTCTTTTTTGATTAGATTTGTCATTGGGAAATAGGTAGTATTATACCCATTTTATAATTATAATACAAAGGGGAATGCGGGGCAAGGGAAAACTTTATTTCATAAGAAATGTAAGAAAATATTAAAAATGGGAATTGCAGATTGCAAAAGACACCGCAAAGCAGTTTTCTGCTTTCCGGCGTCTGAAAATTCTTTATATTTAATCCGTGCGTCTCACTTTGAACCGCTATCACAGGCGTTACCCTGACAGTTAACTCGGTCCAGGCACCCTCACGGCACACAGAAGGTTCCACTTAGTGCTGCTGCATTCCTGCCCTGACACGGTTCATGAAGATCTGTTGCGTAAGACCCAAACGTCATCGCCACTTATCAGGGGCAGCCCTACAATAGACAGCCCTGGGTGAGACATCACCCCTGCTAGAGCGGATTGCAGGTACAGGGCACCGCTATCTCCCCGGCTGCACGGAAGCTTTATGACATGAATTGGTTTAATCGCACTTTAGTATACATGGAAAAGAACAGATTGTCAAGGAGTTATGGGGGATTTACCTTCCAGTTTCTTCTTGTTCTTTTCCCGCAGCTCCTTAAAAAAATCCTTCATCATCTGTGAGCACTCTTCTCCCAAAACGCCTGTTTCCGTCTCCACCTGATGGTTAAAACCTTCCTGGTGAAGCATATCAAGCACTGATCCCGCACAGCCTGCCTTTGCGTTCATACAACCCATGACGACTTTGGGGATCCTTGCCTGGACAATTGCTCCGGCACACATAGGACAGGGTTCCAAGGTCACGTACATGGTACAGCCTTCAAGCCTCCAGTCCCCTATTTTCTTACACGCTTTGCGAATGGCATTGATCTCCGCATGGGATAAGACGTTTTTATCAACGGTGCGGCGGTTATATCCCCTGGCAATGATTTTATCTTCATAAACAATGACGCAGCCTATGGGGACCTCGCCTATGGCACCTGCCTTTTCAGCTTGTCTTATTGCTGCGCGCATATATTTTTCATCTACGGTCATACTTGTCCCTCTTTGCTTCTTTCTATTACTGCCCATATTTTTTGAGTACAAAGGGATACCCGCAGGGCGTTTTCATGTGGTATACTGGAATAGTATATCACGAAACAAAGGAATGGTGAAGGTATGAAACTATGTGGTCTTCAAAAAACAACGCTTCTGGACTTTCCCGGCCATGTGGCAGCCACGATCTTTCTGGGCGGCTGCAATTTCCGCTGCCCCTTCTGCCATAACAGCGGGCTGATCGGCAGTGAGGCCAAGTCCCAATTCAGCGAAGAAGAAATTTTAAGCTTTTTAAGAAAACGAAAAGGAATCCTGGAAGGGGTCTGCATTACAGGAGGGGAGCCCACCCTGTCTGAAGATCTGGAGCCTTTTATCCGGAAAATAAGGGAGCTGGGATATCTCATCAAACTGGATACCAACGGCTACCGGCCGGAGGTCCTAAAAAGTCTGGTTTTAAACGGGCTTGTGGACTATGTTGCAATGGATATTAAAGCCGGCAGGGAAAATTACTCCAGGGCTGCAGGTGTAGAGAATATAAAGATAAAGGATATTGAGGAAAGCGCCGCCTTTTTACTTGGAGGAGCCCTTCCTTTTGAATTCCGCACCACGGCGGTAAAAGGAATTCACAGCCTCCGGGATTTTGTGGATATGGGGGAATGGCTGGCAGGCTGCCCTCATTACTATCTGCAGAATTATCTGGATTCGGACCAGGTCTTATGCCCCGGCTACCAGCCATTTTCCAGAGAAGAACTGGACAGTTTTTTAAATGTCCTGAAGCTCCATATTCCCAATGCAATGCTCCGGGGCGTTGATTGATAAATGGAAACGCACCGATAGGGGGCCTGATCAGCCCCCTAATTTTACATCGGTATACCAGAATCCAAACCTGCCGTCTTCCATGGGCTGTTCTTTGGACAGCACAAAGTTGGGAAAACCAAACATGGAAGCCATATATCGCTCATTGCTGAAATAATGTCCGGGAATCCCCAGAAGATAGCGGGGCATTCCATCTGGATTCAATAACTTTGCCAGGATTAAGTAGCGGTAATTGTAGTATCCGTGCAAAAGAAAGCTGTTATTGCCATAAACCCAGGCATCTCTTGGAAGAAGACCGATATCCTGAGGCTTAATGGTGAGAATTTCGCAGCCATCCTCATAATCAAATGCCAGAATCCTTGTATGTTCACGTTTCAGTTTCTCCCAGATGATATCATGGGAGATTTCGTCCTGGACTTCATTTTGGCGCAAGCGCTCTAATTCATCCGGATTTCCCAGCTCTGGCCGGATCTCCGGATTGCTCCTGTCTTCTTTTATCACAGCATCTGCCCGGTAACAGATCGTATTCCCAGCCATATCCTGGCCGCTGCAGGGATAAGGTTCGCTGAATACAGCTTCCCTTTCCTGGACATCTATTGCTTCCCTGTGCCATTGCTCTTCTGCCTTTTCCTGGGCTTCACTCAGGCTGTCTTCCTGTCCGTCATTTTGCCAATCTCCGGATACCGGTTCTTCCGCAAACTGCAATGCTTCCGGCATATTTTCCGGCATCGGCTCCCCGGCCTGAGCCTGGTCATCCTGCTGCTGTGCTTCTATTGATTCGAAGACCTGAGGCTGCTCTTCCATTGTTTCGGAATCTTCGGGCTGTGCTTCCATTGCTTCGGAAATTTCCGGCTGCTCTTCTATGATTTCAGAGGATTCCGGCTGCTCTTCCATGATTTCGGAAGCTTCCGGCTGCTCTTCCATGATTTCGGAATCCTCAGACAGCTCTTCCATTGTTTCGGAGGCTTCAGGCTGTGCTTCCATGATTTCGGGAATTTCAGGCTCCGGCTCCTCGGCTTCCTCCTGCTGATCTTCCGGTTCCTCCGTATACTGAAGCTCCCTTTCGCCGTCCTTTTCCTCATCAGCCACGACCTGTTCCACGTCCTCTGATTCCGCATTTACCAATTCTACAGCATCCGGTTCGGCAAAATCTGCATCCTTATCATCCGGCACCTGATTTTCCGCCTCCAGGTTCTCTGTCTGCAAAGCTTTCTCTTCCGGCACATCCTGTTCTTCGGGAACCGGAGCGGTCTCTTCTTCCTGGTCATTGGACGAAGCTTCCACGATCTCCTCCTTATGGGAAATCTCTCCCTGAGTCTCCTGAAGTCCATCGGACTTTAGAGGGAATTCTTCTTCGATCTCACGTACCGCCCGTTTTATCTGTTCTTCTGAAATAACGGCCTGTTCCTTCTCCGAAACTGCGGTTGCCGTGCTTCCTAAATCGACTTCCGCCGCATGGGCAACAGCATCTTCCCAAATGGTCGTATAGGAACGCCATGTATTTTTTACATCATGGATGGTCAGTCCAAAGCACTGATCTACGTTAATTCCGGAGTGCTCTATATCGCTTGCCGATACCACAGTCCTGAATTCTCCGGAACCGCCGCGTATAAAAATATTGCCCAGGAATATTTCCTCGTCTGCGGCTAATAAGTATACTCCAATATCATTGCCGCCCACATATATCCTTTTGACACTGACCGTAATCTTGCACTGGACCCCTCTCGTCTCTATCTTGGCAAATCCGATGTTTTTTCCTTTGACTGCGCCTTCATAGGCATAAATATATGAGATTAGTCTTCGATAATTAGGCATGCCATCACTCCTTTATAATTATTTTATGCAAAATGCCATTGCATCTATGACACAAAAATGTTATCCTTATGAAAAGAATATAACAAAATTTTTTTCAAACGTATGGAGGGATAAAGAAATGAAGCTTTATCGCGCAAAGGACTACTATGATATGAGCCGTAAGGCCGCTAATATTATATCTGCCCAGATCATTATGAAACCGAACTGCGTTCTGGGACTGGCTACCGGTTCCTCGCCTGTCGGCACCTATAAGCAGTTGGTGGAGTGGTACAACAAAGGGGATCTGGATTTCTCTCAGGTAAAGACTGCGAATCTGGATGAATACAAGGGGCTTACAAGGGAAAACGATCAGAGCTATTACTATTTCATGCGTGAAAACCTTTTCCGCCATGTGAACATTGACGAAGCAAACACCAATATTCCCAATGGAACGGAAGCTGACGCTGACAAAGAAGCTGCCCGCTACGAGGAAGTTATAAGAAGCTTAGGCGGCATTGACTTACAGCTCTTAGGCCTTGGTCACAATGGCCACATTGGCTTTAACGAGCCTTCCGATATTTTCCCAAAGGATACTCATATTGTGGACCTTCAGGAAAGTACTATTGAGGCCAACAAGCGTTTCTTCGCATCCATTGACCAGGTTCCCCGTCAGGCCTATACCATGGGAATCGGCACCATAATGAGAGCCAGGAAAATCCTGCTTATTATCAGCGGAGCTGATAAGGCGGACATCCTTCATGATGTGATTTACGGTCCGGTCACCTCCCGTGTTCCGGCATCCATTTTACAGCTTCATCCGGATGTTACCATCGTTGCAGACGAGGCAGCTCTATCCAGAATGGAAACCATCTAAACCGGCTTTTTATTCTTATATTGTCAAATAATATGACTGTTCTTGCCCGGCTGCTCCTGCGCCGGGCTTTTTTTGTGCATTTTCTCAGAAAAAACACATTAAGAGATGGATTCCGGCGGGCAAATTAACGGTTGGATTTTTTCTTTAAATGGTGTAGAATGAGTGTAAAACGTAAGATGAGGAGATGGGAAATATGGCATACGCATTTTCAAAAGATTTGGAAACCGGCAACCCGTTAATTGATTCCGAACATCGGCAGCTGATTGATGCGGTAAATAACCTGCTTGCCGCCTGCGCTGCAGGAAAAGGCCGTGCAGAACTGGCCAATACCACCAGGTTTTTGCAGGAATATACTGCAAAGCATTTTGGCAATGAAGAAATGCTGCAGCTTCGGTATCAATATCCAGATTATGTAAACCACAAACGCTATCACGAGGAATTCAAAAAAGTGGTGGCCGGAATCTGTACCAAACTGGACAAGGAAGGGCCGTCCATTGCCCTTGTAGGGGAAGTCAATAACGCCATTGCCGGATGGCTGATCAACCACATCAAAAAAGAGGATGCAAAAGTAGCCGCCCATATTAAAAACAGATCTTAATCTCCTGAAGGAGAAGCAAAGGAAGGTACATGATTATGAAAGATCTAAATTGCGCATACTGTATGCAGGGAGAGCTTGTGGCAAAATTCGGCTATCCCATTTGCGAAATGGAAACAGGATTTTTATATTTATTTAAAGAGCAGAGCAAAAAGGGAAGAGTTATCCTGGCTTACAAAGATCATGTCAGCGAGCTGATTGATATTGAAGCTGAAGAGAGAAATGCCTTTTTTGCCGATGTTGCCAGGGTTTCCAGGGCCGTCCACAAAGTATTTAATCCGGATAAGGTGAATTACGGCGCTTATGGCGATACCGGCTGCCATCTTCATATGCACATTGTTCCCAAATACAACGGTGAGGATGAATGGGGCAGCACCTTTACCATGAACCCGGACAAGGTATATTTAACGGATAAGGAATACGAGGAAATGGCCGCCGATATTCGGGCAGCATTATAAAAAAGAAACCATACTCATGAAGAGGAGGCCGGATCATGCTTGAGGAAATCAGAACACAGGCCGCAATGGCTGCAAAAGAATTGCTGGAAGCTGCACATTTAAATGAAAAGGATTTAGTCGTCATCGGCTGTTCCTCCAGTGAGATCTCCGATCACAGGATCGGTTCCCATTCCAGTGGGGAGATCGGACAGACGGTATTTTCCGCCATTTATGAAGTTTTTCAGGCGCAGGGAATCTACGTTGCCGCCCAGTGCTGCGAGCATTTAAACAGGGCTTTGATCCTGGAAAAAGAGGCTGCAAGGCTCTATGGCTACGAACCGGTTAATGCGGTGCCTCAGTTAAAAGCAGGCGGTTCTTTTGCCACTGCTGCTTACCAGACCTTGCAATGTCCGGTTGCCGTGGAGTCCATAAAAGCCCACGCAGGCATTGATATTGGGGATACCTTAATCGGCATGCACTTAAAGGCCGTGGCAGTTCCGGTCCGCATTAAAACCCGGTACATTGGTTCCGCCCATGTGGTCACCGCCCGTACCAGGCCGAAATTTATCGGGGGAGCCCGTGCCTGTTATGACGATTCCATTGGATGAGGGGAAAAAGCTGAGACAGGATTCTGAAACAGCAGTCTTCCCAACAATTCAAACATTTAAAAACCGTGCCTTGAAGCAGCTTTTACAGCTTATCAAGGCGCGGTTTTTATGCAAATCTTTATAAATTATCTGATAACGGTTCTTGGGTCTCAGTCACTATTCCATGGTTGCATGTGTAAAGAACCAGAAGCCGTATGGAGAGTGCCATGTGCCCTTTAATTCAGGTCTCTGTAAGTAGAAATCACTGGAGTATACAAGCGGTGAAACTGCTGCATCTTCCATGATCATCTTTTCTGCTGCATGAAGCTTCTCATAATGCTCTGCCTTATCAGCCGTATCACGAGCCTGACTTAGTAAGTTGTCCACCTCAGGATTGGAATACTTTCCGTCGTTGTTTCCGCTTTCCGTTGTGAATAAGTTCAGCATATTGGAAGGATCATCATAATCATATACCCAGCCTCCCCGGGCAATCTGGAAATCGCCGGCCCGGCGGGTTGGTGCAAAGGTGGACCACTCAACAATCTTAATATCCATTCTAATGCCCAATTCTTTCCAGGCGCTCTGTAAATACTCGGCAACAGGCTTATTGTAACCGGCTTCATTGGTCATATATTCGATCACCGGGAAGCCTTCCCCGTTTGGATAGCCTGCTTCTGCCAGGAGTTCTTTTGCCTTATTAAGGTCTTCTTCGTAATTGCTTACATTAAAGTAATCACCGCCATTGTTCTTTCTGGTGACCTCTTCAAAGGAAGAACCGCCTTCCACATCAGAAATACCAGGGCCTACAAAGTTGGCTGCCGGTAAAACGGTTCCTGCCATTACGGTACTTGCAACGTATTCCCGGTCAACTGCAAGATTCAATGCGCGGCGTACCAGCACATTGTCAAAAGGTGCCTTTGTAACATTGAAAATCGTATAGGAAGTTGCCATACGGGGATCTAAGTGATAATCCGGTTTTCCCTGAAGGCTTGGAATCTCATCGGTAGGAATCTCCTTGATCATCTGAACCTCTCCGGTCTGGTATGCGCTGTATGCGGCATTGGCATCTTCCATAAGAACAAACTTTAAGGTATTTAGGGTTACAGTATCTGCATCCCAGTAATTTTCATTCTTAGCAAAGGTAATATGGGAACCTGGTACCCACTCAATCATCTTTAACGGCCCATTGGAGATATAAGTATCAGCAGTTAAGGACCACTGGTCTCCCTTTGCCTCAACTACGTCCTTTTTTACAGGAGCCATGCTGGCATGGGTAACAATTTTATCAAAGTAAACGCAGGGAGACGCCAGCTCCGCTACAAGGGTTTTCTCATCAGGTGCGGATACGGCCAGGGCAT
Source organism: Lachnospiraceae bacterium (assembly GCA_902363835.1). Taxonomy (GTDB): domain Bacteria; phylum Bacillota; class Clostridia; order Lachnospirales; family Lachnospiraceae; genus Lacrimispora. The sequence goes on from CABJBM010000043.1 coordinate 15,799, forward strand.
CAACATTTCCTGCTGTTGCCTCTTGATATCCTTTTACCATGGAAAGCATGTCTGCTGCATAAGGAGCTGCTGTGGCAGGATCTGCCAGACGCTTCCAGGAATATACGAAATCTTCTGCAGTGAGGTCAGAGCCGTCGCTCCATTTTAAACCATCCCGTAAGTGGAAGGTATAGGTAAGTCCGTCGTCGCTCACATCATAGGACTCTGCCTGTCCGGGAATAATATTATTATCCTTATCAAAGGTTAAAAGTGTCTCAAATGCGTGCAAAATCATATTGGCTGCATCAATTGACGAATTCAAGGCCGGGTCAATGGTTTCCGGGTCAGGACCGATCTGTACTGCCAGGTCAAGGCCTCCGGTTGCAGTATTTCCTGCTGATTCTGTTTTCTGTGTTTCGTTGCCGGCTGTACCGGATTTTCCGGAACCGCCGCATGCTGTCAGGATCATCCCTGAAGCAAGGACTGCCGCTAATACAAGCGCCATTTTCTTCATATCTGTTCCTCCATATCTTCTTTATTTGCGTCCGCCCATCACAGACAACGCAAGCTCTAGCATACCACAGAAAGATGGTTCTTGCAACGTGGAAAATTTTTCACTTTCTTTATTCTGCGCAGTGATACCATGATAAAGCAGTAAAGAGCCAGGCATTTCCAGGTAGGGAAATGTCTGGCCCAAGAAGACACTTTTATCTATTCTTAGCGGTATGAGGTCTGCACTGCCTTCATTAAAACCTTAGGATCCTTCACGTAAGGAGTAACCGGGCAAATCTTTTTATCTACACCCATGAGAGTGTAAACAGCGATCCTGGCGGCCCGGACTGAATATTCTTCCGTAAATACCATGTCTTCCGGAATCTCTACAAACTGGCTTACCATGGCGAAGTTGGTAGAGCCGGCCGGAACCACTTTTGGCCGGTCAGTCATTTTACGAGGCTGGAACTGGGCATCCACATAAGGCATCATGCATGGAATGACATTGACCACATCTGCCAGAATCTCGTCCTTACGGTCTTCCATGTGAAGATGATGGAGAAGCTCGATCAGCATTTCTTCTCCGGTACAATCCTTCATTGGCTTCTTTATAAAATCTCCTTCACGGTCCGTATAAAGCCCGTATCCCCAGAAAATTGTCTGGTCCATGGGCTGATTGATGAAATGAGGCTGGGCAGCCACAACAATGCTCATCAGCCAGTTAGAATCCTTAAAGGTCATAAGGGCACCGCTTCCGGGTACATTGCCTGAGTAATTCTCAATCATCTTAAGCAGCTTGTTTCCCCGGCTTGTTACGGTAAAGCTTTCCCAGTTGGTTTCATGAACATCCCCAAAGAATGGATAAGGATTTCCAAGGCCCTCCTTCTTTGCGGACACCTTGCTCCACAATTCTCCGGATATTGGCCTTAAAACAGGTTCCGGTGCCGGAGTGTGCAGATCTCCAAGGGTTGCGCTGTCAGTCATGCAGGCATTGGTCATAATGCAGATATCCCCATCCTGAAGCTCAATAATTCTTTCGATTCCATTATCCTTTAAGTGAAGCACCTTTGCGGTGATGCCATCTCCTTCGGCAAAATCAATGTCAGTGACCGTGCAGTTTTCCGCAAAGATCACTCCCTGCTTCCTTAAATAGAGTTCCAAAGGACGGATGACGCTGTCATACTGATTTAAAGGAGTTCTTGTTACTCCTGCCAAAGTCTCAATCCTTGAGAATTCCAGGATCATCCGGCGCATGTAACGGCGGAATTCAAAAAGGCTGCTCCATTTCTGGAATGCAAAGGTAGTCTGCCACATGTACCAGAAATTCGTGGTAAAGAAATGAGGCATATCCGCAAACCATTCTTCAATGGTCATATCATCCAGTTTTTCTTCTGGCGTGTTCATAAGCTTTAACAGGGCCATCCGCTCTTCCTGGGTAAATCCCATGCTCCTCACATCAAGGATGGTTCCATTCTTGTCCACAAGCCTGGCTTTCGCATGGGTCGGGTGGGCATGATCAAAGTTTAAGATCTCATCGGTCACATTTCTGGCCGGGTTATTTAAAGACGGGATGGATCGGAACAGTTCCCAGAAGTTTTCATATGTTTCTTCATTTAACATACGCCCGCCCCGGCATACAAATCCTTTTTCCGGAGTTCCGATGCCGTCGTTGCTTCCTCCCAGGATATGCATTCCTTCAAAAATTGTGATCTGATTTCCCGGCATATTGCAGTCGCGTATGAGATAGGCTGCACCAGCCATGCTTCCAAGGCCACCGCCTACAAAATATGCATTTCCCGAGACCTTACCGCTTTTCTCTGGTCCCATGGTTTCTTCTTTCTTTAAATCCATCTGCTTTTTTGAATGATCATAGGCCTTTTTTGCGGCCATCCCTGCCGCAGTCGCCGCAGCTCCCCATGCAAGCACTTTTCCGAAATTATTTTTTCCTCTCATATGCAACGCTCCATTCTATGAATTGTGATAACTGATTTGTTTGATACGCTTATATTATCATACTTCATTTTATCCGTCACCATACATGGTTTTTCAGTTGTATAAAAAAACGACATCAGGTGAATGATGTCGGAAAACCAGACAATTTTTCGTTTTTGTCTATGGGCTTTTTTCTTATCTTCTCTTAAAATTAATATAGTTAAAAAGGAGGACTTTTTATGTCAACCGCCATACACAAACACATCCGGGAGTCCGTCCTGAAAACGGCGCTTCTTCATCAGTTAAGGAACGGACAGAAATCACCGGAACGGACAGCCAGAAACTTGGAAGAGCTGCTGCAAAAGTTCAGCCCAATATCCGCAGAGCTCTTTTCCTATTCTGATCTGGTTGCTCTTATTAAAAGCTGTTCCTGGGAAGAATGCCTTGATATCATTATGCAAAAACTATCTTAAAGCTCTGCCTGGCTCCGGAGATAAGCAACCCGCTCCGCAGCCCTGGCAAGGCTTTTTAAACGTTCCGCCACCAGCCGGGGATCCATCTTCATTCCCTTTTCCGCCCAGTCAACAATGATTCCGCAGAGGCCGTATGCAAAAAATTCCGCGTCAAAATCCCTTTCTTCTTTGGTCAGCTTCTTATTTTCGTCCAGCTTTATAATCGCTTCGGAAAACAGGGCCTTTGCCATTTCAAACAAATAGCTTTCAAAGGTATGCTCCTGTTCCTTTATGGTATTAGCATAAAAGGCTTTCTCTTCCTTCATATTCTGAAGCAGTTCATAAATCTTCTGGTCCCAGTTTTCCAAGGTAATGTCATCTGCTATTTTAGCAAAATTCTCATTGTAATAGATCCAGCTTAAAAGTTCATATTTGTCCTGAAAATGATAATAAAAGGTCTGCCGGTTCAGCCCCCATACGGAAGTAATATTGGATATGGATATCTTATCAAAGGGTTTTTCTCTGCATACCTGTTTTAAGGCTTCCGCTATTGCGCGTTTTGTGATCAGCGAATCCGACATAGGGCCTCCTCACCTTCAAACTTTCATTCCTGTAAAATAGTTGCTGAGAGAAGCGAACTGCTCCAAAGTCAATGCCTCTCCCCGCACTGACGGCCCAAGGCCAAGGCTTTCCACTGCCTGGGCGATCTGGTCCTTTGTAAAGGGGATTTCCGGGGAATTATTCAAGCCGTTTTGAAGAGTCTTTCTCCTCTGGTTAAAGGAAGCCCGGATCAGCCGGAACATAAGCCCTGCATCCTCTACTTTTACAATCGGCTCCTTGTGCCGGGTGAGGCGGATCACCGCAGACCCTACGTTAGGGCGGGGCATAAAGCAATTGGGCGGAACGTTTGCCACAATATAGGGCTCTGCATAGTACTGGACGGCAAGGGACAGAGCACCGTAATCCTTGGAACCAGGTCCTACCTGCATGCGGTCCGCCACTTCCTTTTGAACCATGACCGTAATATTGTCAATCGGCACCTTGTTTTCAAAAAGGCCCATAATGATTGGAGTAGTGATGTAATACGGCAGGTTTGCCACTACCTTAATGGGGCGTCCGCCATTATACTGCTCTGTTAACTGATTGATATCAACCTTAAGGATATCATCATGGATCACGGTTACATTTTCATAGTCACCCAGGGTCTCTTTGAGAATGGGAATTAGGTTGGAATCAATTTCCACCGCTACCACGTGTCTGGCGTTTTCAGCCAGGTACTGGGTCATGGTACCGATTCCCGGCCCGATTTCCAGAACGCAGTCTTCCTTTGTTACGCCTGCTGCTGCTATGATTTTATCCAATACATGAGTATCTATTAAAAAATTCTGTCCGAACTTCTTCTGGAATGCGAATTCATATTTCTGAATGATTTCTATGGTTTTTTGGGGACTTCCCAGTTTCGCCATGCCTGTCCTCCGTTTTCTTTTATAACTGTTCCTTTAACCTGTATAGCCTTTTGGCATTCTGATTGGTGATTTCAATGACCCTTTCTTCGGGAATTCCCTTGATGGCGCTGATTTCCTCCACCACATAGGGAAGATATAAGGATGAATTGCGCTTTCCCCTGTTAGGAGCAGGAGCCAGATACGGGCAGTCTGTTTCCAGAACCAGCTGTTCCATTGGCATGTATTCCACCACTTCTTTCAGCTTCCTGGCGTTCTTAAAGGTGAGGACGCCTCCGATCCCAAGATAATACCCCATATTCAAGTATTCCCTTGCAATCTCCTTTCCATAGGAAAAACAGTGGATCACTCCTCCAATATCTTTTCCCCCTTCTGCCTTCATAATATCCAGGGTATCCTTTGCCGCATCCCTGCTGTGGATGACAACGGGAAGCTTTACTTCCTTTGCCAGGCCAAGCTGGCGGATAAACCACTTTTTCTGGGTTTCATGGTCCGGCTCATCCCAGTAATAATCAAGGCCTATTTCGCCGATTGCCACAATCTTTTTATGGACAGACTGTTCCTTCAGCCAGTCCAGGTCTTCGTCCTTTAACTCCCCGGTTTCATTGGGATGAACACCAATGGCTCCATATATATATGGATATTTCTCTGCCAGCTTAAGGGTCTGTCCGGAGGTCTTCATGCTGGCTCCTATATTGGTAACAGCCTCAATTCCATGAGACAAAAGACTTGCCAGCAGTTCCTCCCTGTCTTCATCAAATGCCTCATCGTCATAATGGGCGTGTGTATCAAAAATCATAGAAATCTCCTTTAAAAAGCGGCCCCTTCCAGTCATAAGGATGCCATTCTCACTTTATGATGACCAAACGCAGGATATAGAGCAATATTAAGTGAACAGGATAAAACCAGTAAAAAAAGTGTTTTAAATTCCTTTTTCCTCTGGCCCCATTGTACATGTTAATAGGGATAAAAGCCAGGATAGCGGCCCCAAAGCAGCCAAGGCTTTCAACGGCAGCCAGGATTCCGGCAAATATGGTCTGCATTTTTTTATTTTTATAAAAAACGTAAAAAAGCAGGATCATGGCAATCCCTATGACATTATAATCACAGTTCAAAAGAAGAGCCGCACCGCATCCGGCCAAAAACACCAGGGTACTCCTGATAGGGTCCCCTAAAACCTTTTCATACCAGTAAAGAACGCAAAGGCCGATGAACAGGGTAACATATACATTCTGATATCCTGGATAAAACCATTTGCCAAAGAGAGCCAGGTCAAAGGGGATCTCAGAAATAAGAGCGAACAGAAAAAGCCTTGCCCCATATTTTTTAATATTCCTGGTATGGAAAAAGCCTTCCACAAGAAGGAAACAGAAAATGGGAAATGCAACCCTTCCAATGGTGCGGAGCACCAGGTCAATCATGCTCCACATGCTTTCTCCCTGCAGCCCGAAAATCTCATAGGCCGGATTGGCCTGCTGATATTTTATAATGCCATTTTCAATCATAGCCACACCGATGTGGTCTATGAGCATGGTAACAATGGCAATCATCTTTAAGGTATTTCCTGTTATTCCTTTTGTACGGGCGCTCGTTGACTCCTCCATGGAATCCTCCTCCTAAAAACCACAAGACCGGATCAAGTCAAATACCCCGTAGCTTTCTACGGGGTATTTGACCATTCTCTTTCAAGTGTCCCCTGATATTCCCTTTTATCAGCAGATTTCCGCTCCTGCAGGCATGGGTTTCTCCGGAACCATAAGGGATAGATTGCCTTGTGAATCCTCTGCACAGAGAAGCATTCCTTCAGACATAACTCCAGCCAGTTTTGCTGGTTTTAAGTTTACCACAACCATCACCTTTTTGCCAACCATTTCTTCCGGTGAGTAGTGGGCTTTGATTCCGCTGACAATCTGTTTTACCTGGCTTCCGATCTTTACCTGGGAGCAGAGAAGCTTCTTGGATTTAGGGACAGCTTCACAGGCGATGATCTCACCTACCTGGAACTGCAGCCTGGCAAAATCCTCGTATTCGATCTCAGCCTTTGCTTCAATATCAATCACTGCAGGGCCTTCTTCTTTGGCAGGCTCCTGGGTTTCTTCTGCCTTTGGCGGATACAGGGCTTCCACCTTCTCCATAACTTCCTTCATGTCCATGCGGGCAAACAGGATTTCCGGCTTGTCGGTCACCTTGTTTCCGGATGGATAGAGGCCAAATTCATTCATCTGGGACAGCTCTCTTTTTGAAGTGTTAAGCTGGGCAAGAATCTTTTGGGAAGTATCCGGCATAAAGGAATCAAGAAGGGAAGCTCCAATTGCAATGGCTTCCGTCAGATTATAAAGGACAGTTTCCAGCCGCTCCTTTGATGCTTCATCCTTGGCAAGAGTCCATGGAGTTGTTTCATCAATATATTTGTTGCTTCTTCTGAAAATATTGAATATGGATGTCATGGCATCCGCAACACGGAGCTTCTCCATCTTTTCCTGAACCTTTTTCACTTCTTCCAGCACCACCGCCTTTAAATCCTCATCAACGGCTTCCGCTGCCTTTCCGTTATTTACAATGCCCTCAAAGTATTTGTTAGACATGGAAATGGTTCGGTTCACCAGATTGCCAAGAATATTGGCAAGATCAGAATTCATGCGCTCCACCATAAGCTCCCAGGAAATGACCCCGTCATTGTCAAAGGGCATTTCGTGAAGCACAAAATAGCGGACTGCATCCACACCAAAGAAATCCACCAGGGTATCCGCATAGAGGACATTTCCCTTGGACTTGCTCATTTTGCCGTCTCCCTGCAAAAGCCATGGATGACCGAATACCTGCTTTGGCAGAGGAACATCAAGGGCCATAAGGAAAATCGGCCAGTAAATGGTATGGAAGCGGATGATGTCCTTTCCAATGAGGTGAAGGTCTGCCGGCCAGAGTTTTTCAAACTGTTCACTGCTTTTTCCGTCACAGTCGTATCCGATTCCGGTAATATAGTTGGTCAGGGCGTCAAGCCAGACATAGGTGACATGCTTTGGGTCAAAGGATACCGGAATTCCCCACTTAAACGTAGTCCTGGACACGCAAAGGTCCTGAAGCCCGGGAAGGAGGAAATTGTTCATCATCTCATTTTTTCTGGACACAGGCTGAATGAAATCCGGGTTCTCATTGATGTGCTTTATTAAACGGTCTGCATATTTGCTCATGCGGAAGAAATATGCCTCTTCTTTTGCAGGCTTCACTTCCCGTCCGCAGTCCGGGCATTTGCCGTCTGCCAGCTGGGATTCTGTGAAAAAGGACTCACAGGGAGTACAGTACAAGCCTTCGTAATATCCTTTATAAATGTCATCCTGCTCATAAAGCTTTTTAAAAATCTTCTGAACCTGTTCCTCGTGGTCTTTGTCTGTGGTGCGGATGAATTTATCGTAAGAGGTATTCATCAGATCCCAGATCTTCATAATTTCTCCGGCCGCCTTATCTACAAATTCCTTGGGGGTGATTCCTGCTGCCTCTGCTTTTTCCTCAATCTTCTGTCCATGCTCATCGGTTCCTGTCTGAAAAAACACGTCATAACCTTCCGCCCTTTTATAGCGGGCAATGGCATCCGCTAAAACCGCCTCATAGGTGTTGCCGATATGGGGTTTTCCTGATGCATAGGCAATGGCTGTGGTGATATAGTATGGTTTTTTGTTAGAATCTTTACACATTCTGGTTTCCTCCTGATTATAAAATGGGATGCAGCAAAAGGCTTTTTCCCCTTCCTGCAAAGAAAAAACCCGCCTTAAAATATCCTTTCGGAAATTTAAAGACGGGGAACTGTCCCGTGTTACCACTTTAATTTATCCGTACCTTACAGTACGGACCTTACCGGCTGCGTTGGCTTCCTAAAATCCACAGGATTTTATGGTTACTTGATAACAGTCTGACACGATAACGGGTGTAACCGTCGAAATTTAAAGGCACAGCTCTGCCAATTCAATTCCGCTGCTCCAAGGCCATGTTGGGAAATACGCTCAAGCTTCCTTTTCAGCTTCCGGAAGTCTCTGCACATGAGGTGGATTTCTTACTCTTCTTTTCTCAGCATTCTCATATAAATAGATTGTCGGTATCCCTAGTGTAATGGTTTCAGTAAGGTTTGTCAAGCGGGTAAGTTTACACTTCAGGGCTTTTGTCATGACTTTTTTAATATCATCATATAAATAATACTAGTGAATCACGGAGGAATCATATATGAAAAACAACGTTTTGAAACAGGGCCGCCGTTTTCTTTCCATTATCCTGGCAATTTCCCTGCTTTGTGCCTGTGCACCACTCAAAAGACCGCCTGCCTCGCCTTCATGGGCTGAGTATGAACAATACCATGCCAAGGATTTGTCCATTCAAAACAAGTTTGATCAATTTACAAGCGACTTGTTCCGCCAGGAGATCAGCAATTCCGGAATCAGCTTCCATTTCAGCATTGCCGATCCTGCTTCCCGTGGAATTGATACAGTTCCTCTGACCCTGGGAGACTTTTCTCTGGATAAAATGAAAAAGGGATCACAAGAGCTTCTGGACTTAAAAAAGCAGCTGGACGGATTCAACCAGCGTCAGCTAAATGACGAACAGCGGCTTACCTGGCAGATTCTCCGGTCCTACATAGATACAGAATTAAGCTCCGACGGTCTGGAGCTTTACGCCCAGCCTTTAACCTCCACCATCGGAATTCAGGCTCAGCTTCCTATCCTGTTTTCAGAGTATGCCTTTTACACCCGTGATGATGTGGATCACTACCTTGCACTGCTTTCTACTATTGATGATTATTATGGGCAGATTCTGGAGTTTGAAAAGGAAAAATCAAAAGCAGGGCTTTTTATGTCCGACACTGCCGCTGACCACGTATTAAAATCCTGTGAAGCGTATTTAATCCAGCCTGACCACAGCTTTCTTTCCGAGACCTTTAACACCCGGATAGACGCCCTTACGGATTTAACCCAGGAAGAAAAGGACGCTTATAAGGCACAGAATTTAAAGGTTCTGGAGGAGCATTTCATTCCTGCCTATAAAAACCTTGTAAACGGCATTACCGCCCTTATGGGCACCGGAACCAATGACAAGGGCTTAAGCTGGTATCCGAAAGGAAAAGAATATTTTGAATATCTGGTCAATTCCAACACGGGAACCTCTTATGGTTCCATCCGAAGCCTGACAAAGGCAATCGAAAAACAGCTGAACTCTGATATACAGGCCATAGGGCAGATCACAAAGGAGCATCCCGAGGTACTGGATTCCCTTGATGGCTACGCCTTCCGCTATACGAAACCGGAAGATATTCTGGAATCTTTAAAATCCCTCATAGCCGCGGATTTTCCTGAGCTTCCGCCCTGCAGCTACACGGTAAAATACGTTCCCAGCTCCCTGGAATCTTCCTTAAGCCCGGCCTTTTACCTGGTCCCTCCTCTGGACCGTTATGAGGATAACGTCATTTACATCAACGGCAACCCGCGTTTTCAAAATGATGACCTTTTCACCACCCTGGCTCATGAAGGCTATCCGGGGCATTTATATCAAAATGTTTACTTTTTAAGCAAAAAACCTAATGATTTAAGAAGCATCCTTTCCTTCCCCAGCTATTCAGAAGGTTGGGCTACTTATGTGGAGTTTTACTCCTACACCTTAGATAACGGACTGAATCCGGAGCTTGGGAAGCTTCTGGCCCATAATACCGCCGTTACCCTGGGCATTTATGCATATTTGGATATCTGCATCAATTATGAGGGCTGGGATAAAGATCAGACAGCCAAGTACCTTGGCACCTTTTATAATGTGGAGAAAACAGATATTGTGGATTCCATTTACAACAGCCTGATTGAAAATCCCACCAATTACATGGAATACTATGTGGGATACATGGAAATCATGGAAATGCTGAACACAGCCAAAAAGATCTTAAAGGATGACTTCAATTTAAAGGACTTCCATACCTTTTTACTTGATGTTGGGCCTGCCCCATTCTCTGTTATCCAGCCTGCGTACCGGAACTGGCTGGCCAAACAATTAAGAAACCACTAAATTCAAAAGGCAGAAGCTGTGATGTCCGCTTCTGCCTTTTCCTATTGCCTTTATTTCACACTTTTATAATTCTTAACGTATTCCAGATAATCATTATCTCCCTGCTTGATCTGCTGTCCGGAATAATTCTTTCCATCAACGAGAAGCTTTAATTTATCCAGTTCAAAGTTTTCAATAAAGGTATTGCCAATGGCTGTAACCAGAAGAAGATCTCCGTTTGAACCCTTGTCCGGTACCTTGGATAAATCAAGAGTAGCCGTTCCATCCTTTTTATCGAATTTAAGAACCTTTGTGCCTTCCTCTAATACGCCGTATTCAATCAGCTTGTCCACCATGGCCTCTGCTGTCAGCTCAGACACTGCATCCATTGCCTGATTCAAACCCGTACCGTCATCATTCTGGCTGTATACGGAAATAACCTCCATAGGCTCTGCGTTAGGATCAGGAACTTTATCACTGGCGCCTCCTGTTGAAGCCATCACCTGAGGATCAGGAGCAGTAGTCTCCACCTTAGGCTGTGTCGGCGTACACGCCGCCAGGGACATCATCATCACTGCGCTCATTAAAAACACGATGAATTTTTTCATAATTGCATATTGCCTCCTTAAATTCTCTTAAAGGCTCCGAAACCACTGGTTCAGCTTGGTCAGAGCTTTGATCAAAACTTCTATCTCATTCTCACTTAGGCCTGCAACAGCACCGGCAATCATCTCCTGATGAAACTTAGCATGCTGCTCATAGGCTTCTTTCCCTTTTTCTGAAAGAGAGATATATACAACACGCCGGTCCTCTTTTCCTCTCTGACGGGTTACATACCCCTTTTTCACAAGACTGTTCATGGCAATGGTCAAGGTACCAACCGTAACGGACAGCTCCCTGGCAATGGCTGACATATTTTTAGGCTCTCCGATGCCAATGGCCTCGATCACATGCATATCATTATTTGTAATATTCTTAAATTCCTGGGTAATGATAGCCTGTTGTTCTATATCCATAATATCCCGAAACAGTCTCACCAAAACTTCGTTAAGAGTCCCGTAAGTATCCACGTTTATCCCCTTCACATATGACAATAAAAGCTTCTTCGTAATTATACATGATTATGTATCCCAAGACAACCACCTGAATTCTTATGAAATTCTTAAAATCGAAACAAAAAAATACCTTTTATACCAGAAAACGGGATATTATAACGCTGGCAGCAACTCCTGCCGCCGTGGCAGCCAATGCACCGCCAAGGGTATACCGGGTTTTTTTGATTTTTACGGTTCCAAAATAAATGCTCAGACAGTAAAACACGGTTTCCGTGCAGCTCATAATCACAGAGGTCAGCATGCCGATATAAGAGTCAGTCCCATAGCTCTTAAAAATATCAAGCACAAGCCCTGTTGCCGCTGAGTTTGATACCAGACGCACCAGGATCACAGGCACTACCGGCGCCGGAAGATAAAGAAGAGCAGCCGGCTTTGTCAGGCATTCCGCAAGAAAATCCAGAAAACCGGAAGCCCGAAGCACTCCCACCGCAGTCATAAGCCCAATCAGTGTGGGCATGATCCCTGCCACTGTTTTCATCCCATCCTTTGCCCCGTCTATGAAGTCATCGAAAACCGGGCGCCTGGACAGTATTCCAAAACCAACCATGTAAAAAATGATAAGCGGCACTGCCGCCTCAGATATAAACAACAGAAATTTCATTTTTTGCCTCCTGAATGGATGAGGTGGATATAAATCCATTGATTGTTATAGTTTATTCCAATTCTTACCTTTTCATTCAAGGCGTTTTGAGGTAAAATATTCACGTAAGCAATGAGCAGTGCGAAACAGGCCGGGAAAAGCTTTTCGTTGTGCCCGCACATAAGAAAAGCTTTTCATGGCCTGTTTCATAGGGCGACTGCCCGTGAGCGGGCGAATCCTGCGGATTTGCCCGCTGCACTGCGGATTTAATTAACTGAAGATCAACTAAAAGGAGATGCACCAATATGAGCGTTTTATTTTTACAATATCCACCCTGCAGCACCTGCAAAAATGCAAAAAAGTGGCTGGATGCCCATGAAATATCTTATGATTCCAGAAATATTAAAGAGGAAAACCCCACTGCAAAAGAGCTTACAGAGTGGATCAAAAAAAGCGGTCTTCCCTTAAAACGGTTCTTCAATACCAGTGGAATCATTTACAAGGAAAAGAATTTAAAAGACCTTTTGCCCGGCATGAGTGAAACAGAGCAGATCGAACTTCTTGCCACCAACGGAATGCTGGTCAAACGCCCTCTGGTCATTGGTGAGGATTTTGTGCTGACAGGTTTTAAGGAAAAGGAATGGGAGGCAGCATTGCTCCGGTAGATTAAAGTCTTATGGAGCAGCCCATAAAAATACCCGGCAGGATTTAAGATTTTAAATCATCTTATTTCCGCCGGGCACTTTGCCGTTAAAATTTTATCGGTTCTGATCATAGGCAATATCATTAATCATCAGCGGTCCGATCCCAGTATATTCTTTCATTTCTTCATATGCATTTGACATCTTGTTGGCCTTGAGCACTTCGCTTTTGATCTTACCGGCCCCCTGCTCTCTCATCCGGTAATCGCCCGCCTTCTTTGCGGAGGCTCCGATTGCGGAAGCTGCCAGTATGATCAGGACCACCATTACGATGAGCAGGGGTTTTTGCAGGGAATTTACTAATCTGTGGCCGTAATACAATACCCTTAGCTGCTTTCTTATCACTGTCTCTGCGCCCCGCCTGTTAAGTTCTGCCATGATCTTCTGAAATTCACCTGGTGGAGGGGTTGGGGGCTCAGGTGTTAATTCCGGGTGCTCCAGCATATAATCAAGCAGATGGGCTTCTAATTTTTCCTGAGATGACAAATAATAATTTATTCGTTTTAAAACGGAATATTTTTTTCCATGGCTTTTCTCCTTCTCCACGTATACACCTCTTAAATACAAGTTATCCTTAAGTTCCCACACGCTTTGGGGTTGACTTTTTATCGCTAACGTTTACTATAATAGTATATCGAATTTGGGAGGCAACGTTTTATGAAAAAAATCATTTTAACCGGCGGCGGTACAGCCGGCCATGTTACCCCGAACCTGGCTTTGATTCCCTCTTTAAAAGAGCGAAATTACGATATTCACTATATAGGATCACACCAGGGAATCGAAGGTCAGCTCATCAAGAGAGCTGGCATCCCCTATGATGGCATTTCTTCCGGTAAATTCCGCCGGTATTTTGACTTAAAAAACTTCTCTGATCCCTTCCGGGTATTAAAAGGATATTGGGAAGCTTTGAAGCTGATAAAAAATTACAAACCGGATGTGGTTTTCTCAAAAGGTGGCTTTGTGGCCGTTCCCGTGGTGTTGGCAGCAAAGCACTGCAAAGTACCTGTTATCATACACGAATCAGACATGACTCCGGGACTTGCCAATAAGCTCTGCATTCCGGCCGCAGTAAAGGTATGCTGCAATTTCCCGGAAACCCTTCCTTATCTTCCAAAAGATAAGGCCGTGCTCACAGGTTCTCCCATACGAAAAGAACTTTTAAAAGGTGATCGGCTGACCGGATTAGAATATGCCCGGTTATCTGCAAACCGGCCTGTTATCCTGATCATCGGCGGAAGTCTTGGTTCTGTAACGGTCAATACCACACTAAGGGGAATTCTCCCGAAACTGCTCAAAAATTACCAGGTGATACATATCTGCGGAAAAGGCAATCTGGATGAAAGCCTGATCGGAACGGAAGGATATGTACAGTATGAATATGTAGACGCCCCTTTAAAACACCTTTTTGCCGCTGCTGACCTTATGATTTCAAGAGCCGGAGCCAACTCCATCTGCGAAATTCTTGCACTTAAAAAGCCAAATATTCTGATTCCCCTTTCCGCTGCCGCCAGCAGGGGTGATCAGATTTTGAATGCCAGATCCTTCGCAAAACAAGGTTTCAGCTTTCTTTTGGAAGAAGAAAATTTAACCGGAGATTCCCTCTTGCAAGCCATCACCGAAACTTTTTCCAACCGGCAGACCTATATTTCAAAAATGGAACAAAGCGAATTATACAATGCGGTTGATACCATTATTGATATGATCGAATCCCTGGTCCGGAAATAACCTTTACACATCAAAGTTAGGACCAAGTATCTTTTTTAAGCAAACTCTTGTACGATATATCCGGGAACGGCAAACCGTTCCCGGAATCTTCAGAATTTCACAAATTTCCGGAATGGTAAGCTGTTCCAGAAAATAAAGAACAGCCATTTCTTTCCATTCCTCTCTCATATTGGAGATCTCCCTGGTTATCCTTAAAAGAGCTTCTTCCCCAAGAATCACATCCAGTGGATCAGTGACCACATATCTCGTAAGCATTGCCACCTCATTGGCTGCGTCTCCTTCATCCAGGCTCACTTTTTCATAATGACCGTTTTTACGGAGGCAGTCAATGGATTTACGTTTTAAAATTTTAATCAGCATGCCTTTCTTTCGCGTTTCTGTCCATGATAATGAATAATTCTCAAAATATGCAATAAAAGTTTCCTGCACCACATCGTCCAGTTCCATGTCCGGTACATTGAGTGTTTTCGCTATCCTGCGGAGCAGTCCCTGATACTCTCCATATATAGACTGCAGCAGCAAGTTCTCATCTTCATGTATGCTCATTGATTATGTTCCTCTGATTGCAGGGCGCTCCTTATAGCGGCACCTGTCTGTGTTAATTCTTCCGGACCGGCTTTGTCCGGCACCCATGAAACCATAACAGGGCCTCCCTCATAACGAGGAATCAAATGCACGTGAAAATGAAAAACCGTCTGGCCTGCTTCTTTCCCATTATTCTGCACAACATTAAATCCGGCACAGCCTAATGACTTTTTCATGGCGTTCCCTATTTTAGCCGCTAACGGAAGAACCTTTGTTGCTGTTTCCTCATCCAGCTGGCAAATATCTCTGTAATGCTGCTTTGGAAGGATCAGGGCATGTCCCTTAGAGGCCGGTCCCAGATCCAGAATCACGCGAAAGGCATCATCCTCGTATATGGTTTCAGAAGGTATCTCGCCATTTGCAATTTTGCAGAAAATGCAATTATCTTCCCTCACTTTTTCACCTCCTTCCAAATGGATTATCCCCATATTTCCATATCGCGGCACTTTCTCGGCTTGCGGTACAGGAGGATCCCCATAACAATACCAAAAAACAGCCCCCCAATATGGGCAGCATTATCTACACCTGTGCTGGTAAAACCAAAATACAGGGAACATGCAATCATAATAACCAGCTGTCGGGCACTTAAGTCCTCCAGCCGGCCGCGGTTAATGAGTACTGCATATAAAAGACCACCAATCACACCAAAGATAGCGCCTGAGGCTCCTGCCGAGACTACATTCCGGTATTCTCCTAGGTTTACGATGATGGACACCACATTGGCACCCACCCCGCAAAGCAGATAGAAAAGCAGGTATTTGAAATGACCTAAGGCCCTTTCCAGATTATCACCTAAAATGAACAGAATGAGCATATTATTCATAATGTGGTTAATTCCAAAATGCATAAAAACAGAAGTGAGCAGCCGGAAGTACTCTCCTCCCTCCAATACAAGCGGTGCATACATGGCTCCGTGTGCCACCATAAACTGCGTATTTTCCGTGGAGCCTGTCATCTCCAGATATAGGAAATAGATGACATTTATCGCAATCAAACCTATGTTTACAAATGCCTTCTTTCCCCTGTACAAGTCCTTCATTGCCACTCTCCTTGATAAATATTACGCTTATTTTAACACAGCCTTCCATATTATGTAAATATAAACGCGAAATTTGCGGTAAAAACTTCACCTTTCTTTTCTATGGCATCTTAAGGTGATTTGCCAGGCATTCGCAAGCCGTATTGACAATTTTTATTTTCAGCAGTACACTTATTTGCAAATAAATCGTAAATTTCGGAAGTAAACCCCTTTGGTCAACTGCATGGCAGAACAAAGAAAACTGCTTTTTGTCCTTTTACGGGAGAATCCTGATAAACAGTTTTCTGCAAAACAGATTGCAGACTGCCTTTAAATGCCGGCATTGCCGGCAGAATGCCGGAAGAGATTTTAAAGAAGGAGGAAGAGATATGGCAAAAAATAAAAAACTGCTTGCCGGGCTTATGGCTTTGACGGTTCTTATTATGCTGCTCTTTTCCGTGTTTTTTATTACTTCCGAAGCCCGCCATAACTGTATAGGGGAAAACTGTCCCATTTGTCATGAAGTCCAGACTTGCTTCCAGGTGCTTAATACCCTTGGAACGAGCGGCCTTTCCACTGTTGTTGCCGTATTGGGCGCAGCTCACTTTTTCGTAATCTGCGTGATTCCGGTATTTCACCGCATCCCTTCTCACACTTTGGTTTCTCTTAAGGTAAAACTGACAAATTGAATATTGATTTTCACAAGGGAGAATTCTGCTTATTTTTCAGGCAGAAATTGATGTTTGCTTTGCTTCCTTGTGTTTTTGCGCCCATTTTTAAAAATCAATATTTATCTGGAGGTTCTAAGATTGAAAAATAATAGTAGAGGAAAACCATTTCCTTAATTGCATTACAAAAAGACCATCAAAAGGTGGTCACTTTA
>CABJBM010000044.1 GCA_902363835.1 Lachnospiraceae bacterium
CGCACAGGACTTAAAATCCTGCGGGACTTACCTCCCGTACCGGTTCGATTCCGGTCGCCGGCATGATGAAAAGAGACCTTGTACTCTGGTATGGAGTACAAGGTTTTTTGTTATGGGTCGTGACCCTGTTGAGCACGCATAGCGTGCGAAATATAAACCACCCGCTATGCGGGTGCGCGTCGCGTGTTATACAAAAAAATCACCTTTCCGTTATAATAGAGTTGTTCAAGCTACTATATAACGAAAGGAAAGGTGATTTTAATGGCAAACAAGAGTAACAGTCTTGCACATACAAAATGGATGTGCAAGTATCACATCGTGTTCACACCTAAGTATAGACGAAAAGTAATATATTATCAATACAAAGAAAGCCTCCGTGACATATTAAAGCAGTTATGTAACTATAAAGGTGTAGAAATTATAGAAGGACATATCATGCCAGATCATGTACACATGCTGTTAAGTATCCCACCTAAAATGAGTGTATCCAGTTTTATGGGATATTTAAAAGGAAAGAGTGCCCTTATGATGTTTGATAAGCATGCAAATTTAAAGTATAAATTTGGGAATCGAAAGTTCTGGTCGGAAGGATATTATGTGAGCACGGTAGGGCTGAATGAAGCCACCATCAAAAAGTATATAGAAGAACAGGAGAAACACGATATCATGGTGGATAAATTAAGCGTAAAGGAATACGAGGACCCTTTTAAGGGTTAGAAGGTATTACGAACGCCTCTTTAGAGGCAGCAAAGGTGGCAAAGGCATAGTGGCTTGAACGAAGTGAAAGCCAGCGTCTTGAGGCGCTGGCCGGTAACAAAGGCTTACAGCCTTAGTGCAAACCACCCGTTTTACGGGTGGTCATGATTTGCACGAGCAATGAGCCGAACGAATATGCTTGCATACTCATTGGACGAATGCCGTTGCAGCTAAGAAAAAACTGCAAACCGTGTTTTTCTTAGTTGGGAGTACGGCTGGAGAGAGGGGGAATGTGGAATGAATATTCCCAAATCATTTAACCAGGTCGATCAGTGGAAATCCGTGATGTTTTTGTATGACTCGGCATTAAAGGAAATCAGTACGAAAATTGAGATACTTAATAATGAGTTTGTGCATATCTACAATTACAATCCCATTGAACATATCAAGTCAAGGCTTAAGACCCCGGACAGCATTGTAAAAAAGCTGAAGCGGTATGGCTATGACGTGACAATCGACAATATGGTGGAGAAGTTAAATGATATTGCAGGGATACGGATTATCTGTTCTTTTACATCGGATATTTACCAGATTGCGGAGATGATAACAAAGCAAAGCGATGTTACGGTTCTTTATGTGAAGGATTATATTAAGTATCCAAAACCAAACGGTTATAAAAGCTACCATATGGTAATCACCATTCCCATTTATCTGACCGATGGACCGGTGGACACCAAAGTAGAAATTCAGATCAGGACGATCGCTATGGATTTCTGGGCAAGCCTGGAGCATAAAATATATTATAAGTTTGAAGGCAATGCCCCGGCGTATTTGCAGCAGGAGTTAAAGGCTTGTGCAGATGTTGTGAATATGCTGGATGGAAAGATGTTTTCCTTAAATCAAGCGATTCTGGAATTGAGTGAGGCGCAGCAGCGGGAGACAGCAAGTGAGGACAGGATGGATGAGGAAGATTAGACAAAAAACATGCAGCCTCGACGATTCTTCTCGCTGAGGCTGCTTCTCTTCCCAAAAAGAAGGTTATGGTATGAGTACATTAACAAAAGACACCTGGAAGATCATAAAGTTTAATCAAAAGAATGCGTTTGTTTTTGAGCTGCTGTTTCGTCTGGTCACAACGACCTTGTACTTGCTGCTCTTAAATAAAGGCCTTTTATTTACGCTGCGAATGGCCGGATACAGCTATTTAACTGCTGCCAACATCGGCTATTTCCTGATAAAGCCCTGGACGATTCTTATGATGGCCGTAATGGCTGTGGTGGGGATCCTGATCCTTACGCTGGAAACCGGCTGCCTTCTGACTTTGTATGAAGGGGCCTTTTATTCCAGGAAGCTAAAGCCGTGGCAAATCCTGGCAGGGGGTTTTTCCAAGCTGGTCCTTGAGATCCGCAGGAAGAACTGGCGGCTGGGGCTTCTGGTTCTGGCGGATTACGGGCTTGTGAACCTGTATCTCATATACCAGATGCTGACCCATGTAAAGCCGCTTAATTTTGTCATATCGGAGATTTTGAAAAAGCCTGTGGGAAGGATGTCCCTGGTGCTCTTTTTTCTGCTGCTTCTGGCTGTTGTCATTCCGGGAGTCTATACCTTCCATGCCTGCATGGTGGAGCAGAAGAATTTCCGGGATGGTTATTTCAGAAGCCTGTGGCTTTTAAAGCACCGGATTTTAAAAGTCGTGTTCCTGTTATTCGTCTATTACGCGGCTGCAGTCCTGGGACTTTGGTTTGTTAATGCATTCTGCGTGCTGATTGCTGCCGTGGGAGTGACCCTGTTTACCGACAACAGCCTGGCTCTTGCCATCCTTCCGGCGGCATGTGACCGGATTGAGCTGGTGCTGATATTTTTGACCAGCATGTTCCTGACTGTGGGAAACTACGGGGCCCTAAGCGTCCAGTATTTCAGTTTTAGCAGCAGGCTTGTAAAAAAGAGAAGCAGCAGCGATTATCCCGGGAACAGGTATGGAGACGGGAGGCTGGCAGCCATATTCATGGCAGCAGCAGCGGCATTCAGCTTGTTTTCCCTTTTCGGTGTGGTGCGGAATGGTTCTGCGATCACGGCCGACATGCTCAGCATGATTCAGATTACCGCTCACAGGGGCAGTTCCAGGGCGGCGCCTGAAAACACCATGGCAGCCATGGCAAAAGCCATTGAGGACCTGGCGGACTTTGTGGAAATCGATGTACAGGAAACAAAGGACGGCGTGGTGGTGCTGGGGCATGATACCAGCTTAAAAAGGGTGTCAGGGATCAACCGCCCTATCAGCTTTTATACTTTTGAGGAACTGCAGAAGCTGGATGTTGGAAAGTGGTTTTCCTCTGATTATGAGGGAGAAAGGATCCCAGCCTTAGAGGAGGTTATGGAATACTGCAAAGGGCGGATCAGCATAAATATTGAGATCAAGGACTTGGGAAGCAGCAGCAGGCTGCCGGATAAGGTAACGGAATTGATTCAAAAATACCAGATGAAGGAACAGTGTGTGGTGACCTCTGTCCGGCTTTCCTATCTGTCCAGGATCAAAGAGCTGGATCCTGAGATCCGCACCGGATATATTATTTCAGCAGCTTATGGAGACTATTATTCCAGCGATGTCATTGACTTTATCAGCCTGCGTTCCAGCT
This sequence comes from Lachnospiraceae bacterium, assembly GCA_902363835.1. Classification (GTDB taxonomy): domain Bacteria; phylum Bacillota; class Clostridia; order Lachnospirales; family Lachnospiraceae; genus Lacrimispora. Next base: position 3,333 of record CABJBM010000044.1, read on the forward strand.
TTGTAAGCGAAAGGCTGGTAGAGGCTGCCCATAAAAAAGGAAAAGCGGTTCATGCCTGGACCGTGAACAGCAAAAGTGAGATGGAGCGGATGAAAATGCTGGGAGTGGATAATATCATAACCGATTACCCGGTGATTGCAAGAGAGATCGTTTACCGGCAGGCAGCCACTGAGAGCCTTTTGGAATACTTAAGACTGGTATTAAAATAGACAGGAGAATGGATATGAAGATTGTTTTACAGCGGGTTGCTCATGCAAAGGTCACTGTTAATGAGCAGCCGGTCGGCGCCATTAACAAAGGCTTCCTGCTCCTTTTGGGAGTATGTGATACGGATACGGAAGCCATTGCCGATAAAATGGTAGATAAAGTATGCAAGCTGAGGATTTTTCCCGATGAAAATGGAAAGACCAACCTTTCCCTAAAGGATGTGGAAGGAGAAATCCTGGTGGTCAGCCAGTTTACTCTTTATGCAGACTGTAAGAAAGGCAACCGCCCAAGCTTTGTGAAGGCAGGAAGCCCCCAGCTTGCAAACAGCCTCTATGAATACGTGGTGGAGCGGTTAAAATCCTATGGAAACCGGGTAGAGCATGGAAGCTTTGGAGCCGATATGAAGGTAGAGTTATTAAATGACGGACCCTTTACTCTGGTCCTTGACAGCAATGAAATCTGTTAATCAAATATTTTTTAAAATTATGGAGGAAATATAGCAATGGAAAAAACAAAAGGACAACAATTACAGGAGGAGCTGACATTCAAATTTCCGCATATTGCAAAAGAGGCGCCCAGCCAGCGTGAAGAAGCGGAAATGTTCTGTGAAGGCTATAAAAGATTCCTGGATAACGGAAAAACCGAGCGGGAATGTGTCAGAGAGGCCGTGGCAATGCTTGAGATGCAGGGATACCGGCCTCTTGAAGAAGGAAAGGAGTATAAGGCAGGTGATAAGGTATATTATGTAAACCGAGGCAAGTCCATCCTGGCAACCACCTTTGGCAAAGCAGGACTGGAGCAGGGGCTGCGCATTAACGGAGCTCATATTGATTCCCCAAGGCTTGACCTAAAACCAAACCCTGTCTATGAAAAAAGTGACCTGGCTTTTTTTAAGACCCACTATTACGGCGGAATCAAGAAATACCAGTGGGGAGCTGTTCCCCTGGCAATGCATGGTGTGGTGGTAAAGAAAAACGGTGAAATTGTGGAAGTAAACATCGGGGAAAAGGAAAGCGATCCCGTATTCTGTGTGACGGACTTACTTCCTCATCTGTCAGGAGAGCAGAATGACAGAAAATTAAGAGATGGGTTAAAAGGAGAGGAACTGAATGTGCTCATCGGTTCCATTCCGTTTATTGACGAGGCGGAGCTTAAGGACCCTGTGAAACTTCTGGCCTTAAAGCTTCTTAATGACCGCTACGGGATCACTGAGGCTGATTTTCTCCGTGCGGAAATCGAGATGGTACCTGCCCAGAAGGCCAGCGACGTAGGGCTGGATTGCAGCATGATCGGCGCTTACGGACAGGATGACAGGGTATGTGCCTATACGGCCCTGATGGCGGAGATTGATGCCAATATGCCTGAGTATACCACGGTCACGGTTCTTGCAGATAAAGAGGAGATCGGTTCCGATGGAAATACCGGTTTAAATTCCGATTTTGTCCTTCACTATATTGAAGATCTGGCTGCCATGGCCCATGTTGATGTAAGAAAGGTGCTCAGAAATTCCATCTGCTTATCTTCCGACGTGAATGCGGCCTATGATCCCACCTTTGCCCAGGTATACGAGGAGCGCAATGCCTGCTTTTTAAACAAGGGCTGTGTTCTGACCAAGTACACCGGAGTACGTGGAAAATCCGGTTCTAACGATGCCAGTGCGGAGCTGATGGCAAAGATTATTGCCATGATGGAGCAGGAAGGCGTTTACTGGCAGACCGGTGAGCTTGGCGCAGTGGATCAGGGCGGCGGCGGCACCATTGCCAAATATGTGGCCCATATGGATGTGGATGTGGTGGATTTGGGTGTACCCATTCTTTCCATGCATTCCCCATTCGAACTTTCTTCCAAGCTTGATGTGTACAATACATACAAGGCCTTCCGGGCGTTTTATAAATAATAACGGAATTTTGAAATTTTTGTTAATTTCGGGAAAAAGCTTTTTTTACCTTGCCTGATATGGTATAACTGACTGGAAGCAGTTTCATTATCACCTATTAAAAATAGAAAGAAAAAGGATTGTATTATGAAGAAAATTTTTAAAGTTTGTATGTGCGGTCTGGTTGCTGCTGCTCTTATTTCCGGATGCGGGAAAAAGCCTGCGGCAAAGCCGGCAGAAACAGAGGCGGAAGCAACAGAATCAGCAGCACAGGAGACTCTGGCTGTTGAGGATCTGACAGGAATGGATAACGGCACTGTTACCCTGGGAACTTACAAGGGGATTGAAGTGACGAAAGATCCGGTGGAAGTGACCGATGACGAACTGGACCAGGCGGTTCAGAGTGATTTATCGGCCCATGCAAAGGATGTAGAGGTAGAACGGCCCATTCAGAATGGGGATGTGGCTAATGTTGACTATGTAGGCACAAAGGATGGCGTTGCATTTGACGGCGGAACAGCCCAGGCCTATGATTTATCCATTGGTTCCGGCCAGTTTATCGAAGGATTTGAAGAAGGCCTTGTAGGCGCGAAAAAAGGGGACAAGGTGTCCTTAAACCTTACCTTCCCGGAAGGCTACCAGAATGCAGACCTGGCAGGAAAGCCTGTGGTATTTGAGGTGACAGTCAATTCCGTTAAGGAGAAGCAGGTCCCGGAATTAAACGATGCTTTTGTTCAGGAAAATACGTCCTTTAAGACAGTAGATGAATACAAGGAAGATAAGAAACAGGCTCTTTTAAAGAACAAGAACGACGAAGCAGACCAGAAGATGAAAAGTGACATTTACACTGCCATTTTAAACGGTTCTAAGGTGGAGCCAAAGCAGGAAGCCATTGATGCCAATTTCAACAACATGATTGCCAGATATACAAACCAGGCTGCTGCTTACGGCATGGACTTTAAAACCTTTGTTGGAGCATTTTCCGGAATGGGAGAAGAGGACTTTAAGAACATTATAAAGACCCAGGCAGAGGCCACTGTAGAGCAGAGACTGGTAGTTACCGCCATTGCGGAAAAAGAGGGGATCGTGATCACTGATGAGGACCGCAAGGAAGTTGCAGACCAGATGGGCTATGAAAGCGCTGAAAAAATGATTGAGACCGCAGGCCAGTTCGACGTAGATGATTATATTATGAATAACAAGGTAATGGATTTCCTTACGGAAAATGCAGTTATTAAATAAATTTCACGAAAGCAACGAGCAGTGCGAAACAGGGCAGGAGAAGATTTTTGTTGTGCCCGCACATAAGAAAATCTTCTCCTGCCCTGTTTCATAGGGTGAATGCCCGTGAGCGGGTGAAGCGAACCGCTTCACCCGCTGCACTGCGGATTCAATGAAGAGGAGGAACCTTTATGCAGCTTTTAAAGGACAGAATACGGAAAGATGGAAAGATTAAGTCCGGTGATGTGCTGAAAGTGGACAGTTTTTTAAATCACCAGATGGATATCAAGCTGTTCGTGGAGATCGGAAAGGAGTTTAAGAGACGCTTTGCCGATTGTGAAGTGAATAAGATTCTGACAATTGAGGCTTCCGGCATTGGAATTGCCTGCATTGTGGCCCAGTATTTTAATGTACCGGTGGTATTTGCAAAAAAGTCCAAGACAAAGAACATCGCAGGTGATGTATACACCACCCCTGTGGAATCCTTTACCCACGGAAGGACTTATGACATCATGGTTTCCAAGGAATTTTTGGGAGCCGATGACAAGGTATTGCTGATCGATGATTTTCTGGCTAACGGAAAAGCCCTGGAGGGTCTGGCAGCGATTGTAAAAGATTCCGGCGCAAAGCTGGTAGGTGCAGGAATCGTAGTGGAGAAGGGCTTTCAGCCCGGAGGGGACCGTTTAAGAGCCGAAGGAATCCGGGTAGAGTCCCTTGCGATCGTGGAAAGCATGGATGAAACCACCGGCACCATATGTTTTCGGGGTGACCGATGAGTGAAAAAAGGAAAATTCTGTTTTTTGATATTGACGGCACGCTTTTTTCTGAAGTAAACCGGAACGTGCCGGAAAGCGCAAAGCAGGCGGTTAAACGGGCGCGGGAAAAGGGACATCTGGTATTCATCAACTCCGGAAGGACCTATTGCCTTATCGGGCCGATTGAACAGCTGATTAAAGTGGACGGCTACTGCTGCGGCTGCGGCACCCGCATCATTGCGGGAGACCAGGTTCTTTTCTCCGCTGCAATCCCCCATGAGCAGGGGATTGAGATCAAGCGGATCATACAGGAGTACAATCTGGATGGGGTTTTAGAGGGAACGGAAAGCTGTTATTTCAGAAAGGAAACTTCCCGCTTTCCCCAGGTGGAGAAATTAAAGGAAATCGTAGAACAGGAAGGGAATCTGTCTCCCCATGGCTGGGAAGAGGATTGCTATGACTTTGATAAATTCTGCGTCTTTGCAGATGAAAAAAGTGATTTAAAAGGCTTTTCCCGGGTCCTGGGACTGGATTTTGAGATCATTGACCGGGGCGGCGGATTTTATGAGTGCGTTCCCGCGGGATATTCCAAGGCAACGGCCATTGAGCTGGTTTTAGAGCACTATGGAATTGCCCTGGAGGATGCCTATGTGTTCGGTGACAGCACCAATGATCTGTCCATGTTTGAATATGCCAAGAATTGTATCCTTATGGGACATCACAGCGTGGAGCTGGAGCCTTATGCAACCTTTTATACCAAGAACGTGGAAGATGACGGTGTTGCTTATGCCATGAAAAAGCTGGAGTTAATATAAGTTCCCAGACCTGGCAGGCTTTTGTTATAATTTGATAGAATAAAGAAGGGGCTGCCGCAAAAATGAAAAAATCATTTTGCGGCAGCCCCTTCAACCACTTTCGTGGGAAGTTTTACTTTCTTATAACTTAGTCCATAGCTGTGAGAATGCTTCTGGCTACGCTTAAGCCGTTGGCAGATGCCTGCTGAAGCCCTCTTGTTACGGAGGCGCCGTCGCCGATGGCGCGCAGGCCTTCTACGCTGGTTTCAAAATCAGCGTTGACCACCACCTTGTTGGAGTAGAACTTGACCTCCACACCGTATAACAGGGTTTCATCGCTGGCAATACCCGGAGTCACTTTATCCAGGGCAAGAAGCATTTCTTTTATGTCAACCATAATCCGGTGAGGGAATACCAGGGATAAGTCGCCTGGAACCGCATCCTTTAAAGTGGGGATTAAGTTGTTGCGGCATAAACGCTCTTCCGTGGTGCGTCTGCCTCTCTGGAAGTCGCCAAAGGTCTGCACCAGGATCTTGCCGTCGCAGAGCATGTTGCTTAACTGGGCGATCTGCTTGCCGTATTCAATAGGAGTCTTAAATGGTTTTGTAAAGTTTTTGGATACCAGGATGGCAAAGTTGGTGTTGTTTGTCTTGTATTCCTGGGATTTATAGGCGTGGCCGTTGACAACTGCCAGCCCGTTTTCATAGTATTCCGTGGCTACTTCGCCGGAAGGGTTGGTACAGAAGGTGCGGACCTTGTCGTCAAAGGTAGGGGTATGGTAAACAAGCTTGGCCTCATAAAGGTTCTTATTCAAAAACTCCATGACCTCATCCCGGACCTCTACCCGGACACCGATGTCCACGGTTCCCACCTTTGTCTCGATTCCGTGGTTTTCACAGATATGGCTGAACCAGTCAGAACCTTCACGGCCGATGGCAGACACGATTTCCGGCGCATAACAGACTTCTTCCTTATCTGTAATAACACCCTTTGCTTTATTATCCTCGATGATAATATCCTTTACCATCGTATTAAACGCCATTTCAACCCCCTGCTCCAATAAGTGCTCCTGGAGGCGGGTATAGATTTTATAGCCTTCTTCCGTTCCTAAATGGCGGATGGGGCATTCAATCAGCTTTAGGTTGGCTCCAATGGCCTTACGGCGGATCTCCTGGATCTCTTTTTGCTTATCAATGCCGTAAACATTGGTGTCTGCACCGAATTTCAAATAAATGTTGTCTGATTCCTTTAACAGTTCCACTGTCTTATCGTATCCAAGTATTTCAGGAAGGTTTCCGCCAACATCGGGAGACAAGGATAATTTTCCGTCGGAAAATGCTCCGGCTCCTGCAAAGCCTGTGGTAATGGAGCATGGTTTGCAGCCTACGCATGTTTTTGTGATCCTTTTGGGACAGGTCCGGTTTTCAATCCGGCGGCCCTTTTCGATCATAAGGATCTTAAGGTCCGGCTTTTTCTCGATCAGCTCATAGGCACAGAAAATGCCGGAGGGGCCTGCGCCGATGATGATTACATCGTAATTTTTTGAAATATCCTTCATGAACATCACTCCTTTTTCCTTCTAACCCATATAGTCAACTATTCTGGTAGTTGGTAGAAACGCCGGGCCGATTATGAACTTAATATAAGCGCAACAGCTTTATTCTATCATAATAAATACGGAAATGACAAGAGATATCCATGGCTCGGATGAACTTTTTTATATGTACGTTTTTATCATCCGGTTGATCTTATTTCTCATCCCTATGAAGTAGGCGCTTGATTTGGGGTAGGAACGAAAGGTGATTGGTTCGGATAAATCTTCTTCTAAAAGCCTGATAACAGCCTCTTTTCCAATATAAGATTCCAGAAGCTTTAATGCCCTGTGATCCTGTTTGGCCTCATAAAGGACCATAAGGCGTATGGATTCCTCCGGAACGCCGTCAGGGCCGGGATAAACCAGGAAGGCATCGCCGGAAGGAAAGCTTCCCTCAGCGTCTGTTACCTCATAAGGATTTATGTGGTGTAAGGACTGCTCGGAATTGTAGAAATTGAATCCCCAGTGAAGGATTCCCTCAATTCCATATTTGTATACCTGAAAGCCGTAAACCCGGTTTCTTGCCGACGGCATTGCCATAAAGCGGTTGGAGACATCCACACATTGGGCCGTGCAGTAGTAACTCCATAAATGGGGAACTTTGTGGTCCAGGAACGGCTCTATGTGGTCGGTGGCGCAAACCGGGCGTTCCACGATTCCCATTTCATAAAAGGAATAATCGGATAAGGCATCCAGGAGCTTACAGTCCTTTAAATGGGGCATCACGGATTCCCTGGCAATGGAATAGGATTCCAGATGTTCTTTTTCCGGTTCATCGGAAATATGGAAAAAGGTGTTTTCAAGAATTCCAAGACGGCTCAGTTCTTCCTTTAAAGCAGGGAGAAACTGGTCTAAGAAAACCGTGTATGCCCCTGTGGAAGGAGTGTCCCAGCCAAAGAGCCGGATCTCTTTTCCCTCCCTTGTTACCATGATCTTGGGAGCGTGGTAAGCGCCCCACTGGGTAAATAAGTGGGCCATTTCAAAATAGAGGATCCCTGCATTTTTGCAGATGTTCACCCAGCGCTCCAGGCGGGAAAAATCAAAGAAAAAGCGGTTTTTTTCCTGGCGGATGGAGACCAGCTGAATGGTGGTGCGCTCTCCTCCTGCCGCAGTATCCAGGGGCGGCGTGAAAATGGGGGTGAGGATCATGTTCATTCCCCTTTTTCCATAAAGAGAAATGAATTGTTCCAGGATGTTCCAATGCTCCTCGGAGAATACGGGAACCTTATAGTAATCGGCCAGACAGTCCCCATGAAACCATTCCGTATGGAAAAGCTTCTGGGCGGGAAGGGGGATGGGGATCACTTCAATGCTAACGGTTACGGAAATCACTTCTCTGCCCTTACTATCGGCCAGGGAGATGGTCACCGGGTAGCTGCCCCCCGGAATGATGCCCGGGATGGTGACATCGATCCACAAGCTCTGCCAGCGGCCTGGCACCAGAACCAGGCTGTTGTCCTCAAGGTCTCTTAGAAGGTCCGGATAAAGACCGGGAGCATGGCTTAAATAATTGCTGTCACGTTTTTCATGGGCAGGGTAAGAGGAGGGCACATGAAGTACCTGACGAACCCGTATGATGTTCTTTAGGGCAGAGGAAATCCTGACCCTTAATGTTTCCTTTCTCAGGCCTTTAAAACAGCAGGCCGCCTGGAAGGAGATAATTTCTCCGTAAAGGCCGTTAAAACGGCAGCACTCCGGTGAGAATACAGGCTCCTGGCAGGGAAATACCTTTTCCAGGGAGCTTAATACAATCATGCGGTAAGTGTTTGAACATTGTTCCATAAAAATCTCCTTTCCTTTATTAGCTTTTTACGCCGCTCAAGGCGATGCCTTCCAAAACCAAAATAATTCTTATTATAACTGGTAGCATTTTGCTTTTCAACTGTTTAAAAAACAAAAAGGACGGTGTTTGCCTTTACATCTCAAGAATGAACTGTTAAAATAAAAAAGCAGCGTTAGACCCCCGGTATTGGGAAATCTAACGCTTTTCGGGCGTTTGAAATCTCTAAAAAGTCATGAATCGGAACTGTAATTAATATAGACAATAGTAAGGAGAATCATCATGTATATCATCGCAGGATTAGGAAACCCGACAAGGGAATATGAAAAAACCAGGCACAATGTGGGGTTTGAGGCTGTGGACGTTCTGGCGGACAAACTGGGAGCCAGGGTAACGGAAAAAAAGCACAGGGCATTTTATGGAACCGGAAGGATCGGATCGGAAAAGATCGTTTTGTCAAAACCACAGACCTTTATGAATCTAAGCGGTGAGAGCATCCGGGCAATGGCGGATTTTTACAAGGTGGAGCCGGATCACATCATCATCATCTGTGATGACATCAATCTGGCAGAAGGCCAGTTAAGGATCCGTACAAAGGGGAGCGCCGGAGGCCATAATGGTTTAAAGAATATCATAAGCCATCTGGGAACCCAGGAGTTTTTAAGGATTCGTGTGGGAGTGGGGGAAAAGCCAAAGGAAATGGATTTAGCAGACTATGTTCTGGGCCGTTTTCCCAGGGAACAGGAAGATGTTATGGCTCAGGCTTACAAGGATGCGGCAGAGGCTGCCATCATGATGGTTACGGACGGAGCAGAAGCGGCAATGAATTATTTTAACAGAAAGAAATAAGGAGATTTCATGAGTGATCTATTTGAAAAACCATTAAGGGAATTAAAGGATTTTGAGGATCTTTCCAGTGATCTGTTAAAAAGGGCCGGTCCTGTTATGGCAAGCGGATGCATGGATTCCCAGAAGGTTCACCTGATGTATGAAGCGGCAAAGCAGGAAGGCTTAAGGCTGGTGGTGACCTATGACGATACAAGGGCCAGGGAGATTTATGAGGACCTGCGGTTCTTTGACCCTGATGTATGGCTGTATCCGGCCAGGGATCTTTTGTTTTTCAGCGCGGACATCCACGGAAACTTACTGACCAAGCAGCGTATGACCGTGTTCCGCCATTTAATGGAAAAGTCCTCCGGCTGGGTGGTTACCACCTTTGACGGGCTTATGGACCACCTTCTCCCGCTCCGGTATTTGAAGGAGCAGGTGCTGTCCGTGGAAGGCGGCCAGACCATTGATGTGGAAAAATGGAAGAAGCGCCTTACAGAACTGGGATATGAGCGAATGGCCCAGGTAGATGGCATGGGACAGTTTTCCATCAGGGGCGGGATCATTGACGTGTTCCCCTTAACCGAGGAACTGCCGGTGCGCATTGAACTGTGGGATGAGGAAGTGGATTCTATCCGGACCTTTGATATTGAGAGCCAGAGATCCATTGAGCAGCTGGAAAACATACGGATCTATCCGGCCACGGAAATGGTACTCACAGGGAAACAGATTGAGGAAGGAATCCAAGTCCTTGAAAAGGAAGCAAAAAAATACGAAAAGGATTTAAGGGCTAAGTCAAAGATCGAAGAGTCTGCCAGGATCCGTTCCATTGTCTCTGAATTTTTAGAGGGGCTTAAGGATGGATTCAGACAGCATGGACTGGATGGCTATATCCATTATTTCTGCCAGGAGAGCGTGTCTTTTCTGGAATATTTTCATGGAGAAAATTCAGTTGTGTTCCTGGATGAGCCGGAGCGGCTTAAGGAAAAAGGGGAAACCGTGGAAATGGAGTTTCGGGAAAGCATGATACACCGGCTGGAAAACGGCTACCTCCTTCCCGGGCAGACCGGGCTTCTTTTCTCCGCAAAAGAAATGCTGGCAAGGGTCCAGACAAAAACCACGGTGTATTTAACCGGCCTGGAACAGAAGCTTTCCGGTTTTACGGTAAAAAACCGTTACAGCTTTCAGGTGAAAAATGTAAATACTTATCAAAATGGGTTTGAGCTTTTGATCAAGGATCTGACCAGATGGAAAAAGGAAGGGTACCGGGTGATTCTTTTATCCGCTTCCAGAACCAGGGCCAGCCGTCTGGCAGGTGATTTAAGGGAATATGACTTACGGGCTTACTGCCCTGACCAGGGAGGAGAGAGCCAGGAGGTGAAGCCAGGGGAAATCCTGGTTACCTTCGGAAATCTCCACCGGGGCTTTGAATACTCCATGATAAAGTTTATCGTCATCACGGAAGGCGATATGTTCGGAGTGGAGAAAAAGAAGCGGAAACGGAAAAAGACCTCTTATGAAGGGACCAAGATCCAGAACTTTTCCGACCTTTCCATCGGCGATTATGTGGTTCATGAGGATCACGGCCTTGGAGTTTACCGGGGCATTGAAAAAATCCAGCAGGATGGAGTGATCAAGGATTACTTAAAGGTAGAGTATGCGGACAACGGAAACTTATATCTTCCTGCAACAAGGCTTGACGGCATCCAGAAATATGCCGGCGCGGAAGCAAAAAAGCCAAAGCTGAACCGGCTGGGAGGCGAGCAGTGGAACAGGACCAAAGCCAGGGTAAAGGGTGCGGTCAAAGAGATCGCAAAGGAGCTGGTGCAGCTTTACGCAGCCAGGCAGCAGACTCATGGGTTCCAATACGGAGAGGATACGGTCTGGCAGAAGGAGTTTGAAGAGATGTTTCCCTATGAGGAGACCGAGGACCAATGGGATGCCATAGAGGCTGCCAAGGCGGATATGGAGAGCAAGAGGATCATGGACCGCTTAATCTGCGGGGACGTGGGATACGGGAAAACAGAGATTGCTTTAAGGGCTGCCTTTAAGGCGGTCCAGGACGGAAAGCAGGTGGTTTACCTGGTTCCCACTACCATTCTGGCCCAGCAGCATTACAACACCTTTGCCCAGCGGATGAAGGATTTTCCCGTTCGTGTGGATTTAATGTCCCGTTTCCGGACGGCCGGCCAGATGAAAAAGACCCTGGAGGATTTAAATCGGGGCATGGTGGATATTGTGATCGGAACCCACCGGGTCTTGTCAAAGGATGTGCAGTTTAAGGATCTGGGGCTTCTTATTATTGATGAGGAACAGCGCTTTGGTGTGGCCCATAAGGAAAAGATCAAACAGCTGAAGGAAAACGTAGATGTGCTGACCCTGACGGCAACTCCCATTCCAAGGACTCTGCACATGAGCCTGGTAGGGATCCGGGACATGAGTGTGCTGGAGGAACCTCCTGTAGACCGTATGCCAATCCAGACCTATGTTATGGAGCACAACGATGAGATGGTGCGGGAAGCCATTCACAGGGAACTGTCCAGGGGAGGACAGGTTTACTATGTATACAACCGGGTAAGCAACATTGACGAGGTGGCAAACCACATTGCCGGCCTGGTTCCTGAGGCAGCGGTGACCTTTGCCCACGGGCAGATGCATGAACATGAGCTGGAACGGATCATGTTTGACTTTGTAAACGGGGAAATTGATGTTTTAGTCTGCACCACCATCATTGAAACAGGTCTTGATATTCCCAATGCAAACACCATGATCATTCAGGATGCGGACCGCATGGGCCTTTCCCAGCTGTACCAGCTGCGGGGACGGGTAGGGCGTTCCAGCAGGACCTCCTATGCGTTTCTCATGTATAAGCGGGATAAGCTGCTAAAGGAAGAAGCGGAAAAACGCCTTCAGGCCATCCGTGAATTTACGGAGCTGGGCTCCGGGATCAAGATCGCCATGCGGGATTTGGAGATCCGGGGGGCAGGAAATGTTCTGGGAGCGGAACAGCACGGACACATGGAAGCGGTAGGGTATGACCTTTACTGTAAGCTCTTAAATCAGGCGGTTTTAGAGCTTAAAGGACAGAGAAAAGAAGAGGAAAGTTATGAGACTGTGGTGGACTGCGATATTGATGCGTACATCCCAACTTCCTATATTAAGAATGAATATCAGAAACTTGATATATACAAACGGATTTCCGGCATTGAAAATGAAGAGGAATACATGGATATGCAGGATGAGCTGATGGACCGTTTCGGCGATATTCCAAAGCCGGTTGAGAACTTGTTAAAGGTGGCCGGCATAAAGGCTCTGGCCCACAGCGCCTATGTGACTGAGGTGAATATTAACCGCCAGGAGATCCGGCTGACCATGTATAAGAATGCAAAGCTGAAGGTGGAAGGGATTCCTAGGATTATTGATCAGTACAAGGGGGATTTAAAGTTCCAGATGGGAGAAGAACCAAGGTTTTTCTATCTTGACAAAAAGAAGAACCAGTCTACGGATGCTATGATCAGCCAGGCTGAGGTGATCTTGAAACAGATGCGGGAATTGTCTGAAAAAAATGAAAAAATATAAAAATTGACTTTTAAAATAAGATTCATTTGGTTGATTTTTGCCTATTTTGTGATATAATAGTAGTAGAAGAAGGGATTTAGCCCCAGATACTTTCTTTGCTTCAAATTTAATGGTTCGGAGAAAGGTGGTAGCTATGGACGTTTTAGGTATGTATCTTCTGCAGCGGGTATCAAATGAATTGACAATTCAAAAGTATGGTTCTTTTGAAAACCATTTTGTAACTCCCATTCCAGATAACGCGGCCGCAAAGGCGGCCCATGAAGGCTATTTGTCATCCTCAAAGGAAGTGTTCCAACCTGTCAGGAAGGGTGACTTTTAACCTGGGCTGTAAAATTCCCCAATTCTTCAAGCAATAAACCAGGTTTAATTTAGAAAATCAGGGTTCGACTTTTTTTTAACAGTCGGCCCTGATTTTAAATTTTGGGAAAAATGGCAGACTTAAGTATAATCTGTTGCATTCGTAGCAAAATAATATCAGCGATATTAAAATGCACAAGATGGAGGAATTTTTATTATGAAAGCAACTGGCATTGTAAGAAGAATTGACGACCTGGGACGTGTAGTCATACCAAAAGAGATCAGAAGGACGCTCCGGTTAAGAGAAGGGACTCCGCTTGAGATATTTACAGACAGAGAAGGAGAAATCATTTTAAAGAAATATTCTCCCATGGTAGAGCTTACTGCTTTTGCTTCCCAATATGCAGAAGCCATGGCTCAGACTACCGGACTAACCGTATGTATCAGCGACAGAGACCAGATCATTGCGGTGGCAGGAGGATCCAAAAAGGAGCTTCTCCAGAAAACCATCAGCAAGCAGTTAGAGAATCTCATCAACGAACGGACAGTGGTTGTGGCCGGAAAAGATGACAAGGGTTTTATCCCGCTGTCAGGGGAAACCCTGGAAGGGATAACGGCTCAGGTAATAGCTCCCATCATCTGCGAAGGTGATGCAATCGGAGCGGTAGCTTTATTGAGCAGAGAGCCCAGAGCCCGTTTTGGAGATATGGAGACAAAGCTGGCCACAACAGCGGCAGGATTTTTAGGCCGCCAGATGGAAGGCTAGCCATGCTGCCAATCAGCATATATAAATCAGGAGGTGAACGAATATGAAGGTTTTTGTACCGGAGGAAGACGATTACAGTGATGGCGATATCCCGGAAATTGATACGGAGCCATATAAGGATGGATTCTACATTGAACCACTGCCGGAATCGGAGCGGCCCAGGCGGGACGGTCCTGGAGGAAATTAACCAGATGCTTCTGTAATAATCCAGGCAAATATATCTTACAGGCATACCTCTTTGCCCGGAAAGCATGGACAGCAATGAGGAAATCACAAAAAAAGAAACGGCGGGAACACTGGTTTTGTGTTCGGACGCCGTTTCTTTTTTATGAGAACCAATTAATAGATGATCTGATCTCCGTCCTTGATGCAGTAATTTACCCTTACTCCCAGTTCCTCCATCCATTTCCTGGTCTCCAGGGTCTTCCAGTCCCCGCTGCCGATTCCGCCGCCGCTGTCGTTATTCCACAGCCAGAGGGGGCAGGGCCAGAGGGCGATCTGAGGCTTGATAATGGCATATACTTCGCGGTTTACGCCGTACTGGCCATGATGGGACATCTGGACGATGTCACTTTTTAAATCCTCTGCACTGCGTTCCGCAGCCAGAAGCTCACCGGCTTCCGGTCCCATATCACCCAGCACCAGGATGCTTACATCATTTAAGAAAAATTTATAAGCAATGGAGCTGTTATTTACAGAGGTGGCATCCAGAAGATAAGGGTTATTTAAAACCTTGGCTTTTATCTGCCCCAGCTGAATCTCCTGATCTTTTTGTACGGTGTGGAGTTTTTCGGCGGGAAGAGTTTTAAAGGCCGATATCAGACTGTACACCGTATCATTCCGGGAAGGTTCCACTTTTTCATACCAGGATATATCTGCCAGGGAATAATAGATATTATCAATGGTAATCTGGCTGTCCGGGTTACCTAGAATCTGGACGAGAGCCCCCACATGATCTGAGTGAGGATGGGTGATAAACCAACCGGATACATGTCCGCCTTTGGAACGGAGCACTTCTGTTAAATGGGCCGCATCAATGTCCCAGCCTCCGTCAATGACTACAAGGGTTCCGTCCTTGTCCTGTAAAATCATGGAAAGCATCTGCCGGTTGTCGTAATCTGCCAGCAGGGATAAGCTGCCGCCGTTAAATATTTTGCTTCCCGGTCCGATATTAAGGGCCGGTCCAAAGCTCATACCGCGTACCGTCAAGTCCCCGGCCGAAGAAGCGGGTGTCAGAAGTTCTGTGGTAAATGCGGTAAATACAATGTTCAAAAACAGCACACAAGCTGCTATTTTTTTCCATATGCTAAAATTTTTCATAGCTGCCTCCGGTTTCATTAAAAGTCCCCTTTATTATAAGGGAACATGCTCTTTTTTAACAGGGGGAACAAGCAATTGTCAGAAAAACTTCAGAATTAAAAAGAAAGCATTTTCAATGGAATGCCGGGTTATGATATAATAATCACAAAAGGAGGAGGAGCCATGTATACTTTTGATGATTTAGTAAATATTACAAATAAACTGCGTTCCAATGAAGGCTGTCCCTGGGACAGGGAGCAGACTTATGAGAGTCTGAAGAAATGCCTGACAGAGGAATGCGGAGAGGTTCTTGGAGCCATTGATCATGAGGATATGGAAAACCTTTGCGAGGAGCTGGGAGATGTCCTGTTTCTGGTAATGCTTTACAGCCAAATCGCAAAGGAAAAAGGAGACTTTTCCTTTGATGATGTGGTGAAGGGAATCTGTGAAAAAATGGTACGCAGGCACCCTCACGTTTTTGGCGGTGAAAACCCAGGTTTGCAGCAGGAAGGACAGGCCCTTTGGGATGCAATAAAAAAGCAGGAGAAAGCTCGCCAAAAGTGCGAAAAACCTTGACAAAAACGGGAGAAACAGCTATAAATGATATAGTAATCGTGTTATGCGAAAAATCGTAGCCTGGTGCTACATTCTAGGAGGAAGATATCAATGAACAAAGCAGAGTTAATCGCAGCAGTCGCAGAAAAAGCAGAGCTGTCCAAAAAGGATGCAGAGAAGGCAGTTAAGGCTTTGACAGATGTAATATCTGAGGAACTGGTTAAAGGCGAGAAGATCCAGTTAGTTGGTTTTGGTACATTTGAGGTATCTGAAAGAGCTGCAAGAGAGGGAAGAAATCCAAAGAGCGGTGAAGTTATGAACATCCCTGCTTCCAAGACACCAAAGTTTAAAGCTGGAAAAGCTTTAAAGGATATGGTGAACGCTTAATTCATGAGGCTGGATAAGTTTCTTAAGGTTTCCCGCCTGATCAAGAGAAGAACCGTAGCTAACGAAGCTTGTGATGCAGGCCGTGTACTTGTAGGCGGCAAGCCTGCAAAGGCTTCCTTAAATATTAAGGAAGGCGATATAATAGAGATTCATTTTGGGACCAGCTCGGTAAAAGTGGAAGTTCTTGATGTGGCGGAAACAGTAAAAAAGGATGAAGCAAAAGAGCTTTACCGTTATCTCTAGTTCACAGTTTCGATACGTACGATAAATTTCAGTAATATTGGAGCGCACCTCCTAATATACTTTAGACAGGTATATTAGGAGGTTTTTTGTATGGAAGAAAAAGTAAATATCCGCCCTCACAGGCTGACAATAGAAAACCGGGCCTCCGGTACGATGACGGGAATACGGGAAGTGGTTTCCTTTGATGAGAACCAGGTGGTTCTGGATACGGACATGGGACTTTTGACTTTAAAGGGCAAGGAACTTCATGTCAGCCGCTTAACCCTTGAAAAGGGAGAAGTGGATTTAAACGGCAATATAGAGAGTCTTACCTATTCCTCCAATGAAGCCCTGCGCAGGTCTGGGGAATCCCTGATTTCCCGGCTGTTCAAATAAAAAGCGAAGTTCGGCTCGCCCAGGGGGCATGGGACGGCTGATTTTGTAATCCCAGCCGGCACTTCGCTTGATGACCCTA
This sequence comes from Lachnospiraceae bacterium, assembly GCA_902363835.1. Classification (GTDB taxonomy): domain Bacteria; phylum Bacillota; class Clostridia; order Lachnospirales; family Lachnospiraceae; genus Lacrimispora. The sequence goes on from CABJBM010000044.1 coordinate 19,968, forward strand.
AGAAAATTATGCCACTGAAGGAGTCATATGAGCGTTCATATCGTTTATGAAGTAAAACTTCTGCTCTACAGCTTTTTAACAGGCGCAGGGCTTATGATCACATATGACCTGTTACGTATTTTCCGTATTTTTATTCCTCATTCCTATGTGTTTATAGGAATCGAGGACATGATATACTGGGTATATGCCGCTCTGGTCACGTTTTCCCTGCTGTATGAACAGAATGACGGAGGATTAAGAGGATATGCCGTTGCTGGAGTATTTATCGGAATGTTTTTATATGATAGAATAGTAAGCAGACATTTCCTAAAGCTATTGAAACATTTTCGAAAATATCTTAAAATGAAGATAGATGGTTGTAACCAAAGAAAGAAGCGGCGTCAGAGGTGATTGTATGAACAAGATAGGAAAATCAAGAAGAAAGAGAAAAGACAGATGGGGAAACCGGATGGCCCTTATTGGTATAACCTTTGTTGTGTTCAGCCTTGCCGTGATTGTTACTATTAAAGGAGCCGGGTTAAAGGAAAAGGAGCGGGAATATGAGCTCCGTCTGGAGAATCTTCAGGCCCAGGTGGACAAGGAAGAGGAACGGTCCAAGAAATTAGAGGAATACCGGATCTATGTCCAGACCAAGCAATATATTGAAGAAGTTGCAAAGCAGAAGCTGGGACTTGTAAATCCTGATGAGATTCTTTTAAAGCCGGCCCGAAGACAATGAAATGTTCTATGTCCAAGGTGCATGGACAATAAAGGAGAAAGCTGTCGTACGATTTTTGGTTGTGAGTCAGCCGTTTTGACAAATATTTCCCTTCTGCCTGTATATAATGTGGTTTATGAGAAGCTGCATTTCAGTTTCTCATAAAAAGGTGCTGTTTTTGCACCATCCATCCGATTATGAAAACTTGTTTTCATAATATGGTTTAAAGCATGATACAGGCAGGAGGGATTTTTGTGTTCAGACGTAAGGCGGCACATCACGACATGGCTGATGTGAATGTATATACTGCAAAGAGATTAAATGACATGGCAAGCTCTTTGGGAGAGCTTGCCAAAGCTTGTACAGATGATTTGTCAGCAGAACAGGGACTTACAAAGGAAGATGGCATTGCGGCTCTTCAGACAGCGGCAGCCATGGTATGCGCAGGATGCAATAAATGCATTGTGTATTCCGGGAAAGAACAGGACAATCAATATTATCTGCAATATCTGGTTCGTGCATTTGAACAAAAAGGGAGTGTGGACTACGGGGACATGCCCCGTTTTTTTCTTGAGACCTGTAAGAGAAAGGATGAGTACATGACCCATTTAAACCGGGGTCTTGGAAGGGCCACCATGAATCTGGCCTGGAAAAACCGGTTTTTAGAAAGCCGTGACGCAGTCATCGTCCAGTTTAAGGAACTGGCTGTGATCCTGGAGGAGTTTTCTCATCAGGTGGAGCATTCTGTGGACATAACCCCGGATTGGGAAGACGAAATAAAACGGGCATTCCGCCGGAACCATATCGTCATTGAAAAGATGCTGATTTTGGAATACGAAAATCATCAGAGGGAAGCCTTTTTAACCATGAGAACCTTAAACGGCCGGTGCGTGACTGTAAAAGAGGCAGCGGAGATCCTGGAAAGCGCCATAGAGGAAGGGGAGTGGACCGTTGCTCCTGACGGAAGGAACCTGGTAACAAAACAGGCCGACACAATACGGTTTGTTGAAAAGGGAGATTACCGGGTTGTTTATGGTGTGGCAAAGGCGGTGAAAAGCGGGGAAGAGGTGTCCGGAGATAATTACACCTTTGGACAAGTCCAGCCTGGACAGATCATCATGAGTTTATCGGACGGAATGGGAAGCGGCAGGGCTGCCGAAGAGGAGAGCAGGCAGGTGATCGAATTGACCCAAAGGCTTTTAGAGGCCGGATTTTCAACCAGGGCGGCCCTTAAGATGGTCAATACGGTTCTTCTCCTGACCGGCATTTCCCAGCATCCGGCTACCCTGGATTTGTGCTGCATTGATCTAAAGACAGGGATTTTAGAGGCGATGAAGCTGGGAGCGGCAGCTACCTATATCCTCAGTGAAAAGGGAGTGGAGCTTTTGGAAGCCGGGGAGGTTCCCATGGGAATCTTAAACCCGGTGGAGCCTGTCCTGCTGTCTAAAAAGCTGTGGGATGATAACCGGATCATCATGGTAAGCGACGGCGTGTTAGATGCCCTTCCGGCAGATGACAAGGAGCTGATGTTAAAAGAATTCATTGCCGGGATGCCGATAAAAAATCCCCAGGATATGGCGGACCGGATCCTTTTGTTTGCAAAATCCTTTAACGACAGGACGGCAGATGACATGACGGTTATGACAGCCGCAATATGGAAAAGAAAATAATAATTGCAACAGACAGGTTTTGTGGGTATATTTATAATATAGAGGGGAGAAAATCAACTAAGGAAGGTGGAAGAATGTACAGAAAGATATTGGATTATATCAGACGGAACCGGCTGTTTGCTCCGGGAGACCGCGTCATCGTGGCGCTTTCCGGAGGAGCCGATTCGGTCTGTCTTCTTGTAGTCTTAAATGAGCTTAGGGAAGTGCTGGGGCTGGAATTAAAAGCGGTCCATGTCCACCATGGCTTAAGAGGAGAAGAAGCGGACCGGGACAGGGATTATGCCAGGGAGCTTTCAGAAAAGCTGGGTGTGGCCTTTTCCTGTATTCAGGTGGACGCAGCTCTTTATGCCAGAGAACAGGGAATGTCGGTGGAAGAAGCCGGAAGGCATCTGCGTTACCAGATCTTTGAAAAGGAACGGCTGGAATTTTCAGGAACAAAAATAGCTGTGGCCCATCACAGAGATGACCAGGCGGAGACCATTCTTTATAACCTGTTTCGGGGAACAGGACTGAAGGGTCTTGGAGGAATGCGTCCGGTACGGGACCGGATTGTCCGTCCGCTGCTGTCTGTTGGAAGAGAGGAAATTCTTGCATATCTGGAGGAAAAAGGGATATCTTATTGTGAGGACTCCACCAATGCCCAGACAGATTATGTGAGGAACCGCATACGGAGTCAGATCCTGCCGGAGATCAGGGAACAGGTCAACAAACGGGCAGGAGAAAATATCCTTCATGCAGGGGAAATGGCCGCACAGGCCGATGAATATCTGGAAAAACAGGCTGAGGGCATATTAAAGGCCCGGGGAGTCTGGGAAAGAGATAAGGCCGGAACAAAAAGGGCGCGGGGAGTCGGTGCAAAGGCCCTTCTGGCAGAAGATGACATTATAAGGAACTATGTGATCCGGAGGATGATCCGGTCTGTCAATGAATCCATGAAGGATATTACCATGACTCACGTGGAAAGCGCAGCAGCGCTTCTTTTTGGTTCCTCTGGCAGGCAGGTGGATCTGCCCTGCGGGCTTATTGCGGTGCGCACGCCTGGGGAATTGTGGATAAAAAAGAAAAAAACAGAGGAATTGGTGGATAAGGAAAAGGATTTTCCTCTCCCTAAACTGGATTTTAAGGTATTTCCCTACAAAAAAGGCCAGGAAATTCCCAAAAACGGGTATACGAAATGGTTTGATTATGATAAAATCAAATGTGCACTCTCTGTGAGGTATCGTGAAACCGGAGATTACATGACACTGGCCGGAGGCGGTAAAAAGACGATCAAGGCATTTATGATTGATGAAAAGATTCCCAAAGAGGAACGGGAAAAAATTCCTCTGGTGGCGGAAGGTTCCCATGTCCTCTGGGTCATCGGACACCGGATCAGTGAATATTATAAGATAACAGATGATACCCATACAGTAATACAAATGCAGTTAGACGGAGGAAAAAATAATGGATGATAAGATACGCATATTGTTATCGGAGGAAGAGGTAGCAAAAAGAGTAAAAGAAGTAGCAGATGAGGTCAGCAGGGATTATAAGGGAAAACCCCTTCATTTGATCTGCATTTTAAAGGGAGGTATTTTCTTTACCTGTGAGCTTGCAAAGCGTATTGATCTGCCGCTTACCATGGATTTCATGTCCGTATCCAGCTACGGCTCCGGAACAGTATCCAGCGGAATCGTCAAGATCACCAAGGACCTTGATGATCCCATTGAAGGGAAGGATGTATTGATCGTGGAGGATATTATTGATTCCGGCAATACCCTGGCCTACTTAATCGAAGTGTTAAAGCAGAGGAATCCAAACAGCATCGAGCTTTGTACCCTTCTTGATAAGCCGGAGCGCCGGGTAAAGGATTCAGTTAAGGTGAAGTACACCTGTTTTACAGTACCGGATCAGTTTATCATTGGATATGGCCTTGATTACGATCAGATATACAGGAATTTACCATATATTGGAGTTATAGAACAGCAATAAGGAGGCAGCATGTTGAAACAACAGCAACCATTCAGAGGCTTGGGATTTCTGCTCCTTCTGGTCATCATGCTTATATTTGCCAGTAGGCTGCCCCAAAAGAGTGAGATCATTACCAACCAGGAGCTTATGCAGGTGATTGATAATGGGACCATAGCCTCGGCAACCATCAGGCAGAACGATCCGCCCCCAACCGGAAGGATCGAGATGGCCATGACTGACGGTTCATCAAAACAGGCCAATGTGTCCAATGTCGTTGAAATTCAGGATCGTTTGGACCGCAATGGAGTCACCTATACGGTGGATGCAGTACAAAAGGAAAATTTATTCCTTACCATTACGCTCCCGTTAATCCTGACAGCGGTAGTTTTAGTTTTTCTGTTCATGCTGATGAATGCCAGGGCAGGGGCAGGAAGCGCAAATGCCAAAATGATGAATTTTGGAAGAAGCCGGGCTCATCTTGCAAAGGACGCAAATAAGGTGAACTTCAGTAAGGTCGCGGGGCTTGAAGAGGAAAAAGAGGAGCTGGAAGAAGTGGTTGATTTCTTAAAGAATCCTCAGAAGTATACCAGTGTGGGAGCGCGTATTCCAAAGGGAATCCTGCTTGTGGGACCTCCCGGAACTGGAAAGACCCTTCTTGCCAAGGCAGTGGCAGGAGAGGCAGGAGTGCCGTTTTTCTCCATTTCCGGTTCTGATTTTGTGGAAATGTTCGTAGGTGTGGGTGCTTCCCGTGTGAGAGACTTGTTTGAAGAAGGGAAAAAGCATGCCCCCTGTATCATATTCATCGATGAGATCGATGCGGTAGCCCGCCGCAGAGGTACTGGTATGGGCGGCGGACACGATGAAAGAGAGCAGACCTTAAACCAGCTTCTTGTAGAGATGGATGGTTTTGGGATCAATGAAGGAATCATCGTTATGGCTGCCACAAACCGTGTGGATATCTTAGACCCGGCTATCTTACGTCCCGGCCGTTTTGACCGGAAGGTAGGAGTTGGAAGGCCTGATGTAAAAGGAAGAGAAGAAATCTTAAAGGTCCATTCCAAAGAAAAGCCTTTGGGAGAGGATGTGGATTTAAAGAGGGTTGCCCAGACAACGGCAGGATTTACCGGTGCGGATCTGGAAAACCTTATGAATGAAGCCGCCATCTATGCGGCCAAAAACAGCAAGAAATACATCAACCAGTCTGACGTTGACAGAGCTTTTGTAAAGGTTGGAATCGGAGCCGAGAAAAAGAGCAAGGTAATAACCGAAAAGGAAAAGAGGATCACGGCTTACCATGAAGCAGGCCATGCGATTTTGTTCCATCTGCTTCCTGATGAAGGACCTGTGCATACCATTTCCATCATTCCTACGGGAATCGGAGCAGCCGGATATACCATGCCTTTGCCGGAAAGTGACCATATGTTCAACACCAGAGGCAAGATGCTTCAGGATATCATGGTGGATTTAGGCGGAAGGATCGCGGAAGAAATCATTTTCGGCGACATTACAACAGGGGCCTCCCAGGATATTAAGCAGGCTACGGCCACGGCCCGGGCCATGGTGACCCAGTACGGAATGTCCGATAAGGTGGGCATGATAAATTATGATAATGACGGGGATGAAGTCTTTATCGGCCGGGATCTGGCCCATGCAAAGAGCTACGGCGGCCAGGTAGCCAATACCATTGACAACGAAGTAAAACGGATCATTGATGAGTGCTATGAAAAGGCAAAGGAGATCATCTTAAAGCATGAGGAAGTGCTCCACGCCTGCTGTAAGCTGCTCATGGAAAAGGAAAAGATTGGCCAGCAGGAATTCGAAAGTCTGTTTTCTGCAATTGCGGAAGGTTAAGAGTTCTCCGCCGGCTTAAACAGGATAGAAGCGCAGCATCCGGGAAAATATCTAAGTTTTTCCCGGAAACCTGCGCTTTTTTGTGTTTAGTGCAGAGACCGAAAAAAAGTGCATAAAAAATTATAAGTAAAAAAATGATGTTTGTGCACACTTATTTTCTAAGTCATGATATAGTAATAATCGTAAACCCCCCCAATACATTATATAGTTTTTGCTACACCCCATAAGAAACGAAATACCTTCTCCGAAAAACGGTCAGCTGCCCCGCTGACCGTTTTTTCTGCCTTTTACTTAAAAAGGCAGGGTTGTATATTTTGATTCAATCGGATAAAATAGAACGTATAGATGACGAGAAAGGAAATGAAGATTATATGTGCTTCCAGGCTGAGGCGTTAAATAGAGATGCATTGTTTACTGATGAGACAGAAAGTTTCCGATTCCCGGCAGAACCCGGTGTGGGGGATGATGTGATCCTGTTTTTCCGGACAGCAAAGGATAATGTAGACCAGGTCTGTTATATCCAGGAAGGGTTAAGCGGAGAGACAGCCATGGAAAAGGCAGAGTCTGACGGGCTGTTTGATTATTATAAACATAGATTGACGGCAGTATATGAGAAAATCAGCTACAGCTTTAAGGTGGTTAAGGGCGAAGAAGTCTGTTACTATAACCGGCTGGGCGTTTCCGGGGATAATCAGGATGGATTTCATTTTCGCATAGTCCCCGGTTTTTCTACGCCTGACTGGGCAAAGGGAGCCGTTATGTACCAGATTTATGTAGACCGGTTCTGCAATGGAGATGTGACCAATGACGTGGTGAACGGGGAATATGTGTACATCGGCCGCCCCGTATCCCATGTGGATGATTGGGGGAAGTACCCCAGCCAGATGGATGTAGGGTATTTTTACGGCGGTGATCTGCAGGGAGTATGGGATAAACTGGATTATTTAAAGAATCTGGGAGTTGATGTAATTTATTTTAATCCTATTTTTGTATCTCCCTCCAATCACAAGTATGACTGCCAGGATTACGACCATATTGATCCTCATTATGGGGTGATCTGCAAAGATGAGGGGCAGCCCTTGGCCCCTGATGCAAATGATAACCGGTTTGCCACAAAATATATGGTACGAACAACAGATAAGGAGAATTTAGAAGCAAGCAATGAGTTCTTTGCCCGGTTTGTGGAAGAGGTGCACAAACGAGGGATGAGAGTGATTCTGGATGGGGTATTTAACCATTGCGGCTCTTTTAATAAATGGCTGGACGGGGAACGGATTTATGAAATGTCCGGAAGTTACAAGCCGGGAGCCTTTGTGTCTAAGGACAGTCCTTACCGGACGTTTTTTAAATTTTACGACCAGGAAGCCTGGCCCTATAACCGCTCCTATGATGGCTGGTGGGGGCATTCCACCCTTCCCAAGCTTAATTATGAGGATTCCCTGACCTTGTACGGGTATATCCTGCAAATCGCCCGCAAATGGGTTTCCCCACCTTACAATGTAGACGGCTGGCGCCTTGATGTGGCGGCTGATTTAGGCCACAGCAGCGAATACAACCATAAGTTCTGGAGCGATTTCCGAAAGGCGGTAAAGGAGGCAAATCCGGAGGCCATTGTGCTGGCGGAACACTACGGGGATCCATCCAGCTGGCTCCAGGGTGATCAGTGGGATACGGTCATGAATTATGATGCCTTCATGGAACCGGTGACCTGGTTTTTAACAGGAATGGAAAAGCACAGCGATGAAAGTAATCCCAGCCTGTTTGGTGATGGGGAAAGCTTTTTTAAGTCCATGAATTATCATATGAGCCGCCTGATGACAGGCTCTGTCCAGGCCGCTATGAATGAGCTGTCAAACCATGACCATTCCCGGTTTATGACCAGAACCAACCGCAGGGTGGGGCGGATTTCCACCCTGGGCCCGGAAGCAGCTTCCCAGGGCATCCATAATGGGATTTTCCGGGAGGCGGTCATGATCCAGATGACCTGGCCCGGCGCACCCACCATTTATTATGGGGATGAGGCAGGAGTCTGCGGCTGGACGGACCCGGATAACCGGAGAACCTATCCATGGGGCAAAGAGGACTTGGAGCTGATTGAATTTCACCGGTACATGACAGGGCTTCACCACAGCATACCGGCTCTGCGCCTTGGGTCTTTAAAGCAGCTTTTGGCCGGAAAACATCTGATCTCCTACGGGAGATTCTGCGGGGACAGCATTTGTGCCGTGGCGGTCAATAATCTTTTGGAAGAACGGCAGGTCATGATCCCTGTATGGCAGTTGGGTATGAAGGATGGGGAAACCATGTCCCGCTACATGCTGACCTATGAAAACGGGTACAATGTAGGGAAGATTCCCTATGAGGTGAAGGACGGCAAGGTGCTTGTTTCCATGCCGGGAACAAGCTCTGTTCTGCTGGTGGCTGACCAGGATTAGAAAATATATTTTTTTTCAAAAAACCTTGATTTTTTAATGCCCCTGTGATAAAATAACACTCGCTTGCTTAATAAAAAGCATGGGTGGGTTCCCGAGCGGCCAAAGGGGGCAGACTGTAAATCTGTTGTCGACGACTTCGAAGGTTCGAATCCTTCTCCACCCAGTCCGTACCGTTTAAAAGAAGTGAGACGGTATATGAGAATGCCGGCGTGGCGGAACTGGCAGACGCACAGGACTTAAAATCCTGCGGGACTTACCTCCCGTACCGGTTCGATTCCGGTCGCCGGCAT
>CABJBM010000045.1 GCA_902363835.1 Lachnospiraceae bacterium
TCGCTAGCTGCGGTACGGCTTATACCTTACAGCGTGGGACTTTCACCCACCGAACTTCAAGCCCTTTGCTGGGCGCACCCTAAAATCAAAAAAACGGCTCACAGGTTCTGTTAAGCCGTTTTACCCAATTAGTTCAATTTTATGATACTATGATAAGGATTCTAAATCCTCAGCTTCAATCGTCTTTCCATCTCTCCAGATTCTTTCCAAATCATAGAACAAACGATTATCCCGGTCAAATACATGGACAATAATATCGCCGTAATCCATGAGTATCCAGTTAGCGGACTGATATCCTTCTACCTGCCTGCAGACAAAGCCCTGTTTTCCAAGTTCTTCCTCTACATTGTCAACCATGGCCTGGACCTGATTTGTATTGGTACCGCTGGCAATAATAAAATAATCTGCCATTACGGATACTTTTCGGATATCAATGATTCTGATATCTTCCCCTTTCTTATCAGATAAAGCCGCATAAGCGGTTTTTACCATTTCAATTGCCTGATTCATCCTTGTTCTCCCTTCTTTTCTTTGTGAACCTGCTTATAATAAGCATATGCCCGTTTTGACATAGAGTCCACAAAACTGCCTTTTCCTTCCAGATAATCCAAGGTTTCCTTAAGGATCTGGTAAACACACTCGTCCAGATCTATAAATGCCATGGACCGGACAAGAGCCAGATTTGCCGCCCTGTCACGTCTGGGCTCAATGTAATCCGCCGTAAAAACAATTTTGTCCAATGTTGACATCTCCGGTCTTCCGGTGGTATGCCAACGGATGGCGTTTATAATTTCTTCGTCATTTATATGATATTTATGCTCTGCCAGCCATGCCCCATATTTCGCATGGAGCACTACCGGGGCCTTGAGTTCATCGTCAGTTAACGGAAGATTCTGCTTCCTGCATTTTCTGATAATCTCATCATCTCCATAAGGCTTGGCACAGTCGTGAAGCAGGCCGGCCAGCTCCGCTTTCTTTAAGTCACAGCCATATCGCATGGCCAATGCGGTGCAGATAAATGATACGCTGACCGTATGCTCAAACCTAGAGGGGGTTAATCTCCCCTTCAAATCATTTCTCAACTCTAAGATTAGATCTTTCATGGTTCCAGCTCCTGATATAAACCATGGGCGCTGATATAGACTGCAACCTCCCACGGCACATAGTCTAATATGGACTGCCCCTTGGCAATCATACGGCGCAGTTCTGCAGAGGAGATGTCCATTTCCCCGCAGTGCAGTGTGCGGATATCCGCGCCATACTTGGAGGCCAGATAGGCGATCTGCCGGTCCATGGAACGGTCTGCTTCCTCATATTCCCGCCAGGCAGTCAGTATGACTGCCTGAGCCAGCACCTGGTCCGGCTCATACCACTTCTCAATCTCATATAAAGAATCTGCCCCTATGATGAAATAAAAAGAATGCTCAGGATATGCTTCATGCAGCAGTCTTAATGTCTGTGCCGTATACGTATACCCGGTCCGGCTCACCTCAAAATCTGAGCAGACAAAACCCACATGAGCTTTCATTGCAAGTTCCGTCATGGCAAGACGCTTGGCCGGCTCTGTCACATTGCGGCTCTTTTTATGAGGCGGATGCCCGGAAGGCATATACCAGATTTCATTTAAACCGTATTCTTTATATGCCTGTTCACCAAGCATCAAATGTCCATTGTGAATTGGGTCAAACGTACCGCCCATAATGCCAATTTTACCCATAATCTCTGACTCCCTGACCTGAAAATGAAACAGGATTATTTAGGAAGCACAATCTTCCTCTTGTTTTCCTCTTTCGCCTGCTTATAAAGGACAATCTTCCTTCCGATCACCTGAACCACCTCGGAATGGGTTCTCTCTGATAATACCTCGGCAATGCTGCTTCCATCATCCAGACAATTCTTGAGCACAGTAATTTTAATTAATTCTCTGGCTTCCAGCGCCTCTGCCACTGCATTTGTTATTTCAGGTGTCAGGCTGGATTTACCGATCTGGAAGATAGGATCTATATTCATCGCCAATCCCTTTAAATAGGATCTCTGCTTACTTGTCATATTATTCTCCTCGTGCTATTTGTAATAGTCAAATTCAAGACCATACATGCGGACCGTATCTCCTTCTTCAATTCCCGCCTGTTCCAGTTCTTCTAAAATACCATTATCCTTTAAGAACTTCTGGAAGAAGCTGAAGCCTTTTTCCGATTCCAGATTCGTATAGCCTAACATCTTTTCAATGCGGGGACCTTCTACCACATAAATTCCATCCTCAGTCACTTCCACAGAATATGGAAGCAGTGCATCGGCCAGATTCTTTACATCAAATTCTTTTTCAAATATAATCGGACTTAAATTCACGGTCTGAAGCAATTCGTAAATAGCATACAACAGTTCCTTTATGCCCTGACCGCTTACTGCAGATATTGGATAAACCTTAACACCTTGAGGTTCAAATTCCGCCTTAAGCTTTTCAACCGGATTTTCACCGTCATCATAGATAGCATCCGTTTTATTGGCTGCAATGATCTGAGGGCGTTTTAGCAGATCAGGATTGTAGGCACCCAGTTCTTTATTGATTGCATGGATATCTGCAATCGGGTCCCTTCCTTCCGTAGATGCGGCATCCACCACATGAACCAGGACTCTTGTCCGCTCAATATGACGGAGAAAATCATGTCCTAATCCAACGCCCTGGGAAGCGCCCTCAATAAGTCCCGGAATGTCAGCCATAACAAAGCCCTTTCCTCCATCCACATCCACAACACCCAAATGCGGGTTCAAGGTCGTAAAATGGTAATTGGCTATTTTAGGCCTTGCATTGCTGACTCTGGAAAGAAGGGTGGACTTCCCGACATTTGGGAAACCAACCAATCCTACATCTGCAATGACCTTTAACTCAAGCTGTACCCAAAGTTCCTGGGAAGCCTGTCCGGGCTGGGCGTATTTGGGGGCCTGCATGGTTGGGGTGGCATAATGCATATTTCCCTGGCCGCCCTTACCGCCCTTTAAAATAACTTCCCGGCGGTTCTCTCCGGACATATCGGCAATGACCTTTCCGGACTCAAAATCCTTGATCACTGTGCCTTCCGGGACCTTGATCACCAGATTACCGCCGTCTTTTCCATGACAGCGGCGCTTTCCGCCTGATTCCCCATCCTGTGCGGTATACTTGTGAATATGGCGAAAATCACTTAATGTGTTAAGGCCTTCATCCACTTCAAATATAATATCACCGCCGCGGCCGCCGTCACCGCCGTCAGGACCGCCGCACGGAACATAAAGTTCCCTCCGGAAACTGACATGGCCGTCACCGCCTTTTCCGGATCTTATAAATATTTTTGCTCTATCGGCAAACATTCATTCACCTGTTTCCTTTCTTTTTTCCTGTCCATGTCTTATGGGCAGAACCATCCTGCTTTACGGGATATAAAGATATACCTGTAAGGCATCTTTTTGTTTAAAATAGGGTTGAACCCTTTTCTTTGAAGGGTTAAGCCCCTTTCTTAAAGGGTTCAACCCTAACTTGAGCATGAGCAGCGAATTTTGAATACAGGCAGCCGGACAGCTCCTGTATCGTAAAAAACGGCTCCATACGTTTAAGGTATGAAGCCGGTCCAATTATTCGTTAATTGCTTTTGGATAAACAGAAACCTGCTTTTTGTCTCTGCCTTTTCTCTCAAATCTTACAACGCCATCCACTAAAGCGAATAATGTATCATCACCGCCTCGGCCTACGTTGATGCCTGGATGAATGTGAGTTCCACGCTGTCTATAAAGAATATTGCCAGCTAATACGAACTGACCGTCAGCTCTTTTAGCGCCTAATCTTTTAGCCTCGGAATCTCTACCGTTCTTGGTAGAACCAACACCCTTTTTATGAGCGAAAAATTGAAGGTTCATTCTTAACATTACTTACACCTCCTTAAATCGGATTTTAATATATGGTTCTCCATATTCCTCTTCAATATTCTGTAATCCAAATACCAAAGAATTCATTAGGAGTTGTGATCCTGAACTTATATCTGAAGTAAAACGGAAGTTAAAAGCACCTGTCTTTTCCTCCTGATCCACTTCAAAGGAATCTTCTGTAAATTGCTCCACGCTGTTGGCCATGTTAAATGTAAGGGCTGATACTGCAGCACAGACAATTTCCTGTCCTTCCTGATGATCATCCGCTAAACCGGCATGTCCCAACATCTGAATCCCTGTATAATGCTGTTCTGAATCAACCAATAGGGTTACTCTTATCATAATTAAGCATTGATCTTTTCGATCTTAACCTGAGTATAAGACTGTCTGTGACCATTTTTCTTATGGTATCCGGATTTTCTCTTATACTTGTAAACAATAACTTTCTTAGCTTTGCCTTCCTTCACAACTGTACCTGTTACGGTAGCACCTGCTACGGTCGGGCAGCCAACAGCTAATTCACCATTGTTTACAACAAGCACCTGGTCAAATGTGACAGCTTCGCCAGCGTCAACGCCAAGTTTTTCCACTTTAATGATATCGCCTTCCGCTACTTTGTACTGCTTACCACCTGTTGCAATAATCGCGTACATATGGCACCTCCTATTATCATTACTCGCCAACTGTGGTGTTCCGAAAAATACGGAAACTTTTAAACCTCATTGTGCGGCATACTGTATTAATATATCACCTGCAAACAATTCTGTCAATATTTTTTAAATAAAAATAACCAGCTTTTTCCGCTTTCAGTCCGGCTTTTCTTTGTATTTCTATCTGACGCTTAGTATAATAGATGCTGTAGGATAAAACAAGGGGGATACAGATGAAAATGGCTGGGCATAAATAATGAAAGACTCAGCGGCTTCTGTTATGGACATGCAGCCATGAAAAGGACTGTTTTATCTGACCGGAGCGCCGCCCTGCCTGTGTCATTGCAGTGATGATCCTGCGGATTAATCCCCATGATCTCCATTATGATAGGAACAACAGTAACATTTTCATTCTTCAATCACACAAAAGGCCGCAGAGCTTCAAAAATCTGCGGCCTTTCCTTTTCTCAACTGTTCTTCCATGTGGAAGGTGCAAAAATCAGCAGCATTGGAAATATCTCCAAACGTCCTGCCAGCATGTCGAACATCATAACATATTTGGATAAAGGAGAAAAATGGGAAAAGTTCTGAGCAGGACCGGCTCCTGCAAGTCCTGGTCCAATGTTGTTAAAGGTCGCTGCAACGGCAGTGAAATTCGTGGTAAAGTCAAAGTTATCCAGACTGACAATCAGGACAGAGATTGTAAAAATCACGATATAAGCGCCAAAAAACGTATTAATGGACCGAAGCACGTGATGCTCAATGGGTTTCCCCTCCAGTTTTAAAACCTTTACGCTTCTGGGATGGATCAGGGACCCAAGTTCTTTTTTTACAGCTTTTAACAGGATAAGAATCCGGGATACCTTAATGCCTCCGCCGGTACTTCCCGCACATGCGCCGATAAACATGAGAACCACCAGAATCCCCTTTGAAAACTCCGGCCACAAATCAAAATCCACGGTGGAATAACCGGTTGTAGTAATAATGGAGGCCACCTGGAAAGCTGCATGGTGAAAAGCAGAAAACAGGCTTCCAAAACCCCCGCGGATATTTATGGTAATAAGTAAAACAGAGGCTGCGATGATTCCAAGATAAGCTCTGGCCTCCTCACTGCGGAAGGCTTCCTTTGGATGGCGGGTCAATAACAGGTGATACACATTAAAGTTTATTCCGAATAAAATCATAAATACGGTAACAACCCCCTGAAGGTAATAGCTTTCATAAAAAGCCATGCTGTTGTTCTTGATCCCGAATCCTCCTGTACCGGCTGTTCCGAAGCTGATTGCCAGGGAATCAAAAAAGGGCATACCTCCTATCATCAGAAGAATGATTTGCAGCACTGTCATGAACAAATAGATTTTATAAAGGATCTTGGCAGTCGCCCTCACCTTTGGCACCAGTTTTCCAACGGAAGGGCCAGGGCTTTCCGCCTTCATAATGTACATATTATAACCACCTGCAAGAGGAAGAATGGATAAGATGAATACCAGAACTCCCATACCGCCGATCCAGTGAGTAAAACTCCTCCACATGATCATACACTTGGAAAGAGATTCCACATCCGGCAAGATACTGGTACCGGTCGTAGTAAAACCGGAAATAACCTCAAACATGGCATCTTCAAATTTGGGGATCTCCCCGCTTAGATAAAAGGGCAATGCCCCAAAAAAACTTAAAACAACCCAGCTTAAGGCAACGGAAACAAAACCTTCCTTTGCAAAGAAGACCATGTTTTCAGGCTTTTTGTGAGTACAAATAAGCCCGATGCCTCCGCAGGCCGCCATAACTGCCAGAAACCAGAAACCGCTGGTTTCCCTGTAGATCCATGCGGTAATACAGGGCAGAAGCATAAAAACTGCCTCAATATTTAAAATCCAGCCCATCAGATAGATGATAACTTTTTTATTCATAGCCTTTCGCCTTTTCCTACCTTAGTATATCCTTTAAGTCATTAAGTCCGGTTACCGTTGTAACAACGATCACCCGGTCTCCTTCTTCCATGGTATCCTTTCCCCGGGGACTGATAAAGCGCCCCTTCCTGTTAATACTGGCCACAAGAAGGTTCTTTTTAAGCTCAAGCTTTTCCAGCGGAATTCCTACGATGGATGGTTCCTTTGCCACACGGAATTCCAGGGCCTCCGCCCGGTCTGCCACAATTTTATACAGAGTTTCCACATTGCTTCCCATGGAATTCTGCATGGCCCGGACGTATTGGAGAATGGTTTCAGCTGTGATGAGTTTTGGATAGATTACACTGCCTAAATTCATGGAATTAATGACATTTTCAAAAGCGATCCGGTTCACCTTTGTAATAAGCTTTGCCTTGGACTGGCTGGCTGCATAAAGAGAAAGCATGATGTTCTCCTCATCAAAGCCGGTGAGAGAGGCAAATGCATCGGTCTGTCCAATTCCTTCCTGAAGAAGCAGCTCCTGATTGGAGGCATCTCCATGAATGACCATGGTTCTTGGAAGCAGGTCACTCAGTTCATTGCAGCGTTCCAAATTCTGTTCCAGGATCTTCACATTGACCCTTGAGTTTTCCAGCAATTTTGCCACATAATATGTAATCTTTCCGCCGCCTACCAGCATGGCTGTTTTAACCGTATCGTTATCCATCCCTACCTGCTTAAAGAATTTGTTGGCTTCCGAAGGGGAGGCGATAAAGGAAATCTTATCTCCTGCCATCATGACGGATTGTCCGCTTGGAATGATGACATCATTGCCATGCTCAATGGCACAGATCAGCACATTGCAGTGAAGCCTGGTAAGCACATCCCGCACCATCATGTTATGAAGAATGGAATGCTCCGGTACTAGGAACTTTAAAATCTCAATTCTGCCCTTGGCAAAGGTATCAATTTTAATTGCAGACGGAAACTGGAGCAGCCTGGCTATTTCCATGGCCGCAGCCATTTCCGGGTTAATGGTCATGGAAAGTCCAAGCTCTTCTCTGATATATCTGATTTCGGAATCATACTCCGGATTGCGGATCCTTGCAATGGTGTGGCAGTTTCCGGCTTTCTTGGCAATCAGGCAGCAAAGCATGTTCAGCTCGTCGGAATTGGTTGTTGCAATCAAAAGATCTGTCTCCTGAATTCCAGCCTCCATCTGTACCTTGTAAACTGCTCCGTTGCCCACAACGCCCATAACATCAATTCTCTCCGCAATGGAGTTAATCACACCGGCATTTTTGTCAATGAGCATAATGTCATGATGTTCGTTGTTCAGCTGTTCCGCCAGGGTTGTTCCCACCTTACCGCAACCAACTATAATGATTTTCATAATGAACCTTTCTCCTTCATCTGCAATGCCTGTTCATAAAGCGGCTTTCGTATTTTCTTTCTGGTCACTTCCACCAGATTTAGTTTTGTCATTTCAACAACAGTAGTCTTGACAGGATCTTTGGATAAAATTCCCTCCAGCCGTTCCATAAGGATGCGCCTGTCCTCCTCTGCTTCCATGTCAATAAAATCAATAATAATGATGCCGGATAAATTCCTCAGGCGAAGCTGGTGACCGATTTCCTCAGCAGCTTCTAAGTTGACCTTTTTAATAGTTTCCCGGAGTTCTTTTTTTCCGGAATACTTCCCTGTATTTACATCAATGACCACCAGGGCTTCCGTAGGTTCAATGACCAGGTAACCTCCTGATTTCAGCCAGACCCTTTTCCCCAAAGCCTCTTCCATTGTCTTTTCTATCCGGTAAAGCTTTCCCAGAGGAAGAAGTTTGTCCTCATACCTTATAAGAAGTCCCAGGTCTTCCGGCTGATACCGGGTCAGATATTCTTTTATGGCTTCGTAAATATCCGGTTCATCAGTAATCACCGCCTCCAGAGAAGACTTAAGGCTGTCCCTTAAACCGGTTAAGTAGGAAGGCGCGGAGCTGTAAAGAAGACTATAACAGGTTCTGTGACTTGCATTCTCCAGCATTTTCTTAAAGGAATCCTTTAGCTGATCCAGTTCTGATTCCAGTTCTTCCTTTGAAACCTTATAGGCATTGGTACGGACGATAATGCCAAAATCCACGTCCTTTTTTGCCTCCAGGTATGGCTTCATCTCCTGCTTCCACGCCTGATCAATGATCTTGGTGGAAAAACCGATCTGTTTCTTTCCTGAAGTCAGTACAAAATAGCGGCCGGTGAAATTTAAATTTCCTGTAAGAACAGGAGCCTTTGTCTTCACTGCATCCCGCTCCACCTGAACGATGATTTCATCACCCTGGCGCAGTTTTCCCTCATAGGGCCTCTGGTCTGCAAAGTGGATACAGGCATCTGACATGCTTAAGTATCCCATCTGCCCTCCCCCTATATCTACAAAGGCTGCGTTGATATTTTTAACGATATGATTGACTTTTCCAATATAAATATTGCCTAAAACAGGCCGGTTTTCCTCAGGCTCAATGTCCACCTGGACTGTCTCTCTCCCTGACTGAAGAAAGGTGATAACCGAGCCGTTCCATCTTGTTATGATTAACTTATTCAAGGCATTCTCCTATAAGCCCCAAAGGCACAAAACTTTTATTTTCCTCATCTCCCGTATTGCCGTAAACCTCTTCTCTCTGGATTTGGAAGGCAAATTCCGGGCAAGTCTGTCCCAGCCACTGATAATAAGCCTCCATCACCAGCTCAGGTTTTAAATTATCTGCACTTCCGGCAGATAATTTCATGAAAATCGTCTCTCCATGAACAGAAAGCTCATAGATAAAAGCTTTTAGGTCTACTTCCTTTTCACCTTTTTTTGTTTTTTTCGTGATGTGGATATGATCCTGCTCCATAAATTCTGAAAGACCATTTAAAAATGGCTCCAAATCCTTTGGCTGTTTTCCTTCCCGGAAGGTCAGGGTATAGTCTGCAGCAGCTACCAGAGACATGGCATTTTTCGCCCGTTCATCAAGGACATGGCATTCCATAACCTGGATTCCTTCTGCCATAGCTTCATTTAACCGGTCTACTATGGTCTTGCAGTCCTCCATGGAATTCACTTCAATGTCCATGTATTCCCCGTTGCTTGTAAGCCCCACTCCTAAGGGTGAAGCAAAAGACATGACCTGATGAGGGCTGAAGCCTTCGCTGTATTTCATATCAATATCAGCCCTTCTCATGGCCTTCTGGAAATAGCGCATTATATCCAGGTGACCCACGAATTTAACCGGACCGTGTTTGGAAAATTTAATTCTCAACTTCATAGCAGACACCTCCCTTGAAATTCATGGCCCCGCAGCCGGAACATCTTTCCCGGCAGTTAGGGGTGACTTTCTCACTGACAGCATTCTGCCATTCTCTCTTTAAAAATTCTTTTGATACTCCTGCATCAATAAAGTCCCAGGGGAACACTTCCTCCAAATCCCTTTCTCTGACCGTATAAAAATCTGCATCCAGGCCGCAGGTTTCAAACGCCTTCATCCAGATATCATTTTTAAAATGTTCGGACCAGGAATCGTAAATGGCTCCGTTTTTATAAACTTCTTCAATCAGAGAAGAAACTTTCCTGTCCCCGCGGGCCAAAACGCCTTCCAGGACTGTTAAGTCAGCTTCATGGTAATTGTATTTTAAGCTCTTCTTATTCAGCATTTCCCTAAACTTGTCCTTAACAATATAAGCCCTCTCCAAAAATTCTTCTTTTGTGCACATCCTCGCCCACTGGAATGGGGTAAAGGGCTTTGGAACAAAGAAGGAGGAGCTTGCCACTACCTGTACCTTTCCATTCCTCTGATCCTTTGGAATCTCGTAATAGACTTCCGCCACCTTCTCCGACAGCTCTGCGATCCCTTGCATATCCTCTATGTTTTCCGTAGGAAGTCCCAGCATAAAGTAAAGCTTTACCCGGTTCCAGCCCCCGCGGAAAGCTTCGCCGGCCCCTTTTAGGATGATCTCTTCTGTCAGGCCTTTGTTAATTACATCACGAAGTCTCTGGGAGCCGGCCTCCGGAGCAAAGGTCAGGCTGCTTTTTCTGATATCCTGGACCTTGCTCATAACATCAAGAGAAAACGCGTCAATACGAAGGGAAGGAAGGGAAATATTGACTCCCTTGTCCTTAAATTCATCAATAAGGAAATTTACGATTCCCTCTAAATGGGTATAATCACTGGAACTTAAAGAGCTTAGGGAAATTTCCTCATGTCCGGTGCTCTTTAACAGCTTGCAGGCATAGTCCTTTAAATATTCCAGACTGTGTTCCCTTAAAGGGCGGTAAACATTTCCTGCCTGACAGAAACGGCAGCCCCGGATGCAGCCTCTCATAACTTCCAATACCACCCTGTCCTGGGTCACTTTGATAAATGGAACCACCGGCTTTTCAATGTAATAGGCCTCGTCCATGGTAACAACCAGCTGCTTTGTCACCTTTTCCTTTGCATGAGGATTGTTGGGCCTCATGCTTTCAATGGTGCCGTCTTCCTTGTATGTTACATCATAAAAAGCCGGTACATAGATGCCGTCAATTTCCGAGGCCATCTCCAAAAACTCCCGGCGGCTTCCGCCCTTCTTCTTATTCGCCTTGTAACGGTCCATAAGTTCAAAATAAACGGTTTCTCCTTCGCCAATGTAAAACATGTCAAAGAATTCTGCCAAAGGCTCAGGATTATAAGCACACGGCCCGCCGCCTATGATAATGGGATCCTCTTCTGTTCGGTCTGCCCAGTGAAGGGGGATTTGTCCCAGATCAAGGACCTGGAGGATGTTTGTATAGCACATTTCATATTGAAGGGTGATTCCGATAAAGTCAAATTCCTTAATAGGGTCCTGGGATTCCAGGGCAAAAAGAGGAATATGCTGCTCCCTCATGATCTGATCCAAGTCGGTCCAGGGAGAAAAGATACGTTCACAGTAAATGTCCTCTCTGCGGTTAAACATATCATATAAAATCTGCATTCCCAGATGGGACATTCCGATCTCATAGACATCCGGGAAACACATGGCAAAGCGGACATCCACCTTTTGGGGATCTTTTACCACTGCGTTTACTTCGTTTCCAATATACCTTGCAGGTTTTTCAACTCTTAATAATATTTCATCACTTAATGCTAATTTTCTCATACTTAATTCCTTTTTATTAGTTTGGCTGGCATAAAAACACAATCTGTCTTTATCATTAAGACCTGTATTATCCATTGAATTCTTCCCTATAAAGGAGTATCCAAAACATAAACAAAGTTAGTATAACATACTTCTTGTGGATACTCCACATCTAATTTGCAATCAACGGCCACTTAGTTCATTCATCAAATGAGAACTTATATACTCAATATAATCTACCAATATTAATAACCAAAAAAGGTTACAGTCCATTATTTATTCTCCCAATTAACACTTTTTATAATGCCTTAATAACATGTATTTGCAGGTTCATTGATTGATAAAGACCTTTTTATCTGATATACTTATAGTTACTAAATACTCTTAGAAAGGCCGCTTTTATCATGAAAAATCCAAACACGGCATCTCTTTCCCAAAGGTTATTTTCAAGTTTTATTATAAGCTTTCTAATCCCCATGATATTGGTGAACTGCATTGTTTCCTATCTGTTTATCATAAGACAATGCAGGGAAATCAGCCAGCAGGCAGAGAATAATATGAAACTTATAGCTGCATATATGACCAAATATATCAATGACATTGATAACATCTCTAAAGCTCCTTATTATCACTCCTATTTTCAGTCCAAATCGTCCCTCGACTCCTTATCACCATATGATCAGAATCAGATAAGCAAGGAGATTGGCCAACTTTTACAGCTCACTACATATTCCAGGGAAGATTTTGGCGATCTGGTGGTAATGTCAAATAATTACGTGCTTTATTTTAATTCCATTGACTGGTATCGATACCTTCCCAACGTCCAGCCTCTCAATACCCGGGAATGGTACACTGCCGCAGTGGAGCTTGGCGGCCGTATTGCCATAGTTCCCTCCGACAAACAGGAATCTTCAGATGGTATCCTCCATACGGACAGTTTTTATATTTCGCGCAAGCTCAACAATATTTTTTCTCCTGAACAGACCAATATCATAATGGTGAATTTAAAAACAAATGCTTTAGAAAACTTATTTTCCAGCCTCACTTCTGCAGCACCATTGATGATATTGTTTACAAACAATAACGGACAGCTGATATATTCGGATACAGATGTGGACAAAGGATTTGTTGATTCACTGTCCTCTCCAAAGCTTACTTTTAACCATAAAACCTGGAACCACTATTCCCAGAATTTAGAAGACTATCCCCTTACAGTACATGTATTGCTGTCTTCCTTTTATATCACCCGGCAGATCTCCACTTTTATGGCGGCCTCCTTTTTATGCTACATTGGAGGCGGGTGTATTGCTTATATTTTGTTCAAGCGGAATAACCAGTGGATCAAACACCCCACATATCATATTAAGTCAACTTTAAAAGAACTGGAAAGCGGAAACCTTACTGCAAGATGTCATGCTCTTCCTGTGTTGGAATTTAATGAAATCGGTTCCTCCGTAAATACCATGGCCTTTCAACTGCAGGAGAAGATAAAAAATGAATATGAGCTCTCCATTGCCCAGAAAAACCTCCAGTTTCAGGCTCTTCAGTCTCAGATTCAGCCTCATTTCATCATTAATACCATTTACAGTTTTATTACTTTGAACCAGATCGGTGAACAGGAACTGCTGAACAATTCTTTCTACTCCTTTGCCCACTTGCTCCGCTATGTGCTGAACAAGGACAGCAATACAACCATCGGCAAAGAACTGGAATTCCTGAATGACTACTGTTCTCTCTGTATTCTCCGCTTTGGAAACCGTCTGTCTTATGAGATCCAGTGCCCTGACAGCCTGCGTGAACAAGAACTGCCAAAGCTTATCATGCAGCCTCTTGTGGAGAACGCAGTCATTCATGGAATTGAACCCAGCGAAGTTCCATGTAAGCTGGAAATCTACGTGGAAAAATATGCTGATACTCTGTATATCATGATTGAAGATAACGGAACCGGTTTTACGAAAGAACAGCTTACTTCCCCTGATTCCATTGGCATTAAAAATGTGGAGAACCGGATCAGTATATGGAACCCGGCTGTCCGCTTTTATATATACCGGATTGACGGAACTACCATTCAGGTTATAGCCATTCCACAGACCACTTACGGAGGCAGTGAATTATGATGAATATTTTAGTTGTAGACGATGAACCTTTGATTCATATTTCCATTGAACGGCTTATATTGTCAGGAACTGGCGATACCACAGTCTTTCACGCCTATAATGGCCGTGAAATGTTGGAGTGCTTATGGGAACATGAATTTGCACTGGCCTATGTAGATATTAAAATGCCAGGAATATCAGGACTGGAAGCACTCCGTCAGGCGCGTAAGATCTCACCGTTTACCAGCTATTACATCATGACCGGCTTTGACGAATTTGAGTATGCCAAGCAAGCCATCAAACTGAAGGTAGATGATTATCTTATGAAGCCTCTGGATTCAAAAACCATTCTGGAAACCATTGATACTGCCAGGAAACAACAGCAGAAAAATATGAATCAGAAGAAAAGCATGTTCAGGAATTGGCTGGAAAGCACCTTAAATCACCGTGACAGCTCATTTGGAGAGTATGCCGGCACATACTGCGGACTGCTTCTTGTAACTGTGGATGCGGCGGAAATTCCCGCGGAAGATGTATATATTCCATTTCAATCTTATGAAAATAACATTGTATCTGTCTTCACGGAAAATGGCTTGCTGCTGCTTTGCTTTTCACAGAAATCAGATCTGATTCATGGGGTGTTCAAAAACCTTTCTGCGTGCTGCTATCCGCAGGGCGTAACATGCTTTGCTTCTTCGATTACCAGTGAACCGGAAGAATTAAAGGCGGCGCTGTCCATGCTTGTAAAATATTCTCCTTTAAGAGTACTGTTAGGCCTGAATCATTTCTATTATCTGAATCCGCTGCAAAATTACAGCTATGCCTTACTGGATTTCTGTCAGATATCCATGCAGATGCAGGCCGCATATTCTGCAAAGGATTATACCAAATTCTCCACTGACTGCGGCCTGCTGTTAAACCAATTCCGCCTTCAAAAAGATCTTAAGAAATACCAGGAAGCATTTATCACTTATCTGTCTCTTTTATTTGACCGGAAGCCTGATGACGGGTTGGATACTGACACAGCCCTGGAAGCCCTGTTTGAGCAGGCCGGCAAAGATCTTTTAAATGCTCCTTCCATGGAGTCCAAGGCTCAGTCCATTGTGCGTTTTATCCAAGAGCATTACCAGGACAATATCTCCGCTGCAGATCTGGCCAGCCGTTTTGGCCTGTCTGCAAATTATATCAGCAACCTGCTAAAGAACACTTTAGGCATCCGGTACAATGATTATGTCACACAGCTTCGTCTGAACCATGCAAAAAAGCTTTTAGTATCCACACATATGCCCATCAAAGAGGTGACCGCTGCATGCGGCTATTACAGTCAGAGTCATTTCACCAGGCTTTTCATTGACCATGAAGGCTGTACTCCTTTAGAATACAGGAAAAACAACATTCCTTGCTGACAAAAACGCTGCGGCATCCAGTTGGATGTCCGCAGCGTTTTTAGCAGAACCTATATCAGAACAATTTTTTCACCCTTTCCCTCATGGCCTCTACCGCCTGCTCAGGCGTATAATTATCCTCCAAAATACACTTTTGAATTTCATTTGCAAATATTTCCTTGGCTTCCTGATATTGTGGTATGAACGGTGTCTTATATGTGCTGTATTCTACCTGGTCAACAATGATCTGCAGGTTAGGGTCTTCTTCTATCATCTTCTTATATGTATCAGATTCCATACAGCTTTTCCTCGTAGGCAGATATCCTGTACCATTTGCCCATTTTAGAGCATTTTCCGTATCTGTCATGAACTTTAAGAACTCCCAGCCGGCTGCCTCTTCCTTTTCAGTATGTCCTCTAAACATTAACAGATTCGAACCGCCTGCCGGATATGAAAGCGTAGAATCCTTAGGAATTGGCCCTACTCCTACCGTAAACTCACAAGTCTTCTCCAATCCTTTTAGCTGTGCGCTGCTTTGCATAATCATGGCAGCAGTACCGCCTGCAAATGCATTCCGGCAGGCTTCTGAAGAGTTATAATCCTGTCCTGATGGCACATGCATGGTTCCGTCTGCAATCATTTCCTTCCACAGATAAAGAGGCTTTGTCCCGCTTTCTCCCTCAAACCCGATTCCGTTGGCCTGCTCATTAAAAATGGTTCCTCCCGCATTCATGACAAGTGACATATAATACCACTGATCCAGGGGGCAGGAATAGCCGTATGTGCCATCTGCAGTCAGTTTTTTGGAATATTCCTTTAACTCTTCCCATGTAACCGGCGGCTGATTTTCAGCCAGTCCGGCGGCCTTAAACCGATCCTTGTTATAATATAAGACGGGAACGCTTCTGGAGTGAGGAAGGGCCACCAATGCATCATTATAGTAAGATGCATCTAACAACCCGGGCATAAAATCTTTGATATCATATCCTTCCGCGTCCACAAATTTCTTTAAATCCACCAGCTGTTCTGCATCAGCAAAGATTCCCAGCATACCAATCTCCATCTGAGCTACTACCGGTGCTTCTCCTGCTGCAAGGGCGGCCTGCATCTTTGTTCCCGCATCGGTATAGGAGCCCTGATGGACAGACTTTACAAAAACCTTATCCTGGGATTCATTGAAGGAGTTCACAATCTCCTGAATCAGCTCCCCGTTAGAGGAGCCCATGCAGTGCCAAAATTCAATATTCACCTTGTCTCCTCCAGCCGGTACATTTGCTTCCGTCTGCTGTGAGACTGTTCCGGATGCCTGGGTGGTCACTGCCTGCTCACCGGAGCCGCATCCTGCCAATAAACCTGCTGCCATTCCTGCTACAAGTAGTATTTCTGCCTTTTTCCTCATATCGTCCTATTCCTCCTCATTATTATAATCCTGTTTAAGGATTTCTTTCATTGCTCTTCCTTGTGCCCAGGGCATTTCTACCCCTAAAATAGATGCATAAGTAGGTGCTTCATCAATCAGACGGCCGCGTTCCACTACAATATTCTCCCTGATATCCGGACCCGCCCCAAAGAAAATAGGCTGCGGGCCTTTCTCCGGCAGGTGGCCATGAGCTGAAACCGACAGTTTATAGTCCGAATTATCAGTTGGGCAGAATACTGGACCTCTACATTTATTTCCAAATGAAGTGCCTGCCCGTCCCTCAATTACATAGTCAAACGGTCCCTTTAAATGCAGTTTCTCCATCTGTGTTTTGTCAAATATCTGTTCACAGCCATACTCTTTTTTTTCCACCCAACTTTTCAGCAGGGTTTCCACCTGTTTTTTTATTATGTGATCCTTCGGGTTTTTCAGCATCACATGAGCTGAAAGGCCAGCTGAATGAATATAGCATTTGTAATCCACTACCTGTCCTTTGCTGTCTAAGGTGATAAACCCTTGTTCAGCCAACAGTATATTAGGATTAAAAACCTGCCTGACAGGCAAATGACCATGATCACCCATAACGCAAATATTATATTGTTCTAACAACCCTTTTGCCTGCAGAATATCCATCAGTTCCCCAATTTTCCGGTCACATTCCATAAGGGCCTCCTTTGCTTCAGGAGCAAATCCACCATAGCTATGCCTTGCATGGTCCAGATAGGATAGATGAAGCATAATGATATCCGGTTCATATTCCCTTATAATATCCTTTAAACAGGCCACTCCGAAATCATCCAGTTCCGGCTGATATTTCCAGCGCAGCATATGTCGGTACTTGTCATACAGTTTGTCCATTCCCTGGGAACATACGGTCAGGAATCTTGGTCTGGAATCTCCTTCAGGCTCATCTGACCATATCTCGGGAATAAGATAATCAATACTGGGGTCTGCTCCTGTCACCGGCCAGTTTATGACTGATATGGTGTACCCGCCCTTTTTTGCAGCATCAAAAACAGTATCTGAGTTCAGTTCTTTCCTATACCAGTGCCACGCAGGATGTTCCACTACCTCTGCCTTTTCATTGTGATAAATCCCATGCATTTCCTCATGACATCCGGTCATCATAGTGGAATGAGCCACATAAGTCATGGCAGGGTAAGTGGACATCATCTTCTGCACCACCGAGCCTCTTTGATAAATTCCATAGAGATTCGGACAATCTGTTAACCATTGTACATCATCAAAGAACAGTGAATCAACGGATATAACAAATAATTTCTTTTCCATCTCATTCTTCCTCTTTCCGCATTATTATTTAATACCTGAATATACAAAGGAACTTCTGATCTTCTTGCTGGCAAACATATATACAAGCAGAATAGGAATCACCAATACCACATTACCTGCCATGATAATATGCCACATCTGGAGTGTCTCAGATGATTTAAGTGCAGCAATTCCTACAGGCAGCGTCCTGAAGGTTTCGCTGGATGTCATAATCAGTGGCCAGAAATAGCTGTTCCATGTTGTAATAAATGATAAAAGTCCTATAGTTATAAGTGCCGGTTTTGCCATAGGCATCATCACCTTAAACATGATTTTCATATTACCGGCATCATCCAGTCTGGCCGCCTCAATTATCTCTTGAGGAATCTGCATGAAATACTGCCGCAGCATGAATATACCAAATGGATTGGATATGAAAGGCAGTATCAGGGGAATAAATGTTTTCAGTAATTTCATTTTGCTAAACATAAAATAGACCGGCAAGAAGGTTATCTGCTGCGGAATCATCAACCCCAGCAGCACAATGCCAAAAAACAGGTTTTTGCCAAAATACTCATGCCTTGCAAAGCTGTATGCAGCCGGAACTATAATCAGATATTGCAGTACCAGTACCATCAGGCTGACAATCACTGAATTGCGAAAGTACAATGCAATGGGCACAATCTCAAAAATATGGGTGTAATTTTCCCAGTGCACCGTCTTCGGAAACAAGGTCGGCGGAAACTGGAGGGCCTCTGTATAATCTTTTAAAGAAGTACTGACCATCCAATAAAAAGGGAATGCAATAACCACTATGACCAACAGCTTCAGACACACATTTAAAATACGTCCCGTTTTTCTTAATACAATGCTTGAAATGCTTTCTTCCATGATATCTCTCCTCCCACTACTGATAATGAACCTTTTTCTTTCCTACTCCAAACTGTACATAGGTCATAATGCAGACTAAAACTAAAAGAACCACACCGGCCGCGCATGCCATTCCAGGTTTTCCGTAACGGAAAGCAAACGAATAAATATAATACACCAGAGTGTTGGTAGAATCCACCGGTCCTCCCTGAGTCATAACATTAACTGAATCAAAAATCTTAAAAGAAGCAATTGAGGCCACCACCGATGTAAACAGGATAGTTGGCGAAATCATAGGAAGCGTAATCTTAAAAAAGGTTCGCATTGAGGAAGTATCATCCAATTCTGCCGCCTCATATATATTGGAGGGAACTGTCTGCAGTGCTGCCATAATCAGCAGGACGTAATATCCCACACTTTTCCAAACCATAACAAGCACCAGTGAAAACATGGATGTTGCAGGGCTTGACAGGAATGGGAATTTTGAAAATCCCAGTCTGGTAATGATCATATTCAGGAATCCTGTATCCGGATCCATGAGCCATAAAAATACGATGGATACTGATACCATGGAAATGACATGGGGCGTAAATATGAAGCTCTCTACTGCACTGTTGAGTTTTCTGTGCTTTGAACCATTCAGCCATACAGCTATGATGACCGCCAACACCATTGTAAGTCCCACAAACAGCACAGTATACAGGATTGTATTGTTCAGGACCTTATGAAACGTTTCTGATTCCCATAACTCCTTATAATTATCCAAACCAACAAATGCCTTTTTTGAGGATATGAGGCTTCCTGAAAACAGTGAATAATAAATCAGATAAAACACGGGATATACGGTAAATATAAACAGAAGTGCCATAGCCGGAGCCGCTGTCACAAAGCCAAGAATGCGGTCCTTTTTTTCACTCAAACTAATATTCTTCCGGTCCAAATCCTACCCCTCCTGCCTGTCAAAGGTCTGTTTTATCACATATTTCTCTGCTTCTCCCAAAGTCATTCTGCAGCCCTGTCCATCAAACAGATACATGTCAGAAAACGGTACCCATAGGCTTAAGTGACTGTCGTCATCTACTTCATGCTGGGATTTTGCCATTAAGATTCCATACGCGCTTTTCAATGAATAGATTGTCTCTGCCCCCAGCATCTCCTTGGTTACTACCTCTGCCTGTATGGTAATATGCTCTTTGCCGACCTTTTGCAGATACAATTTTTCCGGTCTGAAACCAAGCTGCATGCCATCGGGAAACACATTATTTATAATGTTCATCTGCGGGGTTCCTATAAACTGGGCTGCATATATGCAATTAGGGTTTTGATACAGTTCACGGGGATTGGACTGCTGAACAATATACCCATCCTTCATAAGCACAATGTCATCAGCCATGGACATGGCCTCTACCTGATCATGGGTCACATAAACAAAGGTAGTTCCCAGCTTTTTATGCAGGCCGATTAACTCTACCCGCATCTGCCCCCGTAGTTTTGCATCCAGATTAGACAACGGCTCATCCATAAGAAAAACCTTTGGCTGCTTTACCATTGCTCTGGCAAGGGCAACCCTCTGCCGCTGTCCGCCCGAAAGCGTGGAAGGCTTTCTCTCCAGATATTCCGTCAATCCCACTACCTCACATATGTCTTTCACACGCCTCTGCCTTTCTGCCTTAGGCACTTTTTTGTTCTCCAGGCCAAATTCAATGTTTTCTTTTACCGTCATTGTGGGATACAATGCATAATTCTGAAATACCATAGCGATATCCCGCTTACCTGGAGTTAAATCATTGATTTTATGATGGTCAATGAATATTTCTCCTGAAGTAGGTTCATCTAAACCTGTTATCATACGCAGGGTTGTGGATTTACCGCAGCCTGACGGACCTACCAGGACAGTGAAGGAACCATCTTCAATCTCCAGATTAAGGTTATCGATTACAATATCATTTCCAAACTTTTTTGTCACATCCTTTAATCGAATTGCCCCCATATCTCTTTCTTCCTTTCCTTTGTTTCAAGCAGTATTGCTGACTTCTGATACTAATATAGCATTTATTTATTCAGCACTTTTTGCTCTTTTTCATACTTCGTTTGCTCTTTTTCACACTGGCTAACAGATATAGTAAAAAAAGAGCTTTCTCACCTACGCGCCGATGACACCATTTATGATATATCCCAAACCAACTTTCTGCTTAATGATTCATAACTGTCAGGTAATACCGTACATAAAAAACGCCGGCCTTCTGAGATTCACAAAGGCCAGCGGTTAACGACTGTTTTTAAATTTTTGAATAATTGATTTCCTAATGGCTTATACTCTTTCTGCTTTCCAGAACACAGCATCATGTTCTCCAGGTTCTTTTATCACCTTATCATATCGGTATGCAGAAATAAGTATTCCTGTCAGGAGTATGTTGGTAATATGATTTACTTTGCCTTCGGATAAATAAGGCAAAACACAAAAGTAGCCAAATTGATATCCCAAATTACCCATTATATATAAAACAACCTGCAATGTAATACATAATGCCGCAGACAAAGCCGTCAGCTGTCCCATGGGATTACGTATTTGCAAAGAAATGGAAATAAGCCAATAACAAATTCCGGACAGGATTAAAAACAGAAATATTCCCGGAAGCCAGCCATAGGATAAAATAAAATATGCAATCATATAATTATTGTGGTAATGCTGTGGCAGAATATCTTCCAATCCGGAAAGCTCAGCCGGATCCCTTCTCCATTCACGATTATCAACCTTTATGATTCCATCATAATACCAGCTATAGTCAAAGTAAGAAACCATCTCTTGCTCCGATAACTCCACTTCGCCAATCAAATTGGCTCTGCTCAGTAAATCCTTTATCAAAAGACTGTTGTATGCATCAGAAAGATGATCATTCGCTACTGTATCGGGATAGAAACACTGTTTATAATAGTACTCCAGAGACCCCCTTTTATAATACCCCCAGATCGATAAGACTGCTATACAAAGTAATGCAACTGCAATCACGTTCCTTTTCCTGTTCTCTGAGAAAAATCGTTTATATGCCATAAGCAGGAACATTAAAAAGGAGGCAATTAAAAATATCACTTCGTAAATGAAACCCACAAACCCTCCGGAACGATGAGCACCAAAGAAAGCAATCACCGCATATATGGCAATTGGAATCAGAAAAGAATAACGCCACTTATTTCTGACTTTATAGGAAAATATCATTAGTATTGGCACAGAAAGCATCAAGATCGGCAGTTCAAGCATATATGCATTCCACAAAAACAGGTGTAAATAGTCCGGAGTAAAACCAACCATATTTGACATGTTTAACAAAAATATAATTACGCTGTAAACCACAAAACCTTTCAAGAGACTGCGGCTGTGCTTAACCAGCCATGGATATCCCAGGTAAATCACAGCAAACAACAACGGGATACCCATCACAATATGTATATTTTCTTTAATCAGATATATCAATTGGGTAACCGCAGAGTCTTCCACATACCAATAAGATTGGATATGGTAAGTAATCTGGTAAATGCCGCCTGCCACCATCAGTGCCAGGATGGACAAAAGTAAAAATCCGGGCTTTTCCACCCGATGAATCTGATTTAGCCGGATCCCAATTTCAGATGGATCGCCTAAATCCTGTAAGGCAGCTCTGGCAGCGTTCTTCTGATTCATTCCCTGATCCATATACTCTTCCTGCCGGTCCTCTATATGTTGATACAATTCATCACAAAGTTCTGGTACGATTGGCTTATACTGAATCTGGTCTTGTACGTCCTTCATAAACTGCCTGACATCATCATTTTTCTTATAATCCGCCATAAAGCATCTCACCTCCAAGTATTTGACTCATCACGCTGCTATATTTCTTCCATTCAAGTTCCTTTTTCTTTAGCAGCTGATGCCCACTGTCTGTTAAAATGTAATACTTTCTCAGTCTGCCATTTGGGCCTTCTTTTTCAGTGCTGATAATCGCCCCCTGCTGCTCCAGACTATGCAAGATGGGATACAGGGTACCTTCCTTCAGTACAAATAGATCCTGACTCTGCTTTTCTAATTCTTTAATTATCTGGTAACCATACATCTCTTCTGCTTCCAAAAGCTTCAGGATTAACAGCGATGTTCCAAATGCCATCATTTTCTTATCCATTATTTCACCTCTTATCTATAAAATAATACCTAGGTTTTCTAGGTGTATTATACATAGAAAATCTAGGTATGTCAAGAGTTGTCTTCTTATTCTTCTAACTATCATCTAATAATCCTTTGCATAAAAATCCATGGGTCCATTTATGGAAAAAACAGTTCTCTTATGATATGATAATATTTGTAGGCTGAAAATTTGTAACCGCTATGTAAGGAGGGTTGTTTGAATGGCTGTTTTAAGTATTATAAATCTTATTCTTTTACTTCTTTATGTGTTGGCCATAGGAGTAGGCATATACGTTTTGTATCTGGTCATCAAAGCGTTAAGGATATACATTAAAAAGAATTCTTGATCTTCTTGTACGTTATAACCACGTTATGTAAAGAAAGTGCCAAGATTGACAGCGTCCGTAAAAACCCAAATTGCTATAAAGTAAGCTTTCGGGGATGAATCAACGCCAAAATCACCTGAGGAAACCGGGACATAAAAAAACCATAGAACACCGAAAAAAGCAGTGGCCCATGGAGATTTTTATTTTAAAATATTTTAAGATCCCGCTGTTTACAAAGGCAGAAGCTGGCCCGTCTTTTGGCCTTTCTTTTCCACATCAACTGTTTTCCAGGATACAAACAGCAGCAGACAGGCCATCCAAATCGCCTTTTCTCCCAACCAGACAGACAGCCCTGCTCCCATAAGGGCTCCGGCGAAAAAGGCTGCCAGGATTCCTGTGTAATGATATGCCCTTATCCGGCATTCTCTGTCCTTTCTGACAAAGCCTTCGTAATACATTTCCGCACAGGAACGCATATTTCCCGTACAAAATACCGGCGCATAGGCGGCGTGTCCCCCAAAGTTTCGAAATGTACAAAATTGAACTGCAGCGGCGAACGATACTGCCGTATTGGCGAATAGGTGAGGCAGGGTACTGGGGATAAAGCCGACCAAAAATAATACGGCAATTTCCAGAAATAAAATACCAGATATCCAATTGGTATGTTTCTCATTATAAATTTTATAATAAAAATGTCTTGCAAGGAAAATGCCCATCCAGAATGCTCCGATAGGCACACATGCTTGACCCATTCCTTTATAATCCTTTGAGAGAAACCGGATTGCAGCCAACACGAAATTCCCGGTCTGGCCGGTGGCAAATACATTACCTCTGCTAACATAAGAATACGCATCCATAATTCCACCCGTCGCTGCCAAAAGCATGTGAAATCCGATGTGGTCAGTATATTTTATTTTTGATTCATTTTCCATATGCCAATATCTCCTTACTGCTTCATGCTCATGGCCTCCTAATATTATAGTACATTCCTGCATCAAGTACAAGAGCAGTTGTCTCCAATGCAATTAGCCATGGTATTTTCCTCTTGCTAATTTAATACTTACCCCAAGTTAAAAGCAGCAGCCCCTGCATTCCCTTAGAGAACGCATATGGAGCCGCTGCTTTTAATATATAATCGCTAAATAAAGCCTACCACCATTTAATTAATTCCGTCACCTTATTTCGTAATTCCACAAAGTCCTTAGAAGCAATATCCCTTGGCCTTGGCAGATCATTTTTTATCTCCGTTTTTATCGTTGTAGGCTTATTTGTAAGAACAAGAATCCTTTCCCCCAAATAAACTGCCTCTTCAATATTGTGGGTAATGAAAATAACAGTTGTTCCGTTGCGTTTCCACAGGCTTAACAGCTCATCCTCCAGCTTAAACCGCAGTTCAATATCCAGCTGCCCATAGGGTTCGTCCATTAACAATAACTCCGGCTCAGTAGCAAATGCTCTGGCAATGACTACCCGCTGGAGCATACTTGCTGAAAGCTGATCAGGATAGTATTTACGGTATTTCGTCAGTCCTACCACCTCTAAATACTCCTCCACCTTTTGATCCGCCAACTCTTTTGAAGTATGTTTAATGTCCAGGCCAAACCGGATATTTTCTTCTACCGTCAGCCATGGCATTGTTGAATATTCCTGAAAAATATATGCAATGCTGTGTTTTTTTAAATCTACAGGCTCATTGTTAATTAAGATCTCCCCTTTTGTGGGCTGATAAAGCTTTGTAAGACTGTTTAAAAATGTTGTCTTGCCACATCCAGTAGGCCCTACGATACAAAGGAATTCTCCTTTTTTCACATCAAAGGATATGTCATCCAGAACAAGAAGCTGGTCGAACTGTTTTGTCAGATTCATTACCTTTACTTTTGTTTCTCTTTTATCTTCCATAAACTCCTCCTTTACAGCGATTTGTCCATATTTTCAGTGATCTCCTGCCGTAAACGTAGGAATTCAGAATCAACATAACTTCTGGGATGAGGCAGATCAATCTTATATTCTTTCTTAATGGCAGAAGGACAGTTGGTCATCAGTATAATCCGGTCTGCCAGGAATAACGCTTCCTCAATGTTATTGGTAACAAAGATTACCGTTCTCTTTTCTTTCTGCCAGATTCTCTGAAGCTCTTCCTCCATCATATATCTGGTCTGAGCATCTAAATGGCCGAAAGGTTCATCCATCAGCATAATATCAGGATTATTGCTGTAAGCTCTGGCAATTCCGACCCTCTGTCTCATTCCGCCTGATAACTGGGAGGGATAACTTTTTTCAAATCCTTTTAAACCTACCAGTTCAATATAATGATCTGCAATCTTTTTTGTCTCCTCTTTCTTAAATCCACGGACCTTCGGCCCAAATTCTACATTTCCCATGACTGTAAGCCATGGAAATAATGCTGTTTTCTGATAAACTACTCCTCGTTTTGGAGCAGGGGCAGTCACTTTTTTTCCATGATCCAACACATCTCCGGAGGTGGCCGGCTCTAAACCTGCCAAAATGTTAAGCAAAGTGGTTTTTCCGCACTGTCCCGGTCCAAACAGCACCAAAAATTCATTTTCCTTAACAGAAAAATCAATGTCCTTTAATACCAGGTTCTTGCCTGTGCCGTCAAAGCTGTCAAACTCCTTGGATACGTGGCTGCACTGAAGCACTCCTGTTAAAGACCCTGCTGCTGATTCCATATGCATAACCTCCCTTCCAGCTTTGCCATGGCTGTAGCCAGAATGTATCCAACAAGGCCGATTGCCAGCATTCCAACCATAATCTGAACGGTATTTCCATTGGTCATTCCCATAACGATTAACCAGCCCACACCTTCATCGGACCGCACCATTTCAGCTCCTACCACAGCAGACCAGCCTGCTGTAATCGCAATCTGAAGCCCTGCAAAAATATATGGAACCGAGGAAGGAAGAACAACACGAAAGAACACCTGACGTTCTGATGCGCCTAACATTCTGGCAGCTCCCAGTAAAACAGAATCTACATTTTTCGTACCATCGTATGTATTCACTGTAATAAAACAAAAGCACCCCAGAAAAATAATAAAGAATTTACTCTGATCTCCAAGTCCAAACCACAGAATTGACATGGGAATCCAGGCAAGAGGCGGTATGGGACGAATAAATTCAAATATTGGCTTTACAATTGCTTCCACTGTTCTGGAATACCCCATTGAAACTCCTAAAGTAATTCCGGTGAGAGTTGCGAAAAAGAAGGCAACACCCACTCTGTACAGGCTGACACCAATATGCACCATCATCGTGTGTCTGCCAATGGGGACAGTAAAGCTTTCGAAGAATTTAATGATGATCTCTGAGGCAGGAGGAAGAAACATCCTGGCATTTGTAAATCTGGCCACCAGTTCCCATAAAAGCAGCAGAGATCCAAAGGCGATTACAGTCATAAAAACTGCAATGTTTTTTTTAAACAATCTGGCTGCCATGGTTATTTTCCTCCCTTTACAAACTTATTCTGTAATTTTTCCAGTATATAGGATAACAAAAAACCAATCACTCCTATTGTGATCATTCCCACTAAAATTACATCTGGCCGTCCAAGCATTCTCGCTACCTGAATCATATAACCCAGACCTCTTGTTGCTGCCAAAAGCTCTGCAGCCACCAGTGCAACCCAGGAGGACCCCAGTGCAAGTCTTAATCCTGTAAAAATCATTGGAAGTGCAGTAGGAATAGCCACTTTAAATAACATCTGCTTATTGGAAGCACCAAAGGTACTTGCAACCCATAAGTGAACCCGGCTGGTTCTCTTGATCCCTGCATAGGCGTTGATGGTAGCACTGATAAAAGCTGCAAAAAATATAATTCCAACCTTTGACCAGTAACCAATTCCCAGCCACAGAATCATCAGGGGAATCCAGGCAAGCGCTGGAATGGGCCGTATTACATCAAACAATGGCTTGGCAAACAGCTCAAATCTCCTGCTCCATGCCATGGCAATCCCTAAAGGCACCCCAATGACTACTCCAACGGTATAACCTCCCAGTGCAATTTTCATACTGGCTCCTATATGCTGGAGAAGGGTCGCTCCATCTGGATTGACCCCTCCTGTTAGTTTATATAGAAATGTATTCAGTACCTTTGCCGGACTGGGAAGCATCATGGGAGAGATCAGGTGCAAAATATCGGTTACCAGCTCCCAGATAAAGAGCACAGTAAGAACAGAGCATACTGACATCAGCCAGTATTTATATTTTGCTTTCTCCTTCTTCATTTCCATTCCTCCTTGTATAATAATGATATAGCCAATAAGGCTTATATCTTACTAATATCTTTTTATTC
>CABJBM010000046.1 GCA_902363835.1 Lachnospiraceae bacterium
TAGAATTAGAGACATTATCTCACAATTAAAAGTTAAAAAATATACACTGACATATTTGACGCTTACCTTGGAAGATACCAAAGATAGCCATCGAGGAATATTTAAAAATTAATTCTACATTTAATTAGCAACATAAAATCCCTATGGACTAATTTCCATAGGGATTTTATCATTTTACCCTTATTTCAAAAAAATAATAATTAGATTTCCTGATTCTAACAGGATTTGTTAGATGTCCTCTTGAACTTTTTTTCAAATGTGGGGGAAAAATGCTTATTAAAGGCGTAATTATACTCATCAGCAATTAAACATTTTTGAGATTTATAATCTAAATGATCAGGTCTTTTAAAACCCGTATATACTTGAAAAGGTTCCGTTGGGGAATATATATCTATTAAAACAGCAGCTAACCTTTGCAGAGATATAGGATCCAGTTTACTGACCACCTCATCAAATATAATATCTGAAGAAAACACCGTCTGGTTTTTTGTTAATTCGGCTTCATAATTATTTTTTATGTAACGTTCTAAGTCACTAATACTTTTTTCAATATCATATTTATTTTTCTTCATAAATGAAATAAAAAAAGTATTTGTTAATATTGGAAACGAGATTCTATTAAATAGATGCCCAACATCATACATCATCTCTAATGAGTTAACCATATTTTCATCAAAATCATAGACAAGAGGACTTTTTATCACATTATGCCAATCGTTAATAAAATCCAACACGTCCTCATATTTTCCGTTATCCCCATCAAGTACTTTCTTCATCTCTTTTATAAAAAGCAAAATAATATTGTGATGAAATGCTAACTCTTTTGTATATTCAAAAATTATTTGATTATTTGTATCAGAACATTTCCAATCATCTCTAATCATGCTTAATCCATGAAAAATACTTTTAATGCCATCTCTCGCAGACCTATGACGTTTATATTTATCTTCATCACTTAAAATTTTATTTTTATTATTACAAGAATAATGGAGCGTATTTTCAACACTTCTCAAAAAACTTTCAATTGAAAACTTGACTGTTTCCCCAATCACAGTATCACATTGATTTTGCTGGTTTAATATTACATACCATGTAAAATCTTTATTAAAATTTCCGATCATTCGCTTTTTATCAACCTTTTTCAATAAGGCAAAACGGCTAAGATATTCATTTTTCAAAGTAGAATCAAATAAACCATTTACTTTTTCCCGTATCTCTTTTGGAATTTGTGATTCAATTTTACAAATTACAAACTCATTTAAGCTAATAAAATTTTCCTTTTCTTTAAGAAACATCAGTGCATAAAGCGTACTTATAATACAGTTTTTCTTTACTACGCTATCGAAAGTAATATCTTTCGGCAAGCCATATCCATCTTCATAATTCTCATATTTATTCAAATCGTCCATACACCTAAAAAAATAATTATAAATGGAATATGCAAATGTCTCCTCATTACACGAAGCAAATATTTCATCAATATCCTCTTCTGTCGTTTCTGTTGATATTAGCAATTCACTGCTCAAAAACTCATCCATCTCTTTTAGCTGTTTTAAGTCTGTAAATAATGATAAGAACTTCATCTCTTACTCCTGTCAACCGTATTTTATTGTAGAAAAAGGCCTTCTTATTTGCATATTAACTGCGGTTTTCACAGCCTTTTAATCATGATATTATCAAATAACCAAAGGCAAGGCTGAAATGCCCTCAATACAGAAAGGATGGTAATTATAATGCCCCTAGTTAATACTCCTAACCTTATCAACTATGTTCCGTTTCCCCTGTATCCACCTCCACTTCCTGATCCTATCTTATTTAATAATCAACACCTATTAAATGAAAATCAGGAACTCCGCATAACAGTTGACAAACTGAGAAATCAACTTCAGGAAAAATCAGAACCCTGTGAATTCTTACAAGAAGATTCTGTATTTAACAGATTAATTATAATGGCCCAAAATAAAGAGGTATTCGTACCTTCACTATACTCTCTTTTTATTATTGAGGACATCGTAATTATATCACTACCTGAACAGTCAGAAAAGCAATTATTTTTCCTAATTAATATAAATATAAGTGTTGGAGGAAAAAGGTCCCTTTTAATTAAGGAGACTGATTTAACACCCAATAGACTCCCTACACTATTTCGTAAGGTAGGAGCTGCATTTGTATGTAAAAGAAGTGACAGACGCAAGGGAGAGCTAATAGCTGATTATATAAGCTATAAATTACGACTTGCAAAAGTAATTGTTCTCCCTTATTTAGCTGGCTGGTCTTTTACAGACAATATACCCTATTTTATTGATGCTTCCAACGAAATATTTAAGGTCCTTCCTGAGAATAACTTTAAATTGCCATCATCCAGTAAATGGCTTATAAGATCCAGGGAGCAGGAATCATCAGGAATCGTAGAAGATTATTGGAACCGATTAAATTTACTGAGTAAACCAACTTCTATTCTTATTAGCCTGTTTTTCCACATGTCCATATTGCAGGGGATCTTAGAAAAAGCGGGTGTTTGGAACCTAAACAAATTCCTATACATTCAGGTTACAGACATATCTATTGGGTGTGAAAAAATTTCACAAGCATTACTCCAGGTTTTTAATAACGATGAGCCTTTCTATAAAACTTTGGATATGCCCACAAAATCAATACTCAATAGTGTATTAGCAATGCAAGATGAGATATTAATCGTTAAAGCAGACAACCCAACTTCCAACCAATATAAGCAGGAAGTAAGATTAGACAATTTTAGAATCTTAAATAGTCTTTGTGTAAATAGAGACAAATTTGAGATTAATGGACAAGGCTTTAAATCGCGAGCTACCCTTGCCTATATTTCTAATCAAAATATAGCCGATCTTCCAATGCAAGATGCGCTTTCCATTTATATAGGAAGAAAGGATTTAAATATAGAAGAATTGCAAAAAGCCTTGCAAGCACCTCAAATAGTCGGCAATTACGTTACTGTTTTATGCCAATACATCAGCAGCAACTTTGATACTGTTGTTAAGCTACTATCGGAAGTTGCTGAAGATAACCTTCAAATCGGCTTAGAAACATTTGAAGAAAACGGAATTGCATATTCCATATTTATGACAGTATATAAATTTTTGGAAAAGTTCCTAAATCATTATAACCTCAAAATCGAAGATTTATGGGGAACACAAAACGATGTAGAAAAACTACTGGTGGATTTCTTATACCAAAATGAGGTTTCTAATGATACAGATAGTATATCTGAAGCCTTTATTGAAGAGTTCAGCACAATGATTACAGATTGCATACTGACTCATCGGAAAAGTAACAACACTTTACCGGGAGACGGCCGTATTAACCTGTTTTACGATGATAATTACTTATATATTACTGAACAGGATTTAAGGGAAAATATTATGCCTGACATATTTCCCTTTCATATTACAGTAAACCAATTACTTAAAAACCTATCGGCTGCTGAGATAATTACCTCTGACCAGTCCCAAGTAAAAACTTATCTTAAAACAGTTTACTTTCCTAACTCAACGACAGGAAAGAAACAAAGAAAAATGGTTGCTATTAACAGGAACAGAATCTGGAGCTTAGGAGATGATATTTTATGATTAATACGGTAAGTAAAGGGAAAAAAATAATATTAGGTCAATCAAGGCCTGGCCCGGCCATAACCATTCCACTTGATGGGCAGGAGATGCCTAACTACCACATACAAATCCAGGGTGTATCAGGAAGCGGTAAAACTTATGCTCTAAAAAGTTATGCTTTACAAGCTGCTTCTTTAGGTTTCCCCGTGATAATAATAGACTCTTCTGGAAGCTATAAACTTCCAGAAGACAGCAAACCATGGGGATCTTCATCTTCAATTGATCCCATAGTTATGGCCGTATACCAACACGGAATTGATATAAATCCTTTTCAATCTTTGCATTTAGATGCTAACTTGACTGAAAAGGAAGTCGATACGGCTCAAAGAGTTACGGAGCTTTTTGCTCAAGTGCTCCATTTGGGAATCCGTCAAAAGAATATGTTATACGAAGCAATATTAAAAGTAATTCCTCAACAATCTGGTAATATCGAGTATGATATTCAAGCTTTACTTTACATAATATCTGGCACCAAAGACACACATGCCAAAACCCTATATAGTAAGCTTAAGCCGTTCTTTGATCAGAATACTTTTAACGGAGGTAAATATTGCTTTAATAATTATCGTCCAGGAGAAGTCTATATTTATGATCTGCAATATTTTACAGATGGAACAAAACAATTTTTGTCTGATATCATCC
The DNA here is from genome assembly GCA_902363835.1 of Lachnospiraceae bacterium. Lineage (GTDB taxonomy): Bacteria > Bacillota > Clostridia > Lachnospirales > Lachnospiraceae > Lacrimispora. The sequence continues at coordinate 4,287 of CABJBM010000046.1, forward strand.
TGTGGAATATCTGGAATCAAGCGATGCTGAAAGGGAGTATAAATCATAAAACCTTTCTCATATTGGACGAAGCGCAACTATTTAACCATTCAAAGCACTCTCCCATAGCTCGTATACTCACAGAGGGTAGAAAACATGGCATTGGTTTATGGCTTGGGACCCAATTTTTTCACGATAACGTTTCCAAAACAGCCATAAATCGAATACAGCAAGCTTCAACTAAGCTATATTTCAAGCCAAATGATTATGAGCTTAAAGCGATTTCCAAGGAAATTGATCCAAATAATAACGGTTGGGTTCCGTTACTAAGGAATTTAAGGCTTGGAGAATGTATTGCGACATACACAAAAAACACTTCGGCTGGAATGAGGTCCAAACAGATATTATTAAAGGTTCCTGCAGACATTTAACAGTTATTGTAATAGTCAATTCTTTCATTCAGATATTATTACTATGATCTATTGAAACAACCAAACAAAGATTAGACGTATTCAACGGAAAGGAGGTAATGGCGGATGTGCCGTTCCGTAAGCCCATACAAAAAACAGAACGAAACAATTGTAAGTATACTGACAAGCAATCCGTCAGTACCTCTTACAGAATTAAATGACGCTATCTCAGAACTGCAAAAGCAAATTTTCTATCCAGACGGAAAACTAACCACTACTGCATGTCAGGCAATCTTGGAGTTTAATCAAAAAGAATCCCAAGTAAAGGAAGTCTGCGACCTCAGAAAAATAAAGCTCAGGCCGGATGACGGCAGAATCTATCTAATTGTAAAGAGAAAGCCGATTAGCAATATTAACTACATAGGTCTTATAGAAAAGCTATATGACCATTTTTTCGGCACTGCTGCACTTACCATGGAAGAATACTTCGAAATCTGGATGCAATGGCGGGCTACTGAAAGCAGTGTTACGGAAAAGACCATCAAGGAGAATAGATGCTTATGGAACGCCTTGCTTAAAGAACATGAAATAACCAAAGTACCTTTAAGCTCTCTGACTGTAAGGAACTGCATTCACTATTTCCGTAGCATCACCAAGGACCGTCAGCTCACCCGCAAAAGATTCAACGATCTGAAGAGCATCATGAACGGAATCCTTTACTTGGCCGTAGAAAACGAGGTCATTAATCACAACTTTTTAAAAGACATTAATTTTAAGCAATTTGTTTTCAAAGCAGAAGAAAATAGCATAAAACCTTATACAGAGGAAGAGCGTCTACGGATTATCAATCATCTTGGGAACGATTTCTACTCTTTGGCCATTAAGCTGGACTTCCATATGGTCCTGCGCATCGGTGAGCTAAAGGGATTGAAATGGGAGGATATCAAAGGTGACACCATCTTTATACGCCGTTTCGTTGACGACCAGAATAAGATTATCGAAGATATAAAAGGCCATGCTCAAGAGGGAAAACGCCTGATGCCGCTCACTCCCAGGGCAATGGAGATACTGGAACAGGTTCGTCTCCAGAACCCAGGCAGTGATTATATCTTCATCCGCAACGGCCAGCCACTGGCAACCGTAACTTTCAACCGCCGTTTAAGGAAATGCTGCGAAGAACTGGGTATCGAATACCGCTCCTCTCACAAGCTTCGCTTCTCCACCGCATCAATCATGTATAAGAATGGAGTAGAAGATACTGAACTACAAAAGCTTCTTGGACATACCAGCCTTAATATGTGCCATCATTATCTACGGAGCATCACTCCGCAAGAAGAAACTGTGGCGAAAGTGAGGGCAATCCTTGGCTGATTATCCTCATTTTTTATAAATTTAGCTTTTTTACGACATAAATACGGGAACTGCATTGCACAAACTTTTAATTGTTTATAGTTTGTGCAATGCGCTTATTAAAGTCTCAAGCCAACCGCTTAAAAAGTTACCCAACTTTCCTCACATGTGAGCTGAGGTGTAAAACCGCAATATACTATTAAAGAAAGGTGTATGCTATGCGTAGAAAAATTGAAGAAAAACTACTTACGTGGAAAAACAAAACAGAAAACCGAATGCCCCTGCTCCTCTATGGAGCTAGGCAGGTTGGCAAAACCTATATACTGACCAAATTCGGTGAAACACAGTATGATAACACAGTTTACATTAATCTTGAAACCAACCTTTCCGTTGCCTCATATTTTTCCAATGATATCTCTCCGGAACGACTCATTCGCTTCTTGGAAACAACCGTAAATGATGTCATCACACCAGGCAGAACTCTCATTATTTTTGATGAGATCCAGTCTTGTGAACGGGCACTGACCTCATTAAAATACTTCTGTGAAATGGCACCAGAATACCACATTGCTGCGGCAGGAAGCCTGCTTGGAGTTGCAATCCATCGGGAGCATTACTCTTTCCCTGTTGGCAAGGTAGAGAGCATGACACTTTATCCGCTGGATTTTGAAGAATTTCTTTGGGCTAACGGTAAAAAACGGCTATCACTGGAAATTCGTTCTGCCTTTGACCTGGTGACTCCGCTGCCAAAGGCACTCCATCAAAAAGCTATCGAATTTTACAGATACTATCTCATTGTCGGAGAAATGCCTGCCTGCGTTCAGACTTTTACAAACTCGGGAAAGTTGGTTCTAGTACCAACTATACAAAATGAAATTGCAAACAACTATGTGGCGAACATGGCAAAATACGCTACTACATCTGATATTGATAAAGCATCTCTAAGTACTCTTCCTGTTTTAAGAATTTCTTATCAACACCACAGATCATACACTTATAGCCATGTTTATACAGCTCAATCTCAATGTATTTCGTCAAACCTGCAAAAAAAGGATGTTCTATGTCAGGAACCATGCCCCCTACGAAGCCGGAATGCTTACGGTAGAGATTCTGGGCCAGTTCATTGGGCACATAGTCCAGCTCCTTCACAGCATCAAGGATCTTTTTCTTGGTATCTTCCGCTATATAACCAGTTCCATTCAAAGCCTGGAAACAGTACCTATCCCAACTCCAGCCTTCAAAGCAACATCTCGTATACTGGCCATATTATACTTACTCCTTTCATTTTGCATGATTGACTATAGCAAATTATTTTTATCTTATCCTGGAGTAAAATGCAAGATGGCATTTAAAAAGCGGTTTTTTTAATCCCTGATGTCTGAATTACTATGATAAAAAATTAACTATTGTCAGGTTAGTGGATTGACATTTGTCCCGGATAAAAATATAATGGCCTATATAGATATAATTTTATCGATATCACCATCTAAGGAGGAAATAAAATGGCTAACATAATTGGCAGTCCGGAACGCTACGTCCAGGGGAGAGGAATATTAAATGAATTATGCAGACATCTGCAGAATTTAGGAAAGGCCCCCTTTATTTTAGTTAGCGAAGCCGGAAAGGGCCGTATTAAAGAACCGGTTGAAAAAAGTGCAAAGGAATTCAACACAAGCATATTTCTTGAAATTTTCCAGGGTGAATGCTCGCGCAAAGAAATTGACCGCTTAGTAAGTGCTTATCAGGCATCTAGCTGTGATGTTGTTGTCGGAATCGGCGGCGGGAAGATACATGATACGGCAAAGGCCCTGGCTTATTACGCAGAATCCCCTGTGGTTATTGTCCCCACCATTGCAGGAACAGATGCCCCATGCAGCGCTTTATCGGTGATCTATTCAGAGGACGGGGCGTTTGAAGAATATCTTTTTCTTCCCAAAAATCCAAATATGGTTTTGGTTGACACAGAAATCATAAGCCGCGCACCGGTACGTCTGCTGGTATCCGGTATGGGAGATGCATTGGCAACTTATTTCGAAGCCCGTGCATGTATGCGATCAAACAGCCCTAACTTTATTGGCGGTTATTATACCGTTACCTCAATGGCTATTGCCAGATTATGCTATGATACCTTACGTTCAGACGGTATAAAAGCTCTTGTTTCCGCACAGGCAAAAGTGTGCACAAAAGCACTGGAAAATATTGTTGAAGCCAATACTTATTTATCAGGTATTGGGTTTGAAAGCTGCGGCATCGCAGCGGCTCATGCAATTCATAATGGATTTACAGCCATACACGAAACGCATCAGTGTTATCATGGGGAAAAAGTTGCTTTTGGCACATTAACTCAGTTGGTACTTGAGAATGCCCCTCAGGAAGAATTGGAAGAAGTCATTCATTTTTGTCTGGAGGTAGGATTACCTACAACTCTGGAAGATCTTGGTATACACCAAATCCAAATGGATGAAATAATGAAAGTCGCAGAATTAGCATGCAGCCCTAATGATACAATGGGCAATATGCCACTAACCGTAACACCCGAACTAGTTTGTGATGCAATCATTGCCACCGATAAACTGGGGCACTATTATAAAGCAAAGCGGCTATTCTGAACCATTGATTAATAAAAACCCTCAGATTCTCTTCCCATGCAGAGAATCTGAGGGTTTGTTCCAGTTATTCCTTTATCAAACTACATGGACAGGAGATCCGGCTAACCAGCATTTAACATTGTCAAAAGCAATATTAACGCGTTTTACCATGGATTCTGCGGTTGCAAATGCCACGTGAGGTGTTAATAAGGTGTTGGGTGCCTGCAGAAGAGGATAATCCTGTGGTACCGGCGGTTCCATGTCAAATACATCAAGGGCAGCACCTGCAATCACACCATCAGTAAGCGCCTGAGCCAGAGCAGAATTATCTACTACCGGACCGCGGGCCGCATTTACCAGAATAGCCGTACGCTTCATCAGTGAAAGAGTTTCCCTATTGATCAGCCCTTTGGTGGATTCCAAAAGCGGTACATGCAGTGAAACAATATCACTGCGACGAAGCAGTTCTGAAAAACTCACATTCTCAACTTTTGCCATTGGGTCAGAACCTTCGCTGTAAGCAATTACTTCACAGCCAAACGCCTGGGCAATCCGTGCAACTGCGCCCCCGATGGCACCAAGTCCCACAATTCCAAATGTCTTTCCTTCCAGTTCAAATCCTATGAGCCCATTTTTAGTTCCATGATTACGGGTGGCTTCATCACACTTCTTTATACGGCGATACAAGGCAATCACACTGCCGAAAACCAGTTCTGCTACCGCAGTTGTGGCATAACCGGAACAGTTGCATACCGTGATATTATGTTCCCGGCAATATTCCATATCAATATGGTCGTAGCCTGTAAATGCCACGCAGATCATCTTTAAATTGGGATTCTTGCTCATGATCTCCCGGCCATAAGGAATATTGGAAATCATCACAATATCCGCATCCCCGGAGCGCTCAATCAGCTGCTGCGGGTCTTCGGTCCTGTCCGGATAATAATCAATCACCACGTCAGGCCCCAAGGCCGCTGCCCCACTTGCCATTAATACTTCCTTACTCACTCCCAAAGGTTCTACCACTGCACATTTCATCTGTTCTGCTCCTTTATTTTTCATTTACAAGGGCCGGGTAAAAATACCGTTTTCCAGCCTTTTTCTTTTTCATTTCCCAATCATGCAAAATTACCATGGCCAGATTAGCCACCTGGATATTTTTGTCTGTTGCATCATTGTTGTAGGAAAAATCATTGCGGACCCGGTTTGCGATAACCGTAAACACTGCTCCCGCCCTCATCTGGTACAATCGGCTGATGGTAAAGACCGTTGCAGCCTCCATCTCAAAATTCAGTACCCCTGCTGCCTTCATATCCGGCAGAATCTTTTTCATAAAACTCTGGCTGTATCCATGAACTCCCGGACGTCCCTGGCCACAGAAGAAGGAGGCTGCCGTATAGCCAATTCCCACATGATAGGTATAGCCCAGTCTCTCCGCCGCCTCAATCAGGGCCTGAGTCACCTCATAATCAGCACATGCCGGATATTCCGGAATCACATAATCGCTGCTGCTCCCTTCTTTGCGCACAGCTCCGGTGCAGATAATTAAATCCCCCGGCTCAATATATTCCTGCATGGCACCACAAGTTCCTACCCGGATTACCGTATCACAGCCAATTTCCGCCAGATCCTCCAATGCACTTGCAGTAGAACCGCCGCCGCCGCCGGTTGAACAGGCTGATATCTCCAGATCTCCGATCTTGCCGGTGTAGGTGACGTGCTCCCGGTAGTCAGCCACTTTCTTTGCACTGTCCCACTTGTCCGCAATCTTTTCCACCCTGTTGGGATCCCCAGGCAGCAGCACATACCTGGCCACATCACCTGTTCCACATTGAATATGATATTGCTTTCCGTCCTCATTGACCGGACGGGATGCATTTTGCCAATCACTTATCATTCTTTCTATTCCTCCTGAAATTTTCCAACACCAGCCGGTGTACATGATCTGCGGATACCAAAAGATATCACAACTAAAGTAAACAGATAAGGAATCATCCTCATTAATTGATTGGGAATACCACTGTCCTGAAACAGCATCTGCAGTGAGTCAAAGAAACCAAAAAACATACTTCCCAGCAATGCCCCCAAGGGACTGTAACGGCCAAATGCATTGATAACAACGGCAATGTAACCCCGTCCGGCTGTCATCCCTTCAACAAACAGATCCAGCTGCCCTATCGACAGATAAGCACCTCCCATACCGCATAAAATACCGCATACCAGCACACCAAAGTATTTATATCCGACCACATTGATCCCCACAGTACTGGCAGCCTGCGGATTTTCTCCTACCATCCTCATACGGAGACCCCGGGTGGTGCGGAACATAAAGAACCAACCCGCCACAATAAATATAGAAGCAAGATAAAACAAAATATTCTGTTGGTTCAGGATTGCCCCTATCACCGGAATCTTCTCCAGTATTCCGATTTTTACCGGCGAAAAGGCACTGACTCTTGCTGAGCTGTTGCGCTGATGCCAGATCATCTGCAGAATCAGCGGAGATATGGCCAGACCCAGCAAATTTACACACATACCGCTGATGGTTGCATTGACACGGTAAGTAACATGCATCACAGCATGAAGCATTGCGATCATACTGCCAGCAATAATTCCGCCCAAAAGTCCCAGCCAGGCGCTCCCTGTATAATAGGACACGATCACAGAAAATAAAGACCCTGAAATCATCATCCCTTCACACCCCAGATCGCTGACACCTGCCCTCATAGAAAACGACGCTCCTGCCGACGCCAGAACCATTGGAATTGACATTCTGATGGTTGACACAAACATCAGGAAAAACAAATTAGATCCTTCCATCACATCATGCCTCCTTCTTGATCTGTTTCGGAATATCCAGGATTGCTTTCACCATTCTGGGCGCCGCTACAAACACCACCACAAGAACCTGGATTACATCTACAAATTCAACCGGAACCGGCGTGGTCCGGTTCAAAGTAATTGCACCGGCTTTTAAAATACCGAACAAAATGGCGGAAAGAACAACTGCAGCCGGATTATAAGCTGCCAAGGCCGCCACAGAGATGCCCGCAAATCCATAAGACGGAGATATCCCTTCAACAAACCGGTAATTAGTACCCATGACCAGAGCACTTCCACACAATCCTGCAACAGCTCCTGATAAGGAAAACGTAATCAACTGGATTCTGGAAGTATTAATTCCCGCGGTGTGCGCTGCATGTGTATTCAAGCCTGTTACATTCATCTCATAACCAAATATTGTTTTCTTCAATATAAACTGTGTTGCCAGTGCCAGTATAATCCCCAGTATAATTGCTGTCGTAAGCTGCGTTTTAGGAATCAGCTTACTCAGCCGGGCCGTATCAGCAATCAGCTCTGTTTGGGGCTGCATGCTGCCATCAGGTTTTAGCGGTCCGTTTGCCAGATATCCGGTGAACAGGATAAATACTTCATTGAGCATTAATGAGGTAATAATTTCACTGGCGCCGAATCTGACCCGTAAAAATGCAACCAGCAAAGCTGCCAGACCTCCCATCACCATCCCTGCCAGCAATGTCAGAGGAAGGTGGACTATCCGGGGTAAGCTGACAAGATAAGCACCAATGACCGCGCTGCCCACAGCTCCCATATAAAGCTGCCCTTCAGCCCCTGTATTTATCATTCGGACCCTGTAGGCTATTGTAAAAGCCAGACCGGTAAACAAGATCGGCGTCGCCTGGCTTAAAGACAGGGCGATCCCTTTTACCGTTCCCAGGGAATAGCCAAATACTGCTGCATAGCTTTGTATGGGCGAATAACCTGAAAGCCCAATAATTAAGGCCCCTAAGAGTAAGGAGAAAATCAGGGCAAATACGGAAGTCAGCAAAGGGCCGGTATTCAGACTTTTCTTATTCATGCTGTTTCTCCCTTCTGTGCAATGCCGCCGGTCATGAGAACACCTAATTCAACTTCTGACAGCTCCCCCGGCAGACTTTCTGATACAATATTACCTTCATACAGAACCAGAATGCGGTCACTTAAGGTGCGGACTTCATCCAGATCCGGAGATATCAGCAAAATAGCCTTACCGGTATCCCTTAACATCAGCATCTGCTGATGAATATACTCGATTGCTCCAATATCCACTCCCCGGGTCGGATTGGCAATAATCAAAGCCTGCGGTCCCCTGCTGAATGCCCTGGCAATAACAATCTTCTGCTGGTTTCCACCTGATAAGGTGCTGGCAGCTGTTTCCGTTGTGGGAGCCTTAATCAGGAATTTTTCTTTTAACTGCCGGGCATAATCCTTGATCGCACCGGTTCTCAACAACCCTTTATTATTAAAATCAGGTTCCATATGGTATCCCAGGATGAGGTTTTTTTCAATGGACATCGGACCTACCAATCCCTGTTTTAAGCGGTCCTCAGGCACGTGGGCAATGCCTTTTTTTAAAAATGCACTGGCATTGCCGCTGACCGGATCTCCTTCCAGGAGCAGCTCCATGGTATCAGGCTTCATACAGCCTGTCAGAGACTTAATCAGTTCAGACTGACCATTTCCCTCAATTCCGGCAATCCCCAATATCTCACCTTTATGGACCTGAAAGCCGATATTGTTCAGCCTCTTTCTGCCATCAACGGCGAGGTTTAAATTACTTACCTCCAGACTGACACCGCCAATTTGTTTTGCTCCATGGCGCACCCCCAGATCTACCTTTCGCCCTACCATCATCTCGGACAAAATCTCCACAGTGACCTCCTCAGGATTAAGATTACCGGCAGTTATTTTCCCATCACGCAAAACCACGATACGGCTTGCAAGAGCCATTGTCTCCTTCAGCTTATGGGTAATGATAATAAATGATTTCTTCTCTCTGTTTAACTGCCTGAGTATCTCAAATAGTTCCTCAACTTCCTTTGGCGTCAGCACGGCAGTCGGTTCATCTAAGATAATGACATCAGCTTTCCGGTACAGAGCTTTTAAAATCTCCACCCGCTGCTGTTCTCCAACGGAAAGGTTTTCAACCAATGTGTCAGGATCAATATTAAAATGAAACTGCCGGATCAGATCCCCCACTTCTTTTTTTGCCCTTTTCTTATCAAAGACAACCCCGTTATGAGGCTCACAGCCAGCCACAATATTCTCCGCTACCGTGAAAGCGGGCACCAGCATAAAATGCTGGTGTACCATGCAGATTCCCATCTCAATGGCATCTGAAGGCTTTCTGATGTCTTTTTTTTCGCCCTTATATTCAATTACGCCTGCATCTGGTCTGGTCATTCCATAAAGTACTTTCATCAATGTGGTCTTTCCCGCACCATTTTCTCCCAGCAATGAAACAATTTCGCCCTCATCAAGCTGGAAATCCACATTGTCCAATGCAACAGTCCCTGGATAAAACTTGGTTATCCCTGTCATCTTCAACAAATTCATGCTATAAACCCCTTTAGCAACTGTTATGCACCCTAAGTTCCTTTTCGTAAATCAAATGTTAACCCTGGTAATGATTGTTACTTGTCCATTCATCAATCTGATCCATGTCACTGGGTAATGTAAACTTGCCGTCAATGAACTGCTGTTTGATTTCTTCCGCCTTATCGATAATATCCTGAGGTATCTCTACCCCAGTCCCCTCTGTGGTATATCCGCAGGCGCCATCTTTAATCCCCAGCTGCATGCCTCCAGCTTTCCAGGTGCCATTCATAACTGATGTAAGCTCATAATCCAGAAATGCTTCCATTTTCTTTAAGGATACTGACAGGGTATAGCCAGGAGTGATCGTGGCAATTGAGCTTGCAACCACATAGCGTCCGGCTTCTTCCCCTGCAGCAAATACTCCCATTCCCGAGGCACCCGCATTCTGGCAGACAATATCTGCACCCCTGCCATATGCAGTCATGGCAATCTCCTTAGCCTTTGCCGGATCCTTATAAGAACCTATGTAGTTGGTAATAAATTCAACTTCCGGATTAACATAACGCGCACCAGCCATAAAGCCTGCTGCCTGAGCCCGAGAAACAGGAGAATCCATTGCAATTGCAAAACCAAGAACATTCTCCGGGTTAGACATGGGCATCCGCTCATCCTGAGTCACCAGACCGGCGATCACACCCGAAAGAAAATGCTGCTCCGGCTGATAAGCACTGAGAGAATGAACATTATCCAAATCATCCAGCACCGTATCCAGAATAGCGAATTTCTGGTCCGGGTAATCCGGGGCCACCATCCGCAAAGCATCTGCGTGAGCATATGCCACGCCAATGATAACGTCATATTCTTCAGAATCTGCATACATACGGAACTGAGTCTCATAGTCATTAATTGCCTTTGGCTCAACAAAGTCAAAGCTGATGCCATATCTTTCACTTAAATCAACGCAAGCCTGGTAAATCTCCATATTATAACCATTGTCACCGATTCCCCCAAGGTCAAATACCATTGCAAATTTAAAATCCTTTTTTTCGCCAGACTGTTTTTCAGTCTCAGCTACTGCAGGCTTATCTGTCTCAGAATTAGCTGTTGTCTCCGCAGCCGGCTGAGAGCTTTGGCTGGTAGAGTCAGACTTTCCGCAGCCGGTTGCTACTATCGAAAAAAGCAGTGCAAAGGCGATCATTACTATATTTTTTTTATTCATTTTTCCTTCTCCTCTCTAATTACCCCATATCTTACACTATATCAAGTGCAATGTTCATCATCTGTGTAAAGCTATTCTGCCGTTCTTCGGCACTGACCTTTTCCCCCGTCAGCACATGATCCGACATGGTTAAAATACCTAAAGCATGCTTCCCTGCCCGGGCAGCCACGATATATAAGGCAGCAATTTCCATTTCCACACACAGGATTCCCATATTTTTCCAGTTTTCCTGATAAGACGCGTGTTCCGGATAAAAGATATCGGAAGACAGAACATTGCCGACCTGATAACGCGCCCCTGCTTTTTCTGCCTGCTCAACTGCCTCTTTCAACAACGGGTAAGATGCAATGGCAGAATACGTTCCCTGCAGTTGAAACTGGTCCGCATATGGCGTGTTATAGCAAGCGCCCATTGCAATAACAATATCATTGATCCGTAAATCCTCCTGCATGGATGCTGCGGTTCCCACACGGATAATCTGTTCTACCTCATAAAGATTATACAGCTCCCAGGCATGGACCCCCATAGACGGAGCTCCGATCCCGTGAGCCATGACACTGACTGCCTTTCCTTTATAAGTACCAGTATAAGCATACATGCAGCGGATGCTGTTGACCTGCTTTACATCTTCCAGAAAATTATCAGCTATATACTGTGCCCTCAGCGGGTCCCCCGGCATAATCACAGTTTTGGCAATCTCCCCTTTTGCTGCCGCAATATGGTGAGTTGGTGCATTCAGCTTCATTGTATTCAGTTCCTTTCTGTTATTGTTTCCTCTGCCTCATATTCATTTAATGTCATCAGATTTTTTTTGTACTCCGGTACAATTACCCCCTTTTCCGTTATAATGCCATTAATCAGGTGATTGGGAGTAACATCAAAGGACGGATATACAGCATTCGTTTCAGCAAGAGTGATCCGCTGTCCATTTAAATGGGTCACTTCTTCTGAATCCCGGTATTCTACCCCGATATTCATTCCTTCTTTTAATGTAAAATCAACCGTATGGCTTGATGTTGCCGTGTAAAATGGAATGCCATTGTCATTTGCAGCCAGTGCATGCATATAGGTCCCCACTTTATTCAGCAGATCGCCGTTAGCTGCAACCCGGTCCGAGCCCACCACAACTTTCTGGATCTGGCCCAGCTCCATCAGATATCCTGACATTCCATCGGTAATCAGTGTATGGGGAATGCCGAATTTTTGCAGTTCATAAGCCGTAATTCTGGCCCCCTGCAAGTAAGGCCGTGTCTCACTGGTGAAAACATGGATTTTCTTCCCCTGCTCCCAAGCCGTCCGAATCACTGACAAGGCCCGTCCGCCATACCCGGAACCAGCCAGAGCACCGGAATGGCAGTGAGTAAGAATTGTATCACCGTCTTCAATCAACTCTGCACCATAAGCTCCAAGAGCATGTTCAAAATCCAGTTGCTTTATTAGTATCTCAACAACTTTTTCTTCCATTCCAGCTACAACTTCATTGGATGGCAGCTTTTCTGCATGAGCAAGCAGCTCATCAACTGTTTTCATCAGGTTCACGGCTGTGGGACGGGTGCTTTTCAATAATTGACCAGCTTCCCTTATGGCCTCCTTGCTGCCCTTTGATAAGTAGGCGGCCAGCAGAATACCATAGGCTCCCGATATTCCAATGGCACCTGAACCACGCAAAGTCATGGTACGGATAATATCTGCCAGTTGCCCGACACTCTGGACTTCAATGATTTCTTCCTGTAAGGGCAGCTTCAGCTGATTGACCACTTTAAGGTGTTGTCCATCCATCCAGATCGGCAGGATCAGATTCTGCTCCTTCCAGCTCTTAGTTAATACTGCTAATGATTCCATTAATTTTCTCCTTACACTTCCGGTGTCAGCTGTTTAAAATACTCTGCATTCCGGCTTACCTCCAGGCATAAATAAGCCTGCTTGGCCGTACCTTCAATCAAATCAGCCATATTGAAGGCATTTATCAGAGAAGCTCCTACCGCACAGATTCCATGCTGCTCCATCAGGATACCTTTCATCCCGTCATTCTCCCGAAAGGCTTCCACAACATATTCTTTCAATTTCACCGATCCCGCAGGTGCCGCCGCCACACAGGGAATCTCGCCCAGATTCTTCTTGGAAGTCACCGTTGTATGCGGCAGGCTGAGACGTGCATCAGCAAATGCAATGGCATAACACGGGTGGCAGTGGACTACGGCATTCACATCCTCACGCACCTTCATAATACCAATATGAAAATTTACTTCTTTGGAAGGAACCCCCTCCCCATCTATCACGCTGCCATCTTCATCAACAATTAATACATCTGACACTGTCATTTCTCCCATATTGACTGATGTCTTCTTAATTGCAAAATAAGGAGTACCAGGTACACGGCAGCTTATATTCCCTCCTGATGCCTGCGTATACCCCTTTTGATAAGTCAGCCGGGAAATATGTACCAACTCTTCTTTAACTACAGTGTAATCCATAATAATAAAACCCTCCTCAAAATATGTTGGAACTCAGTCGTCCTACCTCTATAATAATTATTTCCGCTCTTTTTGTCAACATAATTTCTAAATAATTCTTCTGAATCACACATATTTAGTAAATATTAACCAAAACAACATTATTTTTTATCTATTTCTACCAAAGTACTCAGTCGTCCAACAACAGTACCTTGCTTTTTCCAATAAAGTTCTCTATAATGAAAGAAGATCTACATGAAAGGACGCTTATAATGAAATTAACTACACTAACCCTATTTAGCCAGGCCAAAAATGAAATCATGAAAATGATAAACGATAATTATTCCTTTATGGATAAACTCCCTTCCGAACAGCAATTTGCCGATCAGATGGGCGTCAGCCGCAACACCGTCCGGGAAGCCTTAAAGGCCCTGGAGAATGAAGGGGTATTATTATCCCGTCACGGTGTCGGCACTTTCGTTATCAGTACCCCCGGTCATTTAAAACATAATATTGCAGTGCTCAACAGCACCACCGATATCATCGCCAACAATGGATATCATCCTGGTTCAAGGAGTGTTATATTTGATAAGAGGACAGCTCCTGCTGAGATATGCAGGCGGATAAATCTCCCGGAAGACCAGGAGTATCTGTACATCGAGCGGGTACGCACTGCCAACCAGCGGCCAATTGCTTATGTAGAAGATTACATTCCATACCAGGATGGCATGCTGGAGCTCTTCTCGCAAGGCAGTGAGACACCGGTCTTTCCTATGCTGGAGCAGATGGGCAGAAAAGCAGCATTTTCCAACTGCACAATTCATGCAGTACTCAGCACCCCCAAACATCAGAAATACCTGGCGCTCCCAGATTTAGCCAGCCTGTTGCTGCTTCAGCAGAATCACTATTCCAATAAAGGTGAGCTTGTTTTATATTCAGAAAGTTATTTCCTGACAAATGAGCTGGAATTCAGTTTGGTGCGCAGCTCTGTAGATTAATTCCTTTGAAAACTGACGAAAATGAGGATCCTTGCGGGTTTAGCTGTATGGAGATAAGGTATAGGAAGTAAAAACCTCAGAGGGCCTGAGTTTATCAGGCTTCTGAGGTTTTATAATAAATATTTTTAATAAAGGTAATGATGGTAAATGCTTAAAAAACATGTCATTAGCTAATTACGACCCTCTTAAAGACTTTTTCATTATGATCCCTAATATTTGCTAGAGATCCTGGAATAGAATTTCCCCCACCGTTTGCTGACTAATCCACCCCAATACACCTGCCATCTACTTTTTTCTCAAGAAAAATATTAAATTATTCTATTTTTCTTGACATAAATTATGGAACCAGGCAAGTTGGAAAAACCTATATACTAACCAAATTGGGTGAAGCACAGTTTGATAATACCATTTACATTAACCTTGAAACCAACCTTTGGATGATTGCCCTCATTTTTATAATTGAACGATATTATATTCAAAACTGTGACTTAAGCTACAAATTTACTTATTATTACATCAAAATATCATAAATGCAAATCCATAAGAATCTCATCATAATAGTTACCGTTAATTTTAAAATAATTCTTATGCCTGCCAATTTCATGAAATCCCATTTTTTCATAAAGCTTCAGCGCTGTTAAATTATCTGCTTTAACACCTAAATGTAAAATCTCAGTCTGCCTGTTATCTTTAGAAAAATCAATCAATGTCTGCATTAGAAATGTTCCTATGCCTAATCTCCAATATTCCATTTTAACTGATATAGCAAGTTCAGCCAGATGGCAAATCCTTACTCTTGGTGAAGTCATAACGCTTCCTACACAAACAATTTCATGTTCAATCTTGCCTACAAATAAAGCAGAAGCCTTTGAATCTGCTAAATTTTCTATAAACTTTTCTTCTGCTTCCACTGACATATGAAAGTCATTTGCACCAAACAGCAGATTATCACTCTCTCCGCCAACCGTATTAAGATATTCGATAATCTTAGGTGCATCATTTTTGGCGGCTTTATCAATTTGTAATATTCTCTCATTCCTCAACAGCATCACATTATTCCTCCTTATCTTGGGTCAATATTAAATAATCTCTTCCCTTTCATGAACAGTAGGATTAATATGGAATCTGGGGACAAAATTAATACGAATTGATATTTTTTAAAAGATCCTGGATTTCCTCTTTAGAAACACCCACATTCTCAACCGCATCAAGCTTTAAAGCGCCTGTTCTATATGCAGGGACTGCCCATACACCGGAATGCTCAAAGGCAAGCTTGTTAGACTCATCCAGCTTGTCCCGATAAGTTTCCTGCTGAAGTGACAGCCGAAAGTCATCAGGATCAACCAGATCGCTGACGTACTCAGAAAGGGCATCCATGTCTTCGATATTTACATGATCCTTCTGGGCTGCCTGATACATGCGATCATGATACTCTAGAATATTAATCCCATTATCTACCGCATAAAAATATCCTTGTATGCATAGATCGCTGTGGGAGCCATACCGATCCGGTCTGGGATGCGATTCGCATGGATGCCAGACTACGGCCACATTCGGATAGTCCGGAATCAGCTCCATCAGATATTTATGAGCCCTCAAGCAAAACGGACAGATATAATCAAAAAAGACATGTAGCTCACGTTTCAATCTCGATCACCTCTTATTCTTATCATTTATTATGCTCTTATCATCACTTTCTTGCCTGAAAACCACGTAGATACTGCTCTGGCCACGGATATTCAACCCCCAGATCACGAGCCATATGCAGCACCCAGTAAGGATCACGCAGAAGCTCCCGTCCCAAAGCAACCAGGTCCGCCCGTTCTCCACCCAGAATTTCCTCCACTTGATGTGCATTAGTAATAAGGCCCACGGTAACCGTAGGCAGCCCAGTCTTCTGTTTCAACCACTCGGCAATTTTAACCTGATAGCCTGGATAGATTTTCGTCGGCGGTGTTGACACAACTCCTCCTGTACTCACGTCCAGCACGTCAATATAGGGCTTCACAAGTTCAATAATTTCGGACATTTCTTCCATATGCATACCATCGGGTTCATAATCCTCAGCAGATACACGCAATAAAACCGGCTTTTCATCTGGCCATACCTCATGTATCGCCTTCAGTACTTCAATTAGTATACGGCATCGGTTTTCCGTTGAGCCACCGTAGCTGTCTGTACGATGGTTGGTCAACGGCGACAGGAATTCGCTAATTAGATAGCCATGGGCACCATGAATTTCAATCGCATCAAAACCGATTTCAGATGCCCGGGCAGCAGAGCTACGGAATGCATTAACTGTATCATGAATATCCGCTTCCGTCATCTCATGGGGCATGGGAGAATCCTGATTAAATGGAATGGCGCTGGGAGCGTAAATTGCTTTTTCCTGGGCTCCACATTTGCGGCCCGCATGATTAAGCTGAATTGCTATTTTTGCTCCCTGTTTCTGGCAGGCGGTAACAATTGGCGTAAGCGCCTTTGCTTGATCATCATTCCAAAGTCCCAGACAATGGTCAGAAATACGGCCCCACGGTAAAACACCGGTGGCTTCCATAATAATCAGCCCCGCTCCACCAACCGCACGGGAGGTATAATGCGTAAAATGAAATTCATTTGAAATACCATCGGTTCCGGCACTGTACATACACATCGGAGGCATAACGATACGGTTGCGCAGAGTCATGCTTTTTAGTGTAAATGAGCTTAATAAGTACATAGGACATTCTCCCTTCTATTATAAATGTAAGATTTGATAAAACAACTTGCTTTATTTGGTCGTTAATCAAAATCACGATTGTGATAACTGATCAACAAAAACAGCTTCCTCTTGACCGACATCTTGACCGACACTTTCTTTAATTGGTTCTACTTTTTCTGTTGCAACAAAATATAAGTGTATAATACACCTACTATACTTCGATACTATCACAGGTTACCTTATTATTCAAGTATATCCATATCCATCTAAACAAGACACATAGTACTTTCCTCTAGCTAAATAGCCAATAAAACTTTCTTACATTATTAAAAAAATAAAAGGCGCATAAAATTTAACTTCTTCATATCCTGTCAGCTACACTGCATAACTCTTTTGTTTCCCTCTTCACTCTTCCAGCAATTTATTAGATTTTTTTATTTTTTGATGCATTCCGTATATACTGATTTTTTCTTTCCTCCGTCATTATATTCATTTTTTCTCGTTGCTCATGCAATGAATTTAAGTGTTAATGTGGTTAGCATTACATTGGTGAACTAGAACAATCAAAAATTTCCATAAAAAATAAACCATCTATTCAACAAAATAAGATTGTGCATTTCCAAGCATAGTGCTATGATAGTCCCACCGGCACACATAATTTTAATGAATATAAAATTAAAAGAAAAGCAGTTAAAAAGAGTTTGTGATTTATCAAAAATCAAAACCAGACCTGATGACGGACGAAAGTATTTTATTATCCAAAGAAAGCCAATAAGCTGTAGTACTTATGAGGGTTTAATCGAAAAACTGTATGAACAGTTTTTCGGTGCTACCGCTGCTACCATGGAAACATATTTTGAAACCTGGATGGAATGGAGAGAAAAGGAGACAAGCGTAAGCAGAAAGACAATTAGAGAAAATCGCTTTATGTGGAATTCTTTACTGAAGGATCAGGATATCACCTTGATTCCCTTAAAGGAGTTGACAGCAAAGGATCTGATTATCTATTTCAGGAACATTACAAAAGGACGCCAGATCACAAGAAAACGCTTTAATGACCTAAAAAGTATTATGAATGGGATTTTGTACCTTGCAGTGGAAAATGATATTATAGAACGAAATTATCTTCGAGACATCAACTATAAACAGTTCAGCTATAAGTCAGAAAATACCAGAATCACCCCATACACCGAAGAAGAACGTCTTCAAATTATAAATCACTTGGGAGATGATTTTTACTCACTGGCTATAAAGCTGGATTTTTACCTAATCCTGCGCATTGGTGAATTAAAAGGATTAAGATGGGATGATATTTCTGGGGATTTTCTACATGTTCAACGCTTCGTAGATGATAAAAATGAAATCATTGAAGATATCAAAGGCCATGCAAGTGAAGGAAAGCGTTACATGCCATTAACACCAAAAGCCAAAGAAATCCTGGAACAAATCCAGATTCTAAATCCAGACAGCGAATACATCTTCATCCGTAACGGCCAGCCCCTAGCAACCGTAACTTTTAACCGCCGCTTAAAGAAATGCTGTGAGGAACTTGGAATCGAATACCGCTCCTCCCATAAGCTCCGTTTCTCCACCGCCTCCATCATGTACAAAAACGGAATGGAAGACACCGAGCTCCAAAAGCTCCTGGGCCACACAAGCCTCAACATGACCCACCACTACCTCCGCAACATCACTTCCCAGGAAGAAACAGCTTCAAAAATGATATCAATCCTGGATTAATCGCCCTAAAAACACAAAAAATGCCCACGCAAACAAGCGCAAACACCAAATACACATAGCAAAAACCCCAGAAACCCTTATTCTATCAGGTTTCTGAGGCTTTCATAAGAGAGGCGACAACCAGATTTGAACTGGTGATCAGGGTGTTGCAGACCCACGCCTTACCACTTGGCTATGTCGCCATAAATTATAAAACTAAAACTTACTAATTCAGTGACCCCAACGAGATTCGAACTCGTGTTACCGCCGTGAAAGGGCGATGTCTTAACCGCTTGACCATGGGGCCGCACTTACATTTCGTTCTCCTCATAGTCTTCGCTTGAGTATCACGAACTCCCCGAGTAGGACTT
Organism: Lachnospiraceae bacterium; assembly: GCA_902363835.1. GTDB lineage: Bacteria > Bacillota > Clostridia > Lachnospirales > Lachnospiraceae > Lacrimispora. The sequence continues at coordinate 23,451 of CABJBM010000046.1, forward strand.
GAACCTACGACCCAACGGTTAACAGCCGTTTGCTCTACCGACTGAGCTATCGAGGATTACTGAGGCATATACCCTCAAAACCACACATTGTTACATATCTATCATCCGTTCTTTCCTCTTACCTAAACCAACCTGGTTAAGCCCTCGACCTATTAGTGACAGTCAGCT
>CABJBM010000047.1 GCA_902363835.1 Lachnospiraceae bacterium
TATAAGCTTTACAGGGAGCCGAATGCGGGAAAGCCGCACGTTCGGTTCTGAGAGGGGTAAGTCCCGTAAGGGACTTATCTACTTACCAAATTCCTTGTCAGACACGAATCATGTAAATTAAAAGCCCTGCAGAAGCAGGGCGAAGGAAACAGATGATCAAGCTCTTAAAAGTATAAAAACCCTCTTTACCAAAATCGTCATCTTCAAGGTCATCAAATTCAAGAAGAAAGTAATCCATATCCAGAAGGTCATCATTACTCATATCACAGACTTCGCCAGAAGTCATACCTTCAGGTGGAATTTTAAAGTGTCTTTCCGGGATATGCTGTGTCAGCCTGGCAATAAAATCAAGAGCAGGAATGATCTCAGTCATGAAGTATGGTTACCAGTTATTAAGTTCCCAAGGGCTTTCTGTTCCGGGAACGGTAGAATTTCGTATGATAAGTTCTCCATTTAGTCTGATTAACATACGCGGAGCATTGGGAGAATGTATTCTCCTCATAAAAAGATCAAACGCACTTTGCCCCATATCCTCACGAGGGACACGAACGGTAGATAGTTGAACGAGAGAAGCAGGAAAATTATCATCGTATCCGACGACAGCAATATCCTCAGGAATGCGCAATCCAGCATCTAGAATCGCACGCATAGCACCGATAGCCATTTGGTCATTTCCTGCAATAACACCATCAATTGTTTCTTTTGTATTTAACAAAGCCTGCATGCAATCATATCCGCTTTTGGGAGTGGAAGCACCTTCTATAATAAGTTTTTTGTTTATATTTATTTTTAAATCATGTAAGGCGTTTTCATAGCCTTTTCTTCGTAACTTTCCCATCGTGTAGGTTTCAGGAAATGAAATATAGGCGATATTTTTGCGGCCGATTTCATAAAGATGTTTAACTGCATTAGAAGTTGCAGTTCTGTCATCAACAACAATCGCATCCAGCGAAGGATCAACTTCTGATTCCATGCAAATGAGAGGGATAGGATGACCATTGATCTGTAAGGATGACAGTTCCTGGATGTATGAGGTTCGCTTAGGGGAGGAAATATCAACGCAGGATGAAAGCAAAATGCCATCAATCCATTGTGTTTTTAACATATGAATAAAATTCTTTTCCTTTTCAAGGTCTCCGCCAGTAGCAAAGACACTGACAATGTATCCATACTGATTAGCAGCAGATTGAATGCTTTGAAGCAGAGGCGGAAAAAATACCGATGTAATGGAGGATACAATCACTGCTATATTGTTCGTTTTTCCGCTTTTTAATCCACGAGCGACCATATTCACTTCATAATGCAGTTCATTCACTGCCTGCATAACTCGCCGCTGCAGCGAATCGCTTACAGGTTTCGTTCCGTTTATAACATTGGAAACGGTAGATGTAGAAACGCCTGCCAATCTGGCAACATCTTTAATTCCAACAGGCTTGATTTCATTAGACATAAGACACCTCTCTATAATATAACGCAAAACGTTTTTTTGACATTGTATTATATAATAATATTTTTATGCAATGATTATACAACAAATATGCTAATTTTACAAGCAGATATACGATAAAAATTATTTAAAAAAACAATATAAAAAATGATTGACAAATATTTTATTGTGTGATAATTTTATTTTAGAAAAACGTTTCGCTAAAAACAAAACATATTTATGGAGGAAAAACAATGATCAAAGACTTACCTACTTTTCACTATGAAGGCAACAACAGACTCACAGAATTTGACGAGTTTGACAAGGCAGACAAGTGGATTCAGACTGACGCCCCGGCAATTGTATTTGAAAATACAGAGGTTGGAAGATTAAAGAAAAAGGTCTGGGATATGACCATGAATGAAATTGATGCAGTATTGGAGGATTATGGAATCCCTTCGGAACCGGAACTGGGAAAGGCGGGAACGTATGTACAAAACACCCCTCGTGCTAAGCAGATTGAAAAACGCCGTAAGAATGATATTCTTTTAGTTCCGATTGGCTGCACTGAGAATCACGGTCTTCATAACAATACGGGACTGGATACGTTTATGTGTACGCAGATTTGTGAGGCTGTACGGCGTAAAACAGCAAAGGAAGGTCATGAGGTTTGTCTTACGTTCCCGCCTCTAAATTACGGCGGACATCCATATCATCATATGGGTATGCCCGGAACTGTGATTATGCCGGAAGAAGTAGTCAAAGAAACACTGATTTACTTTATGTTAGGTATGTGGGACGATGGATACCGTAAGATTATTTTTGTAAATAATCATGGCCATTTATGGATGCTGGAAGCTGCCATTCAGGAATTTTGCAAGAGATATCAGCTGCCGGGTATTTTCCGGGTGCTTGACTGGCATAGGTGTGTCAGAGAATTTTTCTATCCGGTTAAAAGCCATCCGGACAGCTTAACAACACATTTTGTACATGCAGATGAAGCTGAAACGGCAGTGGCTTTGCTGATGTTTAAGGATATGGTTGACATGGCGTATGTTCAGGATAAACTTGGTGAACCGCTGCTGCCGGATGGGCATGTGGACAAATCAGTTGATCCTTGGAGACGTCCGAGCCGATGGAGCGAAGGCGAAGGCCATGCGGCAATTGAACGAGCTGCAACCCCGGAAGGAATTGTAGGTGTACCTTCCAAAGCGACAGCAGAAAAAGCGAAGAGACCTATCGCTGCAATTTGCATGTATTTGACCCTTCTTTGCAATCAGATTATTGAAAAATATCCTTCCGGACAGGTGCCGCCTATTGAAAAAATTTCTTTAAGAACCCCGGAAGAACTGGCGCCTTTCTTAAAAGAACCTATGAGCGATGGCTGGAAGTCTGTAGCAGAGTTGCCCAGGATCGGATATTTTGAACATTTGTAAGAGAAAGCCGCGATGATTCAGACGGGGGAGGTCAAGCATATATATTACCGCCTTTTATCTGAAAACAGATATCGTATTTAGGAGAATGCGTATGGAACGATATTTTGAAAAAATCACAAAATGTATGATAGGAATTAACGTACAGGTTGATGATGACACCTATGCTGCAATAGAAGGACTGCGCGCTGTTTATGCAATCGTTGATGGGAAAGAAAAAGTAATTGTAGATGGGGCATGCGCATTCCAATTTGACGGAGAAATGTTTGGCGGAGAGTTTGGCGTGAAAGTTTGTGATATGAATCACGAAAACCGGTTATCATTAAACCGGTATTATAAATACACGGCTCCGCAGGCATTTGGTTGCAGCATTAACACGGTCACGAAAAGAAATGAAACGGATATAAGCAGCTTGCAAAGGTTTGCTGACGAATTAGAAATGGATGCAAAACCAGTTGTTTGCTTATGTGCAGACAAAGTTCGAGGCGCTCACACTCTGGAAAACCAGGTTGATGAAATTGCATGGTCCGTTTTTAAATGCGGAAATAAAAACGGATATTCCATTGCCTTGGAAGGTGTGAAGACGAGCGATGATGTGCAGTGGGCTTTGAGAAATGGGATATCTATGCTTATAATAGATGGTTCTGATCTGTGGGACACTGCAGGAAAAGATCAGGAAGCGTTACATCAGGAATGGGATAAAGACATCAATCATGCGAACATACTGGACCGGATGGGTGATACATGCCGTCAAATACGTAAAAATGGACGGCCTGTGGATTTGATGCTTGATTTTTCCAGTATGAAGGAGCAAATGAACCCGGCGGAATTGTGTTTTTTATGTGGTGAACTGAAGAAAGACGGGATTACGATTACCGGGGCAGAAATTACGATAGATAACACAGAGAATTTATATGAGTATTTAGAGTTGATGGAGCATTTGGAGTATAAAATCGGATTACATATTGCTGACAAAACGGTGGGATCAGACGTAGAAAGTTGTGGCGATTATTCGTACCATTTATCTATTGCAAGTTGAAAGGAGACTATGATGCAGATCGTAAAAGAGACGGGGAAGATACCTTATTTTACACAGGGAAAAGCAGGGGATGTAAAAACGATTGTTGATGCCATGAGCGTAACGATGACGAAAGGGTTTATGGATCCGGGGCAGGGCCTCGATATGCACAGACATCCAAATGAACAAATGGGATATGTATTGGCAGGAGAAGGAGAACTGACGATTGGAGGTACCACATATACTGTCAAAACAGGTGATACTTATTACATTCCGTCAAATGAGTGGCACGCTTGGTCAAATAATGGAATAGAGCGTTTTTATTATCTTGACATTTTTTCACCACGCAGGGAAGACTTGGAAAGTGGAACATTTGATTTTGATAAATGGCTGAAAAAATGACATATAGCTTGAACCAATCAACCGATGCGAGGCAAGACTTTTAAATGGAGCAAGAAACGGGGAATTTTATCTAAAAATATCTGGACATAGGCATTTGACAGGTGCGAATCGTTTTTCTTACAGATATGATGGATATATTTTGTCGAATGTATTCCGCTGCCGGATGCGGAAACGGCGGCTCAAAAAACATTGGACATATGCAGGAGAGTGCGTAACGACGATAAAAGAGGGTGATGGAATGGAGCAAAGGCAAAAGGAAGAGCTTTTAAAAATGACCGGTATTACAAAAAGGTTTCCGGGAACCTTAGCGCTTAATCGGGTTTCCTTTTCGGCAGAAAAGGGAAAGGTACATGTCCTGATGGGAGAAAACGGGGCTGGAAAATCGACACTGGTCAAGATCATAGCAGGCATTTATGGGAAAGACGAAGGAACGATAGAGTTTGATGGCGGGGAAGTGGATTTTTCAGAGGTCCGGGGAGCGATTGGAGCGGGAATCAGCATGATCCATCAGGAATTGAATCTGCTTCCTGAAAGGACCATTGCCCAGAACATTTATATTGGACATGAGCCTGTAGTCAAAGGGACCAAAGGAATCATAGACACAAAGAAAATGGTTGACGACAGCCGCACTCTGCTGAAAAGCCTGGGTCTGGATCTAAATCCCAATGACTATGTGAAAAATCTAAGTATTGCGCAGCAGCAGATGGTAGAGGTGGTGAAGGCCTTGTCCAATCGGATCAAATTATTGATCATGGATGAGCCTACGTCCTCTTTGACGCAAACAGAAATTGACAAGCTCTTTGAAATTGTGGGGGATTTAAAAAAGAAAGGCATTGCGATCATTTATATTTCCCATAGAATGGATGAAATCCGCAGGATCGGAGATTCAGTCACGGTCATGCGGGATGGAGAATACATAGGCACCCTTGGGAAAGAAGAAATGGATCTGGATAGGATCATTTCCATGATGGTGGGCCGAAAGATCGAGAATATGTATGTACGGAATTACCGGAAACCGGGAAAAGAATTGCTGCGTACTAAAAATCTGACTGGATTGCGTTTTAAAAATGTAAACATTGTGGTGCGGGAAGGGGAGATTGTTTCCCTTGCCGGTCTGGTGGGCGCAGGCAGAACAGAAGTGGCAAAGGCAATTTTTGGATATGATCCGATCATCAGCGGAGAATATGAATTTAACGGATTGGCAATGCGGCATGTGACTCCGATGGAATGTGTGAAAAAGGGGATGGCTTTTTTGCCGGAGGACAGAAAGGCGGAAGGTCTTTTCCTGAAAATGCCAATCAAAGAGAATATTGTTTCGGCCAGCTTAAGAAAGGTTTTTCCTAATTATATATTGAGCAGGGAAAAGGAACAGTCTTTGGGAGATTTATATAAGGAAAAGCTGAAAATAGCCACTCCCAATGTGGACAAATTAGTTGGGGAATTGTCCGGAGGAAATCAGCAGAAAGTGGTCATTGCAAAATGGCTGGCAACTGACAGTAAATTTATTATTTTTGACGAACCGACCAGGGGAATCGACATTGGAGCAAAAACGGAAATTTATCAGCTGATGGATGAACTGGTGCACAGCGGATATGGGATTTTGATGATTTCTTCTGAACTGAATGAGGTGATCGGAATCAGCGACAGGGTGTATGTGCTCCGGGAAGGAAAAGTATCTGCTGAATTGGACCGTGATGATCTGACTCAGGAGAGGATTATGGCTGGAGCAATGAAAGGAGATAAAAATGAATCATAAGAATTATTCAGTAAAAACAACATTCACTGCCCTGCTCTCCAGATGGAATATTCCCGGCATTGCATGGGGTGCACTATCCATGTTTGTGTTTTTTTCCATATTGTCCCCAGGAAAATTTCTGTCTTTTTATAATATCATGCTGATTCTCAGGCATTCCTGTATTTTGCTGATTGCTTCGATCGGAATGGCACTTGTTATACTGGTGTCTCAGGTAGACTTATCCATCGGCTCTGTTGTGAGCCTGACGGCGGTTATTACCGGTGTGCTGCTGCAAAATGGATTTCCTGTGGCAATAGCGGTTTTGGCAGGTTATATGTTTGGCTTGCTTGTGGGTCTTACCAATGGTTTTATGGTGGCAATTTGCAAATTTGATTATTGGATTTCTACCTTTGCTACCATGAGTATTGGAGCAGGCCTTGCTCTTGTCATTGCCGGAGGCAGCACCATTCCTATGGCTAATCCGGTTTTGAATTATCTTGGGAATGAAAAAATCGCAGGAATTTACGTGATTATCATTCTGACTGCTCTTATTTATGTCTTAATGACTTTTGTCCTTAAAAAGACGAGACTGGGACATAATATCTACTCCATTGGAGGATCTGAAAATGTAGCAAAGGTAAGTGGAATTAACGTGGCAAGGTACCGGGTGATCGTTTATTTGCTCAGCGCATTTTTTGCTTCCACTGCAGGGCTTTTGCTGGCTTCCATGAGTAACTCAGCCAGCCCTATTATTGGTACGGAATACTCATTTAATGCCATGGCAGCTGTTATCATCGGCGGAATTTCCTTTGATGGGGGAAAAGGAGGAATTGCAGGAACTCTTTTTGGAACACTTCTGCTGCGCATATTGACCAATGGGCTCAACATTATGGGGATCCCGTCTACATGGCAAAAAACCATTGTCGGAGTTGTAATTGTTGTAATCCTGGTAACGGAAATTCTTGGAGAAAAAGCTCATAAGACACGCGGATTAAGGAGGGTTTATTCAGATGATTAACTGGAAAAAGAATTTCGATACTTATTCCCGTGTGCTGCTGCTGTTATTGCTGATAGGGATCATGGCCGTAGCCAGACCGGGTTCTTTTTGGACATATGAGAACATTGCAACAGTCATGTTTCAGCAGGCACCCTTTACGATCCTTATGAGCTTTGGGATGACCCTTGCGATAATAACCAAGGGGATTGATAAGTCCATGGGTTCTGTTCTGGTTTTGAGCAATGCTTTATGTGCTCCCTTTTTAAAAGCCGGACAGTATTTTCTGGGAGTTTTTTTGGCATTGGGAATCGGCGGAGCCAGTGGTGCGCTTAATGGTCTTTTGATCACGAGAGTTGGCATTGCACCTTTTATTGCGACCTATGGAGTGGATTTTATTGCATTGGGACTTGCTTTCGTATTGACCAATGGAGGATATGTTTATGGATTTTCTGATTCATTCCGATTACTGACCAACGGAACATTGATTCCCGGGGTTCCCAACATTGCAGTCATTACCTTGCTGATTTTTCTGGTGTTGTTTTTTATTACCAGAAAAACCATATTCGGCCGCCAGATCTATTCGGTGGGACATAATTTTAATGCAGCGACCTTGTCGGGGATCCATGCAAAAAATACTGTGCTGATTGTTTATATCATCAATGGTTTGCTGGCAACCGTCACAGGGATTTTGTATATTTCTAGGCTGAATGCGGCAGATCCCAATATCAGCGGGAGCTTTACCTTAGATTCCATTGCTGCTACGCTCATCGGAGGGACTTCCTTTGGAGGAGGAAAAGGTTCGGTGGTCAATACCGTAATCGGCGCTTTAATTATTGTTTTTATTCGAAACAGTATGAATGTGCTCAATGTATCAACCAATTGGCAGCAGGTAATGGTAGGAGCGGTTATTGTCATATCGGTATTTTATGAGTGGTTTACCAACCGGATGGCGAAGGCGGAAAAGTAAGCAGAAACTCTATATAAAAATAGGCAGTTCCACTTGAATAAATCCAGCGGCTGCAAGTGAGAGGCTGGCTGATGGACTGATTTAGGGACGTTTTGTTCAGGGAGGAAAACATTAGTCCGACGGAACTCTCTATTCTATCCGCTTGAGTAAGAAGATGGATATGGACATGCCTGTCATGTACCTGAACCATAAATATAATGTATAGGAGGAGTAAGTAATGAGTAAAAGATTAGGTTTCATATCAGTAATTGTATCAGTTTTTTTACTGGCGGGGTGTGGGGCTGAGAAAGAAACAGCTCCGTCAAATGAGGGGAAGACGGAAACAGAGGCACAGACCTCTGCTCAAACTGCTGCGGATAACGGCTTGTCGGATAAAGAAATCACGGTTATTGTTAAAAATTTAACTGGACCGTTTTTCATTTCCGTATCAGAGGGCGCTAAAGCGGCCGGAGAAGAGCTGGGGGTTAAGGTGAATGTACTGGCTCCTGTAGGACAGGAGGGCGCCGGAAATGAGGAGCAGGCTCAGATGGTAGAGCAGGCCATTGCACAGCAGGTAGATGCGCTTGTCATCTGTCCAGTGGATTCCAAAGGGATTGTTCCGGCGGTGAAAAAGGTCGTGGATGCCGGTATTCCAGTGGTCAATTTAAACACCAAAATCGGAGGTACGGAACAGCTGGCTAAAACCTTTGTGGCAATTGAGAACTATGAAGTGGGAAAAAGTGTTGCTCAAAATCTTTGCGAAAAGATGGGAGGCGACGGAAAACTGATCATCATTGAAGGAACGGCGGGGGCACAGACATCCATTGACCGTGTTCAAGGTGCCAATGATGCCATTAAGGAGTATCCGGATATAGAGGTCGTAGCTTCTCAGTCGGCCAACTACAGCAGAGCCGATGCCATGAATGTAGCACAAAATCTCCTGCAGTCCAATCCAGATGTGGAAGCAATTTTTTGCTGCAACGATGAGATGGCAATGGGAGTTGTAGAGGCAATTGACGCGGCAGGAAAGACAGGAAGCATCCTGGTAACCGGTGTAGACGCAAATGCGGATGCCCGCCAGGCGATCAAGGATGGAAAGATGTATGCAACTTGTGACAGTCAGCCCTATTATCAGGGATATGATTCTGTAATGGCAGCTGCAAAGATTTTAAGAGGTGAACCGGTGGAAAATTTTTACCGCACAGAAACCAAGCTGATTACGATTGAAAATGTAGATGAATAGCTATTTGCATCAGTTCAAAAAAAGATCATAGAGGTAAGCCCTTCATAGAAGATAAGCCTTCTTTGAAGGGCTTTAATACCTGATAGAATAGGAAGGTATCATTGTGAAATCAAAATATGGATTCCCGTTGTGTATACAATTAGTTCCGCCTGAAAATATTTTTCATAGCAAGGAATTTGCAGAAACTTTAAAACTTCTTCAGGAAAAAGAGTTTTATGGAGTAGAATTAAATATTACAGATTTTGATGAAGTAAATCCGCTTCAGTTAAAGGAATATCTTGCCTCATATAACTTGAAAATGACATATATCGCATCCGGAATTTTCGCAAAGAAAAACGAGTTGTCGTTATCAGCTGCTAATGAGGACATTCGTAGAAAAACAGTAGATGCATTTGAAGAAATGATAGCATATGCAGAAAAAATGGAGTGCGGTATCATTTGCGGATTTATAAAAGGGGGGGCAGGAGATAATCGGGCAGTAGCAGTGTCGCAGATGAAAAAGTCTATCGGAGAGCTTAAAACAAGATATGGCAACAGCTCAGTCAATATTTTATTGGAAGCAACCAATCATTATGAGGCTACGATGTTAAATACGTTGGAAGAGGCCGCCGTATTTACCGGATCAGAAAGAAAAAATATTCAAATTCTTCCGGATACGTATCACATGAATATGGAAGAGTCCAGCATGGCAGAAGCAATGGTTCGATATGCTGCTTATTATAACAATATCCATGTATCCGATAATAACCGATATTATCCTGGATTCGGTGCGATCGATTTTTTTCAGGTTATCAGCATCTTGAAAGGAATGGGGTATCAGGGGACGATGGCAATAGAAGGAAGAAATGCTCTTTCTTTGAACGAAGACATCAGGAAATCTGCTGATTATCTATCCAGTGTTGGAGACAGATTAAAATTATGGGGATTGCTGTAACTTTGATTACCTGGTTAAACCATAATATCCATTTGGACTGATATAAAATGTTTGTGGCTGATTATAGTTTTATTGCAGCAATTATACCTTTTTTATAAATAATAAGGAGTTGATATGATTATGAACGAAACATTAAAGACATTGGAAACACGTAGAAGCTGCAGAAATTTCAAACCGGATATGGTAGAGGACGAAAAAATTCAAGCAGTTATGAGAGCGGGAACCTATGCGGCAACAGGAATGGGTAAACAGTCTCCTATTATTATTGCGGTTATGAACAAAAAAATAAGAGATACATTTTCAAATGAGAATGCGCATTTTGCGGGAGTAAACAGTGACCCATTCTACGGTGCACCGGTAATTTTAATTGTACTGGCAGATAAATCGATTCCGACCTATTTATATGATGGTTCCCTTGTTATGGGAAATCTGATGAATTCTGCTACGAGCCTTGGCCTTGGAAATATTTGGATTCATCGGGCGAAAGAAGAATTTGAATCCGATTTTGGAAAGAAAATACTCTCTGATTTAGATATAGCAGGTGACTACGAAGGGATTGGTCATTGCGCCATTGGTTATCCAACAAGCGTTTCAGATATTGTGGCAGACCGAAAGGAAAATTACATTTACTATGTGAAATGAATGGAGGATTCGGAAAATATGCCATTACCCGGAGAACTTATTGCTTTTGTAAAAGATAGTTTGTAAAAATATGATGAAGTGGTCACGGTAACGGAGGGATTATCATGTTGGTAAATTTGAATACAGCGCTGGAATTCACAGAAGGAAAAAAACGTGCTGTAGCTGCTTTCAATGTATTCGGCTATGAAGATGCCAAGGCAGTCGCAAAAGATTCTAAAACAAATGTTTGTGTCCATCTCGACCATTGTACAAAGTATTCTATGATACTTCGTTCAATACTTAGAGGCTGAAATTGGCGCTGTCGGATATGCAGATCCGAAAACGTTTGACCGCATTTCTCTGTATAAAAAAGCGATGGAAGATGTAAAACAGGTGGCAAAAGAAAAGATGGCATTGCTTTTTGGGGAGTAGCAGAAGGAGAAGATGGTAACGGTTTTTTCGCTTTTAATACCAAAGAAATGGCGGCGGAATTCGTTTAAGGTCTCTTCTAAGTTTGCTTTCAGGGAACAGAGTTCGTCTACCAGTTTGCGCAGGTCTGCAATGGCCAGGTCCTTCTCTGCAAGATGGTCCTCCTGGGCCTGGATATGTATTTTTTTGCTGTTCAATGATTGTATGAAGCAGTTTGTTCTGTTCTTCCACTTCCATCCTTCCAGGCTTCTTCCTTACTTCTTTTTCGCCGTCTTAATCGCTTTAGGTTGATCCGGAGACAACCCTTCCATAAGCCAGCGGAATTCCTGCCGTGTGCGGGGTCTGACTTTGGCTCCATTTGGCAGGTATCCCGGATGATCGCCATCAACCTCTCAAAGGATTTACGCATATTGGTCCTCCCTATTATTATTTATGGACAAACAGGAACAGGAAAGGAAAATCTGTAGCAATGGAAAGTTTAGCCTAAAGAATAAAAAAACGGAGTGGTTTTCAGAAAAACTTGACCTGACAGGAGTGTCAGGTCAATGGGTCAGATTTTAACCGGCGGTAGAGGGAGGGAGTCATTTTGTAGATGGATTCAAATTTCTTGTAGAAAAAGCCTAAATTGTCGTAGCCCACTTTGTTGGCAATTTCATAGACAGGCATGTCGGTATTGGACAGGTAGAAGCAGGCCTGGTTCATCCGCTGTTGGATGATCAGTTCTTTGAAAGATCGCCCGGCGGATTTTTTGATATAGTTGCTTAAGTAATTGGGATGGAATCCAAAATGCATTGCCGTATCCTGCAGTGTTGTGGTAAGGTAATGTTCCTCAATATAGTTTAAGATTTCCATGATTTTATGCCCGCCGTCTTTGCCATATGAGAACTGTTGGTCTTTGTATTGCCGTAATATTTCACAAAATAATAAGATCATATATGCATCAATCATTTTTTCACTGCAAAATCCCGGGTTATAGTATTCACAGAGAATATTTTGGATGATTGTATGAATTTGATTTTCGTCCTGCTTTTTGAATATCAGATACTGGTCATGAGCTGCATCCAGAGAGAGTGCATTAATCAGGAAACTGTTGATAATCCCGTAGTCTCCCAGCCGGAACAGAAATCCATGGGTCAGATATTCACGGCGCATTTCAATGGTAATAATAATGTCCTGTTCGTCCAGATATTGAATACTGTGAGGAATATTGGTGTCCAACATGCAGATATCCCCCTGGGTCATTTCGATTTGATGTCCGTTAATGATCTGAATGCAGGAACCGGAATACACATAAACAAATTCGATCACAGTATGAATGTGTTCTGGAATATAGGTAAAGCGAGACTCCTTGTGGACACATACCAGTTTGTTCGCCAGAAGGCTGTTGAAGGAAAATAGATATATTTCCTTGTCATGGAAATGAATCTTGGGTATAGCCTGATAACGTTTGGACAGAACAGTGGAACCTGTCATCTTGTGCTTCCTTTCCGAATCAGTATATTGAAACAGATAATCGTCTAATTCCTGTATTTTCATATGCACACCTCATATTCATCATAAAAGATTAAGTTTGGTAAGTCAATATGTTTTATCGGGAAATTGTAAAGAGAGAGTTTTCCGAATATGATAGAGACATAAGAAACATTTGCGTAAATTTCATATGAGGAGGAAGAAAACTTATGGGGTTCCAGGAACAAAATAAAGACCATATTTTCTCACCGGTAAAGGGAAAGTACGTCCATTTGAAGGATGTGGCTGATCCTACTTTCAACAGTGGAGTATTAGGGGCCGGGTTTGGTGTCGAGCCGGATGCCGATGAGATTCTTGCGCCTGTAGAGGGGACAGTGTCCATGGTATTTCCCACAGGTCATGCCATTGGCTTCACTACAGATAATGGACTGGAATTGTTGGTACATATCGGGATTGATACGGTGGGATTGAATGGAAAAGGTTTTGAGATCCTGAAAAAACAGGGAGAACGGGTAATGGCCCATGAGAAAGTGATTCGTTTTAATCGCGAGTTAATTAAAAAACAGGGGCTGGATTCCACTGTGATAGTCGTCTTTACAAATGGTGGAGAATATGATATGAAACTGATACCTGGGGAGCAGGTTACGGAAGAATCTGAGTTGGCTGTTGCTGAAGTGAAGGGAGAAGAGTTGAAGGAGATGAAGGAACCATCTAAATATGAGTATGGTAAAATGTGTTCCGAAATTTTGGAAGCTGTTGGGGGAAGTAAAAATATAAAAAATGTATTTCACTGTATTACCCGTTTGCGGATTGTTCCGGTCAACCGGGAACTGGTGGATATGGACAAATTGAACCATATCAGTGGATTGTTGAAGGTAGTCGAATCCAGCGGACAGTTACAGTGCGTTGTGGGAACCAGTGTACCGGAGGTATATGCCGATTTTCAGGAGATTTCCGGAATCAAAGCCGGAGGAGAAGTGAATCCGGACCCGGCGGGAGAGAAGGTCGGGGAAAAGAGGCAGAATTTGCTTACCAGCGGATTGAATACCCTGGCTTCCTGTGTGACCCCTGGTTTATACGCGATTGTGGCGGGCGGGATGATCAAGGGGATTATTTCTCTGATTACGGCCTTAGGGCTGGTTTCTTCCAAATCAGATATCATAGTTGTGCTAGATGCAGTAGGGGATGCGCCTTTTTACTTTATGCCTTTTATTATCGGGTACGCTGCTGCCAAGCGTTTTAAGGTAAAAGAAATATTCGGTATCATGACAGCTGGAATTTTAATGTACTCAACATTTCTGTCGCCTGCTGAGGGAATTACCGGATACCAGTTTGGATTGTTTGCGATTCCGGCTTATAACTATAAAGGATCTATTTTTCCGGTGATTTTATCGGTCTGGATTTTTTCGCTGATCTTTCATTTCATTGATAAGCGAATGCCGAAAAATCTGAGAATCGTATTTTCAGGAGCATTATCTTTCCTTATTGCAGCGCCACTGTTTCTAGGCTTTGCGGCACCGCTTGGAAACTGGATCGCAAAGGGAATGACCGGTGGGTTCGCATGGCTGTTCAACAATGCCGGACCGTTTGCCGGAGCGCTGTTTTGCGGAATTATTCCGCTGACCATTATCTTCGGAATCAAAGGCTGGTCTGCGGTGGAACTACAGAATCTGTCAACTTTGGGGTATGATTATATGCTTCCCAACTTTTTCTACTCCAATCTGGCCGTTTCCGGCGCGGTACTCGCTTATGCATTGAAAATGAAGGCAGGGGAGCAGAAATCTGCTGCGATCTCTACCGGACTGGTATGTATTCTTGGCATTACAGAACCGGCCTTGTACGGAATTGCCTTGCCGGAGAAAAAACCGTTGCTTGCAGCCATGGCCGGAGGCGCAATTGCCGGGGCGGTAGCGGTATTGCTTGGCGTGGTTACTTATGCATTTTCCATGCCTGGAATTACCAGTATTGCTACTTACATGGATGGCGGTAACAATTTCCTGATGCTGCTTGTAGTGATGGTGGTTGCCTGGGTATCATCCTTTGCAATTTCCTTTGTATTGACGAAGAAAGAAGGTTAGGAAAATAAAAACTATGAGAACAGGATTTTCAAAAGATTTTTTGTGGGGCGGTGCGATTGCGGCTTCCCAGGCTGATGGCGCCTATGATCAGGGCGGAAAGGGACTGGATACTCAGGATCTGCGCTATTTTGATGCGGCATGGACGAAGGAAGAACGGGCTATGTTTCAGAATCGCCGTATGAATGATGCGAAATTTCAGAAAGCATTAACAGATAAGGACACCGTTTATTATCCGTTTCGATGGGGGATTGATTTTTATCATACCTATAAAGAGGATATTCGCTTATTTCAGGAATTGGGTATCAAGATTTTGAGAACATCAATCAACTGGGCGAGGATTTATCCAAACGGAGATGATGCGATGCCTAATCAAGAGGGCATTCAGTTTTATAGAGATTTGTTTGGTGAATGCAGAAAATATGGAATTAAGGTGTTTGCGACTATTCTTCACTATAATATTCCGGTAAATCTTGTGTTGAAATATGGCGGCTGGAAGAATCGTAAGACCATTGATTTCTATGTGAGATATGCCAGGACTTTGTTTGAAAACCTGGGGGATCTGGTTGATTACTGGCTTCCGTTCAATGAGTTCAATGCAGGCCGTTTTAATCCTTACAACGGAGTGTGCCTGGTTCAGGATCAGGAGGAGGATTATTCCAATGCTATTTTTCAGTGTATTCACCATCAATTCATTGCCAATGCGTTGACTGTAAAGGCGGGACATGAAATACTTCCCGGTTCTATGATCGGAGGTATGATTGCCAGGTTTACCACTTATCCGGCCACGTGTCATCCGGATGATGTGATGCAGATGATTCTGGATGATCAGTATTCTAACTGGTTTTACCTGGATGTGATGGTAAGAGGAAAATATCCGGCATACCTGGAGCGATATTTTGAAAAAGAACAGATCCATATTCAGAAAGAGACGGGAGATGATGAGCTCCTGAAAGAAAATACCATAGATTTTACAGCGTTTTCTTATTATTTTTCTCAGGTTTCCACCACGAAGCAGGGCTGGGAAAAGACCAGTGGTAATTTGATTATGGCAAACAAGAATCCCTATCTTGAATCCAGCGAGTGGGGATGGCAGAAAGACCCCAAGGGTCTGCGCATTACTCTGAATCAGATTTATGACCGTTATCAGCTTCCTGTATTTATTGCGGAAAATGGTCTTGGTGCAAAGGATGTACTGGAAGCGGATGGTTCGGTGCATGATCCTTATCGGATCGATTATCTGAAAGCTCATGTTGAGCAGATGAAAGAGGCTGTGATCGATGGTGTAGATCTGATCGGATATACTATGTGGGGATTTATTGATATTGTGTCATGTGGCCCCATGGAGATGAGTAAACGATATGGCGTGATCTATGTGGATCAGGATGATGAAGGAAAAGGAAGTAAAAAGCGCTTTAAGAAAGATTCCTTTTGCTGGTATAAAAAATGTATTGAAAGCAACGGGGAAGACCTGTTATAAAAAACAGAGAAGAATGATGGTATACGGCTGTGGTTCTGCAGTTGTATACTGTCATTTTTGTGCATAAGAAAGAAGGACAATATTATGAAGAGAGTACAGATCGTTCAGTTTATTGAACAACATAAAGAAGAGGCGATTGCACTTCTGGAGGAACTTGGAAAGATTCCGGCACCAAGCCATAAAGAGGATAAACGTGCTGCTTTTTATAAAAGGTGGTTCGAGCGAAAGGGCTGTAATGAAGTCTGGATAGACGAGGCAAAAAGTGTAATCTGTAAATTTAATTGTGACAAGTATGAAGATATGATTGTCTTGATGGCCCATACAGATGTAGTGTTTGATGATATGGAAGAGCTCCCCATGAGACGGCAGGACAATATTCTTGCAGCACCGGGAATAGGAGATGATACATCAAATTTGGTAAATCTGATGATGGGAGCGGCTTTTCTGGTAGAGTATGCCGGGCAGCTGAAAATCGGGGTGATGGTTGTGGCGAATTCCTGCGAGGAAGGTCTGGGAAATCTGAAAGGGTGTAAGGAAATCTTCAACAATTATGGAAATCGGATCAAAGCATTTTATTCTTTTGATGGATATATGTCCATGTGCACCAGCATTCCTGTGGGGTCGCATCGTTATCGGATACAGGTCCTTGTTCAGGGGGGACATTCTTATCAAAATTTTGGCAGAGACAATGCAATTCATATTGCAGCACAGATCATTGATGAGTTGTACCGAATCGACCCGCCAAAAAAGGAAGTGACCACTTATAATGTGGGAAAGATCAGCGGGGGTACGACTGTGAATTCAATTCCACAGGAAGCGGTGATATTATATGAATACCGCTCCAGCAGTGAAAAGTGTTTGCAGGAAATGCAGAAGAAGTTCCATCAGGTCATTGACAAATTCCGCATGCAAGGTAAAAAGATCAATGTGGAAATCCTTGGAATCCGTCCAGGTGCAGGGGAAATTGATCAGATGGAACTGGAACGCTGGACGGAGGAAAATATAGCCTGTATTCGTGAGTTTTATGATGGAGAGCTGGACTTGGCACCTTATTCTACAGATGCCAATATTCCGTTGTCCAGGGGTATTCTTGCAAATACCATTGGTACAGTGAAAGGGGGAGGGGCACATACACGGGAAGAGTGGGTGGATTTAAATTCGATACCGGCCGGAATGGGGATTGTATTGAGTATTTTGGCACGGTATATGGATTATTGACAGAAAGACTGTGCGAAAGATACTTCGCGAAACACAGGAGTAACTGGAAAACAAAAAGGAAACAATTACAATGTACAAAGGGTTTACGACCATACAGGGGTATAACTCAGCGGGAGAGCGCTTGAATGGCATTCAAGAGGTCATGGGTTCGAATCCCACTATCTCCATTAAACAAAACCACAAAGCCAATAACGCTTTGTGTTTTTTTTATGCCTTTATACAAATGAGATCGGGCACTTGATGGCACTTGAGAGCAAAGTGAAAGGCTTATACAGAAATGTATAAGTCTCATGTCTGAGCCAAATCTACTTTTCAGATATAGCATTGAATAAACAATTATAAATATTCAATGCTATATTTTTGGTTGTTTATTTGTTATAATTAATCAAGTTTGAATTTGGATTGGTGGTGCAAAAATGCGAAAGAATATGATTTTGATTTTTGTTTTGTCTATAATGTGCTTGCTGTTAAACAGCTGTACTAAGGAAAAAGCAGATAGTAATCCAGATGGTGCAATGCAAGAACTTTATAATCGAAGCACTATTGCGAGAAAATATGCGGACAAAGAATTTGATGGTTTCTTGAGCCACTTTGATTCAAAATGCGAAATCCTAGAAACATATTATGGGTTTTATACCTCTGAAACACCAATCTATGTAGTAGGATACAAATATAGCATTGGAATCAATGCCGATTTGACCTATGCGTATAAAATCAGTGTAGATGATAAGCAGCTATGCACTATTCTTGAAGAAGGGGAAGATACCGCAGATTTTTTATTTGAAGAATAGTGACAAATTGAATCTGGAGGTCCCATTATGACAAATAAAAGAAGTTTTGAATTCAGAAAAAGGAATGACTGTTATAAATCTGCTTTTTCTCTTATCTGTATTGATTCGCAATCGTGGGATAATCGATATCGCCTACATAATGTAGATTGTTTATCTGGTGTATTCTATCAAGAGAAGCTCATCTAAAACAGTTAAGATTATCTACGGCATATTCATTGCTTTTGCTGTATCAATAATTGTGGGCAACCTGTATTTTATGTTGAAGTATGCGGGATAATTTTCAATTTAACGGGCACCCTGGGTTACTTGTTACGAGCATTTGCTCCTGTAGGCGAATATAAAACAGGGCTACAGGTATTTTTGTTTTCTGGAGGCATAGAATGTTGAAATCTGATATAACTAAATTTAATAAAATAATAGCTATTTTAATAGGGGTGTTACAGGGCATTCATATATTGCTGTTTTTTACCGGACTGTTAGGAAAGATAGGTCAAATCAATGCTTATATTGCATTTGGAATATGTGCCATCATTTCTATAATCTGCTTTTTATTCTCTATTTGGTTGTTGCTTCCCTTTTCAAAGTTCAAGAATGGCATAAGGTATTTATTTATGTTTTTTTCTATGATACAGATATTTGTGACGATTTTTATTTACTTATTGCCGGAAGCAGGAATACCAGCCCCAATCCAGTTTAGATAGTAGGAGCACTGCAACCCCCGATTTGAAAGGAGTGTTAGAGATACTACCTTCAAAATGTAAATTTTATACAAATGGCTAAATAGGAGTTTGTTGATAAATTAACTACAGATGATTTATAGTAGGTAAACTTGACAACAGGAACAATATTGCATAAAAAGAGGGGTGGGTGATTTACATTTTTCTTAGTGATATAATAAAGTCTATAAAAGAATCTTTTCCAGAAAATAAAATCATTGAAAGAATTTGCAGCGCAATACTTTTTGTAATCCCGTTTCTGTCAATAGTTGGTGTAATAATGTTTGCATCGACAATAGGAGAGAATAACGAAAATATCAGACTAGCATCAACACACTACAATTATTGGCGTGAGCAATTACCCCCAGATCATCCCTTAAAACAAGATGACAATGGTCTTAACGCAATATACGAAGTGCAAAGTTCCCTAAGCATAGCAACAGGAATATTAATGGATACTCAGGAAGAAATAATAAAATTTCAACTTAGTGAATATGATCTAACTGAATTAGGTGTATTAGATGCCTATCTAAACAGAAGCTTTGATGAAGCTAAACCAGAATATCTGCTTGTGGATGCAGAAACCACAAAAACTATTAAGAAAATCAAGTTAAAAGAAAGAGATACTAGCTCAATTAAGTTATATCGTAACGGAGAAGAATTATCTTTTGATTATGTGGCATCAGAGAATATGTGGCAGCAAGGCAAAAGGCCGGAATTACATGAATTAATTTCGTTAGGATTTGTAAAAGCGTATATTCAAAATCCTGATATAGCAAAAATTACCAGCAATCAAGTCACAGCTATTACAAAGGGTAAAACAAAGCTAATACTTATTTATGGAACACAATTACTTGAATGCAACATAATTGTTAATTAAATTGTAATAGAATTTAAGATTATTATGAATGACGGCGCATTACTTGTTCTACAGAATTGACGGTAAGATATCCTTTTGTAAACCTGCTGGGAAAAAGAATATCCATCGGTCTGCCACAGATAAACCAGTAATGCGTGAGCATCTGGAGATTCCGCTCAGACAGGATCGTATATCTGTCCTGCCTGCTCTTAGTATTGCGGACATGGATTTGGTGATGGGTTCTGGAAATGTCATCATAGCGTAGGTGCAAGACCTCTGAAACACGTAAGCCAGAGGAATACATGGTGGAAAATATCGTACGGTATTTGATGTTGTCCGTGGCATCCAAAAGTCTATTGATCTCTTCCAATGTTAGAACGGTAGGAAGTTTATGATCTAAGATCATTCTGGGAACACGGATATCGTCCCACAGAATGTGAAGTACATTTCGATAAAAGAACCGGATAGCAGAGTTATACAGGTTGAGAGTGGTTGCCTTTAATCCTTGCTCTTTTTTGAAGAGAAGAAAGGAACGGACATCTTCACAGGTAAGTTCCTCCGGAGTTTTACCTGTGTAATTCAAAAAGTAAGTGACGTAATTCTTATAAGTGGAAATAGAGCGTTCTTTGAGATTACGCAGTTTGCCCTCAGTTTCTAATTCATATAAATATTTGTCGTACATAAAATGTCCTCCATGATAAATAGCAATAAGTTTCGATATCACTGCTATACACGGAGGTGCATTTGAATCATAAAACCGCTTGAAAACAAGACGGATGGGTGGTATTCTTTTCATAGGCAGTGGAAAGGTCGATCCTGTTTGATTGTTATTTGTCGTGATTTAACAATACTACTATTAGGACTTGCTTTCCACTGCTTTTATTTATATAAAAGAAAAAACTGCGCCACAGCCTTGACAGGCCATCGCGCAGCGATTTTGTTCAATCCCAATTTGTAGAACTGGAAATTAAAAATTAAGATCAAAGGTAAAAAAGATGAAGTTACTTTTTTTGTGTAGCCAAAATAAACGGCGTAGTTTAACAGCCGAAAAGATATTCGATGGGTATAATGGGCACGAAGCACGTTCAGCAGGAACAGAAACGAATGCCCGAATTAAAGTTACGGCTGGGCTTCTCGGCTGGGCTGAAATTATATTTTGTATGGAAAAAAAGCATTTGAGAAGAATAAAGGAAAACTATTCTGATGCGATTGCAGATAAAAAGGTGGTTTGCCTTTATATCAGTGACGACTATGATTTTATGGACAGAGAATTAGTTGAGATTCTCAGGAGTTATGTTTATAACTATATTTGATTCAAATATAAACTTCAATTCGAAAGGGTTGTTAGAGATACTATCTCCCAAATGGACATTTTATACGGGAAAAATAAAGGCAACAGAATAGCAAATCTTGATATCCTTGTTTTAAGGTTAAAAATGAAGATTTTTTATCAACAGATTATGAAGGTATGGGTTATGTTTTCGGAAAACGAAAAACATAGCCCTTTTATTATGGGTCGTGACCCAGTTGAGCTCGCGTAGCGTGCGAAATATAAACCACCCGCTATGCGGGTGTGCGGTG
>CABJBM010000048.1 GCA_902363835.1 Lachnospiraceae bacterium
CTCGTTATAATTGGCTTGAACAACCTTATTATAACGGAAAGGTGATTTTTTTGTATAACAAACACCGCATACCCGCATAGCGGGTGGTTTATATTTCGCACGCTATGCGTGCTCAACAGGGTCACGACCCATAATCAAAAACAGGCAGAACCGTAACTACGGTCCTGCCTGCTTTACTGGCTAAACAGCTCTCGTATTCTCTTTCAGCCACAGAGCCTCTTCCCCTGTAAGATGTGGGGAAAGGGCTTCATAAACAGCTTTGTGATAATCATTTAACAGCTTTACATCATGTTCCGTCATAATGGATTTATCAATGGCTTCCAGATCAATGGGAACCATGGTCAGGAATTCAAATTCCATAAACTGTCCATACTCATTTTTTTCAGCTTTCCTGCACACAACCAGATTTTCCGTGCGCACGCCGTGGCTGCCCTCTATATACACTCCTGGTTCATCGGAAGTAACCATACCTTCTTCCAAAACAGCGTTATCCTGACGCTCCGGAACCATGCGCCACCGGATTCCATTGGGGCGCTCATGAACATTTAACAAATATCCTACTCCATGGCCGGTTCCGTGATCGTAATTAATGCCCCGGCTCCAAAAGGGTTCTCTTGCCACGTAATCCAGGGTCAGCCCCCGGCAGCCATAAAGAAATTTCACCGCGCCCAAACGCAGCATGCTGATCACGGTAAGTGTAAAATGCTCTCTCTCTTCCTCTGTCAGCGGGCCTACAGCAATTGTCCTGGTCACATCAGTGGTTCCTTCATAATACTGACCGCCTGAATCCACCAGATAAAGCCCCTTAGGCTCTATCTTTACATCGCTTTCCTCAGTAGCTTTATAATGGCACATGGCCGCATTAGCCCCATAGGCGGAAATCGTGTCAAAGCTCAGCCCCAGGTTCCCCTCCTGTTGGGAACGCAGGTCATCCAAGTACTCCTGAGCACTTACCTCTGTGATGGTTTGCTTTCCCACATTCTGCTTCAGCCAGTAGATGAATTTTACCATGGCCACTCCATCCTTGATGTGGGCCTTTTTCATATTTTCCACTTCCACCGGATTTTTCATTGCCTTTAAAAGGGCGGTTGGATTCATTTTATCAATGATTTTGTTGGAACCGTCAAGGTTTTTCACTATGGCATAATTGGTTCTGGCTGTTTCCAAAAGAACCTTTTGATTCCTTAGCTGCTGGACTGCCGTATAAATGTCATTGTAAGGGCATAACGTTACTGAAAGATCCTTTAAATAGGCTTTCACCTCATCTTTTAACACCTTTTCATTGATAAAGAGGTAGAAACGGTCCAAAGTTATCATGGCATAGGAAAGCACTACCGGATTGCATACAACGTCATTTCCCCTGATATTTAAAAGCCATGCAATGTCATCCAGCGTAGTAAGGATATGGATGGTTGCCTTTTCCTTCTTCATCTGGCTTCTCAATTCTTCTATTTTCCGGGCAGAAGACTTTCCCCCATATTTCTCCTCAAGGATCCAGGCC
Organism: Lachnospiraceae bacterium; assembly: GCA_902363835.1. GTDB lineage: Bacteria > Bacillota > Clostridia > Lachnospirales > Lachnospiraceae > Lacrimispora. Next base: position 1,502 of record CABJBM010000048.1, read on the forward strand.
GGCTCCGCAGACAGCTGGGGGCGTTCTTTCCATATAATATCCACCAGGTCGTCCTCATAGGCCAGGGTCACATTTTTTTCTGCCAGAAGCGTTTCCAGTTCCTGTCCCAGCTGGCAGTTTACCACACGGCCGTCAAATCCCAGGTCGCCGCCTTCCGGAAGAACCTGTTCTAAATATTCCCCAATTTCAGGAACTCCCGGCTGTCCCATTTTCTGCAGGGTGATTCCTGTTCCGTCAAGCTGTTTTCCAGCCTGTACAAAATAACGGCCGTCAGTCCACAGGCCGGCTCCATCTTTTGTGATCACAGCCGTACCAGCTGATCCGCTGAATCCGGTTATAAATTCCCTGCATTTAAAATATTCGCCCACATATTCGGATTCATGAAAATCCGAGGTTGGAATCATGTAAGCATCCATATGATGCTCTGCCATCAGGCGTCTTAATTGTTCCAGTCTTTCCTGAATCATTGTTTTATCTCTCCTTTGGTTTCAAAATAGTTCTCTATAGCAGCCCCAATTCCTTCGCTGTAAGTGGGATGAGCACGCATGGCCAGCATAAGCTGTTCAGCCGTCAGCCCGTTTGCAATGGCTGTCGCCATTTCGCTGATCATATCCGTTGCCCTGGAGCATACGATCTGGGCTCCTACAAGCGTGCCGGAATATTCTTCAAACACCAGATGAATAAACCCGTTCTGCTCTCTGGTTATAATGGATTTTCCGTTTCCGCTCATGGAATAGCGTCCGCAGCTCACTTTCATTCTGCAGGCCATGGCAGCCTCCCTGGTAAGCCCTACGGAAGCGATTTCCGGTTCCGTGTAAATACAGCTTGGTACCACAGGCAGCTTGACAAACATGCCGTTTGGCACCACGGAAAGCCGTATGGTATGCTGGACTCCCGCAATCTTTTCTACCACATAAGTCCCCTGTGCGGCCGCCACATGGGCAAGCCTGATCTCAGCCACTACATCTCCAATGGCGTAGATCCCCGGTTCACTGGTCTCAAATTCCGAATCCACCTTTAAATGGCCATTCTCCATTTCAAGAGTTACATCCTGCCCCAGCAATCCATCTAAGCAGGGAGCCCGTCCTGCTGCCATGAGAACCTGTCCGGAACGGATGACCTGTTCTTCTCCATTTATTTCAAAAATACATACCAGCCCCTGATTAGGTTCCTCCCGGATCTCCTTGACTTTTGCCCTGCAGTGTATTGCAATTCCTCTTCTTCTGAGTTCCTCTTCCAAAGCCTGGGAAACCTCTGAATCCATTGGCCCTAATAAGTGAGCTTTACTTTCCAGTATGGTCACATGGGAGCAGAGATCGCTGAAAATGGTGGCAAATTCCACACCGATCACACCTCCGCCTATGATGGTAAGGCGGTCGTAATTCCATGTATCAGACGCCAGTAGCCGGTCACTGGTCAGCACCCCCGGAAGGTCTGCTCCCGGGATCTTCAGCATCACCGGTCTGGCTCCGGTGGCAATGACAATGTTGTCTGCTTCATAATAGTCTTTGCCTTCCGGGCTGTTCACCTCAATGGTCCGTCCCCGGCGTATGGTGGCTGTCCCCCAAATAACCGATACTCCGGCTGCCTGAATCAGTTCTTCTACTTCCTTGCGGTAGACTTTTACAGAGCGTTTTTTATAATCCTGCATCTTTTTAAAGTCAAAAGAAATAAAATCTGTAGACACCCCAAATTCATCGCTGTTTTGAAGTGCTTCAAAAATACTGGAAGCATGGAGCAGAGCTTTAGTTGGAATGCAGCCCTTGTTGATGCAGGTTCCTCCCAACCGCTCCTTCTCCACAATGGCGGTCTTAAGTCCCAGACCGGCCGCCTTTAGGGCCGCCGTATATCCGCCCGGCCCGCCGCCGATCACAATAATATCATAATGTTCTGCCACTTGTGCCTCCTACCGGATCATTCCAAAATACAGGCAGGCGTTTTTAATCCCCTCCTGGTCAATTGGATCCGTAATATAATCAGCTGCCTTTTTCAGCTCACTCATGGCATTACCCATGGCAATTCCCCTGCCTGCGACCTTTATAATATCATAATCATTCATACTGTCTCCAAAGGCAACGGTCTCTGTAAGGGGGATCTTATAATATTCGCAGAGCCTTACTAAGCCCATGGCCTTTGAAGCCTTTCGTTCCACCACATCTGCTCCCTGTTTATCAGCAAACATATGTACATGGATCTCCGGAAATTCCTCTTCCATTGCCTTTGCACCGGCTTCATCTCCAATATAAGCCATGGTCCGCACTTCCATCTCCACAAGCTTTCCCGGATCTTCAAATCTTCTTCCGCATTCTCCCCAAAGATTTATATCATGCCTTTTTACTACCTCCGGGTGAACATAATAATCCCGGTCTCCCACAGTGGTACCGACGCTGTAAGGGGTTTTCTTTGCATACTCCAGAATCTTTCCAAGCAGCGCCTTATCAAAAGTATGTTCATAGATGACTTTATCTCCCACGGTCACCTTTGTCCCGTTGAGATGGATGATCGCCTCCGGCCTTACCATATCCCGGATCCCGGCACTGAAAATGGAATCCATATCTCTGCCCGTTGCCAGGACAATGGTATAATTTTCTCTCAGCTTTTCTATGGTTTCCAAAGCGCTGGGGGGAATCATCCAGTCTTTATGATCCAGTAATGTCATGTCTACATCAAAGCTTACGATTGGTTTCATCTATTTTCACCTATTTTTCTTCCTAAAATAATCTGTCTTTACCATAATATCTTAAATTTGAAAATTTTTCAAGAAATATACTTTACCAATCCGAAACTTTCTGCTATAATACCATATGTGTCAAGGAAACGGAGTATGGCGTAGCTTGGTAGCGCGCTCGGCTGGGGGCCGAGAGGTCGCAGGTTCAAATCCTGTTACTCCGATTGACAAAATGTATTTGAAATACCGGTTTTCCTTATAAATCTAAGGTTCCCGGTATTTTTTTGTATCACAATTACATAATTATCTGGACTCTCTCATAATTTTAAGGCGTAACTGATTTAAATTGGTTTATGAAATCCAGGAGGTGTGTTTTATGAGTTATTATGAACTGGACATGGAACATTATCCACGAAAGGAACAGTTTGACCTTTTTCGCAATTATGATTACCCATATGTGGGTATTACTGTAAATTTGGATATTACAAGCTTCATGAACTGTATCAAGGAAAAAGGACTGCCCTTTTATTTAACCTTCCTTTATGTAACAACCCAGACAGCCAATTCCATACCGGAATTCCGCCGCCGTCTCCTTGGAAACGGGATTATCGAGTATGACCACTGTATTCCTTCCTACACTCTGGCACTAGAAAACGAAAGCTACTGTTATTGCACCGCTGACGACCGTCTGCCCTTTGATGAGTTTCTAAGGGATTCCAGGCAGCGGCAGGAAAAAGCCAGACAGAGACAGAGCCTTGCAGAAGGAAAGGATGAGAACCAGCTCTTTTACTTTTCCAGCATTCCCTGGGTAAGTTATACTTCCATCATTCAACCGGTTCCAATTCCTGCGGACAGCAATCCCCGTATTACCTGGGGAAAGTATTTTGAGTCGGAAGGTGAATTAAAGATTCCGGTATCGGTTCTGGCAAACCATGCTCTCATGGATGGATTCCATATATCAAAGTTCTATTCAGAACTTCAAAGCAGGTGTGACCACAGGGACTGGTTCATGTAAAATGTTTAAATTCTTGGAACAATTTCCCTTGCCTTTTTTCAGTTTTTCAGTTACAATGCTTTTATGGAGACATAGCTCAGCTGGGAGAGCATCTGCTTGACGTGTAGAGGGTCGCAGGTTCGAGTCCTGTTGTCTCCATCTCCAATTAAACACAAGAAACACCGGAAGTTCTGGTAAATATCAGGATTTCCGGTGTTTTTATTTTTCATAGAATACTGTTATTTTTGTATTGCACTGCATTTTTTCTAAACCCTGCAATACAAAATACAACACGAATTCTGCCTTCAATTCCATCAAAAAAATTTTATTGTGAAGCGATAATCGGCGGAATACTCCATGAATTTAAACTGACTTTTTATATAAAAGCTTGTACACAGGTAATGGTAACATAATAGGCGGGCACGGAACAACCGGGCACCCGCCATCTGCAATATAACTCTCTTTTTGGTGAAAACCGTTATCTGCCTGATTTCCGTTTTCAGCAGAACCGGATACACACAAACTTATTCTAAAGAAGCAGCCACTTCATCAACCATTGCGTTGGTAGCTGTAATTCCTCCGGAAACAACATACCAGTTGGTGGAATCCAGATATACGATATGATCATTTTCCGCTGCTTTCGTTCCGTTCATCAGTTCATTATCCAACAGCTGTTTTGCTCCGGTTGCTTCAGCAGAACCGGTAGCAGCGCCACGGTCTATAACAAACAAATAATCAGGATCCTTTTCAGCCAGATATTCAAACGTAGCTGTCTGGCCATGGGTAGAATCGTCAATCTGTTCGTCAGCTACCTGGAAGCCAAAGTCATCATAGACAATGGAAAAACGGGAGCCCTGGCCGAAAACGCTCAGTTCGCTGTCATTTGCCATGATCACCAGCGCATTCCATTTTCCTGCTGTTACTTTTTCCTTTACATCTTTGATCTTTGCCTCAATTTCCGTTACAGCTTGGGAGAACACATCGGCTTTAGACGGGAAAATCTGAGAAAGAATATTCATATTTGCCTGAAAACTCTCAAAATAATTGTTGGTGGGCATTGTCATATGTACGGTGGGTGCGATTTTGGAAAGCTCGTCATAGGATTTCGCCGCCCTTGCGCCGATCAGAATTAAATCAGGCTTTAGTTCGTTTACCACTTCAAAGTCAGGCTCATGGAGGGAACCTGCAACCTTGTATGTTTCCCCGGAAAATTTACTTAAATGTTTGGCCAGATTGCCGCCCATTCCAAGACCCACTACGTCAATGCCCGCATAATCCAGGGCATCCAGTGTGCCATAATCAAATACTACAATGCGCTTGGGCTCTGCTGTCAGTGTGGTTTCCCCAAGATCGTGTTTTACCGTAATCTCCTTTGGTGCCTCGCTTTCTGCTTCAGCGCTGCTTTCCGCCTGGGAGCCTGGCGCAGGGGAAGTATCCTTAGCGGAGCCAGTCCCTCCGCAGCCAGTCATGGATATGGTCATGGCAAGACCCAGTAAAATTGCTGCTGTTCTTTTTTTCATAATTAAATCTCCTTTCAAAACAATACATTTTATTTGATCAGCCTCAATGGCTGATGCAACTATTTGAAATATGCGCACAAACGCATGCCGTCTACCTCATGAATGGTAAAATCCATGTCGTAAACCTTGTTTAACTCTTCCGGAGTAATCACCTCCTTTGCTGTTCCGTTTTTCAGCAGCCTTCCGCCTTTCAGTGAAATGATGAAATCCGAATAAGCGGCCGCAAAATTAATATCATGAAGCACCAGCACAACTGTTTTCCCGTGGTCATCTACAAGCGTGCGCAAAAGCCGCATAATCTGAACGGAATGCTTCATGTCCAGATTGTTTAAGGGTTCATCCAGCAGAATGTATTCTGTGTCCTGGGCAATGACCATGGCAATGAACGCCCTCTGGCGCTCGCCGCCGGAAAGTTGATCAATAAACGTGTCCGCATAGCGCTCCATTTCCATGTAACCGATTGCCTGGTCCACAAGCCTGTGATCCTCTTTGGTGAGTTTTGCCTGAGAATGGGGATATCTGCCAAAGGACACCAGTTCCCTCACCGTGAGCCTTACTCCCACATGGTTTGTCTGACGCAGGGTGGACAGCTTTTTTGCAAGCTCACTGCTTTTAAAGGACGAAACAGCCTGTCCGTCAATACTGATTTCACCCTCTCCCGGCATCAGGCGGGAAATCACGGAAAGCAGCGTGCTTTTCCCTGCTCCGTTGGCGCCGATCAAGGTCGTAACAGCATGCTTTTGAATGACTGTGTCAATGCCGGACAAAACCTGCTTTTCGCCATAACGTTTTCCTATATTTTTTGCTACAATCACATGCGTCCCTCCCGAATCAAAAGAATAATAAAGTAAATACCGCCGATAAAATTGATGATCACGCTGATGGGCGTGCTCAAGGCAAAGACCCGTTCAGCCATAAACTGTCCGCCCACAAGAGCCGCTCCTGCAATCAGAACCGCACCGGGAATTAAAATACTGTGTTTATAGGTAGAAAGCAGCTGCCTGGCAAGATTGGCGGCAAGCAGGCCTAAAAAGGTGATAGGTCCTACCAAGGCAGTGGAAACAGCGATCATGACGGACACGATCAGCAGGTATTTTTTAACTGAGCTCTGATAGTCCACGCCAAGCCCCACCGCAATATCCCGGCCAAGGGACAGCACATCAAGCTGGTGGATCTTATGTATTCCCATGACGGCCGCACATGCCATGAACACAAAGGCAATTCCCAGCAGGGACGTATTCACATTGTTAAAGCTTGCAAACATTCTTGCCTGAACCACCATAAATTCATTGGGATCAATGATGACCTGCATAAATGTAGCAAGGCTGGAAAAAAGACTGCCCAGCATCATTCCGATGAAAATGATGACAAACAGGCGGGTATTTTCCCGTTTGAATACAAACCGGTAAAGCAGCAGGCTGAAACCTGCCATAATGCAGACGGAGATGAAAAAGTCTGTTATTTTGGACATCACGGCAAGCTGTTTTGCACCCATGACAAATACGACCAGTGTCTGAACAAAAAGGTACAAGCTGTCCAGTCCCATGATGGCAGGGGTCAGGATACGGTTTCCCACTACGGTCTGGAATACAATGGTGGAATAACCGATTGCAGCCCCTGTTAAAAAAATGGCTGCCAGCTTGATCAGCCGCCTGGGAACATTATAGCCGGCATTATCCGGATTCAATCCCCAGACCACATACAGGAGCGAAACCGCAAGTGTCAATAGAAAAAGCAAAAACAAGATTTTACGCAGCTTCATAAACCCTCCTTCCTGCCAGCAGGGCCAGAAACAGTCCGCAGCCGATAACGCCCACGGTCACGCTGATGGGTATTTCAAAAGGAAAAATAATCAGGCGGGAAATAATATCGCAGACCAGCAAAAACAGACCGCCCAGCAAGGCAATGTCAACAATACTCTTACGTAGATTATCGCCGCAGTAAAGCCTTACAATGTTTGGTATTACAATGCCGATAAAAGGAATTGCTCCCACGGATACCACAACAACTGAGGTCATAACCGCCACAATGGAAAGCCCCACCTGCACGGTTGTAAAATAGGAAATGCCCAGATTGCTGGAAATATCTTTACCCATGGCTACCACGGTAAAGCGGCTGGCATAAAACATTGCCAATGCCAAAAAAGGAAGTCCCAGATATAAAAGCTCATAGCGGCCCCGCAGCACCATTGTAAAACTCCCCTGCATCCATGAGGTTATGTTCTGGATCAGGTCATGTCGGTAAGCGATGAAGGTTGTGACCGCTCCCACCACATTTCCAAAGAGTATTCCCACAAGGGGAATCAATGCAGCATCCCGCAGCTTGATCGCCTGAAGAAGCCGCAGAAAAAGCATGGTTCCCAGAAAAGCCGAACCAAATGCAATCAGCATTTTCACTGCCGGAGTTGCTCCCGGAAATAATAAAACAGCCGTCAGCACACCTAATTTTGCCCATTCTGTGGTAGATCCTGTGGAAGGGGAAATATAGCGGTTGGAGGCTAACATCTGCATGATCACCCCTGATACGGCCATGCCCATCCCGGCTACCAAAATGCTGATCAGCCTGGGAATACGGCTCACAACCATGATTTTCATTTGATCCTGCTCTGTAAACAGGCTTTGTATTGTAATGTCTTTTACGCCGATAAACAGAGAGATAATGCCTAAAATAACAATTGCAAGTATATAAACAGATTTTTTCATTGCGTCCCCAGTCTTGACACTTTCGTATTCATAACTATAATAGTAAGTATTAGTTAGTTTTGGCTAACTATTGTAGTATACTTATTTCAGGCAGCTTTGTTTGTACAATATTGACCTTGCTTTCACAATATTGACCTTGAAATGCAAATACGGAGGAAACATGGAAACCATTAAGAGAATTTTGGAAGAATTTAATGCCTGCACTCATTTGGCTGTACGGGCATTTGATCGGTTTGAAAACTGTCTTATGATATGCGCCGGCCCCACCAACCGCTTATGCTGCTATCCCATATGGCGTAAAACAGTATACAAGGCCTGTGAATTGCTTCATTCCGGTATGGAGCAGGATCACATTACCCTGCAATGCCAGATGTGCCCATGTCCTATTATGGGTACGTCAAAAACTGAGCTGTCCTTTACGGCCTGTTACATAGACCCTGCAATGCCTGAGCTTGGCACCTTTGTTTTTGGTCCTTATATACAAAGCGGAGAAGATCCCTTATTCCCCTTAAAGCCTGCAGAAGTGGTGCCTCATTTAATATTGCTGCTTCGGATGATTTCCCAGAAACATTTAAAGCAGGACATGGAATTTCAAACAAAAGAGGGGAATTCCTATCAAATTTACCGGTGTATCGAATTTATAAAAAATCAGCTGTGGGGCAATGTAACGCTCCAGGAAGCCGCTGATTATTTAAACCTGACCCCTTCTTATTTGTGCCGTCTGTTTAAAAGGGAAATGGGCTGTTCGTTTTCACAATACATCAACCGGCTTCGTGTGGAGCGCAGCCAGATCCTATTATGTGATCAGACGTATTCCATGCTGGAAATAGCCCTGGCCGTAGGATTTTCCAGCCAGAGCTATTTCAACCGTGTGTTTAAGAACCTTTGCGGCAAAACACCCCAGGAGTACCGGGAAAGTGTTTGCACAATCTATGACAGTTCTGAAACTTCCCTGGCAATTTAGGCTAAGGAGGTTTGCAGTTCTCCAAAAAGGCATAATTTCAAATAAAATAATAAAAATCCTTTAATCTGCATCACAAAATCTATTTTTTTCCGTTATTATATATGTAACATCATTCGGGCGGAAGTTCTCCTTTGCTCTGCTTCCGCCCATCCCTTCAGCTTGTTCACAGAATCAGCGGAGCTACATATATTATTATTACAGAACGGCTTATCAAAGCAGCGGTGAAAAGAAGCATTGACAACTCTCAGCCGCCGCCTTACCAAAGATAGATAACTCATTTTGGTTTTAGTCTCTTCTTTTCCTGTACTTTTGATGAGAAGTCCTGTAAAACTGCCCGATCATAAATATAAAACCTCAAAGGGGGGGAATCCATGGCATCATGGGTTCCACCCCTTTAAAGAATTAATCTGATTTTCTTTTTGTATTAGGCCCCATGCCTTCCCGACGGGAATTATGAGTCTGATTCTGGTTTTCCGGCTTGCCTTTTTCTGCGGTGCCGTTATACATTCCATTTGCGTTTTTCCGGGAAAGCTTTTCCTGCCCATTCTTCTCCATTTCCATCACCTCGCCCATAGTATATCCTTGTACCAGAAGATTTATGTAAAAACAGGGTTTTCACGCATAATACATTCCAAGGATGCGCATCATAAAAATGAGGTGATGAATATGTCATATATAGCTCCCGCAGTCCAGGCAAAATTCGAGACTCTTTCCATCGATTTAAAAAATGAGATCCTGGAGCGTAACGTACAAATTAACACCATTTACGATTTAATCCATGTTTTGGAGGAAATTGTGGGCGAAGGAAACAAATGATTTTCAGAAAAACAGTCACAAGCCGGAATTGGCCTTATGGCTGTTTTTTGATGCCAGGCCCAGACGGCCTTTACATAGAAAAGAGGCCGGACGCAAACAGTCCGACCCATTAAAAAACGTAAAAATAATTATCTCCAATTTCCGTAAGAAGTCTTGCACTGACGGCCGCTGTTTGTGGTTGCGGCTTTGGTCTTGGAACAGGAACTGCTGTTCTTATTGCTGGAACAGGTGCTGTTTTTGCCAGTAGAGCAGGTGCTGTTCTTGCCGGTGGAGCAGGTGCTGCCGGAGCAGGTAGCTCCCTTGGTGCAGGATGAACCGTTGGTGCAGCTGGAACCATTGGTGCAGGTCGTACCGTTGCTGCAGCTATTACCGTTGCTGCTGTTGCAGCCAAGCTTGTTTAAAATGCTGTTGATATCCCCAGTCTGTCCAAAGCAGTTTGACAAATTACTTGTTGACACCGGGCAGGTTGCTGCCTGAGCGGTCATAGGAACGCCTGCTACAGTAAGTGCGGTTGCTGCTGCTAAAATAAATACTGGTAATTTTCTCATGGTAATATCCTCCTTATTTGTTACGCAATTATTACATTTCTGTTACAAAATGTATCATAACATACAGGAAATGGAATTTCACTAGGAGATAACTGGCAATTATCCTCTATTTTCCAGCTGATATTCATTGACAGCCAGCTTTAAGGCTCCCATGATGCCCTGATTATCATTTAAGCTGGGAAGAACGATATAATTCTCTATGTCCTCAAGCTCTTTTGTCCTGATATATCCGGCCATCTGCCGCTTTACTTCCTCTCTTACCAGGGGCATCATATGTTCCTGATGCATCACTCCTCCTCCCAGAATAATCCGCTGGGGAGAAAGGACCATAATATAATCCACCAGCGCCTGGGCGATGTAATATGCCTCTAATTCCCACACTTCCTTCTGATCGGCCAGTTCTGCCCCCTTCTTTCCCCACCGGGCTTCTATGGCAGGTCCGGAAGCAAGGCCTTCCAGGCATGTCCTGTGATAAGGGCATTTTCCTTCATACTGATCGTCCGGATGCTTTGACAGCAGCAAGTGGCCTCCCTCAGGATGCAGCATGCCGTGAAGCAGCTTTCCGTTAGAAATGATCCCAGCTCCCACACCGGTGCCAATGGTAATATACATGCTGTTTTCAAGACCTTTTGCAATTCCCCAGGTGGCTTCTCCCAAAGCAGATCCATTGACATCCGTATCAAATCCAACGGGAATCTTAAGGGCTTCCTTCAAGGCTCCCACAATGTTATAATTGGCCCACGCAAGCTTTGGTGTTGTGGTGATGTAGCCATAGGTCTCTGAGTTCCTGTTTAAGTCAATGGGGCCGAAGCAGCCGATTCCCAGGGCTTCGATTTCCTTATCCTTAAAATATTCGGCCAGCTTTGGCATGGTGATTTCCGGTGTTTCCGTTGGGATGGAAACGCGTTCAAAAATTTCTCCGTTTTCGTTTCCTATGGCACAAACCATTTTTGTTCCGCCTGCCTCTAATGCTCCAAGTCTCATATCCTTTTGCCTCCTTTTATTCTGGGTTGGAACAGATGATGGACATCTTTCCCTCAAACCTGCACTCTCCGCTTTTTGCCGGCACAATGAAATGCTGCCCGGCCTCCAAAGGAATTCCATTTACCGAGCCTTTTCCGCTTATGACGCTTACATTGGTAAAATATTTTCCAAACTCTTTTGAAAACACACCGTCAATATCATATTTATCCACTGAGTAAAACTGGCAGGTCACCAAATGGGTGTGCACTGCGCCTGGTATTTTCTCTGTTTCCGGATTAATCTGTTCTTCCTTAAAAGGCGCCTTTATGTTGGCAATGCTCTCTTCCACATGAAGCTGCCTTAACTTTCCATTGGACAAACGGTCATAATCATATACACGATACGTAATATCGCTGCTCTGCTGCGTTTCAAGCACCAGGGTCCCTCCCTTGATGGCATGAAGGCAGCCGGGATTGATCTGGAAAAAGTCCCCCTTTTTGATTGGAATGGTCCGGATAAATTCATCCCACCGGTGATCCCTTATCATGGACTCCATCTCTTTCCGGTCCCTGGCATAATGGCCCACAGCAATTTCTGTTCCCGGCTCACAGTCCAGAATATACCAGCACTCTGTTTTTCCAAGAGAGCCGTTTTCATGAATTTTCGCATACATGTCATCGGGATGCACCTGGATGCTTAAATCTTCTTTTGCGTCAATGATCTTAACCAGAAGAGGGAATTGGTCTCCGGGATAATTCCCGAACAGTTCCGGCTTCTCCTTCCACAGGCTGCTAAGCCGCCTGCCGTCATATATCCCTCCTGCAATTTCACATTCCCCGTTTTTATGGGCGCTGATCGCCCAGCATTCTCCGGTGGTTTCGCTTGGTATCTCATAGCCGAATACATCCCGAAGTCTGGTACCGCCCCAGATGGCCTCCATAAACACAGGCTCCAGAAACAAAAGTTCCATCTGATTTCCTCCTTATGTAGTGATTTATGATCACTGCCTATATTTTACCTGAATATAGGAAAAAGGAAAAGAGGTATTTCTACTTTTTCTCAAAAATGCCGGAAACGAAAAAAAGCGCCAAAACGCCCCTTAACCGGGTTCATTCTGACACTTTTCTTTTTATTCTTATTGAGAATCTTTTCCGTATACCTCAATCTGGGTAAGGGCCGGAAACGGGGAAGGATCTTCTGCTTTTATAAGATCACTTAATTTCAGCCATGTGATATTCTTTTTTTCCATTGAAAACAGGTGGGGCTTCACGCTCTTCTCCATATCCACCACCTCCTGGGTTCCGTCAGAAAATGTAAATTTGGCTTTTACCCACCAGTTGTCGTGGGGGAAATCCGCCCGTGTATACAGAACAATCTGATCAAAATCTATTGGACGGCCAAAATCCAGGGTCATTTCCGCATCATCCTGACGGTTGATCCCCCAGGATTCATAAGGCCATGCACCGTGAGATTCGTTGGCAAGAACGCCGTCAATGGCATTGCGCGCCGCAAACACCGCTTCTCCTCTGGTTTCCACATTGGCATATGCATGAGGGAAACAGCCCGTATCTCCGTGCTGATCCATAACATTCTCTGCTAAGTTCCGGTAAATGCCTGCTTCATGATCACAGGCTTTCCGAATGGTCAGATAATGACGTTCCCCTGTAAAGGCTTTGGGGTTATAGGAAATCTTTTTCTCTCCAAAGGGTATGGTGTAAACGATTTCCTCCTTTGTCAGGTAAACAAAGGACTCATCCATACAGTCATCAATGCGCACCACATAATGAGCGCCGGGTTTATCTGTTGTGAAAACAATGGTGTCCCCTTCTTCGTATTCTCCTTCAAACACCAGAATTGCCTGATCCTCACTCAATGCGGAGGCTTTTACCCCGCCATCCTGGTTTTTTACAGCTATTGATACATTCGCCATGATCAGTCCTCCTGCTCTTCCTGTTCAAAATAATCTTTATATTCTACTTCTATCTGGTATTTCATTCGTTTCATGCTGTAATACAGATGTTCTTTGAGAGACCGCTCCAGGCCCTGGATGTCCTTTTTCTCCAACAGTTCAAAAAGTTCTGTATGCTCCCTGATGATTCTGGTAAAATCCGTTTCAGTTACAAAATCCAGCATGCGGAACCTTGTATAATGTAACTGCTGAGCCTGTATCATATCCCAAAGCTTCTTCTTTCCCGTAGCCTGATACCAGATGGCATGCATCTGGGCATCCATACGGTAAAACTGCTCCGGTTCAAACCCTTTCTCCTGAATCAGAGCCTGCTGCTTGCGGATCATGTACCGGATTTCCTCTATCCAGAGGGGAGTTGCCATATCCATAAAATCCCGCATGACCATGGTCTCCACAGCAACGCGCATGTATATCATCTGTTTAATATTATCCAGATTCAAAAGCGTTACCTGTGTGCCGGAATATGGCACCGAATTGACAAACCCCTGTTCCTGAAGCCTTCTCACCGCTTCTCTCACAGGCGTCCGGGATACGCCGAACCGTTCACAGATTTCGTTTTCGCTGATGATTTGTCCGGGCTTTAATTCCAGGTCCAGAATCTCCTGCTTTAAGGTTTCAAACACCAGTTCACCGCGGTTTTTATAGGTTTTGGTTTTTCCTTCCATTGAACCCTCTCCGTCTTCTATATTAGACCTGTTAAAAAATATGCCATGACCTCCGCCTTAAAAGCAGACATCATGGTCATATTTTTAACACCAGGACCGGCTCATAAAAGCGCCGGGCCTGAATATTGAAATCTGACTGTTTTACTGCGGCTGTTTGCCGATGTAAGCTAAGATACCGCCATCCACGTACAGAATATGTCCGTTGACAAAGTTGGAAGCATCTGAGGAAAGGAACACGGCCGGGCCTGCTAAATCTTCTGCTTCTCCCCAACGTCCTGCAGGAGTCTTGGCAATAATGAACTGGTCAAATGGATGTCTGGAACCATCTGGCTGGGTTTCACGCAGAGGTGCGGTCTGAGGGGTGGCGATATAACCAGGTCCAATGCCGTTGCACTGGATGTTAAATTCGCCGTACTCAGATGCAATGTTCTTGGTCAGCATCTTAAGTCCGCCCTTTGCTGCCGCATATGCGGATACGGTTTCACGGCCAAGCTCGGACATCATGGAGCAGATGTTGATGATCTTTCCGTGACCCTTTTTGATCATGGAAGGGATCACTGCCTTGGCAACAATAAACGGAGCATTTAAATCAACGTCAATTACCTGTCTGAACTGCTCGGCAGTCATATCACACATGGGGATGCGCTTGATAATGCCTGCATTGTTTACCAGGATGTCGATCACACCGACCTCCTTCTCAATCTGAGCTACCATGGCGTTTACGCCCTCTTCATTGGTAACGTCACATACGTAACCATGAGCTTTAATTCCTTCTTCCTTGTAGGCGGCAATTCCCTTATCCACCAATTCCTGTTTAATATCATTAAAAACAATGGTTGCACCTGCTGCTGCAAGGCCCTTTGCAATGGCAAATCCAATGCCATAGGAAGCGCCTGTGACTAATGCAACTTTTCCATCAAGGGAAAACTGGTTTGCTAAGCAATCCTTATTCATGATTCAATCTCTCCTTTTCTTATTTTTGGGGGTCAGTTATCTCATCATTCTCGTGTTTTGGTTTGTATCCAAACCATAAAATTTGTATACAAACCTAACACCTTGTATATATGCTAACATATCCTATTTCTTTTTTCAATGTACATATTTAACAAACAATGACTCTTTTATTTATGTATAATTTTCCAGAGAACTGGTGTCTGTTATCATGCTGTCCCATATTCCTCAGGCTCATTGCCTGCGCAAATGAAAAATCCCGGCTTCCATAGGGAAAACCGGGATTTTTATGATGCAATCCGTTTATGTTGCAGATCCGGCTTGTGACTTTATTCTTCCAAAGTCATCATTTTCCGGTTTTTGAATTCCTGAATCTTTCCCTCATTCCAGTCATGGACCGGACGGTAATATCCGGCGATCCGGCTGTATATGTCTGTCTTCTTGCCGCAGACCGGGCAGGTTTCCTGCCTTCCGGAAAGATATCCGCAGGTTTGGCAGATGGAATACACCGGTGTAAAGGTCATATAGGGAATATGGTAATTTTCCGCCATATTCCTCAGAGAATCCCGGACCCTTTTCCAGTCCTTTTCTTCCTGTTCCATATAAACGGAAAATACAGTGCCTGCCGTGTAAAGAGGCTGGACCGCATTTTGGTTTTCCAAAGCCTCTGTAAGAGTTCCTCCAAAATCAGAAGAAAGCTTGGTGCTGTTGGTGTAATAAGGGACATCCCCTATCTTTCCTCCTGTCCTGATCTCCGGAAACTCCATTTTATCCATCATTGCCAGGCGGTAAGCTGCTGATTCCGCAGGAGTCGCCTCCAGACAGTACAGGCTTTTGTACTCCAGCTGGTATCCCAGAAGTTTCTCCCTTAAATGGTTCAGCACTTTTGCCCCGAAATCCCTTGTTCTTTCCGATTCCATACCGGCCTTCAGCCAGAAGGCGTTAAGCCCTGCCTCATTCATTCCAATAACGCCTATGGAAGAAAAATGGTTTTCCAGGCTTTCCAGATAACATGCCGTATAAGGATAAAGCCCATTCTTTAAAAGCCTGCAGATGACGTCCCGCTTGATCTTCAAGGATCTGGCCGCAATATCAGCTACCTGATCCAGACGTTTGAAGAAATCTCCCTCATCTTCAGATAAATAACCGATCCGGGAAAGATTTATGGTAACAACGCCAATGGACCCGGTATTCTCCCCATATCCGAAGAATCCCCCCGCCTTTCTGCGGAGCTTTGTAAGATCCGGGGCAACTCCCTGATAGGAAATCCGCACATCTCCAGGCAACTGTCCGCCATGGATATAATTGGAAAAGTAAGGCGTTCCATAATGAGAAGCCAGGGTAAACAAAAGGCGGTTGTTCTCTGTATCCGACCAGTCAAAGTCCTCAGACAGTCCGTAAACAGGGATGGGATACTGAAATCCCATGCCTCCTGCATCTCCGGCTATCATGGTCTCTAAAAAGGCCCGGTTTATCATATCCATTTCAGCCTGACAATCCCCATAAGTAAAATCCATCCGGCGGCCGCCTACAATGGCCTTTTCATCCCTCATATCCTCAGGAACCGTTAAATCCAGGGAAATATGGGAAAACGGCGCCTGGGTTCCCCAGCGGCTTGGCGTGTTCACCCCGAACACAAAAGCCTCCATGCATTTCTTCACCTTATCATAGGAAAGGCCATCGGCCCTGACAAAAGGTGCCAGGTATGTATCAAAGGAGGAGAATGACTGGGAAGCAGCCCATTCATTCTGCATAATTCCAAGAAAATTAACCATTTGGTTGCACAGGGTTGCCAGATGCTTTGCAGGAGAGGCCGTGATCTTTCCCGTGATCCCGCCAAGCCCGTCTAACAGAAGCCTTTTTAAAGACCAGCCGCAGCTGTATCCTGTCAGCATGGAAAGGTCATGAATATGGATATCGCCCCGGTTATAAGCATCTGCGATCTCCTTATCGTAAATTTCTGAAAGCCAGTAATTTGCAGTCACTGCCCCGGAATTATTAAGGATCAGACCTCCCACGGAATAGGTTACCGTGGAATTCTCCTTAACATGCCAGTCCTCTACCTTTACGTAGTTATCTACCACATCCTTATAATCAAGAATGGTGGCTCCCAGGCTCCTGATCTTCTCCCTTTGCTTCCGGTACAGGATATAGGCCTTTGCCACATCCGTGTATCCCGTCTGTTCCAGAACCTTTTCCACGCTGTCCTGAATATCCTCCACAGCCACCTGGTCTTCCTTTACCTTGTCCTTAAAATCAGAAGCAACCCTTAAGGCCAGCAGTTCCACGATTGCTTCCGTATAATATTTTCCGGTTGCCGTAAATGCCTTTTTCATGGCTTCCTTAACCTTAGACAAATCAAAACCGGCCTCTGCCCCATCCCTTTTTATAACCTTTAACATGTTAGTCCTTCTCCTTTAAATCCTATTTGACCTGGTAGATCATAATGCGGTCCCTGCTGTGTAATTCCTGCTGAAAATATCCGCTTTCCCCATTCACTTCCAATACTACCTGCCCGGTTACGTTTTTAAAATCCAGTCCGGAATATTCCAGCATGTCCATGAGATAATAAGGCTGATGATCCGGCTTTAAGGGAAGTGTCAGAGGGTTGTCATTTAAAAAGAACGTGATTTTCCCCTTGCTTTCCCGGCGGTCTGTCCCCTTCCCCTTTCCTGCCTGAAGAGACGGGCCTGAGACTGACAAAGCCGGCTTAAGAGGGCTTAAGCTTATTTCCTCCAGCTCCTTCACACCATCATTTTGTACCGGCTCTTCCTTTGCTTTGGCCTCTGTATCTTCTATAACAATGGTGTCGCCGGATTTTAAGGGCATGTCTTCCTCTGCTGCCTCGCCGTTTACCAGAACCTTTTTCCCCTTTCCAAGCTCAGTTACATGGGAGAGCATGGCAGATGCGCTCTTTCCATGGCTGGCCGGTATGAACACAATCCAGTCCTCCGTATTTACCTGATCAGAAAGCTGCGCTTCTTCTCCATTGAGCTTTAAGACAGACGGCTCTGCTTTTTCCCCATAAAACACAGTTCTCTTTCCATTGACGCTCACCACCAGATTCTGGCCGGAACGTCCGATCATGTCCTGGTAATTGTAGCCGTTCATCATCAGAACATCCATTACCGTAAAGCTGCCGCTTCTGAAAAGCTTTGCCGGCCTGTCATTTAAAATGACCCGGAAGCTGTCGTTGACAATGTTAAAGCCTGCGGATATGACAATCCCAAGAGGAGTGGCATATTCCGGGTTTTCTAAGTCATACTCATCGGAATAGGCATTGATCTTAAAATTATTTCCCGCAATGGCAACCCGCTTTGGATCGATTTTCAAATGCTCTACAATTCCCTCTTTTAAGCCGGAAAGCCTGCTTCCTCCTCCTGCCAGGAATACTGCCGACGGCATGCCTCCGTTTACCTCCAGGATCTTTGCGGATATTTCCTCACAAAGCCTGGAGGAGGCTTCCTTGATGCACTCAAAAATAGATTCCCTGGTAATGGTTTGTTCAAATCCCAGAATGTCCGTAAAATGAAGCTCCTCTGCTTCATCGATCTCTGATTTGATTTTTTCTGCAGTATCAAAATCAACCAGATACTCCTTCATAATGGTCTCTGTGATCTCATCTCCTGCAAGAATGGCCATGGTATAACCGGTCACACTTCCATCCCTGCAGACCGCAATATCAGAGGTTCCGGCTCCTATGTCCACCATGGCCAGGTTTAATAAGCGGATATTCTGGGGAATTGCCGCATTAATGGCTGCAATAGGCTCCAGAGTAAGGCTTGCCACCTCCAAACCGATTTTGTGCATGGCCGCATACAGGCTTTCCACCACCTCTGTGGGAAGGAAGGTGGCAATGATATCGGCTTTTAAGAGCCGTCCGTGATGGTCGATTAGATTGGAAATCATATAGTTGTCCAGGTAATAGCGGCTTACGGTATAGCCCACTAAGTAAAATTGACGGTCCAATTCCCTGCCTTCTCTATTCATAAACAGTTTTTCTGCTTCGCTGATCGCGCCTGCTTCCAGGCGGCTGACTGATTCCGCATCGATCTTCTGAGGCCTGGAAAGCTCCATCTCATAGGTCACACTCTCGGTGCGCAGCGCTCTTCCGGCAGCCGCCACGCAGACCTTATCAAGCCTGCACCCAAGTTTCTTCTCCAGCCTGTCCTTGACCTGACCTGCGATCTTTGCCACCTGATCAATATCCTCGATCTGACCGTCGATCATGGCCCGTTTTGTGTGCTCGGCTCTCTCTATGGCAACGATATGAATTCTCTCCCCATCAGGCATTCCCACCATGCCGATGATGCTTCGGGTACCAATATCCAAAGCGAAAACAGCCTGATCCGGAAGTGCGTCTGTCAAAATACTATGTCTGTTATCCATAAATAATGCCCCATTCTCTTGTGTATTTGTTTATTATTCTACTAGTATAAACAGGCTCCGTCAATCGAATAAAAGAAACTTTTGCGGAAAAAACTCGTAAATTGACAGAAAAAAAACAGGCCGCAGCTTAAGAGTTTACGCTGCGGCCTGTTTTTATCAGCATGGAGTTTTAATATCAAAGCTGGGATTAAATGCGTAGAAATTCCTGCTGTCCAGATTATCCTGGGTGATTCTTAAGGCTTCCCCAAACCTCTGGAAATGAACGATTTCCCGCTCTCTTAAGAAACGGATGGGATCGCAGATCTCTGGATCAGTGATTACACGAAGAATGTTGTCGTAAGTACTCCTTGCCTTCTGCTCTGCCGCCATATCCTCCACCAAATCCGTAATCGGGTCTCCCTTTGACTGGAATTCGCAGGCATTAAACGGGATCCCTCCTGCTGACTGAGGCCAGATACCTGTGGTATGGTCAATGTAATAAGGGCCAAAGCCTGATTCTACCACCTGCTCCGGTGTTAAGTTTCTGGTCAGCTGGTGAACGATGGTCGCTACAATTTCTAAGTGAGCAAGCTCGTTGGTACTCAGTAGATATCGGTAATGTATTTATTTCCAGATTATTCCTTTTGACTTCCAGA
>CABJBM010000049.1 GCA_902363835.1 Lachnospiraceae bacterium
TTTGATGGTCTTTTTGTAATGCAATTAAGGAAATGGTTTTCCTCTACTATTATTTTTCAATCTTTACTCCTGTAATAATTTATTTTTCTTTTTAAACCAGAAATAATAGGGAACCTCGTAGATCAGCATACATATCCAGCCAATGAGGCAGGCAAAAGGAACGCC
The DNA here is from genome assembly GCA_902363835.1 of Lachnospiraceae bacterium. GTDB lineage: Bacteria > Bacillota > Clostridia > Lachnospirales > Lachnospiraceae > Lacrimispora. The sequence goes on from CABJBM010000049.1 coordinate 166, forward strand.
TTTCATTCCCATGGACGGAACCAGCAGATAAACGAAGGCCACCCTTACGGAAATCTGGATTAAGGTGGAAATCAGGGTGATGGACATATTTCCCATTCCCCGGAAAAATCCCTGAATCCCATTGGTAAAAGCAGGAAGCAGGTAAAAAAATGCCATAAAGCTTAAATATTCCGCTCCGATCCTGACCATGGACCCATCCCCTTGGGAGACAAATAATTTCATTACCGGCTCTTTTACCAGCAGGATGACAATGCATATGATCACCCAGTAACTGAATTCTATAAAAAGCCCGGTCCGAAATCCCCTTCGCACCCGCTCTCCATTACCGGCTCCGCGGTTTTGTGCCACAAAGGTCATCATCCCGCTGGAAATGCTCTGCTCCGGAGTAAAGGCAAAATCATCCACCCGGTTCACCGCCTGAAACGCCGCTATGGTACTGACTCCCAGAGGATTAATAACTCCCTGTATCAAAAGCTTGCCAATGGGCTGACAGGACTGCTGCAGTGCCGTGACCGCCCCCTGCTTTACCGTAAGCCTTAAAAGCTCCCGGTCCATGCGGAAATCCCTGGGTCCAAGCCTGAGAAGGGGAACCTTCCTATATATGTAAAAAATGCACAGGAATGCGGAAACCGCCTCCGCAATAACCGTTGAAAAGGCAGCTCCAAAAACCCCCATATGGAGCCCTGCCACAAATATAAGATCCAGAAATGCATTTAAAACCGAAGCAACAGCCAGAAACCGGACCGGAGTCTTTGAATCCCCCACACTCCGAAGGGCAGAAGCCACTCCATTGTAAAAAAAGGTAAAAGGCATTCCTATGAGTATCAGCCTCAAATAAACGGTTGCATCCTCAGCGATCTCCTCCGGCACCCGCAGAAGCCTTATGATCCCTCCGGAACATAACAGCCCCAGGATTACAATAACCAGGGAAAAATAACAGCCAAACAAAAGAGTGGTGGCCACCTCCTGTTTTAACTTCTCATGGTTTCCTGCCCCAAAGAATTCACTCATCAGCACTGAGGCCCCAATGCAGATTCCCGTGATCCCAAGGATCACAATGTTCATGACAGGGCCTGCCGTACCCACCGCTGCCAGAGCTTCCTCCCCTGCAAACTGGCCTACTACAATGGAATCCACCGCATTATAGGTAAGCTGAAATAAGTTTCCCAAAACCAAAGGGATGGAAAACCGTATCAGCTGGGAGGAAATCGTTCCTTTTGTCATATCTTTCATCATATTATCCAGCTCTTTTGGCAGTTCAATAGCTTCTCAGCTTGTCACTGCCGTCATCCTTTGTATTTTCCAGACGTTTTACCACCACATAGTAGCCCGTCTTATCATCGACCCTTACATAGATCCGGTCTCCCACCTTATGTCCCATAATGGCGCTTCCCAATGGAGACTCTGAACTGATAAGACCCCTCATGGAATTCCCTCTGACAGTGGTCACAAGCTTGTAGGTCTCTTCTTCGTCATCATCCTCAAAGTATAAGTCCACCGTATTATAAAGGCCGATCTCATCCTCTTTGGATTCATCGGATATGATCTGAGCCGTCTTTATCATCTTTTCCAGGTACCGGATCCTGCTTTCGTTCTGGTTCTTATCCTTTTTTGCCGCATGATATTCAAAGTTCTCACTTAAATCCCCATGAGCCCTTGCCTCTTTTACGGCTTCCAGCGCTTCCTTGCGGACAACCAGCTTCCGGTATTCGATTTCTTCCTGCATTTTCTTAATATCATTTTCTGTCAATTTATCAAACACGTTACCTCTCCCCTTTTCTTCCTTCCGCTTTGATAAACCGTCTTCCATTATGGGAGGCGGCATGAAATACGGGCAAATCTCTTCCCTGTCATTCCTTTTTCCGGGCAATCACTTCAATGCGCCCGGAAGCAGTTCCCACGTGGCGGTACGACCTTATGGAAAGTCCGCATTGCTCTGCCAATGCATCAATTCCCCTGTCTGTTAAGCAGACCTCTGCCGCTTCCCCCTTCCACATGGAAGCTCCTTTTTTCTCCAGATTTTTAATGGATTTATCCAGATCCGGCCCGTCAAACCAGAGAATCCCGTCATCGGTTAAGTACTCCGCCGCCCTGGTTAAGACCAGCTTCATATCCTGGGTGCGGGAGATGCGGTCAATGAGGACGATACCATATCTTCCCTTTCCGCAGTCTTTCTGGTTTCCGGCCTCTTCCAGAGACATTGCCTTGGGATCATATCCCGCCTTTCTGGCTTCCTTATATAATTGGCTTTTCTCTTCTCCAATAAAGAGCATGGTTCCTTCTGCCACAAATTTACCGATATCAGCTAAAAGCCGTTCACATCTTGCCTTTGTACGGCAGGAGCTCTTCTTTCCATTGGAAAGCCCCCGTTCTTCCTTTGCAAGATAATAATTTCCGCAATCCATGCACTTCATAAAGACCCGGACCGGCTCCAGTACATATTGCCCCGCCTCTCCGCCTTCCATATAGAACACTGCACCATAATGGGGAACGCCTTTCCCTGCGCAGACAGGACACCGTTCTATTTCCGACGTCATCAGGTTCCGAAGCTCTTTTAAAGCTGAAAAATACCAGCGGTACAGCCTGTTTTTAAATTCCTGGTCAAAAACAAACAGCCAGTTTCTTATGACTTCCGCCATCCATCTGGTCTCATGGATCACGGATTTATCCGCCTTAAATCCCCTTAAATTCTCCTCCAGAGTGAGAAGCCCTGTAACAGCATCCTCTTTCAGCCGTTCATTTTTTTCATATGCCATAAGGTGTTCGATTCCTTCCACAACACTGCTGCATAAATTGACCATTACCACCAGCTGATTCATTCTGCCCGTTGCCATAACCATTTCCTTTCTTCCAGTCCCTGTCTTGTCTATGCATTCACTTTTATTTTAGCATTTTTAAGGGTGGAAAAGCAAGATGCAATCATCCCTTATCCTCATTTCCGGCGGAAAAATGAAAATCAGTACATGGGAAGCGTTGATTTTCAATCCCGTGTACTGATTTCATTTAAATGGTTATAGCTTATGAAAGCAATCTGCCTTAAGTAATATTTCTGCTGAATAAGTCCGTTTCCTCCAGCAGGCTTTCAATGCTGTCTAAATTCAGACGGTGCAGCAGTTCAATCACATACGGATTTTCAGCAGGATGACCATAGGTCGCCTTTTCTCCATAATCATTGACCAGCTCTGTTCCCTGCTCCACTCCTAAAATGGATCTTGGCCCTCCTACACAGCCGCCTACGCAGCCCATGCCTTCGTAAAAGTTTGCCTCAATGTTTCCATCCATAATATCCTGGATCATCTTCCTGCACGCAGGCACTCCATCAGCCTGTTTTGTGCGGATTTCGGTACTTTTATTGGGGTTAATGGCTCTTACGGTACTTTCCACCGCTTCGCTGACCCCGCCCTTTCTGGCATAGATCCTGCCGGCCCTTGAAGAATGGTCCTTTTCACTTTCTTCCATAACAGCCGGATCAATTCCCAGGGCATCAAATATATTTTTTATCTCCTGGAAGGTGAGCACAAAATCAACCGCACCTGCCAGATCTTTTTCCCGGGCTTCCGCCTTTTTTGCAAGACATGGACCGATGAACACGGTCAAAGCATCGGGATGCAGGGCCTTTACCACTCTTGCACAGGCAACCATAGGAGAAACAGAACCAGGCACGTGAGGGATCAGCTGGTGATATACTTTACGGATCATGCCGATCCACATGGGACAGCAGCAGCTTGTCAGCTGATAATCATTGGCATCGTTGATATTTTTATCGAATTCAAGGGCTTCTTTTAATGTAAGGATGTCTGCAAACAGGGCAACCTCCAGCATTCCGTCAAACCCTACCGCCTTTAATGCGGACCTTAGCTTTCCCGGGGTAACATCCTTTGAAAACTGGCCTAAAAATGCGGGAGCTATCATTGCATACACCAGTCCCTTGGAGCTTCTGACCGCTTTTAAGGCAGGAATAATGTCTGTACTGGCTGTCAGCTTTTCCGGTGCGCAGCCTTCAATGCATTGTTCACAGCCAAGGCACAGCTCCGGATCAACAGCAATTCCATTCTTTTTGATTTTCAATGCTCCGAAAGGACAGCGCTTTAAGCATTCCTCCCGATCCTCTTTGGAACAGGTACAGGCTCCGGTGCGGATCACAACCGGATGCTTCTTTGGATTTAACAAGCAGTCCAGATGATGAGGATCATATGAGATTTCCAGGCCCTTCTCCGGATCCGAATCGTTATTTAATACAGATTTCACCATACTTTCATACAACTGCTTAAATGTCTGCATAAGATACCTCCCGCATGTATATTTTATTTTTATTTTGTAGTGCTGTGGTTTTTATTCGCCCAGGTAGCTGTATTATAGTTATTATTATAATACCTTTTTTCCATCCTTACCATACCATTCATGGAATAGATGATAATTTTTACATAATAATGGATAAGAGGAAGGGAGGATCGACCCTGATTCCTTTTCTATTTTCCCTTAAATTCCTTTTCAATATACAGATGTTCTATTTTATCCGTACACGTTTCCTTTTCAAAATCAAGCTCTATGATATATGGCATCCAATCCAGAATGCGCAGGAACGAATCACAGTTATACCCTTCATCGTAGTAATTTAATATACTGCTGAGAGCCGTTCCATGGGTCCCGATTACCAGATTCTTTCCGGCATTCTTTTGAAGAATTTCTTTTAATGCCTTCATATTCCTTTCCTGGACCATTGCAATGGATTCTCCGCCCTCCTCATGAAAATCATGGTCTTCCCACCGCTTTTTGAACATTCCGTGGTGATTCCCATTCTCTCCGCTTTCCCGTTCACGGAGGCGCTCATCCGTAATGATTTCCATTCCATAATACGCTGCTGCTTCCCCTATGGTATCCATGCTCCGCTTGTATGGGCTGCAGTAGAACGAGCCGATGTTTTTATCCTTTAAAAATTCCAGCACCTTTCCGGAATCCGTTCTGCCTTCCGCTGTCAAAGGTCTGGTTCTGTCATCAGCCCAGCCATGATCCGGCTGTGCATGGCGTACAAAATATACTCTTGTCATGCTGCTTATCCTCTCTCCATTTGTTAATTATTATACAATCTTTAAATTATCATTTACGGCAGGAAGCCTATTCCTTTACAATTCTCTTACTTCTTCATGATTTTATGGCGTCAGCCTGTTAATATCTCTGGGAAACAGGGTGGAAAATCTTACATTTTCCTGTTCCAGCAGCCTGCTTGTAAAACGTTCCAGGCCCAATCCCAGCCCTCCATGAGGCGGCATCCCGTATTTATGCATCATGAGATAAGTTTCAAACAGCTCTACATTCATTCCCCTGGATTTCATCTTTTCAATCTGTTCTTTATACTTATGGATCCGTTGGCCGCCTGTGGTTATTTCCAGCCCCCGGAACAGAAGGTCAAAGCTTAAAGTTTCCTCTTTGTTCTCTTCGCTGTCCATGGCATAAAAAGGCCTTTTTTTGCTTGGGTAATGGGTCACAAACACAAACTCACTTCCTGTTTTCTCCTTTATCAGCTCATAAAGCAGCCTTTCCTCTTCCGGCTCAAAATCATCAAAATCTTTTATGGGTCTGTTATATTCCTTTGAAATCAGTTCTTTTGCCTCTTTGAATTTAATTGCCGGGATCTCTTTGATTACCGGAATATCCGCCTTTAACAGCCTTATTTCATTAATATATTGTTCTTTCAAATATTCCATTACATGCCTGAGCATCATGGTTTCCATCTGCATAATATCTTCAAAGCTGGAAATGTAGCCCATTTCAAGATCCACGCTGATATATTCATTCAAATGTCTGGAAGTATCATGTTTTTCTGCCCGAAACACCGGAGCGATCTCAAACACCCTTTCATAAACGCCTACCATCATCTGCTTATAAAACTGGGGGCTTTGTGCCAAATATGCTTCCCTGCCAAAATAATCCAGACAAAAGATATTTGCGCCCCCTTCGGCGCCTGCATAAACGATCTTGGGAGTATGGATCTCCGTAAACTTTTCCTGCCTTAAAAACTTACGCATTCCATCGGTGATTCCCTCCTGTAATTTAAAAATAGCCCGTTCTTTTTCGTTTCGCAGGGTGATTGGCCTGAAATTAAGCAGGGTTTCCATAGAAGTATCTACACATTTATTATTTATTACAACCGGACTCGGCTCTTCCGGTTTTGATAATATCTCTATCTCAATCATCTGAAGGTCATAACCTGTTCTGGATCTTTCTTCCCCTTTGACACAGGCAGTTACTATTACACTGCTCTCTTCCTTTATTTCATCAAGAGAAAACCTGGAAATTTCCTTTGTATAAATGCACTGGACGACTGTCCTTTTCGTTCTTAACAGCACAAAGGCGAAATCACTCATTCTCCTGATTTTATAGATACTGCCGTGTATCCGCACAGTTTCATTGATATGGTTTCCCAACTCCTCTGATTCAATGGTTACTTTTTCTATGACTCCAACGATATTTTTCATTGTATCTTCCTCCTGGATTATGATAATTTTGATTTTCATTGGTATCTAATATATCCATGAGGACATCATCAATATGTCCCATATGATCACAACCTTTCCCTTTCCCGCATGGGTAAAAAAATAGAACCACACGAGTAAATTAAATTTACCAATGTGGTCCCTAAAATATTTTATCCACATAGGCGCAACGCTTTAAGCACTTGCACCTGCGGTTAGTCACAGATACAAGCGCTATCAATCGTCGTCCCAATTCAGCTTTTTAAGTTGTTGATGCTGATTCATAATAGCTGCCTCCATTTATAATTTGATTCAGGTTATCATAAAGAACTTATTTTGTCAAATAAAATATTCAATGGTATCTGCCGGTTTCTTCTGCGTCACGCTGTTAAAAATGATGACAGCCTCTCTTGTTTCCTTGGGACCAAGGGCATAAGTACCTTTTCCAACATCATTAAACATTTCCCATGGCACGCACCGATTCCTGTTGTAAGGCATATCTGTAATCAGCTCTAATCCTTTTTGCTTAAAAGGCTTCTTTCTGAAATAAGGATCAAACAAATAAATGTTCTTATGGTCAGCCCCTGTCAGCAATACATAGTGCCAGCAGCCATACATCACCCGCGCCACCACTACTCCTCCCTGCTGCAGGCCATACATAACCTTGCTGTTTTCCCCCATATACACTTCATCCCCAGTCAGATAATCGCTTTGAACAGGGAATTTTTTCATTTTACCGAATTGGTTGATCCAGTTGCTGAAAAACATCATGGCCATACGGGAGGTTCCATTTTTCCCAAATTCTCCCTTAGCATTATAGGAATCAAGACAAAAAAGCATAATATGTTTGATGATATCCGGCGGAACCTGTTCCCGGGTAAAGAGATAACTCATTGCATTCAGTAATGTGGTCGGACCGCAATCGTATTCCGTAACCTGATAATTTAGAGGATTTTTCATATTGGGTTCACTTCCTTATTCTTGAGCCTATTAGGGAATTGTCTTTAAGAGAATGCTTTATATGGTTGGAAAGTTTTCCATACATTTCGATCCGGGGATATATTTAAAAAAGAGGATATTTTATTAATGGCCTCTTATTCATGCAGGAACCAAATGACTTTCCTTCATTACCCACATTTCATATTTCTTTCTTATAAGCATTATTTGTATCATTTTAGCACACTGTTGTCAATATATTTGCATCCATATTATTCTCTGCGATCCTATTGTTTGTATTTTATGCCCGTCGTGTTACATAAGGAATGTTATGGTTTCAAAACTCTTATGGCAGCGGACGTCCGTCTTTTTATTCGTTTATTCCAGGTCTTATTATTTCCCGGGAAACAATAAAACAAAATGGACACTTATAACATTGTGCCACAAAATTTAACCGTTATGACATAAATCTATGGTATTATATGATTTAGCAAAAAGTGGGTTCCCTATCTTTTTGAAAATGCATTTAGGGCTGGACGTATCTTGAACATTTATTCTAAGATCTCCAGCTGCTCCCTTAGTTTTTTCTTTAACTCCTCCAACTCTTCTGAAGACGGTCTGTTTTCATCATCATACATAATTTCTGCCGGTACCCACCATACAGGTCCTTTCCCATTCATTCCGTATACTCCCATATCGCCTTTAACCCTTGGAAAGAGATGCCAATGAAGGTGTGTATCTCCATTTCCTAAAAGTTCATAATTGATTTTTTCTGCATGGAAAGCCTTTGATACTGCTTCTGCTACCATAGTCATTTCCTGTAAATATTTATTTTAAAACTCATTATTTAAATTAAATAATTCTGTCTCATGAACCTTACAGAGAAATAATGTATACCCTTTAAATAACTGATAATCCCCAATCACTACATATCCCGTTTCTAATTCTTTTACATAACAGGGATTTTTATTGTTTTTTATCATTTTAATCCTATGGCATATCAGGCACATATTTATTCACCGGTCCTTTCATTTATTTTATTATAACTCATCTATTAATCTGTCATAATTGCTTTTATAAACCTTATCTCCCGTGATTCTCCCCTTCCATATCATGAATAGGAAATCCTTGCTATTGCAAATTGCTATGACATAGATTTAGAAAAAGTTATTCCCCAAAAAGAGTCCATCAACAATCAAAAATATAATACGGGAATTGTATTCGACCCAACAAAATAAGCCTTGACTTTTGCGATTCTTCCAATAAAAATGGCATGGGTAAAAGGATTATATCACAGCATTGGTATCTTGATCTTAAATTATTAAAAACCCCTCAGGAAAAGTCCTGAGAGGTTCCGAATAATTTTGAATTGTAATAACCATACTGAATTGTCCGCCTTATCTTTTGGAGAATATCAGATCCCCTCCATATCAGAGAGGCGCTTGGGTTTACATCTTATGCAAAAAAACTCCTGAATGTATTATCCCTTGATGAACTTCATAACCTTTTTAGGATCTGCCTCCTGGTTTAGTGTATAAATTTGCTTCGTGATTCTCTCAATGGCCTCGGCCTGATCCATATTGGAAGATTCTTTGAAAACTCCCTCTCCCCAATACCTTTCAGTGGTGCAAAATACCGTGGAAGACCAGCCGTATTCCTCACCTTTACTGGAAATCTTTTGCTGCCTGCCGCACATAGTCAGAAACATTTTCATCTGGAGTTCAACCAAAGCCCTGTCAAATTGACTTTTCTCTTCTTTTCCAAAACCGGCCAGCTGCTTTATCGCATGAAGAGGCAGTATTCCATGTTCGGCAACAACGCTGTATATTCGTTTGGCATAATTGCTGATCAATCCTTCTTCATAAGCTTCTTCAAAAAGTATGCCATTACGCCGGGCTGCAAGAAAATAAGGAATCCATTCTTTCGTAATATAGCCGCTTTTCTTGAAAAAAAGTTTTGCATAGGCAATATCATCTCTTTCATCTAACACCCGCATGCGCCATTCCCATGGATCAGTTTCAGAGTCTCCTGTATGCCAACGCACCGGGGTATCATAGGGTGGCTGTTCATCCCAATTCCAGGTGATTAAAGAAAAAACACCCTCACTGTTTCCGCCTCCCATTGAAAAACCCGCTTCCAGCAGTGTGGTTATAAAATCATCGTAATTTTTTATAGCCTTCTGATTCATCTCTGCCACCCCTTTTTTACCATTTTATCATAAGCAACTGGACAACGGTATGTCTTATTTAAAAATTAATTCGGTTAATTATTGCCGGTTTCTCAAATCCCCATCTCTTCCTTTACGCGTTTAAAGCATTCTACTGCAAAATCCAGATCCTCTCTGGTATGGGCGGCAGATATCTGGGTACGAATTCTGGCCTTTCCTTTTGGCACCACCGGAAAACAGAAACCAATGACGTATACGCCACGTTCCAGCATCCTTGCCGCAAATTCCACGGCTGTCTTTGCATCATACAGCATGATCGCCACAATGGGATGATCACTCTCTATAATATCAAATCCCACCTCTTTTATCTTCTCCCTGAAATAACGGGTATTTTCATGAACCCGGTCCCTGTACTCTGTGCTCCGCTCCAGAATTTCAAAGGTCTTTATGGCCCCGCCGGCGATTGCAGGAGCTACGGTATTGGAAAACAGATACGGTCTGCTCTTCTGGCGGAGCAAATCCACGATTTCCTGCCTGGCGCTGGTATAACCGCCGCTGGCTCCACCAAGGGCCTTGCCCAGTGTACCTGTGATGATATCCACCCGGCCCATGACGCCGCAGTGCTCTGGTGTGCCTTTACCAAGCCTTCCCATGAATCCTACTGCATGGCTGTCATCCACCATCACCAGAGCATCGTACTTATCAGCCAGATTGCAGACTGCCTCCAAATCAGCCACAATGCCATCCATGGAAAATACACCATCAGTGGCAATCAGGCGTATCCTGGCATCCTGGGAATCCTTTAAGCACTGTTCTAACTCTTCCATATTATTATTGGCATAACGAAAGCGCCTTGCCTTGCATAAACGCACGCCGTCGATGATGCTGGCATGATTTAACGCATCGCTGATCACCGCATCTTCCTCCGTCAGCAACGTCTCAAACAAACCTCCGTTGGCATCAAAGCAGGAGGAATACAAAATCGTGTCATCCATACCCAGAAAGGAAGAGATTTTCGCTTCCAGTTCTTTGTGTATGCCCTGGGTTCCGCAGATAAAACGCACGGAAGACAAGCCATATCCCCATGTATCATAAGTGGCTTTGGCCGCCTCTATAATCTCCTGGTTGTCAGACAGTCCAAGATAATTGTTGGCACACATATTAATCACATTTTCTGTCTTCGTAGTATTGATTCTGCTCCTCTGGGGAGTTGTGATAATTCTCTCCTCCTTGAAAGTGCCGTCTCCTTTGGCCTGCTCTACCGCTTCTTTAAAATAGTTTAAGGCTTTTTTCATAATATTACTTCTCTCCCATCATTTATTTACCACGTCTGATTGAATAACCTGCCTTTGCTAATTCGTTTTTCCAGTCCCCTTTCAGACCTTCGTCCAGTCCAGAACCACCTTTCCGCACTGTCCGCTGTTCATCACATCAAAGCCCTTTTGGAACTCCCGGAAATCAAATTTGTGGGTAATGACTTTTTCAATCTCAAGACCACTGTCCAGCATTGCCATCATCTTGTACCAGGTTTCAAACATTTCTCTTCCATAAATTCCTTTTAACTGCAGACAATTAACCACAATCTTATTCCATGGCACCAAGGTATCGCTTCCCTGAAGCCCCAGCACCGCAATCTTGCCGCCGTTGTACATATGGTCAATCATCGAGGTAAACGCCTGGCCGTTGCCAGACATCTCAAGTCCCACATCAAAGCCTTCTTCAATATGAAGCTCCCGCATTTTATCATCTAAACTCTCCCTGGCTACATTGACAGTATGAGCGCCGCAGATTTCCCGGACCAGATTCAGCCGGTAATCATTGACATCGGTGATCACCACATGTTTGGCTCCCACGTGGCGGCAGATCGCCGCAGCCATGATGCCGATAGGGCCGGCTCCTGTAATCAGCACATCCTCTCCCACCATATCAAAGGACAAAGCAGTATGTACCGCATTGCCCAGAGGATCAAAGGAGGAACATAATTCCTCGGGAATTCCTGGCTCACAAATGATGACATTGGTCTGCGGAATCACCAGATACTGTGCAAATGCTCCGTCACGGTTTACCCCTACACCCACGGTATCCTTGCAGAGATGGCGTTTTCCTGCTTTACAGTTACGGCAGTGTCCGCATACAATATGGCCCTCTCCGGATACGATATCACCGATTTTAAATCCCTTTACATGGCTGCCCATCTCCACGATTTCGCCTACAAATTCGTGTCCAATGGTCATCGGCGGTTTTATCGTCTCCTGAGACCACTTATCCCAGTTATGGATATGTAAATCCGTACCACAGATTGATGTGTAGTGAATCTTGATCTTCACATCATTTTCCCCCGTTACAGGAATGGGAACCTCTCTAAGCGCCAGCCCCCTAGCCGCCTGTTCCTTTACAATTGCATGCATCATTCCTTCTTTCATTGTAACCCCACCTTTCATTTTGATTTATTTGACTTTGTGAGACGGAAAGTGTCTTTTATACACGAACACTTTCTCGCTTATTGTCTCCCCTTCAAGGACATAATAACATGAATTAAGGTAGATTTCAATCCCTTTTCTTATGATTTCCGTCAGAAAATCTAACATAAAACAACAAAAAATTATAACAATAAAACAGGGACTGGCCACTGCCGTTTCAACTGATTTATTGCTCAGCGCTTGGCCCTTTCTGACTTGCATCATATATCCTTACCAGTATGGCTCCTGCTGTGTTTTACTTTTGATTTTTGCTGAACAGGTATTGGTTTTAAACTGTATTGTTATTGATAGGGATAGGGATAAGGCAAACGCCATTTTAGATGATATGGTAAAAGACATAAAGAGTATTGGATGGAATTAAAATAGAAGAGTTTGAGAGATAGGGTGGTTTTTGCTATGTATAGCTACCTACAAAACGTAAAAACGAATGTAAGTAATGCCAAAAGGTTATCATAATCAACATCTTCATACAATCTACGTTTTTGCTATTTCAATTTTTGCGTCTGTCTCAAATACCATTTTCGATTGTCAGTTATATGTTCGTTACTTGTCAGTTACGCATGGGTTTTCATAACCTTTTAAGCTTTTCCGTAATTACTTTAAATATAAAAAACCCTTGAAAATACTGGATTTTCAAGGGTTTTGATAATTTTCTTATAATATCTCTTATTATCTCTTTGAGAACTGCGGAGCACGACGAGCTGACTTTAAGCCGTACTTCTTTCTTTCTTTCATTCTTGGATCTCTTGTTAAGAAACCTGCTTTTTTAAGAATCGGACGATAATCTCCATCTGCCTGAAGCAATGCTCTTGAGATGCCGTGTCTGATTGCACCTGCCTGTCCGGTGAATCCACCGCCGTGAACGTTTACAAGAACGTCAAACTTATCAACTGTCTCTGTAGCAACCAACGGCTGACGTACAACAAGCTTTAATGTTTCAAGACCTAAATACTGGTCAATATCTCTTTTATTGATGGTGATCTTACCTGTGCCTGGTACTAAATATACTCTAGCGATAGATTTTTTTCTTCTACCTGTTCCATAAAATTTTGCATTAGCCATGATAACTTCCTCCTTTCAGCGCCTCTGATTAAAATTTGAATTCTAAAACTTCTGGTTTCTGGGCAGCATTGTCATGTTCTGCACCTGCGTATACGTGAAGTTTTGTTATCATGCTTCTACCTAAAGGTCCCTTTGGAAGCATACCTTTAACAGCCAGTTCAATGACTCTTTCAGGCTTCTTAGCCATCATTTCTCTTAAAGTGGTTTCTTTCATACCACCTACATAGTCAGAGTGGTTGTAGTAGATCTTCTGATCTAATTTTTTACCGGTTACGGTAATCTTATTTGCGTTTACAACGATCACATAATCGCCGCAATCCATGTGCGGTGTGTAGATCGGTTTGTTCTTACCTCTTAATACCTTAGCTACTTCTGAAGCCAAACGTCCTAATGTATATCCTGTAGCGTCAACTACGTACCATTTTCTTTCAATTGTTGCTGGACTAGCCATAAAAGTCTTCATTGGACAACCTCCTGTAAATTATGGTGTTTATAAGCATAACTATATTGCAAAATGCTCACTCCGGGGCTTTGGCTGAACATTTTCGTCTAACGTCACAGTTATACATTATATTACATTCAGCGGGATGTGTCAACCTCTTTTCCCATAAAATCAAGGTTTTTCGGCCTATTTTTGCGTCACATACCATCCCTGGTTCTCAGGATCAGCCTGAAAAATATAAAATCCGTAAGGCTTTCCCAAAATGATTCTTCCATCCATCTCCTCATCTTTTACAAAAATGGTTCTGGCACCGTTTTGTACCGCCTGATGGACCACACGGATCAAAAGCCTTTCAAAGTCTTTCTCCCTGCACCGGTGGATATTTAGCAGGGCCTTTCCTTCCGAAAGGATCTTATCCTGAAAAAGAGTATAGCTCCATTCCTTATTTTCCCCATGGATCTGTTTCTTAAGTTCTGTTTCATATTCAAGGCTTACCAGGGTAAGGCCCTTGGCAGCTGCCTTTGGCCCGGCTGCCTTCCTGTCCCTGGCATCCAGGATTTCCTCTACATAAGAAGGCGGATACACTCCCATGCCAACCTTCATCAGCGTCCCGGCAATGATCCGTACCATGTTATATAAAAAACCGCTTCCCTTGATGCGGATTGTAATGAGATCCCCGCTCTTTTCGATGTCCAGGCTATAAATGGTACGTACTGTTTCTTCCGCCTGTCCACGGGCCGTACAAAAGCTTTTAAAATCATGTTCTCCTACCAGGCAGGCCCCGCCTTCCTTCATACGCTCCACATCCAAAGGAAAATAGCAGAAATAACTGTACAGACGCATGGTAGGCACTTCGATCTTCCGGTTCATAATTTTATATTCATAGGTTTTAACACAATTCTGCTTTCGCGGATGATAATCCGGCGCTACCTCCTCAGACTGCAGGATCCGGATATCATCCGGCAGCCTCTGGTTTAAGGCAAAACATATTTTGTCGGCAGGCATTCGGTTTTCCGTATCAAAGACCGCCACATTTCCCTGGGAGTGAACCCCGGAATCGGTTCTGCTGGCCCCGGTCACGGTTATTGGCTCTTTTAAAAGATCAGTCAGTTTTTTATTAAGAATCTCCTCAATGGTAATGCCGTTCTTCTGGATCTGCCAGCCGCAGTAATTGGTGCCGTCATAGGCCACAATCATTTTAACCCGTTTCATACATCCTCCTTTTTCATGGAACGTTTTATGCCATTATCCGCAGTCCTGTTATGGCAGCCAGATATATCAAATACACTAGATAGGCGATACCGTCCTGTTTTCCATACCGGAGGGGCTTCATTTTCGTTCTTCCTTCCCCGCCACGGTAGCATCTGGCCTCCATGGCCATTGCCAGATCCGTAGCCCGGCGAAAGGCGGAAATAAATAATGGAACCAAAAGGGGGATCATGTTCTTTGCCTTCTGGATCAGGTTTCCTGTTTCAAAATCAGCGCCCCTGGCCATCTGAGCCTTCATGATCTTATCGGTTTCCTCCACAAGAATGGGAATGAATCTTAAGGCAATGGACATCATCATGGAAACCTCATGAACAGGAACTCCCACCTTCTTAAAAAATCCCAGACTTTTTTCCAGGCCATCGGTCAGCTGGTTAGGTGTGGTGGTAAGGGTCATAATGGAAGAGCCAACCACCAGGTAAATGAGCCGGATTCCCATGAAGGCTGCTATTTTAACGCCTTCCTTTGTTATTTTCAAAAATCCCAGCTGGAAGATGGGTTCTCCCGGAGTCAGAATTAAATTAAAGCTGACGCTGATGAGAAGCAGAAATATAATCGCTTTTAACCCGCGTACCATGAATTTAAAAGGGACCTGACTCAAACGGATGGCCATGACCAGAAAAAATGTGGCGACCAAATACGCCCATATATCATTTGCAATGAAAAGGGATATGATGAAAACCATAGTCCCAAACAGCTTTGTCCGGGGATCCAGCCTGTGAAGCTTGGAATCCACCGGATAATACTGCCCTAAAGTAATATCTTTCAGCATAGTATCTCCCCATCTATTTTCCAAGAAGCCGCAAAATTTCGTCTTTGGCTTCTTCTACAGTTGTAATGTTATCGTCAATGGGGACTCCGTGATCCCGCAGTGAATGGATCACATAGGTAATCTGGGGGGCCGCAAGGCCCATTGCCTCCAGCTCCTTGTAATGTTTGAATACTTCTTTGGGCGTATCATCAAACACCTTTTCCCCATGATTCATAACCAGGATCCGGTCCACATACCGGGCAATGTCCTCCATGCTGTGGGAAACCAGAACAATGGTCATATTCCTTTCCTTATGAAGCCTTCCGATCTGATCCAGGATTTCGTCCCTTCCCTTTGGATCAAGGCCTGCCGTAGGCTCATCCAATATGAGCACCTCCGGATTCATCGCCAGAACGCCTGCTATGGCTACTCTCCGCTTCTGGCCTCCGGAAAGCTCAAAGGGCGAGCGGTTATAAAAGCTTTCATCAAGGCCTACCATGGTCAATGCTTCCCTTGCCCTTATCTCAGCATCAGCCTTTGAAAGTCCCTGGTTTTTTGGCCCGAAACAAACATCCGTAAACACATTGATCTCAAAAAGCTGATGCTCAGGATACTGGAATACAAGCCCTACCTTGCTTCTTAAAGCCCGCAGATCGTATCCTTCCTCATAAATGTTTCTTCCATTATAATAGATGGCTCCGTCAGTGGCCTTCATCAGTCCGTTTAAATGCTGGATCAGGGTGGACTTCCCGGAACCTGTATGCCCGATCAGGCCGACGAATTCCCCATCTTTTATTTCCAGGTTCACATCCTTTAACGCAAGCTGCTCAAAAGCTGTTCCAGGGCCGTAAACATAATTTAAATGCTCCGCTTTAATTGCCATCCTTTACTCCATTCTCCAGAGTCACCTTTCCAGGAAAACGTTCTGCAAACTTTGGCAGAAGATTTTCCATCAGTTCTTCCAGTGTCAGTATCCCCTCCGGTAAGTCTACGCCTTTTTTTTGAAGCTCATAGGCCAGCTCCGTTACCTGGGGAACATCCAGGCGGTAGGATTTAAGATCCTCTACCCTTGAGAAGATTTCTTTTGGAGTGCCGTCCATGACCACCTTCCCGCTGTCCATGACAATGACCCGGTCTGCATCTATGACCTCTTCCATGTAATGGGTGATCAGAAGGACCGTGATCCCTTCCTGCTGGTTTAACTCCCTGACTGTTTTTACAACTTCCTTCCGGCCGTTGGGATCCAGCATGGCCGTAGGCTCGTCTAAAACAATGCACTGAGGCCGCATTGCCATAACGCCTGCAATGGCAACCCTTTGCTTCTGGCCTCCGGAAAGCCTGTTAGGGGACTTTAGCCGGAACGCGGCCATTCCAACGCTCTCCAGGCTCTCATTCACCCGCTTCCATATCTCCTCCGTAGGAACACCCAGGTTTTCAGGACCAAATCCCACATCTTCTTCCACAATGTTTCCAATGATCTGATTATCCGGGTTCTGAAATACCATTCCGGTCCTTTTCCGCACTTCCCATAAATTTTCTTCCACAGAAGTATCCATTCCCTGGATCCACACAGTCCCTTCCGTAGGAAGTAAAATCGCATCCAGCTGCTTTGCAAAGGTAGACTTGCCGGAACCATTGTGCCCAAGTATGGCCACAAACTGCCCGGCCTTAATGTCCAGATCAACGCCGTCAATGGCACGTTTTACTTCTTCAATGTTTTCTTCCTCATCTCTTCTGATATAATCAAATATCAGCTTTGACGTTTTTATTATTCCCATAAGCAGACCTTTCTCTGATAAATTCAAACATTCATATGCCACATAATTTTAGATGAATATTTCATAACAGTCAAGCATCGACACAAATCTTTTACAAATTCCAGGAAAGCAGCCGGAAAATTTCATAAGAATTTAAGATTTCCAGCCTCTTACAACACTGTTACAGTAGTTTGCCCAATAGTTTGAAATCTTCTTGAGGAAACCAGCTTATATTTTCACACACCTGCACACCTTTTGATCCTTTCACTTATTTCCGGATTCACCGGATGTGCAAAAATGAAATTTACCTTATATCCTGTGTTGGCAATAGCCCCAACCAGCCTAATACGGAAAAATATAAAATAACCTGGCTTTCCTTTCCCATAGACAAAAAAATGGTACAGATGCAGCCATCTGTACCATTTTTATTATTGAATCCAAAGTCCGGAGCCGTCAATCTGGTAAACACCTTCAACCTTTGTATTCACCGCCATACTGCCGTCGCTATAGAGATAATACCACTTTCCAGGCTGAGGCTGGATCCAGCCAATTGCCATGTCACCATCAGGATTTAAGTAATACCATTTCCCGTTTATCTGCTGCCAGCCGGTCAGCATCTGGGCGTCTGCTCCCATGTAATACCATTTATCGCCTATATACTGCCAGCCAGCGACTGCGTAACCATCCTTGTTAAAATAGTACCATTTTCCGCTGATCATCTTCCATTGGCTGATAACGTAGTTCCCATCCTCGCCACGGTATTTTTTTCCGTTCTGATACGTTGCCCAGGTTCCTGTAGTATCTCCCAGCTCCTGAACCACAGAATCATCAGAGGTGGTCACTTCACCATCTTTTAAGTAATCTTCCTCAGAGGAATCTTTTAGAATTGCCTTTACGGTGTAGTAATACTTATAACCTCCATCCATGTACTGCAAAAGGTCCACAGAAGTAGATGAGGTGGTCAGGCTCTTGACCCAGATACCGCCTTCTTTGTACAGGATCACCTGATATCTGGATGCAAATGGGACCTTTTTCCAGGAGGCCTTTGTCTTAGTGCTGTCACTCCATCCTGCCCTTTCCGGGCTTTCCAGCATTGCCACCGGAACGTAGGAAACCTTTATTACAGTTTCTCCGTCCTCTGCTTTTACAGAGACTAAGCTTCCCCCGTAAACAGTACAGTCGGATCTGGTATAAGTACCGTTCACTCTTATGGTACCGGTTATCTTCTTCCCGGGAACCCATTCTTCCACTTCCTTGTTCCATGCCAGATTTTCCTCGGAATAATTGACCGTTACATCCGGAACCTGAATTCCTTCCGTCCAGCTGCTTTTACTTCCATGATCCAGGCGGATCTTCAAGCTTCCGGAAGCCGGGACTGTCATCCCTGTTCCCAGGACCATAAAGGCACATAAAAGCACCAGCCACTTCCCTTTCCCCTGCATCCATTTCATTGATATCTACTTCCTTTCCTGTTATTACTTACGCCATACGCCGTTGCCATCCACCGGGAATCCGCTGATGGTAGTATTGACAGCCTTTGATCCCTCACCTGGATAGAAATAATACCAGTTCCCGTCTACCTGTCTCCAGCCTTCCTGCATGGCTCCTGTGTTATCCGTATAATACCATTTATTATTGTAATTGATCCATCCGGTTATCATGGCTCCCTCTACACCGCTGGTAGTAGAAGCATTTAGGTAATACCACTTATTATTAGAAACAATCCAGCCTGTTGTCATGGTTCCGTCGCTGTTTAAGAAATACCATAAATTATTCCTCTGCTGCCAGCCGGTCAACATAGCACCGTTGGAATCAAATAAATACCACTTATTATTGATCTTTGCCCAGTTGTTCTTGTGATAGGTTCCGTCGGGATAGCGGTAATACCAGGAGCTGCCGTTTTTGATCCAGCCTACCTGGCCGCTTGCAGGAGTACCGTCATCCTGGCCGCTTCCGTCTGATACCTTTTCCTGGGGCAGGTATACTTCATCAGATTCTGTCCAGTCACTGTTCTTTCCATACTTCTGCTCGCTTTCCGTATAAGGTACGGTACGGACTTTAAAGGTATAGGTACCTGCCTTTGTCATATAAGGATAGAAGTTATAGGTGGTGGCTTTAAGCTTCTCCACCTTTTTCACAATACTGCTTCCTCTGTATAAATAAACATCATAAGCTCCTGAACTGTTATCTACAGAGCTCCACTTTGCAGTGCCGTATCCGGACTCTCTCCAGGAGGCATTCTCCGGCGATTCATAAGAGCCTTTGATCGGCTTAAAGGTAAATGTTACATACAGGGTATCGGATCCTGAACGGCTGGCAGAAACATAAGTTCCTCCCTTAATGGAAATGTTACTGGACTGATATCCGCCCTTAAAAGCATATTCATCGGAGTTTGTGGCTCTTAAAGTCACCTTCATCTTTGGTTCGGAACCAACTTTCATTTCCTTGGTATCAGATGTGATCCAGTCCAAATCCGTTACTTCGTATTTGTCGTTATTGGAATAAACGTAATTTCCTGTTCCCTCATTAGTCTTAAAACTACTTTCTGACGGAAGCGTATCGCCTGACGCCAATTCCTCCAGCCCTGCGTATATGGTCACAGATGTTATGGTCTTTACAGCAGCCAGGGATTCAAATGGAATACTGAGTCCCAAAAGGCTTACCATAGAAGCCAAAGCAACGAACCGTTTAAAATGTCTCATAAAAAAAACCTCCCACTCTCCTATTTAACGTAATTTGACAGAACAGTCATCTACTTCTATTACTGACATTATATCCCTAAAAGCAATTAACCGTCAACTTACGATATTCTTTCTTTATTCTTGCATTTCTGAACTAGGGAAAATGAAGGCAAAAAAATCCCGATAGCGAGTGTACTTTGATATCGGAATTTGTACTTTGGATGGGTTGGAGAGGTTGTAGTGCAAGTGCAGACGAGGGAGGGGCCGCAGTGCAAGCTGGAGCCCGCAGTGCAAACGGAAATCCGCAGTGCAAGCTGGAAAATCCGTAGGATTTTCCAGCTCACGGGCATTCGCCCAATGTCGTCAACTTAAGAAAAACTTGTACTTTGACAACTGAAT
>CABJBM010000050.1 GCA_902363835.1 Lachnospiraceae bacterium
CATTTTTTACACAGAAAGGGAGCCATTGCTCCATAAGTGATAGTTCACTTATTTTGCAACAGCCCCTTTTTATATGATAATTTAGTCAGGAAAATTGGAATTTAGTTGGGAAAATAATTCCGCAGAATGATTAAAATACGGCTAATTTTCCTTGCAATGAATGTAATACCCTCCGCGCATCATAGAAACTTCAGCATTATAAAGTACATTATCTAAGCGAAAAGTTATAGGTTTTTGAGTACTTACGAAAGCTAATTTCTCTCCAGTTGATTTCGCATAATTTTCTATGCATGAACAGATTACTTTTGCGGACGGATATGTTAAGGAATCTTCCAAATCAATATGAAAACCTTTTTTAAACATAAAAAACTCCTTTCAGTGAATTATTCTCACATATTTGTTATACAAATACATAGAAATAAATTAAATAGTGAAATTAGGATTTGCCAGTTTTCCGTTATGCTCATAATGACTGGTTCATAATCTTTAAAAAATGCTAATGTCTATACAATTCTTCTTACTAAAGGAATGGCAGCAAGTACACTCACTCATTATTCGGAAGCATACCTTTTACTTCGTTAATTAACTGCTTTAATTGTGTGCAGGCACTTGTGATATCTGTTCCAACTGCTGCAAAAATTGAATTTACTTTATCTTTGTAGTCAAGTGGATGAATGTTAAAACTATTTATCATACCGACTGCCTTTTTTTCATTTAGGCAGTATTCTTCATTTACTGCAAACAACACTTGGTTAAGAGCTGAAATGGCTCGTACTATATGTGCAGTAACATAATAAAGATCATTTTTCTTGGCGTTACTTTCTGCAAACATGAATGAAAATCCAGCCTCAAAGCAAAAGAAACCAATGATAGCTTTCTTTAATTTTGGCGGGTATTGTTCTGCAACACTCTTTCGTGCAGCGATATTACCTTGTTTATCCCATAATATTTTGCATATTGCTAATTCACCCATGTACATTGCATTGATATAGGCATGGGGATGTCCGGTTTGATAATGTGCCGAGATACTTCCTTCCTGACATTCTGTAATCACATTTTCAACTCGTTCAACATCGCGAAGAATAAAATCAACATGGTACCCATCAATCATAAGCCAACCGCCGCCATTAACCCATTTCCCCCACTCACCGGGAGAAACAATCAGGTTTTTCCTGTGCTCATCATCTAAAAGTTGTGCAGCGTTGTTCAAAGATATAAGGTCAAATGTGGCATTATTATAATAGATCCCGATGTCAATATCTGATTCAGGAGAATGCGTTCCCCTTGCACGCGAGCCGCCAAGTACAACAGCTTCGATACCCGAAATCGTTGTTAAAGCTGTTATAACTTTATCTAATACTATTCTAATTTCATTCATACATAGTTCACCATGCTTTCGTTAATATATAAATAATTGGCCATTCAAAGCTATTCAATAAATTTTTATTTATCTATTAATTTATTACTTCTATAAATTGGAATTTGTTATTTTCTGACCAGTAAATTACCTATATAAAAATGCAAGAATACAAAAGCCTAATACAAACGCATTTCTATTCCCCTTTAAAGTGTAACAAAATTTCCTCAACGGATTGTTCTGGGGACTGTTCCGAGGTATCCAGCCAAAAGCCGATTTTGGGAGTCTCTTTCATGAAATCTGCATATAAATCCTCAACCGCAAAGCCGGTATACCCGGCTTTTCCCCGCATCTTTTCACGTTTTTTTACTATCTCCACATTAGGACAGAGTACTATTATATGAACAGGATAATCCTTCAACATAGCTAATATACGAAAAATTTCTTTACCGTAGTAGTTGTCTTGTAAAATAACGGAAAAACCGCTGTCATAATAAGTTTTTGCCGCGTCGGCAGCCAGGCGGTAGCGCAGATGCAACTGCCGGATCGCTTCGTCCGAGGGCTGTGCGGACATATCGGAACGCCCGGACACAATCATTCGGCGGAACACATCTCCCCGCAGGTGCACACTCCTTTTCATTTTTGCAGCAAGAAGCTCCGCTACCGTAGATTTTCCGGAGGCCATCACACCGGTGATTATATAAATTGCTTTTTTCAAGGCATCCCTCCTTATTTATTCAAATTTTTTTACCGTAAACCACCGCACCTAAAATACTGTCAAGCATTCCTTTTGATTTGTTTCAGGGTGTTCCCTCAAATAATCCCTGAATAGAAACTCATTCCGAAAATAGAACTGATCGTTATACGGCAGGATATGAAGATTGTGCGTCCAGACCCCATTTGTATATTTTGCAAACATATATCTGCCTGTCATGTCCGTAGGGACGTAACGGTAATCCCCCGTATGAAAAAGAGACCGGTAAACGAATATATCCTCAAAAGGGGAAACACCGATAAACATATCAATGACAGGCTTCGCTTCCTGATGAGGGACAGCCGTACTTCCAACATGTTCAACAACTACGGCATAAGAACCAAAAAGACCACGTACATTCTTTTTTTCTTCTTCAAAAGCATTTACCCAATTCGGGTCATATTTCACAATCTTGATTTCCATAATAAAAGTTCTCCAAAACTACAGAATTATCTTGGCATTTAGATATTTCGGATTGATTGTCTTCATTGCATAGTCAGATGCAACCATGGTATGTTCCCGCATGTGCCCGGTGCCGGCAGCCTGACCTGCAACGCGCAGAGCACACATGCTCTTGCCAGTTGATGAACCTTAAATCCGGCTTGGCGAATGTCATATAATCTTCATTTTAAATTGGAATTTAATTGCCTAACCTTATGTTTATTTTGGGAGCGAGGCATTATATCGGCAAGTGTATATAAACCACGTAATGCTTGCTGTTAATAATGCCGTCGAAATCAAAGCTGTAAGAATACTATAGGTTTGCCAAATAAGTATTGTTGACCAATCAAAAGCACAGCACACTATACACAGAGCAATCGCAGCGATCAGTAAAATAACGGTTATGATTATTCTCTTTTTTGTCATTGGCTGCCGCTCATTCATTTTCCTTCTGCGTAACCCTAAGAGAAAGAACAAAACGGCCAATAGGCAAAAAATAATTGTGACAGACGACAAAATGATGTCCAAAAGCTGTGTGCCGCTCATTACATATGACTGCGTTAGATTACCGTCTAATATATCTTTAATTTTTAGTACCAGACTGGTATTGGTATTTGCGCCGTTGGTCAGCAAACAGACGGCTGTTTGTTCCTCTTGCATTATGACCACTTCGGTTCTGAAATTGGGATTGCCCCCTGGGTGCTCTATAATCGTTTGGTCGGCATTTACCGACCAGCCCGCCGCATAATACATTTCGTTGACAGCCGGAACAGACATATCACCCTGATGTGATTTTTCGATAACAGTATGGAATATTTCGGGTATGTCCTGTACAATCCCCATCTGTATGCCCATCCAGCGAGCCATATCTTTTGCACAAGAAATAAGGTAACCCGCGGGTTTATTCCCGGCATAATCAGGCGCATTATATGGAGTTGTCATAAAAAAGGAAGAACGGTAGCCCTGTGCCAACTGTCCGGTGGCTTTAGCATCATCTTTATACACATATGTCTGGTAAAGACTCAACGGCTGAAATACCTGTTCCCTCATAAAGTCTTCATAGCTTTGTCCCGACACAATCTCAATTACCAGACCCAATACGTCATAATTAACGGTTCCATAGTTATACTGTTTACCGGGAGAGAATGCCAATTCAGCATCTACCAGCATTTCTACAGTTTTTTGCAGCAAATCCGGCGTATTGCCTTGCGGAATATTTTGAGTATGCCTGCCATTGGTTAAGCCGCTGGTATGATGAAGAAAGTTATTGAGTGTAAGGCTTTGCATATCAACAGGTTTCCCTTGATACTTTAACGTAAACCAAGGTAAATATTTTTGGATTGAATCAGTCATTGACAGCAGACCTTGCTCTTCCAACAGCAGAATACCCATGCCGGTAAAAGCTTTACTGACCGAGGCCAACTCATATAATGTATTTTCACTTGCAGGCACCCCCTTTTCACGGTCTGCATACCCGGAAGAAAAGTAGAACACTTCATCATCAGCAAGTATTGAGATTGACATTCCAGGCACACCTGATATGCGGCAGGCATCATCCATCAATGCTTGTATTGCCCCAGATCGCATATCTGAAAACGCATAACTCTGTGTTGCGAATTCTGAGAATAAAATAAGTATCGTTAATACAATAACAATAGTCTTTTTCATAGACTCACCATTTTGAAAAAAATATGCCAGGATAATATAAATGACTTCAAGTTGCTGCTACTAAATTCTGATAAAGTTTACTATCAGCATTTGACCTTATTAATGCAAATAAACAAAAGTTTATTAGGTATGATATATTTTTCACCAAGATGTTCTTTGATGTGGTTCAGAGTTTTTTGTATGGCTTCCCATGCGTGCATGTAGATTCCTCTTTCTAAAACAATATACCACAGACGAAAAACAAATGCTTAACCATGTCTGCTCTTTTTTATCTAATGTATGTAGTATAGAATAATGTGCACCCGTTCATACCGAACTCCTATACAAGTTATAACCATAATTGTCTATTGCAAATATTATATCAAGATTTATGACTTTTTGAAATAATGAATAATTATTAGAAAACATCCAATTAGAAAATATTTAACGGACTTTGTTGGCAGCTCGAAGATGGCACAAAGCAAGCCTTCAAATAAAAAGTCAATAAAAAAGTGAAGCCAGTATTCTTTTATCCGCCAAAGTTAATGTGCAGCAACTCATTGGCACCGGCTGTTATGTAGGCAGAGAAAGACTTTCCCTGAGAAGGCTTCTTTGAAATAAACGTGTAAACAGGATCATCAGTTGGTGAAGCTTTGAGTTAAACATCCATGACTTGAAGTATCCAAGAGCGCTAAGAGAATTCAGTGTCAAATTTTGATATGAAGGATAAATGCCGATTCCCTATGGGCCGGTGAAACACACTTTGAAACATATAAAAACCCCCTGCAGAACCTTCTGCTATAAGAGGCCTGTAGGGAGCAGCCGAAATTGACTCTTTCTAAAACGTTCAGAATTAACGGACACCAAATTTTGCGCCTCGCCTGATGGTGCCATCACTGTTCCATTCTGTGTAGACGTATGGACCACCGTCAGTGGTTCCATTTTCAGTAAAGTTATGTGTTACTCCATTATAGGTGTAAGGACCGGCTACCAATTTCAGGGTATTGGTATCAAAGTAGTAGACATTGTCATTGATTTTCATAATTCCTCCCTGAAGCTCACCGGTGTCAGCTGTATAGTACCATGTGTTGTCCCTCTGAATCCACCCGGTACGCATAAGCTGATCATTGCCAAAGAAGAACCAATGGTCTTTGTAGTGGACCCAGTTGTTCGTACAGTAATCGCCAGATCCCCATTCGTACTTTACTCCCTGCGGGGTGTTTACAAATCCTGCAGCAAATGATGACACAGCACTTCCTATGGTTAAAGCCATAGATAATGCGGTAACCGCTAAATACTTTTTTTTCATGGATCTTGACCTCCTTCATTGCATTGGTAATTTTTGAATTTAGCCAGAGTATATAATCTGGAGCAGTTCCAAGTCAATGAAATTTATGTATTCGTAAAGATAAGTAAATTGTTTGTAAAAAATTGACAGAGAAACTTTATAATCTTAAGAAGGCTGTAAATCATTACAGCAACTTATTATATTACACACCAATGTAAGACACTCATAGAATTACATAAAACCGCTGTCCCGGGAAATAGGGCAGCGGTTTTATACTTCCGGCTGTTAGCATATCTCTTTCAATATTGCGTTATTCATCAGTTGTTTTCTAGTCATGTTAACTAGCAATGCCATAAACGGTTTAATATTTATACTATCTTATTGCGGACTGCCAAATTTCTCCTCTTTTTAGCAAACTCAATGCTTCTGTTATATTGGCTTTTTATTCAATAAAACTTTAAAAAATGCCGAACTTCTCATACGCTTCAACTGCAGCCATTCCCTCATCAACTGATTTTCGAAGAAGCTTTTCCGTTCTTCCCTTATCAAAAGCCTCTTCAAATACTTCATTTTCCAATTCCTGCGGGATTACTACAACACCATCAAGATCTCCAAAAATAATATCTCCCGGATTAATCCTGATTCCCTTGATTTCAATGGGAACTCTCCAGTCGATTACTTTACCTCGCACACCCTGATCTTGTGCGTAGGTCCCTCTGCTAAAACATGGATAGCCTTGTGAAATTACATCAGGTGTATCTCTGGAAAAACCATTTACTACGGTTCCAGCTGCTTTCAATGCTTTTGCCCTGGCAGTCATTAAGCCACCCCACATAGCATAATCAAAAGAAGCCCCGGTCGCAATATATACTTCATCTTCTTTTAAATCGTCTAAAGCATGAAACATCAATCCGAACGGTTTTTCCATTAATTCTGTGTGACCATCACAGACTTTATCTGTAAAAACATCAGCTTCAAGCACAGGCATTGCACGCCCAATTACAACCTGACTGTTATCAAGAGGTTTAATCTCTTGGTATAGAAATTGATGATATCTTTTTTTTGTGTCAAGAATGTCACCTACTAAAGCTGTAAAAAGTTCTTTTTTAGCAAGAGCAAATAATTCCTTATCATTTTCCCAAATCATAATTTCTTTTCCTCCTCAATCCATCAATGCTGTTATTTAATTTATGGCTTTCTTTCAGAATCACAGTGTTTTATATATTCATATATAAAGCTGGCCTGTATGCTGACCGAAATGCTTCCTGCATTGGCTGTCTGTGCTCAGCATCGTCTTTTAAAGCAATTCACTTAAACACACCTTGATATATTGGCAAATCGCCGTTATATTCTAAACAATTATAATAAACCGGTTTACATATCCGATTTACATATTTTATCTATCAACATCTCCAATAAAGATTTTATCATTATCCTAAAACAAAATTACTTTCGTTTGCTTTCTATGAAAGGAGCAATCCAAAACATAAAAGAGATTATCTCGGGTAATTACAGGAATATGTGCCAAATGCTACGATATAGTCCTTGCTCTTTCCAGAATATAAAAATCAACAACAGAGTAGTCCTATTATTGCTCAAGAATAATACGTTTTAATAAAAAACCTCAGTCTCGATTCTATTTTCCCCTTTCTGGATCTCATAACACGCGGCCGGAATGACGGTTTTTGTATGTATCAGATTTGTATTCGGATCTGGCTGAATAATCATGGAGATGCCGCTTATTTTTTTCCAACTGTCCTTAACAGTTCATTAAGGAGTATCAGAGAAATGAAATTCTCCTCTCTCAACCGCTTCCATCGCCATCTTCATATACCCAAGAGCATAAGCCATACCCTCATGCCACGGAGCAGAGCCTTCCATCTGTGGAGTATGATCCGGAACAATAACTCCGGCAAAATTATGCCGTGAAAGAATGGTCATGGCCCGTAGCATATCAATATCGCCCTCATCTATAAAAACCTCTTTGTAATTGGGTACTTTCCCAATCACATTGCGGAAATGCATATATGAGACACGGTTTTGGGAGAGGTATTTCTCGATGGTGTCATAGATGTCTCCCTCTGTCATTTCCTGAATGCTTCCCATGCACAACTCAATCTGGTTGGAAATGCTTGGATTTAAATCAATCAGCTTTTGATAAAGGTAAGGCTGATAGACGAGCCGGGGTGTGCCACGAAGCATAGGCATAGGCGGATCGTCGGGATGAAGTGCCATTGCCACACCTGCCTCCTCTGCAACAGGAAGAATGCGCTCTAAAAACCATTTTAAACGGCTCCACAATTCTTCATATGAAATTGGGGTGAGAAATCCCGGAGCAGCATCCGGATTATAAGTCATGTTCCACACCTCTCCCAGAGGAATGGGAGAGGTGATATCCAGGTTGTCAGCACAAAAGCAGGAACTAATTGCACTGCCTCGTGCAGCAGGAAGTTTCTGATGCCCCCAGACTCCTGCAAGACTGAAATTATATCCAAATGAATAGATACCGGCTTTTCCGGCGTTTTGGATAATTCGTTTACAATTTTCAAGCTGCTGCTCTTTTTTCGGCCCGTCAAGAAGAATATCGTACCAATCCGCCGGACTAAAATTTTCAATTCCGTAAATGGTAAGTCCTTCCTCCTGTGCCATTTTCTGAAGCCTTTTCATAGATTCTTCTTCCCATATAGGATCATGCTGCGTAGACGTTCCATAATTGACCGTTTCATTTGTAGCAGGAAGAATCTCCTTAAAATAGTCAGCCAGATGCACAATAATGTGTGTGCATCCTGCCTGTTTGGCGAATCGGAAATTTTCTGTATTCAGCATATGTCTGTATAATCCGAGACCTAATTTCATAAGACTCCTTTCACTTAGAAACCAATTAGTGCACCGCCGTCTACTGGCAGGCATGTACCGGTAATAAAACCTGCTGCCGGGCTGCACAAGAAGGCGCATACCCATCCAATCTCCTCCGGTCTGCCAAAACGTCCGGCAGGAGTCCTGTTAAGTATTTTCTCTTGGCGCGGCAGGTCGTTGTCTACCATCTGCCGAAACAGCGGTGTCTCAATCCAGCCGGGCGCTATTGCATTGACCCGAATACCTTTTGGTGAAACCTCAGTTGCCAATGCTCGAACGATGCCGAGAAAAGCTGATTTGCTGGCGGAATAGCCCAGGGTTAAAGGGATTCCAATGAAGGATGCCATGGAGGCAGTAAAAAGGATGCTGCCTTTTCCGGCCTCTTCCATCTGTGGCAGGACAGCCTTAGTTAATGCAATGGAACCAAGTACATGGACATCCAGCACTTCCTGAAAATCTTCCATGGTCATTTCTTCCACCGTTTTTTTACAATGTTTTCCTGCGTTGTTACAAAGGATGGTAATAGGACCTTGCAGGGATGTGATTCCTTGAATCATCTCCTCAGCTTTATCAAATTCTGTTACATCGTACTGATACCAGTGTGCATGCGCTTCACCCAGCCTGGAGCAGGCATCTTTTAATTGCTCTTCATTTCGTCCCAACAACACTACATCTGCGCCACAGGCCACCATGCTTTCTGCAATGGCCAGGCCTAATCCAGATCCGCCTCCGGTTATCACAGCCCGTTCTCCCTTAAGCGAAAATGCTTCTGAACTTGTCATATTAAATCCTCCTGTTCTTTCAATCAATAATCTGAAATTTTCATAGTTTTTGCACTCTTTGCCTGCTCACGTGATTCATTGGCAAAATGGCATGCCACACAATGCCCCGGCTCTACCTCCTGAAGCTTGGGATTCTCCGTCCTGCAGCGCTCATGGGCCATCCAGCAACGATTTACAAAACGGCATCCCGGCTTAGGATTGATGGGAGAAGGAACATCTCCCTCCAAAATAATGCGCTCTGCTTTCCTGTTTATATCCACTTTTGGAATCGCTGACAGCAACGCAATTGCATAAGGATGCCGGCAATTTTCAAACATCTGATCCGTCTGGGAGACCTCCACAATCTGTCCCAGGTACATAACCGCAATTCGGTTAGAAATATGGCGAACCACTGACAAATCATGGGAAATAAATAGATAGGTCAACCCAAGCTTTTTCTGTAAATCCATCAACAAATTAATAATTTTCGCCTGTACCGACACATCAAGGGAAGACACCGGTTCATCGCACACAATAAACCGGGGATTCAGCGACAGCGCTCTTGCAATTCCTACCACCTGCCTGGTTCCCCCATCCAGTTCATGGGGATAATAATCCAGCAATTCTTTAGATATACCCACTATCTCACACAGCTCCAGCAGCTTCCCCTCTATCTCTGATCTTTGACACAGTTTCTGAACAATATAAGCCTCCGACAGAATGCTCCTAATAGTCTTTCTTGGATTCAGGGAAGAATATGGATCCTGAAAAATAATCTGCATTTCCCTGCAATATCCATCCTGCTCCTCTTTAGACGCCATAAATACATCTATTCCCTCAAGGAGTAACTTTCCATCAGTCTTGGGTAAAAGACGCATGATAACATTTCCCACTGTACTTTTCCCACACCCGGACTCTCCTACAAGCCCCATGGTCTCTCCTGCATATATATCAAAGCTCACATCATCCACCGCATGGAGCATTCCTCTTCCAGGAATCTTGAAAAACTCCTTCAGCCCCTGAACCGAAATTAGCGGCTGTCTGTCTTCCTTCTCTCCCATTACTCCGCCTCCTTTTCACAGAAACAAGCAACTTCATGATTCAGGCTGATTTTTATCATCTGCGGTATCTCCTTTTTGCAGCACTCCCGGCAGCGTTCACAGCGGGGGTGAAAAGCGCAGCCCTCCGGCACATTGTTTGCACTAGCAATTTTGCCTGGAATGGCATGAAGCCGTTCCCTTTTTCCCTCCAATGACGGTATCGCCCCTAGGAGTCCTCTGGTATACGGATGAGCCGGTGCTCCAAACACCTCCTTTACCGTTCCAGACTCAATAATTCTTCCGGCATAGATTACAGAGACAGTCTCACATAACTCGGATATGATGCCTAAATTGTGGGTAATCATTAAAAGGGATGTGTCATACTGAGTCTTAAGCTGCTTCATTAATTCTAAAATCTGCGCCTGGATCGTTACATCCAACGCAGTGGTAGGCTCATCGGCAATCAAAAGCTCCGGATTCAGTGCAATGCCAGCCGCGATTCCCACGCGTTGCCGCATTCCTCCGGAAAACTGATTAGGATAATCATGAAGGCGTCCTCCTGGAATGCCTACCATCTTCAGCAATGCCTGTACCTTTACATCCGCCTCTTTTCTGCTGCACCTTTCATGTTTCCGAATAACCATTCCAATCTGTTCACCGACCGAAAACACCGGATTTAGTGAAGTCAGGGGATTCTGAAATATCATGGATATTTTATTCCCCCGAATATCCATCAGCTCCCTTTTTGACATCCTTGTGATGAACTTTCCGTTATACAGAATATCTCCGCCTGTTATCTTACCTGCCGGCTGAGGCAAAAGATTCAGTATTGACAATGCAGCGGTAGTTTTTCCTGCTCCTGTCTCTCCCACAAGCCCCATTGATTCGCCCTTGTGAATCGTTAGGTTTAATCCATTCAGAGCATTCCCCACAGCACGTTCCGTGGTATATTGGACACGCAGATTCCTGATTTCCAACAATGTATTATTATCCATTCCGCTCACCTCCTAGGTTCTCTTTGGATCCAGTACATCCCGCAGTCCGTCGCCAAGAAAATTGAAGGCCAGAACCGTGATCATCAGTGTGATTCCAGGTGCAAATACCAGCCACGGACAGGTAATCAAAAAGTTTCTCCCATCAGCAATCATATTGCCCCAGGAAGGCGCCGGCGGCTGAATACCAAGGCTCAAAAAGCTCAGGGATGCCTCTGTCAGGATTGTCCATCCGAACTGCTGGCTGATCAGAATAATTAACTGTGTGGTTACATTAGGAAATATCTGCTTAAACATAATATTGCCTCTGGAGGCCCCCAGCACCTGGGATGCCTTTACAAATTCAATATTTTTGACTATCATCACATTGTTACGGGTGACCTTGCAATATTGCACCCAGCTGGTTATAATCAATACGATAATCAGATTAAATATATTGGGTCCCAAAATCGCCATAACTGCAATAGCCAGCACTAGATTTGGAATAGCCATCATGATATCACATGCCCGCATGATAATCATGTCTGCGGTTCCGCCAAAGTATCCGGAAATTGCCCCCAGAATTGTGCCAATCACAGCTGCCACCGAAACCACTGCCAATGCAATGAACAGAGAATATCTGGAGCCAAGAAGCAGCCGTGAAAACACATCCCGCCCCATCTCATCTGTCCCAAATATATGTCCCTTCAGCCCATATGTAAAATATTCAGGTGAAATCAAACGTTCTTTCAGGGCGTTGGTAATTGGGTCAAATTTGACAATCACCGGAGAAAATATAGAAATCAATATAATAAAAACTGCTGTGATTGCTCCAACCATAAAAAATTTGCTTTTCAGCATTCTTGAAATTACGATTTTACGATCCATTCCATTCCTCCTTAATGCAGCGTAATTCTCGGATCTATAAACGAGTTAAGAATGTCCACCAGCATATTGACAATAGCAAACAGTGCTGCAGAAACCAGAAGACAGGACTGCACCAGCGGATAGTCTCTGGTACCCACAGCCTGAAAAATCAACTGCCCAAAGCCCGGCCATGCAAAAATAGTCTCCACTACAACTGCTCCTGCCAGATATGTTCCAATCTGCATTCCCACAATCGTGACAATAGGAATTAAGGCATTTTTAAAGGCATATTTCGTGTACACCATAAATTTGCTGGTACCCTTGGCATAAGTTGCCATAATATAGTCTTCCTTCAGCACATCGATGATCCCTGACCGCCCCATCCTGGTTACCTGTGCTGCAACCGGATATCCCAGAGTACAGGCCGGCAAAACGTAATTCTTCCAGCTTCCATAGCCCATAGACGGAAACCAGCCCAGCTTTACTGAAAAGATGTAGATTACCAGGATTCCCATCCATACGGTAGACATGGACTGTCCCAGCAGGGCGAACATGGTTGCAAGAAAATCAATTATGGTTCCTTGTTTGGAACCCGCAATAATTCCCAGGGGAATGCTAATCAGAAGGCATACAATCATAGTCACAACAGTAAGCTTAAAAGTAGCCGGCAGCCTCTGAAAAACAAGATTCCTCACCGGAATCTTATAAACGATGGAGGTACCCAAGTCTCCTGTGAGCACGCCTCTGATATACCGGAAATATTGAACCGGAAGTGGCTGATCCAACCCAAGCTTTACCTCCATAGCTCTGATTGCTTGTTCCGGCGCCCCGTCAGGAAGAATCAGCATGGCTGGATTTCCCGGGGCAATCCGAATCAGCCCAAATGCTATAATGGAAACGAAAAACAAAATTACGAGCGTCATTACCAGACGTTTCAATATAAATCTGAATAAACTTGACATGGCCCCCTCCTGTTATAAAAAGTTTGGGTACTCCCCGCAGTCATGTTGGGCTATGAGGCGTACCCTGGTTTTTTATGTAATCTGTTATTTTAGCAGGGAAGAATCCCATTTTACATATCTTGCATTGATAAATCCGTCTTTGTACAGCTGCAGTCCCGTCACACCATAGTTAATCGGATAGCAGGCCTGCATCTGATCCAGCGCAATTTGCGGTGCAAAAGTCTCGCGCATCCGTTCATTGACCTTACCTATCAGCGCTGTGCGTTCAGAGGAATCGGTTGTACTGTTAGACTTTCTGATTAATTCCATCATCCCATCATCTTCATAATTTGAGTGAAATCCATCGTTTAAAACTCTCTGATTATAGTGAGCATACAAATCGCCCCCTACATTATTGTTAGACGCAAGGAATACATCATAGGTTCCCTCTTTTCTGATGTTGTTCAACGCTGAAACCTCAACCGGCTCAATTTTTGCATTAAATCCCACCTGGGCAAGCATATCCTGGATTGCCGTCAGCAACTGTTTTGCCATGGGGATTCCTGTATGAGTATAGATGGTAAATTCTTCTCCATTATACCCGGCCTCTGCAAGAAGACTCTTTGCTTTTTCCGGATTATACTCATAAGGAGCAAGATCCTGACTATACCCAATTGCCCCTGCCGGGATGATTCCAGTAGCCACAGAACCAGCCCCAAGAACATAATCAACAAGTCCCTGCCTGTCAATTGCCAGTGACAGTGCCTCTCTTACTTTTTGATCCGCAAATATAGATCCTTCTCTACACTGCGGTTGCAGGTAATGGACAATTCCCACATCAACGTTTACCATATCCGTTTTGTTCTCTGTCCCCGTATACATGGTAAGCATATCCCTTGCGACACCTCCTGTTGCCAGGTATGCATCGACTTCACCGGCAAGCTGCCCGTTAATTGCAGTGGACGGTTCCAGAATATGTCTTAAATAAACCTCTTCTAACGCAGTATCATATATGTCCCAGGATTCTTCAAACTTTTTAAAATGGGTGTACTGCCCATCTACCCACTCTACCAGCTGCCAGGGCCCTGTCCCCACAGCCTTCTGTTCTGTCCACAATTTTTCCCCCTCTGCAGCCCATGCCTCATCCGGAATAATCCATGTATTGGAAAATGCATATTCAGCCGGCCCGAAGGGCTCGGATAGTTTGATTTCTGCCGTATACTGATCAATTGCCTTTACAGACTCCAAAGAAGACCAATAGGTCAGGGAACAGGTCAGTTCCGGGTTGTCAATCAAACGCTGGAATGTGGCGACTACGTCTGCCGAATCAAAGGCTTCGCCATTTTGAAACTTCACACCCTCTCTCAATTTGAATGTCCAAGTAAGTCCATCATCCGACTTACTCCACTCTGTGGCCAGGCATTCGGAATAATTTCCCTCATGATCTGAAGCAATCAAGGTATCATACATCATCCAGCATGCAGTAAATATCGGGAAGTTAAACACGTCATGAGGATCTAACTTGGTTATGTTTTCAGACATGGCAATATTGATTACCGTCTTATCCGCTCCCGCCGAACCTGTCCCCCCAGACACCCCTGTGCCGGCCGTCTTGTCCTCCAGATTGACCTGACACTGTTGCTTGTGTCCCAGAACTTCCTCCTCCACACCCTGACAATAGCATAATTACCAACAACGCCAGCACCGAAACTCTTTTTGTTTTACCCATAACTCCTTCCTCCTTCTCTCATTTATATAGTTTATAAGTTTCTTTATATCAGAGCTTCCCAGTGATATATAATTCCCGGTAAAATTCACATTAAGGTCGCTGCTGCATCTCATACACAAAGCGTGCACTATTGATTCATTTGCTGCTGGTCAATATGTCCTATTTTATAGATTTTTCCTTCATTGACTTCATCAAACAATTATTTTTTAATGATAAGCCAATTATACTATTATTATTTTACAAATTCCTCTTGCTTTTTGTTGAATTTGTGCTATATATTGACTTGTACAGATTAATTACAAGGGAGAATTATGATGGTTCATATTGTTAATTACGAAGGTCTTATTAATCTCCAGTCAGAGATTCACTACAGATTCCGCACCCAAATTGAAGCGGGCCACTTCCCTCAGGTTCATGATTTCTATGAAATTATGCTTGTGACAGATGGAGAAATTCGGATGAATCTCTGCGGCAAACAGTTCCTGCTTGACGCCGGCAGCCTTATTCTTATCCGGCCAGGTGATATTCACGATAAATCAGGAAATAACTGTTGCTATATCAATCTTGCGTTTACCCCCAAAGCACTGGATGAGCTTTTTCTGTACCTGCGTGATCAGGATAGCTATGCTGCATTTTCAAACCTGGAACTGGTACCTCCCGTGTATCTGAATCATCAGGACTTTTTATCACTGAAAGAAAAAATTCAATATTTGAATACAATTCCTGCATCCCAAAGTAATCAAACCAGTACTCTTATGCGTATTATTCTCTTTGAAATCATGACCAGGTATATTTCTCCTGTTACTCTGACCGACTATGGGAGCATGAATATTCCCAATTGGCTGGCAGATGCTCTGACCGCATGGCAGTCCAACGAGAATCGTCAGAAAAGTCTGGAATTCTTCTGTCAGCAGACCGGTTATACCAAAGAATACATCTGCCGCTCTTTCAAGCGTTATCTAGGTGTCTCGCCGACGGAGTATTTAAACCAGCAGCGTTTAAACTACGCCCTCAATCTGATGGGACACTCAGATTACTCCATCCTCGAGATTGCCTACGAAGCCGGTTTTAAAAGCGCCAGCCGGTTTTATCATCTTTTTCATGAGATGTATGGTATGTCCCCGAAACAATTTTTGCAGCAGACTTATCAATATATATAAAAACAATATGTAAATAGTGTGATTCTGGGCGGCTGCATTGATATGTCATCCCACAAAAAATTAGCTAAACTATCATTTTCACCTTATTTATGCGATGAAAGGCGTTTCGGCTGGTAAGAATCTGGATACCAGTGGAAGAAAGTCGCTAATCTCAAAACACAGCCGAATATACTAACTTTTCTGCCCCAAAATAGGATTATCGATATATCCGAACTTTCTGATACAGCGGAAAAGCTTTATCAATCGCAATATAAACTTGTCAACATCATCAAGACCGAGGAACGCTTTCTTGGGGAGGCTTTTGTTGAAGAACAATACGTAAAATTGCTTGCTAAAATAATCCACTGCTTATACAACATAGGTTTTTCATGATTGCTACCTCAAGACAGGTTTCATTTTATCACCCCCTTTTCCACTACTACGGCTGAAATTGTAAAACTGCTAAACTTACAAACCTCTTAAAACCTTAAAATCATGACCACCCGTCAAACGGGTGGTTTGCACGCCCCTATAAGGGGACGTTACTGGCCAGCGCCTCAAGACGCTGGCTTTCACT
>CABJBM010000051.1 GCA_902363835.1 Lachnospiraceae bacterium
TCCTCTTCCAAGCTATCGCTCAGAAGAGAATCCTCCTTTTTTGTAGAGACTTATTTCACAGCCCCTTCGTTTAAGGCGAAAATTTGTTACTCTACAACTTCTGCATCTGACATAGTATAAGTATCAAGTGAGTTCTCTTTCACTTGGATACAGATATAGGAAATTGCGGAATCTGATGCTGCAAAAAATTGACGTTTTGCTGCTGGAGATACTTTTAACCAATCTCCAGATGTTAATGCGATTTCTTCGCCATTGATAATTGCTTTTCCATTACCGGAAAGAATACCATAGATTTCTTCATTGTTTTTATGAAAGTGTACGAATGGTACAGATGCACCAGCGGGTAAGCTATTAATGCTGACTTCTGCTCCTGTTAATGCAAGAGTATCGTGTAACTCGATTCTTGGTTCATTTCCGATATTTACTTTTGTGTAATTTGTCATGTTGATGACCTCCTATTTGAATTCGTAACATTGATTACATTTACAATTATATATATGTACGCACTTAAATCTAGTACGCACTTTTTTGTAACTGTACATATATATTTGAATGTGATATACTATCGAAAACGAGGAGGTGCAACTATTGAGAAAAAAAGAAGATTTACCTGAATGCCCTATTGCAACAACTGTTTCTTTGATAGGAAGCAAATGGAAACTTTTAATAATAAGGAACCTAACTGGCAGACCCTGGAGATTTAATGAACTACAGAAATCTTTAGATGGAATTTCCCAAAAAGTTTTAACAGATAGTCTGCGAGAACTTGTGTCAGATGGAATTGTATACAGAGAAGATTACAAAACAAATCCACCAAAAGTAGAATATGGAATGACCGACTTGGGGAAAGAACTATGTACGGTGTTAAATTCTATGGAGTCTTTTGGAAACTATTATAAATCTTTATAATTTCAGGCATCTATCAGAAATGGTAGGTGCTTTTCTTATGCTCGGAGAAATCCGGGCTTTTTCTATGTTTATTTGCCGGGAGGAGGTGTTTTGCATGGCAAACAGAATCAAGGGCATCACCATTGAAATCGGCGGCGATACTACCAAACTTCAGACTGCTCTAAAGGGTGTAAATTCCAATATTAAGGATACACAGTCACAGCTAAAGGATGTAGAAAAACTTCTGAAACTCGACCCCGGCAACACAGAACTGCTTGCTCAAAAGCAAAAACTCCTTGCGGATGCGGTATCGGAAACCAAGGATAAGCTGTCCACTCTGAAAACAGCGGCAGAACAGGCGAATACTGCACTTGCTAACGGAGAGATTTCTCAGGCACAATACGATGCCCTTCAGCGTGAAATTATAGAAACTGAAAATGATTTAAAAAACTTGGAGGAACAGGCCAACCAGTCTGCCACCGCTCTTCAGAAAATCTCTGCCACAGGGACAAAATTTCAGGAAGTGGGAGGAAAGATTGCGGGTATAGGAAAAGCAATCCTGCCTGTTTCTGCGGCAGTTACTGGAATCGGAGTGGCCGGACTTAAAGTAGCATCGGATTTTGAAAAGGCTATGTCAGGAGTACAGGCTATTACAGGAGCTACCGGAGCGGATTTTGAAAAACTGAGAGAAACCGCCATCGACCTCGGTGCAAGCACCTCCTTTTCCTCTGGAGAGGTGGCAGAAGCCATGACAGAGATGGCGAAAGCTGGATGGTCTACCACACAGATTATTGATGGAATGGGCGGTGTCCTGGATGCGACCGCAGCATCGGGTGAAAATCTCGGCTCTGTTGCAACCATTGTTGCGGATGCGATTACAGGCTTTGGTCTTACGGCAAAGGACTCGGTAGCGGTTGCCGACCTTATGACACAGGCAGCCAACTCCGGTACAATCGGCATTGGTGATCTTGGCGAGTCTTATAAATATATCGCACCAATGGCACAATCAATGGGACTTTCTATTCAAGATGTCACCACTGCACTTTCTGCAATGTCTATGGCTGGCATCAAAGGCTCACAGGCAGGTACTTCTTTAAGAACTGTACTGGCAAATATGGCGAAACCGTCAAATACAGTTGCAGTGGCAATGGACGAGCTTGGTGTCAGCATTACCAACAGTGACGGTTCCTTTAAGTCTCTGGATGATATGGTAAAAACTATGCGCACCAGCTTCTCCGGATTGACAGATGACCAAAAGGCTTATTATGCTACCGCACTTGCAGGAAAAGAAGGAATGTCGGGATTGCTTTCCCTTCTTAATCTTTCCCAGTCTGAATATGATAATCTGTCAGCATCCATGAACAACTGCAGCGGTATTGCTAATCAGACGGCTTCCGTGATGCAGGATAATCTCCAAAGTAAGATAGAGCAGATGGGAGGTGCACTGGAATCACTGGCTATTAAACTGGCAGATTATGTGATTCCGTTTCTGACAGATTTGGTAGAGAAACTCACATCTGCAATTGATGCGTTTACAAATTTAAGTCCCGGTATCCAAAAAGCAATCCTTGTGATTGGTGGAATCATAGCGGTAGCGGGGCCTTTGCTAATCATTGTTGGGAAGGTCATTTCAGCAATTGGTACGATTATGACGGTTGTTCCGAAGGTAGCCGGGGTAATTAACGTAGTCAAAGGTGCATTTGCAGCTTTGAATGCCACAATGCTTGCAAATCCGATTGTTCTGATTATCGCAGCCATTGCAGCTTTGGTCGCAGCATTTCTTTACCTCTGGAATACTAATGAGGAGTTCCGGCAGTTTTGGATTGCTCTATGGAACAATATCAAAGAGATTGCGGTTGCTGTATGGGAGACACTCAAAGAGTTTTTTGCAGCCGCAGCCACTATCTGGAGTGGATTGACATCGTTCTTTGCAGGATTATGGGAAGGTATTAAAACTATATTTACCACGGTGGTTACCGCAATCAGTACCTTTCTGTCTGCGGCATGGACGACCATTCAGAACACGGTAACTACGGTATTCACAGCAATTCAGGGATTCTTCAGCACAGTGTGGAATGCCATCAGTACCATTGTCACAACGGTAATTACTGCCATTCAGACGTTTATTACCACAGCCTGGAACACCATAAAGGCCGTGATTTCTACAGTGCTGACGGTCATTCAAACGGTATTTACAACAGTATGGAATGCCATTCAGTCAGTCATCACCACAGTGGTAAACGGCATCCAATCCACAATTACTTCGGTATGGAACAGCATCAAAACCACGGTCACATCAGTGGTCAATGGAATCAAAACAGCGGTATCCACAGCATTTGATACCATGTGGAATGGAATCAAGACTACAGTTACCGGGATTTACAATACCATAAAGAGTGGATTTGATATTGCCGTGAACTTCATTAAAAACCTGGCATCCTCGGCATTTAATTGGGGAGCAGACATTATCGATGGAATTGTAAATGGTATTAAAAGCTGTATCGGAAAAGTGGGAGATGCAGTATCCGCTGTTGCGGAAAAAATCAGAGCCTTTTTACATTTTTCTGTTCCAGATGAAGGACCGCTAACGGATTATGAATCTTGGATGCCGGACTTCATGGGAGGGCTTGCAAAGGGGATTGAGAACAGCCGCAGCATGATAAAACGGGCAGTATCAGATGTGTCAGCCGACATGGTGGTAAATCCAAAGGTCGGTGCAGTGAATATGGCGGGGATGAATTCGAGAACAGTGGCATCTGCAACTGCAGAGACCTTGGCAGGAATTACTTCCGCACTTACGGATGTATTCAGCCAGATGAATGGCCAGGGCGGCGATATCGTTATCCCAATCTATCTTGGCGGTACGATGCTGGATGAGGTTGTTGTCAATGCACAGCAGAGAACCAATTTACGAAGCGGAGGGAGATAAGCGATGGCATATATACAATATTTAAAGTTTGACAATACCGCACTCCCTCTGCCGGATTCCTATGATCTGGATTTATCCGATGTGGAAGCGGATTCTGGTGGAGAAACGGAAGCCGGAATAACACAGCGGGATGTGGTAAGATCCGGAGTGGTCACGATTGGAGTTTCCTTCTCTGTCAGTCCTACATGGCTGAAACGGCTGACGGCTTATTCCAAGCAGGCGAAAATTGCGGTGCAGTATTTTGATACAGAGGAGTTGGCACTGAAGGAGACAGAGATGTACATTACGAGTTATAAGGCAAAGCTTTATAGGGATACTTCATACAAAGGTCTGTGGACAGTGTCATTTACACTGAATGAATTTTAGGAGGTGGTGCAAATGTATCCTGTGTCAGAGGCGTTCATGCAGGAGATTGAAAACAATACAAGAAAGTATTTCTGGACAGGCAGGATTACGACAAAGGCTTACCAAACCTATGAATTCAGCCGTGAAGACATTGTAAAGGGTTCCGGTTATATTACCAGACAGTGCTGCGGAAGTACAGAGGTAGAATTAGGTACGGTGTACGCTGCGGAAATGGGTATCACTCTGCTCTCCGATATTGACCGTTATACTTTAGAGGGTGCAGAAATCAAAGTATACTTTCATCTGCTCCTGCCGGACAACACAGTAGAAACTGTACCAATGGGGATTTTTGAGGTAGGGGAAGCCAATCGCTCCATTCGGTGTCTGGAGCTGAAAGCCTACGACTATATGCTCCGCTTTGAAAAGAACTTCAACGGGTTCGAGACTGTGGGAACAGCCTATGACTTTCTAGCCCTTTGCTGCAAAGCCTGTAATGTGGAATTGGCACATACGAAAGCGGAGCTGGAAGCGATGCCAAATGGCTCGGAAATTTTATCTATCTATACAGAAAATGACATTGAAACCTATCGGGATGTTCTGTATTTTACAGCGCAGGTTCTTGGTGGGTTCTTTTCCATTAATCGGGATGGACGGCTGCAGCTTTATAAATATGGAGAAGCGCCTGTCTCTGAGATTCAAAGCAGACACAGATTTACCAGCAGCTTCTCCGACTTTATTACAAGATATACGGCAGTCAGCTCCACCAATCTGCGGACACAGACAGCGGAATACTATGCTCTTGAACCGGATAACGGATTAACTATGAATTTAGGGGTTAATCCCCTTTTACAGTTTGGCCTGGAAGAAACCAGAAAGCAGCTTTGCGAGAATATCCTTGCCGACCTGTCTGTCATTTCCTATATCCCCTTCGATTCCGATACCATTGGTAATCCGGCATTGGACTTGGGAGATGTGATTTCCTTTACCGGAGGTCAAGCTGACAAGGGTTTGCTAACCTGCATCACATCCTGCTATTGCAGAATTGGAGGAAAGCAGACCTTAAAATGTGTAGGAAAAAATCCACGGCTTGCACAGGCAAAATCAAAGAATGACAAGAATATCTCAGGTCTGCTCAATAAGGTTGAGGATGGAAAGCTGGGAATACACACCGTTACCAATGCCTCTGCTTATTCCGTGGCAGACACTAAAGTAAAGATTATCAGCATTGAGTTTGCTTCCAAGGAAGAAAATCATGTGCAGTTCTTTGGCCAGGTTATTGTGGATGTAAAAGCACCGGAGAAACATCGGACATCTAGTGCCAAGGGAACCATTGTTGTTCCTTTTTCGGCAGGCATCGGCACGACGGGTGCGGATGATATTGTCCATGATGCGGAAAACACAGCCACAACAACAGAGGTCAGCGTTGAGGTGGAACTTCCGGTTGTCTGGCTGGAGGATGGGCAAACCAGTGTGTACATCACCTTTGAATTAAATGATGAGGAAATCTTAATCCATCACCCGGAAGAAACCTGGCACAGCGGGAAGCATACACTTTCCTTGTATTATCCCATCGAGGAGCTTGTGCCTAATATTACAAACACCTTCAATGTGTATCTTCGGATGACCAATGGAACAGGGAATGTGGATATTGGAGGCTGCATCGCTTCTATCAGCGGGCAGGCAATGGCTGCTGCGGCTGCATGGGACGGCAGAATTACAATAGAAGAAAAAGTTCCACGTTTCGTTATCGGCAGTGGTTTGAGTGTGAGAAATTACAGTGAGACAACCCGCATAGAGACAATGGAACTGGTGCAGAGAAGCTATGCAGATCATATGTCCGGCAGAACGTCAATCGGGGCATTCTGTATTCCGGTAGAACTATAACAGGAGGGATTTTCAGATGAAATTAAAAGGAACAATGGTCATGGAATTGACCGATGTAAATACGTTGGTGACAGAAACGATAACAGAAGAAAATATGATTACCAATGCGGTGAACAACATTCTTGGAGTAAATCCAATGGGGATTTTTTATAAAGCTGGCGGCGAATATGATGATTCTGTTCTTTGGAATGGGACACTGCTCCCCATCTGTCCCAACATGGTCGGCGGCATCCTGCTGTTTTCCAAGGCATTGGAAGAAAATGCAGATAATATCTATGTGAATTCTGACAACCTTCCGGTGGCTTATGCCTCTAATAATGTAAATTCCACCGCTAACACGGCTAGAGGCAGTCTTAATCTGACCGAAAGCAAAGCATTGGATAACGGATATAAATTTGTCTGGGAATTCACACCCAGTCAGGGAAATGGCACCATTGCAGCGGTGGCACTTACCAGTTCCCAGGGCGGCCAAAATGGATTTGGTAGTCTTGTGGGAGATGCAAGTACTTTTCTGAAACTAAAAACCATAGATATTGGCTCTTTATCCAATGCAAAGCAAATGGTGCTATTTGAGATTGCGGAGGTGGATTTCAACCAGAATCTTGCCTATTCGATTACCTTTGAAAATGCCGCAGTTCGTATCCGAAAGCTGCGTCTGCCGATTTTTAGCATTGGTCTAAATGAAAAATTAGATGACAGTACTTACAGGGTATTGGAGGACAAAGTAATTCCTACTTCTGAATTTCTGTTCCTTGGCAGCTATACAAAATACGGAGAGTTTATGGATGGTAAGGACGGCTATTGGTATGGATTTTCAAATGAGGAAAATGCCGCTGGAAATGCTGTGATGTTGTGGGTCAGGATTTCCAAAACCGACTATTCCAAAACCGAGGGGAAATGGACACTTTCCAATGCAAAGCTAATGGCTGTGGGAAACCGTGACGGAAGTGCAAGCTATCCGGAACGTGTTGTGAAATGCTGT
This sequence comes from Lachnospiraceae bacterium, assembly GCA_902363835.1. GTDB lineage: Bacteria > Bacillota > Clostridia > Lachnospirales > Lachnospiraceae > Lacrimispora. The sequence continues at coordinate 7,029 of CABJBM010000051.1, forward strand.
GTGAGAAATGGTTATCTTTACGTTCCAGCCTACGACAAAAAGGGCATCTACAAAATAAGTCTCAGTAATTCCGCTGATGTGACACTGATTCCGTTCGGATTTACTTCCAAATGGAAACCGCTTTGTGAAACAGGCACTTGCGAGGTCTACATGACACTCATCGGTGATTTGATTGTGGGTGGGGATTTTCAGATATTAGCGGATGACACCGTGGTGCATACGCAAGGGAGCGTAAGGCTCAATAATGCAGCCACTCCTCTCTTTCAGCATAAACAGTTCCTGATTGGCTGGGGAGGCAGCTATGGGAAGGAATACCGCTCGGCTTATCTGCTGACACCATATCTGGCATCTATAAACAACCTTTCGTCAGCGGTGGTAAAAACAGTGGATAAAACCATGAAGCTTACCTATACGCTGACGGAAGAATCGTGATGCTATGATATTTTTATTGGGGTTGTGAAAAAGAATTACTTGTGTGAGTGTTTCTTTGAAGTGGAAGGATATGCGGCGCTCTGTTCGCAGACCATTGCCAAAGCGTGTTCTGGTGCTGCGAGGCGGATGCGGATTTCACCATCGTCATAATCCACTTGAAGCTGGTCACCGATATGGAAGCCGAGAGCCTCCAGCCACTTTCCTTCCATTGAAATTTTAGGAGTTTCAATGTAGTTGCTGCCGCTGTAAAGGGAACTGCTCTGCCTTGCTCTGGACGAGTAAAGGACTTTAATTTTTTTCGTTTTCATAAGATGATTCCTCCTTTAAATTTGATGAGCCGTGCCGCTTGGATTTTGCCTTTGAAATGCATGGTTCTACGGTAGTAGCATATTAAATCAGGTCGGAGGAATTATCCACTCAATTCTGCGGTATAAAATGAACAAATATTTGAATATCAGACTGTGTAAAAGACACAGCGAAGAACTAAAAATCAGCAGTTATCCATAGTGGGTAATTGCTTTTTTGTACTAACAATGAGCAGGTATGCTGCTCGATGAACCAATTTAAAGAATGGAGGATTTACATTATGAAAGAATTTTGGAACACAATTCAATTTGTTTTTGCTGGAATCGGAGGATGGCTAGGGTATTTTCTCGGCGGCTGTGACGGACTGTTCTATGCTCTGCTTGCTTTTGTTGTGGTGGACTACATTACCGGGGTGATGTGTGCGATTGCGGACAAGAGTCTGTCAAGTGAGGTGGGATTTAAAGGCATTTGCCGGAAGGTGCTGATTTTTACATTGGTAGGAATGGCAAATGTACTGGATGTTTGGGTCATTGGAACCGGCAGTGTCCTTCGCACAGCAGTGATCTTTTTCTATATCTCCAATGAGGGCGTGTCCCTGATAGAGAATGCCGGGCATTTGGGACTGCCAATTCCTGCAAAACTGAAAAACATTTTGGAACAGCTGCATGACCGCAGCGAAAAGGAGGATGAATAATTATGGCTTATACAAACAGTTCTATGGTGGCTTACACCAAACTCAGCTCCAATCATTCCGGACAGAGAACCCATTCCATTGACCGCATCACACCGCACTGTGTGGTGGGGCAGCTTTCCGCAGAGAGTATCTGCAGCTGCTTTGTTAGCTCGTCCGTACAGGCAAGCTGCAATTATGGCATTGGCACGGATGGAAGAGTGTCTCTGTGCGTAGAGGAGAAGAACCGATCCTGGTGTTCCTCAAGCAATACGAATGATCAGAGAGCCGTCACGATTGAATGTGCCAGTGATAAGGCAGAGCCTTATGGAATGAACAGCACGGTGTATGCGAACCTCATCAAACTCTGCACAGACATCTGCAGGCGAAACGGCAAGAGCAAGCTGTTGTGGTTTGCAGATAAAAACAAGACCCTCAATTACGCCCCTAAGTCTGATGAGATGGTCATTACCGTACATCGGTGGTTTGCAAACAAGTCCTGTCCTGGGGATTGGCTCTATGCAAGACTTAGTGATCTGGCATTCAAGGTAACAGCCGCACTTGGTTCTACCACAGATACCCCTTCAGCAGATACTTCTGTTTTGTATCGTGTCCGTAAGACCTGGGCAGACAGTAAGTCTCAGAAGGGTGCATATAAGATTTTGGCGAATGCAAAGAAGTGTGCGGATGAGAATGCAGGCTATTCCGTATTTGATGAATCCGGCAAGACAATTTATGCAAGTGCGTCCGGGCTCAGTCCTTATATGGTGCGGGTGGCGATTGCCGATTTGAACATTCGCCGTGGTCCCGGCACAAACTATGCCAAAACAGGGCAGTTTACCGGAGTCGGGAATTTCACGATTATGGAAGAGTCTGCCGGACAGGGAGCATCCAAATGGGGCAGATTAAAGAGTGGTGCAGGATGGATTTCCCTGGATTACTGCAATCGAGTGTAACTGAATCAGAATATCTATGATGATGCCCACAGAGGAGTGACTTCCCCGGTGGGCATTATTTTTTTGCTCTTTTGGGGGTTCGAATGCACGGATTTTCCCGCTTATCGGTAGAAGGATACCAGGGGTTGTTATTTCCGGCTGTAATCAGAAGGAAACGAATCCATCCTTCGGATTGGAGGAACTGCCATGCAGGTAACGAAACTGACACCGGAACAGATGAATGCTGCTCCGAAAAAACACGAATATACCGAGAAAGAAATGCAGCAGGAGTACAGCTATATGCTTGCCCAGCAAATGACAAAAAAACTCTTTGATAAGGGCCTGATTTCGGAGGAAGAACTGCACAAAATCACAGCGAAAAATCGGGAAACATTCTCTCCGAAATTAGCTGCTATTATGCCATAAATCCGTTGATAATACTAGCGTTCAGAGGTAATATGTGACCTACCAGAAAGCGAGGTGAGTTGATGAAAAGGATAACAAAAATCAAAGAAAATGGGAATGTAGGAATAACTAAGAAAATAAGAGTCGCAGCCTACTGCCGAGTGTCTACGGCAACGGATGAACAGATCATCAGCCTGGAGGCACAAAAGGCACATTATGAAAACTATATCAAGGCTAATCCGGAATGGGAATTTGCCGGATTATATTATGACGAAGGTATCAGCGGGACTAAGACCGTCAAGCGAGAGGGACTGCTTTCCATGCTGAAGGATTGTGAGCGTGGATTGATTGACCACATCATTACCAAGTCCATCAGTCGATTTGCAAGAAACACCACAGATTGCCTTACGATGGTGCGAAGACTCCTGGAATTGGATATTCCCGTATTCTTCGAGAAAGAAAACATCAATACCGCATCGATGGAGAGTGAACTGATGCTTTCCATTCTGAGTGGTCTGGCAGAAAGTGAGTCGGTATCCATTTCTCAAAACTCCAAGTGGAGCGTGAAGAACCGATTCAAGAACGGTACATTCATTATTTCCTATCCCCCATATGGTTATGCCAACGTGGATGGTGAGATGGTGATTGTGCCGGAACAGGTAGAGATGGTAAAACGCATCTTTGCGGATACCCTTGCAGGCAAAAGCACCCATGTGATTGCCAAAGAGATGAATGCAGAGGGCATTCCACCGAAAAAAGGGAAGAACTGGACTCCAGGAGCAGTCAACGGCATTTTAAAAAATGAGAAGTATACGGGAGATGTGATTTTCCAAAAGACCTATACGGACAGCAGTTTTAACCGCCATACCAATTACGGTGAATATGACCAGTACCTTTGTGAAGGACACCATGAGCCGATTATCAGCCATGAAGATTTTGATAATGCAAACGAGTTATTACAGCAGCGCGGCAAGGAGAAAGGCAATGGAAAGGATACCGCCAAATATCAGAACCGATATGGATTCTCCGGCAGAATCAAGTGTGGAGAGTGTGGCAGCACATATAAAAGAAGAATGCATTACAAGCCAAGTGGGGCTTATGTGGCATGGTGCTGTTCCCGTCATATTGAAACCGTGGATGCCTGCTCTATGAAATACATCACGGACGATGCTTTAAAGGCTGCATTCCTTACTATGATGAATAAGCTGGTTTTTTCCCATCAGACGGTACTTCGCCCTTTGCTGAATGCACTGAAGGGCAGCAACGATAAGGAGAGGCTCCTGCAAATAGAAGAACTGGAAACCAAACTGGATAAGAATGCGGAGCAGAGACAGGTGCTGACAAGCCTTATGGCGAGTGGATACCTGGAACCTGCTCTTTTCAATAAGGAGAGTAATACACTCACTGCCGAGGCAGATATGCTCCGGCAGAAAAAAGACAGTTTGATGCATTCCATGAGCGGTGATCGCACCAAGGTGGATGAATTGGAATCGCTGATGCAGTTTTCTATAAAAAACGGCATGGCCACTGAGTATTCAGATGAAGTGTTTCTTGCCTATGTGGACAGGGTGACGGTTCTTTCCAGGACAGAGGTGGTTTTCGAACTGAAATGCGGATTGAATTTAAGAGAAAGGCTGGTGGACTAAATGACACATACACCATACGGATACCGCATTGTGGATGGCAAGGCGGTAGTAGATGAAAAACAGGCTGCGAATGTGCAGGCAATTTTCACGGATTACTTAAGCGGAACGGCACTGACCGTCGCTGCCGCCAAGGTTGGCCTTAAGATGTACCACGGCAGTGTGGGCAGACTTCTTCGAAACAGCCGCTACCTTGGAGATGAATTCTATCCGGCAATCATCGACCAGAAAACATTTGATGCGGTGGAAGAAAAGCGAATGGAGAAAGCAAAAGAACTGGGGCGTGTTCGGGAACTGGAAGAAACGCCAAAGCTGGAATGTTCCACGCAGTTTCGTATGCCGAAGGTCATGCAGAAATATGAAGATCCATTCAAACAAGCAGAATATGCTTACGGCTTAATTGAGAGCGAGGTGAAAGACAATGATAGCAACTAAAAACATTACGGTTATCCCTGCCAGACGGCGTGTAGGAAATACTGTGGAAACAGAAGAAAAGCCAAAGTTAAGGGTTGCAGCCTACTGCCGTGTTTCTACGGATAGTGATGAGCAGGCTACTAGCTATGAGGCACAGGTGGAGCATTACACTTCGTTTATTCAAAATAATGATGAATGGGAGTTTGCCGGAATATTTGCAGATGATGGTATCTCCGGCACGAACACCAAAAAGCGTGAAGAGTTCAATCGTATGATCGAGGACTGCATGGCGGGTAAAATCGACATGATTATTACAAAATCCATTAGCCGATTTGCCAGAAACACTTTAGACTGTCTGAAGTACATCCGTCAGCTAAAGGATAAGAATATCCCTGTGTTCTTCGAGAAGGAGAACATAAATACAATGGATTCCAAAGGAGAGGTGCTTCTGACTATTATGGCATCCCTTGCACAGCAGGAGAGCCAGTCCCTTTCGCAGAATGTGAAGCTTGGTTTGCAGTACCGCTACCAGAACGGCGAGGTGCAGGTCAACCACAATCGGTTCCTTGGATACACCAAGGACGAAGAGGGACACCTCGTCATTGACCCCGTGGAGGCTGAGGTGGTCAAACGCATTTATTATGAATATCTGGAAGGTGCAAGCCTTGCCCAGATTGGAAAAGGACTGCAGACAGACGGAATCCTCACGGCAGCAAGCAAAGCAAAGTGGAGACCTGAAACGCTGAAGAAAATCCTGAAGAATGAAAAGTACATCGGAGATGCTCTTCTGCAAAAGACCTACACAGTAGATTTTCTTACAAAAAAGCGAGTGAAGAATAACGGCATTGTTCCACAGTATTATGTGGAGAACAGCCATGAAGCCATCATTCCCCGTGACCTTTATATGCAAGTGCAGGAAGAGATGGTCAGACGAGTCAATCTCCACAGCGGAGCCAATCGGAAGAAGCGAGTTTACAGCAGTAAATACGCACTTTCCAGTATCGTCTACTGCCCAAAGTGCGGTGACATTTATCGTAGAATTGCATGGAACAACCGTGGTAAGCATTCCATTGTCTGGCGATGCGTTAGCCGGGTGGAACATGGTCCAGGGTGCTGTGATGCTCCTACGGTACAGGAAACGGAATTGCAGGATGCGGTCATTCAGGCAATCAACCAGACAATTGGATACAAAGACAACATCCTCAAAATGCTTGAGCAGAACATCGAGGGAGTTCTGACGGAAACCGATAATTCCGGCATAGAGGACATCGATGAGAAGCTTCGTGCATTGCAAAAGGAACTACTGAAATTGGCCAATGCAAAGAAGGACTACACCGAGATGGCAGACGAGATTGACCGCTTGCGACAGCAGAAACAAGATGCACTAGTGGAGAAAGCTGACCGAGAAGGGCTGAAGCAGCGGATTGAGGAAATGAAGGAGTTTCTGACCAAACAGAAACGGGAGATTACCACTTACAATGAACAGTTAGTACGCAGGCTGATTGAGAAGGTAACAGTTTATGAAGATAAGTTTGTGGTGGTGTTTAAATCAGGGATGAGTTTGGCGGTGGCAAAGTAATTTGAATATAAAAGGTAACGTGCCTTGTAGCTTGCAAATAGCTGCAAGGTACTTTTTTAATTATGGGTCGTGACCCAGTTGAGCTCGCGTAGCGTGCGAAATATAAACCACCCGCTATGCGGGTGTGCGGTG
>CABJBM010000052.1 GCA_902363835.1 Lachnospiraceae bacterium
AAAAAAGAAGAAGCCCAAAGCCAACAACGTTTTTCATAACGTTTTGTGCCTTGAGCGAATGCGAAAGGAATGGATATAACAATGATTAAAAATATCGTATTTGACATGGGAAGAGTGCTGGTTCATTACGACGGAGACATGGTTTGCCGCCATTTTATTGAAGATGAGGCGGAACGGAAGGCAGTAAGGATCGCTGTGTTCGAGTCACAGGAATGGCTGTTTCTGGACATGGGGCTGATCTCAGAGGAAGACGCCTTAAAGAAAATGCAGGCCCGTCTGGACACGGAACACGCAAAGGAGATGGCAGCTCTTTGCTTAAAGCACTGGCATGAATATAACATGTGGCCTGACAAAGAGATGGGAGAGGTAATCAGGCAGCTTAAGGAGAAGGGGTACGGCATCTATCTTTGTTCCAACGCTTCCCTCCGCCTGCTGACGTGTTACAATATTATTCCCGGTATCCAGCATTTTGACGGGATTTTGTTTTCCGCTGAGGTAAAGTGCATAAAGCCTCAAAAGGAAATGTACAGTCATTTGTTTGAACGGTTCAGCTTAAAGCCGGAGGAATGCTTTTTTATTGATGACATGCCAATGAATATTGAAGGAGCCAGATCATGCGGAATGGATGGGTATTGCTTTGCTGATGGAGATGTGGAACGGCTGAAGGAATTTCTTGCCCATATTAATGATGACTAAGAATGGCTGGAATCATAAGACCTTATGATCGGCACAATGGAATGGAGAAACGCTTATTATGTACCGGATTCAGATAAAGGATATGGATTTTGAACAGATCGCCAGGTCCGGCCAGTGCTTCCGTATGAAAGTCCGGGAGGAAGACAACAGAGTCTGGACCATTGCGGCGGCAGGGGAATATGTGGAAGCGGTGAAAGAGGAAGATTGCTTTCTGTTTTCCTGCGGGGAAAAGGAGTTTGAAGAAACGTGGGCCGGTTATTTTGATGTACAGACCGATTACGGCTGCTATAAAAGAGGTGTGGATTCAGAGGATTCCTATCTTAGGGAAGCCATGGAGTGGGGCTGGGGTGTCAGGATCCTTCATCAGGATTTATGGGAAATGCTGGTGACCTTTTTGATCTCCCAGAATAACAACATCACCCGCATCACAGGCAGCGTCAAGGAACTGTGCAAACAGTTGGGTGATAAAAGGAAAGGGACAGGCCTGACCATGTCTTCTGACGGAAGCTGGGAAGAAACTGAAAGAAGTTATGACGCTTTTCCAAAGCCGGAGAGCATTTCCTCGGCAGGACTTAAAGGCTTGTCAGGCCTGGGCCTTGGCTACCGGGATAAATACATCCTGTCGATTGCAAAAACCTGCGGTGGGTCTGAGGGGGAGCAATGGCTTTTAGACCTAAAGGAAGCAGATTATAAAAGTGCTCACACCATGCTGATGGAGCAGTATGGGATCGGAAGAAAGGTGGCGGACTGCGTCTGCCTGTTCGGGCTTCATCATGTGGGGGCATTTCCTGTGGATACCCATGTAAGGCAGATTTTAGAGGTTCACTATCCCAAGGGCTTTCCCCTGGAACGGTACCAGGGATATGCCGGAATCCTCCAGCAATACATGTTTTATTATAAGATAAATCAAATATCTCGCAACAAGCTGCGGGGGACTTGATTATTACAGCATTTGCCGGCTGCAGGAATGCAAGTATTCCTGCGCCTGCCCATTAGTTTTTTCTTTATTCTGATTGCCTGTGCAGCAGTAGCTGCCCGGGCTTTTTTTCTTTGTAGATTATGTCGAAATATTTCATACTTTTATCACACAATCAACAAAAATATATCACACAATTTTCACAATTCCCTTTTACCCTAAGTAAGGATGCATAACGCAAAAAGAACAGGAGGAGAGAGAGTTGATTGAAGTCAGAAACCTGGTAAAGGATTACGGCGGCCATCTGGCTGTGGACCATTTGAGCTTTACCATTAATGATGGCCAGATATATGGCTTTTTAGGGCCAAATGGCGCAGGAAAATCCACTACAATGAACATTATGACCGGATATATCGGCGCAACGGAGGGCGATGTGCTGATTAACGGCCATAACATACTGGAGGATGGGGAGGAAGCAAAAAAGTGCATCGGCTATCTGCCGGAGCTTCCGCCCCTTTATGTGGATATGACTGTAAGGGAGCAGCTGATGTTTGCTGCTGAATTAAAGAAAATACCGAAAAAAGAAAGAAATGACGCTGTTTATCAGGTCATGGAGCTTGCCAGACTGGAGGATGTGCAGGGCCGTTTGATCCGTAATTTATCAAAGGGTTACCGGCAGCGTGTGGGTCTTGCCCAGGCAGTTTTAGGGTTTCCTCCGGTCATCATTCTGGATGAACCCACCGTAGGGCTGGACCCCAAGCAGATCATTGAAATCCGGGATACCATCCGCAAGCTGGGACAAAAGCATACAGTTATTTTAAGTTCCCACATTCTTTCGGAGGTCAGCGCAGTATGCGACCATATCATGATCATTGATAAGGGCAGGCTGATTGCCAGTGATACACCGGAGAATCTGGAGCGGCAGATGGCCGGAACCGCCGGGATGGAGCTTTTGATAAAGGGGGAGAAAGAACAGATTCTTAAGATTATGGAAGCAATTCCCCAGGCAGACGGCGTGTCCTTGCAGGAAAGCGGGGAAGAAGGGATTTACAGGGTATCTTTCCGTATGATTACGGAAGAGGAAGAAAGGGGAGAAGATATTCGGGAAACCATTTTCTTCGCGTTCGCAGACCAGAGGATTCCCATTCTTTCCATGCATGCCACAAAGGCATCTCTGGAAGAAGTGTTCCTTGAACTGACCGCAGAGGCGGAGGAAGACAGTGAGCAGTCAGACAGTGGAGAGCCGGACAGTGAGGCGGCTGGCGAAGGCTTTGAGGCGGCTGACTTTAAGGAAATTGCCCGGGAGACAGATCTTGAGGAAGAAACTGAAGACAGAGAGGGGGATGAAGAATAATGGCAGCCATTTATAGAAGAGAACTGAAAGCCTATTTTCAGTCCATGACCGGATACGTATTTATTGCCTTTATGGTGCTGTTCGTAGGAATTTACTTTATGGCCTATAACATGATGAGCGGGTATCCCTACTTTTCCTATACATTATCCGGCATGGTAACCATTATCATGATCGGCATTCCGGTGCTTACCATGAGAAGCTTTGCAGATGACCGTAAGACGAAGACAGACCAGCTTCTGCTCACTTCTCCGGTGTCCGTTACCCAGATGGTGCTTGGAAAATATCTTTCCATGATAACTGTATATGCGTTTCCTGTGCTGCTTACCGGGATTTGTCCTCTCATTATCAAGCTGAACGGAAATGCGAATTTAAAATCGGATTATGCTTCCATACTGGCCTTTTTCCTGCTGGGCTGTGTCTATATTGCTGTTGGGATGTTTATTTCTTCCCTGACTGAGAGCCAGATCATTGCGGCAGTAGGGACCTTCGGAATCATCCTTTTGCTGCTTTTATGGCCCAATCTGGTAGGATTTTTACCTACCTCGGCTTCCGGCTCAGCCGTAGGGATTCTGATCCTTTGGACCGGAATCGTTTTTGCCGTTTACCGTATCACAAGCCACGGCCCTCTTGGTGCCGTTTTGGAAGCAGCCGGAGTTCTTTGCATTGCAGCTTTATACATTATGAAAAAAGGCCTTTTTGACCGGGCTCTGACAAATATCCTGGAAAAGATTGCGGTAACAGATGTGTTCCAGAATTTTGCCAGTCATTACATCTTTGACGCGGGCGGCCTGGTTTACTATATCAGTATCATATTCCTGCTGGTATTCTTGACCGTACAGTCGATAGAGAAACGCAGATGGAGTTAGGAGGATGGAAATGACCAGAAAATTAAAAAAAGGCGGCTACACGGCGATTCTTTCCGTGATCGTCATAGCAGCTGTGGTAATATTGAATTTGATCGTAGGCCGTCTTCCTGAGAAAGTGCGGCAATGGGATATGAGCAGCAGCCAGATCTACACCCTGGGAGGTACCACAAAGGATCTTGTGAGTGCCCTTGACAAGGATGTAACGATCTATGTGGTAGCTGACCCGGATTCTGTGGATAAGCGAATCACAAGCTTTATCAAGCGCTACGAAGACTTATCCAGCCATATCAAGGTAGAGAATGTAGATTCCGTCCTTCATCCGGATCAGGTGAAAAAGCTGAATGCACAGGACAATACCCTTCTTGTAAGCTGCGATGCCACAGGCAGGACAGAATCCATTGCCCTGACGGATATCATTAAAATGGATGAAATGTCCTACTATTATTACGGACAGTCCCAGGAAACAGAATTTGACGGAGAAGGCCAGATTACCGGAGCCATTTCCCATGTGATCAACGACGTGAAGAAAACGGTTTATACCACAGAAGGCCATGGAGAGGCAGTTCTTGGAGCCACGGCTTCCGACATGCTGAAAAAATCCAATCTGACCGTAAACTCCTTAAATCTTCTGACAGGAGGCAGCATTCCGGAGGACTGTCAGCTTTTGCTCATCAATGCCCCTGCGTCGGACCTGGCTAATGATGAAAAGAAGATGGTCTCCGATTACCTGGACAAAGGCGGAAGAGTCATGATCCTTGCCGGATATTCGGAGAAGGACCGGCCGAATCTCAATGCCCTTATGAATGATTACGGCCTGAATCTGGAGAATGGGCTTGCGGCGGATACCAAGAAATTTTATCAGAACAACCCTTATTATATCTTCCCGACCATTCAGGCAGGGAGCGAGGTGACAAACGGCATTGACGGAAAGAGCGCGGCCCTTGTCCTTCAGTCCGCAGCCCTGACCCAGAGGGAGGAGCTGCCAGAAGGCGTGGAAGTGACTCCATTTATGGAAACAAGTGACGGAGGAATGCTGGTAACAGCCGATAAGCAGACACAGGGAACCTATATTTTGGGGGTCGTGTCAGAGAAAACCCTGGACTCCGGAACCGCCCGTTTAACCGTGTTCAGCACCCCTTCCCTTATTGATGAAGGCCTGAATACCAGCTTTACTAATTTGACCAACTTAACTCTTTTTATGAATGCAGTCACAGCCAATTTTGATGACGTTTCCAATGTGTCCATTCCATCAAAGAGCCTGGAAGTGACCTATAATACCGTCACTCATGGAGGCATGTGGGGGATCCTGTTTATATTTGTTATCCCTGTGGTGACCCTGGCAGCAGGACTGGTAATCTGGCTGAAGCGCAGGCGTCTGTAGAAGGAGGTGTGGACATGAAGAAGAAAAGAGGTCTTATATACGGAGTGCTCACCCTGGCGGTCTTATGCGCGATCTATGGAGGAGTGGGGAGATATATGAATCACTCCCAGAAACAGGAAAAGGAGAAGGCGGAAGGGGATAAGATCTATCTCACAGACCTTTCCAATGTTTCTTTTATTTCCTATGATATCGACGGTCAGGAACTGTCCTTTACGAAAAAGGATGGTAAATGGAAATACGAGGGAGATGACCTTTTTCCAGTGAAACAGGCAGATGTGGATTCCATCGTTTCCACGGTTTCAAAGCTTGAGGCATTGCGGAAACTGGAAGGAGGGGACAGCTTAGGTGCCTATGGCCTGGATCAGCCTGTAAGAAAGATCACCGCAGCTGCAGAGAATGGGACGAAGTCCGTAATCATGATTGGTAATGCCACCGGAGACGGAGATTATTATGCTGCTGTGGAGGGACAGGATACGCCGTATCTCATCAGCTCAACCTTGTACAATAAAACGAACAGCGGTCTTAATGACCTCATGGCCCTGGAAGAGTTTCCGGCCATTTCAGGAGCCGATATAAAAAGCATTACGGTAACAAAGGAAGGCTCCAGTGAACATTTTGTAAAAAAGAAGCTGGATGATAAAGAAGGGACCATCGAATGGTACCGGGGTTCTGCGGATTCCCCGGACAATAAGCTTTCCGATAATTCCGGCTTAAATGTCCTGGCAGATTCTTTGAGCAGCCTGAAGGTGAAAAACTGCCCTGATTATAAGGTGCAGGAAAAGGAACTGGCAGGCTACGGATTGGATCAGCCCGCTGCGGTCATCACTTATACTTACGATAAGAATGGTTCGGAAGAAACATTTATTCTGTCAATAGGTTCCTTAAACAGCGATTCCAGCTGCTACTATACCCGTACAGATAATTCTTCTAATATTAATGAAATTGAAAAAGCTTCTATAGATAAATGTCTGACAGTTGATAAGGGCATCTCATAAAAAAATAACCTGTATCCTGGCGGAAAGGCATAGAAAGGAGGAAAGACATCCTCCTTTTCTATGCCTTTCCGCCAGGGACAGGTTACAAGCGCTAAAATGTATAATTTTCCACTTCTACTTTACCCATTTCCAGGAACATGTCAGCGTTGAAATTCTTTCCTATCTGCAATTCTTCCTGTTGTTGCGGACTTTTGATATTTTGTTATCCACACGATATGGTACTTTATATCATATGCGCAATACGCTGATTTTCTATAGTTTCCATTACGTTCACCTTTTAAAAGCCTCTTTTTATTACTGCTGAGTATAGCCAAGCATACCGGATAGTTTTTGTGTATATTTCAACAGTGCATTGCTGTAACGGATCTGATCCTCCTCAGACATGGAATTGGAGGATAAACTGATAGCCCCTATGGGTTGGCGGTTATAGTTCAGCAAAACTGTGCCGATGCAGAACAGATTATATTCATTTTCTTCCATGTCCAGGGCGTAGTTGCGCTGGCGGATGACGGTAATATCCTGCAGCAGGGCATCTATATTTGTAATGGTATTAGGGGTTAATGGACTGACTCTCATCTCATTCCATTTTTTAATGATATCCTCATTGGAATAGGTGCTTAAAATTGCTTTTCCGGCACTGGTGGAGTACAGCGGGGAACGCTGTCCCATCCGAGTATAAATAGAAAATCCTGTATTTTTATGGTCAAAACTTTCCAGGCATAGAAGTTCATTATTATCCTCAATGGAATATTGGGCTATCACGCCTAATTCTGTGGACAGATCCGCCAGTATCCCCTTTATTAAATTAATATAATCAAGTCTTCTTACAGCATGGATTCCAATCTCAAAGGCCCGCAGGGAAAGGGAGTAGTCTCCAGTCTTATCATCCCGGTTTAAGTAGCCGTTGCGGTGCAGGGTTGCAGTAATTCTTGACAGTGAAGCTTTATTTAGGCCCAGCAGGTTATGTAGTTCATTAATGCTGAGGCTTGTATTTAATGCGATTGTTTCTAAAACTAACAGGGCCCGGTCGATTGCCTGAACGGAATCCATCTTTTTATCGTCCATAATCATAATTACTCCTTCATCTTAAAGATATCCATGTTTATTATACATTCCCCTTTCTTCTTATGTCAATTGTCAATTGTCAACTGAAACGCACCATTATATACAGAAAAAATATTTATAGAAATTGAAAATTGGTTATTATATACAATTATTTTAACCTGTATTAGTGAAACATGACTATTTACTTATTGATAAAAATCATTTAATATGAAATTGCGTTTCAAAATACATACTATACGTTTCAAAATACGTAGAAAGGAGTATAAAAATGGCTAAAGCTAAGACAAATGTTGAGTTGTGCAAGGGCTGTTATATGTGCGTAAGTGTCTGCCCCAAAAAAGCAATCAGGCCTGTGGAAAAGGTTAATAAAAAGGGGTATTCAACCATAGCTGTAGATGAAGATTTATGTATCGGCTGCGGTATGTGCTATAAAGTATGTCCTGACTACGTTTATACAATTGAGTAATCAACCGAAAGGAGAATAGAAGTGGGTAAAGATTATGTATTGATGAAAGGAAATGAGGCCATAGCGGAAGCTGCTTTGCGTGCAGGCTGCCGCTTCTATGCAGGTTATCCCATTACACCCCAGAGTGAAATTCTGGAGTACATGGCAAGCAACATGGAAAAATGGGGTGGAACTTTTATCCAGGGAGAAAATGAAATCGCCAGCATGAGTATGCTTTGGGGTGCCGCGGCCGCGGGAGCGCGCTGTATGTCCAGTTCTTCCGGTCCAGGCTATGATTTGAAGCAGGAAGGCATTTCCTATCTTGCCTCTTATAATTTACCGGCTGTTTTGGTTGATGTTATGAGATATGGAACCGGAGACGGTGAGATCACTGAAGGCCAGGATTCCTATTGGGAAGCAGTCCGCGGTGGAGGTCATGGGGATAGCAGACAGATTGTTCTCGCACCTGCATCTGTGGATGAATGTGCAAAACTTACATATGAGGCATTTGCATTAGCAGAAAAATACCGGAATGTAGTCATTATTTTAAGCGATGGGGCCATTAGCCAGATGATTGAAAAATGTACCTTACCGGAACCCTATGAGCATGATATGGATAAATTTGATTGGACAATCACAGGAAAGCCCCTCGGGCAGAAGAAAAACAAGGTGACCAACCTTGACCGCACCATTGGTGTGGAGGCTTGGGAAGATTTAATGAAAAATAAATTCGTGACAATGTTTGAAAATGAACAGCGCTGGGAAGAAGTCATGATTGATGATGCTGAGCTGGTACTGGTGGCATATGGGATATCCTCCCGTGTATGCAAATCAGCTGTCCGCCAGGCCAGAAAAGAAGGGCTGAAGCTGGGACTGTTACGACCTATATCTGTATGGCCCTATCCGAGAAAAGCATTTGAAAACATACCTGACAGCGTAAAAGGCTTTGTAACAGTCGAAATGAGCATGTCAACCCAGATGGGCGAGGACATCCTTTTAGCCTGTAAGCACAGCAAGCCTCTTTACGGCCATTTAACGGCAGTCCGCGTGCCTACTGCAGAAGGAATCATTGAGTACTGTAATCAAATTTTAGCTGGAGAAGTTCAGCCTGTGGAGGTGTTATAAGATGGCGAGATTAACGAAACCTGAATCTATTATTAAACCGGTAGGCTACTGCGGCGGCTGCGGTCACGGTGTTATCCAGAGATTGATCGCAGAATGTCTGGAGGAACTTGGAATGGCAGACACTGTAATCAGCGTGGTGGATATTGCCTGTTCCTACTGGTCTTTAGAGGCTTTAGATTATGACGCAATCGCAGGTCCGCACGGACGCTGTGCGGCAGTAGCTACCGGCATTAAAAAGGTGCGGCCGGATAAAACCGTATATGTCCATGCAGGAGACGGAAGTTCCTATGTAATCGGATTAGCAGAAACCTGTTATACGGCAATCAGAGATATCCCTATTACCATGATAGTGGTAAACAATGGTATCTTCGGCATGACAGGAGGCCAGCTGTGTCTTGCAACAACTCTTCTTGGAGACAAGACCTTAAGTTCCAAGAATGGCCGTACAAGAGAGCAGGCCGGAGAACCTGTGGATATGCTGAATGTATTTAAAAATTTTGATGTGGAGTTTTTGGCCAGGGGTGCTGTCTACGATGCAAAACACGTGGATCAGACCAAGCGTTACATAAAAAAGGGGTTTGAAAACCAGAGGGATAAAAAGGGATTTTCCATGATCGAGATTCTTTCTCCATGCCCAACCAACTGGAAGATGGAACCTGTGAAAGCTTCGGATAAAATCAGAACCCAGACAGAAAAAGTATTTCCATTGGGAGTTTTCGCTGACAGAGGAGGTGAGCAGTAATGGCAGATATTATTCTTGCTGGATTCGGCGGACAGGGAATCCTGACCGCAGGTAAAATCCTGATCGATATCGCAGCCCAGGAGGATAAGAATGTAAGCTGGACTTCTTCCTACGGCGCTGAAATGCGGGGAGGAACTGCAAGCTGCAGCGTAGTAATTTCCGACGAAGAAATCGGCAGCCCCTATCCTACAAAGCTGGATATTCTGGTTGCTCTTAATGAACCGTCCTACGATAAGTTCATTGATATTGTCCGAGACGGAGGCCATGTCATTGTAAACAGTTCCCTGATGGGAGAACGGGATTATCCGGACAATGTCAATGTTTATCTGGTAGATGCTACCAATATGGCAAATGAAATGGAAAACGGCCGTGCCACCAACCTGGTCATGCTGGGAGCCATGATAAAGGCCACATCTTTACTGGAAGCCGAAACCTTTGGTAAAGGGCTTGATGAGTATTTTGAGAAAAAGGGACGGAATACGCCGAAAAACTTACAGTGTTATAAAGCAGGTTATAAGCAGGTAAAAGCTGTAAAAGCCTAAAAGGAGCATTGCAAATAAAGGGGGTTCATAAATGGACTTAAATAAACTGATTAAACCAAAGTCGATTGCAGTCATTGGTGCAAGCGAGAAAGAGGGCTTTGGCGGGGATACCACCAGAAACCTTTTGAAGTTTTCAAAGGACTTGGACCGTGTGTATCTGGTAAACCCAAAGCGTGATACGGTTTTAGGACGAAAATGCTATCCTGCCCTTGCAGATATTAATGACACCATTGACCTATGCATTATCTGTACTCCCAAGGCCACGGTACTGCCTCTTCTTAAACAGGCAGCAGAGAAGGGCTGCGGCGGTGCGGTGGTATTTGCCAGCGGATACGGGGAAACCGGTTCTGAGGGGAAAAAGGATGAGCAGGAGTTGATCGATGAGGCCAACCGTCTGGGTATTGCAATTATGGGACCGAACTGTGCCGGTTTTGCAAATTTCATCAATCATATCTTTTGCTTTGCTTTCCTTGTGGAAGAGCGTGAGAGATCCGGAAATATCGGTTTCTTATCTCAAAGCGGACAGATCATTCTGGGCGGGCTTGATCTTCCTTCCATGGGCTTTTCCTATGTGATATCTTCTGGAAACAGCTGTAACATAAAGGTGGAGGATTATCTTCAGTTTATGGTAGAAGATGCTGATACCAAGGTGATTGGCGCCTACTTAGAAGGAATCACACAGCCGGAGAAGCTGGTGGCAGCGTTCCGGAAAGCAGCAATCCTAAAAAAGCCGGTGGTTGTACTGAAAACCGGAAAATCCCAGAAATCCAGGCAGCTTGCGGCTTCTCATACAGGAAGCCTGTCGGGTTCGGATCAGTCCGTGAGAGCGATTATGCGCAAGTACGGGGTAATCGAAGCAGGAGACTTAGAGGAATTGTGCGGTATTGTAACGGCTTTTTCCTGGCTGGCTGAGCTGCCAGAAGGCGGCAGGGCCATGTTTATGAACGTATCAGGAGGGGAAGCCGGAGTAACGGCAGAGCTTGCAGAGCAGTATCAAATTCCTTTGGCAGAGATTTCATCCCAGACAAGAGAATACCTTGCTGGACTGATGCCGGAATATGGTACGGTCAACAATCCATTCGATATGACGGCAGGGATCGGATATAATACGCCTGTGCTGGTAAAGGCATTGGAAGCGGTATCCAATGACGACGGCGTAGATATGATTGTCATGGGATACACCATTACACCTGAAATATTCGATGCTACCATTTCTCATATGGTGGAAGCAGTTCAGATTGCAAGAAAGAACGTAAGCATGAAACCCATTGTCTGGATTCCTTTCATCGAGCATACACGGGAACGGGAATGTGCCGATACACTGAGAAACAGTGGAGTGCCTTTACTGCCAACGGGCATGTATGCGTTCCGCACCTTAAAGGCCATTCAGGACTTTGCACAATTTCAGTTCGAGGATATTCCAGTCAGCCTTCCTGAGAGGAAAGAAGATGGGGAATCAAGAGGATTATCGGAATATGACAGCCTTTGTTTCCTCCGTGAAAATGGTGTGGCGATTCCGCCTCAGGCCGTGGCAGATACCTTAGAAAAGGCCATTGAAGCGGCGGAGACCTTGGGTTATCCGGTATCATGTAAAATTCATTCTGCTGACATCCAGCACAAATCGGATGTAGGCGGTGTAAAGCTGAATATTAAAACACCTGAGGAACTGGCAGCGGCTTATCAGTCTATTATGGAAAGTGTATCCGAGAAATGCCCTCAGGCCAGAATCGAAGGCGTACTTTTAAAGCCCATGTTAAAGGCAGGTGCGGAGATTATTATAGGAATCAACAACGACAAACAGTTTGGACCTATGATGATGGTTGGTATGGGAGGAGTTTTTGTGGAACTGTTTAAAGACGTGCAGCTTGCCGCCGCTCCTTTAAGCAGCCATCAGGCTCACCGGATGATCAAAAGCCTTAAAGCATTTCCCCTGTTAAATGGATACAGAGGCAGCAAGCCCTGCGATGTGGATGCCCTGGCGGAATTACTGGTAAACATCAGCGAAATGGCAGCCAGGCAAAAGGATAAGATTAAAGAACTGGATTTAAACCCAGTGTTTGTAACAGAAGATGGAGTTTCTATTGCAGATGCGTTATTGGTTGAATTTCAATAGTACGGTGGAGGGAAAGAAAACCCAATAACATCAATGGATTCAGGCGTTTGAAAATGCCTAAAAAATATTTTGAGAAGGATTGAAAAGAAAATGGGACTAAAGGAACTTGTAAGCACAAAAGCTTCACCTGCATTAGGACCTTATTGCCATGGCCGCAAATATGGAGATATGATTATTACATCCGGACAGATTCCTCTTACAAAAGATGGTAAATATATCTATGACATTAAGGAAGCGACAACATTGGTCCTGTCGAATCTGCTAAGCATTGTGGAAGCAGGAGGAGGATGCCGGGAGGGGGTTGCCAGAGTTGATGTATTTATCAAGGATTTAAAGGACTTTGAACAGATCAATGAAGCATATAAAGACTTTTTCGGTGAGCATAGACCTACCCGTGTCTGTGTACAGGTAGCAGCACTTCCGGCAGATGTGCCTCTTGAAGCATCCATGATTGCTTTTGCAGGAAAATTGGAATGAAAGAGTGGGCGAGGGACTTAGTAAAGCTGGCGGTAGGGTGTATATTATATGCAGTGTCTGCAGTCTTGATTAATCCAGTGGATATTGTTCCAGGAAGCGTTCTTGGAGTTTCAGTTATTGTACATGATCTTTGGGGAACTCCCATCAGGCTGGTTAATCTGATTTGTAATGCACCGATCATGGTTTTATGCACCATGTGTTTTGGAAAAAGGATACTGATATATAGTACATAGTACTATTTTGGGGATTGTTAGAAACATGATGTAGAGCCAATGATCTTTGCAGATAAAGATGAGATTGTTATTTATTATTAATTATAAATATAAAAAACAGTAAGACCAAAAAGGAGGAAAAAGAGATGGGTTTTAAAAGAGTAATTAATGTTGTCGAGACTCATGATGGAGAACCAATGCGGGTTGT
>CABJBM010000053.1 GCA_902363835.1 Lachnospiraceae bacterium
ACTGGCTCCACCGGTCCCATAGGACTTACTGGCGATACCGGCCCCACTGGACCAACAGGCCCCACCGGACTTACTGGTGACACCGGCCCTACCGGAGCTACAGGCCCCAGCGGACTTACTGGCGATACAGGCCCCACTGGACCAACAGGCCCCACCGGACTTACCGGAGAAACTGGCCCTACTGGAGCCACTGGCTCCACCGGTCCCATAGGACTTACTGGCGATACAGGCCCCACTGGACCAACAGGCCCCACTGGGCTTACTGGTGACACCGGCCCTACCGGAGCTACAGGCCCCAGCGGACTTACTGGCGATACTGGCCCCACTGGACCAACAGGCCCCACCGGACTTACCGGTGAAACTGGCCCTACTGGAGCTACTGGCTCCACCGGTCCCACTGGACCAACAGGCCCCACCGGACTTACCGGTGAAACTGGCCCTACTGGAGCCACTGGCTCCACCGGTCCCATAGGACTTACTGGCGATACCGGCCCCACTGGCTCAACAGGCCCCACTGGCCCAACAGGCCCCACCGGACTTACTGGTGATACAGGCCCCACTGGCCCAACAGGCCCCACCGGGCTTACTGGTGACACAGGCCCTACCGGACCTACTGGTGACACCGGCCCAACAGGCCCGTCTCTGATTACTCAAGCATATGCAAATGCAAATATACCGGCGCAGACGGTAGCTACAGGTGCTGCTGTCACGTATGGAACCAATACTATAGTTGGAATTACGTTTAATGGAGTTGATACCTTTACTATCATAACCGCAGGTATCTATGCACTGTCCGTTGCACTAAATTTTGGAACTCCTACGCCTGCAAATAGCTATTTCGGCGTTTCCATCAACGGCGGTGCGATTGTTGCACCAAGCACAAACGCAAATGCAACAGGCCAGATTTCTGTTTTCCGAGTTGGAACGTTAGCGGCTGGGACTACCATACAAATTGTGAATGGAATGGTTGGGACTGTGACACTGGCAGGAAGCCCTGGTGTTCTCGACAGCGCCGGACACCTGATGTTTTTCAGGTTCGCGGATATAGGCGGATAACTTTAACAGAAAGGCAAGAGCAGGCGGGAGCTGGCATTCGTCAATTTCCGCCTGTCTAATATGATTTCTCAAGCAATTCTATATCAAAGGCAAGAAAAAACGCTATGCATAGAGGAAAACAAGGCTTTTTATGGATCAAAAAACAAATGA
This sequence comes from Lachnospiraceae bacterium, assembly GCA_902363835.1. Classification (GTDB taxonomy): domain Bacteria; phylum Bacillota; class Clostridia; order Lachnospirales; family Lachnospiraceae; genus Lacrimispora. Next base: position 1,207 of record CABJBM010000053.1, read on the forward strand.
AAGCAAAATACAAATCCAGTTTTAGGCGAGCATTGTAATGATACAAGATGCCCTCTGCTATGATTAAATATCGGCATAATTTGACCGTAAGGCTGTTCCGGCAGGTATATACATATTTGTGAGAACAAGACTCTCGAATAATGAGGCGGGGGTTTTAGCGCTGGCAGCGTTCGTAATCAAAAGCGGCATTTACGATATCTCATATTTTGTATCAAAACTTCCTTTAATACGATACCGGAACACTGATATAATAATTATAGGTGATAAGAATGAAATTACAAAAACTTTTGCAGGATATGTAAATGTCTCATTATCATTTATTAAAAATCAGCAAGATTTCACGGGCAGCTCTTACAAGAATAGCGACTCCCGCTTCATACGAAAAACTGGATATTATCATTATTTATCTTGCAGAGCAGTTTGAGGCATATAGAAATACACTTTCATTCTCCGGACTTTTTGTTTTCGACTTCTCTGTGAATCGGTAGCACTGTATTATTCAACTAAGGGGGCACCTCTGTTGCTCCCGTAATCGTAGCTGAAATGTTGCTGGCAGGATTATTATATGGAATATAATCTGAAAAAATTTATTCATATTCCTTAGCTTTTCAATATTAATGTTAGGATAGAATTATGTCAATTCATATGTGGGCCAAGATTTTTTAGCCGAGTAATAATAATACTTAACAAAAAGAACAGGGCAATCTATCTTGCAATTGAAGATTGTTCAATTGCAAAAATAATAATAATGGCTTATTGTAGAACAATGGAAAGTTTACAGATAATGAGATGTTCTTGTGGAATTTAAAAAATGAAGTAAATTCGCTGCTAATTGTTTTCGTGCATTAAGGGAATATGGCTGACGCGTTCATTGTTGAAAAGACCGAAGGTGTTATTGTCGGTACAAGAATCCTCCCCCTGTACTTACGGAAAATCCCAATTCTAAGGGAGGAGAAGAATGGCCAGGTGAATTCCTGACGCGGGCACTGCAAACAGATTGAATTCAATATACAATAGATATTGTTAGAAGCAGTTGTTACGGCACGTTTGAGCCAGGAGACAGCTATAGGAGAATCATAGTGAATCCGGAGAAAACCAAAGAAAGAATTATAGTACAAACCATAGAAATAATTTAGGAATCCAATATTCTGCCTAATGTCAATTCGTATCTTGTACTGGATTGAGGTATGTCAAGAGTTGAATTAAGTTTTAAAATGGTACATATGATGGTTGTATAAAACCAAAAAGACAAGAATATAAAATTTGAATCTGGTGCAGATTGATTAATATTATAACATGAGTATGTTTATGATGAGTATTACGACTGCTATATCTGTCCTAATAATGAAATATTAAAATACTCTATTACAAATCGTGATGGCTGCAAGGAGTATAAAAGTAATCCCGTTAAATGTAAGGATTGTCCATATTTGCAGCAATACACAGAAAATAAATAAGTCAACAATCTGAGCAGATGAGTAATATTATCTGCTATTTATCATGCAAAAAAAAGAAAAGGCTACAGTAGAAGTTGTTTAAAAATCCCTGTTGAACCCTTTCTTCTATGCCTTTCTGATATATTCATGGATTATTTGATAAACTTAACAACATTGCCCTTATAGGGAGTATATCAACCCGCCGGTTCTACCGCCGGCAATGATTTTCGTGTATCGTAAAGATGTAATGAAAGGCACCGTGGACTATTTCTCCGGACCCAATTACAGCAAAACAAGATTGTTTCCTAGCAATTAGGAAACAGATTTACTTCCAAACTCTCACTGGACGGATTATAGTTAATATCAAAGAACCATCCGGCACGTAAGTACCGGCCGGTTAAACATTAAGAAAGGGGTTATACATATGGCAAGATTAGGTATTTCCGTTTATCCGGAACATTCTACTGAAGAAAAGGACATGGAATATATCAGAAAGGCAGGGAGGCTGGGATATAAGAGAATCTTCACCTGCCTTTTAAGCGTTGGGGAGAAGAGCAGGGAAGAGGTAATCGGACGGTTCCGAAGACTGGCGGATGAATCGCACGCCTGCGGTATGGAGATCATACCGGATGTGAGCCCTGCCGTATTCTCCCGACTGGGAATCTCCTATGAAGACTTATCCGTATTTCAGGAAATGCACGTGGATGGCATCCGTCTGGACGAAGGCTTTGACGGCATGAAAGAAAGTCTTATGACTTACAATCCCCAGGGGCTTAAAGTGGAGCTTAATGCCAGCACCAAGCTGGCGTATGTGGAGAATACCATGGATTACCATCCGGATCGTGACAAGCTGATTACCTGCCACAATTTTTATCCCCAGAAGTATACGGGATTGAGCCTGAACCATTTTAATATCTGTAATGATAAAATGAAATCACTGGGACTTAAGGTGGCTGCCTTTGTGTCCAGCAATGCGCCCGGAGCATACGGTCCATGGCCCGTGAATGAGGGACTGTGTACTTTAGAGCTGCACCGGGGCCTTCCCCTTGATTTTCAGGTGCGCCATCTCTTTGCCACCGGCATGGTAGATGATGTGCTTATTGCCAATGCTTATGCCACTGACGAAGAGCTTAAGGCCTGCGCTGCCCTTAATTCCAGCCTCCTGACTTTTGGTATCCAGTTGGAAAAGGAGCTGACCCGGAACGAACGCCAGATCCTGGATTATGAGTTCCGCCATGTGGTACGAGGGGATATAAGCGAGTACATGATCCGTTCCTCAGGCCCCAGAGTCACATTTGCAGACCGGTCCATCCCTGCTGCCAATACCAGGGATTTAAAGCCGGGCGATGTAGTTATCTTAAATGACGGTTATCCTAAATATAAGGGTGAACTGCAGGTGGTCACTAAAAACATGCCAAATGACGGCCGTAAAAATGTGATCGGCCATATTCCTGAGCATGAGCATGTTTTGCTGGATTACGCAAAACCATGGACCGTGTTTGAATTCTGCATCCTCTGAGCAGGGGATCTTGCAGAAGAACACAGTAAGAAAAGGAGTAATGAAACATGCAGAATAAAAGACAGGTACAGCTGCTTGCCATATTATCTGAGCGGGGAGACTGGATAACCAGCCGGCGCCTGGCCGGTCTTCTGCAGGTGTCGGACCGGACCATACGTTCTGATGTGGAATCCATTAACAGTCAAATGACCCCTCCTCCCATAGAATCCAGTGTACGGCAGGGCTACCGCATCTGTGAAAAGGCCAGGATGTCGCCTCTTCCATCAAAAGAATCCCGGGGAGGGGATATTCCCCAGACTCCCGGTGCCCGGTGTGCATACATGATACAAAAGCTGTTATTTGAGGTTAAAGAACTGAACCTCACCCTGCTTCAGAGCCAGATCTATGTCAGCGGAGCCTCCATTGACAATGACTTAAAGCGTATACGGAAGATGCTGGAACCTTATTCCGGTTTAAAGCTGGTCCGCAATAAGGAATGCATTTCCTTAAAAGGGGATGAGGCCGGAAAACGGCGGTTTTACAGGGATCTGCTCATGGCTGAGGTACAGGAGAATTTTCTCAACTTAAACATGCTGGCCAATCTGTACAAAGGCTTTAACTTAATTGAGGTAAAGGATATATTTGTGGATGTGCTGAAGGAATACGATTATTCCATTCATGAATCCATGTTTCCCATGCTTATCCTCCACGCCGGTACCAGCATTGAGAGGATGAGCTGTGCCAACTACATCAGTATGGAAGAGGAGATGCCGGAACTGGATGATACCATTGAGTATCAGATTTCACGGGACTTTTTTGACCGCATTTCCAAACGCCTTCACATAAAGATCCATGACGGCGAAGTGGGGATGTTTGCCCTGGTTATCATGGGGAGAAAGGCCTCCAATTATACCGGAGATTTTGTGAATTTCAGCGGTAAGTGGCTCAGCACCAAGAAACTGGTAGGCGAGGCTCTGGAGCAGATATACGCTTTGTTTGGGCTGGATTTCCGGCAGGATGGGGACCTGATCGCCGGCCTTAAGATGCATATCCACGGTCTGGTTGAGCGGGTCAGGAACCAGGTCCGGATGGAGGAGGTGTTTGTGGAAGAGATCAAGCGCAAATACCCTCTGGTCTTTGAGATGGGCATTTATGTGGTGGAATTTCTGGAAGAAAGGCTTAAGACTCCCATATCCGATGCAGAGAGCTGCTATATTGCCCTCCATCTGGGAGCCGCCAGTGAGCGCATGAAAGCAGAAAGAAAGTACCGCGCCGTAATGATCCTGCCTCACAACCAGTCTTTCTCCGACATGTGCGTGAAGAAAATTTCCGATATGTTCCGTGAGCGGATGGAAGTGGTGAAGGTATTTGGTTATTTTGAAGAGGAGGCAGTGTCTTCCATGGATCCGGACTTACTGCTCAGTACATTTCCCCTGGAGCACGGACTTAATGTGGAGACAGTCTCCATTAACCTGTTTGTGGATTCTGAGACAGAGTCCAGGATTCTCCAGGCCATTAACCGGCTGGATAAAAAGGGATTCCGGCTGGAGTTTTCCTCTCATATCAGCAGCCTGATCCGGCGGGAACACTACCACACAGAGGTGAACTGCACCAGCCCGGAGGAAATCATCCGCATGCTGTGCTCCGGCCTGGTACAGGCCGGTGTTGTGGAGCCGGAATTCACAGATGTTGTATTAAAGAGGGAGCAGATGTCCCCAACCTCTTTTGTGAATACATTTGCCATTCCCCATGCGTTCGGCGCCTTTGCAAGGAATTCCACCATTGCAGTGGCCCAGTTGAAAAATCCTGTGAAATGGGGGGTATTTGAGGTGCGGCTGGTAATGCTGTTTGCCATCAACAAAGGGGATGCCAGGCTGATTAAGATCTTCTTTGACTGGATATCCAATATTGTAAATCAGCCTGAGGAGCTGGCAAAATTAGCGGCTCCCTGCGGATATGAGGAATTTCTTGACCGGATCATGGAGTGAATTTCCTAAGAGCTAGGAAATGCCTTTAAGGAAAAAACGGAATCATTGTCTTATAATAATAATTAATTAAGGCAGCTTATGCAAAGATGCAGCAAACAAAACGGTTATGCTGCATTTTGCTTTACATCAATACACGCAGGAGGCAGCAATATGTTAGAGGACTTAGAAACGATCTGCTTTCAAATCATATCCAATGTAGGCGGCGCACGGTCCAGTTACATTGAGGCGATCCAGAAAGCAAAGCATGGGGATTTCAGCGGTGCGGCGGAATGTATAAAAGCCGGTCAGGAAATGTTTCTGGCAGGGCATGAGGTCCATTTTGAACTGATCCAGAAAGAGGCCCGGGGTGAGGTTGTGGGCAGTTCCCTAATCCTGATCCATGCGGAAGATCAGCTTATGAGCGCAGAAGGATTTAAAATCGTCGCAGAGGAGATGATAGCCAGCTATAAGAGGATTGCAGAGCTGGAGGAGAAGGTGGGGAGTAAATAATGGAAATAAAAAAATGCAAATAGCAAGGAGGACTTTATAATGAAGCGAGTGTATTTATTTTGCAGTGCAGGAATGTCAACCAGCATGCTGGCAAGCAAGATGCAGAGCGTAGCCAACCAGCATAACCTTCCCATCGAAGTGGAGGCTTTCCCTGATGGAAAGATCGGCCAGATCATTGATGAGAAGCATCCGGATGTAATTCTTTTAGGGCCCCAGGTCAAATACCGGTATGGTGAGATTGTGGAAAAGTACGGAAGCACAGGCATCCCCATACAGGTTATTGACCAGACGGATTACGGTATGATGAATGGTGAGAAAGTTCTTAAATCTGCCATCAAGCTTTTAAAAGCTTCCAAATAAGTCAAAAAACCAGAACTTCCATTCATAGCAAAAATAATATAAAACGGGGGAATTACAATCATGTTAAATAAATTAGAGTCTGTACTCATGCCTCTGGCAGAGAAAATCGGAAAGAACAAGTATCTCATTGCAATTCGTGACGGCTTCCTGCTGTCCATGCCGCTGTTAATCGTTGGTTCCTTTTTCCTGCTTATTGCCAATTTCCCGATTCCGGGGTGGACTGATTTCTGGGCAAAGTTCTTTGGGGAGAACTGGGATGCCTACTTCTCCAAGCCAACTGACGCCACTTTCTCAATTATGGCAGTGCTGGCAGTGGTTGGAATCGGTTATTCTTTTTCAGAGCAGATGAAGGTGGATAAATTGTTCGGCGCTGCCGTATCACTGGTCTGCTGGTTTTTAATCATGCCTTATAAGATCCTGGTAAATGATACTGCAGTGTCCGGCATTCCTCTGGGCTGGGTTGGTTCCAAGGGAATCTTTGTAGGAATAATTGTGGCTTTTCTGTCCGTACATATCTATGCGTGGGTCAATAAAAAGGGCTGGATCATCAAGATGCCTGACGGCGTTCCTCCTACAGTGGCAAAGTCTTTCTCAGCCCTGATTCCTGCGGGAATTTCCGTGCTGGTGTTCTTCATCCTGAACATTGTCTTTGCCATGACCCCATATGACAACGCATTTAACTTTGTGTTCACCATCTTACAGACTCCGCTTCTTAAGCTGGGCAACACACTTCCGGCTATGGTAATCGCTTATATTTTCCTCCATTTCTTCTGGTTCTTTGGAGTGAACGGCGGTTCCGTGGTGGGCGCAGTGTTCAACCCCATCCTTCAGACCTTGTCTGCCGAGAACCTGGCTGCATTCCGGGCAGGCCAGCCTCTGCCTAATATTATATCCCAGCAGTTCCAGGATCTGTTCGCCACTTTCGGCGGCTGCGGCTCCACCTTGTCACTGCTCATAGCAATGCTCTTTTTCTGCCGCTCCAAGCGCATTAAGGAGTTGGGAAAACTGGCATTTATCCCTGGTTTGTTTGGTATCAATGAGCCTATTGTGTTTGGTCTGCCCATTTTGCTGAACCCGATGATGCTTATTCCGTTCATGCTGGTGCCCACCATTAACATTGTGATTTCCTACTTCTGCATGAGCATCGGCCTTGTTCCTCTGTGCTCAGGTGTGGCAATCCCATGGACCATGCCGGTGATCTTATCCGGATTCCTGGCAACCGGCTGGCAGGGAGCCGTGCTTCAGATGCTGCTTCTTGCACTGGGGGTATTCATCTATATGCCGTTTATCAAGATGATGGATAAACAGTACCTGGAAGACGAGACCAGGGCAGCTGACAAACCTGATGACGATGATATTGATCTTAACGATCTTTCTTTTGATGATCTGTAAAATGAGGGAAACAGTGATGAAGCTTATTATGATATACGACCAGATTCAGTCAGGTCTTGGAACCAAGGACGACACCATGGTTCCCCTTACAGGGAAAAAGGAGCTTATCGGGCCGGCAATCATGATGGAACCTTTTTTAAAGCAGGTGGACGGACACGTAATGGCCTGCTTATGCTGCGGCAACGGCACATACCTTGCTGATCCGGAGGAGGTCAGCCGAAAGCTTTGTGCCATGGTAAACAAGCTGCAGCCGGATGTGGTCATGTGCGGACCGGCTTTTAATTACGCGGATTACGCCAAAATGTGCGCCAAAGTGGCCTGTGACATTAATTCCACCACCAGTGCAAAGGCATTTGCAGCCATGTCTGCGGAAAATGCAGATACCATTGCAGCTTATAAAGATAAAGTAGCCATTGTGGAAACTCCGAAAAAGGGCGGTCTGGGCCTTAATGACGCCCTTAAGAACATGTGTGTACTGGCCAGGGCCCTGGCTGACAATGCAGACACTTCAGAGCTGATTTATGAATTCTGTTTTAAATAAAAGGAGGCCTTTGCAATGTGGGGTATGATAGCAACCTGGCGCATGGCCGTAGAAGGGATTACAAGGGGAGCTGAGATGCTTAAGGAAAGCGGAGACGCAGGGGATGCCATTGAGGCGGCCATCCGTCAGGTGGAAGACTTCCCTTACTATAAATCCGTAGGCTACGGCGGACTGCCAAATGAGGAAATGGAAGTGGAAATGGATGCGGCCTATATGGACGGCAGCACACTGGATATAGGAGCCGTGGCCGCTATCCGGGACTTTGCAAATCCCGTGTCCATTGCCAGGCGCTTAAGCCGGGAAAAAGTCAACAGCATGCTGGTGGCTGAGGGAGCTGAGAAGTTCGCCCACAAGGAAGGCTTTGAGCGCAAAAATATGCTGACAGACCGGGCTAAGGCGCATTACAGGAAGCGGGTCAAAGAGATGGCCGCCCAGGCGGCAGCTGAGGAGCTTAAGCCCTATTCCGGTCATGACACCGTTGGTATGGCCTGCCTGGATGGAATGGGAAAAATGGCGGCAGCTACCTCAACCAGCGGCCTATTCATGAAGAAAAAGGGCAGGGTAGGCGATTCCCCCATATCAGGTTCCGGATTCTATGCTGACAGCAGGAAAGGAGCCGCCAGCGCCACCGGCCTGGGAGAGGATCTGATGAAAGGCTGCATTTCTTATGAGGCCGTCCGCCTTATGGGAGAGGGAATCCATCCTCAGGAAGCCTGTGAGACGGCAGTGAACCGGCTGGACCGGGAACTTCGGGAACGCCGGGGCGAAGCAGGTGACATATCCATCATTGCCATGAATCCTAAGGGAGAGTGGGGGGCTGCCACAAATATAGAGGGATTTTCTTTTGCAGTGGTTACAGAGGAACTGGAACCAACAGTATATCTGGTAACCCGGGAGGAGAAAGGCCGCTGCACCTATGAAAAAGCTTCTGAAGAATGGATGGAACATTACATGAAGACGCGCATGGCGCCCATAGAGGAATAAAATATGGGATATGGAAATATGGAACATGAATCAGATAAGAAGATACTGGACTGCGTGGACCGGTTAAAGGACCGGTTCATCTCCAGTGTCCTGGAGCTGGTACGCATTGACAGCGTGGAAAGGGAGGCCTGTGAGGGCGCTCCCTTTGGCCCGGGAGTAAAGCAGGCTTTGGAATGTGCCCTGGATATCAGCGGACAACTGGGGTTTGACACCGTGAACCTGGATCATTACATGGGGTATGCCCAGTACGGCAGGGGAGAGGACTATGTCTGCGCCATCGGTCATGTGGATGTGGTTCCTCCGGGAGAAGGCTGGAAGCAGCCGCCTTTTAACGGTTATATGGAAAACGGAGTCATTTACAGCAGGGGAGTGCTGGACAATAAGGGACCTGTCATGGCATGTCTCTATGGCCTGGCCGCCATTAAGGAGGCAGGACTTGTTCTTAAGAATCCGGTGCGCATCATCTTTGGATGCGACGAGGAATCCGGATTTGAGGATCTAAAGTATTATCTTTCAAAGGAGAGACCCCCTCTTTATGGATTCACACCGGACTGCAAGTATCCGGTGGTATACAGCGAACGGGGCAGGGCTGTGGTGAGGATTACCGGCAGCCTGGAGCAGTTGGAATCATTTTTTGATTTTGTAAACAAATATTTTATGGGAGCCAGGAATACAGGCGACCGGTTGGGCATTGACTTCTGCCACAAGGAATATGGTATGATGGAAATGCGGGGATATAAGCTGAGTGTGGTTCAGGACAGTCCCCGGGACGAAAAACACGCGGCCTTTGATGTGACCCTAAGCTATCCGGGAGGCGTCACCATTGATGAAATCATGAAGCGCATTGGGGATAAAGCCGGGGCAGAGGAGCTTAAGGCCCAACTCATACAAAATTTTGACCCGGTAGTATTTCCAAAAGACACGCCCATGGTTAAAGCCATGCAGGAAAGCTATGAACTGGTCACAGGGCTGGACGGTACCCCTGTAACCACCACAGGCGGCACTTATGCCAAGGCAATGCCGGGCATTGTTCCCTTTGGCCCAAGCTTCCCGGGGCAAAAAGGCATCAGCCACAATCCCAATGAGTGGATGAGTGTGGAGGACTTAATGACCAATGCAAAGATCTATGCCCTGGCCCTGTACCGTTTGGGACAATTATAATATGCGGAGTGATTCCTGATTATATATATTTTTAATTAAGTCTGGCATTTCGTGTCTCCTCCCAAGTATAATCTTTCCCCATTGTTTGCTGTTCGCACCCTGATTAAATCAGCATTTCCCATTGAATGCAAATCCCCGCCCCTTAGCTTTTTTAACAATTCATCTCTCATATTACTTGATTATGGGATAACGAATAATTGTTTTCAATTTATCGGGAGATGTTTTGCGCGGGTCGCCTAAATACAATTCATGGTGTTTACGTTTCTCTGAAAGGTCAAGTCTGTATCCCGAATCAGTTATAAAGGTTTTTAAGACATGAATCGTTGCAGGTTCGCTGTCATAAGAGCCGGTGTGCATGATTTGAGCACAAAGTCCCTCATTAAAAACTTCAAGCCTCGCAATAGACGAATCCAGGTTTGGCTTCTTTTTGGCCAGACTCTTTTTAGCTGCTTCAAAAACTTCCGGCGTAACAAACTCAGGCATCCGTATCATGGAAGTCCAGCGAAACGAGTTCTTTTCTGTTATGCCGATTTCAAAATCGCCTGTATCCGTTGACCATAAACCTTCCAATGGAGGAACAACAAAATCATAATACCCTTTGGGTTGATTGCCGCCCATTTTGCTCATTTTTATAGTATAGGGTGCGCCCAGCAAAGGGCTTGAAGTTCGGTGGGTGAAAGTCCCACGCTGTAAGGTATA
>CABJBM010000054.1 GCA_902363835.1 Lachnospiraceae bacterium
TTAAAGCTGCCCTATTTTGTTTCATTTTATATATCAAATGTTTTTCAATTCACTATTGACATTTATTAGCTGGACTTATAATGAAAAGGAACTTCACAATTCAATTTTAAATATATGCAGCCCTTTTATCTTCACTTGTGCTGCAAGTTCAGATGATAGCTGGAAATATCTACATATATTTAGAAATGAATTGTGAAATTCCAGATCATTTATTTTGCATTATCAATCTCAGCCTGGACTTCTGCTGCCGCATCCTGGGCAGATGCTCCCGTAAACAAACTTACAATTGAATTTCTTGTTCTATCCTGCATGGAAGTCAAAGGATCAAAGTCGAACACATCAACGCCAATGCCTTCCGAAGTTCCTCCGACCTCTACATTCTGGATAAACAGGTTCGTACATTTTGACTCATCTAAATCCAGATCTGTTCTTGGAATCAGGAAAGCCGCTTCTTCTGCAAATCTCTTGGCAGCTTCTTTACCTGTCAACATCTTTAATAATTCAATTGTTAAGTCTAATTCTTTTCCTTCTAATTTACCGCTTACCATATAAGGACTCAGAATCTGCATATCCTGATTTTTAAATTCAGGTTTTTCTTCAAAATAAGGAAACTTTGCAACCTTAATATTATCTGATACAGGAGTGGTGGTTTTATCTGCAAATGTACTGATATTCCAGGGTCCGGTAATAACCATTGCTGCTTCTCCCTGCTGAAACTGGGTTAAAGCAATATTATCCGTGATACCTGCGGCACTTGGATCAAATGCACCTGCATCAATTAAATCTTTCTCAAATTGTAATGTCTGAACAACGCCCTCATCCGTCCACTTCATCTCTCTGTTTCCCAATAATTTTGCTGCTTCTGTTCCCATCCATTTGTAGAAGATCTGGTCATGCAAGTGACCCGCCATATAAGTTGACTGGGCCCCCATTGCAATCGGGATAATTCCGTTTTCTTTTAACTTTGCAATTGCTGCTAACAACTGCTCCCAGGTCTCCGGGAATTTTTCCACTCCCGCTTTCTTTAAAAGCTCTTCATTATAATATACACCGATGAGGCCGGATTCCATTGGAATTGCATAAGTGCCTTCATGTCCCGGTACCTGATAATAAGAAAGAGAACCCTCCGTAAATCCGCCGCTCCATTCTTTATCTGCATCAAGATATGGCTGAAGATTTAATAATAAGCCGTTATCAATATAGTCGGAAAGATTTGCAACACCCTGGATCCGGAAGATGTTAGCCATGGTTCCGGAAGCAATATCCGTAGTAAGGATATTGTTAAATGCTGATTCATCCCCCTGAGAGTCGTCAATAATGGTCACTTCCGGATGTTTGCTTTTAAATTCATTAATGATATCGTTATAAATACCTACCTGAGTCGTGGTTCCTGCCATTCTTGTTAAAAGTCTGATTGTAACCTTTCCATCACCTGGCTCCTTGGCGCTGCTGTCTGTTTTAGACCCGCAGGCTGTCAGCATGGAAAAACTCAGTGCGCTTGCTAATACAAGAGCCATCACTTTTTTTATTTTCATAATTTGTTTCCTCCCTTTATTTCTGACTTTAATCTCTCTTTGTAATCTCATTATAGATAAATATCACCATGCAATGGATGGTCATTTTATAGTTTTTATGTATATTTTACATATAACCTTACTCTTTCAGCCATTCATTGGTTCAAGTATACAGTTTCAATATGGACATTGCCATTAAAATATACTAATATTACTATTATATTTAAATCTTCCATGAAATCAAAACAAGGCTTTGCCATATAAAAGGGGATCATATGAAGGCTCAGAAAATGACTTCCATTAATTCGAGATTTTTCCGGTCTATGTTTCGGACGCTGCTGTTATTCATCATAATATTATTGATCAGTACTTCTGCCGTATTTTACAAACATACTCTGGCATTAGAGACTTACTCCGCTGTCCGGCAGCTGGACTATATTTCCAGCCAGCTGGATTATTATCTGGCATCTGCTAATAACTATTCCAGAACCATTATAACGGATAACAGTGTACAGGCCATTGTATCTAAATTCAACAACAATAATAAGGAGTTTAATGCCATTGACCAGATGAATCTGAAGGCGGAGATCAATCATATCATCCAGTCCACTCCTTTTATCCATTCTGTCAGTATCTACTCACCGGAACATGCTTTGATCGCTACCACAGAAATATATCCCTACCCCTCAAATCTTCAGGATACTTCTGCAGCAGACCGGGAAATCTGGATACCAAGAATAAAATATTCCAGCAAGGAGCGTTACACTGAGATACATGCCCTGTCTCTCATTCTGCCGTTTTACAGCAGCTCCACGGGTACCATGCTTGGATATGTGGAAATTGCCATTCCGGAAAGCACTATTTCGGATATTTATAAGGATAATGCAAGTAATTTCAGCAGGCTTTTTATTGTGGACTCAGATGGTAACGTACAAAGCTCAGACGGCTCCATCCCATTAATGAAGCCCTATGAGAATGCCAGGAAACTCACCCACATTAACCGGAGCAATTACAGGTTGACTATGAGTACAATTATTTTTTCAAAACATTTTCCTGCACTGAACTGGTATCTCATCAACGAAATCAATCTGCTCTATTTTTTACAGCCAACCTTTACCACTCTGGGAATATCCATCATTATGGCCCTGCTCTGTATTATTGCCTGCCTTAATGTCTCCCGCAAGGTTTCCCGTACAATTACCTCTCCCATCTACCAGCTGATTTCCCATACCCAGAGGGTAAAAGAGGGAGAATGGATTCCATTCAATGAGTCCTATAACGACAGTGATATCGGTCTCCTGTTTGAGGAATTCAACAGCATGATCATTGCTCAGAAAAAGTTAAAAAATGATTTACTGAACTCTGAAAAAATGAAGAATAAAATAGCCCTGGACCTGCTTCAGCAGCAGGTAAACCCGCATTTTTTGTATAATACTCTGGACAATATCTGTTCTCTTGCGGAAATAGATGAAAAAGAAACTCTCATTGACCTGGTCATGAACCTTTCTGCATTTTACCGTCAGGGTCTAAGCAACGGCCACACCCATATTACTGTACGGGAAGAACTGGCCATTACCGAAGCATATCTAAGAATCATGAAAGTAAGATACTATAACCGGTTTGATTTTCATATCACCTGTGAGCCAAAAATTTCAGGTTATGCCTGCCTTAAACTCTTATTGCAGCCCATCGTGGAAAACAGCATTTATCACGGAATCAAAGAGCTGAATGGAAAAGGTCAATTAGATATTCTTGTAACCGAAACTTCCGATTCAATCATATTCACCATCCGGGATAATGGAATTGGAATCCGGGAAGAAAGTTATGAAAACATATGGACCGCAGGAAATGCTCATTTTGGCATCAAAAATATTCATCAGAGAATCCAGCTCTATTACGGCAATGAATATGGAATTACCATTGCCAATCACTTACAGGGCGGCTGTATCGCTATCATAACCATTGGAAAAAAGGAGGTATCCACTAATGCCACTTAATATTATAGTTGCTGATGACGAGTATTTTATCAGACAGCGAATTATCAAAATCCTTCCGCGGGAAGAACTGGCCATTGATTTTATAGGGGGAGCCGAAAACGGAATAGAAGTTCTGGAGTTATTAAAACATCATCCTGTTGACCTGATCCTGCTGGATATTAAAATGCCCCGTATGAATGGAATTGAAGTGGCGGAATCTGTATCCCGGAATTACCCTTCTACTAAAATAATCCTATTATCAGGTTACAATGACTTTGAATATGCACGCTCCGCAATGCGGTTCGGAGTCATGGATTACTTGTTAAAGCCTGTAGATGCTTCTACTTTGGCCGCTGTTCTGAAGGATAGTAAAGAAAAAATAGAATTGTTAAAAAAGTAACAAAAACAAATCCAAAAGTATTACCACTTTGAAAAATGCACTTACTTATCCAACGTACTTAATAACTGTCAAAGTCTTGAACAATTAACTGTCAAATATCCTGAGGTGGCAGCTTTTGATTACACCCTTTACCTAAGTGCTTTTATCCATGAAGAAAGTGAAGACTTTATTAGGGAACTGGCAGCCGGGATCCGTTGTCATGGACTGGATTGTGAATACTTTAAGGAATCGGATTATGCCTATACCATACAAGTTTTTCTTCATAAGAAAGAGGAAAGGCAGAAATTAAAAGAGGTTTTGGAAAGCTATATGCCAGAAAGCCGTTCCTACACATTTTTAGCTCTGGGAGACTGTATCCCACTGACAGAATCCTGGCTGCCTTGTTATAAGAAAAGCCTTTATGCCCTCAGCCACCGGTATTTTAACCCTGAATCAAAGCTTATCCTGACAGAAGAACTCACCTGGAAAAATAGATCCGCTGATTTATCTAAAGTAAGGCAAACGATTCTGTATTATTTAAACAGCAAGGATCCAAAGGGGCTGGAAGCTTATATTCACAACCTGTTTCAGCCGGCAGAGGAGACACATGATGTGAAATACCTATACTTAATCGTCACGGAATTTTTCACTACTTATCATATCCATTATAACGACCAGGTGGAATTCAACCACAATCTGGCCGAATCTGCCTCCCTGATCATTGATGAAGAATATCGGCTGAACCAATTAAAAAGCACCATTCTTGCATATGGGCGGTTATGCATGGCCGAAAATGAAGCCATCCCTTCGGACCTCTCCTTAAGTAAAAAAATCATTGCATATATTGATCAGCATTATTCTGATCCGGATTTAACCGTAACCCGGCTTGCGGACATATTTCAATTAAACCCTTCCTACTTGGGCAGTGTCTTTAAAAAAGTAAATAATGAATCCCTGCTCCAGTATCTTACCATTGTACGCATGGGTGCTTCTAAGAAATTATTGGAATCCAATCAATATAAGATATCGGACATTGCGGAGCTGGTAGGATATACAGATGCTTTTTATTACAGCAAACGCTTTAAAAAGATGTTTGGATATTCTCCGAAGGATTATCTGCTGCGTAAAAGGTAACATACATAATCAGAATTTTGGACTGAGCAAAGCCATATTCTTTTGGCTTTTTGCTTAGTCCTATTATTTTTTTCTTTCAAAGAAAATAATTCTCAATTAATAAAGAACCCGGCGGGCCTTTGAAAAATTATCCGCAAAGATTTACACAGCTTTAGAAATGGCTCTTAATTGCGGATTCAACAATACCGGCTATTTTATTAAGACATTTTAAACATATAAGGGCGGACCCCAGGAGTCAGGGGCAGCACCCCTGCAATCATGTATACATGGGAAAATATTCAACGCAAGTTCAGCAAATGTTCAGAGTAAGTTCAGCAAATAATCAGCTTCAAAACACTGACAATTCAAATAATCTATTTATGATATAAACAGAAAGAAGAAAGGAGGAGGTTAGGATGTAAGAAGCTGAGATGATTCTATCTCGCTATATACGCCACAAGACCATACCTGTTATCACGTCAAACTAATAACAATGAAAGGGTGTTAATAATGAAAAAAATCGCTGTTGCCGCTTCTACAATAATGACCGTAGGCTTATTAGCAGTATCCGGAGCTAATACATTTGCTGCAAACCCAACGGGCACATCTGTTACAACCAGCTTAGCACAAACCAAATTATCCTTTGAAGAAATGGAATCAAAAGTAAAGGAGGAATTAGCACAATCCCTTGCTGACGGTAAAATCACTCAGGAGCAGTATGACCAGGCTATAAGTGATATTGCCGATGGTAAAATGCCCGAAATGTTCGACAAAGACCGGGGCGGGTACGGTGAAAAGGATCGTCCTGAATTGACCGAAGAACAAAAGGCGGAAATGCAAACAAAGATGAAGGAAAGATTCGCACAGCTCCTTTCTGACGGCCAAATCACTCAGGAGCAGTATGATCAGGCTATGAGTGATATTACCCAGGGTAAAATGCCCGAAATGTTTGACAGAGGCCGGGGCGAGTTCGGTGAAAAGGACGGTACTGAATTGACCGAAGAGCAAAAGGCGGAAATGCAAACAAAGATGAAGGAAAGATTCGCACAACTCCTTTCTGACGGTAAAATCACACAGGAGCAGTATGACCAGGCCATAAGCGATCTTGCGGAAGGCAAAATGCCTGAAAAACCCGGAAGAGACAAAGACGAGTCCGGCGAAAAGAACAGGCCTGAATTGACAGAGGAACAAAAGTCTGAGATGCTGTCAAAGATAAAGGAAAAACTACCGCAGCTCCTTGCCGACGGCAAAATCACACAAGAGCAATATGACCAGGCTTTGAATGATATTGCTGAGGGCAAGATGCCCGAGATTCCCGGTATTGGCCGGGGCGGATTTCATGGCAATAAAACAGAAGGCACTACAGAGGCTTAATCAGATATCATATCAAACAGAGCGCAATAAACTTGTGCTCTGTTTTTACTGGTTCCCTATTTGCTTTCATGCTATAATTACGGATAACAAGGCGGTGAAAACATGGCAAAAATATTGGTTTGTGACGATGAAAGCGGACTGAGGGCAGTTCTTAAAAGATATGCGGTCTTTGAAGGACATGAGGTGGTTGAAGCAGCTGACGGCATGGAGGCTGTTGAGGCCTGCCGCAAGGAATTCTTTGACATTATTATAATGGACATTATGATGCCGGAATTAGATGGTTTTTCAGCGGTAAAAGAAATAAGAAAGACATCGGATATCCCGGTTATTATGCTTTCAGCGCGAGGGGAGGAATATGATAAGGTTTTAGGGTTTGAGGTTGGCATTGATGACTATGTAGTTAAGCCTTTTTCTTCTAAGGAAATCATGATGCGGGTAAATGCCATACTGCGGAGAACTCAGAAAAATGGGATCGCATGTAATAATGATGACGGGCATGTTATATTCCGAAAAGAGGGATTTGAAGCAGATATGACCGCTTATCGGGTTTCAATTGACGGCATTCCCGCAAATCTTGCTCCAAAAGAATATGATCTGCTGTTCTTCTTGATCCGAAATAAAAACATCGCTGTTTCACGGGAAAAAATTCTCACGGAAGTATGGGGATTTGATTATTACGGCGATGACCGTACCCTTGATACACACATGAAATTATTGAGAAAATCCTTAGGCCCTTATGCAAAGTTTATTACTACTTTACGGGGATTAGGTTATCGGTTTGAGGGGTAGCATATGAAAAAATCACAGCGGTTAATGTGGAAAATCTTTATCTTTTTGCTTGGATTCTGCGCCTTGCTTCTTGTTGTTCTGTGGCTGTTTGAGACAGTATTTTTAAGCAACATGTATGAAGATATTCGAAGAAAAGAAATAAACAACGCTATTATTTTGGTTGAGAAAAACATTGACAATCCCGATCTCAATCTAATTATAATGCAGCTTTCCGACAATTCGGAAATACTTGTGACTCCGGCACATGATTTCATACCGCCGAACAAGCAGGGTTCTGAAAACAAGCCGAGTTCTGAAAACAGGCTGAATCCCGAAAACAAGCCAAACCCCGAAAACAAGCCAAATCCTGAAAACAGACCTCAAATGAGGCAGGCAATAACCGAAACAAGAGACTTTGTCACCTCTGACGGCAGAACAGTCTCCCTTGTTTTTTACGCCATTATATCTCCTGTCAATGCAACCATATCCACCATAAAAGTTCAGTTGTGTTATGTTACCGGCATTATGTTCGTTTTATCCATTATTCTGGCATTTATTATTGCAAAAACCGTTTCAAAGCCCATTGAAAAACTGAATAAGAGCGCGAAAATACTGGCAACCGGAAACTATGACATTCATTTTTCAGGTAAGGGTTACAGAGAAATTCATGAGTTATCGGACACATTGAATCATTCCGCTTCCGAACTTTCAAAGGTAGAAAGATTAAGACGCGATCTTATGGCTAATATCTCCCATGACTTGAGAACGCCTCTTGCTCTGATATACAGCTATGCTGAAATGATGCATGATTTCCCTGATGAAATCACTTTGGAGCAAACACAGACGATCATGGATGAAACTGAGCGGCTTTCCTCTTTGGTAAATGATATTCTTGATGTTTCCCGGCTGGAAACCGGCACAATGGAACTAAACACATCAGCATATAATATTACGGAAAGCATTGACAAAACCGTCAGCAGAATAGCCGACTTGGTTAAAAAAGAAAATTACAGCCTTATCTTTGAACATGAGGAGGAGATCTTCGTAAATGCGGATGAAGTGAAAATAACACAGGCAATCTATAATTTGCTGACCAACGCAATTCATTACAGCACAAATGATCTGACTATTTTCATTCGGCAAAAAGTTATAAATGAATCCGTCAGAATTGAGGTTGAAGATCGTGGTGAGGGAATTGACAAGGATCATCTGCCTTACATTTGGGACAGATATTATAAAATTGATAAAAAGCATAAACGCGCTATCACAGGAACCGGCCTTGGACTGTCAATTGTGAAAAAAATTGTGGAGCTGCATCACGGCGGCTGCGGAGTGGATTCGCAAATAGGCAAAGGCAGTATATTCTGGTTTCAGATACCGGGAATTAATAAGATCCGGCCAAAAGAAAAACAATCCAGTTAACACAATTAAAACGCCTGGCAGGCTCAAAATCCCGTCAGGCGTTATGTCGTTATGAATCCCCACCCATGATAGGAACTGCGGTTACGCTTCCATCCTTTTCTTTAATAACAAACTCTTACCTGATATTCCCGGCTCTGTCATATGTACCGGATCTAATATGCGGTCCAGTTCTTCTTCACCTATCAGTTTTTCCTGCAGAATCAGAGTTCTTACGGATTTGCCGCTTATCATGGCTTTCTTAGCGATATCTGCCGCCTTTTGGTACCCAACATGGGGACAAATGGCTGTGATGATTCCCACACTGTTTTCTACCAGGTACCGGCATCTTGCTTCGTTAGCCGTAATGCCCGATACACAGTTGTCTACAAATGTTTGTACGGCATAAGCAAGTGTGTCAATTGACTGGAACATGCAATAAAAGATGATTGGTTCAAATGCATTTAATTCCAATTGTCCGGCTTCTGCCGCCATGGTAATGGTCACATCATTACCTATGATATTAAAGGCAACCTGATTCACAACTTCAGGAATTACCGGATTTACCTTTCCGGGCATAATGGAGGACCCGTTTTGCTTAGCAGGAAGGTTGATTTCATAAAAGCCTGTCCTTGGCCCGGAAGACATCAGGCGAAGGTCATTGGCAATTTTAGACAATGTCACGGCACAAGCCTTGACAGCACCTGATACGGCGACAAAAGGGTCGAGATTTTGTGTCGCATCTATTAAATCTTCAGCCTGCACCAATTCCATATTGGACACCTTCGCTAAATTAGGCACAATACGGTTGAAATAGCTCACATCTGCATTGATCCCTGTCCCTATGGCTGTTCCACCCATATTCAAAGTACACATTTCTTCCATTGCTTTGTCCATGCGGCGGATGTCACGCATAATTGCTGTTGAATAGGCCTTGAACTCCTGACCTAACCGAATGGGCACTGCATCCTGCATCTGGGTGCGTCCCATCTTCAGAACATGATCAAATTCGTCAGCTTTTTCACAAAATGCTTTATGCAGCCGAAGAAGTTCTTTTTTCAGCTTTTTAAGAAGCCTTAAAGAAGTCATTTTCCCGGCACTTGGAACCACGTCATTTGTGGACTGTCCGCAGTTTACATGATCATTGGGATTCACAATAGAATAATCACCTTTTTGTCCGCCAAGAATCTCAATGGCACGGTTGGCTATTACTTCGTTGGCGTTCATATTCAGAGAGGTTCCTGCTCCGCCCTGAATGGGATCAACGATAAATTCTTTATGGAATCGTCCTGCCAGTATTTCGTCACATGCCTGAACAATCGCTTCTGCCGTTTTTTTGTCCAGAAGACCTATTTCAAGATTGGTAATGGCTGCTGCTTTTTTTATGTAAGCAAGACTGTTAATGATTTCAGGGTGAATGTTGAGGCCGGTAATATGAAAATTTTCTGCCGCACGCATGGATTGTACGCCATAATACACGTTGCCCGGTACATCCTTAATTCCTATGGAATCCTTTTCTACCCGGTAATTTTTGTTCTTTATATTATCCAATGATGAGTCCTCCGTAATTGGCAAAATGCCGTTTTGTCTTGTATTTATTATAGAATTTATTTATAATATAATCAAATACGTATATTTCTATGATTAGTATAATTCTAAAGTTATCTATAACCCGGAATGGAGGTTAACCATGTTTAAGGGAATGGACTATGTATATTTGGTATACAAAGAACAGAGTTTTTCCAAAGCAGCAAAAAAGCTATTTATTTCCCAGCCTTCTCTAAGCGCTACAATAAAAAGAATAGAGAGCAAAATTGGATGTCCGATTTTTGACAGAAGCACAAAGCCTTTGACCCTGACGGAATGTGGAGAAAAGTACATTAAGTCTGTGGAGGAAATGCTTTTTATTGAAAATGAATTCTACAACTTTGTAAATGACTGGGGAGACTTGAAAATAGGAAAGCTGGTTTTGGGAGGAAGCAGCCTTTTTTCTTCATGGGTATTGCCTCATTTAATGGGTGAATTTACCCAGCGCTTTCCAATGGTTAAGGTGGAGCTGATTGAAGAGAGCACAGCAGAGCTGGCATCATATCTTCAAAACGGCAGAATTGATTTGATGATTGATAATTGTGCTCTGGACAAAGGGATATTTGACAGCAGTATTTACAAAAAAGAACATTTGCTTCTGGCCGTGCCGAAAAGCCTTGAAATCAATCAAAAAGCAGAACAGTACCAGATCCCAGTGGAATGGATTCTTGATGGTTCATTTTTGGAGGAAAAGATTCAGCCGGTACCGCTGAAACTGTTTGAAAAGGAACCATTTATTATGCTCAAGCCAGAGAATGACACAAGAAAACGTGCTATGGAAATTCTGCAGGAGCATGACATTACTCCAAATATTGTATTTGAACTTGACCAGCAGCTTACTTCTTACAACATAACTTGTTCGGGAATGGGAATATCCTTTATCAGCGACACACTGATCGCGCAGGTTCTATCTCATCCAAATGTGATTTATTATAAAATCCATAATAAAATTTGCCATCGGAATTTATACTTTTATTGGAAAACAGGGCGGCGTTTCACCCGGGCAATGGAGGAATTTTTAAAAATTGCAAAGAACAGATAAAGCTGATATACCTGGTTTTCCTGTTTTCAGACAAATCATGACCACCCGTAAAACGGGTGGTTTGCACTAAGGCTGTAAGCCTTTGTTACCGGCCAGCGCCTCAAGACGCTGGCTTTCACT
>CABJBM010000055.1 GCA_902363835.1 Lachnospiraceae bacterium
GTTCTTTTTTAATATCTGAAAGAAAGTGGTTTTTTCATTTTGTGCGAAAAATTTTTGCATTTTGCGCGCAAAGCTACAGTCTGTATTGGAATTGTTCTTCATTTTCAGAGTTCCGATAAAATGGAGGCAGCATACGGCCTTGCCATTACGGTCACCATGCTTATGACAACAATTCTGCTATTTAACTATATGCGGAAGAAAAAAACACCGCTTATACTTGCAGTCATCATGCTTGTTTTCTTCATGACTTTTGAATTTTCTTTCTTCCTGGCAAATATTATTAAGTTCTTTCATGGTGGATTCGTTGCAGTAATTATCGCAATTTCAATATTGTTCATTATGTATCTCTGGTATAGGTCACATATTATAAAGTTGCGTTTTCGCGATCTTGTACCAATTGAAAACTATATTGAGCAGTTAAATCAATTACGTCACGATACGGCTGTTCCGAAATACGCAAGTAATCTTGTGTGCTTGACTAACTGCCCGGACACGCAAAAAATAGAACGTAAAATTATGTACTTTCTGTTAGATAAAAGGCCGAAAAAGGCTGATGTTTACTGGTTTGTGAATGTTTACGTAACAGATGAGCCTTATCAGGCAGAGTATGTAGTTGAAAAATACAATAGCACTTTTATAGTAAATATACAAATAAATCTTGGCTTTCGAATTGAGCAGAATCTCAATGTATTTTTACGGCAGATATCAACAGAATTAGTGAATAACAATGAAATTGAACACCAATTTAATACTTATTCCATCATACCAAACCGCAAACTGGGAGACTTTCGTTTTGTATTTATTGAGGAAGTTCTATCCAATCAATCCTCACTCTCAAACTGGGATTCGTTTCTGTTAAGGACCAAGTTTTTTATACAGAAGTTCACGGTTTCCCCGTCAAATTGGTTTGGGCTTGACACTAGTGATGTTTATATTGAAAAGGTTCCTATGATTATCGGTAATTCAAACCGTACTGTTTTAAAAAGAAGTTTGAAAACTCCTGATGAAAAACATACAGAGGATCCTAACCTCCAGGATAATTTTTGAATAATTGGCCGTATCAGGTTCCCTTTTCATGAGAAAAGAGCCATCTTCCATTTGCAGGAAGATGGCTTTTTCTGACGGAAGCGGTGGGATTCGAACCCACGTGCCGGTTGCCCGACAACTTGATTTCGAGTTATTTGAGGGCAAGTTTCGATGAGATTATCAAGGTAACTTTGAGACACCTTAAAATCCCGCAAACTCGCATGAATCAAGGCTTTTCGGGCGAAAATCATGAGTTTACCACGCTTCGGCTCGCCCCCCGAATTTAACGGTTTTCAGAGCAAAGTGTAGAAAAACGACCAGTGAAATGACCTTAAGATACTTTAGTTTCCTGGCATTTTTAAGAACATAGACCACAGCGTACCCTACCATTGACATTGATTAAAAGTGAATAACGCAAAACAGACAGAGCTGATATCTGTCTGCACCATCAATGCATTGGAGGGATGGATATGGCAACTGACTACTCTCACCTTCTGGCTGAATACCCGGAAAAAACATGTCAAGACCAATTTTACAGGATTTGCAGAATAAGCAAACGAAAAGCCACATGGCTTTTAGAGAACGGGTACATCCCCTGCGAAGATACAGGGAAAAAGACCCGTAGGTTCAAAATCCAGATAACGGACGTGATAGAATACCTTACCCGCTTAGAAGATTCTCCGGAGTCCCTGCTGACACCTCCCGGAATTTTTTCAAGCGGAATAAAATATAGACCCAAACACAAAATTGTGGAGCCGATAAATTCAGATAAATTTATGAAGATGCTGAAGAAAAGGTGGAGCAGCTCTCCTGATACCCAAAGACTGCCTGATCGAATACATGGCAACCAAAGCCCACCGCATCACCCAAAAATCAAATAAGCACATGAGTCTGATACGAAAATTTCAAGAGGAACAGCTACAGGCTTGAAAGTAGAAAAAACAAATGCCCGTCATGGCAAGCAAACCATAACGGGCATTTTCTTATTTAAAAGGAAGGCGCAGAGACTCAATTCCATTGCTCAGACAATAGGAACTCACGGATATTCATATGCTTTAGTCCATCCCTACTCATATCAAATTCATCATAGGACACAACATACTTGGGGAAGTTGTCCCTGACCGTATCATATGCTCCGAATTCACGCTGGATGGTTTCCTCGGATGCCAGCAAATAAGCTACCTGAACGTAGAGCTTTTGCGTTTGCTTTTCAGCAATAAAATCAATCTCTTTTTCTCCTGCCTTTCCAACGGTGATCTTATACCCTCGCCGCAGGAGTTCCATATACACGATGTTCTCAAAAATGAGGTTGATGTCCTTCATATTCCCGCCGAAAACAGCCTCTCTGATTCCGTGGTCGGCAATATAGTATTTTTCGTTGACAGTGAGAAGCTTCTTACCCTGCAAGTCCTGCCTGCGGACACGATAGAATAGAAAAGCATCCTCGCAAGCCTTGATGTAGTTGAGGATGGTCTCCGGCGCAACAGTACGTCCCTCGCTTTTAAGATATTTTGAAATCGCCGTGGCGGAGAAAGTCGTCCCGATGTTTGCCGTAATGTATGCGATGATACGCTCCAGCAAATCGACATCCCGGATGTTGTTGCGTTTTACGATATCTTTCAAAACGACGGAATTGTAAAGGTCTTCCAGATACTGACGGCTCGGCTGTTCGGCATAGCGGAGGTTGCTCAGGTACGGCATCCCGCCATCGGTAAGGTATCGGGTAAACATCGCTCTCAAATCGGAATCAGGAAAAACGGTATGATACAGCTCCGAAAACTCTCCGAAGGAAAAGGGATAGATGACAAACTCCACATATCGTCCGGCAAGGTATGTGGCCAACTCTCCCGAAAGCAGCTTGGCATTTGAGCCGGTGATATAGATATCACAATTAAATTCAACCCGAAAGGAATTGATGCACTTTTCCCAGCCAACGACTTCCTGAATCTCATCGAAAAAAAGATATGCCTTCCCGGAGATGCCATTTACCCGCCGAGTGACCTCCTCATGCAGTGCCTCGGCAAAACAAAGGTGTGCGTTGCTCATATTTTCAAAGTTGATAGAAATAAACTGATCCTCATTCACACCGGAGGCGACCAGCTCTCGCTGGATCAAATCCAACATGACGGACTTTCCGCTGCGGCGGATGCCGGTTAAAACTTTAATAAGCTCATTTCCGATAAAGGGACGGATGCGGCGCATATATAACTCTCGATTAATCATAGATGAAAGACCTCCTTTGCAATATTCGATATATATGTTACCACAGATACAAATTAAATTCAAGTCAAATCACACATTTTTATAAGATATAACTTTCAAAAACTATATTTCAGCAAATTTCAACATCTTAAACCAAAGTCCAGTTAAAGCGCCGGAGAATCGGAGCGCAGAATGTGCTCCAGTTTTCCCGCTTTACACATCATATAGTTGAGCATAATAAATCATAATTTTAATGAAAGTCTACGGAGCGTGGATTGATACCGTAGACTTTTTGCGTTAAACTAAGTGTGAGGTGAGAATAATGGATACAAAAAGAAAAAAAGAACTTTTGAATGAATGGAAAAACCGTCACCCGGATATGGGCGTGATTTCTATTTTCTACAAAGCTACCGGAGATTTATTTCTGAACATTTCCAAAGATATAAAGGCAGATTTTAATGGCAACCGTTTTAGGCTCTCGGTAAAACTCCACCCAAACAAGTATCTTCAAGCACTATGGGACAAATATGGGGAGAATGGATTTGATTATTCCGTGGTAAAAGTCCTCAAATATGAGAGCCCGGAGGATGACCCGACAGATAAATTAAATGCACTTTTGGAAGAATGCCTGTTGGAAATGCCACAGGCAAGGAGGATTTGAACATGAACGAAAAAATTGTACTGGTTACAGAGAACTATAACCGTGTGGACGGGCGAAATGCCTATCATTCCGCATTGAAGAAACTAACTTTGGGTGCGCCCCATTGGGAAGAAAACAAAGGTATGCAGATAGCAGCACAGCTTTGGAAAGAGAATAAGGACGGAGAACTGGAAATTAGCATAGAACTCCCTATTCATCAGATTTTTGACTTAATGATTTTTTTAAGCCGGACGCTGCTCTATTTCAAAGAAGCATACCGTTTCCCTTTGCTGTATGATCCGGAAAATCCCACAGTAGAACGAATTGGCGTACAGGGTGGTGTTCTCTCCATGGAAATCTGCACGGATAACCCAGATATTCAAACAGACATTCAAACTTTTTCCCAGTCTTTGAGTGATTTGGGAGAACTAACCGGGGAAAGGCTTCGAACACTTACCCGGATTTTGGAAGAATTGGAGATGTATTAGAGATGAAAAATCAAATATTATTTCAACTTGATATGTGTTGGCAACTATATAGTTATCATATGGAAACTTTAACTGATGAAGAAGCATTGTGGGTGTTTGATGCTGACGGACTGCAAGTGCGAGAGAAAAGTTCAACTTGGAAAGCTGATTGGCCTCACACAGAGACTTATGAAATTGGGCCTGCAAGTATCGCTTGGACTCTTTGGCACATTATATATTGGTGGAGTACAGCACTGAATTATAATTTCGGAGATGGCACTCTTGCTAAGGATGACGTGCTTTGGCCCGGAAGTGTTTGTATGGCAAAAGCAAAAATTCAAGAGCTTTATACTGAATGGAAAGCAAAATTAAACTCTGTAAGCGAAGATGATTATGCAAAGGACGAGCATGCAAGGTGGCCATTTGAAAATAAGAATTTTGCCGATATCGCACTTTGGCTGAACGCAGAGCTGATGAAAAATGCTGCTGAAATAGGATACGGACGTTTTCTATATTGTGTTGCTAAAAGGAAGTGATATAAGGCTTAAGAATTGGAGTGTTATTAGAGATGAAAAACAAATGGCTTCTGTCGCCGGATAGACGGCTGACAGAGGAAGAACAATCGCTTATTTGGAAGAAACCCGCTTCCCATGTGGAAAGTGACGCAGAGCGAAGAATATGCGCTGCGATCAAGTCAAACTGGAAGCGGGGCGAAATGAAGATTACCAATATTCTGTTGGAGGGGGACGCAGGCTCAGGCAAAACACAGCTTGCGAAAGCACTCTCCGCAGCCTTCGGATTACCTTACACGAAAATTACCTGCTTTGCGGATATGGATAAATCTGATATATTGGGTTCTATTCTGCCGGTATCCAATGACAATGGCGGTGAACAGTCAATCAAATATCAATATTATCCCTCTGAAATTATCCGCGCCTATGAAAACGGTTGGCTTTTGGAAATTCAAGAACCTACGGTTATTCGGGACGCTGCTGTTTTAATGGCATTGAACTCTGCATTGGAAGCGGATGGAAGTATCAATTTACCTACTCGGATTGTTCACCGTCACCCGGATTTTATTGTGGTTATTACCACAAATAGGGGTTACAATGGTTGCCGCCCTCTGAATGAAGCCCTCCGTGACCGTATTCAGCATGCGGAAAAAATGGATTTACCGCCCGTATCGGTCATGGTAGAACGGGCTGAATATAAGACTGGCTGCGAAAATGCAGAACTGCTTCAAACGCTTGCTCATGTGATTTTGTCGTTGGACAAAACGGCAAAAGCGAATGCTATCAAAGGCGTGGCTGGTATGCGTTCCTATTTCTACTGGGTGGACGCCGTTTTGCAGGGGATCGATGTACTTGACGCCCTCTATCATAAAGTGATTTACAAAATGACAACAGATAATGAGGAAATTGCCCTGTTAGAACAGGCACTTCGACAGCAGGATTTATTTTCGGAATTGGCAAGTATCTCTACGTTGCACAAAGGAAAAACAAACGGGGAAGAATTGGAACTTCGTGCCGATGGAAGTTTTGAAACAGAGCAGCCAGAGGCAAATGAGGACACCCCGCCTGCCGTTGCTTTGAAGCGAACCGCGGACAGCGAGGGGCATTCCGATATGCCCTCGGAAACGACAGCCCAAACAGAGTGTGGGGAAACTGGTGAGGACGGGACACCTATCTATCACGAATTAACGCCTGACGAACAAAAGCAGCTTGATGAAGAAAAATGCTCCTTTCGGAAACATTTGAACAGCGAAGCAAGAGAAGCCGTCAAAGGCTCTATGCACGAAAAGGTAGGCATGATTGTCCACCGCCCGGAAACCACCGAAGCTCAAAGGCAGGCATACCGGGAAACGGCGCAAAAGCTGCGCCCCGTAATCCGTGAACTATCAAGAAAAACACAGCCCCTTTTGGAATATGAAGCATCTGCATCTTTTTCTGGAAACCGGGTTTATGGAACAATGTTCCACGCTCAAAAAACAGCTTCGCCGGATTTCCGCTACTTTTCAAGAAAGAATCCGCCGGAAGAAACGCCGTCCTTAGCTGTGGCGCTACGGATTGACCAATCAGCTTCTATGAACGCTTTTGGGCGGTTGGAAGCAGCGAAGCAGGCGGCGGTTGCGGTCTATGAGTTCTGTAAAAGCTGCGATATTCCGGTCTTGATTTACGGTGATACGGCAGACCGCTCTCCCAAAGAAAAAATGTCGTTGTATGCGTATATTGACTGGGAAAAACCGAAGCTGAACGAGGAAGCTGCGCTGATGGGTATTGAAAGTATCAGCAACAACCGGGACGGAATGGCTCTGCGGATTTTAGCTGAAAAGTTGGTAAAAGCTCCACAGACAACAAAGCTGCTTATCAGTATCAGCGACGGTCAACCCAAAGCGGTGCCGGACTATGCCGGAGAACTGGCAAACGGTGATATGAAGCAGATTATTAGGGAGTACAGCCGGAAAGGGATTTTGTTTTTAGCCGCTGCCATTGGACAGGACAAAGAAACCATATGTGATATTTATGGACAAGAACGATTTTTGGATATTACCGATTTGAAGCAGCTTCCTGTCAGACTGGTACAAACCATAGCGAGATATTTATAAACCGCACTTTGAAAGGAGGGTGATTTGATGGATTGTGCAAAGGTGGGGTGACTGATTTTGCAGTTGCGAAAAGAAAAAAATCTGACACAACAGCAGCTTGCGGATAAATTGGGGATTAGCAATAAGGCAATCTCTAAATGGGAATGTGGAAACGGTGCGCCCGATGTTTCACTTTGGGAAGAACTATCTTCGATATTGGGAGCGGACATACTAAAACTTCTACATGGTGAACTGAATCCAAACTGCCCGGACACAGGGAAAATTGACAACATTCGTTTCTATGTCTGTCAAAGCTGCGGAAACATTATGACAAGTACGGGAAAAGCAAATGTTTCCTGCTGCGGGCGTCGTCTTTCTCCATTGTCCCCCATCTTGGGAGATACGGAACATGAAATTTCCGTAGAAAAAATGGACATAGACTACTATGTGAGTATTAGGCATGAAATGAGCAAGGAGCATTACGTTTCCTTTGCAGCGTATGTATATGATGATCGCATTTGGTTTCAACGGCTTTACCCGGAACAAAGTCCGGCTTTTCATATGCCAACAATGCGAAGCGGTGGAAACCTTTATATATATTGCGTCAAGCATGGATTGTTCAAATATCCTGACCTACTGAATGCCATCCGTTTATGATTGGAAAATAGTAAGAACCCGTATTCACAAGCGCTTAAGCAAAGTCTGTGAGTGGGATGTTTTGACGATCGTCTCAGCAGAATCGGTAGTGATTTCATAATCCTTGCTGAGGCGGCGAGAGTTATTCAACCAGCTGAAAGTTCGTTCAACCACCCAACGCCAGGAAAGTTTCATGGCTGACGGGTGCTGACGGAACCAAAGGCGCTGAAACGGTGGTGACTGTGGAATTAAAAAAAGTTGAGGGTGGAACAGTATTACGATTAAATCATGCAGGGTTTCCAGATGAAGAGTCGAGAGATAAGCATGAGCAGGCATGGCCGCTGGTTCTTGCCCAACTGGAGGATAGGTTGAAAAGTATTACAATATAGAAAACAAGAAAAGGAGATCTTATTTATATGGAAACTTATCAATTAACTCATAACCCAGTTGTAAAAGCTGAAATGCTTATCCGTAAACCAGTTACCGAAGTATATGAATCATTTATCAACCCTTCCATATACTACAAAGTTTTGGTTTACTAAAAGTAGTGGAAGGCTTGAACCCAATAAGCAAATCCAGTGGGATTGGGAATTGTATGATTTATCTGTACGGGTTAGTGTAAAAGAACTTGAACAAAACAGACGCATACTTATTGAATGGGATATGTTTGGCACATCCACTACGGTGGAGTGGTTATTTACGCCAATAGAAGCTAACGCTACTTTCGTCAGCATTTCGAGTACTGGGTTTAAGGGGAATGGAAATGAGATTGTAGGCCAAGTGATTGGCTGCACGGAAGGATTTGCGTTAGTCCTCTCTGGATTAAAGGTATTTCTTGAGCATAATATTATTTTAAATCTTGTATTAGATCGTTTTCCTGACCAGAAAATACAATAGAATGCAAATCTAATATTACAAAAGGCTGTGATATCGGGCGGGAGTTTACCAAGTGAACTGCAAGAACACGACTGGGGGTATAACGGTTATTTCAAAGACCCAGACGGACACATGTGGGAGATTGCATATTTTTATGCATAGCAACCTAATTTTAGTCATAACAGCACATCTAGCTAATTAGCTAAGTACCATTAGCCAGATAAATTTCAATTTAATAACTTAGATTTACTAAAGGTACGGAAATCGCCGTGCTTTTAATCCGTATAAACATTCTATTTTTGCATAATCCAAAATTCAAAAATTAGTTTGTCTACAATCTGGAAAGGGGCTGTGAAATAAGTCTCTACAAAAAAGGAGGATTCTCTTCTGGGCGATAGCTTGGAAGAGGATCCTCCTTTCAAATGATCAAGATGATTAAAAATGAGTATAATTTCCCCTACCCCAAGGTGGATGGGCAATTCTATGCTACGCTACCTTGGATATTCTCATTTTCTTATTTTTATATTTGTAAAGATTTTGACCTATAGCAACTAAAAAAATCTCCAACTTGACAGATTCAATGCCTTTTCTTACGATTCTTTTATACCA
>CABJBM010000056.1 GCA_902363835.1 Lachnospiraceae bacterium
GCTCCGTCAAAGCTTCCGCTGGAAGCCGGGACTGCTGCCGCACTTCCATAGGTATATCCGTATAATTCACGATACTGCGTATCGACCGCCATATCCGCTGTTTTATTCTGGATTACCGGATTGATGATATTTTTTAAGCTATTATCAAGGGTATTATTATCCAGATAATTAACCGTAAATTTGTAACCTTCCCCTGTTGCCTCGTATACATATGTAATCTCTACCGGCTGGTTGGGCATGACACCTGTAAAAGTATTGTTGCTTCCAAAGCTTCCCTGAACAGCACTGACCAGGTTTCCATCTGTGTCATCCGCAACATCTCCGGCTGTTATGCTTCCTGATATAAACTGATATCCATAAAGATCCAGGGGCACTGCACTTATGACATCCTCCGGATAATAGGGCGTTACACTGGGACCATGGATCACGGTTCCGTTCTCCGTCACATAACGCACCGTGAGATTGGATCTGGCTGCCGGATTATTCCGGTCTACCTTGTATGCGTATTTCACAGCCGCATCCTGACCGGG
This sequence comes from Lachnospiraceae bacterium, assembly GCA_902363835.1. Lineage (GTDB taxonomy): Bacteria > Bacillota > Clostridia > Lachnospirales > Lachnospiraceae > Lacrimispora. Next base: position 531 of record CABJBM010000056.1, read on the forward strand.
CATCCTTCCGGTAAAGTCCCCGTTGGAGCCGTTAAAGCTTCCTATGGGCACTGCCCCCAGCCCGTCATAGTCGTAGTCCATGGGACTGGTCAGGGAATCTGAAAGACTCCACTGATACCCATGAATACTCTTTTTCTGGGACTGGATCACTGATTCCACGGAATAGGCATTCTCAGTGGTCGTTGTCTGGAACACAATGGAGCCATTCTGATTGGTGTAATCCACTGTGTAATCAAACTTCACCCCTGGATCTGACTGCCATATGGCATAATAGGTAACCGGATCTGCCGGATAGACAGCAGGGAGGGATGATATGTAGTCCGGATTGGTCTGGCTGTTAACCTTACTCCAGCCCTTAAATACGTAGCCGTACCTGGTCACACTGGGAAGAAGGGCGTTTACACTGTTTCCGGCTGTTCCTGCCAGAGTTTCCGGCTGAGGCGTTCCTCCATTGACCACAAAGGCAATGGAAGCATCCAGCCGGGTGTATTCATAGGTGACCACCACATCCTGTCCAGGCATGGTTCCGGTTAGCTTTCCAAAGGTGTCCCCTGCTGTTTCCACCGCAGTCAAGGTACTTCCGGTCCCCTGATCAATGGAAATCCCGGTCAGCTGATACCCGGAAATGGCTGATGGCGGCGGAATCACCACCCCATCGCCTGATGCAAAGGACAGGCTGGGGGTATCCGGCGCACCGGTCACCGTTCCTCCTGTATCAGAATCCCGGTAAGCAAAGCTTATGGTGTATCCATTGCGTTTCAGCACCGTATTCTTTGAGTTATTTAAGGCAGAGGACCCCACCGTTGCAAAGATCCCTGTCCCATTTCCCGTATCCGCATCCGCCAAAAAGTTATCCGCAAATGGGCAGGAAGAAATACTTCCGGAATACTCAGTGGAAGGAACGGCTATGACAACTTCCTGTCCGGCGGCTGTTGACTCTCCTACGGATGCCTCCGGAATTTGCTCTGAAGTCACACCGATCCTGGAAGCACCAAGGTCTCCATCTACGGTAATGTGCTTTCCGTCAGCCAGATAAACATTTGCTTTTTCTCCTGCTGCATTTGTATTGCCTGAAACATTTATTTCATTTCGGGCAGAAAAGGCGCCGGTGCTGCTAAAATGAACTGCACCTTTTCCTGATACAGGCTTGTTGCTCTTTATCTCAATTCCACTATCTCCGCCATTAAATACAAGACTCCCGCTTCCAATGACTTCAACAGCACTTCCATTATTATTTTGGAGAGTCAGCTCATTATTTAATTCCAGAGTTCCTGCACTTGAATGAAGCAATGAAGCTGCATCTAATACATTTCCATTGTTTCCATCAATAATAATGTTTGTGAATGTCAGCCCTAAATTATTACTATTGGAAAACATCTGGCCAGTAAATCCATTAGCTCGCTCCAATGTCACCCGGGCACCTGCAGTGGGAATTCCCGCCTTGGTCATATCTGTACTGGATATGACAATTTTGGTGTTTGAATTTGTTATGCTGTTAAAATTAATTGTCGAACCGATGGGATCATAATCCTGGATATAAACATATGCATTTTTCCCGTTGCACTTCGCAATGGCTGCCTCTATGGTTTTCAACGGCTCACTGAATATTCCAGAATTGCTGTCATTTCCATTTTGAGAAGAAACATAGTATGCCGCCTCTTTCATGGCAAAAGCAACTCTTCTATGTATAATTTCATAGGGATGTACTGTAAAGGCCCATGAATATGAGATGGAACAATCACTGTTTAATGCAGAAGATGCAGCAGAATCCTTAAACATCTCCGTACACCGGCTGCTGTAACTGCCGGCCCATTTGGTTGAGGTAGGCTCTGTAATCCCCAAATTTGCGTCATCTGTAATTACATCAACAACAACAGCAGGATTAGCAGTTTCTCTCATGTAAAACCCTCTTGTGGTTTTATACATGTCTTTTGAAAGGCTGCCGTTCATTTGCATATCAAACGCACTTCCCAGCCAGAATGTCCGGCCGGCAGACGGCATATTTCCGCCTACATGAGCAACATAATAATCTACCAGCATGTATTTACCGTCTGAGCTTGGTGTTGTTGTAATTTTCCACTCAATCTTGGTTTCAGCCGCACCAGAACCAAATTTAATCAATTCTGTATATCCATTATAATATCCGTTGGAACTGCCATTGACTGCATTCCCGTCAGCATCATGCTGGCCATGCTTTGCCGAATAGTATTTTCCGCTGCCAAGCGTTACCTGTGTTGCCGGGGTATAAACTCCCGTTGCATTAGACGGCACCGGTACTATTGCACCATTACTCGTAGCATCATCAGCTGCCATAAACAGATAGCTGGGAAAACCATATCTTGAATAAGTAAACTGCATATTGCTACCGCTGTAAATATCGTTTTGTCCTGCTTTTTTACCGGCCAATTCATACCGCCAGCTGGGTGTGCCGGCGCCGGTACTATTAAAGTCCTGACTCCACTTCCAGGTCTGATTGATGTTCTCGCTGGAAGGCAATCCAAGGTCAGTACTTCCCAGTTCCGGAATATAAGCAAAAGCAATTACCGTCTCCTGAAAAGTAAGTCCGGCTATGAGGCATACGGAAAGGACCATTGCCAGAACACGTTTCCAGGCCAGATAAACAATCTGGATTCTTCCTTTCTTTTTTTTCATTTGTTCCATTTTTCCTCCTTTTACAAAGTACTGATTTATAGTTTCACCATAAATCAATGTTCTTTGTTCTTATGGAAGCCACCCACCATGCGCATCTGTTCCAAAAATGCTTGAGAAACCAGCATATCCTTTAGGTGTCAGCCTTCCGTTTATCTTTCATTCTTCTAAGAAAGGGAGAGTGTAAGATCCAGACACTTTCCCTTTCTATAAAATGATTTCAATTTAAACTATGGGGTCTCCGGTGTCCACTTCCCGCTGTCCTCCACATAATATCCATCCGGCGTCATTTCATTCCGGTACATGGAACCTAATGGCCGTTCTGTTCTGTCTGCAAAAACCCATTTTCCTGTTGTCTGATCCAAACGCCACGTCTGCCGGCTGTTTTCCGATGTCAAGTAATACCACACACCGTCGATTTTCTGCCAGCCGGTGAGCATAGCACCGTTAAACAGATTTAAGTAATACCATTTTCCATCGTTCTCATCAAAATGCCAGCCGGTCTTAAGGCGGCCAAACCAGCCATCGTGAGTGGCAGACAGGAAATACCATTTCCCTTCTTCATCTAAAAGCCATCCGCTGTCCATTACCCCTTCCGTATCAAAATGATAGGTATAAACCAACGTTGTTCCGTTATGGGAGTAGCGGATATTCGCCCACTGGTCTTTTAATTTCATCCCGCTGCTTAATACAAAGGACCAGCCATTGTTTGCCGGATCAAAATTATTCCAGTAGCCATCTACATCATTTGTATATGTTTTATAACTTCCAAAACGGTAAGCCCCTGGTCCCAGGCTGCTGCTTCCGGAACTGCCCATTCTGGAACCGCTTCCTCCTCCGGATCCACTTCCGCCGCCGGAACCATTTCCTCCTCCGGAGCCATTGTTGCCACCGGAACCATTTCCACCTCCGGAACCATTTTCGCCACCGGAGCCATTTTCACCTCCGGAGCCATTTTCACCTCCGGAGCCACTGCCATTTCTGATTCCGTCAACAATATCCTTTAATGTCTGATAAGCCTCATTAAGCTGTTCTATGGTAGGACGGGGCAGGGTGTCGCGCACTGTGATCGCATCCTGGATCGCATCAGTTAATAAGTTCCTGTCTTCTTCACTTACTGTGCCGTTGTTTTTCAAGGCATTGGCAATATCGATTTCATCCTCCAGCTGTTTTTTTGCTGCCTGCCACAGGGAATCATCCTCCTGTTCATACACTGCATAAAGCTGGAGATCTTTGTTAACCGGAGCCGTTATATCATACGAACCGGCAGCTCCTGCCTGTTTTCCAAACCCTGTAAATTCATATACAATACCGGTAACCGGATCCGTATAGTCTTCCAGGCATTGAAGAGCCATATATCCGTCCGCATCTTCAAGAGCACTTCCGGCTCTCACCTTAAGATTTGCCACTGTTCCCCGTTTTGTATCGGTAATGGTAACCTTGTAGGATTTGGAATAAGTTAATATAATCGTGTCTCCCACATTTGCATCAAACAGGAATGTACCGGTAAAGCCGGCATCCGGATTATTCAAATCAGGTTCAACAGGAATAATTTCCGTACATACCGGATCGTCATCCGCATTTTCAACCTTCCACAGCTGGTAATCCATATGGCCCAGAGTTCCGGTATCCAGGATTCCATAAACCTGTATATCAGGTGTGTGGTTCCCATCGGCTGGCAGGGCTTTATTGATGCCATCTACCTTTCTTGACAATGATATGCCTAAAGCCCATGGGATCTTCAGTGCCTCACTGTCCACTGCTGCAACAGCTCTCACTGCATTGGACTCTGTAGCAGTCGGTGCGCTTCTCCGGTCAAATTTGACCGTATATTCCACTTTATTTCCTGACGCCAGGAGATCCTGATCGGAAGTATTATCAATCAGGTCCAGCTTTAAAGCTTCCAATAAATCTGTTTGCATATTAAGGGCAAACGATCCGTTTTTAGGGGAATAATCCACCGTTGCATTGGAACTGGTTGCCACGGTTATGGACTCATACCGCACCTGAAGAACTACGTCGCCGGCAGGCATGGTAACCGTTTGATTTTGCTGGGTTGCATAAACGGACATGGAGCCAAGCAGGCACTCCCACTTTATAAAGCTGTATCCGGCTATATCCGGTGCTTTTATCCTTATTTTATCTCCTTTGCGGACATTGACCTGGGTTGCCCCCTCTTCAATATCCAATACAACACCATCTCTGGTGACTTCCGTTGCATAACCTCCGTTTGTGATATGCAGAGTATAGGTCTTGTTATCTGTCTGAGAGGATTCTTCCAAAAGAATCTGATTTCCCAGCAATACTTTTTCAGATGGGGCTTCTGTTTCTCCCAGATGCTTTGCAACTGCCGTATAGGCCTGTCCGGGTTCCAGCCCCGGGAATACCACAGCAGCCGGGCTTCCTGAAGCTTCCAGCCAGCCATCTGCGGATCCTTCCTGTGAAACAACATTCCCATCCCCATCGAGAAGCGCATACAGTGTATTCCCTGCCGCAGGGCTGATGGTAATTTTCTTTTTTCCCTCACTTCCTTCGTCTGCAATGGAGTAGTTGCTGCCAAGGGTAAGAATGCCTACTCTTGCAGGCTGGCTTGTCAGAGATCCATCCACATGACCGGCCAGGGAATCTCCGGTTACAGGAGCTGCTGTTAACGAAAGTTCATAAACATAATAATAGGTACAGGGATTAAGTCCTGTAAATTTCCCATTTTGCAGCTGGGAACCTGTCATGAAAGATATAACAACGCCGTCTTGATCCGTAACCGCATACTTTCGTTCTTCGTTTGCACCATTTATCCGGATCTGTCCGGTTCCGTCCGCTGCTACGGTTCCATTTGCATCAGGAATGCTTAATATCCCATCATCCGCTGCAATTGGTGTAAACCTGGCCGTATACCTGTGATTTGAAAGAATCTGAAGACTGTTTTGTACCTGGTTTCCATTTTCATCATACCAACCGGCAAAAAGATAATTGTTGTCCGGCAGGGTTGCAGGAAGCGTCAGATCTGTCCAGGCCGTCCCCTTTGCCACATGGGCTGTGGTAATACCTGAAATATTTCCATGGCTTCCGGATACAAAGACCAGATCAAACCATTCATTAGGATCCTCTTCAAAATTTGCAAATAGCTTTAAGTTTCCATTTACTGATACGTCACCGGTAAGCTTTGTTCCGGTCTTTCCTGTTCCATTGGAATTGGCCTTATACCAACCTTCAAATAAATAGTGAGTTGCCGGTGACGGGGTGATATTCTGGGTCAGCTCGTCAATTGAATAGGAACTCAGAAGGAAGAACTTGGGAGAGGTATCTCCGGACAGAGATCCGCCTGCACTGTTATAATAATCAATGCGGGCCCAATAAGCAGGATCTGTCAAGTCTTCATTATAGGTAACAGTAACGGCGCCTCCAAGAACATCGGTCTGAAAGGTCAGCTTTTCTTCGATCTGATCCAGAGTGAGATTTGTGAAATTGCCATTCCATGTAATATTAGGCGGATACGAGTATCCTGGTTTTCTTTCTATTGCCAGCTCAACAGGATCAGCCGGGGAAACAGACAGATTCTGAGGTTCTGAAAGAACGTTATTATGGTTATCCACCGTATTTACGATGATATGAGTCGTATAATCCGGATCTAGCTGATACTTATAAGTGATGATCACCATTTGATTGGGCATTTTTCCTGCAAAATTCTTATCCCCATCAAAACTGCATCCGGCGGAAGCCGCAGAATAAATTCCTCTGTTGCTTAAATCATCCGTATCACCGTATCCTGTCTTTATCTCTGCACCGGTAAGTTCATATGCCGTTATACTTGCCGGAGAAACTGAAAATGAAGTTTCTGCAGAATAAGCATGGGAATCCGGGGTTTTTATGGCCGTGCCGGTTCCATCCACGTATTCCACCCGCAGTGTGAACTTCTTGCTGGTATCAGGCTCATAGCGATAAGCAACCGTGAGGTCGTCATTGGGCATATATCCCCTGATCGCATTGGTAGAAGTATTGACAGCTGCCGCTTCTTCCAGGGTTCCGGCCCCGCTCGCATCATCAAATCTCCGGATTTTGTTATTCTTAATCAGCACTGATTTTAATTTATATCCCGGTATATTCCTTTTATAAGTGGCTGAGACCGGTGTATTGGCTGTTACCGGATGGGTCCAGGTTCCATCGTCAAAAAACCGGATTGCCTGGCTGTCACCGTTTGATGGCCATACAGACTGGTCACTGCCGTCTGTTATGATGTCTCTTGCGGCATTTAAATCACGGTAATGCATGACTGTAAAATCAAACTGACTGCTGCTGTTTCCGTTCCACACCGCTTTATAGGTTTCCGGTGTCAAATAAGGAAATGCATAAGGCAGATTAAGTACCTTATTCCCGTCTTCGTTGTACCAGCCGTCAAAAGTATAACCCGGCCACGTAACCTGGAATTCCGGCAGCTTGGGTCTTGGCCCGGAGCCTCTGTCTTCCGTTTCAATACCATTAAAATCTGCCGATGAGGTCAGGGCATACCCTGCCTGTCCGGTTGCATATGAAATACCGTTTCCATACCTTGGCACATTCGCATATGTGGAATGTGACAGATTCGGCCCCTTCTGGGGATCAAACTGAATGATCGAAGGATCGCCGTAACTCAATGCTGCCATGGACGCAGGCGGTGCCGCCATGGTAATAACCATGGCGGCTGCCAGTATCAAAGCAGTCTGTGCTTTCCATTTCTTCCTGTTTCTCATAATTTCCTCCTTACTGCAGCCAGGATCCATCTCCGCTAACACGATATCCGTCCGGCGTCATCTCGCTGACATACATAGAACCCAGGGGTCTCCCTTCATTATTCTTATAAATCCATTTCTCCGCTGCCGGATCATAATGATAGGTTTCCATACTGTTTTGTTCTGTAAAGTAATACCACTTTCCGCCGATGTTCCTCCAGCCCTTTGCCATCATTCCTGTCTCCGGGT
>CABJBM010000057.1 GCA_902363835.1 Lachnospiraceae bacterium
TTTACACAGAAAGGGAGCCATTGCTCCATAAGTGATAGTTCACTTATTTTGCAACAGCCCCTTTCTGATGCTGTTTCCTGTGGTAAATTCCATTGCCATGTTCTCACAGCAATATCCCAGCCTCCTTTTTGGAAAACGAATTCACAGAAATATCACGGTTTTAAGCATATTTTTTAAGGTTCCTTTCAGTTGAAGATGTTAGGATATAGCACATAGAAAAGAAAAGGAGGAAGTCATTATGGCACAGGAAGTTTTTAAAAGATATGAAAAAAAATACCTCTTGACTCTTGCCCAATATCAGGGATTGATGTGGGAACTGGTTAAGCAGATGTCCCCGGATCTTTATGGAAAACATACGATATCCAATATTTATTTTGATACCAGAGATTATAAACTGATCCGTCAGTCGGCTGAAAAACCGGATTATAAGGAAAAGGTCCGGCTTCGGGCATATGGAAGTGCAGAGGAAGGAAGCACGGTTTATGCGGAATTAAAAAAGAAATACGATGGAATCGTTTATAAGCGCAGAATGCCCCTGATCATGACAGAGGCCAGAAAATATCTTTATTACGGCATATATCCTAAAGAAGACAGCCAGGTTTTCAGGGAGATCCGTTATGTTATGGGGCTTTATGATTTAAAGCCAATGGCATTTGTGGCTTATGACAGAACCGCATTTTATGGAAATGAAAACAGTGAACTGAGAGTCACATTTGACCGGAACATCCGGTGCAGGAACATGGAACTGGATCTGGTTAAAGGAGATTACGGAACCTGTATTTTAAAAGAGAACCAGATTTTGATGGAGGTTAAAATTCCGGGGGCAATGCCTGTATGGATGAGCCGTATTTTTTCCCGGATTGGGATTTTTCCCGTGTCCTTTTCCAAATATGGTATGTACTATAAACAGATATTATATAAAAACCAGATTTCAGAAGGAGGGATTTATTGTGCTTGACAGTATTTTAACAGAAACAACCGGTTCCAGTTTAACAATGGGCCATTTGCTGGTCTGTATGCTTGTATCCCTGGGGCTGGGCGCATTTTTAGCGGTTCTGCACACATTTAAAAATACATACAGTAAAAATTTTATTGTAACACTGGCATTGCTTCCGGCCATTGTACAGGCGGTTATTACCATTGTAAATGGAAATCTGGGAACAGGGGTGGCGGTAATGGGAGCGTTCAGCCTGGTCCGGTTCCGCTCTGTGCCGGGAAATTCCAGGGAAATAGGCAGCATATTTTTAGCAATGGCAGTAGGGCTTGCAGCAGGAATGGGATATCTGGGAGTGGCTGTAATGCTGTCCGTGGTAATAGGAGCGGCCATGATACTTCTGGTGTCCCTTCCCTTTGGAAAGAAAGGCTTTACAAAGAGGGAGCTTAAAATCACAATCCCGGAAAACCTTGATTATATGGGGATTTTTGACGACATATTTTCAAAGCACACCGGAAGGGTGCAGTTAAACAGAGTTAAGACCGTGAATATGGGAAGCCTTTACGAGCTTTGTTATCAGGTGGATTTAAAAGCTGAGCAGGAAGAAAAGGATATGCTGGATGAAATCAGATGCAGAAATGGCAATCTTCCGGTGGTATGCGGAAGAGTCCCCGAGGGCAGAGAGGAATTATAGGAGGAAAATAATAGATGAATAAAAAAATAAGATATGGATTAATGGCAGGATTGATTGGATTGACATTTCTCACAGGCTGTCAGAAAGACAGCGGGCATAAGAAAAGCCAGAAGGCAGAATATGAAAATGGAACAGAAACGGTCATTACGGGAACTGACCAGGGATTTACCGTAGCAGGCAGCGGAGCAAAGGCTTTAGAAAATGTGGTCACCATTTCCTCTCCAGGAACTTACCGGTTCAGCGGAACAGTGGGAGATGGAAGGATTGTGATTGATGCGGGAAGCGAAGATGAGGTTACAATGATTCTGGACGGGCTTTCCATTGCAAGTTCGGATTTCTCCCCCATATATGGAAAGCAGTGCGGCCTTTTAAGGATCGTCACGGAAGAAGGAACGGAAAACACGGTATCAGATGGTTTGGCATACGCTTATTCCGTGACAGGAGAAAATGAACCGGATGCAGCCATATTCTGTAAGGGCGGCCTTGTCCTGGAGGGGGAAGGGACCCTGACTGTCAACGGAAATTACCAGGAAGGCATCAGGGGAAAGGACGATCTTACGGTTCAGTCAGGAAAGTATGTGATTCAATCGGTAAATGACGGGATCAAGGGGAAGGATTCCGTGGAAGTAAATAACGGTACCTTTGCCATAACGTCGGGAGGCGACGGAATACAGGCAAGCAATGACACTGACGATGGGAAAGGATATGTAAAAATCAACGGCGGTGATTTTACGGTCAACGCAGGGGAAAAAGGCATTAAGGCGGAAACTCTGGTGGAAATAACAGGGGGAACCTTTTCCGTGGAATCTGTGGATGATGCAGTTCACAGCAACGGAGATGTAAAAATCACATCAGGGACAATGTCCTTATCAACGGGAGATGATGCCATTCATGGAGATAATCATGTGGAGATATCAGGGGGAACCATTGATATCATCAAAAGCTATGAAGGTCTGGAAGGCTTATGCATTGATATAACCGGAGGAGAAATAAAGGTGGTTTCTGAGGATGACGGGCTGAATGCGGCAGGTGGCAGAGATTCTTCCGGAAATGCAGGCAAGATGGGGGATGATCCTTTTGCAGCAACAGAGGGAGCCTATATCCGGATCGCTGGGGGAAGCTTAAGCGTCAAGGCTTTGGGAGACGGAATTGATTCAAACGGGGATCTTATGATAGAAGGAGGCTCCATTTATGTGGAGGGACCGGAAAACAGCGGAAATGGAATTCTGGATTTTAACGGAACAGGAACGATATCAGGGGGAACATTTACCGGAATCGGAAATGCGGGGATGTTCCAGGTGTTTTCTGAGGCGTCCGGTCAGCCGGTTATGGTGAAATATTACGAAGAAAAACAGGCGGCAGGAACATCTGTGGAGGTTTTGGACGATTCCGGAACACCACTTGTCCAGGTCACTCCTGACAAGGAATTTTCCGTATTGATTTTCAGTTCTTCTGACTTAGAGGTTGGAAAGACCTATGAGATCCGTACCGGAGAAGCTGCGGAGGAAATTCAGGTGACCGGAATCTTAAACCAGTCAGGAAAAGCTTTGGAAGAGAATCCGGGGGGCAACAGAGGAGGAAATGGAGCCGGTGAAAGACAGGGAAGACCAGGAGCGCCGGGGCAGGGCAATTTCGCTCCCGAAGGAGAGAGCAGGGAAGCCGGGCCAAATGGACCGGCAGGAGGCCCTTCCGGAGATAAGAAGGATCAGGAAGGATAAGTGAAAATTTGCAGTGGAAGGAGCTTTTACCAGGTTTGAGGAAAATATCTGCCTGGTAAAAGCTTTTTTAATTTTCTGCATTTAAAACCTGATCCTTTTTTACGGAAAAGAAATCCCATGATACAAAATCTCCGATCCAATACCCGCTGAACAAAAAAAACTTGACATTCATATAAAATTATAATATTATATTGTTACAACAATATAATGTTCTATAGTGAAAAAGGAAGGGGGAAAAAACTATTAAGCAAATTGTTTTGGTAAGCCATGGCACAATGGCGGAGGGGATGTACAATGCTGCAAAGATGGTTTTTGGAAATCTGCCGCATGTTTCGTATCTTTGCCTTACTGAGGAGAAAGATATTGAGATATTTCGGGGAGAATTGGGGATACTCCTTGATGGGTTGAACCGGGAGGAGCAGGTGACGGTTCTTTGTGATATTGCCGGCGGTTCACCGTACAATACCACTCTGGAGCTTCTGGCAAAGATGGGAAGCATGGATAAGGCAAGTATTGTTTCAGGCATGAACCTGCCTCTTCTGCTGCTGGTTTTATCAGCGGAGGACAATAGCCGGGAGACAGTAATGCATTGTGCGGAAGAAGCACAGGGAAGCCTGCACCTGTTTGAGCTGAGGCGGGAAGGTGACGACGAGGAACTATAGCGAAAAGTTCTCCTCACATACGTTTGAGGAAAATAAAAAGGAGGTTTGAGGGTGGCAATCAGTTTTATAAGAATTGACGACAGAATCATCCATGGACAGATTATAATCCGCTGGTCCACGGAATATCCCTGCGATGGGATCATTGCAGTAGATGATAAGGCGGCATCCAATGAAGTGATTAAAAATGCGCTGCTGGCAGCATCTACAAAAAAGACGTTTATCTGGAGCCGCGAAAAATTCCGCTCCAAGATGGATGAGGCGGTGGCAAGCAGCAAGAATTATTTTGTTATCACCAAAACACCTGATACCATGGCAGAGCTGCTGGTGGATTATGGTTTAAAGGTAAACACCGGCATTTTAAATGTGGGGCCTCAGAGTGCCAGGCAGGATACCATCCGGGTCAATAAGAACGCGGATATCACCAAGGAAGATATGGCCAGCTATGAACGGATTCATCAGGCTGGCTATCAGATAGAGTTCCAGCTGGTTCCTGATTTTACAAAGGTGCGGTGGAGCGATGTCAGGCAAAAACTACTATAATTATTTGAATATCTAGGGGGATATTATTATGCAGATAAACATCATACAGGCAGTAATGATTGGTATTTTATCGTATCTGGGTTCCTTGTCCTGTCCTTGGGCACTGGGACTTACCGGCGGCTGGTACACCCTTTCCAGGCCGTTGATTTCAGGCTTTTTAATTGGGCTGATCATGGGGGATGTTCAGACCGGTATCATTGTGGGAGTCGCTGTTCAGGTGGTATATATTGCGCTGGTCACACCGGGCGGACAGATGCCTCAGGATTTAAATGCGGCAGCATACATTGGCGTTGGATTGGGAATCATGGCAGTGAAATCCAATGCAACAGTGGAATCGGCAGTTGCCATAGCCACGGCTGTGGGAGCAATCGGAACCATTTTCCACAATTTCATGATGATGACCAATTCCTTCTGGAACGCCAGAGCCATGAAATGTGCGGAAAAAGGGGATTACAAAGGGCTGGCCTTTAATCACTGGGTGGGGCCCCAGATGCTGCAGTTCTGTTACCGGGTGATCCCTACGGTTGCCGTACTGTATTTTGGCCAGGGGCTGGCAGCGGAGATTATTGCCGTGTTCCCGGTGGATTCCTTTGTTATGAGAGCACTGACCGCTATCGGCGGCATGCTTCCGGCAGTGGGAGTGGCCATTCTTTTAAAACAGGTTACCAAGAAAAATATCGAGATTGTCAGATTCTTGTTTGGATTTGCTTTGGTTGCAGCCCTTGGCATCAATATGATTACCATTGCCATTTTTGGCGCGTTCTTCGCGTACAGCTATTTCCTGTATACCCAAAAAGACAATGCAGTCAAAGTTTCTGCGGCAGCAGACGATATGGAGGAGGAACTGTAATATGAAAAAAATCAGCAAGAGCACATTAAGGAAAAGTTGGTTTCGGTGGCTGTGCGGTAATTTGTCTTCCATGTCCTTTCAATGGCTGGAGTCTTTCGGCTTTGCCGACTCCATGTCACCGGTCATCAGGGAGTTGTACGGCGGCGACAAGGAAGAGGAGAAAGCAGCATTAAAACGTCATTGTGCATTTTATAACACAGAGCCTCAGATCGGCAGCATTGTCAACGGCATTGCCTGTGGTCTGGAAGAGGAGAGGGCGAACGGAGCGGATATTGATGATGAGGTGATCAACAGCATTAAGCTGGGGCTCATGGGACCTTTGGCAGGCATTGGCGATGCCATGGTTCCAGGCATGTTCGTGCCGCTGCTGTTATCCATTGCTATTGGACTTTCCCAAGGCGGAAATGCTCTGGGCCCGGTTTTCTACATAGTGACCTTTATGACTTCCGTGACAGCGGCAAGCTATTATCTTTTTATGAAGGGCTACCAGATGGGAACCAAATCGGTGAACTTAATTGTGGGAGAAGCTTCCCAGAGAATCCGTGAGGCTTTTAACTTATTAGGCGCCATTGTGGTCGGCGGTGTCGGAGCATCCTATGTAAGCATCAATTCGATTATGAACATCCAGACAGGAAGCTCAGAGTCAACGGTTGTGGTAAATGACGTGTTAAACGGTATTTTCCCTAAACTGCTGCCTTTGGCGGCAATTATTTTATGCTGGTGGCTGATGTCAAAAAAGAAAATGTCCGCGCTTAAGGTTATGGGCGTGCTGGTTATTGTTTCCTTTGTGGGAGTAGCTGTGGGATTTTTCTAAATACGGCAAACTTTTGACAGTCTGCCAAGTGAACGTTGACAAGTGAGAGGGTATTATTTATTATAATGTTATAGCGTATTAATAAGTGAGATCCGCATAAAGGCACTTTAGAAGCAGGCGCGGAAAGGCAGATGACAGGAATGGAAAAATTAAACAGTTCGAAAAGCGCACCACCCTTATATATACAGATCAGTGACATCCTGCGCAATAAGATTTTGAAGAAAGAATATGAGTTTGACAGTATCATCCCCAGTGAGACGGAGCTGCAGAGCATGTATCAGGTGAGCCGCATTACGGCAAGGCAGGCGATCCAGGAGTTAGAGAAGGAAGGCCTGGTAACCCGTGCCAGAGGAAAAGGAACGGTGGTTGTCTATCAGAAAACAATAGAGGAGTTCCTCACCAGAATTTACAGCTTCACGGACGAGATGAAGGAGAAGGGCATTGAGCCTGGAACCAGCTACGCTCATATTGAGGTGATCAAGGCGGATGCCAAGCTGGCCAGCGTGTTTCACATCGAACCGGAGGCTCCTTTATACCGTCTGGAGAGAGTGAGAACAGGGGATGGAAAGCCAATCGTTATTTTCCAGTCTTATTTTCATAGAAACAGGCAGCTTCCCATGGATGATGAGCTGTACTATGGAAGCTTGTACGCCATGCTGGAGGAGATGGATATCAGGCCGGTGAAGATCGCAGAAAAGTTCAGCTGCATCATGCCGGACAGCCATACCCAAAAGCTGTTGGATATGAAAAAGACCATACCGGTCCTGCTGAGGATTCGAACCTCCTATGACAGAAATGACGAGGTTGTGGAGTATACCGTCAGCTTGTACAGGGGAGACCGCTATTCCTATTCTGTTGAAATCAAGAGGTAAGCTGGCAAATAATCAAATAACAGGGAATGGGAGTGCGGCAGTGGTACTGTTGCACTCCCGTTTTTATTATGGGTCGTGACCCAGTTGAGCTCGCGTAGCGTGCGAAATATAAACCACCCGCTATGCGGGTGTGCGGTG
>CABJBM010000058.1 GCA_902363835.1 Lachnospiraceae bacterium
TCGTTGGTACTCAGTAGATATCGGTAATGTATTTATTTCCAGATTATTCCTTTTGACTTCCAGAACATTTGTTCGTATACTTATGTCAGGAGGTGGTAACATGTATGGAGCATGCAGCCTTGCACAAGATGTAAACAGATGTCCTCACTACAATGCAAATACGGGGAGCTGTGATACCAGTAATAATATGTGTGGATTTTTTAGAAATTGGGAAAAGAAAGAGGAGAAAACCGGATACAAAAGACAACCAAGGTGGTACGAGCAGTATTATGAGAGGTAGGGACATAGATGCCCTACCTCTGTTTCTGAACGTTTTACATTATAATAGATTGATGAACCTGTCGTAGCTGTTCCTGTCCATGATAAATCAATTTTTGAATTTCCCGCCGTTGCAGATAAATTTGTTGGGGCTAAGGGATTAATAAAATCAACTAAATAACCATCTCTATCTTTTAATTTAATGGTTCGTACAAGGTTGCATTCTCCCTTTGATGCCGTGTAGCAGTTTTTTTCTATTGTTTTGTCATATCTTTTTACATTTCTCATATAATTTATTTGTAGGCTTACATCAGAACTGAGTATAAACGAAAGGAAATGTTCCATGAAAAAAACCAATCATTTTTCTGACTTATCTCTTCCTGATCAGGATATTCTGATCGATCACATCTTTTTTAATTATAAGATGATTCCAAGCATTAACTATCAACAGACTGCTTATGGTTTGAAAGCGCGCTTCAACCGCTTAACAGGGGCTGATATCGGACACCAAATCACTTCACAATGCTTCATGGAAGCCATGGTAAAAGCAGGCTACAAAGCGGTTCCGTCTAAAAAAGACGTTATCCCTAATTGGTATTTTAATGTTGGTAGGGTTCAATTTATAATCCATTGATTCCTCTCATTTTGATCTTCATAATTTGGGAAATGCTTTTTAAGAAAAAGGCAATAGTACCATCAGTACACTTCATTGAAAAGCCCGTAACAATGCTATCTTGTGATGGACTACCTCCAAATCCGTCACGCTTACAATCAAACATAAGGTTAATATCACCAATTGCAGCATACAAATTAGCTTCTGGAGCATAATTCACTATTCTATCCATTACGGCTTTCAATTTATTACAATACCTCTCAAAATCCATTATATCCTTTTCTTTAACTCCTTTAGTCATACATTTACCTCAAGAAAATCCTAATTTTGCATAATATGTTCCTTCCTGCTCCATTGAGTTAAATCCTTAACATTTTGTATATTATTTTTTTGTTCTGCAGACACTACTAAAAAGCGAAAGGAGCATCAATCTTGAACAGCAAAGATATATCTTCCAACAAACAGGGTAGTTCTACAGACAATAATGTCAGTAATAAAAATGTTACCCATACAGATCCTCATTCGAAAACCGTACCATATAGCGATTATATCGATCCATTTTATACTCCTCCAGGTGAAGGTCCTAAACCTAGAATTACATCCAATTAGGCATCATCCGGTGACGCAAGGGAGGTTTAAATCTCCCTTGTTATTCTTTGCATCATTTATCCGGAACCTGTTATGCATTCCTGACAAATCTTACAGTGGGATCATTTGGCCTTTTCATATGGGTTTTACTGACATGCCTTGATGCAATACTTATAATCAAAAAAATCTCCACCATGCACTGTTGTCTGGTGTATGCACTCTCATGGGGTTCCTCCTTGTTCCAAAGCTTGTCCACTGGCTCCGGTCTCAGCCGGATCCTTCCTTTTGTTTATTTTCCTTTTCACGGTAAATGCCAGCCGCTATTCGCCCAACATTATCCAGTATTTTCTGACGCTCATCCGCTGTTTTCACAACACAATCATCATGGCCACGAATAATGGTATTCCCTATCTTCATTTCAAAAACTAACATGGGCAGCACCTCCCCTTCGGTTAAGGCTATGCAATATTGGTTGTACTTGTTGCGTATTTCCTTCCCTCCTTAATATAATCTTTGCGCGGATACCGTCTGCTGCGCTCCAAACAGCGATTGCACCGGCGGCAAGACTTACATGAATATGTAATTGTAACCATGCCTCACCTCCCTTTTTGCTCTGAAAAAATCGCTAAAACTTATTGACTTACCTCTGAAAATATTCTACAATTAGGCTGTTGATCAAAATTAATAAAAACTTCCAGTCATTTTCATTGCTATAATTGTGCGATTACTTCAGAATGCCAAGGAGTTTCTTGCGATTTTTTCAGTGTTTCTTAGAGGAGCGCAAAATGGACTTAAAAGAACGCATTAAAGATTTGTGTAAAAAGAATAATATTTCTATGAACCAACTTGAACAAGAACTTGATTTCGGGAAAGGGTACATAAGTAAACTTGGAAAAAGTACGCCTAATGCTGCAAAAATACAGCAAATTGCCAACCGCTTTGGTGTTACAGTGGATTATCTTATGAACGGAAATGCAAAAGATGGCAACGAGGAAGAATATTACTATCTTAATGATGAAACTCGCGAAATCGCTCAAGAGATTTTCAAAAATCCGGAACTTCGTTCGCTGTTCCATGCGGCAAGGGGTTTATCACCGGAGCGTCTTAAAGCCCACATAGATTTTATACAAACTTTAAAGCAACAGGAAGATAAGCATAAAGATGAGGGGTGTTGATGTGAATAAATAATCCATTGCTTACAAAGGCAATTGAAGTGTACTTTTTAGATATGCACAGTGGAATTGAAGAACAAGTGGTCTCCAATAGTGATGGAAGTTTTACTATTATAATAAATTCAAGGCTGAACCAGGAGCGTCAAATGACCGCATACCAACACGCCCTCTTACATATTTCTAACGATGACCTCAACAAAAAAGATGCTGATTCTATAGGGTTTGCCATGTGACAAATTTATCAAAATAATAAAAACAGCCTATGGCGTTTTAATAAATAAAAATAAGAACAAATAAGGGGGAATTACTGAAAATGA
Organism: Lachnospiraceae bacterium; assembly: GCA_902363835.1. Lineage (GTDB taxonomy): Bacteria > Bacillota > Clostridia > Lachnospirales > Lachnospiraceae > Lacrimispora. Next base: position 2,949 of record CABJBM010000058.1, read on the forward strand.
AAAAGTTAAAATTATTTGCAACTGCAGTCCTTATCTCTTCATCTATTTTACTGATTGGTTGCAGCAAGAAAGCAGATGCCGTTTCCATGACATCCCAAACTACCGACACTGAAATCTCCATTAATGAATCCAATACAGAAGCTGAAACAAAAAGTGACCTAGAGGCTATTGGAGAGGTCGGGGTAGAAAAAGGACTTTTTAATGTTGAACTAACTATCCCAGCAGAATTTGTTGGAGAGCAAACACAAGAAGATCTAAATGAATTATGTAAAGAAAAAGGGTACAAATCCATCACCTTGAATGATGATCAAAGTGCCACCTACATATTAACAAAACAGCAGCACAAAGAAATGATGAAGGAAATAAAAAATAGTATTAGCACATCTATAACAGAAATGATTGGCTCAGAAGATTATCCGAATTATACAAATATAACAGCAAATGATAACTTTACTGAATTTCAGGTAACCACAAAATCTTCTGAATTATCCCTGGTAGAAACTTTCTCTGTAGTGGGTTTTTATATGTATGGAGGTATGTATAATATTTTTAATGGAACGGCTGTTGACAATGTTTCTGTAAAATTTATCAATGCCGATACCGGGGAAGAAATTACAACCACAAATTCCAAAGACATGGGTGAATAATTCTGGTATTGAAGCATACTGAATAAAATCATGATTAAAAGGCCTGCAGCTTTGATAAGATCAAAAGGAATGAGGGATGCTTCTATTATCTCTACACCCTTTCTCTTGCATAACATACTTAAGATATTGGCTATATCTTGCCTCAATTCTCCGTATGCAACTTTTCTACGATATTATGGTGCAAATACTATGTGGTGCTTACATTCCCACTTTGAATGTGATAAATCATTCATATCCATATGAATTGACCTCCTTTGATTAATTTGTGCGGTTTCGGACCACACCTATTATATCACTGGAGGTTTTTTCTTGGAGCTAAAGCTGCTGTGGTCACACCTGCATAGCAGATGGTTTATTAAAAGATCGCCATACAAACAAAACCGCCCGGTGCTGGTAACACCGAACGGCTTTAAATAGACTTTCTCTTACCAGACATCCTGGAAAGATATATTCTACCTGATCAATGGAATTATGTCATTTTCGGAACGCCCCGGCAAGGGGCGTATTTTTATACCCAAAATCCAATAGACTATACAAGGAGATGATATAATGCTAGATCTATCAGGAACTTATTATATGTACCTCAGAAAATCAAGGGAAGACCGGGACGCTGAAGCTCACGGAGAAGGTGAAACCCTGGCACGTCATGAAAACAGATTGAGGGAGCTTGCCGAGCAACTGGGAATTACCATATCTCATATTTACCGGGAAGTCGTATCCGGCGAAACCATCGCTGCCCGGCCAGAAATGATGCAGCTGCTCTCTGACATAGAAAACAATCAGCCAGATGGCGTTCTTGTCATAGAACTGGAGCGCTTGGCCCGCGGAGATACCCGGGATCAGGGACTCATCATGGAAACATTCAAGTATGGAAATACAAAAATAATTACTCCCATGAAGACCTACGATCCAAACGATGAATTTGACGAAGAATATGCTGAGTTTGGCCTTTTTATGAGCCGGCGAGAATATAAAGTAATTAATCGCCGGCTGCAAAATGGACGCCGTGCATCCATCAAAGAGGGGAAATGGACCGGCAATGTTGCCCCTTACGGGTACGAGCGAATGAAACTTCCTCATGAGAAGGGGTTCACCTTAAAGCCGCATCCTGAAGAGTCTAAAATCGTACAGTTTGTTTTTCTGCTGTTTACGTCTGGGACTCCCGAATCAGATAATCTTCCGCTTGGAACTACACAAATAGCCCATCTACTTGATGACATGAAGATTCCACCTCGTAAATCAGACCATTGGGAAACCAGTGTTATCAAAGGAATGCTGCGAAATTATGCGTACATTGGAAAATTAGAAGCTGGAAAGCGTAAGCAGGTCAAGATCATAGAAAATGGCGTCGTAAAACGGTCTCGCCCAATCAATGCAGATTGCGAGATATTTGATGCCCTTCATCCTCCGTTAATAGATGAAAGTGTTTTTTACGCGGCCCAGGAAAAACTAGAAGCCAATTTTAGGCCCGCTGCTTTCTTTACAATAAAGTCCCCTTTGGCTGGCCTAGTGTATTGCAGTGAATGTAAAATGTCAATGTACCGCCGCCCAGCAGGCTCCAAAAATCCAGCAGATACCATTCTGTGCAAAACTCATAATTGTCCTACGGTTGGCTCCTTCTATTATTTGGTAGAGGAACGCTTATTACAGTTCCTGGAGAGATACTTAAAAGATTATAAAATAAAAGTACAGAACGAGGATTCCGGAGACTGGGCGGAAGTAATGGACAGGAAAATGACAGTGTTAGCCGGGTATCAGAACGAAGCTTCCGTCCTCAATAAACAGCTCGAGACGGTATACGATTATTTTGAACAACAAGTCTATTCCCTGGATGTGTTCCGCAAGCGCTCAAACGAACTGATAAAGAAAATAAATGAAAATGCTAAATTTATAGAGACTATACAGGAGGAAATTATAGAAATCAAGGACCGCATAGAAAAGAAGGAGGAGTTTATTCCATACTTTGAGGGAATATTAAAGTCCTATTCGGAGACAGAAGATCCCCTCAAGAAAAATATTCTCCTTAAACAGGTAGTCGACCATGTGTATTATTCGAAAAACAAAAAAGGGGATCGCTCGGGCCAGGGAAATGACTTATTTACCCTGGATGTTTATTTAAAACTTCCCTGCCAGGACTTATAAGGCTTTTTACTGATATCTGCTGAGTACAGATTC
>CABJBM010000059.1 GCA_902363835.1 Lachnospiraceae bacterium
GAATGATGGCAAAGGGCTGGAGGAACATCGGCGGAAAGTGGTATTACTTTACAGAACAAAACAGCATGGAAACCTATCGTTATGATCCTGCAGCGGAGAAATGGATTTATAAGAATAACGAGGAGAGACCCCTTGGCTCCATGTATGTCAGCGAGATGACGCCGGACGGATATCGTGTTAGCGGAGATGGATCCTGGATGCAGTAAGGCAAAAGCTATGAAAAGCGGCCTCAAAGGTATTCTTAAAAATTCAGCTGGATTTATATGTAAACAACGGGAAGTGAATATCTGAGACTTCATAGTTTCAATTGAAGTGATTTTATAGAAAGGGAAAGTATTCAGATCCCGAGCTTTCCCTTTTTGAAGAGAACACCTGATAAAGCATGATAGAGAAAGAGGTCAGGAAACTTATGATAAAAAACGAAGAGATGCAGAATGTATGCCGAGACATGATTATAACAGATCGCGTCAGTACCATGCTTATTTGCTTTCACGGAAAAGAAGAAGGAAATTTATATGGTGAAATTCTTAACAGCTACATAGACAAGCCCATCTGCTTTTTCGGTGTAGGCGATTTGATTCTTAAAATGGATGAAATATGCGACTGGATCGGGACTCCCCACCCATCCACTGAGCCAAGGTTTCTTAATAAAAAGATGTCAGAAGAATATACCTACAGGACCAGGGGGAAAAATAAAGTGCCGATAAAGGCAAAAGTCCAACTCCAGGACAGTCAGACTCTAAGCTCCCGGGCCATTCGGGCAAAAGAAACACTGATCGTTAAAATAGAGCATCGTCAAAATGCCAGTATGCAGGGAATCGTGTTGGGAAGGCTGACAGGGAAACAATATGTGGGATTTCGCAGCGCTTTGGAACTGATGCGTATGATAAAAGAGATTGTAATAAGAACAGGAAAAGGCGGAAATGCCCCGCTGAGGTCCATATAATATAGTAAAAAGCCCGGTGAAAAGTAAAATCTTCACCGGGCTTTTTTTCTGGGATTTTGTATTATTGAACGAGATACACTTCTACATTTCTGCTGCCATAGGCACGGGTTTCTCCATGGGTATTGAAGAAAATATCGATGTGATTTCCTTTGACTCCGCCTCCGCAGTCCTCCGCCGTATAGACCACTCCGCCTATCATGATGCGGCTTCCGTAAGGAATGACTCTTGGGTCAACAGAAATGGTATGGTTTGCGGCCGCAATGGTTCCAGTACTGGTACGCCCTCCCCAACCTCCGGAGCACTTGCGGCAGGGGCAGTAGGCAGTGGTTCTGAACGCTCCCAGGGAACGGAGGTTGGAACTGCTGTTTTGAAGGCTTGCGGCGGCGGCAGCGCCCACCGGGTAGACTCTGGTGCCGGAAAGCTTCTGGCCTCCGGAATAGGCTTCTACCAGGTAAGTACCGTCTCCGTAAGAATTCCATGGAACCGGTATTTCAAAACCATAGTTGCCGGTCCCCTGAGCTGCCAGATCCTCCCGGTATTTGGAGGCAGTGGTGGTAAGCTCCGCCACTACCTGCCCATTTGTCTGGTTGGTAATGACAACTTTTACTTCTGCGGCAGAGCCGGGATCAGACCTGTTAAGTGCCCATCCCCTGACGCTGTTTTCATCTGCATTGTCAATGATGCCCGATGTCTGAGCTGCAAAAGCATTAAATGTATTTATCAGGAAAAATGTCATCATTAGTAAGGTTCCAAGGAACCAGTGAATTCGGTTTGCTTTCTGCATATTACAAATACTTCCTTTCTTTTTTACAAACTGTAATATATTTTAATATATTTATAAATATATGTAATAGATTTGTAATAAATGAGGTACAAGTATTCATTTTACACATTTTTCCAGATTTGTCAAGGTTAAGGAGAAAAAAACGCCGCAGAACAGTGAAGTGATTCGCTGTTCTGCGGCGTCATAAGGGTATTTTACCGTTCAATGACTGCAAATAATTCTTTTGTCTGTCTTCCAAAATTCAAAGCTTCTCCGCGGCTTGCAAAGAAAATATCCACTTTGTTCCCCTTCACGCTGCTTCCGATATCCTCAACGGTATAAACGATGCCGTCGATCATGACCTTTGTTCCAAGAGGAAGAATGGTGATATCCGCAGATATGGTATGCTGTGGCTGAGGGACCGTGCCGGAATAAGTCAGGCTCTGCTTGCCGGAGCTTTCACTGTTGGGGCAGTATGCAGTGGCAGTGAAGAATCCCAGGGATTCTCCTTTTTCATAAACAGGTGCTGCAGACTCCTTTGGTTTTACCGGTTCTTCTGCCTTTTTCTTAATTCCAGGCCCGATTTCTTCAGGAAGGGTTTCCCCATTGGCTGATGCCGCCTGGTTTTCGCTGCTTGTTTGTATGGTTTGGTGATCCGTTCCAGAGCTTTCGGACTGTACTTGATTCACAGTTTGGTCTTTTCCCGTGGGTTCAGCTGCCAGAGCAGTCATAGGCAACAGCAGCACACAAAGGAGTGCCAGGAATCCGGTAATTCTTTTTTTCCCTGAAAAACTTTTCATGATTTTACCTCGCAATGAGCAGTGCGGATTAAAACGTGAAAAATTTTTCGTCGTGCTAGCACGTAAGAAAATTTTTTCACGTTTTAATCCATAGGGCAAATGCCCGTAAGCCTGTGGAGCCGTAGGATTCACAGGCTGCACTGCGGGTTGGATTATGCCATTTTTAATGTCTCATTACTATTATATTACAAAAGTGTTAAATGTCAAGAAAATATTGTCAACAGCTTTGTAATATTTAATAGAAGAATGAGGAAAAATGTACAAACAGGCCACAAAAACTTCACTGAAAATTTTTATAGGAATGTATTGACAAATGTAGAAAAAAAGAATATATTATGAAAAGAAGATGTTAGCACTCCTAAAGGTTGAGTGCTAACAAAAAAGACTCAGAAAGGAAGTGGGGCAGTTTGAACAACAAGGATCAGTTGGATGAGCGAAAGGTAACCATATTAAAAGCCATCATAAAGACTTATCTGGAAACCGGAGAACCGGTTGGTTCCCGTACCATATCAAAATATACGGATTTGAACTTAAGTTCTGCCACCATCCGGAATGAGATGTCTGATCTGGAGGAACTGGGGTACATTATGCAGCCCCACACCTCTGCAGGAAGGATTCCTTCTGACAGAGGATACCGCTTTTATGTGGACCAGATCATGCAGGAAAAAGAAGATGAAGTCACTGAGATTAAGGATATGATGCTGAAGCGGGTGGACCGGGTAGAGCTTTTACTGAAACAGATGGCAAAGCTTCTTGCACAGAACACCAATTACGCAGCAATGATCAGTGCTCCCCAGTATCACCGGAACAAGCTGAAGTTTATCCAGCTTTCCAAGGTTGATGAAGAAAAGCTTCTTGTGGTGATCGTGGTGGAGGGAAATATCATTAAAAATGCCATGATTCCAATTCATACGGAATTAAATGACGAAGGACTTCTGAATCTTAACATTCTTCTTAACAATGCCCTTAACGGGCTGACCATAGAGGAGATCAATCTTGAAGTGATCAGCAGGCTGAAGATCCAGGCAGGACCCCACTGTGATGTGGTGGACCGGGTTCTCACCGAGGTGGCAGCGGCCATTCGGGACGATGATGAAGACCTTCAGATTTATACCAGCGGGGCCACGAATATTTTCAAGTATCCGGAGTTGAGCGATGGAGAAAGGGCCAGTAAGCTCATTGGTACGCTGGAACAAAAGGAACTTTTGCAGGGGCTGGTTGATGATGTGAACAGCTCAGAAGGAGGATCCGGAATCCAGGTATACATTGGCGACGAGGCACCCGTTAAGAACATGAAGGACTGCAGCATTGTAACTGCCAATTATGAGCTGGGCGAAGGTTTGAGAGGTACCATTGGAATCATAGGGCCAAAACGAATGGATTATGAAAAGGTACTCAGCACATTGCGCAATCTCATGACGCAGCTGGATACCATTTTGAAAAAAGATGAAAGGTAAAGGGAAGAGCATTGAGCATGGAAGATGTGAAAACAGATGAAAAGCTGGCAGATGAAACTGTTCAGACACAGGAAGCCGCTTTCGTTGAAAAAGAAATAGAAGGCACAGAAGCCTGTGCAGATGACGGAATCCAGGAAAACGTTTCAGAGGAAGAAACCGCTGAAGAGGGTTCCAGGGAAGAGTCCGGAAAAAAGGGTTTTTTCGGAAAGAAGAAAGAGAAAAAAGATCCAAGAGATGAAAAGATAGAAGATCTGACAGACCGTCTGCAGAGAAATATGGCTGAATTTGATAATTACCGCAAGAGAACAGAGAAGGAAAAAACAGCCATGTTTGAAATCGGAGCAAGGGATATTGTTGAACGGATTCTTCCTGTGGTGGATAATTTTGAAAGAGGCCTTGCAGCCATTTCCGATGAGGAAAGGAGCGCCCCGTTTGCAGATGGCATGGATAAGATATACAAACAGCTTATGAAAACACTGGAAGAGGCCGGCGTAAAGCCGATTGAAGCGGTAGGAAAGCCATTTGATCCAAATTTCCATAATGCGGTAATGCATATTGAAGATGAATCTCTGGGTGAGAATGTGGTTTCTCAGGAACTCCAGAAGGGTTATACTTACCGGGACACCGTGGTAAGACATTCCATGGTGCAGGTGGCTAATTAATTATATAAAATCAGGAAGCAGATAACATTTACATTTGGTTTATTAAATAGTCCAGCTAATAAATGTCAATAGTGAATTGAAAAACATTTGATATATAAAATGAAACAAAATAGGGCAGCTTTAAT
>CABJBM010000060.1 GCA_902363835.1 Lachnospiraceae bacterium
ATTTTATTAGAATTTTCAGGGTTTTACATACTGTTCAATCTTCTGTTTTCAAGGTGCTTTTTCTTCGTCGCTGTCTCAGCAGCAACTTTTATAGGTTATCACAACTGGTTGTTTTTGTCAACCATTTTTTAATTTTTCTTCAAAACTTTTTCATCGATCATCGATGTGTTTTAGAAGAAGTTTTGCCGCCTTTTTCAGCGGCGAGTTATATCATACCAAGGCCAACGACAAAAGTCAACAATTATTTTACATTTTTTTAAATTAATATTTAAAACATTATTAGAGAAGTTCATAGACAACAGAATACGGCGCAGGCCCTATGGTTTTTGTTCTAAATTATTATGGCCTTTTGCATTTCCAGACTCAGGTTTGTATCTTTAATTATTATTTTCTAAATCAACTGCTTTTGGTGTTATTCCTTTATCATTTGCCTTTTTACTTTCCAATCTTCTTAATATCAATCAACACGGAGTAATCAGCCGGTCCCTGAAAAGACTTGCAGGCCTTATATGGCTTTAAATGAATGTGAGTCATTCAGGCATTTGTTATTTTTTTATCATATTAATGTAAATTCCTGACTGCTCAGAGAAACTTCTAATATAGAATAAACGATACAAAAGTGTTCATTGCCACTATGGCGGCTTCTTTCTGTTTTCTTAATCATATTATTAAAAAATAGGAATTTTATTGGAATGCCGTACTGTACTGGGCAAGTTTGAGATACGGAAACTATATTATATTTATCAAAGACTTCCAAGTAACTAAAGATATGCTGGCTGAACATGGAATCTCTCTCCTGCTCCATTATTATTTATTAAGCATGAAAAAAATATGGGATTTCCATTAATTCGTATATCGGATTAACAATGCTTTATGGCCTTTGATATAATCGGCCTATTTTCTCTGGACTGGGCTGCTTCTTAATGAAAATGAAACCGCCAGAAAATATTCTTTGGAGATTTTATAAGGTCATTGCAGTAATGCTTCCAACAGCAGGTTCGCCGTTTTTTTCTAATATTCGCCATAGGAAATTGCCTCCTTTTTCTTGACAATATTGCTCTCAAATGATATCATCAATGTTGTGCCAGCGGGTATGGCGGAATTGGCAGACGCGCCAGATTTAGGTTCTGGTGGGAGACCGTGCAGGTTCAAGTCCTGTTACCCGCAGTTATACATAAGATAAAAAAACACCGAAAGTCCTCGTATTTATAAGGAACTTCGGTGTTTTTACTTTTTATGAAATAATGTTATTCTTCCATCGTGTTGCATTTTTTCATGGTTGTTTAACATGAGATACAATACAGATTATATTATATATTAGGTAAGTCTGGAATAAATGGATCCATTCCATTTATTCTGCTGCCCTGGATACTGCAGCGCGGTATTATGAATCGGAAGCAACGCTATCTATTAGGTTTCCGCAGAATGTCTTACATTTTGAAAAAAGCTAAAGAATCCTTTGACATAAGCATAGACAGTTCTAAAATCAAATGGCTGTTGCTAAGGAAACTTAACATCTAATACACGTTAGATAATACCAATACTCCTGTGATAAACGTCTTTTACTGTCCACGCTGCCAAGTGCTTATACTATTCAGGAATACCAAATTCTGCATTCATCTGCTCTTGGGTTTCATAAAGGGATATTGTGCGCCCGGCTTGCCCCTCGGTCCAATTATTATGGGGTATCACAAAAAATGATAAACAATGTTTAGAATCCGCTTGTATTGTCGCTATAAAACGCAAGGTGACTGAATGTGCTATAAGGATCTCCATTCCCTTTTTACTAAAGCCTTTCACTGATGGGTGTTCTGTGTTAACACCTTCTGGAAACTCAAAATCAACCAAGTCAAAAACCAGCCCGAATCTTCCATCAGATAGCTGCTTTTTTACTGGATGAATGGTTTCAATTACGCGCTCGCTACGCAGATCATTAAGATTTTTTAATTTATCCACTTGCATCTTTCCGATTTCGACCTTGCCCTGTTCAAAACAATCCCCGAGAATTAAAACGGTTAATCCTTTTGAAATACCACCGGTATTGTGAAAAGAAATAATGCTATCATTTCCGGAAAGCATTGTAACGGACGTCCACATACTAAAATCTAACTTCGTTGGCCCCTCAGTTATAAACATCGGTGAGACCGTTTCAAAATACAAGTTAACAACAGACTGATTATCTGGTTCTACCTCATTCCAATAGTGATAATCGGCTGCTATATTTTTTGAATCTATCCCCAACAACGGCGCCATTTTAACCAAAGCCTCTTCAACAAAAACGTATTCCTCATTCCAAAATTCTGTTAGCTGTTCCCATGTCGCTGTCTCTGATAAGAGCGGACTCCAGCATTTTATATTCCCCATACCAACAGCATATTCGCTATCGGACATATCACCCAGATGTCCTAACGCAACCATATCTTTTTGTTTGCCAGGGGCGTCAAATAAATAAAGAAACAAAGCATCGCTGTCAAACACGCTCGTTCCAATACAACAGGTTTTCATCGCCTTTGCCAGCCCCTGGACATCTGAATTTACAGAATCTGAGCCTATTTCATATTCTGAAGAGCTTAGTGTTATCCAGTTACCGTCAGCAGAAAAAACAAATTTATATACTAGCTGAGCCTTCTCTTTTGTAGTAGGCACTAAGCCTTTCTTCTTTATATATTTTGACAGCGTTTTTTTGAAGTGTTCCGGTTCTGCATGCTGTCGGTTCTGTATTTGAATTGTAGAAAAGGTTGTTCCCATGGACTTCCCCCCTTAGTATCAAAAATGTTAGATTTACATATAACGCAAAACATAAATAATGTCCACTCATTAAAATTATCCCTCCGGGATATCCACCCCAGACAATGATAGTGGCAGCCTCGATTTGTATGGATTAATGAATATTCCTTTTCATTAAGAGTACTAATTGCAATCCCCACAACCTAACGAACAGCGCCATTTTTAAAATTGTCAAACCATTGTTTCATTTCTTCGTCACTGTCAACCTTAAGAAGTTTGAAAATTTCGTAGGCAAACTCAACGGCTCCAGTCTCGTTTGCGGTAATGAAACCACCATCAACCACCACTTGAGCGGATACATATAAATTCTCGCCTTTATAACCTTCCGCACTTTGAAAAAGCTCAAAAGAATCCCCTGTATGCTTAACATTGTCAAGGAAACCGTGTTTGCATAAGAAATAGGTTGCCCCACATATTGCTGCAATGGGAATTTTTATTTCTGTTAGCCTTTTCACAAACTTTTTAATTTCATCGTAATCGTTTTCTTCCCAGGAAAGGCCACCAGGAAGGATTACCATGGCAAGATTATCAAAGGCCTGATAGTTTTCAATGGTGTAATCAATGCCGGCTTTGATACCTCCCATTGAAGTTTTAGGCAAATCATCAATGGCAATCGTTTTTACCACATAATCAGAAAAAGAATTTGCTACAGCAATAGCATAGCTCGCTTCCCAATCACACCATTGATGGGTTAATAAGACAAGAATTTCATTTTTAGACATACCCATATTCTCCCTCTTGTTATATAAATTATAAATAACTCAATTTCTTAATAATATTATTATTTTATTCTAAAGTAAGTGTCAAATATGTTGGTGTATAGAAAAACAGACAGCCTCTGTTTATAATTGAAGGCTGTCT
>CABJBM010000061.1 GCA_902363835.1 Lachnospiraceae bacterium
CGTGATTTTAGTCCAGCAAAATCAAGGCCTTCAGAAAATCATGAAGTTACCTTTTCACTTAACGTCTGGTAAACGTCTGGTAAACGTCTTCAAACAATACAGTAAACAATAAAAAACAATTCCAAAACAAGGGTAAAAGGAGCATATTCAGATGGGATATACAATCAAGCAGGTATCGGAACGAACAAACCTAAGCGCACACGTACTGCGTTTTTATGAAAAAGAGGGCCTTTTGTCCCACATTAACAGAAGCAAGAGCGGCATTCGCAATTATTCCGAAGATGATCTGGAATGGCTGGGATTGATCTGCTGTCTTAAAAACACGGGCATGTCCCTGAAACAAATCAAAGAGTTTGTGGATCTAAGCGCAGAAGGCAGGGATACATTAAAGCAGCGCTGTGATATGCTGATCGAACATAAAAAGAATGTGGAAGCTCAAATTCAGGAAATGAACAAACATTTAGAAAAGGTATCCTGCAAGATCAATCATTATACAAAACAGTATCATGAATACAGGTCAGAAAGTCTGTAAACATCAGACCTTCTGACCTGAAACAACAATGCCCTAATAAAGCAGAGAATTCTTATATGTTTTCCTTTAAAAACAAGTGTCTGATTTTATCTGTAATGGGATTTTGCTTTCTTGCTTTATACATTGGCGGTCCAAGGTAAACATCATAACCACAGGGTCTGGTCAAAAACAGACCTTTGCCATTGGTGTATGAAATAAGCTGTATTTGATAGGACTTCACTGTTTCCGCAGGAACCCTTCCATACATTATGGTTTCTCCATTGTCCCCATCAATTCCTTCCATAATGGCTCTCATCTGCTGTAAATCATACATTGCCCTGCTGCTGTACTCCTTTGGAATGTGAAGTTCAAAATCCATAAAAGGCTCCAGCAGGTCTGTTTCTGATTTTATTAACGCCTGCTCAAAAACAAACGGAGTAAGGTGCCGAAAGTCCGAAGGAGTGCTGACAGGACTGTAATACAGGCCATAGGTAAAACACACCTTTAGATCAGTTACCTCCCAGCCCAACAAGCCCTGTTCACATGCCCCTCTTACACCGTCCCTGACAGCAGCCTGGAAAGACTTGTTTAAATATCCATAGGAAACCTTACTTTCAAAAACAAGCCCGGAACCAAGAGGAAGCGGCTCAATGGATAATCCCACAGACGCCCAATAAGGATTGGGCGGCACTGCAATATGAATAACTGCATCAGCAGCCTGCTTTGGCCGTTCCTTATATATGGTCATTAACTCTCCAAATCGAATCTTTAAATGATATCTTTCTTCAAGCAGGGCCTGAATCACTTCCATTTGTATTTCTCCAAACAACTGCATGGTAATTTCCTCTGTATACTGGTCAACCTCACAATGAAGCAGCGGATCTTCCTCTGTCAGCTCTGACAGCGCCTGTATTAAACAGCTTCTTTGTTCTTTATTTAAGGGTATTACAGAAGCCTGCAGAAATGGCTGAGCCATAGAGATTTTCGGTAAATCTCTGCTGCGCGCACCTATAATATCTCCGATTCTGATGTTTTGTATGTTGGAAAGCACAGCAATATCTCCGCATAAAACCTGCTCTGCCGGTACAATTTTTCCGTGTTGAAGCTTTCCAAGTTTTTTCAATTTGAATGGCTCTTCGCAGCCTTCAATCGCCACGGTATCCCGAATTACCAGGCTTCCTCCGAATACTCTTGCAAAAGCCCTTTTATGCATTTGTTCATCCCTGTCTATTTTATATACAAAAGCACAAAGCTCACCTTGGCTGGTTTCAGTATTTACCGGAAGATAATTTGTAATTGCATTTAAAAGCTGTTCTGTTCCAATATTCCTTAGAGCAGCTCCGTGAAATACAGGGAAAAGCTTACATGATGCAATATTAAAAAGAAACGATGCATTATATTCCTTTTCAGCTATGGGCTGGTTCAGGATAAATTTTTCCGCCAGTGACTCATCCAAATCCAGAAGCTTTTCAACAGCTTCGTCTGAAATAGTTACGTAATCGCCAATTAAAATATTTTTTGAATCTGCCACATCTAAAGTCTGCATAATAACAAGATCAGATGTTAATTGTTCCCTTATTTCCTTGTAGAGTTCCTCCAGGCAAACGCCGGTTCTATCCACTTTATTGATATAAATCAGGGTGGGAACTTTCAGCTTTCGTAAGGCCTGAAAAATCACTCTTGTTTGTACCTGAATGCCTTCCTTTGCTGAAATTACTAAAACAGCTCCATCCAGGACACAAAGGGAACGCTCCACCTCAGCAATGAAATCCATGTGACCTGGGGTATCAATGAGATTTATCTTTGTCCCCTTCCAGTCAAAAGAGATTGTTGATGACCGTATTGTTATGCCTTTTTGTTTTTCAAGGGACATGGAATCAGTAACGGCAGTTCCGTCATCAACTCTCCCAGCCGAGCAGATTGTACCTGTTTTAAACAGCATACTTTCTGCTATTGTAGTCTTTCCGGCATCTACATGTGCTAATATTCCTAAATTTATAGTTTTCAATTTCATTGTCCTCCTATGGCAAATAAAAATCCCCTGTGATGACGATACTCTCATCACAGGGGATAAATTCCGCGCTGTTTATTCTACCATTAGAAGCATAACAATAAAATGCTGATATGCACGTATTGAAATTGCAATATAGCAAATGAGTATTTTCCTATGAGAGTATCCTTAAATCAAAAGGCACAGCAAATAATCCCACTGAAAGCAGGATCCATAGAAATGAGTGCCTTTCCCTATTCAATTGAATAATTATTTAAGAATACCCTGCCGCATATGATAAAACTCCTTTTTGCTCTAAAGCCATAAAATATATGGGTTCATAATATCACAACTTAAAGTAAATGTCTATAGTATGACACCAATGGGGCACACAAGCACATTTCTGAATAATATCCCTTTACCTGTAAATAATAACCTTATTAATATTAAGGAGAATAATTATGTCAAAAGACTCACAACTTGACCCAAAATCAGTTCGCAAGAAAAAAGCCAATGGAGGCCCTACCATGGCTGAGAGCGCATTAGATGGAGAAAGCCGGAATACTAAGAAGCAGTCCGGCAGCCGCCACAAACCCGGTAACGATAAATAATAAACTTTTCATGCAAAGGAGCAAATAATATGAATCGTGATAAGCTCATAGCCCAGGTAAAAAACGAATATGCGCGAATAGCCTCCACGGAATCCCAACAACATTTCCATCAGACCACAACCGAAATAACGCCGGAAGCTTATTATGAAAACCTCTTAGACAAAGCCATCAGCGAAATCAACAGAGGAACCTTTGATAATTTCAAATCCGGAGAGGAAGTAGTAACTGCTATTGCAAATGACAAAACCTGGCTCTCTAACTGGAAATGATTTTGTCCGCAGATTTTAGAAAGGGGCTGTGAAATAACTCCTCAATCATGACCACCCGTAAAACGGGTGGTTTGCACTAAGGCTGTAAGCCTTTGTTACCGGCCAGCGCCTCAAGACGCTGGCTTTC
>CABJBM010000062.1 GCA_902363835.1 Lachnospiraceae bacterium
AACACGCACCTTTCATATTGATATTTTAACGTGTTAAACTTTTCGTGTCCACACTTATATACTAACACCAAAGTTTCTTAAATTTTTTGTTAAGCTTTAAACGCCTTTGCTAATACCAATCGATGCCAACAAGAACGAAAGCATCCAATATATTTGATTTGCTTTCCATTTTATCCCGAAAAGACATATGGCCCCCACCCATGTGTCTTTTTATTATCTATAATGCATATTACTATAACACTTTCCTTACAGCACTTTATACTAATTCACTATGAAAAATAACTAGTGCATGAAAGGTTAATTTTTCGAAGAGACTTATACAAATGAATTTCATTTGTATACAAATTATTTATAATTCTATCATTATAAAATCTGCAAGCTTATTTTGAGCCATTCAAACAATAAAGAAAGGACGAGGGCTTGAGCCCTCGTCCTTTCTTTATTGTTTATTAAAAACATAGCAATAATCCAAACCCATCCCCAATGGGGACAAGGTTCGGATTATCATGATTTGATGCAGAAGAAGGGACTTGAACCCTCAAGGTATTGCTACCACACGGACCTGAACCGTGCGCGTCTGCCAATTCCGCCACTTCTGCTTTATAATTGTACGAATTGATTAACCAACTTATACAATTATAATACTATACTTTTCATAAATATACAAATACTTTTTTCTTTTATGTTCTGCAACTCACATTTATATTACTAAGGCATAAAGCTTATTAAATCTTTCGGGCAATTACGGCTAATCTTCCGTTTTCTGCTGAGTATTCACAAGTTGACAATATGATCAGTTTATCCCCATATTCTGCTGAAATACCTGTATCATAAAGAGCAAGTTTCTTGATATTACGGATATAGGAATCGAATTCATCCGGTGTCTCAGCATTTTCAAACTGATAGTATTTAAAAACATCCTCGGATTCAAAGTAAACCTTTGAAACAATAACGGCAACAATCTCATATTCCGCTGCTTCATAAAGTGTATCAAACCTGATTAAAGGATGTTTCTTATAAAAACTTTCCTTTTCATATTCAATCAACTTCCCGAATATTAGACCGCTTTTCATATTGTGTCCATGAATTAGTAAAATATCCGAATCCTGTATCCTGCATCGCGCATCTAAAAAGGGAAGGCCATTCTTGTTTTCTTTTCCATCGAAATCATGGCTGAGATAATATTCTTCATATTGCTGATTCTGCATGACCGGATAATCAATAGGGGTACCGTCGATTTTCAGCCAGCCAACCACATCCGGATTTTGTTCATAAAGCGCTTGATAAGCCGGAAGAATGACCGGTTCATGCTGTTCTTCGGGAGGTACATCTTCTGTGGGGTCCAAACCGGCTTCTGCGGTTTCGCTCTTCTCAACCAACTGCGTCAACTCTTTCTGCCGTACTTTTGAATGATAATCATCAAGCAAACTGCCGGCAATCCCGTACAGAGAATAGACCAAAAGGAGAATGGAAAAGACAATAAGGAATTTTCTCTTTTTACTCATTTTTTACCACCTTTCTGCACACTGTATTAGGGCTTTTATGTATTTACGTTAATATCCTCCAGTTAAGACAAAGGAAATATAAGCTCATCTTCGGCTCCATGATGGAGCTCTGTAAAAATTCGGAAATGAACGGCCCTTAGCAACCAATACTAAAAAACAAACAATTTAAAATCCCCATTGACTCTCACATTATGGTATACTCTATACTATAACTGAGCTCAAAAAACACATATATGTGAGGAAATAAAAATGCTGAAAATAGGTGATTTTTCAAAACTATCAAGGATCAGTATTCGGATGCTGCGGCATTATGATGAAATTGGCCTGCTGGTACCGAAATCCACAGATAACTTTACCGGCTACCGTTACTATGGGGAGGACCAGCTGCCGGTTGCAGGCAGAATCACGGCGCTTAAGGATATGGGCTTTGGCCTTTCCGCAATTGGGGAAATCCTGAAGAGTTATGATAATCCCCAGGCACTGGCTGATTTTCTGGCTGTAAAGCTGGCTGAAGTGCAGACTGAAGCCGAGGAAACAGGCCGCCGTTTATTGCTCCTTGACACAGCCATTGAACGGCTGAGAAAGGATGAAACTGCTATGAATTATAATGTTACATTAAAGAATTTACCGGAACGCTATGTTGCAAGTGTACGAAAGGTAATTCCCGCCTACGATCAGGAAGGTATCCTGTGGAATCTTCTGATGACGGAAACAGCCCAACTGCAGTTACAGATTGCCGACAACTGCTGCAGCCTTGCAATCTTCCACGACGAGGGCTATAAGGAAAGTGATATTGATGTGGAAATCCAAATCGCGGTAAAAGGCAGTTACCATGATACCCAGCACGTTGTGTTTAAAACCGCGCCTGCAGTAGAGATTGCCTCAGCAATCTACAAAGGCAGCTATGAGCAGCTCACTGCTGTAAACAATGCAGTAGCAAATTGGGTCAATGACAATGGTTATGAATTTAATGGGGCCATGTTCTGCATCTACCATGTCAGCCCGGCTCAAACCCAAAATCCTGACGAGTTAGTGACTGAGGTTTGCTGCCCGGTGAAAAAGAAATAATAATTAGAGAAGTAAGGAACCGTTTGCCATTGGCAGGCGGTTTTTTACTGTCTAAAGATGAAAGTCTTATATCATATAATTATGATCTTTGCTATTTTGAAAAAGCGGTAAGGAACGCTTTTTCTCTGACCAGTCTCCCTACCGCTTCTCCATATTTAAATATTTTTCTTTCTATACGTCAGGCACATACCAAGTGCAAATAACGATATAAGAGCTGATGCTCCGTATAAAGTTTGAGATGTAATATCATCCCCTGTTTTCGGTAAGTTGTCCAATTTCTCTTTCCCCATGTCTTTAGGTACTTCTTGTTCATCAATAACTACACTTCCACTATCGCCAGGAGATTTCGGCACTTCTTGCTCATTGATATTTACATTGCCGTTATTGCCTGTAACAGTGGGGCCATTTTTACTGCTGCTTTTACTGCCACTGCCACCTCCACTTCCACTTCCGCTGTTATTTCCGCCTGAATTGTTTCCGTTTCCGTTTTCATTGTTTCCGTTTTCGTTGTTTCCGTTTTCGTTATTTCCGTTTTCGTTGTTTCCGTTTTCGTTGTTTCCGTTTTCTCCGCCGTTATTATTGTTACCGCTGCTGTCTTTCTCCCAGGCTGCCCACAGAATCATATTCCCTGTAACGATATCATTTTCAAAATCCCACATTACTGGCTCATTGTTTTCATCTAAATA
>CABJBM010000063.1 GCA_902363835.1 Lachnospiraceae bacterium
CAAACAAAACTCGTTAAAGTAACCGTAACGTACGGTGAAATAACAACCTAAGACCAGAGATACAACGCTATGTATCTTAGATTAGTAACCCGCACCCGCAGGTGAACATCGAATTGGTTAAGCTATAAAGAGCACAGGGTGGATGCCTTGGCACTAAGAGCCGATGAAAGACGTGATAAGCTGCGAAAAGCTTCGGGGAGGAGCAAATATCCTTTGATCCGGAGATATCTGAATGGGGAAACCCAGCTGAGCAAACCTCAGCTGTCGTATGGTGAATTCATAGCCATACGTCGGGAACCCGGGGAACTGAAACATCTAAGTACCCGGAGGAAAAGAAAGAAAACTCGATTTCCAAAGTAGCGGCGAGCGAAATGGAAGGAGCCTAAACCATCATGCGTGCATGATGGGGTTATGGACTGCAATAAGTGAGACGATTTGTTACCAGAACGGTCCTGGAAAGACCGGCCATAGAAAGTGAAAGCCTTGTATGGGAAAACAATAGTCAGCGGGCAGGATCCAAAGTACCACGAGACACGAGAAACCTTGTGGGAATTCGGGGGGACCACCCCCCAAGGCTAAATACTACTTAGTGACCGATAGCGCATAGTACTGTGAAGGAAAGGTGAAAAGGACCCCGGGAGGGGAGTGAAAGAGAACCTGAAACCCTGTGTTTACAAGCTGTGGAACCACATTTTAAGTGGAACTGCGTACTTTTTGTAGAACGGTCCGGCGAGTTACCGTTACTGGCAAGGTTAAGCACTCAAGGTGCGGAGCCGAAGGGAAACCAAGTCTTAACAGGGCGAATGAGTCAGTAAAGGTAGACCCGAAACCGGGTGATCTACCCATGTCCAGGTTGAAGTTTCCGTAAAAGGAAATGGAGGACCGAACGCACATCCGTTGAAAAGGGTGGCGATGAGGTGTGGGTAGGGGAGAAATTCCAATCGAACCCGGAGATAGCTGGTTCTCCTCGAAATAGCTTTAGGGCTAGCCTCGTATTAGTCTGCCGGAGGTAGAGCACTGAATTTCCTAGGGGGCGTCAAAGCTTACCAAAGAATATCAAACTCCGAATGCCGGCCAGATGATGTACGGGAGTCAGACTGCACGAGATAAGTTGGGTAGTCAAAAGGGAAAGAGCCCAGACCACCAGCTAAGGTCCCAAAGTGCGTGTTAAGTGGAAAAGGATGTGAGATTTCAGAGACAACTAGGATGTTGGCTTAGAAGCAGCCACACATTCAAAGAGTGCGTAATAGCTCACTAGTCGAGAGGTCTTGCGCCGAAAATGTCCGGGGCTAAAACACGACACCGAAGCTGTGGAATGTGTCATAAGATACATTGGTAGAGGAGCATTCTTAACGCACAGAAGCATTACCGTAAGGAGATGTGGAGTGTTAAGAAGAGAGAATGCCGGAATGAGTAGCGAGATGGAGGTGAGAATCCTCCAGGCCGAATATCTAAGGTTTCCAGAGTAAAGCTGATCTGCTCTGGGTAAGTCGGGGCCTAAGGCGAGGTCGAAAGACGTAGTCGATGGACAACAGGTTGAAATTCCTGTACCGCATATCATCAGAACTGTGGGGACACAGAACCGAGGAAGAACCCGGGAATGAAAAGACCGGGGCAAGCATTTTACTGGCTGAGATGGAAAATCCGCTCAGCAACAGGAAGGTGTGACGCGTACCGAACACAAGTAGGGAAGTCTTCGTAGGGGCTGTCAAGAAAAGCCGCTATTGTGTGATATGTGCCCGTACCGTAAACCGACACAGGTGGATGAGGAGAGAATCCTAAGGCCGGCGGGAGAAGCATTGTTAAGGAACTCGGCAAAATGACCCCGTAACTTCGGGATAAGGGGTGCCTGGGAAACCAGGCCGCAGAGAATAGGCTCAAGCAACTGTTTAGCAAAAACACAGGTCTATGCAAAACCGAAAGGTGAGGTATATGGGCTGACGCCTGCCCGGTGCTGGAAGGTTACGAGGAGGGGTTAGCGGCAACGCGAAGCTCTGAATTTAAGCCCCAGTAAACGGCGGCCGTAACTATAACGGTCCTAAGGTAGCGAAATTCCTTGTCGGGTAAGTTCCGACCCGCACGAAAGGCGTAATGATTTGAGCGCTGTCTCGACAATGCACCCGGTGAAATTGAAATACCAGTGAAGATGCTGGTTACCTGCGCCAGGACGGAAAGACCCCATGGAGCTTTACTCCAGCTTGATACTGGGATTCGGTACTGCATGTACAGGATAGGTGGGAGGCTAAGAAGATAGGACGCCAGTCTTATCAGAGCCGATGTTGGGATACCACCCTTGCGGTATTGGGTTTCTAACCTGCAGCCATGACCTGGCTGGGGGACAATGTCAGGTGGGGAGTTTGACTGGGGCGGTCGCCTCCGAAAGTGTATCGGAGGCGCTCAAAGGTTCCCTCAGAATGGACGGAAACCATTCGAAGAGTGCAAAGGCATAAGGGAGCTTGACTGCGACACCGACGGGTGGAGCAGGTAGGAAACTAGGACTTAGTGATCCGGTGGTATAAAGTGGGATTGCCATCGCTCAACGGATAAAAGCTACCCTGGGGATAACAGGCTTATCACTCCCAAGAGTTCACATCGACGGAGTGGTTTGGCACCTCGATGTCGGCTCATCGCATCCTGGGGCTGTAGTAGGTCCCAAGGGTTGGGCTGTTCGCCCATTAAAGCGGTACGCGAGCTGGGTTCAGAACGTCGTGAGACAGTTCGGTCCCTATCCGGCGTGGGCGTAGGATATTTGAGAGGAGCTGTCCTTAGTACGAGAGGACCGGGATGGACTGACCTCTGGTGTATCTGTTGGTGATCAACACCATGGCAGAGTAGCCAAGTCGGGAAGGGATAAACGCTGAAGGCATCTAAGCGTGAAGCCCCCCTCAAGATGAGATATCCCATCGCAAGAGTAAGACCCCTTGAAGACGACGAGGTAGATAGGGCAGAGGTGGAAGCATGGCAACATGTGCAGCTGACTGTCACTAATAGGTCGAGGGCTTAACCAGGTTGGTTTAGGTAAGAGGAAAGAACGGATGATA
>CABJBM010000064.1 GCA_902363835.1 Lachnospiraceae bacterium
ATATGCCCCACACCGCCGGTAACAACCCGCATTGGTTCTCCATCATGAGTCTCGACAACATTAATTACTCTTTTAAAACCCATCTTTTTTTCCTCCTGCAATATAAATTACTAGCTGATTGTGAAACTCGAAAAAGCCAGTTCCGGTAACATCTAACTAATAAACCCCAAGGGATGCCAATACGACACCGATCAGAGCAACCACAATTGGTGTAAGTACACTGGTTACAAAGATATCGATGTAACTTTCCTTATATGTACAGCCGCAGTAATCCAGCAGTGCAACCACTCCGGGCGGTAATGTATCCAAACCACCAGAAGACAGAGATGTGATTCTGTGGAATACGGAAAGTGGAATACCGGTACTCTGAGACAGAGCGATAATACGATCACCAAGTACGGAAAGAGCAATACTCATTCCCCCGGATGCGGAACCACAGATACCGGCCAGAATATTTACTGCGATCACAACAATCAAAAGCGGGCTAATGGGCAGCCCGAAAACGCTGTCCGCCAGGGAGTTGAAAGTTGCGGTCGACTTAACTACTGAACCGAAACCCACAACCGCTGCAGTTACCAAAGATATCTGCAGTGAAGATACTGCACCTTCATTCATGGTTTTTAGCATCTTGTCGGAGCTGACAAGCTTGATACTACAAATCATGTTGACAAAGATACCCGCTGTCAGAGAAATGGTAGCATCCATGCCAAACAAATTCAATACAACAACTACGGTGATCAAAGGCAGGAATGCCAGAACTTTGTTCATCTTAGGAGCATCATAAACACCGGATGCTACATCCTTGGGATTCTCCGTCCAGCCAAGACCCTGTTTTACCATTTTCTTCTCTCTGTAGGTCATCCAGCAAAATCCAATACCGAACAGTAAAATAGAGCAGATGACACCGAGGACCGGTGCTGCCATTGCTGTTGTTCCAAAGTACTCAATGGGGATCAGGTTCTGGATCTGAGGAGACCCTGGAAGTCCTGTCATGGTGAATGTATAGCAACCTACCGCATAAGCACCGGGGAACAGCTGACGCGGAATATTGCTCTCACGGAATGCAGCAGCAGCGATGGGGTAAATAACAAACATAACGATGAAAAGGGAAATACCGCCGTAGGTCATAATAGCACATGCCAGAATAACAGCCAAGATAGCCCTCTTCTTGCCAACCAGTTTAACAACTATCTCGCCGATAGCTGCAGCTGCACCAGTCAGTTCCATCATTTTACCGAAGATACCGCCAAGCAGGAAAATCATCAAATAACCTTGTGCAAAGCCAGCAAACCCCTGCATATAGGTTCCTGCAAAAGAATCAAATACCGGAAGGCCATTAGTAGCCGCAACGAGGATTGCGCAGATTGGCGCTGCCCACAGCGGCGACATTCCCTTAAAGCAGACAAAGCAGAGCAACAACAGAGCTAAAATAATACCAAAAATTTCCATAAGTTACTTCTCCTTTAATTAACAAATAGGATGTCTCAGACAAGCCTGGTAAAGGAACTTTTGTCTGAGAATGAGGATTATCCCCAAAGATCTCCCAGAGTATAGCCCTCAGTGAAGGGATCCTCACTATCCAGTACATAATTGCTGTATCCGTAAATAAACGCCTCACCCTTAACGGTGGGGATCAGCGCATCAATGTCGCCGATCTTTGTCTCCGCCTCCAGGGTACCGGTGAAGGTCAGGCCCAGAATATTCTCGTTAACATAGGGACGGTTCAAAGGCAACTGACCACGATTATAAGCATACGCCATCTTGGCGCATGTGCCGGTACCGCAGCAGGAACGATCTAAGGCACCCTTCCAGGTGGATGGATTATCAAAATCTACTTCGCCGCTTAAAACAGTAACCGCACTCTTCGAGTCACAGCCTGGAGTGTTGGAGGGACCGGTCAGAGACGCCAATGTTATGGGAGTATCGGGATAATCGGGATGACAGACCGGGCACTGCTCCTGGGCGGCCTTGATAAGCAGAGCGGAGATCTTGGTGATCTCTGCGCCGTAATCGGATTCCAGCTTCAGTCCAGCAAATTGCCGATAATCGGCCATGACAAACCAGGCGCCGCCCCAGACGATATCCACAGTGACTTTGCCCAGATGCGGAACATCGATGACCTTGTCCTGATAGGCCACATAGACAGGGACGTTCTTGAAAGTCACGCCGGTGACCTTGCCATTTTTGCAGTTAGCCTTGATATGAATCAGGCCCGCAGGCGCTTCCAAATAGAACTCTGTAATTGGCTCAACCATGGGAATCATGCCTGTTTCCAGCAAAACCGTTGCTACGGAAATGGTGTTGCCACCGGACATAAGGCAGTATTCCGTCTGTTCCATGATGATGTATCCCATAGCGGCCTTGGGGTTCTTTGCGGGGACGATCATGTTGCAGCATACAGCGGGATAGCCCCGAGGCTCCCGCAGCATCAGCTTACGAAGCTGATCATCATTTTTTTCCATCCACTTCATCTGTTCAAAAACAGAATCACCTGGAGGAATGGGAACACCACCTGTAATCACACGCATCGGCTCGCCGGCGTGACACTCTACTGCCTGAATCATTCTTTTAATACTCATTATTATTACCATTCCTTTCCGCTGCGCTATAAAGCACAAAAGGGATTGAAACCGAGATGTGCGTTGCGTACAGCAATAAAAAATATGTTACACTATGCATGAGGAATATCTTTGTTAGGTGGAAGAATTTAGGATATTATCTACTGCAGCAGCTCCCGTCCTATCAATTAGCCGCCCGCCTCGGAGCAGGTGTTTATTCATAATCCTCCTCCCAAAATCCTGCTCTTTATATTCCACAGATGGATAATTAAGCCCAGATATCACCAATTGTGAATCCTTCCGTAAACGGATCCGTTGAATCCAGCACAAGATTACCATATCCGTAAATCCAGGATTCCCCAGCGATTGTTGGAATAACGGCTTTAC
>CABJBM010000065.1 GCA_902363835.1 Lachnospiraceae bacterium
CCGTACCAGCCTTTAAACAGGTAGCCTTCCCAGGTGGGATCCACAGGCCTGTCCGTGACTTTACCTCCCTCTGGCACTATTACATCATAAAATTGAGTATATGAGCCGTCATTGAGATCATACATTACAAGATATGCCTTTTCCCAGGCTGCCCACAGGGTTGTATTCTCTGTAACGGTATCATTTTCAAAATCCCACATTACCGGCTCATTGTTTTCATCTAAATAGCCGTACCAGCCTTTAAACAGGTAACCTTCCCGGGTGGGATCCGCAGGCCTGTCTGTGACTTTACCGCCCTCTGGCACCATTACTTTATAAAATTGAGCATATGAGCTGCCATCATCAGGATCATACACTACAAGACATGCATTTTCCCAGGCTGCCCATAATGTCGTATTCTCCGTAACAGTATCATTTTCAAAATCCCACATTACCGGCTCATTGTTTTCATCCAGATAGCTGTACCAGCCTTTAAACAGATAGCCTTCCCGGGTGGGGTCCGCAGGCTTGTCTGTGACTTTACCGCCCTCTGGCACCATTACTTTATAAAATTGAGCATATGAGCTGCCGTCATCAGGATCATACACTACAAGACATGCATTTTCCCAGGCTGCCCACAGAGTCGTATTCTCTGTAACAGTATCATTTTCAAAATCCCACATTACCGGCTCATTGTTTTCATCTAAATAGCTGTACCAGCCTTTGAACAGGTAGCCTTCCCGAGCAGGGTCAGCAGGCTTGTCTGTGACTTTACCGCCCTCTGGTACTATTACTTTATAAAATTGAGTATATGAACTGCCGTCATCAGGATCATACACTACAAGACATGCAGTTTCCCAGGCTGCCCACAGAGTCGTATTCTCTGTAACGGTATCATTTTCAAAATCCCACATTACCGGCTCATTGTTTTCATCTAAATAGCCGTACCAGCCTTTGAACAGGTAGCCGTCCCGAGTAGGGTCAGCAGGCTTGTCTGTGACTTTACCGCCCTCTGGTACTGTTGCATCATAATATTGAGTATATGAGCCGTCATCAAGATCAAAGAGAACGATCACTGTCTCCGGTTGCGGGGAACCAAAAGTCTCCGTAATTGTTTCTGCAATTTCATCCTGTGTGACCGGAGGCTCTTCTCCTGGCATTGCAATTTCATCTGTGGATTCAGCAGAAGAAAAGGTCTCTTCTTCATCAGCTTCTTCTTGTGCATCCTCTTCCAATAAAGTTAAATCATCCTCTGCCGGAAAAATGCTTTCGGTTTCAGCCTCCTCAATACTGTTTAACTCCATGGCCGGTCCTTCATCAGATATAGAGACCGTTTCATCTTTAGCAAATGCATTCATTGGTAATAAGCTACATATTAAAACTACTGTCAGCAGCAAGCTGATTGATCTGCCGGCTTTACGGCGTGCCCTTCTTGGCATACTTTCCTCCTCTTTCGATTACGCCTAATTCTTTCCATTGGCGTTAAAGAGGGATAATACAGGAGCTGCATTCGGAATTCATTCTCTTTCCGTTAAATTTCGAATGCCTCTTTGTGAATAAGATCACAAATTCTAATACCGCTCAGCATTTCAATCATTTTAAACTGGATGGATCCCATGATTTGATGCACCGGGCATACTGATATAGCATTTCCGCTGCAAAATCCATCCGCTTCCAAACACCGATTAATGCAGATACTTCCTTCCATTGCCTTAACAATATCGTATAAGGTAATATCTGAAGCATCTTTTGCCAAACGATATCCCCCCTTTGGACCTTGTACGGATTCTATAAATCCTTCTATCTTAATTTTTGCAGCAACCTTATTGAAATAGCTATAGGTTATCCCCAATTGAGTTGCTGCTTCCTTTGCAGTTATCACTTGCATATCCTGTTGGGCCATATAAAGGATAATCCGAATCGCGTAGTCCGTTGTAATCTGAAATCTCACTGTATTTCCCCCAAATCGAAATTTCCTTAATATTTAGTACTTTACTTGGGAAGTATAGCATAAAACCAAAATGACCCGGAACCATATGTGCTTAATTTAACATTTCATGTCTTAAATGGCTCCAATAACAGAAAACATACGTTTGCTTTCTTATTATCAGTCAGGCACCTATTATATGGAAAAAGCATGCCAATGAAAATATTCCAATGGCTTTCCTGATGTTGATACTGCCATAACATTTGCATCGTAATTATTCAAATTCTTTTATCCTTGCCATTGTAAACTCATCAGCATATCTTCCGTTCCTTATTCCTGCTTTTCTCAGAGTTCCTTCTATAATAAATCCAAACCTTTTATAAAGCGAAATTGCTTTTTCGTTGTCAATAAACACAGTTAGTTCAATCCTGATGAGCATTAACCAATTATCGGCAATATCTATTAAGGATTCCATAAGTTTTGCGCCAACACCTATTCTCTGATAGTCTTTATGTACCATTATGCCAATACTTGCACAATGGCGCTTTCTTGGATTCGAATCAACGTACAGTCCCGCGGTTCCAATAATAAGCTCATTTCCATTTTGATCCTTTGTTACTGCTACAAATTGATGTACATTGTTATCCAAATTGGCAATACCATCTTCATTCCGTTTTATGCGTTCTGAAGGTATACTATGTGTGTTTTCAAATACTCCTTTCATTCGTCTAAGTTCGTTTATCCCTGCACCGTCTCCAGTTTTGACAGGTCGAATCATAAATTCCATATGCTCCTCCTATTGTTTTTTACCGCTTCGCCCTCTTTCACCAAACGCAATAGTCTAATCCCTTTGCTTAAAGACATTGCAGCCATACTGTGTTTGAAGGTAAATATACGATTACTTTTAAATATAGAAGAAGGGGCTGTGAAATAAGTCTCTACAAAAAAGGAGGATTCTCTTCTGAGCGATAGCTTGGAAGAGGATCCTCCTTTCAAATGAT
>CABJBM010000066.1 GCA_902363835.1 Lachnospiraceae bacterium
CACCGCACACCCGCATAGCGGGTGGTTTATATTTCGCACGCTACGCGAGCTCAACTGGGTCACGACCCATAATAAAACACCCGGGAAACAATTCCCGGGTGTTCTCTTCATATTCAGACGATCTTACTGCTCCATGGTAGCGTACTGGAAGAACCAGTATCCGTAAGGAGAATACCATATGCCTTTTAATTTTGGATCCTGTAACCAGGGCTGGCTGTAATAAGCAACCGGAGCTATGGCAGAATCCTCTAAAAGCATGTTCTCTGCTTCATGGAGTAATGCATAATGCTTTACAATATCAGGTGTGGAGTTTGCTTCATCCACCTTCTTATCATATTCAGGATTATTATACTTACCGTTATTATTGCCACTGGTGGATTTAAGCAGATTCAGCATATTGGATGGATCATCATAGTCATATAACCAGCCATCACGCGCGATCTGGAAATCTCCTGCCCGGCGGGTAGGTGTAAAGGTAGCCCATTCAACGATCTTAATGTCCAGATTAACTCCTAGTGCTTCCTTCCAGCAGCTCTGTAAATACTCAGCTAAAGGTTTATGGAAAAGCTGGTCATTGGTCATGTATTCAATGGTGGGGAATCCCTGTCCGTCGGGATAGCCTGCTTTTGCAAGAAGCTCTTTTGCTTTTGCCACATCAGCATCATGGTCAGCAACATTAAAGAAATCACCGCCATTGTTCTTGCGTGTCACTTCTTCAAAGGAAGAACCATTTTCTGAATCAGAGATGCCAGGACCAACAAAGTTGGTTGCCGGAGCATAGATTCCCTGCATAACAGTATTAGCAACATAGTCACGGTCAATGGCAAGGCTCAGGGCCTTACGCACATCCGCGTTATTAAAGGGTTCTTTCTGTGTCTGGAAGCTAATATAATATGTTCCCATGGTTGATCCGATTTTGAAATCATCAGTGTTTCTCAGACTTGGGATCTCTTCCGTAGGAAGGGTTTTGATCATAGAAACCTCTCCTGCCTGATATGCGCTGTAAGATGCATTGGCATCTTCCATCAGAACGAATTTTAAGGTATTTAAAGTAACCTTATCCGCACCCCAGTAATTTTCATTTTTAGTAAAGGTAATGTGGGAACCTGGTACCCATTCTATCATCTTTAAAGGACCATTGCTTACATAAGTTTCCGGCTTTAAAGTCCACTTGTCGCCATTAGCGTCAACAGTAGCCTTCTGTACCGGAACCATGGATGCATGGGTGATCAGCTTTGAAAAATATACACAGGGAACGGCCAACTCAACCACAAAGGTTTTATCATCAGGAGCAGTGAGGGCAAGAGCATCTAAATCGCCTGCCGCTGCTTCTTCGTATCCCTTTACATAGCCCAGCATATCTCCTGCATAAGGAGCAGCCGTGTTAGGATCAGCAAGTCTCTTCCAGGAATATACAAAATCATTGGCTGTCAGCGGTGTGCCATCGCTCCACTTTAAGCCGTCACGAAGATGGAAGGTATAAGTAAGACCATCCTCTGATACATCATAGGATTCAGCCTGACCTCCAACAATCTTGTTCTCTGAATCAACAATCATAAGCGGTTCAAAAGCATGAACAATTATGTTTGCACCATCAACGGCGCTGTTCAGTGCCGGATCAATGGTCTCAGGGTTTGGACCAACCTGTACTGCAAGATCAAGTCCTGCGCCTGTTCCTTCGGGAGCCGTTGTTTCGCCGCCGGCTGCCGCAGCTGTGGTTGTGTCGGCGCCTGCTTTTGTGCCTGCAGTATTATTCCCACCGCAAGCGGAAAGAATCATACCGGAGGTCATGACGGCAGCCAGCACAAGTGACATTTTTTTCATAGATCGTCCTCCTAATAAAAATCATATTCTATCAACGCAATAGCACTTTAATCAGCTACTGCGCCAACTTATTCCTTAGCATAACACAAAAGCAGCAAAATAGCAACGGAAAGTTAGCCTGGCAGATGGGTTTACGTTAATCATGACCACCCGTAAAACGGGTGGTTTGCACTAAGGCTGTAAGCCTTTGTTACCGGCCAGCGCCTCAAGACGCTGGCTTTCACTT
>CABJBM010000067.1 GCA_902363835.1 Lachnospiraceae bacterium
TAGGGTGCGCCCAGCAAAGGGCTTGAAGTTCGGTGGGTGAAAGTCCCACGCTGTAAGGTATAAGCCGTACCGCAGCTAGCGAGTCTTGGGTGGTCAGCAGAGATACTGGCTGCTAAGCGTAGACAGCGAAACTTGCAGGGCATAATTATATATAGCCTCGATATCAAAATGAAATCGGGAAGGAAGAGGTGCTCCTATTCACTGAAAGCAATACGGCTGTAAACGTTAATGGCGAGGATACAGCCGCTTCCCCGGGGTTTTGAGATTGGTCATGCAAGGAAGGATTCCAAGTCAACTGGAGGAGGTCTGTCTGGTTCCAGATGAGTTGCGTACATCTGGTATGTGGAACAACTGAAAAAGGAAGAACTACAAATGACCAGCAGAAGTCGGATGGCCGAATAGTACACAGCAGAAAAGGATGTGGAAGTCGAGAGGGATCTGTCCTCACAGATCAGCCATGTAAAGTCATATCAAAAAGGAAACATAGTCTGTACACAGAGACGGGAGGAACTATGGAAACGAAATTGGCGAGAATATCACAGCTGTCAAGCGAAAATCCAGACATGGTATTTACGTCCATAGGGCATCTAATCAATAAGGAATTATTGAGGGAATGCCACCAAGATATGGATGGGAAGAAAGCAGTAGGAATTGATGGAAAAACCAAAGAAGATTACGAAAAAGAACTGGAAGAAAACCTGGAAAACCTGGAAAGGCAACTGAAGCAGAAAGCGTATAAACCAAAACCGGCAAGGCGAATGGAAATCCCGAAAGAAAACGGGAAAACACGCCCCCTGAGCATTTATAGCTATGAGGATAAGTTGGTTCAGGAAGCGTTGCGCAGAATACTGGAAGCGGTATTCGAACCCCATTTCTATGAAGAAATGATGGGATTCCGCCCGGGACGCAGCTGCCACAAGGCACTGGGGAAACTCAATGCCATGTTGGAAAAAGAGAAAACCAACTGGGTGCTGGACGCAGACATAAAAGGATTTTTCGACCATCTCGACCATGAATGGATCATGAAGTTCATAGAATCACGAATCAAAGACCCAAACATCAGCAGACTGGTGCGGAGAATGTTAAAGGCTGGAATTATGAAAGAGTTCCAATATGAAGAAACAGAAGAAGGATCCGGACAAGGATCGATCTGTTCTCCGATTATAGCAAATATATATATGCACTATGTGTTGTTGTGGTGGTTCAAGGAGAAGGTGAAGCCACAGATGAAAGGCTATGCCGGAATCGTAGTATATGCGGACGACTTTGTAGCGAGTTTTCAATACAAGTCAGATGCAGAAGTGTTCTATGAGCGTCTGAAACGCAGAATGAAGCACTTTGGACTGGAACTGGAGGAAAACAAAACCCGACTAATAGAATTCGGACGATTTGCAGAAGGTAACCGGAAAGACCGTGGTGACGGAAGACCGGAAACATTCATATTCCTGGGTTTTACGCATTACTGTTCCCACAGCAAGACAGGACGGTTCAGAGTGAAGAGGAAAACCAACAAGAAGAAACTTGCGAAGAAAAGCAAAGAAATCAATACGCTGATAAGGGATATGAGGAATCTCCCCATTAAAACAATGGTGAGGAAACTGAATGAGATTCTGGTTGGATATTATCATTACTACGGAATAACTGACAATTCAGCAAGCGTTAATTCGTTCTATAATGTAGTGCGATACAGGTTATACTACTGGCTCAACAGAAGAAGCCAGCGGAAAAGCTATACAAGGGAAGGGTATAAGGAACTGATGAAACAGTTCCCACTTGCCCAACCGCGAATATATGTCAGTATATACAGACAGCAGTAGATGTATAAGCTTTACAGGGAGCCGAATGCGGGAAAGCCGCACGTTCGGTTCTGAGAGGGGTAAGTCCCGTAAGGGACTTATCTACTTACCA
>CABJBM010000068.1 GCA_902363835.1 Lachnospiraceae bacterium
AGGGGGTGTCGCAAAATCACCAAAATGAAGTGATGGAGTGACACCCTCTTTCTGTGTAGGTAAAAAAACAGGAAAGCCTCCTGTTTTGTGGATTCCTTTCCTGTTTCTGGCGTACTTTAATAATCCGTTTGATTTCACTTTGATTTTTATGCCGTTTTCAACGGAAACAGATAACTTTCTGTCCGTTCATTCTGTATCTTTGCATGAAGTTTGTTTAAGTTATACCCCATACATAGCAAAAGTATTTCCAATTTTACCTTGGTTTTCCCTCGTAACAAAAATCTTTGGAACTCATAGTCATTTTTCAATACTCCGAATGCCCCCTCCACCTGTATAGACCGGTTCATCCGGTATACAGTCCCTTTCTCACTTAGGATATTTTCATAGGATTCCTGACGTTTCTCGATGAAGCTCTTGGAAACATACAGCCGTTTGTTCCCCTTGGCTTTCGTACATTTTTCCTTATGAGGACATCCGATGCAATCTTCACATCCATACACCGTCACCTCGGATTCGTAGCCACTTTTACTTTTCTGCTTTTTTATATACAGCGGACTCAGCTTCTTGCCCCCATGACAGGTATAAGTATCTGCCTTCCTGTCATAATCCATGTTTTCCCGTTTGCTGATATCTTTCTTGAAACTGCGCTTTTTCCATTTCTCATAGGTCTGGGGCTTGATGTAGGGAACCTGCTTGTTTTCTTTCAGATAGCTGTACCCTTCCTCGCTTTCGTAACCGGAATCAGCAGTCACACTGGGATACCGAAATCCCAGCTTTTCTTCCATATATTTCAAAAACGGCACCAGGGTCCACACATCATTGCGGTCCTGAAAGATATCTGCTGCAACCACGTATTCACTGTCTACTGCGATCTGTATGTTATAGCCCGGCTTTAGCTGGGCATTTCTCATATGGTCATCCTTCATGTGCATAAACGTGGCATCGATATCTGTTTTAGAATAGCTATTTCTTCCATGAAACCTTGAGTTGTGCAGGTCATAAAGCAGCTGCCTGTCCAGAAAGCGTCGAAACAGCTCATGATACTTTTGATGTTTGCTTTTGCGTTTTCCTCTTCCATAGACAAACGCAATCCTATGCTCTTTGCAATAGGAATCCAGGAAGTCAAACACCTTCTGCAAATCTTTCCCCCGGCTTTCTTTCTCAATAAAAAAGTCTTTTATGTATTCCCGGTTCACCAAATCCACAGCCTGAGTGATTTTAGCAAACATTTTTTCCTCCCATTTCCCTACGGACTTTTTCCAGACAAAGGTGTATTTATTGGCACAGGCTTCCAGCTTTGTTCCATCAATAAATACCGTCTCTTTCCCCAGTTCGCCTATGGCAGCTAAGTTTCTGACCATCTGATAGAACAGATCTTCACAGGCTTCAGCGAGAAAGCCAGTACGGAATCTTGCAATGGTACTGTGATCCGGGGCTTTCTGACCAGACAAAATCCACATGAAGTTAATGTCTCTTTTGCAGGCTTTTTCTATTTTTCTGGAAGAATAAATGTTTTGGGAGTAAGCATAGGTCAAGATCTTGAACATGGTCTTAGGGTCCACAGCTGGATTTCTGCCTTTGGCAGAGTAAGCCAGGTAAAGCTTTGTATAATCTAAATCCTCCAATTGGTGGCTCAGCAGTCGGACAGAATCATCTTCAGGAACAAAACCTTCCAAACTCAATGGCAAAACCAGTTGATAAGTTTGGCCAAGTTCGGTATAATCTTTAGTGGTGTATTTATTTAATCGCATAATTAATTATACCATGAAAGGTGGGTTCTTCGGAATCTGCCTTTTCCATTTTTTACACAGAAAGGGAGCCATTGCTCCATAAGTGATAGTTCACTTATTTTGCAACAGCCCCTT
>CABJBM010000069.1 GCA_902363835.1 Lachnospiraceae bacterium
AGCTGCCTG
Source organism: Lachnospiraceae bacterium (assembly GCA_902363835.1). Taxonomy (GTDB): domain Bacteria; phylum Bacillota; class Clostridia; order Lachnospirales; family Lachnospiraceae; genus Lacrimispora. The sequence goes on from CABJBM010000069.1 coordinate 10, forward strand.
ACACTTAGAAGCAGAAGTTAAACTTTTTGTGTCTACGATATTGACACAAGTCCACAGACTTAATAAAGTAATTTGAAAAAATTCATTAGACTTTACTATGTCATTATTTAATAACCCGATTATTGCTTCTCCTGTTCTTTCTAAAGTACGTTCACTAACATCGGCAATTGAAGCAAAATATAGCGCAACATCATTAATTGCTGGCATTAAATTTTCAAATTCCTGAATTGTAAACTCTAAAGCGCTATCTACTCCAATCTTGCTTAATCTTCTATATAACCACCTGATTCTTTGATAATCAGGAGTATTTGTTAGATACCCTTTTAAAATTGCTACAATACGCTCTTTGCTAAAAACCATTTTATCTATCGCTTCAATTGACGAAAATTCAATAGAAGCATATGGATCAGAAGAATATTTATTTAATGTGTTAATCATTTCATCCTCTAATTCACTTATTGGGTTATCATTTATCATATTGTCACAATGTATCTCAAATTCATCTTTTTGATAGATCTTTGTTTTATGTCTTTGCATATTTAATTTGAGCGAATCTAACATTTTTGCCATTTCATAAATAATAATCCTTGCCTTAGCCTCAGTTTCTGTAAAAATTATAATATCATCTGAATACCTGCAAAAATCATAACCTTTATATATCAAATTATTATCTATAGGTATTAAACACATTTCTGCATATAAATGCGAAGCATGAGGACCTATTGGTATGCCTTGAGATGCAGTCTGTGTTGTATTCTGTAATAAGCTTTTTATGGCTTTTATTACTTGATTTTCAAACCCACAATCTATTAATTGATTTTCTAAAGTATGATGATATATTCTATTATAAAAATCTGCGATATCAATATACACAGCAAAATTATAATCCTTTGATTTCGCCTTTGATGTTTTCCAAAAGATCTTCCATGCCCCTTTTTTATCATAAAAATCCCCTTCATCATTAGGACAGAATCTATAATTAAAAACTTTTTTATTTTCAATCGCTATTCTTTTATTTTCAATCTTACTACCAAATTGGTATGTAATTGCAGCAAACAATAAATTATCTATGGGGTCTAATTGTATTGCCACTCTATAAGAATATTCATCTTTCGGAATGATATATCTACGATAAGGTTGCCAATTATATATTCCAATATCTATTTTAATTAATTCTTCTATAACTAAACCTTCATCCTTAAATAAAACTTCATATTCCTTTAATGTAGGAAATAAATCTGTATCACGTTGGTTTCTTACGTGATTTATCGCCCACTTTATAGATTTAACTTCTAACTTCATTCTTTTTACTCCCTTTCATAAATTAATTCTTCAGAATATTAATAAATATACTTACATTTGAGGCGATTCCACAGCCACAAAATTCTCCATATGGGTCACTTCTTATCATAAACTCATTACCATATTGAGTGCACCTTACTTTCTGAAGCTTTATATGTTTTCATTTACAGATGGTAAACTGTAGGGCTTATTATGTCTTAAATAAATCACCTCAGTAGAGGGCTGCTACCGCTAATCATTTTCCTACAATATTATTTATTGATAAATTGCTTCTTACAACCTCTGCCATAACTTCTCCTTTTGTTTCTCTTATAACTTATCATCTATACTTTTATTACACTATTTACATAATAATTATTTTTGTAAAAATATTATTTATATTTATAACTGGACTTGTGTCAATATCGTAGACACAAAAAGTTTAACTTCTGCTTCTAAGTGTCAGGCAGCTTTATGAGCCGCCTG
>CABJBM010000070.1 GCA_902363835.1 Lachnospiraceae bacterium
AAGTTAAATGCTAAGTTAAATTCTACTTTGCAAGACTAAATTCATTTTGAAAGAGTAAATTCTTTGTAGATGAATTTAGTTCTGCACGACTTTTTGATATACTAGGTTTGTCATGGATTCCTCCCACAGACAGGAGGCCCATATGTCAAATAAAAAGTACAATCAAAAGCACCTTACTATGACACAACGTATCTGGATTGAGAAAGGATTGAACGATGGTGAAGCCCTTGCTTCTATTGCCAGACGAATTGAAAAGCATCCAACTACCATCGCTAAGGAGGTTAAACGTAACCGTTACTTCCCTCCGCAGAAAGATCGTAAATCCCCTCTTCCCTGTGAGCGAAGAAAAGAGTGCCAGATTCGTTTTCTATGCGATAATAAGGATTGTGTAAATCTTTGCAAAACTTGCTATTCGCCTGGTCGTGACGCTCAGTATTGCAGTGAAATTTGCCCTGATTACCTCGTTAAACAATGTTCTTCGATTTCAAAAGCACCATATGTGTGTAATGGTTGCCCAAAATTTAAACGTTGTAATCTCCAGCATGCTCTCTATTCTGCACAAGATGCTGATGCTAACTATCAGAACCTGTTAGTTTCCTCCAGAGATGGTATTAATCAATCACCTGCCGATGTTGCAATGCTTGATGGATTAATCTCTCCTCTACTAAAAAATGGACAGTCCATGGCTCACATTTATGCACATCATGGTCATGAGATTCCCTGTAGCCGCCGCACTCTTTATACTTACATTGATAAAGGCATCTTTGAAGCAAGGAACATTGATATGCGTAGAAGGGTTCGTTATAAATGCAAAGAACGTAAATCCCCTACGAGGGTAAGCCTCTCTGCACGGGAGTTCCGCATTGGCAGAACCTACGAGGATTTTCAAAAGTCCATGAAACAGAATCCTACTATTTCCGTAGTTGAAATGGATACTGTAGTCGGTGGAATTTCAAACAGTACACAGGTATTCCTGACAATGCTTTTTCGCAACTGCTCTCTGATGCTCATTTTCCCCATCAGAGAAAAAAATCAGTATTGTGTCACAGAGGTATTTGATTATCTGTCTAATTCACTTGGAATTACAACATTTAAAGAATTATTTCCTGTGATTCTTACAGATAATGGAACTGAATTTCAGTTTCCAGCAAGAATAGAGTGTGATGAAATGGGGGAAATCCGAACAAAGGTCTTTTTCTGCAATCCGAATTGTTCCTGGCAAAAAGGTATGCTTGAAAAGAATCATGAGTACATACGATATGTCATTCCAAAAGGCCAAAGCCTTGATCCTTATTCTTGGGAAGATGCTGTACTTTTAATGAATCATATCAACAGCGAAGCAAGAGACAGCCTAAATGGCTGCAATCCATTTAAGCTGTCTCTTATGCTTCTCAATAACAAACTGCACAAACTACTTGGTCTAAAAGAAATACCTCCCGACGAGGTTTGTTTAAGACCCACATTGCTAAAAAAATAAAGCTGTAATTTTACCATGGAATCCATGACAAGAATTTACCTTTGCACTTTTTGGCATGTGGAATTTAGTCCTGCACTTATTTTCAGATGCCTGTTTACCATGCTTACACTCATGGAAACAGACTTCTATATATGCATTATAGTCCTATTTTAGTAATTCGTAAACTGGTAAAACGTGATTTTAGTCCAGCAAAATCAAGGCCTTCAGAAAATCATGAAGTTACCTTTTCACTTAACG
>CABJBM010000071.1 GCA_902363835.1 Lachnospiraceae bacterium
TTATATCCATTCCTTTCGCATTCGCTCAAGGCACAAAACGTTATGAAAAACGTTGTTGGCTTTGGGCTTCTTCTTTTTTATAATTGTTATATAGGGAGCTCGGTATACTACAAATCACGGAGAGGTGAGTGGGCTGTCCGGCTTGCCGGATAACCGTATTGTTATATGTGTAGGCCGCCTTTTCAAGCACAAATAAGTGTGTCCTTAGAACACGAAATCTTATCTTTGTATAAGCAATCTCGTTTATGGCTTAGTCGGTCAGTCAATGCCTTCCTCCCTATCATTTTTACAAACCTAACGCTTTAGAAAGGAGCTCCTATGTCTTTAAAAATCGTGTACAAAATCTGCTGTGGTATTGATGTTCACAAGACTTTTGTCGTTGCCTGTGTTGCCACTACCAACAGCCAAGGTGTTACCACCTATGACAGCCATCGCTTTTCTACCTACACGAAAGGGTTGAAAGAGCTGTTACAATGGCTGCTCGCTCGTAATTGTAAGGATGTCTGCATGGAATCTACCGGGAAATACTGGATCCCCGTCTACAACGTTCTCGAAGATCGCTGCAAGATTGTTCTTGCTCATCCTAAGTATGTTAAAGCTATTCGTGGAAAGAAAACTGACAAGAAAGATGCCAAATGGATCGCTGACCTCTTCAAGCATGATCTTGTTGCCGGTAGCTTTATGCCTCCTGCTGACATTCGTCAGCTTCGCGACCTGATGCGCTACCGCTGCAAACTAACCAACTTTCAATCAAGTGAAAAGAATCGCTTACAGAATTGTCTCACGGTTTCCAATATCCAGTTGGGAAACGTTGTTTCAGACACCTTCGGCAAAAGTGCTCAGGCCATACTAGATAAGCTTTTGGAAAACCCTTTAGATACTTCCTTCGATCTTGAGCCGCTCACCTTCAGAAGCCTAAAGAAGAAGATTCCTCAACTGCGGGATGCCATTGATGGGTACATTACACCAGAACAAGCTGGTAAACTTAAAATCATCAAACAGCATTTTGAAAACCTGGTTGCCCGGAAAGCAGAGCTAGAAGAACTTATTTCTGCGCTCGCCGTTCCCTATCAGCAGGAAATTGACGTCATTCTAACCGCTCCTGGGATTAAGAATCCCTTTACTGCTATCGGAATCATTTCCGAAATCGGAGTAAATATGGAGGCTTTTCCTTCGGCGAAACACTTGTGCTCGTGGGCTGGGCTTACACCAATCAACAACGAAAGTGCAGGGAAGAAAAAATCTGTCCGGGTTTCCAAGGCCGGATGCTATATCAAGCCACTGCTTGTGCAGTGCGCTAATGCTGTTGTTACCAGCCAAAAGCATCCAGAGATTCGTAACCGCTACCTCCGTATCAAAAGACGCCGCGGTCATAAGAAGGCAATCATCGCTATTGCAAGAATGCTTCTTACTGCATTATACCACATGCTTAAGAACGGAGAAAACTATAATGCACAGCTCTATTGGAAATCTGATGTAATTCCTGTCGAACGTGAAATCACACCGGAACAGGCTATCATAATGGCAAAAGCTCAGGGCTATAAAATCAAGTCAGCTGTATCTTAGCTTTAACATTTGTCTACATATTCAATTTTTAAAGTGACCACCTTTTGATGGTCTTTTTGTAATGCAATTAAGGAAATGGTTTTCCTCTACTATTATTTTTCAATCTT
>CABJBM010000072.1 GCA_902363835.1 Lachnospiraceae bacterium
GCTCACGGGCATTCGCCCAATGTCGTCAACTTAAGAAAAACTTGTACTTTGACAACTGAATAATGTAATCATAGCCAAAAATTATCTTGATTTTTGTGTTTTTTACCTATTGACAAATGTGGCGAAAAATTCAGCACCTCTTTTAAATACTTTTTTAGGAGGTGGCCCACATGGAGGGGATTACCATATGCCAATCCATTATTGAAACGGTACAATCCCTGATTCACTCAGAGGATTTTAAGAAAGCTTACCGTATTGGCAATTGTTTTACAAGAAAAAGAAAGCTTGGTTTTGAAAACCTGATGTATTTCCTTCTGCATCAGTCTAAAAAATCTATGTCCATTAATATCATTGATTTTTTAGAGGATTTCCCACAGCTGGGCATACAGGAACTTTCAAAGCAGGCTGTTGCAAAGGCACGTAAGGGCATTCATATTCAGGCATTCCAGGAATTGATGAGGGTTTCCTGTTCCATGTACTATCAGCTTTCTGCTTCTCCTGACACATGGCATGGATATCGGATACTCGCTATAGATGGAACGACTCTGCAAATGCCCCAAACCAAGCAGAATTTAAACGAATTTGGAACCAGCACGAATCAGACAGGGACGCAGTTTGCAATGGCTTCAGCCTCTGTTCTTTTTGACGTAATGAACGATATCATGATTGATGCCCAGATGAACATCTGCAATTACAGTGAAAGGGCCTTTGCTCTAAAGCATCTGGGGAGCCTGGACTGCCTGAATATCCCTTCAGAAAGTATTCTTATCTTTGACCGGGGCTATCCCTCTTTTGATATGTTTGAGGAGCTTACACAGAAGAAACAGCTTTTTGTCATGAGGCTGAAAAACAGCACCAAGGCCATGGAGGGTGCGGATTCCAATGACATCGTGATTCATTATGGCCCCAAATACCCGAAAGGACACGATACTCTCGTCCGCGTAGTCCGCTTCTCCTTAGAAGGCGGCGGGGAAGAAACTCTTATTACCAATATCTTCGATCCGGAAATCACCGTGGAGTTATTAAAAGAATTGTATTTTCTCCGTTGGGGAATTGAGGGGAAATACCAGGAGCTGAAAGACCGGCTTCAGCTGGAGAACTTCTCAGGAAGCAGCTCCCAGATCCTGCGGCAGGATTTTTATCTGACCATGTTCTTTTCTAATCTGGTATCGATTATGAAACGTACTGTAGATGAAGAAATCGCCATGAAAGTAAAAGCATCTTCGTCTGGCTGTATATACCAGAGCAATCGGGGCTTCTTGATAAACCGGATAAAAAAGCATTTGGTCAAAATGCTAACGGGCATGGAAAACGTTACGGTAACATTAGAACTGATACTTTTACAGTCAAAAAAAATACGCTCACAAATCCGTCCCAACCGGAAATATGAGCGTAAAACCAAGCTTACCAGACGAAAGCATCATCACAACCGTAAACCCTGCATATAGGTTCTTATAAAAAGAAAGGTTATTTTGGGGCTTATCATATAAGCTTTTATTTAGTATACTATTTTTTGCTATAAAAGTCACAGCATTTCTCATAAATCCGCTATTTTTTGTATAATTACATTATTCAGTTGTCAAAGTACACAATAAATTTAATTAAGTTGACGACATTGGGCATTCGCCCTATGAA
>CABJBM010000073.1 GCA_902363835.1 Lachnospiraceae bacterium
TGGACTTGTGTCAATATCGTAGACACAAAAAGTTTAACTTCTGCTTCTAAGTGTCAGGCAGCTTTATGAGCCGCCTGGGGAGTCATATAATTGATTGCACTATGAATCCTTTTTCGATTGTACCAAGATTCAATATATTCAAATACTGCTTTGCGAGCCGTATTGAAATCGGGGTATTTCTGGTGATTTACTTCTTCTTTTTTTAATAATGAATGAAAGGATTCTATACAGGCATTATCATATGGATTTCCTTTCCGACTGAAAGAGTGAATCATATGTTTGGCCTCCACACAGGCTTCAAATTTTTGACTGGTATACTGAACTCCCAAGTCACTATGAAGAATGATTCCTTCTGTTGACTTTACGTTTAAACAAGCGTTTTCTACAGCCTTTACGGCTAGTTCTGCTGTCATGGAAGTATCATAGGAATATCCGATGATTTTTTTGCTGTGTAGATCCATTACGGATGCTAGATAGGTCCAACCCTCTTTTGCAGTAGAAATATAAGTGATATCGGTACACCACTTTTGATTAATGCTAGTTGTACTGAAATCCCGGTTCAAAATGTTTTCTTTCTCATCAGAAACGTTTTTTTCTGAATAATAGCGAAATTTCTTTACAACAATAGATCGAATTTGCATGTCTTTCATGTACCGCTGGATACGTTTTAAACTGACTTTTTACCCTTTACTAAGCAGCACCTTATGGATTTTAGGAGCTCCATAACGGGCTTTGCTTTCCAGCCAGATCTTTTTAATTTTGGCTTTTAGTCTGTCAGCAGATAATTGCCGTTTTGATGGTACACCAACAAGAGCCTTATAATAGGTACTTCTGGGGAAGTGTAAGGCTTTGCATATAAGTTTTACGGTATAGATTGATTTGTATCTGTCGATGAAGGTAACGATTTCTTCTATCGTTTTCTTGCGAATATGGCAGTAGCTTTTTTTAATATCTCATTCTCCATTTCAAGTTCAGCAATACGTTTTTTCATGTTTTCGTATTCCTTAGAAGTGACTTCTTCCTTTTGAGATACTTTGACTGGAGAGAACTCCTTGATCCATTTATAAATCGTTACATTTGAGACACCATACTCGCGACTGAGGTAGCTGACAGAACTACCTGCTTGATGCAAATCTACTACTTGCTTTTTAAATTCATCCGTATATCGGATACCGTTTTGGGACATTGATTAACACGCACCTTTCATATTGATATTTTAACGTGTTAAACTTTTCGTGTCCACACTTATATACTAACACCA
>CABJBM010000074.1 GCA_902363835.1 Lachnospiraceae bacterium
ATAACTGTTCCGTCCTTACTTAGAACTGCGTAATCCGATTTCTTATCAGCAGGCTTGATCACAAGCACTGTCTTTCCTTCGTGGTTCTCATCGTACAGGATCTGGTAGTTGGTCTCCACTACTGGAGTCAGCACTTCAGACGGATCACTGATGTTCCCTTCCGTTTCTCCGATCTGATTTCCCACAATTGCCTGCACATTTCCTGCTGCCTCATACACAAGGTATCTGGCTCCAGGATAGAGTCCGTCAAAATATACCCGGCCTGCAATGGTTCCGGTCTGCACTCCCACAATGTTTCCTTCCAGATCAGCAATGATATACTGATAACCTGCCGTGGTGTGGTACACGGTGATCTTTCCCTTTCCTTCCCCGTTAAGCCCGGTGGAAGCATCGGGAGCTGCCACATCCGTTCCGAATACTGCCGGATCCGGATAAAAGCGTATGGTATAGGTATGTCCATTCTTTAATACATCGGTTGATTCCACTTGTGAATCCCCGTCATACCAGCCATCTACCAGATAGTTGATTTCCGGTACATAACCTGGTATCTGGCCTGCAATATCTCCCCATGTCCTGTCATACTGGACGTGCAGGGAGGTAAGGCTTCCTGCTGCCAGGGAACCGTGTTCTCCTGCTGCAAACTGGATGTCAATCCATTTGTCCGGGTCCTCTTCAAACAGGGCCGTAACGGTTTCATCTCCGGTAAAACGGTAATCCGCTGCTAAAAGCTCCTCTCCCGGATCCAGGGAACCGTTTCCGTTCTGATCAAGGAACCACCCGGCAAACCGGTAATACTGATCCGCCTGCGTCATAGGAACCAGGCGTCTTTCCTTTACCCTGCTCCAGGTATAGCTGCTGGCTTGTCCGTCTGCGGAGCCGTCATTTTTCAGAACTGAAGTCCTGTATACTCCGCTTCCCGGAGTTTGCTCTGCCACGTCGGGAGATACACCGCTTCCATGAGAGATGGAACCGTTGATTCCTGACCGATAAATGATCTGGGCCCATTGGGCCGGGACCCGGTCATACCGGTAGCTGACCGTCAGGTCATCGTTTGGCATGATCCCTGTAAAATCATGGGCTCCGTCAAAGCTTCCGCTGGAAGCCGGGACTGCTGCCGCACTTCCATAGGTATATCCGTATAAT
>CABJBM010000075.1 GCA_902363835.1 Lachnospiraceae bacterium
CTGTTCACCTTTACAGCCCAGGCAGGAACCCGGTATGTGCTGGTGTATTCCAGGGCTTACCGGCTGTATTTCCTAAACCAGACAGCCCTTCCCAAGTATCAGTATTATTTCAAGGTGAGAAAGGGAGAAGCGCCCAGTGACTGGTATTATACCACTGAATACGGGCAGGTGGAGGAACCGGAGGATCTCTTTGTCAGTGAAGAAGGAGTGGAATACAGCTACATCGGCTGGAGCTACAGTGAGGACCGGATGAGGGAGTTTGATCCGGACCGTGAGATCAGCCGGAAGACTTATATCTACGCATACTACGAAAACAATCAGAAGGAAGTGGATGATGCCAGGAAAGAGCTGGAGGATTCCATAAAGAATGCGATTGATAAGAGCGATGACTATTTCCTGACATTGAAAGAAACAGGGAAATTAAAAGAAGCCATTGAAGAGGCCCTGGAGGTACTGGACCGCACGTCCCCGAAAGCAACCTTAGAGGAACTGTTAAACGCCCTTGAAAAGCTTCAGGAAGTGACAAAGCCTTTGGATGAGGTACTGGATGATCGTTATGACCACTATGATGAGATCCAGGTCTCCGGAAGCAAAGGAGGAAGCAAGGGCGGAGGAGGAAGCGGAGGCGGAGTCAAAGGCAATGCTTACAATCCTTCAAGAAGCAATACCTACACCGTAGGAACCAATGGAAACTGGGAAGAAATGTCCGGAAACGGAAGGCAGTGGGCCTTTGTGTTAAACGGAGGGATCCGGTTAACGGGGATGTGGGCAAAGCTTGAGTATGCCAACGGAGACGTAAGTAAGAACGGCTGGTATCATTTCAATTCCAGCGGGATCATGGATTACGGCTGGTTCCGCGATGAGAAGCTTAACTGGTATTACTGCAATACGGAAGCGGATGGCTGGTTTGGAAAGATGAAGACCGGCTGGCATTATGACAAAGAGGATAACCGGTGGTATTACTTAGACCCGGAGACAGGAATGATGGCAAAGGGCTGGAGGAACATCGGCGGAAAGTGGTATTACTTTACAGAACAAAACAG
>CABJBM010000077.1 GCA_902363835.1 Lachnospiraceae bacterium
GTTGAATCCAGCACAAGATTACCATATCCGTAAATCCAGGATTCCCCAGCGATTGTTGGAATAACGGCTTTACGTCCACCAATCTCTGTTTCTTCAATCAGCTCTCCCTTGTATACAACTCCAAGTAATCCCTGATGACGGAAGGTTTCATTTATCTTTAATTCTCCCTTGGCATACATAGCTGCCATTCTCGCACATGTACCGGTTCCGCATGGACAGCGGTCCAACGCACCAATCCATGTGGAAGGATTATCAAAATCAACTTCTCCGCTGGCAACAGTAACCGCATTTCTGATATCGGCATTAGGATCATCTGTCGGCCCAAATAACTGGGATATTGTTATTCCAACGCCTGGATAGCTGGGATGCTCTACAGGTAATTGATCCTGAGCAGCCTTTAAAATCAAGGAGGATACACGTGTAATTTCCCGTCCCATATCAGGAGTCAATTCAATCCATGGGAACTGACGAACATCAGCCATTACATAGAACATACCACCCCATGCAACATCCACTTTAATCTTCTCAACCCCATGGCCAATATGGGGAACCGTGATTTCCGTATCCGTATATACTGCAAAAGCAGGTACATTTTTAAATGTTACTTCCGTGACTTTACCGTTCTCACACTTTGCCTTGATTCCAATCAGGCCGGCAGGGGCCTCTAACTGAAATTCTGTATAAGGTTCCTTCATTTCAATCATTCCGGTCTCCAGAAGAACGGTAGCTACAGAAATAACATTGCCACCGGACATCATTGGATATTCAGTCTGTTCCATAATGATAAAGCCTGCTGCTGCATCCGGATGCTTTGGCGGAACAATGATGTTACAGCACATTGGCGGGTATCCTCTTGGCTCACGAAGCAGGAATTTACGCAAGCCGTCGTTTTTCAGCCTTAAATATTCCTCCATCTCATAGACACTGTTGCCTGGAATATGCCCCACACCGCCGGTAACAACCCGCATTGGTTCTCCATCATGAGTCTCGACAACATTAATTACTCTTTTAAAACCCATCT
>CABJBM010000078.1 GCA_902363835.1 Lachnospiraceae bacterium
CACCGCACACCCGCATAGCGGGTGGTTTATATTTCGCACGCTACGCGAGCTCAACTGGGTCACGACCCATAATAAAAAGCCTTGAAACATTTCTGTTTCAAGGCTTGTCCTGAGACACCGGGGACTCGAACCCCGGACAACTTGATTAAAAGTCAAGTGCTCTACCACCTGAGCTAGTATCCCATATGCCCAAAGCCGGAATCGAACCAGCGACACGAGGATTTTCAGTCCTCTGCTCTACCAACTGAGCTATCTGGGCCTATGCACTTTCATTCGTACACATTTTCCTAAAATTACTCAAAAAAAATTGCGGGGGCAGGATTTGAACCTGCGACCTTCGGGTTATGAGCCCGACGAGCTTCCAGACTGCTCCACCCCGCGTTATTTAATTATATTATATGCAGTGATTATGATTTTAATCACCAAATGGATGGAGATGGATTCGAACCATCGAAGCGTGTCGCAACAGATTTACAGTCTGCCCCCTTTGGCCACTCGGGAACCCATCCATATTTTTTTTTGATGCAAGCCGATGATCGGACTCGAACCGATAACCTGCTGATTACAAATCAGCTGCTCTGCCAATTGAGCCACATCGGCACAAATCTTCTCATGTATGTTGCCTTGCATACTGAATGGGACCTATAGGGCTCGAACCTATGACCCTCTGCTTGTAAGGCAGATGCTCTCCCAGCTGAGCTAAGATCCCATATACAAAATTCAGTTGTTAAACGACCCGGATGGGATTCGAACCCACGACCTCCGCCGTGACAGGGCGGCGCTCTAACCAGCTGAGCCACCAGGCCAAACCTTTTTGAAGGTTATTACATATACCCTCAAAACCACACATTGTTACATATCTATCATCCGTTCTTTCCTCTTACCTAAACCAACCTGGTTAAGCCCTCGACCTATTAGTGACAGTCAGCT
>CABJBM010000079.1 GCA_902363835.1 Lachnospiraceae bacterium
AATCATGACCACCCGTAAAACGGGTGGTTTGCACTAAGGCTGTAAGCCTTTGTTACCGGCCAGCGCCTCAAGACGCTGGCTTTCACTTCGTTCAAGCCACTATGCCTTTGCCACCTTTGCTGCCTCTAAAGAGGCGTTCGTAATACCTTCTAACCCTTAAAAGGGTCCTCGTATTCCTTTACGCTTAATTTATCCACCATGATATCGTGTTTCTCCTGTTCTTCTATATACTTTTTGATGGTGGCTTCATTCAGCCCTACCGTGCTCACATAATATCCTTCCGACCAGAACTTTCGATTCCCAAATTTATACTTTAAATTTGCATGCTTATCAAACATCATAAGGGCACTCTTTCCTTTTAAATATCCCATAAAACTGGATACACTCATTTTAGGTGGGATACTTAACAGCATGTGTACATGATCTGGCATGATATGTCCTTCTATAATTTCTACACCTTTATAGTTACATAACTGCTTTAATATGTCACGGAGGCTTTCTTTGTATTGATAATATATTACTTTTCGTCTATACTTAGGTGTGAACACGATGTGATACTTGCACATCCATTTTGTATGTGCAAGACTGTTACTCTTGTTTGCCATTAAAATCACCTTTCCTTTCGTTATATAGTAGCTTGAACAACTCTATTATAACGGAAAGGTGATTTTTTTGTATAACACGCGACGCGCACCCGCATAGCGGGTGGTTTATATTTCGCACGCTATGCGTGCTCAACAGGGTCACGACCCATAA
>CABJBM010000080.1 GCA_902363835.1 Lachnospiraceae bacterium
AATCATGACCACCCGTCAAACGGGTGGTTTGCACGCCCCTATAAGGGGACGTTACTGGCCAGCGCCTCAAGACGCTGGCTTTCACTTTGTTCAAGCCTTATTGCCCTTGACTCGTCACTACCCTTAAAAGGGTGTTTGTACTACTGGCTACCCCTTAAAGGGGTTTGCATACTCTTTTACACTCAATTTATCCATTGCAATATCATGCTTTTCTTGTTCCTGGATATACTTTTTTATCGTTGCCTCGTTGAGCCCTACTGTACTGACATAGTAACCTTCTGCCCAGAAGTGACGATTTCCAAATTTGTACTTTAAATTTGAGTGTTTATCGAACATCATCAACGCACTCTTCCCTTTTAGATATCCCATAAACTGCGATACACTAAGTTTTGGTGGAATGCTAACTAACATATGGACGTGATCCGGCATCAGATGCCCTTCTAAAATTTCCACCCCCTTATATCCGCATAGCTGTTTTAAAATATCTCTTAAACTTTCTTTGTATTGATTATAGATTATTTTTCGTCTATACTTGGGAGTGAATACGATGTGATATTTACACATCCATTTCGTGTGCGACAGACTATTTGTCTTTTGTGCCATTAAAATCACCTTTCCTCTCGTTATAATTGGCTTGAACAACCTTATTATAACGGAAAGGTGATTTTTTTGTATAACAAACACCGCACACCCGCATAGCGGGTGGTTTATATTTCGCACGCTACGCGAGCTCAACTGGGTCACGACCCATAA
>CABJBM010000081.1 GCA_902363835.1 Lachnospiraceae bacterium
GTGATCCGGTACAGCTGGTAGTCCATCATGTCCACATCATCCTTATCCAGCTGGACATAGGTGACAAACTCTGCCTGCGACGGCGTGGCCATGGCTGTCTTTCTTCCGTTGACATACCGCTCAATATCCACGTTCAGTCCCCAGGCTGCCTTAAATGCCTGGCTGTGGTCGCTGTTGTAGTCAGACGACTCCCTTACTGCATTGGATTCTGTGGCCTTTGCTGCATTCTTTGTATACACCACCTTATAGGTCACATCCGCATGATTCTGATCCATCAGGATCCGGTCTGCATCGGTTGTAAGCTCTTCCTCCAGACCCGGTATCTCTCCCGGATCAAGGGCGATCTCATTTCCTCTTCCTCCCCGGACCTCATCCACCACGGTTGCATTGCTGGGACTGGCAACCGGACGGGTATAATAAGCCGTAAACACCAGGTTGGTATCCGGCATATCAAAGGACAGTTCTCTCTCATACAGCTTCCCGCTAAGCCCCGGCACTGATCCTATGGTGATCTGCCAGTAACGGAATGTCTCCCCGGCTCCGTCAGTCTCATCTGCGGTGATTACCACCCGGTCTCCCTTATGGGCTTGTTCATATCTGGCTGCACCAATCTCTTCCTGATCAACGCTCACCACCCGGCCTTCCAGAGTCTCCAC
>CABJBM010000082.1 GCA_902363835.1 Lachnospiraceae bacterium
ACACCCGTTCCCATCCCGAACACGATGGTTAAGACTTAAGCGGCCGATGGTACTATGCTGGAGACGGCATGGGAGAGCAGGTGGGTGCCAGATTATTTTAAAAAAGATCACTCGAAAGAGTGTTTTATATAGAACGGACACGTTCCAATGGGCGGAGGGAAAAGCGAAGCCTGTGCTAAAGAATGTGTTAACCTGATTCAGCAGGGCAGTGCTGTTTTATATAGCTGGTTTTTACCAGTGATTCGTGAGTTTGAACTGATCGAGCTTTCGAATGACTGATAAACTTCAGTCACAGTGATGTTGTTAAGAAGCATTGTTAGACATGCTTTTGATTGATATCACGCATGTACCTTGAAAACCACATATTGAAATATATCTAGATAGAGTCTTTGTACCTGCAAAAGTATAAAGACGACATCAAGACATCCGAGGTGTTACATCGAAAGATGTAACCAAACAAAACTCGTTAAAGTAACCGTAACGTACGGTGAAATAACAACCTAAGACCAGAGATACAACGCTATGTATCTTAGATTAGTA
>CABJBM010000083.1 GCA_902363835.1 Lachnospiraceae bacterium
GTGATTTTTTTGTATAACACGCGACGCGCACCCGCATAGCGGGTGGTTTATATTTCGCACGCTATGCGTGCTCAACAGGGTCACGACCCATAATAAAACAAAACGCCCCCGCCAAATTGACGAGGGCAGTTTTGTGCCAGAACAACTTGTGTCTTTGCACATTATTATAATCCGCAGAGCCAGGATCGAGGCTCACCGAATACAAAGCGCCTCTCTGCATTCGACACCACAAGCATATATAGTTTGCAAAAAAATGTCAACAGGTTCTCCTTCGGCATAACTGCTGAACAACTACCAATAATTTTAGATAAGGCCGTGAGTTGCTTATATTAGATCTTCCTGATATAATATTAAAAGTCTTTACTGGAAAGGATTCACAGTTTTATACTCAGAAGTAAAACTGCTACTTGATTTTTAACGAACAGCCATTTTTACGGGGGTTCGAAAAAATCTTTTTTCCACGGTTTTCACAGAAAAAGGGGCTGTGAAATAACTCCTCAATAAAATAGGATTTCCGAAGCACGTTCGTGCATCGGA
>CABJBM010000084.1 GCA_902363835.1 Lachnospiraceae bacterium
TAAGCGCATCGGCACCAGAAATTTTGTGTCTTTCTTGGTGTTTCTTTTATTCTTTTTTTGCTTTGAAAACCAAAGACTCAACAGTATATAAAACCCCTACTTCTTCTTCCTTAGAAAGGAGGTGATCCAGCCGCACCTTCCGATACGGCTACCTTGTTACGACTTCACCCCAGTTATCAGTCCCGCCTTCGGCAGCTCCCTCCTTACGGTTGGGTCACTGACTTCGGGCGTTACCAACTCCCATGGTGTGACGGGCGGTGTGTACAAGACCCGGGAACGTATTCACCGCGGCATTCTGATCCGCGATTACTAGCGATTCCAGCTTCATGTAGTCGAGTTGCAGACTACAATCCGAACTGAGACGTTATTTTTGGGGTTTGCTCCAGATCACTCCTTTGCTTCCCTTTGTTTACGCCATTGTAGCACGTGTGTAGCCCAAATCATAAGGGGCATGATGATTTGACGTCATCCCCACCTTCCTCCAGGTTATCCCTGGCAGTCTCCCCAGAGTGCCCA
>CABJBM010000085.1 GCA_902363835.1 Lachnospiraceae bacterium
AGAAAAAGCACCTTGAAAACAGAAGATTGAACAGTATGTAAAACCCTGAAAATTCTAATAAAACAAGCCATGTTTGATGGCTTTGAATGAGAAAATTTCAGAACGAATACAAGTAATTGTATACGAACCAAACAACAAGTAAAACGGGAAATAAATTAGCTAGTTAGTTGATTTTGACCCCGGATTGAACCGAATGGCAAGTCCAAGCGGTAGGCTCATGAAGCTTTGCTTCATTCGCTACCATTTGCTTCGCAAATGTTCGGAGATTTACAAAAAAGTCCTTATGAAAGCGAGCTTTCAACAGACTTTTGTGCAAATCACCGACCGCTTTCAAAGACTATCTGCTTAAATTTGAGAGTTCGATCCTGGCTCAGGATGAACGCTGGCGGCGTGCTTAACACATGCAAGTCGAGCGAAGCAT
>CABJBM010000086.1 GCA_902363835.1 Lachnospiraceae bacterium
ACACCCGTTCCCATCCCGAACACGATGGTTAAGACTTAAGCGGCCGATGGTACTATGCTGGAGACGGCATGGGAGAGCAGGTGGGTGCCAGATTTACATATGGGCTTATAGCTCAGCTGGTTAGAGCGCACGCCTGATAAGCGTGAGGTCGGTGGTTCGAGTCCACTTAAGCCCATTGATTTATCATTCTATTGAAAACCTAACCAAAATGAATAAAAAATGAATATTGGGATTGCCTATTATAGGGTAGACCCGCATCCAAGTACTTTGTGGGTGCAGCTCAGTTGGGAGAGCACCTGCCTTGCAAGCAGGGGGTCAAGAGTTCGAATCTCTCCATCTCCATTTGGTGTAGTTGTGAAGTGT
>CABJBM010000087.1 GCA_902363835.1 Lachnospiraceae bacterium
TTCCCGCTATAGTTAAACAGCTTAAATGTTTTTGTAGTCGCATCATAAGATAAGTAACCGGTAATATCTTGGTATCTTACGTGATAAGTCAATAGCATTCCATCAGGTATAGGCGAATAAGCCTGACCATAAAATTCCGGGGAAAATATTGACCTGCTTGAGTCGTTACTCAAATCAGCAACGATGGTTATAGAACCCCGGATTTGGCACAGGGAATTCTTTTGGAGAAGATATATAATCCCCCCGGAGCAACTATTAGCATCAATGCCACTACCAACTGAATAAGATACGTTTTTTACATCGTTCAAATTATTACTTAAAGCGCTTAAATTGCTATTT
>CABJBM010000088.1 GCA_902363835.1 Lachnospiraceae bacterium
CATATCTGGCTGCACCAATCTCTTCCTGATCAACGCTCACCACCCGGCCTTCCAGAGTCTCCACAATGTAGTTGGGAATATCCAGCGCTCCGCCCGGATCTGTGGTGATTACCGATCCGTCCGGCTTCCTGCTTTCCGCCGTGATTCCGGCCTCCCCTTTTGGTCTGGCTACTACGATATATTCCTCGTTGTAATCCAGCCCGGAAAAAGTCACGTTTCCCGGACTTCCTGTCACTGTCTGCCAGCCGTCACTTCCTGTTTCCGGGGTAAGTATAACTGTTCCGTCCTTACTTAGAACTGCGTAATCCGATTTCTTATCAGCAGGCTTGATCACAA
>CABJBM010000089.1 GCA_902363835.1 Lachnospiraceae bacterium
TTGTGATCAAGCCTGCTGATAAGAAATCGGATTACGCAGTTCTAAGTAAGGACGGAACAGTTATCATTACCCCGGAAACAGGAAATGACGGCTGGCAGACAGTGACAGGAAGTCCGGGAAGCGTGACTTTTTCCGGGCTGGATTACAACGAGGAATATATCGTAGTAGCCAGACCAAAAGGGGAGGCCGGAATCACGGCGGAAAGCAGGAAGCCGGACGGGTCGGTAATCACCACAGATCCGGGCGGAGCGCTGGATATTCCCAACTACATCGTGGAGACTCTGGAAGGCCGGGTGGTGAGCGTTGATCAGGAAGAGATTGGTGCAGCCAGATATG